>CAWGBL010000003.1:0-1135261 GCA_963820815.1 uncultured Actinomycetota bacterium | reverse complement strand
GGAGAACCTCGAACAGATCGGCGGCTACCTCCTGGGCCGCCACCAGATCGCCGACCGCCTCGCGGCGGTGCTCGACTTCTTCCCGCGGCTCAAGACGATGCTGACGCGCAAGGCGGGCAAGCTCTCCGGGGGCGAACGCAAGATGCTCGCCATGGGCCGGGTCCTGATGCTCTCGCCCTCGGTGCTGGTGCTCGACGAGCCGACGGCCAACCTGGCCCCGCTGGTCGCCGCGCAGCTGCTCGACGAGTACATCCGCGGCTTCGCCGACCACGGGTCGACCGTCCTGCTGGTCGAGCAGCGGGCGCGCGCGGCGCTGCGCATCTCGGACTGGACCCTGGTGCTCGGCGGCGGGCGCATCGTCCTGTCCGGCGCGCCCGCCGACCTCGCCGACAACCCGGCCTTCGTCGAGTCCTTCCTCGGCGGCGCCGCGCGCCACTAGGGGCGGGCGTGGTCCAGGACGTGGCCGTCGTCGCACCGGGGCGATTCTGGACGCCGCGGCGCCGCCGCGACGCGCTGGTGATCGTGCTCACGCTGGTCACCGGCTCGGTGGACGCCATCGGCCTGCTGCGCCTGGGCGGGGTCTTCACCAGCGTCATGACCGGCAACATGGTCTTCCTCGGCCTGGCCGCGGCCCACCACGACGGGTCGATAGCACTGCACACCGGGGTGGCGTTCCTGGCCTACGTCGCAGGGAGCTTCGTCGGCGCGCACGTCGCCGGCCACGCCGACGCGTCCGACGGCCTGTGGCCGCGGCCGGTGGTATGGGCGCTCGGCGTCGAGTTGGGGCGCTCTTCGGGGCCTTCGCGGTGTGGTGGGAGGCGGTGGGCGCGACCCCGGGGACGGTCACCGCCTACGGCCTGCTGGGCCTCAACGCCGCGGCGCTGGGCGTGCAGAGCTCGGCGGTCCTGCGCTTCGGCGTGTCGGGCCTGTCGACGACCTACCTCACCGGGACCCTGACCCAGTTCATCGCGGGGCTCACCAAGCGCGGGTCCGGGCTCCAGGCCCGCTCGGCGCTGATCCTGCTGGCGCTCATCGGCGGCGCCGGGCTGGGCGCCCTCGTCGCGCTGCACGCGCCGCGCCTGGCCCCGGCCGTGCCCGTGGGCGCGCTGGCCGTGGTGGTCGGGGGCGCGTGGCTGTCCTTCCACCGCCCGGGCGACTCAGCCGACGGCTAGGCGCGCGGTGGTCGCCACGCCGACGGCGATGACGACGAGGCGCACCACGGTCGGCGAGAGGCGCCGCAGGCTGCGCGCGCCGAGCCACCCGCACCAGCGTCGACACCGCGAGGACCGCCACCGCCTCGGCCGACAGGTTGCCGCGCGCGACGAACACCGCGGCCGCGAGCAGGTTCGTCGCGAGACCCAGGGCGATGCGCAGCCCCTGGAGCGTGAGGATCGCCTCGTCCAGGGAGATGGCCAGCACCGCCAGCAGGACGATGCCCAGCCCCGCGCCGAAGTAGCCGCCGTAGGCGCGCGCGACCAGGACCCCGGGCCCGAGCAGCGCGCGGCGCCGCGCGCGGACGGGCGCCGAGTTGAGCGCTCGGGTGATCGCCGGCGCCAGGGCGAAGGCGAGCGTGGCCGCGCCGATGAGCCACGGCACCACGTCGCGAAAGGCGCTCGCCGGCGTGCCCAGCAGGACCGCGGTCCCCGCCGCCGAGCCGACGAGGCACCACGGCAGGGCCGCGCGCAGCGTCGCGCGGTGCTCGCGCAGCTCGGCCCGGAAGACGCCGACGCCGCCCATGACGCTCGGCACGAGGCCGACCGTCGACGAGACGTTGGCCTGCAGCGCCGGGATGCCGAGGGCCGCAGCGTGGGGAACGTGATGAAGGTGCCCCCGCCCGCGACGCCGTTGGCCACCCCCGCGGCGACGCCGGCGACCGCCAGGATCGCGACCCGCCACGCCGTCGCGACTGCGCCAAGGGCCACCGATCGACCCTAACAACGCGGTCACGCGGCACCGCGGCGCGGGGCCCGGGCGCCCGACGCGCGGGACCGTAGAGTGACGTCGGGTGGTCGAGCGCTTCGGAGGTGCGGTGCCCTACGACGACATGGACGTGGCCGCGAGCCCGCTCGAAGCTCATCGGCCGCACCCCGATGGTGCGCCTGGGGCGCATGGGCGAGGGGATCGCGGCGCCGGTGCTGGCGACGAAGATGAAGACCACCAACCCGGGCGGGAGCTCCAAGACCGCCCGGCGCTCACCATGATCGACGCCGCCGAACGCGACGGTCTCTTGAAGCCGGGCGGTGTCATCGTCGAACCTACGAGTGGTAACACCGGCGTGGGGCTCGCCATCGTCGCGGCCCAGCGCGGCTACCGGTGCATCTTCGTCATGAGCGACAAAATGGCCGCCGAAAAAGTTCGACTATTGGAGGCCTACGGCGCCGAGGTGATCGTCTGTCCGACCGCGGTGGCGCCCGAAGACCCTGAGTCGTACTACTCGACCGCCGAGCGACTCACGCGAGAGACACCCGGGGCCTTCCGACCCGATCAGTACTCCAATCCCGCCAACCCCTTCGCGCACTACACGACGACCGGTCCCGAGATCTGGCGCGACACCGACGGCACGGTGACTCACTTCGTCGCCGGAGCGGGCACCGGCGGCACGATTTGCGGCGTGGCGAAGTACCTCAAGGAGCAGAATCCTGCGGTACAGGTCATCGCCGCCGATCCCGAGGGGTCGGTCTACTCCGGTGGAGAGGGACGCCCGTATCTCACCGAAGGTGTGGGCGAGGACTTCTGGCCCGCGAATTATGACCCGAGTCTGGTCGACGAGGTGATCGCCGTGAGCGACGCTGACGCCTTCGACATGGCGCGGCGCGTGACGCACGAAGAAGGGATGCTGATCGGCGGGTCCGGCGGGACGGCGGTCGTCGCGGCGCTGCGCGTCGCCGAGGCCGCGCCGCCGGGTTCGTGCGTGGTCGTCCTGGTGCCCGACACTGGACGCGGGTACATATCGAAGATCTTCAACGATGACTGGATGCGCGGTTACGGCTTCTTGACGACCGCGACCGGCCCGACCGCCGGAGACATCCTCGACGTCAAGGGCGCGAACGCGACCGACCTGATTCTGGCGACGACGCAGCAGAGCGTTCGTGAGGTGACGGACCTGATGCGCGAGCGCGGCGTCTCCCAGGTCGTCATCGCAGTCACCGCCGAACTGCCGTTGGCGGCGAAAGAAGTCGTGGGCACGGCGATCGAGCTCGACCTCATGGAACTGGGATTCAAGGACCCGACGATGCTGGATCGACCAATCGAGGCGGTCATGGGTCCGATCCTCGAGACGATCGGCGTCGGTGAGCCGCTCGAATCCGTGACGCGTCGACTCGCCACGACGCCGGCGTTGTTGGTTCTCGCCGACGGGCGACCCCGCGGCGTCATCACGGCCTCAGACGTCCTGCGCTTCCTCTCCAAGACTGGACCCGATTCGTAAGTGAAAGGACGTTCGTGAACTTCTCCACTCGTGCCATTCACGCCGGGCAGGAGCCCGACGTTGAGACTGGGGCCGTCAACGTGCCGGTCTATCTCACGTCGACGTACGCCCAGGAGTCGGTTGGCGTCGTCAAGTTCGCCGACTACGGACGCGGTGACAATCCCACGCGGGCGGCGCTCGAGACCGTCGTGGCCAGTCTCGAAGGTGGTCAGTTCGGAATCGCCTTCTCATCGGGCCTGTCGGCCACCGACTCGATGCTGCGCACCCTCGAACCGGGGGACCGCGTCATGCTTTCGGCCGACGCCTACGGCGGCACCTTCCGGATGTTGACGAAGATCTTCGGTCCGTGGGGGATCGCAACTGACGTTGTCGATCTCTCGGACATCGACGCCGTCACGTCGTCCTGGCGCGACGGCACGAAGCTCGTGTGGGCCGAAACGCCGAGTAACCCGTGGCTGCGAATCGCCGATATCCACGCGCTGGCCGAGGTCACGCATGGCCATGGTGCCCGACTCGTCGTCGACAACACGTTCGCCACTCCCTACTTGCAGACGCCGCTCGCGCTCGGCGCCGACGTCGTGATGCACTCGACGACGAAGTATCTCGGGGGCACTCCGACGCGATTGGCGGGATGCTCGTCACCGATGACGCGGACCTCGCGGCGCGGCTGAAGTTCTTCCAGTACGCGGTGGGAGCGATCCCCGGACCGTTGGACTGCTACTTGATCATGCGCGGCATACGAACGCTAGCGGTGCGGATGGATCGTCATCAGGAGAACGCCGCCCAAGTGGTCGCACTGCTCTCGCAGCACCCGAACATCGAGCGGGTCTGGTACCCGGGTCTCGAGAGCCACCCGAACCACAAGGTCGCGCTGGATCAGATGCGGGGATTTGGTGGAATGGTGAGCGTCGAGGTCGCCGGTGGAGCCACTCGCGCAACGAAGTTCGTCGAGCGGACGAGGGTCTTCACGCTGGCCGAGTCACTCGGTGGCGTCGAGAGCCTGATCGAAATCCCGGCGCAGATGACGCACGCGTCGCGGCGCCGCGCGACTCCGCGCTCGCGCCGCCGCCGAGCCTGGTCCGGCTCTCGGTCGGCATCGAGGACGCCGAGGACCTCGTCGCCGACCTAGAGCGCGCGCTGGGCTGACCCGAGCGCCGCCCGCGGCGCGTCGTTACCATCAGGGCCCCGGTCGATCCAGGAGGCGGACCTGTCGACCTTCATCACGCGTCTCGACGAGGGCGGCGACGGTCCGCGCGTCGCGGTCAAGGACATCATCGACGTGGCGGGGACGCCCACGACGGCCGGGTCGAGGGCCGTGGAGCGACGCGCGTCGCCGGCCGCGCGCGACGCCGCGTGCCTGTCCGGGTGCCGGGCCGCCGGGGCGCGGCTCGTGGGCAAGGCGAACCTCCATGAGCTCGCGATGCTGCCCAACGGGATCAACCGCTGGTTCGGCACCCCGCGCAACCCGCTGGACGCGGACCTCATCCCCGGCGGGTCGTCGAGCGGCTCGGCGGTGGCGGTCGCCGACGGGGACGCCGACGTCGCGCTGGGCAGCGACACCGGCGGCTCGATCCGGGTGCCCGCGGCGTGCTGCGGGGTCGTCGGGCTCAAGACGACGCTCGGCCGGGTCAGCGTCGACGGCGTCTGGCCGCTCGCGCCCAGCTTCGACACGATCGGCCCCCTGGGCCGGGACGTGGCGGCCGCCGCTCGGGATGACCCTCCTGGAGCCCGGCTTCACCGTGGCCGACCGGCCCGGGTCGGTGGTCGGGCGCCTTCGCACCTCGGGGCTGCCGGAGATCGAGTCCGCGGTCGACGAGGCCCTGGCCCGCTGCGAGCTGAGGTCGTCGACGTCGAGGTCCCCGGCTTCGACCAGGCCGCCGCCGACTGGGCGACCGTCTCACCGAGCTCTGGGAGGCCGATCACCGCCTGGCCGACGAGGACCCCGACGGGCTGGGCGACGACATCAAGGGCTCGCTCGCCCTGATCGACCTCTTCCGCGACGGCGCGCCGGACGCTCGCGCCCGGCTCGCGGCGTGGCGCCCTCGGGTCGCCGAGCTCTTCACGCGCGTCGAGCTGCTCGCGCTCCCGACGCTGCCGATCTTCCCCTACCGGCTCGACGAGATCGGCGACGACCCGACGCTGTCCTCCATCGAGCTCACGCGCCACACGGTCGTCTTCAACGCCTCGGGCAGCCCGTGCCTCGCGCTGCCGGTGCCCGTCGCCGGATCGCGCCTGCCGGCCAGCCTCCAGCTCGTCGGGCCGCACGGCGGCGAGGACGTGCTCCTGGCCACTGGCGCGAGGGTCGAGGCCGCGCTGGGGTGAGAGCGGCGAGGCGCGCCGCCGACGCGCCGCCGCGCGAGCCGGCGAGGGACGGGGGTCGCGCGGGGCTCGCGTAGGCTGAGGCCCGGAACGAGCCCGGAGGAAGACCCGTGCCAGCAACCGTCGTGGTCGGCACCCAGTGGGGTGACGAGGGCAAGGGCAAACTCACCGACCTCCTCTCCCGGGAGATGGACGTCGTCGTGCGCTACCAGGGCGGCCACAACGCCGGCCACCGCATCGTCGTCGACGGCGAGGCGTTCGCCCTCCAGCTCGTTCCCTCGGGGGTGCTCTACCCGCACGATCACGCCCGGTCATCGGCAACGGCGTCGTCGTGGACCCGGAGGTCCTGCTCGACGAGCTCGACGCGCTGAGTCGCAAGGGCGTCGACACCTCGCGCCTGCTCGTCTCGGGCAACGCGCACCTGATCATGCCGTACCACCAGGAGCTCGACCGACGTGACCGAGCGGTTCCTCGGCAGCAACGCGCTCGGGCACGACCAAGCGCGGCATCGGCCCGGCCTACGCCGACAAGGCGGCGCGCGTCGGGCTGCGGGTCCAGGACCTGCTCGACGAGAAGATCTTCCGCCAGAAGCTCGACGTCGCGCTGCACGGAGAAGAACCGCGTGCTGACCAAGGTCTACAACCGGCTGCCGATGACGGCCGCCGAGATCGCCGAGGCGTACCTCGACGAGTACGCGCCGCGGATCGCGCCGATGATCGGCGACACGGTCGGCTTCGTGCACGACGCGCTCGACGCGCGGCGACCGCATCCTGCTCGAGGGCGCGCAGGCGACGTTCCTCGACCTCGACCACGGGACCTACCCGTTCGTCACCTCGTCCAACCCGGTCGCCGGCGGCGCGTGCACCGGCTCGGGGATCGGCCCGCGCGACATCACGCGCGTCGTCGGGCATCGCCAAGGCCTACGTCACGCGCGTGGGCGCGGGCCCGTTCCCGACCGAGCTCGACGACGACGTCGGCGACCTGCTCGTCGAGCGCGGCCACGAGTTCGGCACCAACACCGGGCGCCGGCGCCGGGTCGGGTGGTTCGACGTGGTGATGGCGCGCCAGGCGGCGCGGCTCAACTCGCTCACCGAGATCGCGCTGACCAAGCTCGACGTGCTCGACGCCCTCGACGACGGTGCAAGGTCTGCGTCGCCTACGAGGTCGGCGGCGAGCGCTACGACTACCCGCCCTACCACCAGTCGCGTGCTGCACGCGGTCATCCCGGTCTACGAGAGCCCTGCCGGGGTGGCGCGACCGACCTCTCGGGCGCGACCGACTACGCGCGGCTGCCCGCGGCCGCGCGGCGACTACGTCGCGCTTCCTCGAAGAGACGATCGGCGTGCCGATCGACGTCGTCGGGCGTGGGGCCGGGCCGCGAGCAGTTCGTCGACGCCGCGGTGACGCCGCTGCGTCGTGACGGGCACGGGCGCGCGCGAGCACGCGCTCGCCTGGACCCTGGCCGCCGAGGCCGACGTGGCGTCGCGCCGGGCAACCCCGGCATGCGGCGGCCCACGGGATCGAGTGCGTCGACACGCCGCTCGACGAGCTCGACGCCGACCTCTTCGTCATCGGCCCCGAGCAGCCGGTCGTCGACGGGCTGGCCGACCGGCTGCGCGCGCGCGGCGTGGCGGTCGTCGGCCCCGGCGCCGACGGCGCGCGCCTCGAGGGGTCGAAGGCGTACATGAAGGAGTTCCTCGCCGCCGCCGGGGTGCCGACCGCGCGCACGGGACCTTCGACGACGCCGGCCGCGGCCGACGAGTTCCTGCGCTCCATGACTCCGCCCTACGTCGTCAAGACCGACGGCCTGGCCGCCGGCAAGGGCGTGCTGGTCACCGACGACCTCGACGAGGCGGTCGCCGACGTCCGCGCCAAGCTCTCGGGCGCGGCGTTCGGCGACGGCCGGCGAGACGGGTCGTCATCGAGGAGGGGCTGGCCGGGCCCGAGTGCTCGATGCTTCGTGCTGTGCGACGGCCGCGACGCCGTGGCGCTCGCGCCGTCGCGCGACTACAAGCGCCTCGGCGAGGGCGACACCGGGCCCAACACCGGGGGTATGGGCGCGTACGCGCCGCTGCCCGAGTTCGGCGTCGACGACCTCGTCGGACGATGATGGACCGGGTCGATCGCGCCGACCGTCGCGCGAGCTGCGGCGAGCGCGGCATCGACTACCGGGGCGTCCTCTACGCCGGGCTGATGGTCGACCGCCGACGGGCCGAAGCTCCTCGAGTACAACGTGCGGTTCGGCGACCCCGAGGCCCAGGTCGTGCGCCCCGCTCGACCGCGGCCCGCTCCTCGACCTGATGTCGGCGACCGCGACCGGGTCGCTCGCCGGGGTCGCGCCGCGCGCCCGTCGGCGCCGCGGTGACCGTGGTCCTCGCGTCGCGCGGCTACCCCGAGGCGCCGGTGGGCGGCGACGAGATCGGCGGCCTGGGCCCCGACGGCCAGCTGGCGCGGCCGCCGCGACGGGGTCGTGCGTCTTCCACGCCGGGACGCGGCGCGAGGGGGACCGGTTCGTCGCGACCGGCGGGCGCGTGCTCGCGGTCACCGCGCTCGGCCGACACCGTCGAGGCCGCGCGCGACGCGCGCCTACGACGCCGTGGCGACCGTAACCTTCGAGGGGATGGTGATGCGCGCAGACGTCGCGTCGGGCAGGGGGGCGATGATCCCGAGGTACGCGCCGGCCGACCTCGCCGCGCTCTTCACCGACGAGCGCGCGCTTCGACACCATGCTCGAGGTCGAGCTCCTGGCGGTCGAGGCGCTCGAGGCCACCTGGGCGTCGCGCCCGCCGGCGACGCCGCGGCGCTGCGCGCGCGCCGGCCCCGGTCGTCGACCAGGGGTTCGTCGACGCCGTCGACGCGCGAGAGGCGGTCACCCGCCACGACACCGCGGCCTTCGTCGACGTCGTCCAGGAGAGGATCGGCGGGCCCGAGGCGCCGTGGGTCCACTACGGGCTGACCACGTCAGCGACGTGGTCGACACCGCGCTGTGCGCGACGCTGGCCGCGGCGATGGACGCTCGTGGGCGCCGAGGCGCGTCGCGCTGCGCGACGCCCTCACGAGGCGCGCGGTCGAGTCGATCGACGTGGCCCGTCACGGGCCGGACCCACGGCATCGTTCGCCGAGCCCACGACCTTCGGCGCCAAGTTCGCGCTCTTCGCCCTCCAGGCCGACCGCGACGCCGACCGGGTGCGGCGCGCGCGCGACGGCATCGCGGTCGGCAAGCTCTCGGGCGCGGTCGGCACCTACTCCACGATCGACCCCGCGGTCGAGGCGTACGTCTGCGCCGCGCTCGGGCCTGGCCCCGACCCCGGCGACCCAGGTGGTCGCGCGCGACCGGCACGCCGAGGTCCTCTACGCCTGCGCCGCCGTCGGGACCACGGTCGAGTCCTTCGCCACTGGAGGTCCGCCTCCTCGCGCGCAGCGACGTCGGCGAGGCCGACGAGCCCTTCGCCGAGGGCCAGAAGGGCTCGTCGGCGATGCCCCACAAGCGCAACCCGGTGCGCACCGAGCGGCTCTGCGGCCTGGCACGCGTCCTGCGCGGCTACCTCGTCCGCCGGACTCGAGGACGTCGCGCTCTGGCACGAGCGCGACATCTCGCACTCGAGCGTCGAGCGCGTCGTGCTGCCCGACGCGATCGCCGCTGACCGTCTTCCTGCTGCGCGAGGCGCGAGCCTCGCCGACGGGCCTCGTCATCGCACGCCGAGCGCGCCCTGGAGAACCTCGACGTCGGCAGCCTCGGGCTCGGTCTCTCAGCCAGTCGCGTCCTGCTCGCGCTGGTCGACTCGGGCGTCGCCCGCGACGACGCCTACCGGGTCGTCCAGCGCGCGCGCGAGCCGCGGCCGACGAGCGGCCGCGACCTGCCGCGAGGTGGTCGAGGCGACGCCGAGCGTCGGCCTCGACGCCGCGGAGCTGGACGGCGCCTTCGACCCCGACCGCGTGCTGCGCCCAGCGCGGCCGGTTCCTCGACGCGCTCGACGTGGCGCCCATGACCCTCGGGCCTGAGCCACCTGCTACCGGGGCAAGGTCCGCGACCTCTACGCGGTGGGCGACGACCGCCTCCTGCTCGTCGCCTCGGACCGGCTCTGAGCGCCTTCGACGTCGTCATGGCCGAGCCGATCCCCGACAAGGGCCGGGTGCTGACCGGGATGACCGACTTCTGGGCCGGGCTCGCGGGCGGCGTGGTCGCCTCCGCGCTGATCACCTGCGACCCGGGGGAGATCGACGCCGCGGTCCCGGGCTTCGCCGGCGAGCCCGCCTGGCACGGCCGGGCGATGCTCGCGCGCCGGGCGCGAGATGCTGCACCTCGAGTGCATCGTGCGCGCGCGCCTGGCCGGCCAGGCCTACGACGAGTACGCCGAGCGCGGCACGATCCACGGTGAGCCGGCGCCCTCGGGGATGCGCCTGACCGACGCCTTTGAGAGCCGCGTTCACCCCCTCGACGAAGGCGGCGTCCGGCCACGACGCGAACATCTGCCGTGGACGAGGCGTGCGGGCTCGTCGGCGCGACGGAGCTCGACGAGGCCGAGGGGCTCTGCCTCGACGCTCTTCGACGTGGGCGCGGCCGCGATGGCCGCGGCCGGGCTCGTGCTGGCCGACACCAAGTTCGAGCTCGGCCTGGTCGACGGCGCGCTCGTCTGTGCGACGAGGTCATGACGCCCGACTCGTCGCGGGTCTGGCCGGCCGACGCGGTCGTCGCCGGCGAGACGCCGCCGGCCTTCGACAAGCAGCCCTTCCGCGACTGGCTCGCCGCGCAGCCCTGGGACCGCACGCCGCCGCCGCCGCGCGTGCCCGACGACGTGGTGGCGTCGACGTCCGCGACGGTACGTCGAGTGCTACGAGCGAGTGACCGGGTCGCTCGCTCGACGACTGGTACGGTGCGGGCTCGTGAGGGTCCCGGTCGTCGTCGAGGTGACCCTGCGCGACGGGATCGCGGACCCGGAGGGGGCCACGATCGAGCGGGCCCTGCCCGCGCTGGGGTTCACCGGCGTCGACTCGGTGCGCGCCGGGCGGTCCTTTCGCTTCACGGTCGAGGCCGACGACGAGGCCGACGCCCTGGCCACCGCCGGCGCCCTGGCCGACCGGCTGCTGGCCAACCCGGTGATCGAGGCCGCGAGCGTCCGGGTCGACGCGTGAGGCAGCGTCGGCGTCGTCGTCTTTCCGGGGTCCAACTGCGAGCACGACGTCGTCGCGGCGCTCGACTCGCTCGGCGCCGACGCGCGCCTCGTCTGGCACTCCGCGACCGACCTCGCCGGGCTGGACGCCGTGGTGCTGCCCGGCGGATTCGCCCACGGCGACTACCTGCGCGCCGGTGCGCTGGCTCGCTTCTCGCCGGTCATGGCGGCGGTCGCGCGCTTCGCGGCCGACGGCGGACCCGTGCTCGGGATCTGCAACGGCTTCCAGGTGCTCACCGAGGCCGGGCTGCTGCCCGGGGCCCTGGACAAGAACCGCGGCCTGACCTTCCTGTGCCAGCCGACCCGCCTGGTCGTGGCCAGCACCGCGTCGGTGCTCACGCGCGCCGCGGCGCTCGGCCAGGAGCTGACCGTGCCGATCAACCACTTCATGGGCTGCTACACGTGCGACGACGAGACCTACGCGCGGATCGTCGAGCGTGACCAGGTCGTCCTGCGCTACCTGGAGAACCCGAACGGCTCGCGCGGCGACGTCGCCGGGGTGTCCAACGAGGCGGGCAACGTCGTCGGCCTGATGCCCCACCCCGAGCGCGCGTCGTCGCCGCTGCTCGGCTCGGCCGACGGGCTGGTCCTGCTGCGGGGCTTCGTCGGGGCGCCCGCCCCCGCGGCGCTCTAGCGCCCGGGCAGCCCGGCCGACTCCGCGGCGCTGTCGGCGTCGTCGAACGCCCGAATCCGCGTGACCAGCCGGTCGGTGACGTCGTACACCTGGAAGAGCGGCCACTCGCCCTCGTCGGGGAACGCGACCGTCATCGAGGCCATGACGCCGCGAGTGCCCGCCACGACGGCGTCGAGGCGCGCCTCGACCCCGCGCCCGAGGGCCGCGCGCATCGTCGCGATGACGTCGTCGGGCCCCACGCACGCGCGCGGCGTCCCCTCGTCCCCCCATCGCACGTCGGGCGCGAGGAAGCGGCGCAGGCCCTCGGGGTCGCGTGCCGCCAGGGCGTCCGCCAGCGCCTCGCCGATCTCGGCGGCGAGGCCGCCGGCGTCAACCACGGGCTCGAGCATGGCACCGCCGCCCCGGCCGCGCCACGGCGGCCCGCGCTATCGGGCTCGGGCCCGGTAGGCGGCCGTCACGTAGGGGAGCGTGATCGGCTCGTCGAGCGCCTCGACGACCTCGGCGACCGCGGCCATGATCGGGGCGAGCTCGTCGGCGCTCATGACCGCGAGGTAGCTCCTCGTCTCCACGAGCCGGTAGAGGTCGGCGCGCGACAGCGACTGGCGGTGGGTGAAGCCGGCGCGCTCCACGTCCACGAAGGGGCCCGCGGCCAGGTCTGGCCCGAAGTCCCGGCCGACCTCGTAGGGCATGCAGACGTCCCAGCGCATCGCGCGGCTCAAGTCCGCGACCCAGGGCACCGACTCGTCTCGCTCGTTCCACACCAGCGCGAGCCCGCCGTGGCCGCGCAGCACCCGGTGGATCTCGGCCAGCGCCGGGGCCGGGTCGAACCAGTGGAACGCCTGGGCGACCACGACGGCGTCGACGGACCCGTCGGGCAGGGGGATCGCCTCGGCCGACCCCTCGAGCGCCTCGACTCCCGGCAGCGTCGCGACGAGCACCGCGCGCATGCCCGCCGACGGCTCGACCGCCACGACCCGCCCGACGCGCTCGGCGATCTGACGGGTCATGATCCCGGTTCCGGCGCCGAGGTCCAGGACGGCCGAGTCCGGCGTCAGCGAGAGGCCGTCGACGATCCAGTCGAGGGCGGCCTCGGGGTAGCCGGGCCGCGCCGCGTCGTAGCGCGCGCCGTCGGCGAAGCCGTGGAGGCGTGGGGAGCGTCCGTCGCCGGACGCCACGCGCCTAGGACCGCGTCCGCGCGACGCCGGCGCGCTTGAGGACCTCGGCGGTCACGCCGAGCTCGCGGAACGCGCCGTAGGAGATGCCGTTGCGCGCGGCGTAGGACTTGGCCACCTTGACGAAGTCGCGCTCGAGGCCCGTCAGGTCAACCCGGGTGAGCAGGCGCTGGCGCTCGGCGACGAGGTCGTAGCGCTTCTGGGTCAGCTCGAGGCGGCGGATCGGCGCGGCGCTCGCGAGCTCCTTGTCGATGCGCGCGATCACGATGGAGATCGACTCGGGGGTCCGCTTGCGCCCGCGCTTGCCCTTGCCCGCGGCGAGGGCGTCGAGGTACTTGCTCACCACGCGCGACTCGTGCCGGCCCTGGGCCAGTTTGGCCTTGTGGTCCGCGCTCATTACGCGCTTGGCCGGCCGCTTGGCGGGCTGCTTGGTCGCCGGCTTCTTTGCCGTTGTCGTTGCCATTATCGCTCCCATGAGACGGGCGAATTCACCCGTATGCGCTCGAGTGTAGTTGAAGAAAATGGTTATTGAAAACGGCCAAGGATAAATGTCGTTTAAGACGAGAGGGCCCACCACGCCTGGCGGAGCGACGGCCGCGATGGGCCCGATCGCCGGCGTCGCGGCATCCTTGTATCGCAAACACCGGGACAACGGTCGCCGTCACGTCAAGAATTCGAGCAATTGGCCCGGTCGCGCCGTCGCGCTCGGGCGCGGTCGGCGCTGACGAATTGGGCGAGACGGCGCCGTCTCGCCCGTCGCCGCCGCAACGGCCCGCATTTGGCGTGCCCGGTGGGTCGAGCGGGGGTTCGAGCGCGCTCAGGCCGCCGGGGCGTCGCGCCGGGCGCCGGCGATGTCGTGGGCCGGCCACGCCGAGAGGGGCGTGACCTGGACCGCGCTCCCGGTGCGGGGCGCGTGGATCACCGACGGGACGCCCCCGGGGGCGCCCGCGTAGATGGCGACGTGCTCGACCGTGTTGTGCGAGTCCCGGAAGAACACCAGGTCACCTGGTCGCAGCTTCGAGAGAGCGACCCGCGCGCCGACGGACGACTGGGGCGCCGCGTCGCGCGGGATCGTGACCCCGAGCCGGGCGAAGACCAGGTGCGTGAGCCCGGAGCAGTCGACCCCGTAGCCCGAGGTCCCGCCCCAGAGGTAGCCGACGCCGAGGAACCGTCGGGCCTCGGCGACGACGCGCGGCCCCGTGGCCCGCGGCGCGGCCGTCCTCGGCTCGACGAGGGCGCTGGCGCGCGCGAGGTACCCGGTCGCGCCGCTGAGGAGGCGCACGGCAATCGCGCCGCGGGTCGAGGACGCCACCGGCAGGCGCGTGCCGTACGAGAGGCGGATGACCCGGCGCCCCCCCGGGGTGGCCGACGAGGTGACCCACGCGCTGAGCGCCGTCACGACGGCGACGGACGCGGTGCGCGCCGGTGCGGCCGCGCCGAGCTGCCAGGTGGGCAGCCACCCGGGGTAGCCCCGCGGATCGCGCGGGGTCGGCTGCCCGGCGACCGCGACCTTCGACCACGCGCCGCTCCTCGCGAGCACCGTGACCGCCGTCCCGTAGAGGGCCTGGGTCTCGAGTCGGCCGACCAGCCAGCTCTTCTGCGTCACCGACTGGGCGGCGATCCAGGCGCGGGTGTCGGCGGGCGGGGCCGTCACGAGAGCGTCGACGGCGCGCTGGCCGTGCGGCGAGACCCACAGGGTGGCGACGGGAACGGTGACCCACCGCAGCGTCGCCGCGCCCGCCGCGGGCGCCACCGAGCCGGCGAGCACCAGCGCCGCCGCTGCGGCGAGTGCCACCCACGCGGGTCCTCGTTGACGACGCGTCACCATCCTTGACGCTACGAGGGGCGCGATGCCGCGCCCAGGGCCAATGGACACGAATCGGGTGCGCCAGCGTGGCCGCGTCGGCCACGATCGGGCCCGGGGGTCGAGAGGCCGGCCGTTATCGTGGGCGCGTGAGCGCCCCCGAGCCACTGCACCGGGCGCTCGGGCTCACCGACGACGAGCTCGACCGGATCCGCGGCGTCCTCGGGCGCGACCCCAACGCCCTGGAGCTCGCGCTCTACGGGGTCATGTGGAGCGAGCACTGCTCGTACAAGTCCTCGCGGATCCACCTGCGCCGCCTGCCCACGACGGGCCCGCGGGTCCTCGTCGGCCCGGGCGAGAACGCCGGGGTCATCGACGCCGGCGACGGCGATCGCGGTGGCGCTGCGCATCGAGAGCCACAACCACCCGTCGGCGATCGAGCCCCACCAGGGCGCGGCGACCGGCGTCGGCGGCATCCTGCGCGACGTCTTCACGATGGGCGCTCGCCCCCTCGCCGTGCATGGACCCCCTGTTCTTCGGCGAGCTCGACCGACGCGCGCCAGCGCTGGCTGGTCGAGGGCGTCGTCGCGGGCATCTCGAGCTACGGCAACTCCGTCGGGGTGCCGACGGTCGGCGGCGAGCTGACCTTCGACGACTGCTACGCGCAGAACCCGCTCGTGAACGTGCTGTGCGTGGGCGCGCTGCCGGTCGAGCGGCTCGTGCTGGGCGTCGCGTCGAGCGGCGTCGGGAACCTCGCGGTGCTGCTCGGCTCGACGACCGGGCGCGACGGCATCGGCGGCGTGTCGGTGCTCGCGTCGGCCGGCTTCGGCGGCGCCGGCGCCGACGACGCCAAGCGCCCGAGCGTCCAGGTCGGCGACCCCTACGAGGAGAAGCGGCTCATCGAGGCGTGCCTCGAGCTGCTCGACCGCGGGCTCGTCGTCGGGATCCAGGACCTCGGCGGCGCGGGCCTGGCCTGCGCGACCAGCGAGACCGCGGCGCGCGGTCGGCGTCGGCATGGACGTCGACGTCGTCGGCGGTCCCGCGCCGCGAGCCCGGCATGGTGCCCTACGAGGTCATGACCTCCGAGAGCCAGGAGCGGATGCTCGCGATCGTGACCCCCGAGAGCTGGCGACGGCGGTCGCCGAGGTCTGCGCGCGCTGGGAGGTGCGCGCGAGCGTCGTCGGGCGCGTGGTCGAGCCCGAGGCCGGGCCCGACGGACGCGCCGGTCGGCTGGCTGCGGATCCGCGACGGCGTTCGACGGCCCGGTGCTGGCCGAGGTGCCGGCGGCGTCGCTGGCCGACGAGGCCCCGCTCTACGACCGCCCGCGCGCGCGCCCGGCCGACCTCGACGCGCGGCGCGCCGACGACCCGACGCGACGGCCGCGCGGACGCCGCGCGACGACCTGCTCGGCCTGCTGGTCGACCCGGCGTGGGTCTACCGCCAGTACGACCCGCAGCTGTTCCTGAACACCGTCGTCGGCCCGGGCCGCGACGCCGCGCTGCTGCGCCTGGCCGGGCCCGGGCCTGCCCGCGTCGCGCCGCGCGGCGTCGCCCTCACGACCGACTCGAACCCGCGGTGGCTGCGCGCTCGACCCGCGCGAGCGGCACCGCGCTCGCGCTCGCCGA
Source organism: uncultured Actinomycetota bacterium (assembly GCA_963820815.1). GTDB lineage: Bacteria > Actinomycetota > Acidimicrobiia > Acidimicrobiales > RAAP-2 > RAAP-2. The sequence continues at coordinate 1,119,109 of CAWGBL010000003.1, read as the reverse complement.
GTCCGTCGCGAACCTCGCGTGCGTCGGCGCGACGGCCAGCGCGGTCGTCAACTGCCTCAACTTCGGCAACCCCGAGCACCCCGAGGTCATGTGGCAGCTCTCCGAGGCGGTCGACGGTCTGGCCGAGGCCTGCCTGGCGCTCGGGCTGCCGGTGGTCGGCGGCAACGTCTCGCTCTACAACGAGTCAGCGCGGGGCCGACATCGACCCCACCCCGGTCCTCGGCGTCATCGGCGTCGTCGACGAGCTCGTCGCGCCGCCCGCCCGGCTGGGCGTGGCGCGCCGGGCGACGACCTCGTCCTGGTCGGCGCGCGCCGCTCGCGCCGGCGGGCGGCCGTTCCCGCTCGGGCGGGTCGCGCTGGGCGCGCGCCGCGGTCGCGCGCGGCGGGTCGCTGCCGTCGGTCGACCTCGAGGCCGCCGCGCGCGCGCGTCGCGACTTCGTCGTCGACCGAGGTCGCGCGCCGCGTGCGCCGGCGAGTGGCGTCGCCGTCACGCGCGGTCCACGACGTGGCCGGCGGCGGCCTCGGCGTCGCGCTGGCCGAGCTGTGCGCGGCGTCGGGCGTCGGCGCGCGCGTGCGCGGCGTCGACGGAGCGCGCGGAGCTGTTCAGCGAGGCTGCCGCGGGCGCTTCCTCGTCGCGACACCGCCGACGCGGTGCGCCTTCGTCGCGCGCGCCGCCGCTCTCGGGGTCGACGCCGAGGTCGTCGGGCTCGCCGGGGGTGACGCGCTCGTCGTCGACGGGCTCCTCGAGGTCGGCGTCGCCGACCTCGCGGCGCGCCAGGCCGGCGCCCTGCCCGCCGCCCTCGGGGTCGCGTGACGGTCCGGCCCGAACCCCGGCGCGCCAACGGGGCCCTCGAGCGCCTCGCGCGGGCGCGGCGCGTCACCCAGCTCAAGATCGCCGGCGCCGTCGTGATCGTCGGGGGCCTGTTCGCGCTGGCGGGGGTCGGCGACACGCTGGACGGGTCCAACAACTGGGGCGAGGCCTACGGGTGGCTGCTCTTCTTCGCGCTGCTCGGCGCGCTGGGCGCCGCGATCGTCGAGGTGCGCTTCCGCGTCCGCCGCCGGCGAGCGACTCGGGGCTAGCTAGCGCCGGGACCTCAGCTCGTCGAGGACCGAGTCCGGGACGGCGAGGTCCCCGGTCTCGCCGACGCCGAGGCGCACGTCCTCCTTGTAGATCCCGTGGTAGTCCGACCCGCCCGTCGGCACGAGGCCGGCGTCGCGCGCCAGGCGCACGAGCAGCGCTCGCATCTCGGGCCGGATCCTGCCGTAGTGGGCCTCCACGCCGGCGAAGCCGCGCCGGGCCAGCGACGCGAACACGCCGGGCAGGGTCGGCCGCCGCGAGATCGACGGCCGGCTCGGTCGAGGTAGTTGCAGGTGGGGGTGCGCGATCGAGAACACGGTCCCGCTGCCCGCGGCCGCGGCGACCGCGTCCTCGATCGTGAGCTCGGTCTTGGGCCGGTAGGCGCGGCCGGAGTCGCCGAGCCACTCGTCGAAGAGCCGGCGCCAGTTCTCCGGGGTCGCCCCGCCCACGACCTCGGGGTGGAGGTCGAACATCGCGGCGGCGAAGTGGGGGCGGCCGACCGACTGCTCGTGGCTGGGCCCGGGCGACCAGGTCCTCGTAGGAGAGCCTCGTCGAAGCCGAGCTCGTGGAGGCGCTCCAAGAGCGCGTGGTTGCGCGCCACCCGGTCGGCGCGCAGGCGCGCGAGCAGGCGCTGGAGCCCCGTCGACTCCTCGAGGGGCAGAAGTAGGCCAGGACGTGCACGAGCGCGGGCCCGAGGCGCGGGGGTGCTCGAGGTCGACCAGCGAGATCTCGACCCCGCGCACCGGCTCGACCCCGTGCGCGGCGCAGGCGCGCCCGAACTCCTCGGCGCTGTCGGTCGTGTCGTGGTCGGTCAGGGCCACCGCCGAGAGCCCGGCCTCGGCCGCCCGGGCGGCGAGCTCGCGCCGGGGAGTCCGAGCCGTCGGAGTAGTTCGAGTGGGTGTGCAGGTCGATCACCGAGCGTACCAGTCCTCGCAGCGGGGGCCGCGCGCGACGGTCCCGGGGCCCTTGCGGATGCGCAGCCCGTACACTGGAGGGGCGCGTGAAGGAGGCCTGCGGCGTCGTCGGCGATCGTCGCCCCGGGCCGCGACGTCGTCGCACCTCTGCTACGACGCCCTCTACGCCCTGCAGCACCGGGGCCAGGAGTCGGCCGGCATGGCGACGCGTTCGACGAGCACCAGTCACCGTCGTCAAGGACAACGGGCTCGTGTCCAGCGTCTTCTCGAGCGCGACGCTCAGCGCTCTGCCCGGCGCCGCGGTCATCGGCCACACCCGCTACTCGACGTCGGGCTCGGCCAACTGGACCGCCGCGCAGCCCGTCTACCGCGACGCCGGGTCGGCTCGGCTTCGCGCTGGCGCACAACGGCAACCTGACCAACATCGCCGAGCTCGCCGAGCGCGCGGGCATGCAGGTCACCGCCATGCTCTCGCGACTCGGACCTGGTGGCCGAGCTGCTGGCGCGCGAGGTCGCGGCCGGCGCGCACGCTCTCGGCCGCGATGGCCGCGGTCCTGCCCGGGGTCGAGGGCGCGTACTCGATGGTCCTGCTCGAGCCGGGCGCGGTGCACGCGGTGCGCGACCCCTACGGCCTGCGCCCGCTGTGCCTCGGCCGCCTCGGGCACCGTCGACGCGCCCGAGGGCTGGGTCGTCGCCTCCGAGTCCCCGGCGCTCGACGTCGTCGGCGCGACCTTCGTGCGCGAGGTCGCGCCCGGCGAGCTCGTCACGCTCACCGACGCGGGCGTCGCCTCGACGCGGCTCCTGGCGCCGGCCGACGTCGAGCGCGCTGTGCATCTTCGAGTTCGTCTACTTCGCCCGGCCCGACGCCTACCTCATGGGCCGCCAGGTCCACTCGGCGCGCCGCCGGATGGGCGAGCGCCTGGCCGAGCAGTCGCCGGTCGACGCCGACCTCGTGATCGGGGTGCCCGACTCGGGCGTGCCCGCGGCCGAGGGATTCGCCAAGCGCGTCGGGGATCCCCTTCGGCTACGGGCTGGTGAAGAACCGCTACATCGGGCGCACGTTCATCGCGCCGGACCAGAGCGCGCGCGCCGCCGGCGTGCGGCGCAAGCTCAACCCGCTGCGCGAGAACATCGCGGGCCAGCGCCTGGTCGTCGTCGACGACTCGATCGTGCGCGGGACGACGACGCGCGCGCTCGTGACGATGCTGCGCGACGCCGGCGCCGCCGAGGTCCACCTGCGGATCTCGTCGCCGCCCTTCGCCTGGCCCTGCTTCTACGGGATCGACACGCCGACGCGCGACGAGCTGCTCGCGGCCACGCACACGGTCGCCGAGATGCGCGACTTCATCGGCTGCCGACTCGCTCGAGTTCATCTCGCTCGAGAACCTGCGTCGCGGCCATCGGGCTCGCCGGCGAGTGCTGCGACGCGTGCCTGACCGGCGACTACCCGGCGCCGGTGCCCGTCGAGCCTGGGACAGGCCGGCCGGCGCTGGTGAGCCGGCTGCTCGACGCGCCCGGCGAGGGCCTCACCTACGCCGCCGCCGGAGTCTCGATCGAGGCGCGGCGACGCGGCCGTCGCGCGCATCGGCCCGCTGGCCGCGCTCCACGGCGCGCGAGGGCGTGGTCGCGGGCGTCGGGGGCTTCGCCGGGCTCTTCGCGACGCCCGCTCGCTACCGCGACCCGCTGATCGTCGCGTCGGCCGACGGGGTCGGCACCAAGCTCGAGGTCGCGCGCCGGCTGGGGCGATTCGACACCATCGGCGTCGACCTCGTCGCGATGCTGGTCGACGACCTCGTGTGCTGCGGCGCCGAGCCGCTCTTCGTCCTGGACTACCTCGCCGTCGGCCGCCTCGACGCGGCGCGCGTCGAGGCCGTGGTCGCCGGGGTCGCCGAGGGCTGCCGCCAGGCCGGCGCGGCGCTGCTCGGCGGCGAGACGGCCGAGCACCCCGGCGTCATGGAGCCCGACGCCATCGACCTGGCCGGCTTCGCCGTCGGCGCGGTCGAGCGCGACCGGGTCCTGGGGCCCGAGCGCGTGCGCGCCGGCGACGCGCTCCTCGGGCTGCCCTCGCCGGGGCTGCGCGCCAACGGCTACTCGCTCGCGCGCCGCGTCTTCTCGGCCCGCCCGCTCGACGGACCGGCGTGGACCGGGTCCGACGCGACCCTCGGCGAGGAGCTCCTGCGGCCCTCGGTCATCTACGCGCCCGCGGTGCGCGCGATGCTCGCCGACCTGGGCCTCGGCGTGCACGCCGTCGCGCACGTGACCGGCGGGGGCATCGTCGGCAATGTCGCGCGCGTCGTGCCCGAGGGGCTCGGCGCGGCCATCGACCTCGACGCCTTCACCACCCCGGAGGTCTTCTTCGAGATCCAGCGCGCTCGGCCGGGTGAGCGCGGACGAGATGGTGCGCGTCTTCAACTGCGGCCTGGGGATGGTCGTCGCCCTCGACCCCGAGGTCGCCGACGCCGCGGTCTCGATCGCGCGCGCCGCGGGCCACGCCGCGTCGGTCGTCGGCGAGGTGCGCGCGGGCGCGGCCGGGGTGGTGCTCTCGTGAGCGGCGCGCGCGATCGCGTGCGCGCGCACCTCCTCGAGCACTCCGTTCGCCGCGGCCGCTTCACCCTCAAGTCGGGGCGCGAGTCGGACGTGGTTCATCGACTCCAAGCAGACGATCCTCGCCCCCGAGGCGATGGTCGACGTCGCGGACCTCGTGCTCGAGCGCGTCCCCGACGGCGCGACGGCCATCGGCGGCCTGACGATGGGCGCCGACGGGGTCGCGTTCGTCACCGCCGCGGTCGCCGCGACGCGCGGCCGCCGGCTTCGCGCGTTCAGCGTCCGCAAGGAGGTCAAGGACCACGGCGGGGGCGGCCGCCTGGCCGGCGTGCTGGGCGCCGGGGACCGCGCGGTCATCGTCGAGGACACCGTCACGCGCGGCACCAGCCTGCTCGAGGCGGCCGACGTGGTCACGCGGGCTCGGCGCGTCGGTCGCGCTGATCCTGCCGCTCGTCGACCGCGGGGGGACCTGCGCGGCCCTGGCCGCGGAGCGCGGCTGGCCCTACGACGCGATCTTCAGCGCGCCGGACCTCGGCTTCGACTACGAGGGGGCCTAGGACTGCTTCGCGAGCGGGCAGGTGCCGTACGCGCCGGGCGCCGCGTACGCGGTGAGCGCGGTGGCGAGCGCCGCGTTGTAGACGTAGCACTCGGCCACCGCCGACACGCTCGGCACCGTCGGCGCGGGCCCCAGGCGAACGTCCACCGTCACCCCAGTCACCGAGCTCGCAGCGCGCAGGAGCTGGTGCGTCGCGCCGGTCGACACGTAGAGGGTGATCCCGGGCGGGTGATCTTTTCGGCGGCGACGCCGTCGACGGTTGCCGCGTCCCGGCCGGCGGTGACCCTGGTGGCGCCGGCCCCCCGAGGAGCTGCCTGGGCGACGGTGTGGGGCAGCTCGCCGGCCAGGTTGAGAGGCGTCGATCGCGCGCTGGTCGACCTGGGCCAGAGTCGTCACCGAAACCAGTGGTCGCCAGCGTGCGCGCACCGCGCTCGAGCTGCCGGTCGCGCGTGTTCTTCGCCGCCCCGGCGAGGTACACCGCGCCGGGGCCGAGGCGCGCGAAGGTCTGCGCGCGCTCGCGCCGGGCTGAAGATCCGTGATCGCGCCGTCGCCGACCGGCCACATCGCGACCATGGTGAAGGTGTGCGTCGACGGCGTGAACGCCGGCGTCGTGCCGGCGATCCGCCCGGTCGCCTCGACCCACCCGCGTGAGTCCTCGACGACGCGGGTCCAGACCGTCTTGCCCCGGTGGGTCACGGTCATCGTCGACCGCGTTCGTGTACACGGCCCGGTTGAGCGCCGCGGTCACCAGCGCCCGGGCCGACGGCGCGGCCTGCGCCGGAACGGCGGCGCCGGCCCCGAGCGCTACCATTGCCGCCACCGCGGCGAGGCGCCGCGTCACGACGCCACCGCCGAGAGCACTCGGCCGCGCCACTGCGCGAGGGCCGGCCCCGACTCCTCGGGCGACTTGCCCAGGCGCACCACGACCGCGTCGAGCCCCGGGGCGACGCAGACCATCTGCCCCTCGTAGCCCGACGCCCAGTAGGTCCCGTACTCGTCGCCGGTCACCCACCAGTGCCACGAGTACAGGGAGCCGTCGGCGGGGTCGACGCTGAGCGGGCGCTGGGCGGTGTCGGCCCAGGCCCGGCTGACGAGCGGCTGGCCGTCCCACTCGCCGCCGCGCAGGTAGAGCAGGCCGAAGCGCGCGAAGTCCAGCGCGGTGGCGTGCACGAAGCTCGACGCGACCCAGGTGCCCGTCGGGTCGAGGGTCGGCGTGGCGCTGGCCATCCCGACCGGCCCGAAGAGCCGGTCGGCGAGGTAGTCGCGGTAGGCGCCGCCGTGGCCGACCTGGTCGGCGACGACGCGGCTGACGATGTTGCTCGTGCCGCTCGAGTAGTTGAAGCGCTCGCCCGGCGCAGCGGTTGCCGGTCGCGCGGCGGCGTAGCCGGCGACGTCGTCCTTGCCCGCGCCGAAGAGCATCTCGATGACGTCGCTCGCGCCCCGCGCGGTGTAGTTCTCGGCCCACTCCAGGCCGTCGCGCATGCCCAGCAGGTCGGCCAGGCGGATCTCGCGGCGCGGGTCCTCGGCGCCCTCCCACTCGGCGACCGGCGCCTCGTCGTCGGGGTCGAGGACCCCCTCGTCGACCAGGGTGCCCACCACGAAGTGGAGCATCGACTTGGCCATCGACCACGAGATCATCGGCGTGTCGGGGGTGACCGGGTCGGGCGGGCCGTCGAAGCGCGCCAGCGCGCCGGCGTAGCGCTCGGCGACCACGCGGCCGCCGGCGACGACCACGACCGCCTGGGTCTCGGCGAGCGCCGGGTCGCAGAAGGCGGCGTCCACGGCGTCGGCGAGGCCGGTCGGACCGCCGGCGCGCGGCCACTCGGCCGCCGGCCAGGGGACCCCGCCGGGCTGGGGCGCGTACGACGGCGTGACCGCGGGGAGGCTCACCGGCCTCACCGTAGCGTCACGGGGGCCGGTAACCGCCCTGTCGCAACCGGGCCGTAACGTGCCGCCGTGGCCGACCCCGAGCGTCTCTACTGCTACTTCGCCCGGCCGGCGTCGCGCGCCCGAACCGTCTCGGCCTACCTGGTCGAGCGCCGCGACGGCCCGGTGGTGGCGCGCATCGAGCCCCTCGGGCAGGTGCGCACGGTCGCCCCGGAGGCCGAGCTGCGCGCGATCGGGCTGTCGCGGCGCCTGTGGATCGCCGGGCGGTGGACGCCGACGCGCTCGGGGCGCCACGCCCGGGTGGCGGTGCGCCCCCTGCCGGCGTCGATGCCGGCGCGCCGACTCGTCTGAGAAGTGGTCGAGACCGGCGTCGATCCGGTGACCTCGCGCTTTTCAGGCGCGCGCTCTGCCAACTGAGCTACTCGACCATCCCCGCCACGCGAGTGGCGAGCGGACCTGACGGGATTTGAACCCGCGACCTCCGCCTTGACAGGGCGGCGTGCACTCCGAGCTGCACCACAGGTCCTCTGGTCCCGGAGACCCGAGACGCGAGGGCCAAGTCTACACACCGGCTGCGTCGGCCCTGAGGGGCGGTCGTAGGGTGAGGCGTGCCCGAGCCCGCGACGACGAGTCGGCGCCGTTGAGCGTCGGGGTGCTGCTGGCCGTCCTCGGCGCCGGCCTGCTGCACGCGCTCTGGAACGCGATGGCCAAGAGCGTGGCCGACCTCGCCACGAGCTTCGCGCTGCTCAACCTCGCCGCCGCCGTCGTGTGCTGGGCGGCGTGGCCCGCGACCGGGCTCGTGCGCGCCGACGCGTGGGCCTACGTCGCCGGCTCGACGGCGTGCCACCTCGCCTACGAGGCCTTCCTCATGGCCTCGTACCGCCGCAGCGACTTCTCCCTCTCCTACCCGGTCGCGCGCGGGGCGGCGCCGGTCTTCGTCTCGCTCGGCGGCCTGGCCTTCGCCAGCGAGCGGCTCGGCCTGCGCGGCGCCGCGGGGGTCGGGCTCGTCGTGGCCGGCGTCGCCAGCCTGGCCGTCGCGCGCGGTCGGCGCGGCGAGCGCCGCCACGTGCTGTGGGCGGTGGCGACCGGAGCGGCGATCGCCGTCTACACCGTGGTCGACGGCCTCGGCGTGCGGGTGAGCCACGACGCGCTGCGCTACGCCGTCGCCCTCTTCGCGGTCCAGTCGACGATCTGGACCGCGGGGGTCGTCGCGCGCCTCGGGGTCCGCTGGTGGCCCGAGGGGCGCATCGCCGCGCGCGGGCTCGCCGCCGGGGTGCTCTCGATCCTCGGCTACCTCGTCGTGCTGTGGGCCCAGCAGCGAGCCCCCCTCGGCGAGGTCAGCGCGCTGCGCGAGACCGGAGTGCTCTGGGCCGCGGTGATCGGGGCGGTGGTCTTTCGCGAGGGGCGGCTGCGCCGGGTCGCGGCGCCGGCCGCCGTGGTCGTCGCCGGGGTCGTGCTGCTGAGCGGCTAGCGCTGGCGCTGCACCAGGCAGAACGGGTGGCCGACCGGGTCGAGGTAGACCCGGAAGGTCTCGCCGGGCTGGTGCGCGGCCCTGGTCGCGCCGATCGAGAGGACGAAGGCCTCGCCCTGGTCGAGGTCGTCGACGTCGAAGTCGAGGTGGAGCTGCTGGGGCACCGGGCCCTCGGGCCAGGTCGGCGCGACGTAGTGGTCGACGCGCTGGAACGCGAGCGTCGGCCGCCCGTCGTGCACCAGCTCGATCCACGTGACGTCCTCGGGCGAGAAGTCGCCGAGGGGCTCGATGTCGAGCCCGGTGAGCGTGGAGTAGAAGCCGGCCAGGGCCAGCGCGTCGGGGCAGTCGAGCGCGACGAGGGAGTAGAGCGGTCGGTCCATCGCCCCACCCTAGGCACGCGCGCCACAACTCTTAGGCCCCGCGACGGCGCCCCTCACGATCCTCTTACGACCCCGAGCCACCCTTAAGGGTCGGCCCACGGGGTCGCCCGCGTCGGGCGGTAGCGTGAGGTCGACCGCGACAAGGAGGTCCGATGCCAGGCCCGTTCCACGTCTACATCAACGGCCCGGGCAACGGGTGGTGGATCGGGGGGATGGTCATGTCGCTGCTCTTCTGGGCCGCGATCGTCCTGCTCATCCTCGCGGCGATCCGCCACTTCGGGGGCGACCACCGCCACGTCCCCCCGCCAACGCCCGGGACCCCGAGCTCGGCCGGGACCCAGAGCGCGCTCGACACGCTCAAGATGCGCTTCGCGCGAGGCGAGATCGACGAGGAGGAGTACAAGCGCCGCGCTGACCTCCTCTCGTCAGGGCACTGACCGGGCCCTCGGCCGCGGCCCACTGGGACGAGGTCTTCGCCGAGGGCGACGAGGGCCGCAGCTGGTACCAGCGCGACCCGGCGACCTCGGTGCGCCTGGTCGAGTCGCGCGTCGCGAGCGACGCGTCGGTCCTGGACGTGGGGGCCGGCGAGTCGCGCCTGGCCGACCGCCTGGTGGCCGACGGGTACGCCGACGTCACCGTGCTCGACGTCAGCGCCGCCGCGCTCGGCGCGGTGCGCGCCCGACTGGGCGGGCGCGTCGCCTACGTCGCGGCCGACGTCCTCGACTGGGCCCCCGAGCGCGAGTACGACCTGTGGCACGACCGCGCGATGTTCCACTTCCTCACCGACGACGGCGCGCGTCGCGCCTACGCGAGCGTCGCGCGGGCGGCCCTGCGACCGGGGGGCTGGCTGGTCCTTGGCGCCTTCGCCGCCGACGGCCCGGAGTCCTGCTCGGGGCTCAGCGTCCAGCGCCACGACGCCGGCGCGCTGGCCGCGCGCTTCGCCGAGGGCTTCGCCCCGCGCGCGTCCGAGCGCGAGGCGCACGTGACCCCCGCGGGCGCCACCCAGTGGTTCACCTGGCTCACGCTGCAGCGAACGAGAAGCTGACCTTCAGGCCGCCGAGGTCCGAGCGCGCGGTCGCCATCGTTCCGCCGAGCGCCGCCGCGACGTCGGCCATGATGCTCATGCCGAGCCCCGAGCCCCCGGTCGCCCGGCTGCGCGCCGGGTCGAAGCGCTCGAAGCGCTCGAGGACCGAGCCGTAGGCGCCGTCGGGCAGCCCCGGGCCGGCGTCCTCGACCGAGAGGGTCACCGTCGCGCCGGCGCCCTCGAGCGTGACGCGCGCCGCGTCGGCCTCGGCGGTGTGGCGCGCGACGTTGGCCAGCGCGTTGGCCAGGAGCCGCTCGAAGTAGTCGGCGCGCCCGGCGACGACGACCCCGGGCTCGACGCGGACGTCGACGGCGCGCCCGGGGTGGTCGTGGGCGAAGTCGGCCGCGGCCCTCGCCACGATCCCCGAGAGCTCGACGCGCTCGGGCTCGACGACCGGCAGCTCGCTGACCTCGGCCAGGAACAGGAGGTCGGTGACCAGCTCCTCCATGCGCGCGACCTCGTGGGTCATGCGCGCCACCGCCCGGTCGCGCTGCTCGTCGGAGACGCCGGGCCGGGCGAGGAGCTCGACGTAGCCGCGCACGACGGTGAGCGGGGTTCGCAGCTCGTGGCTGGCGTCGCCGATGAAGCGCTGGGTCACCTGGCCGAGTCGCTGCTCGGCCTCGATGGTGGACTGGAGCGACTCGACCATGTGCGAGAGGCTCGACTGGAGCTCGCGAACGTCGGTCGACCCGGCGGCCGGCGGGGTGGCGCTGTTCAGGTCGCCGTCGGCGACGCGGCCGGCGTAGCCGATGAGCCGGCGCATGGTGCGCAGGTCACGTTCGAGGATGAGGCGCGCGGCGATGCCGACCAGGAGCGCGGCCAGCGCGCCCACGACGATGACCCGCACGACGAGGCTGTGCTCGTTGCGCGCGACCGACCCGGTCGACGCGGCCACGACCAGGGCGACGCCGCCGCCGACGTCCTCGGACCGGTAGACGAAGCCCGGCAGGTCGGGGGAGGAGACGATCGCCAGGCGCGAGCGCGCGACGTCGGCGCGCGTGGGCGGGCGCGACAGCGGCGGGTCGCCGGCGAGGATCTGGGTGACGTGGCCCGACGGGCCGACCACGTCGAGGGTGAGGCCGTAGTTGCCCGCCTGGTCCGCGGCCACGGCGCTCGAGAGCGCGGTGAGCGGGTGGCCGACGCCGCTGGCGATCACCGCGTCGATCTCGCTCTCGATGGTCGCGTAGCCGGCGCGCGAGCTGGTGTGCACCGCGTAGAAGCCAACGGCCGCGGCGACCGCCGTCGTGACCACGACGAGCAGGACCGTGAGGCGGGTCGCCAGCCTCACGGGAGCTCGGCGTCGACCAGCTTGTAGCCCACCCCGCGGACCGTCACGATCGGCGCGAAGCCGTCCCGGTTCACCTTCTTGCGCAGGTACGAGATGTAAGTGTCCAGCACCGACGTCTCGGAGTCGAAGTCGATGCCCCAGACCTCCTTGAGCAGCTGCTCGCGCGTGAGCAGGCGGTTCTTGCGTGACAGCAGGACCTCGAGGAGGTGGAACTCGGTCGCCGAGACGTCCACGACCTCCCCGTCGAGGACCACCTCGTGGCGGTCGACGGACAGGGCCAGCGGGCCGCACCGGTACTCGACGTCGGCCCCCGCGGGCGAGGTCCTGCGCAGGATGGCCTCGACGCGCAGCAGGAGCTCCTCGAGCCCGAAGGGCTTGCGCACGTAGTCGTCGGCGCCGGCGCGCAGGCCGCGCGCGACGTCGGGTGCCGAGTCGCGCGCGCTCAGCAGCAGGACCGGGGTCGGCTCGCCGCGTTCGCGCAGCGCCTCGACGAAGGAGAACCCGTCGACCCCGGGCATGTTGACGTCGACGATCGCCAGGTCGTAGGTGCCGCGGCGCAGCAGGCTCAGGCCCTCGTCGCCGTCGGCCGCGGCGGTCGGCTCGTGCCCGGCGATGCGCAGGGCGTCGCTGACCAGGTCGCGGACCCCGGCCTCGTCGTCGACCACCAGAATGGCTGCCACGCGCTCCCTCGTCGGTGGCCTCAGCGTACCGAAGGCCCCGCGCGCCGTCGGCGGCGGCGCGCATTCGCACCGATCGCTCGGCCGCCTCACAGTGGATTCACAGCCGCCGGCGGTACCATTTCGCCGAGGATCGAGGTCGGCGATGAGAGGTCGGGGCGCGAAGCGGCGTGGTGTCGGCGGCGATCGCCGCGGCCCTCCTGCTGGGGCTGCCCGCCGCGGCCGCCGCGTCGCCGGGCCGCCACCGCGACTGGCGGACCTACCGGGTCGAGGTCCAGGCGATCGACCACCAGTACGTCGTGGCGGTCAACCAGGCCAAGGCGACCCTGACGACCGAGCTCCGGTCCGCGAAGTCCGCGGGCGATCGCTCGACCGCGCGGGCCCAGTACACCCTGGCCATCGTCGTGGCCACGCAAACGCGCGACCAGTCGCTCGTCTCCCTCGGCCCGCCGCCGGCGCAGCCGGGCGGCCAACGCGCCAGCGTCGCGCCGGACGGCAGGGGTCGCGCCAGGGCCTAGTGCCCGAAGGCCCGTGTTTTTTGGGCCGGTGTAGTGTGCTCGCATGCTGGGCGGGGGGCAGTCGGCGTCGACGTTGACGGCCCCGCAACAGCCCGAAGCCGGAGCCAGCGGGATCTCGCTGCGCGGCGTGACCAAGCGGTTCGGGGCCCAGACGGCGGTGCGCGAGGTCGACCTGGACATCGCGCGCGGAGAGTTCTTCACCATGCTGGGCCCGTCCGGGTCCGGCAAGACGACGCTGCTGCGCCTGATCGCCGGGTTCGAGGCGCCCGACGCCGGGACGATCTCGCTGCACGGGGTCGACGTGACCCGCACCCCGCCCTACCAACGCGGGGTCAACACCGTCTTCCAGGACTACGCGCTCTTCCCGCACTACAGCGTGGCCGACAACGTTGCCTACGGCCTGCGGGTACGCAAGGTGCCGCGCTCCGAGCGCACCCAGCGCGTCGCCCAGGCGCTCGGCATGGTGCGAATGACCGACTTCGGGTCGCGCAAGCCCTCGCAGCTCTCGGGCGGCCAGCGCCAGCGCGTCGCGCTGGCGCGCGCCATCGTCAACGAGCCCGAGGTCCTGCTGCTCGACGAGCCCCTCGGCGCCCTCGACCTCAAGCTGCGCCAGGAGATGCAGGTCGAGCTCAAGCGGATCCAGCGTCAGGTCGGGCATCACGTTCATCTACGTCACCCACGACCAGGAGGAGGCGCTCACGATGAGCGACCGCCTGGCGGTCTTCCGCGACGGGCGGATCGAGCAGATCGGCCGGCCGGCCGACGTCTACGAGCGCCCGGCGACGGAGTTCGTCGCGGGCTTCGTCGGCACGTCAAACGTGATCGACGCGCCGGGCGGCCGGGCGATCGTGCGGCCCGAGAAGGTCGAGCTCGTCCTCGGGCCCGCGCCGGCCGGGCGCGTCGGCGCCGCCGGGCGGGTCACCGACGTCGCCTACCTGGGCATGATCACCCGGTACGTCGTCGAGCTCGACTCGGGCCGGGCCGTCACCGCGGTCCGCCAGAACGCGTCCGGCGCGGCCGCCGGCGCGCTCGCGCCGGGCGCCGAGGTCACCGCGACGTGGGACCTCGCCGACGCCTTCCCCCTCTCCCCACCACCCGACGCTGAGAGCCAGCCCGGGTCCTCGACAAAGGAGCAGCATGAGTAAGACACGAGTCGGGCGGTTCGTCGCGGTGGCCGCCGCGGCGCTGACCCTGGGGGCGGTCGCCATCCCGGCGACGACGGCCGGCGCCGGCACGACCCCGCCGACCCAGAACATGAAGCCCCAGACCTCGGTGGGCAAGGGCGAGGGCGCGCTGAACCTCATCGCCTGGGAGGGATACGCCCAGCCGCAGTGGGTCAAGCCGTTCCAGACGGCCACCGGCTGCCAGGTGAGCGTGAAGTACGCGGGGTCCTCCTCGGAGATGGTCTCGCTGATGGCCAACGGCGGCGGGCACCAGTACGACCTGGTGTCGGCGTCGGGCGACGCCGACCTGCGCCTGATCTACGGCGGCGACGTCAAGCCGGTCAACATCGGCCTCATCCCGAGCTGGAAGCAGTTCCACCCGTTCCTCAAGGCGCCGTCGTTCAACACGATCAACGGCGTGCCACTACGGCGTCTGCTACGAGTTCGGACCGAACGTCCTGCTCTACTCGACCAAGACCTTCCCAAGTCCGCGCCCAAGTCGTGGTCGGTCCTCTACAGCTCGAAGTACAAGGGCAAGATCACGGTCCCGGACAACCCGATCCAGATCGCCGACGCGGCGCTCTACCTGTCCAAGACCAAGCCGTCGCTCAAGATCACCGACCCCTACGAGCTCACCCAGCCGCAGTTCACCGCGACCGTGAACCTCCTCAAGGCCCAGCACCCGCTCATCAAGAAGTACTGGGACCTGGCCAGCCAGGAGATCTCGCTCTTCCCGAACGGCGAGGTGGTCGTCGGCGCGGCCTGGCCGTACCAGACCAACACGCTCAAGGCGGCCCGCGTCTCACGTGGCCGACACGATCCCGCGTGAGGGCGCGACCGGCTGGGCCGACACCTGGCTGCTGGCGACCAACGCGCCGCACCCCAACTGCGCCTACAAGTGGATGCAGTGGGTGACGACGCCGAAGGTCCAGGCCCAGGAGGCGATCTACTTCGGCGAGACGCCGGCCAACACCCTGGCCTGCGCGATCATGAACAAGCTCCAGAAGGGCGGCTGCGCGGCGTACCACGCCAACGCCCCGGAGTCCTACTTCACGACGATCAAGTTCTGGAAGACCCCGCTGTCGACCTGCGGCAACGGCAAGAACGAACTGCGTCGACTTCACCGCGTGGCAGCAGGCCTGGACCCAGATCAACGGATAGCGCCCTCCGTGGCGCTCGGAAGCCAACGCAAGCAGGGGCGGCGCTGTGGCGCCGCCCCTGGCTTCGCGGCGTCCTCACGCTGTCGCCGCCACTCGCGTGGTTCCTCGTCGTCTACATCGCGAGCGCTCGTCGCGATGCTGGTCACGGCGTTCTTCTCGACCGACTCGCTGACCGGCAACATCGTCCACCAGTGGACCTGGTCGCAACTTCAGCCAGATCTTCTCCCAGGGCGTCTACGGCCAGATCATCCTGCGCACGGTGCTCATGGCCGTCGCGGTCACGGTCACCGACGCGATCGTCGCGCTGCCCTTCGCCTTCTTCCTGGCCAAGGTGGCGACGAGGCGGTGGCGCCAGGTCCTCTTCGGCCTCACGCTGCTGCCCCTGTGGGCGAGCTACCTGGCCAAGGTCTACGCCTGGATCAACATCCTGTCGAACAAGGGCGTCCTGCCCGGGATCGAGGGTGGCTCCACCTGCCCCAGAGCCACGTCGCCTACACCAACGTCGCGATGTGGGTCGTCTTCTCCTACCTGTGGCTGCCGTTCATGATGGTGCCGATCTACGGCGCCTTCGAGCGCGTCCCGGACTCGCTGCTCGAGGCGTCAGCTCGGACCTCGGGGCGGGCGTGTGGTTCACCTTCCGGTCGGTCCTGCTGCCGATGGTGCTGCCCGGGGTGGTGGCCGGGTCGATCTTCACCTTCTCGCTCACCCTCGGTGACTTCATCACGCCGCTGCTGATCGGCGGGTCTAACTCGGCGTTCATCGGCAACGCGGTCTACGACTCGGCGATCAACGGCGGCGAACCTGCCGTTCGCCGCGGCGCTGGCCTTCGTCTCCATCGCCATCATGGCCGTCTACCTCCTGCTCGCGCGCTGGGCCGGCGCGTTCGACGCGCTATGAAGCTCTCGGCCCTGTCGCGGCGCGCCCTGGCGGCCTTCAGCGTGCTGGTGGTCGTCTTCCTCTCGGCGCCGCTGCTCGTCATCGTCCTCTTCGCCTTCGGCAAGTCGAACGTCCAGACCTTCCCGATCCGCGGCTGACACGCTGTCGTGGTTCTCCGTCGCCTACCACGACCCGGCGGTGCGCTCGGCGCTGTGGCTCAGCGTCAAGGCCGGCGTGGTGGCCACGCTCCTCGCGCTGGTCCTGGGCACCATGGTCGCCTTCGGCATCCACCGGTTCCGGTTCTTCGGCCGCGACGCGGTGAGCCTGCTCCTCGTGCTGCCGATCGCGCTGCCCGGGATCGTCACGGGCCTCGCGCTGCAGAGCGCGTTCCGCCTCTCGGGCGTGCCGTTCTCGCTCTACACGATCATCATCGGCCACGCGACGTTCTGCATCGTGGTCGTCTACAACAACGTCGTCGCTCGTCTGCGCCGCTCGTCGATCTCGCTCATCGAGGCCAGCGCCGACCTCGGGGCGACGCCGGTCCAGACCTTCCGGCTGGTGACCGTGCCCATGCTGCGCACCGCGCTCATCGCCGGGGCGCTGCTCGCCTTCGCGCTCTCCTTCGACGAGGTCATCGTCACGACCTTCACCGCCGGCGCGCAGAACACCCTGCCGCTGTGGATCTTCGGGGCGATCCGCCTCGGCCAGCAGCTGCCCGAGGTGAACGCAGTGGTGACCTTCGTGCTGGTGCTCACCCTGCTGCCCATCGCCTACGCCGCGCGGATCTCGAGCGGCGAGGGGCTGCGCCGCACGATGGGCTAGGCGTGGCGCGGCGGGTCCTGGCCGCGCTGGCGCTGGCCGCGGGCGGGCTCTGCCTGCTCGGCGCGGCCGCGGTCGCCGGGCTGTCACCGCTGCTGCGCTCGCCGACGGCCACCGCCGACGCCGTCGTGGCGGTGGCCTCGAGCGCGTCGGTGCGCGACGCGGTGGCCCACAAGATCGTGGCCGAGGTCGACCGGTCGCTGCCGGCGGCGACCGCGGCGCGGGTAACGGCCGACTCGGCGACGGTGACGCGAGCGGTCGAGGCGGCGATGGACGACCCCGCCGTCCAGCGCCTGGCCCGCGACGACCTGGCGGCCGCGCTGAGCGCGGCCGAGAGCCGCGGCGGCGCGACCATCGACCTGCGGCCGCTGCTGCGGCGCTTCGCCACGGTGATGCACGCGGTCGTGCCCAGCGTGCCGGCCGACCCCGCGCTCGCTCGCGACGCGAGCGTCCACGTGGTCGGGCTGTCGGTGTCGCCGTCGGGCTCGCTGTGGGGCGTGACCCAGCTGGCCCTCACCCTGGTGGGCGCGCTGGTCGTGCTGCTGGTCGCCGCGCTGATGGTCCGGGAGCGGCGAGCCCGCCTGGGCGCGGTGGCCGTCGGCTTCGGCGCGCCCGCCGTGCTCGTGCTCGCTCTCGGGCTCGCGCTGCCGAGCGTCGTGGACCGCGCGGTCGGGGCGAACGACCCGGCGTCGTCGAGCATCGTTCGCGCGGCGATGTCGCGCCTGGGCTCGTCGCTCACGGCGGCCGGCCTCCTCTACGGCGCGCTGGCCGTCGTCGTCACGGGGCTGTGGTGGGCGCTCGGCCACTGGCGCCGCGGCGCAGAGCGCCGCGCGCGGGCCTAGCCCGGGACGCGAGCGACCGCGCGCGTGAGGTAGGTCCAGGGCCGCGGGCCTGGCGCCGACCCCTCGTCGCTCTCGACGACCTCGAGCCCGGCCGCGGCGAGCAGGTCGAGCGGGCGGCGCGTCAGGCGACAGCCGCCGAAGACCCGGCCCTGGAGCGGGTCGAGTCGGCGCTGCCACCGGGCGGTCGCGGGCCTCGGGCTCAGCCCGTGCTCGAGCACGTGGATCGCGCCGCCGGGGCGCACGACCCGCGCGGCCTCGGCCAGCACGGCGCCGGGGTCGTCGACGGTGCAGAGCGTGAAGGTGATGAGGGCCGCGTCACACGACGCGTCGGGCAGCGGCACGCGCGCGCCGTCGAGCCCGGCGCGCGTGACCGCGCCGGGGAAGGCCGCGACGCGGCGCGCGGCCAGGCGCCACGCGACGTCGGAGGGCTCGACCGCGACGACCTCGGTGACCGCGGCGGGGTAGTGGGGCAGGCTGGGGCCCGAGCCGAAGCCGACCTCCAGGACGCGCCCGGCCAGCCCGGCGGCGGCGCGCCGCCGGTCGGCGGCCATCGCGCGCGACGAGCCGAGGCGGTCGAGGACCCGCGGCAGCGCGGCGTCGCCCCACCAGCCCACGGCTAGGCCAGGCGCGCGATCACGTCGTCGACGACCTCGCTGGTCGTGGCCCCGCCGCCGAGGTCGAAGGTGCGCACGCCCTCGGCGGCGCCCTCGAGGGTCGCGCGGCGCAGGCGGGCGGCGGCGTCGGCGTAGGCGGGGTCGCCGAGGTGGACCGCCGCCTGATCGAGGACCGCGGCCCCGGCGAGCAGCATCGCCATCGGGTTGGCGACGTTCTTGCCCTCGAGCGACGGCGCGGTGCCGTGGGGCGCCTCGGCCATGGCCACGGTGGGGTGCAGGTCGTCGTCGAGGGCCAGGAGCACCGACTCGGCGCCGGCGATCGAGCCGAACATCGCGAGCACCAGGTCGCTCAGGCAGTCGCCGTCGCGGTTGAGCGCGGGGATCACCAGGGCGCGGTCGTGGGCCTCGGTGAGCAGCCCGGCGTACGCGGCGTCGATGAGCGTGGGGCGGTAGCCGACGCCGGGGTGGCGCGCGGCGGCCGCGTCCATCTCCTCCTTGAGCATCCCCTCGTAGGTCGGCGAGACGGTCCACTTGGGCCCGCCGTAGACGACGCCGCCGAGCTGGGCGGCGGCGGCGAAGGCGTAGTCGGCGACGCGCCGGCACGTGGACCGGTCGATGCGCTCGGTGCGCCAGGCGACCTCGGCCAGGGAGTCGGGCTCGCCCTCGCGGCCCTCGGTCGCGCCGTAGGCGTCGCCGACGGCCATGCGCACCACGACGATCGGCTGGTTGGTGGTGGCCACGACCGGGCCGACCCCGGGGATCCGCCGCCCGGTGCGCACGATGACCGTGCCGCCGATCCCCTCGCGCAGGATCCGGTTGGGCGACCCGACGCCGCCGCGCTCGGGCGGGGTGACGGTGGCGGCCTTGAGCCCGAGCCCCGTCTCGCGCATCGCGGCGGCCGCGTCGCGCACGACGCCGTTGCCGGTCGCGCGCCGCGCGGCCAGCGAGAGGTCGAAGAACTCGAGGTCGAGGCCGACGCCGAGCAGCGCGGGGTCGAGCGCGCGCAGCGCCTCGACGAGCAGCTCCTCGCCGGTCTGGTCGCCGCGGCAGACGACGAGGGTGGCGGTCACGGCCGCCAGTCTCGCACGGCTACGCGGCGGGGTCCTTGGGCAGCCCGAGCACGCGCTCGGCGATGATGTTTCGCTGCACCGCCGAGGTCCCGCCGCCGATGGTCAGCGCCTGGGAGTAGAGGAATCCGTAGGACCACTGCGCCCCGGCGTCGCCGGCGACGCCGGCCGGGCCGCGCCCGGCGAGCATCCCGCTCGCCCCGGCGAGGCGGTTGGCCAGCCCCATCACCTCCTGGCCGTGGTCGTCGGCCAGCGCCTTGCGCACGCTCGCCGCGCCGCCGGGGTCGCGACCGGCGCGCGCCGCGTCGACCAGGCGCCGGCGCAGCAGGCGCAGCACCTCTCCGTGGATGAAGCAGCGCACCAGGTCGTCGCGGTCGAGCTCGGTGAGCGCGCCGCCGCGCGCCGCGGCCACCAGGTCGGCGGCGGTGGGCCCGCGGCCCCAGAGCGAGCCCTCGCCCGAGAGCGAGACGCGCTCGTTGGCCAGCGTCACCTTGGCCAGGCGCCAGCCGTCGCCGGGCGCGCCGACGAGGTGGTCGCCCGGCAGGCGCACCGCGTCGAGGAAGACCTCGTTGAACGCGTGGTCGCCGGTCATGTCGAGGATGGGCCGGATCGTGACCCCGGGCGCGCCCATCGGGCAGACGAAGTAGGAGAGCCCCGACTGGGGCGCGCCCTCGCGGCTGGTGCGCGCGAGCAGGATCCCCCAGGTGGACAGGTGGGCGTAGCTCGTCCAGACCTTCTGGCCGGTGACGACCCACTCGTCGCCGTCGAGCGTCGCGGTGGTCGTGAGCGACGCGAGGTCGCTGCCGGCGCCGGGCTCGCTGAAGAGCTGGCACCAGAACTCCTCGCCCGAGAGGATCCCGGGCAGCCACCGCGCGCACTGCTCGTCGGTCCCGGCCGCCAGGATCGTCGGCCCGGCCCAGCCGATGCCGATCGGGTTGATCGGGCGGGCCACGCGGGCCCGGGCGAGCTCCTCGTCGATGACGAGCTGGTGGTCGACGTCGGCGCCGAGGCCCCACGGCTCGCGCCAGTGCGGCGCGACCAGCCCGGCCTGCGCCAGGTCGCGGCCGGTGGGGTGGGGGTGGCCGGCCAGCCAGGCGCGCAGGCTCTCGCGGCGCGGGTCGGCGTCGTTCGACTCGCCGTCGAGGACGACCGTCACCGGGGCCAGCAGGCCGCGCCCCGCGGCGTCCTCGTGCGTCGTGCCGGCCACGTCACCCCCTTGTGTGCGGTCGAGGCCCCACCGTACCGCCCGGGCGGTCGGCGCCCGGTCGCGGGGCTAGGGCCGGGCCGCCCAGTAGTCGGGGCGCGCGGCGGTGGAGTCGGCGGCCGCCTCGTCCTCGAAGCCCGGGGCCATCGCGGCCGCGCTGCCGGGCAGGACCTGGTGGTGCGAGAGGTCGAGCAGCCGGATCCAGCTCTGCTGGCCGAGGGTCAGCGCGACGAAGCAGCCCAGCTCGACGAGCTCGCGCTCGCTGAAGTGGCGGGCCAGCCGCTCCCACAGGGCGTCGCCGACCTCGAGTCGCCAGGTGATGGCCTCGGCGTAGGCCAGGGCGGCGCGCTGGCGCTCGTCGTAGGCGCCCGACGTCTCGAAGTTCAAGAGCTCGTCGAGCGCCCCCTCCGCCAGCCCCGCTTCACGGGCCTGCTCGCTGCGCTGGTTGCCGCAGTACTCGCACTTGACCGAGCGCGAGACGTAGACCCGGCACAGCTCCTTGAGGGAGTGGTCGACGACGCCGCCGCGAAAGAGCGCCTCCCAGGAGTTGGCGAAGGCCCAGAAGGCCTCGGGCGAGTGGGCGCGCACCGACGAGCTCTCCGGGCGCGGCGTGCCCTCGCGCGCACACCGCTCGACCTCGGCGAGCGTGTCGTCGTCCATCTCGTCCACGGGGACGAAGGGAATCCGCTGGGTTGACGCCGTCATCTCTCCTCCTCGCCGGCCGCCACGCTAGCCCTGGCCGGGTCGCGAGGGGCACCGCGCAGCGACGCGCGAGGCCCGAAGAGTTTCGCGACGGTCGCGGACCCGACACGGCGGCGTCCCGGAGTCCCCGAGCGCGGCGTCGGGATCCGGCGTAGGGTCGGCCACCGGCGCTGGCCGCTCGACGGGGGATATGTCATGTTCCTGTTCACACGCACCGGCCAGCTCACGGAGATCGGCGGCTCGCTGGATTGGGCCAAGAAGATCGGTGACGCGGCCGGCGAGGCGCTCGACAACCCGGTCGCGCTCTATACCCGGATCTTCTCCCGGGGGTTCGGCACGGTCTCGTGGACGTCGCTCTGGCCGGACCTCGCCACGCTCGAGTCGCGCCTGCCCGCGCTGTCGGGCGACGCCGCCTACGCCGCGCTCGCCGGCGAGGCGACCTCCCACCTCGCCGGCACCGTCGACGACCAGCTCTCGATGATCGTCAACGGCGACCCGGCCGCCGCCGACGCCCCCGCCCTCGTGTGGACCGTGACGGCGGTCGCGGCCAACGGCCACATCGCCGGCGCCGCGGGGGCCGGGGTGGAGATCGCGACCTTCGCCGAGTCGGTGACCGGTCGCCACGTCGTCTTCCTCGCCAACGAGACCGGGACGTTCGGCTCGTTCGACTGGGTCACCGGATTCGAGAGCCTGGCCGCCTTCGAGGCCGACAACGCCAAGCTCGCCGCGGACCCCGGCTGGTTCTCGATGCTCGACCGCCTCGGCGAGAACTTCGCCTCCGCGCCGGCGTTCTCGGAGTCGGCGCTCTGGATGAAGGTCTGAGCTAGACCAGCGCGGCGTCGAGGGTGACCTCGACGCCGGTCAGCGCCTTGGAGACCGGGCAGTTGGCCTTGGCCTGGGCCGCCGCCGCGGCGAACGCGTCGGCGTCCATGCCGTCGACCCCGCCGCGCACCGTCAGCGCGACCGACTCGATGCGCAGTCCGCCGGCCGGGTCGGGCCCGAGCGACACGTCGGCGTCGACCTCGAGGGTGCGCGGGGTGGCGCCGGCGCGTCCGATGATCCCCGAGAGCGCCATGGAGTAGCACGCGCTGTGGGCCGCGGCGATCAGCTCCTCGGGGCTCGTGGTGCCGTCGGCCAGGTCGGCGACGCGCTTGGGGAAGGACACGTCGAAGGTGCCGACGCCCGACGAGACGAGGGTCACGCGGCCCCCGCCGTCGGCGACTCCTCCGGTCCAGCTGGTGTGGGCGCTGCGTACGGTCATGGGGCTCCTTTGGTCGCGGTCAGTGTAGGGGCGGGGACCCGGGCGCGGCCGGTGTTGAATGGACGCGGTGATCCCGATCCTCACGAGCGCCGAGATGCGCGACGCCGACGCGCGCGCGGTCGCCGCGCGCGGGGTCGACGCCCTGGTGGCCGCGGCCGGCGCGGCCGCCGGCCGCGCGGCTCGCCGCCTCATGGGCGGCTGCTACGGCCGGCGCGTCGCGGTCGTCGTCGGACCCGGCCTCAACGGCCGCGACGGCCGGGTGGCCGCAGCGTGGCTGGCGGGGCGCGGCGCGCGCGTGGACGTCATCGCCGTCGCCAACCAGCCGGCCGAGCTCGCCGGCTACGACCTCATCGTCGACGCGGCCTTCGGCCTGGGCTGCTCGCGCCCCTACGCCGCGCCGAGGGTGGCGCCGGGCACCCTCGTCCTCGCGGTCGACCTGCCCTCGGGGGTGGACGCGGACACCGGCGAGGTGCTGGGCGCGCCCGCGCGCGCCGACGCGACGCTCGCGATCGGGGCGCTCAAGCCGGCCCACCTCGCCGGCCCGGCGGCCGAGCTGGTCGGCGAGCTCTGGTGCGAGGGGCTCGGCATCGTCGGCGCCTCGCGCGACGGCCTGGTCGAGGACGCCGACCTGGCGGGGCTGGTCGCGGCGTCGCGCAACGACCACAAGTGGAGCCACGCGCTCCAGGTCTTCGCCGGGTCCGACCTCATGCCCGGCGCCGCCGCGCTGGTCGCGCGCGGCGCGCTGGCCGGGGGGGCGTCGATGGTCCGCCTGGCCACGCGCGGCGACGCGGCCGCGCTCGCCGGCCTGCCCGACGAGGTCGTGCGCAGCGACGATGCCGCGACCGACCCGCGGTGCCGCGCGGTGGTCGCCGGCCCGGGCGTCGGCGCCGACGCCGGGACCTGGCTGGCCGAGCGCCTCGACGCGGCGCGCCCGAGCGTGCTCGACGCCGACGCGCTGCGCGCCGAGCTGGTCGCGCCCGGCGCGCCGTGGGTCCTCACCCCCCACGACGGGGAGTTCGCGCGCGTCGCCGGCGGCCCCCCGGGGGCCAACCGGATCGATGCGACGCGCTCCCTGGCCGCGCGCCTTGGCGTGACCGTGCTGCTCAAGGGGCCGACGACCGTCGTCGCCGAGCCGGGCGGGGCCCTGCGCGTGGTGCGCTCGGGCACGCCGGCGCTGGCCACGGCCGGCAGCGGCGACGTGCTCGCCGGGCTGATCGGAGCGACGATCGCGCGCGGCCACGGCGTGATGGAGGCGGCGGCGCTGGCCGCGCACCTGCACGGGCGCGCCGGCGCGCAGCTCGGCGCGTACGCGACGGCGGGGTCCCTGCCGCGCGCGGCGCGCGACGTGATGGCCGCCGTGGCCGCCGCTCAGGCGGCCGGGGTCGAGAGCGACGAGCCCGCGGGGACCTCCTCGCGGCCCCCGGGGTAGAGCCGCCAGGCCGAGGACCGCCCCTCGACGCGCCACTCGACCGGCCCGCCGACGACCGCGGTCTGCTCGTCGACGCCCAGCACGGTCACCGACTCGTCGCGCCCCACCAGCATGCGCGTGAGCAGGTCGGGCATGCGCGCGGCGAAGGCGTCGAAGTGGGGGATGACGCGCACGTGCGGCAGCAGCCCGAGCCCCGTGGTGCCGCCGCCGCGCGGGTGTCGCAGCGTCGGGACCCACGCGGCGAAGGCCATCGCCCCGGCGCTGCAGCCGGCCAGCGCCGCTCCGGCGCGCCACGCGTCGAGGATCGCGCGCCACACCGCGGTGTCGCGCAGGGTGTCGGCGAGGAAGCCCGGGTGGCCGCCCGAGAGGTAGACGAGGCCGGCGCCGGCCACGGCCTGCGCGGTGGCGGGGTCGTCCGCACCGTCGCGGTCGCGCACGTCGAGGACCACCGCCTCGGCGCCGAGGCGCTCGGCCTGCTCGCGCCCGAGCCGGTGCCAGCGCGCGAGCGTCGCCTCGCCGTCGGGCACCGCGGCGGTGGCCAGCTGGACGAATCGCGCCGGCCGGCCAGCGAGCAGCGCGCCCTCGATCGGCGCCATGGACGCGAGGTACTCGCCCGAGCCCACCAGGGCGATCGGTCCGGGACCCTCGGGCGCCATCGGCCCGTTCTACCGGGCGCCGCGCGGGCCACGCCCGATGCGCCCGAGGTGCGTCGCGCCGAAGCCCCCGGAGTACTTGAGCCCGTAGCCGAGCGCGCGGTCGAAGCCGATGTGCCCGAGCCAGATCAGCCCGAGCGCGGTGGCCAGCGGCGCGTGCGCGCCCCAGCCGACGAGCGCGAGGGCGGCCGGCAGGGGCGAGGAGTGCCCGAGGTCGTAGAGCGCCGCGCCGGCGCGCGCGCCGAGCGCGTAGCCGGCCATCGAGACGTCGGGCGCCAGCAGCAGCGCCGGGTAGAGCCACGGGGCGATGGGCAGGCGCACGAACAGGAGGATTGTCGCGACGAGCAGGGTGACCCCCTCGACGCGCAAGAGCGCGCGCGGACCTCCGGTGACCATCGACCCCCCCCGGCCTCGCCCGACGGACCCCACGCTACGGGCCGCGGCGCCGCGCGCGGCACCGGGACCGCGCGCGCTCGCGCCGCTAGCGCCGCGTCGACGAGCCTCTGGCGGCTATCGCGGCGCTCGTCGCCTCGACGAGCGCGGTCAGCCACTCGCGGTCGGCGAGCTTGGCGCGCGAGACCTTGAACGCCGGCTTGGCCCCGGGGTAGGGCGACGCGCGCCCGACCCGCCCGGCCAGCGCCTCGCCGGCGGGGGTCACCTTGACGAAGAGGGTGTCGTCGCAGACGAGCGCGACGTTCTGGCCCCGGTGGTAGAGGCCGTACTCGCCGAACATCGGCTTGGCGGTCACCTCGAGCGGCGAGAGACGCTCGACGACCTGGTCGACGAACTCCCGGCGCGTGCTCACCCTGTCCTCCCTTGCCGGGCCATCGTGGCACCGGCGTGCGACGCGGCGCCACCGGGACGTTGGCCCCTGGGGCACCGGGGCGCGGCGGTGCCAGGCTGGGAGCGGTTGGAAGGCAGAGATGTCTGGTGACGCCGTGGTGCCGCTCGCGCCCGGGCTGGACCCGGTGATCGAGTTGCGCGGGCTCGAGATGACCTACGGCGCGGTGCGCGCGGTGCGCGGGGTCGACCTGGCGGTCGCGCCCGGCGAGGTCTACGCGTTCCTCGGCCCCAACGGCGCGGGCAAGACCTCCACCGTCGAGGTGATGGAGGGGTTCCGGCGGCGCACCGGCGGCGACGTCCGGGTGCTCGGCGAGGACCCCGCGCACGCCGGCGCGAAGTGGCGCGCGCGCATCGGCGTCGTGCTCCAGGAGTCGTCGCCCGAGCCCGAGCTGCGCGTCGCCGAGTGCCTCGAGCTCTACGCCGGCTACTACCCGGCGCCGCGCGACGTCGACGAGGTCCTGGGCCTGGTCGGCCTGGCCGAGAGCGCGCGGGTGCGCTGCGGCGCGCTGTCGGGCGGCCAGCGCCGGCGCCTCGACGTGGCCCTGGCCCTCGTCGGCGACCCCGACCTCCTCTTCCTCGACGAGCCGACCACCGGGTTCGACCCCCAGGCCCGCCGCGCGGCCTGGGACGTGATCGACGAGCTGCGACGCCTGGGCAAGACGGTCTTCCTCACCACCCACTACATGGAGGAGGCCGAGCGCCTGGCCGACCGCATCGGCGTCATCGCCGCCGGGCGCGTCGTCGCCGAGGGCGTCGCGGCCGAGGTCGGCGAGCGCGCCGCGCGCGCCTCGACGGTGCGCTTCGTCCTGCCGCGGGGCGTGGCCGTCGCGGACCTGCCCGGGAACGTCACTGAGTCGGTCGTCGACGCCGAGGGCGGCGCGGTCCTCGCCTCGACGCTCGCGCCGCTCGCGCTGGTGGGCGAGCTCGCGGAGTGGTCGCGCGCCCACGACGTCACCGTCACCGGCCTGGAGGTCGCGCCCCCGACGCTCGAGGACGTCTACCTCGAGCTCACGACGGAGTCGCCGTGACCGCCCTCGCGGCCCCGGCCGCGCGCTCGCGCCGCGCGACGATGGTCGGCCACGAGTTCCGCTTCGACCTGCTGTCGTACCTGCGCAACAAGGAGAGCGTCTTCTTCACCCTGGCCCTGCCGGCGCTGATGCTCTTCATCTTCGCGTCGGTCTTCGGCGACCACGTCATCGTGATGGCCGGCGACCCGGTCAAGGAGTCGGTCTTCTACGTCCCGGGGATCATGTCGTTCGGCGTCATCGCCGCGGCCTTCGCCAACCTGACGGTGACCGTCGTGCGCTACCGCGAGGCCGGGATCTACAAGCGCCGGCGCGCGACGCCGGTCTCCGCGGCCGCGGTCATCGTTGGCCGGGGGCTGGTGGCGATCCTCACCTGCTCGGTCATCACCGCGGTGCTGCTCGTCTTCGGCTGGGCCGCCTACCACGTGGCGATCCCGACGCGCACCTCCGGCGCGCTCGTGCTGAGCGTCCTCGTCGGCGCGGCCTGCTTCGCCAGCCTCGGCTTCGCGCTCGCCTCGGTGGTGCGCCAGGACGACGCCGCCCAGCCGGTCGTCCAGGGGATCCTCGTGCCGCTCTGCTTCATCTCGGGCGTCTTCCTGCCGGTCACCCAGCTGCCCGCGTGGCTGGCCGACGCCGGCCGGTACCTGCCGGTGCACGCGCTGAGCGACGCGCTGGTCACGGCCTACAACCCCAACACCATCGGCACCGGCCTCAACTGGGTCGACCTGGGGCTGATGGCCGCGTGGGGCGCGGCCGGGATGGCGCTGGCCACGTGGCGGTTCTCCTGGCTGCCGCGCGGCGGCTGATCAGGCGCCCGCGACGATCCTCAGCCCCGACACCCGGTGGACGTTGTCGTAGTCGCCCGTCCCCGCGCTGAAGCCGATCACGAAGGAGGCGGGCGCGCTCACCGCCTGGGTGAGGACCGGCCGGCCGTCGACCCAGACGTGGATAGTCCCGGCGGCGAGCGTCACGGTCACGTCGTTGGGGGTGTCCTGGGTGCTCTCGGCGATGGCGACGGGCGGGGCGAGCCAGTTGAGCCCGCCGGTCGCCACGTTGGGGCCGTCGGCCACGCCGACCCATTGGAAGCCTGGGGTCCCGAGGTCCCAGTACTCGCCGACGACGACCGCGATCCCCGTGTCGCCGACGTACCCGATGCCGTCGCCGTAGCCGCCGAGCGGCGCCCTCGGCGGGCTGCCGAGGGTCGAGGCGTCGGCGATGACCAGCGCCAGGCCGTCCGCGCCGCTGCCGCCGGTCGCCTCGGCGGTGAAGTTGGCGGCGAAGGCGCCCGAGGTGACCGGGCGCGACCAGAACGACGACCCCGTGGCGTTGAGGGTGGCCGGGGTGAGCTCGATCGCCGACCCGACGACGCTGGCGCTGCCGGCGAGCAGCCACGCCGGGTCGCTCGGCCCCGGCGCGGCCGCGCCGGGGCCCGTGGCCCGGCCGGTCAGCGTCACGACCGTCGGCGCGAGCCCGGCCGCCGACAGGGTCAGCGACCCGGCCTGGGTCCCGGCCGCCAGCGGCAGCGACAGGACGTGCAGCGCGATCGAGACCCTGGGCGGGACCTGGAGGTTGGACGGCGTCGGGTTGAGCAAGGTGAATGGCCCGCTCACCGTGACCGACTTGAGCGTCAGCATCGTCCCGCCCGTGTCGGTCACGGTCAGCGTGTCGATCCTCGCGCCGCCGACCGCCAGCGGCGCGGACGCCGTCCCGAAGGTGAGCGCCTTGGACGCGGGCGCGAGCGAGACGACCGGCGCGGTGTGCGACGCGCCGCTGACCTGGATGACCTGGCGCGCGACGGCCGACGGCGAGCTGGTCGTGATCGTGAGCTGGCGGTGGAACGTGCCCGAGACGGACGTGCGGAGCGACACGGTGACCCTGACGCGCTGGCCCGGGAGGATCGTCGAGCCGACGGCCGGCACGCCGGCGAGCGTGAAGGGCGCGAGGCTCGAGGTCGCCGCGGTGACGCGCGCGGCCTGGGCGCCGAAGTTGGTGAGGGTGAACGACGACGTGACGGCCGTCGGGCTCTTGACGACGTAGGCCGGCAGGGTCAGCCCCCGGGTCGACGCGACGACCCAGGGGGTCGCGGCGCGACCGGTGCCCTGCAGGGCGAAGTCGGCCTCGCCGGCGGTCGTCACGACGCGCAGCACGTCGCTGCGCCCGCCCGAGGTCCCGGTCGGGGCGAAGCGCACCGTGACGCGCAGGGTGTGGCCCGAGGGGATCGTGACGGTCGAGCCGGCGACGGCCGGCGTGGTCGACGCGACCGAGAACTGCGACGTGCGCGTGCACACGCCGCAGCCGCCGGCTCCGGGCTCGAGGGTGAGGTCCTGGGTCGCGGTTAACGACACCGTGGCCGTCGCCGAGTGGCCGATCGTGGTGTTGGCGAAGGTCTTGACCTGGCCCGTGAGCAGCGACGGCGCGTTCAGCCCGAAGACCTCGACGGCGTTGTCCTTGGTGGGCACGTAGAGGCGGTTGTCGCCGACGCCGGGGGGCGCGAACTTGACCGCGTCGGTGACCGGCCACTGGCCGATGAGCTTCAATCCCCCGGGGCCGCTGCCGGTGGGGACCGCGTCGTAGGCCTGGAGGTCGGCGCCGGCGCCCGTCGGCGCGGTGAAGCGCACGACCCACACGACGGCCGACCCGCTCGTCGTCCCGTCGGAGGTGACGATCGGCGCCGTCGTGCCGAAGCCGACCGGCTGCGCGGCGCTGGCCACGAGGGTGAGCCCGAACGACGGCGAGCCCGAGGTCGGGTCCTGGACGGAGAAGACGTTGAAGTCGCCCTGGCCCTCGTTGCCCAGCGACGCGAAGCCGCCGTTGGCGGTGGGCACGTAGATGTAGCCGCCGTCGCCGGGCCACACCGCCGGCGTCGCCCAGGCCCCGCCCACCGTCGCGTGCTCGGCCAGCGCACCGCCGTCGCCGGGGGAGACCCCGCCGAGGTTGTCGCGGTTCAGCAGGTAGAGGTAGCCCTCCTTGCCGACCTGCAGGAGCAGGTGCGGCGTCGACGCCGTGCCCATCGACGCCGGCAGCAGGACCGGCGACCCCGACCCGAGGTCGAGGTCGTTGTTGTCGAGGCTGGTCGCGTCGTAGGGGGTGAAGAAGTCCGTCGGCGTGAGCGACCCGTCGGCCTGCAGCCCCAGGCGCACCACCGACTCAGAGAGCTGCCCGGTCTTGGGCACCTGGTCGCCGGCGATGGTGCCCGAGGGCGCCTGGCCCGGGTTGCCGTTGGCGGTGGCGACGAGGAGCTGGCCCGGGCCGTCCGAGGAGAGGCCGCCGCCCGACTGCCAGATGCCGGCGCCGGAGTCGCCGCCGTCGTAGACGGCGGACCACAGCGCGGTCTGGCGCCCGGCCTCGCTGACCCCGGCGACGAAGCCCTGGTAGGGGGTGGTGTCGCAGTGGCTCGAGAACCCGGCGTAGACCACGCCGCCGACGAGGGTCAGCCCGACGCGCTGGAGCTCGTCGGTCGCGGTGAAGGTGACGGCCGGGTTGTTCTGGGCGGTCCCGCCGATGCGCACGGGGAAGCCCGCCGCCTCGCCGCCGTCGGCCGGGCGCAGCGCGTGCATGAAGTAGCCGAGCGTGCCGTCGGCGAGCTGCTCGAGCGCCACGACGTAGACCACCCCGGTCGTCGGGTCGACGACCGGGGTCGAGGTCACGCCGATGTACGGCGCGAGGTCGTGGCAGGCCCAGGGCGCCAGGGTCGAGACGGTCGGCTCGATCTCGTCGAACGGCTGGGCCGCGACGTTGGCGCCGAGCTGCACCTTCCAGACGGCGGTGCCGGTCGCCTGGTTGACGCCGTAGACCCAGTTCTTCTCCGTCGCGATCACCGCGATCGCGCCGTCCATCACCGGCTGGGCGTAGACCTGGCCGTCGACGGGGATCGTGTAGAGCTGGCCGAAGCCGTCGCCGGCGACCGTCGTCGGGGTCAGCAGGTTGGCCTCGGGGTACCAGCCCTCGCGGCTGAGTCCGCCACGGCTCGTGCCCTCGTCGGCCGAGGGCGACGAGCTGTGGGCCCACAGCCGCTGCGCGCCGGCCGGCCCCGAGGTCGTCGACGCGGCCGGTCCGGCCGACGCGAGGACCAGAGCGACGAGCGCGGACGCGGCCAGCCCCGACGCGACTCGACCCCTCACTCGTCCCCCCTGTCGTGGTCCGGCCATATTCCCAGGGGCGGGGCCCCCGGCGGTGTCACGCCAGCGGGGCGGGCGCGAAGCCCCGGGCGAGCCCGGCGAAGTGGTCGGCCGACGCCTTGGGCGAGCGGGCGAAGGTCGCCCGGTCCACGCCGACCAGGCCGAACTTCGGCCCGTAGCCCAGCGTCCACTCGAAGTTGTCGAGCAGCGACCAGTAGAAGTAGCCGCGAACGTCGATCCCGTCGGCCATCGCGCGCGCCAGGCCGGCCAGCGCCTCGTCGAGGTAGCGCCTGCGCTGGTCGTCGTCGTCGGTCCCGATCCCGTTCTCGGTCACGATCAGGGGCCGGTCGGTGAGGCCCGCGGCGCGCCGCACGCAGTACTCCAGGCTCTGGGGCCAGTAGAGGTAGCCCATCGACGTCGTCTCGCCGGTCGGGTCGACGGGGCCCTCCGGGCCGATCTCGACCTTGGTGTAGCACTGCACGCCGACGAAGTCGTCCGCGGAGTCGATCGCGGCGAAGTAGCGCCCCTCCATCTCGTCGAGGAAGGCGGCCACCAGGTCGTCGGCGCCGTCGACCGCGGCGTACTCCTGCATCGACATGGTCACGCCGATCGGGAACTCGCCGGGTCCGGCGCGAAGCGCGTCGCGCACCGCGACGTGGCAGGCGCGCGTCGCGTCGTTGACCGCGCTCATGCGCGACCAGTCGGTCACCGCCGGCGGGAAGTGGCCGAGGAGGTAGCCCATAAGGCCGACCACGTTGGGCTCGTTGACCGTGCAGGCCACGCCGACGACGTCGCCGATCGCGGCCGCGACGCGCGACGCGTAGTCGCCGATCCACCCGGCGACGTCGGGGTGCTCGAAGCCGCCAGCGGCGGCGACCCAGCGCGGCAGCGTGAAGTGGTGCATGGTCACGACCGGGGTGAGGCCGCGCTCGAGGCACCCCTCGGCCATCGCCCGGTAGCGCTCCAGCGCGGAGTCGTCGAACGACCCGCGCTCGGGCTCGACGCGGGCCCACTCGACGGAGAACCGGTAGGCGTTGAGCCCGAGGCCGGCGACCAGGTCGAGGTCCTGGGCCCAGCGGTTCCACGAGTCGCACGCGGCCCCGCAGGGCTCGGCGACCGGAGAGCCCGGCGCGTGCTCGAAGTCGGTCCAGTCGGTCCGCCCGCCGCCCTCGATCTGGTAGCCGGAGGTCGCGGTGCCCCACAGGAACCGGTCGAGGGGGCCCCCGGGCACCCCCGCACCCTACCGTCGGCGCGGCGGCGTCCCCTGGGGGCCGCCGCCGCGCCGTCAGGTCATGGTTGGCCTAGTGATCGAAGAGGTCCCAGGGCCAGCCTTGACCCGGGTCGTGGTGCCGGTGGTGAGGCGGCGGCGGCGGCGGAGGAGTCGTTGACCCGTCCACCTTGAGGACAACGATGTTCGAACTCGACCGGTAGAAGGAGCCGTCCCCGCTGTAGCGGCCGTAGAAGAGGTACGCGTGGCGACTCGGGTTGAGCGCCGAGGCGCCCGGCGAGCAGCTGCCCGTCCCGCCCGACAGCGTGATGGTGCAGACCGTCGTCCACCCGTAGTTGACCTGGACGGTCCCGGTGGGCGTGCCAGGGACACCGCCCTCGCGGGGGGTGACTGTCGCGGTGAAGACCGCCGATCCCTCGCTGCCGAATGTGACCTCGTTCGGTGACACCGTGAGTGACGTCCTCGACGGGCAGGTGCTGTAGCACGACTTGCCGTGCCCGTCGTGGTCGGACGCACCCGCCGGTCCGGTCGCCACGGCGATGATTGGCGACGAAACCGCAGCCGCAATCAGCGCAATTAGAATCCGTCGGCGCATCAGATGTCCCCCCTATGCATTCCATCCCGCCGTATGAGTGGACGCGTACAGCGATAATGCGTCCCTCGTCGCACCCTTAAGACCTCAGATACGACTGTTCGCCACCGGAGTCTCCGGTGAAGTGACGCACCGTAATCGGCCAACCAAGTCAAATACAAGAGGTAAAAAACAACATTCTGACACGACTAACAAAAGAGTTACTGGGTCATCAGAATAGCCCCTTTTGTGCTTGAAGCCTTGGGTACTCGTCGTTATAGTCCGCGGAACCTTGGGGCGGCAGGGGACGGCCGGACCCGTCGTTGGTGTCGGCCGTCGCGTGACTTGTCTCTGGGCTTACGGGGGGGAAAGTCGTGCGGATTCTGATGGTGAGTCGTGGTGTCGTGCCCGTCGGGCGCGGGACGGGTGGGGCTGAGCTGGTGGCCTTCGCGCTGAGCGAGAGCCTGACGACGCGCGGGGACGACGTCGTGCTGGTCTCAGACGTGGAGCAATCGATGATCGACAACGCGCCGGCCGGGATGAGCGTCGTCGGCGTGGACTCGTATCGCGGCTGGGGCCGGCTCGCCAAGCTCGTTCCCTTCAACTTCCCGCGTTGGCTGCTTCAGCACCTTGTCGGCAACGTCCGTGCGGCCCAACGCGCGTACAGCATCCTGAGGAGCGACGAGCGAGGCTTTGACGTCGTCCACCTTCACGGAGCGCTGGCCACGATCCTCCTGCATCGCCGACTCGTCTCCGACGGTTCGGACGTGCCCCTCGTCTACACCGAACACGACTCGACGCCGTGGACGTGCCGCTATCGCGGCCGGTTCGAAGGCCTCGTTCGGCGGTGCGTCTACCGGCAGCTGAACCTGCGCGCCTGTCGGGCGGCGAGCGCCGTCGTCATCAACTTCCCCTCGTTCGCGAGGGAGCTCGCCGAGCGATCGGGAATGCCAGCCTCGCACTTCGTCACCGTGAGGAACGGGGTCAGCGACTCATTGGTCCCGACTCCCGTTGTGCCAGCCGGCCCGGCCCCCACATCAGGTCGCTACGTCATCTTCGTGGGATCGCTGATAGAGCGAAAGGGCCCGGACGTCCTGGTGCGAGCGCTCTCGCGCGTCGGACTGGGCTGCGTCTTCATCGGAGACGGGCCGATGCGCGCATCGCTGGAGCGGCTTGTCTCACGCGGCGGCCTCGCCGAGCGCGTTGTCTTCATGGGCGCGCTCGACCACGCGGAGGTCCAGGGCTACTACGCGGGAGCCGAGGCCCTGGTCCTGCCATCGGTCTCCGAGACGATGTCGCTGGTCGCGATCGAGGCCCTTCGGGCGGGCATCCCGGTGGTGGCGAGCGACATCGGGGGAATCGCGTCGATCGTCCGCCACCGCGTCAACGGCCTCCTGGTCAAGCCGGGGGACGAGGAGTCGTTGGCCGACGCCCTGACCCTCCTCGAGGGCGACGACGCGCTGGTGAGGACGATTCGACGTGGCGCCGTTGAGTCCGCGCGGATCGTGCCGACGTGGTCCGTCCTCGCCAGGCGCTTGAAGGGGGTCTACGCGTACCACCGTCCGGTTGGCGCCGTGGGCGCGGTCGGGGCGCTCAGTGCCTGAGCGTCGCCCGCCCGTTCTCGTCTTCTTGATCGACGCGTTTCGCCACGACTTCATCTCCGAGGGGAATACCCCGCAGCTGGCCGCACTGGCTGCGGCGGGCACGAGGAAGCCGCTCCAGCCGATCCTGGGGTACAGCGACGCCATCCGCGCGACCCTGTTCACGGGTCGCTTTCCCGACGAGACCAACTACTGGATGGAGTACGCGTATCGACCGCAGGACAGCCCCTGGAGGGGCGTCGGTCGGTTCGCGCCCCTCGATCGACTACCGAGCGACTTGGTGCTGCGGGGGCTCAAGCTGGGCGTGTCGTCGACGATCATGAAGCCACTGGCCCGGCGCCGAGGGCGGCCGCACCTGAACCTGCGCGCGGTGCCGTTTCGCGCCATCGACCGGTTCGACCTCACGCTGCACGAGCCGATGACGGCGCCCGGCGCGCTGGGCCATCCGAGCATCTTCGACGCCTGCGCGGCCAGCGGGCGACCGTGGGCCTACCTCGACGCGTCGCGAGCGCGCCGGGGAGCGGACCTGCTCGGCCAGGTCGACCGCCTGCCCGAGGATGTCGGACTCGTCTTCGTGTACCTGCACCAGATCGACATGGCGGCCCACCTCGTCGGCATCGAGTCGCCCCACTTCTGGCGGAGGGTCCGATTCACCGACGAGCTGTTCGGCAACGTCCGCGGGCGCCTCCTGCGCCGGTTCCCGGAGGCCACCTCGTTGGTCCTGTCGGACCACGGCATGTCGGTCCTCACGCGCCAGGACGGCATCCCCGAGCTGACGTCGCACGTCGCCTTTCCCAAGCGGTTCTTCGTCGCGCTGGACGCGACCATGGTCCGCCTCTGGTTCCTCGACGACGACGAGGCACTGCGCCGAGAGGTCAGGGAGCGAGTCGCCGAGCGGTTCGCCGGGCGCTTTCTCACGTCCGAGGACCTGGCCCGGTACCACCTCGCGTTCACGGATCGCCTCTACGGGGACGAGATCTTCCTCCTGGCGCCGGGCACCGGGATCTTCCCCAACTTCCACTCCTTCATCAAGCCCAAGGCGATGCACGCCTACGCCCCCGAGGACCGCGACCAGTGGGGGATCTTCATCGGGCCAGGTGAGGCGTCGGCGCTGGTCTCGGACCCGGTCGCCCTGCCCGAGGTGACGTCCCTCGTCAATGGCGCGCTCGTTCCGCTCGGGGGCTGACGTGGCGCTGCTGTCCCGCCCGGCGACCGGTGCGTCTCTCCTGAGGGGCCGGGCACCCGTGCCGAGGTCGGCCCGGGTGGCGCCGGCGCGGCTCACTCCCGTGGTCAGCGGCGCCACCGTCGTCTTCGCCGGCGCGGCCGTGGGCCAGGTCGCCGGCTTCGTGTTCAACGCCGTCGGGGCCCACGCGCTCGGGCCGGCGCGCTACAGCACCCTGGCCGCGAGCGTCGCGCTGCTCGGCCTCGCCAGCCCTCTCTTCCTCGCGGTCCAAACCGTCTCTAGCCGAGAGACCACCTCGCTGGCGGCGAGCGGGAGCCTGGACTCGTTGCCCGCGATGGTGCGCCGCTACGGCGCCCGAGTCGTCCTGGGCGCGGCCGTGGTCGGCGCCTTCGTGGCGGTGGCGAGCAAGTGGGTGTCGGGCGTGTTCCACCTCGGATCCCCCTGGCTCGTGGTGATCGTCGGGGCCACGATCCCGGGCTACATGGCCACCCACCTCCTCGGTGGTGTTCTCCAGGGCCTGGAGCGATTCCACCGGTTCGCCTTCGAGAGCGTCGTCGAGGGATCGACGAAGGCGGTGCTGGGGGTGCTCGCGGTCGCGGTCCTGTTTCACTCCGCGGTGGCGGCCATGGTGGCGGTTCTCTGCAGCTGCGTCCTCGGACTCGCGACCTACGTCGTGCTCACGGTGCCCGTGCTCAGGCGGCTGCATGTAGCG
Source organism: uncultured Actinomycetota bacterium (assembly GCA_963820815.1). Lineage (GTDB taxonomy): Bacteria > Actinomycetota > Acidimicrobiia > Acidimicrobiales > RAAP-2 > RAAP-2. The sequence continues at coordinate 1,083,641 of CAWGBL010000003.1, read as the reverse complement.
GCTCGGGTCGACGGGGCGACGGTCACGGTCTCGCGGGTCGCGCGACGGATGCGATCGGACTCGGGGATCCTGCAGTACTCGATGACGGCGCTCGCGACGTACGGGCTGCTCGCGGTGATGCTCTCGTTGGACACGCTGGTGGCCAAGCACTACCTCCCGGGACCCGTCGCGGGGCTGTACGCCGGGATCTCCCTCACCGGGAAGATCGTCTACTTCGCCACGTCCGCGCTCTTCGTCGTTGTCTTCCCCCTCTTCTCTCGCCACCACGACCAGGGGGTCGGCAGTGCCCGATCGGTGCTCGCGAGCGGCGGCGTCGTGGTGGCGGTCTCGAGCGCCATCGTCGCCCTTCTCGCCCTGGAGCCGTCGTGGGTCGTCACGCCGCTCCTCGGGGAGCGCTATCGCGCCGCCAACGGCTACGTGTCGTGGATGGGCGTGGTGTTCGCGCTGTACTCGCTGTCGTACCTGCTGTCGACGTACCTGCTCGCCCGGCGCCGCCGCGTCATCATCGCCCTGCTCGGCGCGACCGTCTCGGTCCAGCTCACTGGGTTCTTCATCTTCCACTCGTCGATCGCCGATCTCATGGGCGTGATGGCGGTGAGCTTCTCGCTGCTGCTGGTCGGCTCCGCCGTCGTGGCCGGCGTGGGCCACGGTCGATCGGCTCCGTCGCCCCGGCCATTGCCGAACCCTCCGCGGGGTTCGGGCCTGGGCCTGGCCAGCGGCTGGAACGATCTCGTCGTCGCCGAGGTGGCCGGGGCCGTCGGGCCCGTCCCGGTGCTGCTCGCGGGGAGCCGGGCGCTCGAGACGGCGGTCGAGTCCAGCGACTGCGACCTCTCGGTCGTGGTCCCGCTCTGGCGGACCCCGTGGGCGGTCCCGCGCCTGGGCCGGGTGTCGGAGCGCCTGAGCGCCGCCCTCGGCGTCGCCGTCAGCGTCAACCCGGTGCCGCGATACCGCCTGAGGCACCCGGCCGGGAGCCTCTTCGTCGACAAGCTGGCCGCCGAGTCGGTTGTGCTGTCCGCCCCCGACGGGTGGACCCTCGAGCGCCGGCGGCCCGTGTCGGTGAGGGGCTTCGCCGCGTCGTCGGCGCTGCTGTCGGCCGTGGGCGAGCTGCTGCGCGGGTTCGGCCCCCGGGCGATGCGCGAGGGCGACGCGCCGTGCGCCGAGCGGTCGCTGCGCAAGGCCGCCCTGCTGGTGGCCCAGGTCCACCTCCTGAGGGCGGGGGCCTACGAGTCGCGGCTCGGCGCCGCGATCGAGGAGCTGCGCGCCCGAGGGGGCGGGGCGGGTGACCTCGCCGAGCGGCTGGAATCCGCGCTCGCGAAGACGAGCGCGATCGACGGCTTCGTCGGCGTGCGCGCGTGCGTCCTGGACGAGATCGCCACCGCCGGCGGGCGGGCGCTCGACGTGTCCAGGAGGGCGGCGGTCGTGCGAAACGTCCAGTACGCCCTGATCGCGCGGCTGCGCGGGCGGGTGCGGTGGCGCTGCGCGCTTCGACTGCACTCGACGGAGGCCGACCTGGCCGACGTGCAGGTCCTGCTGCTGCGCGCGCTGAGCCCGGTTTCGCCGGGCGGCGTCGACGACGCCGCGCTGGCCTTGGCGCTCGCGGCCTTCCCCGCCGGGCGGCGCGACGCGATGGACGGATGGGAGGGCGCTCGCGACGCGGCGCTGCTCGAGTGGGGCGACGCCCACCCCCTGGTCGGGCTGTTCGCGTGAGGGTCGTCCTCGCCTACGCCGGCCTGAGACCGGGCGGTATCACGACGGACCTGCGCAACCTCGAGCGGGGCCTGCGCGAGCGCGGCGTCGAGGTCGAGGTCGTCGGGAGCCTGGCCGAGGTCCGCCGCCGGGCGCTTCCGCCGGACTGCCTCCTCCACGTCTTCTCGTCGATGCCCTCGGTGGCGACGTACGGCTCGCTCGTCGTTGCCCGCGCCCGCGGCGTGCCCCTCGTCTGGACGCCGGTGTTCCACCCGAGCCGGCCGCGCAGCTGGGCGGGCTACGGCCCCGGGCGCGTCATGGCGGCCTTCGACCGGGTGGCGCCGCGAGCCGTGCGGCTGGTCGACGGCGTCATCGCGGCCACCGCCGCCGAGGCCGACTACTTCCGCCTCCTCGGCGCGCCGCTGGTCGCGACGATCCCCTCTGCGGTGGAGGGGACGACCGGTGCGCTCAGCGGCGAGTCCCGGCGCGCGGCGCGGGCCTCCTTCGGGATCGGTGACGAGCCCGTCGTCCTGGTGGTCGCCCGGGCCGCCAACGCGCGACGCAAGGGGCTGGGCTTCGCGCGCGACGCGTTCCGGGGCCTTCGCCGCCGGATCCCGGGGGCGCGGCTCCTGCTCCTGGGCTACGAGTCCGCCGGGCCGCTCGTGGACGAGCCCGGCGCCGTCGTCACCGAGTGGGTGGACCAGGACCGGGCGGCCGTCGCCTTCGGGTGCGCGGACGTGCTGCTGGTCTCGTCGATCTACGAGTCGCTGTCGCGCGCGGCGGTGGAGGCGTGGAGCCACGAGCTGCCCGTGGTCGTGACCGACCGGGTCGCGCTCGCCCCGCTGGTTCGCCAGGGCGCGGGCGAGGTGGTCCGCTTCGGCGACGCGGCGGCGGCGGCCGACGCGCTCGAGCGCATCGTGACGAGGCCGGACCTGGCCCGCGCCTACGGGACAGCGGGTCGGGCCCTCGTCGACGAGCAGTTCCTGATTCGCGACCACGTCGACAGGACGCTGGGGGTGTACCACGAGGTGAGCGGGATGATCAAGACCGGTAAGGGCGCTGGCCGTGACCACCGTCGCCGGTAGGGCCCCCGCGACCCGCTCGCCGTCGCTGCGCGGACGCCTCAGCGCTCACGCCCCGGGGCTGGCCGTCATCGTCGGCGTGGCGCTGGTGACGCTGCGCCGGGTGGTCTTCACGGGGGGCATCCCGGCGGGAACGGACCTATTCGGCTTCGTCTCGCGGGCCGGGCAGAACGCCTCGTGGGCGCGGATCGTGGACGCGTGGAACCCGGGGTCCTTCGGCGCCCGCCGGGTCTTCACCTTCGACAACGTCCTCGGGCTCGTCACCATGGCGACGCGCGACCCGGTGGTCACCGTGAAGCTTTTCGTCGCGCTGACCTTCGTCGGCTCCGGCGTCGCCGCGTACGCGCTGGCCTGGTCGTGGTTCGCCCGGCGCCCCGCCGCGGCCGCGGCCGGCCTCTTCTACATGATGTCCCAGGCGGTGCTGACGCGGTGGGGGAGCGGCCTGCTCAACGTCGAGATCATCATCGCGTTGGCGCCGGCGGTCGTCCTCGCCTGGTCGGCGTGCCTGGAGCGATTCTCGGTTCGACGAGCGATCGGGCTGACGCTGGCGCTCGGGGCCGGGTTCCTCGTCCGGGCCGACCTCATGCTCTACCTCGCGCCGTTCCTGGTGATCTACGCCGTCGTCGTGATGGCGATGACCCCCGGGCGCCGCGCCCTCCTCGCGAACGGCGGCCGCACCCTCGCGATCGCGATCCCCGGCGTCGTCGCCCTCAACGCCGCGTGGCTGGCGCCGGCCCTCACCGGCCAGCGCGCCCAGTACCAGACGCTGAGCCAGATCTTCTCCACGAGCGAGCTGTCGTCGCGCAGCATCGACCTATACCCGTCGCTGGTTGGCTTCGGCCGCGAGATCGGCTACTTCGGCTTCACCGGCACCGAGACCTGGTTCTCCTACCCGGGTCTGCCGCTGTGGGCCTACTACGCCTTCGCGACGGTCGTCCCGGCCCTCGCCCTGTCGGTGCTCTGGTGGCGCCGCGACCTGCGCACGGTCTTTCTCGCCCTGTCGGCGGTGGCGGCGACCCTCGCGGCCCCCGGGACGCGCGCGCCCCTGGGGTCGGTCTACACGTGGCTGATCCGACACGTCCCGGTGGTCGGCAACCTGCGCGACCCCAACCGGTGGCTGATCGTCCAGGCGCTCGCGTTCGCGCTCCTCGCGGGGCTCGCCGTCGACCGGCTCGCCGAGGGCGCTCCGCGCTGGCTGGCGGCGGCCCGGCGGCGCGTCGGCCCGAGCCCTCGCGGCGAGTGGAGCGCGCGCACGGCTCGCGTCCTGCGGGCGAGCTCGGGGACCGCCCTGGTGCTCGCCGCACTCGTCCCCGTGGCGCCGACCATCGTCGCGGGCCTGCGGACGTGGCACGTGACCGCGGGCCAGGGCCAGCTGCTCGGCGCCGTCTCGGCGTCCGCGGGTCCCGCCGGGTCCGTCGCCACGGTTCCGTTCGACCAGGACTACCGGTTCGTCGTTCAGGGCACCTACCAGGGGTACGAGCACGACCTCGGTTACGAGAGCTCCCTGTACACGCGCCGCGGCGAGGTGGGCGATGGGAGCTGGAACCAGCGCTCGGCCAACCTCGTGGCGTACGAGGCGAGCCTGCTCGACCGGGGGGACCCGGCGTTCGCGCGGATCCTGGCCAGCCTCGGGGTCCGCTACCTGACGAGCTTCGCCTACCCGCTCGTCGTGCCCCAGCTGCTCAGCGGCTCGGTCGGCCCCTACACCCAGCAGGCCCACGTCGCGACGATGGCCGGCCTCACGCGAATCGCCGCTCGCGGGGCCGGGAGCGACTACGCGATCACGGGGGCGTCGTCGCCGCTCTCCTTCCGCTCGAGCGTCGCGGTCGTCCTGGGCGGGAGCCAGGGGCTCGCGGCGCTCGCGGACTGGCCCGGAGTCCGGCTGTCGGACTGGGCGGCCTTCAGCGCCGACGACGTGATCTCGACCCAAGGGCTCGGCGCACTCCTCTCGCTGATCCGCCGGGCCGACCTCGTCCTGCTGGCGGACGAGCGTCCGGTCGACATCGCCGTCGAGGGCACCGCCCCCCTGGCCACCGTGGCCGGGATCACGAGCGACCCCCAGCTCGACCGCCAGGCGACGGACGTCCCGACCGACCAGAGCGCCCAACGCGGGTCGCTCTACGACTTCGCCAACCCCGTCCTCCAGCCGGGCCTGACGGCCAGCTCGTCCACGGTGGCCGTGGCCCGGGGCCAGTCCGCCGCCGTGTGGGTGCGAGTCCTGGCGTCGGCCCAGGCCGCGACGGTCCGCGTCAGCGTCGACGGCCGCGCGGTCGGATCGGTCACCCCGGTCACCCTCGGGCCGGGGGGGTTCGAGTGGATCGGCCTGGGGCGCGTCCACCTCGACCCGGGCCGGCACCGGATCTCCCTCTCGTCGTCACCGTCGAGGTACGGCGACAGCTTCGAGGTGGAGGAGGCGCGCCTGGTGTCGCCATCGGCCCTCACGGCGAACGTGGGCGCGCTCGACGAGGCGCTCGCCGCCTCGGCCAGGCGCGTCGGCTACGCCTTCGACCTGAGCGACGTCAGCAAGTGGGGGTGGTCCGGATTGGCCAAGCGGCTGGCGCCGGTCGGCCAGAGCGCGTTCTCCCTGCACGCCTGGTTCGTCCCGCGCGGGGCGAACACCCAAGAGTCGACCGTCGTGTCCCCCGGGGCGACGCGGGCGGTCCAGTTCCGTGCGGTCGCCGGCCGCACGGTCTACGCGGTGGCCAAGCTCAACTACGGCGTCGCGCAGGACTGGTCCCATCGTCCCTACGTCTACCTCGAGTTCAAGGGCACCGGGAGCGGGAACACCTACAGCGTGTACTTCGACTTCGGGGACACGGGCGCCACTCAGGCGCGCTACGAGGTCGTCGACACGTCGAGTGGCTGGCGCGACGTCGCGTTCCCGACCGCGTCGCCCGAGCCCGGGAGCGGGCCGACCGACTGGTCCAGCGTGACCTCGGTTCGGGTGGCTCTCGCGTCCAAGTCGAGCACCGGCACCTTCGCCCTGGGCGTGCCGCAGCCGTCGGTCCTGGTCCATCGGGTGGCCGTCTCGCTCCCCGTCGTGCCGGGGACGGCCCGCTTCCGCGCCGACCCGCGCCCGCTGTGCACCGGCCGCCGCGTCCCGCCGCCCACCCTGGTGGCGCGCACGCAGACGCTCGAGCTGTCGGTCGCCGACGCCCGCTCCTCGTGCCGCATCTACGCGGCGCCCAGCGGCGGCTGGCGACAACGACCGGCGACGCCGGTGGCCGTGCGCTCGACGGGGGTGGAGAAGTGGGCCTACTCCCTGAGCGCGCCGAGGAGCGGGGTGCTCGTGTGGACGCAGGCCTTCGACCCCCTCTGGCGCCTGGACGACGGTGGCGCCTCAGCGCCGGGCGTCCCGGTGACGTCGCTCGCCACCGGGTTCGTCCTGGGCTCCGGCCGACACGCCGGGGTCATCTCCTACGGCGGGGAGTCTCGCGCGGTCGCGGGCCTCGCGGTCACCGCGGGCGCCCTGGTGGTCCTGCTCGCCGGGCTCGGCGTGCGATCCCGGAGGCCGCGCGTCGAGTGGGCGCGCGACGGCTCGCCGGGGGACCGCCGCGCGCGCCGGCGGCGACCGTGGGCGGTGCGCGCCGCCCGGGTCTGCCTCGGACTCGCCCTGGCAGCCCTCGTGGTCGCGCCGCTGGCCAGCCTGACGGGGTCCGTGGTGCTGCTCGGCGGGCTCAGCCTGGTCGTCCTGGCCGCGGCGGCGGCGTGCGTCCTGTTGGGCGGCTGCGTCGCGCCCGACGGCGTCGACGCCCCGGCGCGGTGACGCCAGCGAGCGTGCGGGTCGCCCCCGCACCACGTGGGGCGCCCGCGGATCCGGCCATCCCCGCCGACGGGCCCGACGACGCAGAAGACTTGGTCGCCGTGGCGTCTCCCCGCTCGACGGTGCCCCGCGAGGTGAGGACGTCGCGTGGCGCGACCGGGCGCCTCAGCGCGCGCGGCCGCTGGTCGCTCATCGCGATGGTCGTGGTCCTCGACGCCGTCATCGTCGGGCCGATGGTCGGGCGGCGGCGCCTCTTCCTCCTCGACCTCGGCGACTACCCGGTCGGGCCGCACCCGCAGTTCGCCCCGTCGGCCTACGGCTTCTCGCCGGGGGTGTCCAGCCGGGCGCCCGTGGAGGCGGCGCTCGTACTGGCTGTTCCAATCCACGCACTGGGAGGTCTTGACCCTCGTGCCGTTCGTGGTGGTGGCGCCGCTCGCGTGCCTGGGATTCGCGCGGCTCCTGCGCGGCCGGCCGGTGGCGATCGGCGCGGCGACGCTGCTGTTCAGCGTCAACCCGTTCGTCGACGAGCGCATGGCCAACGGCCAGGTCTACGTCGTGATGGGCTACGCGCTCTTGCCCCTCGTGCTGGGCGTCGTCGTGCGCCCGCTCGCCTCGCGCGTGGCGACCGTCGCGCTCGGCGGCGTCGCTCGTCGCGCTCCAGATCGCGCTGTCGGTCCACTACGCATTCATCACCGGGCTGCTGCTCGTCGTGGTGGTCGCCGTGCACGCGGCGTCCGCCGCCGCGAGGTGGTGGTCGCCGCCCTGCGCAGCCTCGGCTGCGCCCTCGACGCTGAGCCTCTACTGGCTCGTCCCGGTCGTGGCGCCGGGCGGGTCGGCGAGGCGCGCGTGTCGCGCACCGACCTCGCCGCTTCCCACGGTGGGCGACCCGCGTGGGGGCTGCGGGTCAACGTCCCGGCCTCTACGGCTTCTGCGGCCCGGGCACGCCGCTCGTCAAGGACGCGCCGCCGGGCTCTGGCCGCTGCTGCTGCCGCGATCCTGCCTCGTCGTCGCGGGGCGGCTACCGGTCCTGGCGACGCGCCGGAGCGGCGGCGCGCGCGGCCTCGCGCTCAGCTCGCGTCGTCCTCGTCGTCGGGTTCGCTCCTCGCGCTCGGGGCGGAGGGCCCGACCGGCCGGGGTTCACGTCTGGCTCTTCGTCCACGTGCCGGGGTTCAAGGTGCTGCGAGAGCCCGAGAAGTTCCTCGCCCTCGTCGCGCTGGGCTACGCGATCGCCTTCGGCGTCGGCGTCGAGGCGATCCTGCGCTCGCGTCGCGCGGGCCCGCGCGCCCGGTCGTGGCGACCTGTCACGCTCGCGGCGATCCCCGTCCTCTACGGGTACACCGAGCTGTGGGGCTCTCGACGGATTCGCGAGCCCGACGACGATCCCGGCGACTGGGCCGGTCGCCGACCACGCATTCCCCCGGGGCGACGTCGCTCGCCCTGCCCTGGAGCGCCTACCTGCCGGTGCCGTGGCTCGCGGCGCGGTCGTCGCCAACCCGGTGGTCGACGCTTCGCCGGCCCGTCGTCGCGGCGACGACCTCAGGCGGGCCGATCGAGCACGCGAGAGCATCAACCCGCGGTCGAGCCTTCCTCAGCTTCGCCCTGGCCGAGGGGCCGCGGCTGCGCGAGTTCGGCCGGACCTCGCCGCGCTCGGCGCGCGCGACGTGATCGTCGCCAAGATCGGCGGCTGGCGGAGCTTCGACTGGCTCAACCGCCAGCGCGACCTGCGCCGCGTCCTCGACGGGCCCACCGCTCGACGTCTACCGCAGCGACGAGGTCGTGCCCACGGGCCTACGAGCCGCGGCGTGCGCTCACGGTCGCGACTGGGGCGCGGTCCTCGCGCTGGCCGGCGGCGTGCCGCTCATCGACTACCTCGTCGCGGGCCCACGCCCGGCCCGGCCCGCTCGCGCTGCCCGCGGGGCTCGCGCTGGCGCCAGAGCCGCCGCGGGTCCTGTCGGTCGCGCCGGCCTCGGCGGTCGCCCGTCGTTCACCCGACGCCGGGTGCGCGCCACGTCGTGCTGACCCTCCCGGCGTACCGCGGCTGGGCGGCCCCCGGGTTCACGACGACGTCGCAGTTCGGCGTCACCATCGCGCTCTCGCGCTCGGGCGCGGCGCGCACCGGGCCGGTCACCGCGAGATTCGGCCCGTTCGGCGTCGTCGAGGCGTGGGACGTCGTCGGCGGCGCGCTGCTCGGCCTGGACGTCGCGGTCGCGGTCGTCGCGTCACGCCGCCGGGAACGCCGGACCCGGCGCGCGTCGCCGGCCTGACGGGTCCGCGGGGCTAGAAGCGAATGCGCTCCACCGAGGCGCAGGTCACCGAGCCGTCCTTCGCCGACCGGACGAACAGGACCAGGTCTCCGAGGCGCGACCCGGGCGCCGTGAAGGACACGGTCGCGGCGAACGGCCTCATCGAGTCGCCGCCGCCCAGGACGGTCGTCGAGGCGAGCGGCGCCGACGAGACGTCGTCGCGCACCGTCACGTTGACGACTCCCTCGAAGGCCACGCTCTTGCCCGTCAGCGTCATCGGCGAGCGAACGGTGTCGAGCGCGCCCGGCGTGTTGATCACGATGTTCGCCGTGGACGCGCCGATCACGTACCAGTCATTCCCCGCGGCGAGCTGGCGCACGAGGACCGTGGTCTCGGGCCCGCTCGCGCTGGCCCGCACGGGGACCTCGCCCGAGCGGCTGTCGCCCGGGCGGAACGCGCCCACGACCGGCGAGCTCATGTGCACGATGTCGGTCGCGAAACCCCTCGCGGCGGCCGCGGGGGTCGCGTACCGCACCCCCGACGCCGGAGTCGGCCAGACCGCGTCGTCGAGGCTCGTGGTGGCCGCGGTGGTCGTCGTCGTGGAGGTCGTCGTAGTGGTCGTGGACGTCGCGCGCAGCCCGGCCCACGTCGCGAGTCCCGCGACGACGACAATCCCGACGGCCAGCCACGCCCTCTTCACGCTCGAAACCTACGGCGCGCCGCGCGCGCGCCCATGAGGGCGAAAGTCACGTCTGCGGGCGGCCCGACGGCGGGCCGCTCGCCGCGAGATCGCCGCGCGGGACGCGCACGGGGCCGGCCTCGGAGGCGAGCGAGAGGTAGCTCTCCTCCTCTTGGATCGTGTGGAGGCGCAGCAGCGCCCGCAGGCCGTAGAGCAGCGCCCGGAGCTCGGCGACGTCGTCCTCGTCGGGCCCCGCGGGCCCGATGTCGTCGAGGAGCTGGCCCAGCCGCTTGATCTGGTGGATGATCTCGACGTGCGAGCGGCTCATCGGCCCCGTCGGGTCGCTGCCGCCCAGGGCCCGGCCGATGGCCGGGTAGAGGTACTCCTCCTCGGCCTCCTCGTGGGGGCCGACCTCCTCGACGAGCCGCCGGTGGACGCGGCGCAGCCGCGCCATCTCGTCGGCCGCGCCCGCGACGCCGAGGCCGTCCGCGGCGCGGCCCACCTCGTCGATCGCGGCGCGCACCATCTGGTGCTCGGCCTGGAAGCGGCGCGCCAGCTCGGACTCCTCGTCGGCGAGGCGCACGTCGACCGGAGCCGGGCGCAGGACGCGCAGAGCGTTGACGATGACGACGACGTCGATGCCCTCCTGGAGGATCGCCCCCCAGACCGGCGGGAGCAGCCCCAGGGCCGCCGGGACCATCGCGCCCAGCGACAGGGCCATCCCCGCGACGACGCTCTCGAGGGCGATGGCGCGGGCGCGGTGGGCCAGCGCCCGCGCCTCGCCCACGCGGTCGAGCCGGTCGACGGTGAGGACGACGTCGGCGGCCTCGGACGAGGCGGCGGCCCCGCGCACGCCCATCGCGATGCCGACGTCGGCCAGCGCCATCGCCGGGGCGTCGTTGACCCCGTCGCCCAGCATGATCGTGGGCGCTCGGCGGCGCTCGGCGCGCACCGCGTCGAGCTTCTCGGCGGGCGAGCGCTCCGCGAGGACCTCGTCGAACCCGATGACGGCGCCGATCGTCGCGGCGACCTCCGCGCGGTCGCCGGTGACCATGACGACCCGATCGATTCCGCTGCGCCGGAGCAGGCGCACGGTCCGCGGCGCGTCGGCGCGGATGGGGTCCTCGAGGACGAGCGCGCCCGCCGGCGCGCCGCTCACCGAGACGAAGACGACGAGGGACCCGTCGAGCCGCGCCCGGCGCCGGGCGCTCTTGGCCCAGGCGGGCCACTGCGAGAACCCGGTCCACGACGCGCTCCCGAGCGCCACCGACCGGCCGCCCACCACGCCGCGGATGCCCTGGCCCGCGACCTCCTCGACCTGGTCGGGCCGGGTGAGCCGGCACCCGCGGTCGGCGGCCGCGCGGACGACGGCGCGCGCCAGGACGTGGGTCGACACCTGGTCGAGCGACGCCGCGAGCGCGAGGACCTCGTCGGGGGCCCGCCCCTCGGCGGTCACCACCTGGGTGAGGGTCGGCTGGCCCGTCGTGAGGGTCCCCGTCTTGTCGATCAGCAGGGTGGTGCAGCCCGCGAGCCGCTCGAGGACCGCGCCCCCCTTGATGATCACCCCGCGCCGCGCCGCGCGCGACAGCCCGGCGACCATCGCGACCGGGGCGGCGAGGATCAGCGGGCAGGGCGTGGCCACGACGAGCACCGCGACCGCGCGCGCCGCGCCGCCCGCCGCCCACGCCACTGCGGCGGCGCCCAGGGACACGCCCAGGAACCAGAGCGCGAACCGGTCGGCGAGCCGGACGAAGGGGGCCTGGGACGCCTCGGCCTGGGACACGAGGCGCACGATCCCGGCGTAGGTCCCCTGCGCCGCGGTCGAGGTCGCGAGCAGGTCGAAGGCGGGCCCGCCGTTCATCACGCCGCTGCGCACCGGGTCCCCGGACCTGCGCGCCACGGGCAGGGGCTCGCCGGTGAGGGTCGACTCATCGAGGACCGCGTCGTCGAGCAGCGTGCCGTCGACGGGCACGAGCTCGCCGGGGCTGACGATGAGGCGGTCGCCGACGGCGACGTCGGCGGCGTCGATCGCGCGGATCCCCTGCGCCTCGTAGCGACGCGCCCCCCGGGGCGCCCGATTCGCCAGCTCGGAGAGGTCGCGGCGGGCTCGGCCCCTCGCCCAGCCCTCGAGGGACTGGCCGGTGGCGACCATGAGGCTGATGACGGCGGCGGCGAGGTCCTCGCCGACCGCCATCGCCCCGACCAGCGCGAGGACGGCGATGGCGTCGACCCCGAGCTGGCCGCGGCGCAGCCCGACGACCACCGTCCACAGCGAGTAGGCCGTGCCCAGGGCGCCCCCGGCGAGCCACGCGTCGCGCCCCGCCGCCGCGCCGCCCGCGGCCCAGAGCGCCCCGCCAACGGCGAGGCACGCCGCCGTCGCGCCCAGGAGCACCGCCGCCCACGGGACGGACGCTCGTCGGCGCGCGGCGCTCACCCCAGCCTTCACCCCTCGTGTCTGGCACGCGCGCGCCGTCGCCCGCCAGGGCCGAACGTCCTGGTGGCGACGTGCCCTTGTGCCCTGGGGCTCCCCGAGGCCGGGGAGGGAGACTCGGCGGGTGGTCGCTCGCCGGTCCAGGGCCCCCAGCCGCGTAGTCCGAGCGGGTGGCCGACGACGCGGGTCCGGTGGCGGGCGACGGCCGGCTGACCCGCGTTCGATAGGCGACCGGTGACCCCCGCCCTCGGGCCCGACGGCGAAGCCCCTCCGTCCGCGCCCGCGGCCTCGCCGAGCGCTCACCCCGGCCCCGCGGCCGGGCTCAGCGCCGAGGAGGTCCGGGCCCGGGTCGCCGAGGGTCGGGTCAACCGCGCGCCCGCGCCGACGCGCCGGACCCTGCGCCAGATCCTCCGGGCCAATGTCCTGACGCGCTTCAACGCCATCCTCGGCGGGCTCCTGGTCGTCGTCGCGATCATCGGGCCGGTCCAGGACGGCCTCTTCGGCGTCGTCCTCGTGGTCAACACGGCGATCGGGACGGTCCAGGAGGTCCGCGCCCAGAGGAGCCTCGACCGGCTGGCGATCCTGACGGCCCCGCGGGCCCGTGCGGTGCGCGACGGCGAGCTCGTCGACCTCGCCGCGGACCGGGTGGTCGAGGACGACGTGCTGGTCCTGCACCCCGGCGACCAGGTCGTCGTCGACGCCGAGGTCCTCGTCAGCGACGGGCTGGAGGTCGACGAGTCCCTGCTCACCGGCGAGGCCGAGCCCGTCGCCAAGGCGCCGCGCGATCGGGTCCTGTCGGGCAGCTTCGTCGTGGCCGGGACGGCGCGAGTCCGGGCCACCGGGGTCGGCGCCGCGTCGTACGCGAGCCGGATCGAGGCGGGCGCGCGGGAGTTCCGAGTCGCTCGCTCAGAGCTCCAGGAGGGGACGAACCGCATCCTGCGCGTGGTGACCTGGGTGATGGTCCCGTCGGCGGTGGCCCTCGTTCTGACCCAGCTGCTGCGACACGGCCACAACCACGCGAGCGTGGCCGACGCCCTGCGCGGGTCGGTGGCCGGGGTCTCGGCGATGGTGCCCGAGGGCCTCGTCCTCCTGACGTCGATCGCGTTCGCCGCGGGGGCTCTGCGCCTCGCCCGGCGTCGCGTCCTGGTCCAGGAACTGTCGGCGGTCGAGGGCCTGGCGCTCGTCGACGTCCTCTGCATCGACAAGACGGGGACGCTCACCACCCCGGGCATGACCCTGGAGGCGGTGCAGTGCCTCGGTGACGTGTCGGACCGGGACGTCGCTGACGTCCTCGGGGCCATCGCCGCCGCGGACCCGGCGCCGAACGCCACGATCCGGGCCATCTCTCTGAGTGGGCGGCGCGCTCCCGACTGGGAGGTGACGGCCCGGGTTCCGTTCTCTTCCTCGCGTCAGTGGAGCGCGACCGCCTTCGCCGGGCGCGGGACGTGGCTGCTCGGCGCCCCGTCGGCTCTCGGGCCGCTCGCCGCCGCGGCGGCCGAGGCGCTGGCGAGCACCCGGGCCGGGGGCGGGCGCCGGCTGCTCCTGGCGCGCAGCGACGAGCCGGTCGACGCGAGCGCACCGCCCCCGCGGGTCACCCCGATCGCCCTGGTGACCCTGTCCGAGCAGCTTCGCCCGGACGCGGGCGAGGTCGTGGGCTACCTGCGCGACCAGGGGGTCGCGATCACCGTGCTGTCGGGCGACGCCCCCGACGCGGTCGCCGACATCGCCGCGCGCGCGGGCATCGACGTCGGTGTCGGGGCCGCGGACGCGACGTCGCTCGACGAGTCTGCGCTGGCGGACGCGCTCGCGACGACGCGCGTCTTCGGCCGGGTCCGGCCCCACCAGAAGCTCTCCGCGGTCCGAGCCCTGCAGGCCCAGGGTCACGTCGTCGCGATGGTGGGCGACGGGGTTAACGACGTGCCGGCGCTCAAGCAGGCTGACCTCGGCATCGCGATGGGGTCGGGCAGCCAGGCCAGCCGCTGCGTCGCTCGCGTCGTGCTGCTCGACAGCTCGTTCGCCTCGGTCCCGCCGGTGCTGCTCGAGGGCCGGCGCGTCATCGCCAACATCGAGCGGGTGGCGCACCTCTTTGTCACCAAGACGGTGTACGCGGCACTCCTCGCGGTGGCCGTCGCGGCCTCCGCGGTGACCTACCCGTTCTTCCCCCGGCATCTCACGATCGTGAGCACGCTGACGATCGGCGTCCCCGGGTTCTTCTTGGCCCTGGCCCCTGACGACGCGCGGGCGCGCCGCGGCTTCACCCGGCGCGTCGCGCGTTTCACGATCCCCACGGGGGTCGCGGCGGCTGCCGCCACGTTCTCGACCTACCTCGCGGCCGGGGCGATGCCGGCCACGACCCACGCCCAGGCGCGCAGCGCCGCGACGCTGGCGCTCTTCGCGGTCGGGATCTGGGTGCTCGTCCTGGTGGCCATGCCCCTGACCCGATGGCGGGTCGCGCTCGTGACGGTCATGGCCGCGGCGATTGTCGCGCCGTTCGCCGTGCCGCGGATCGGACGGGTCTTCGCCCTCGTGCTCCCGGCGGCGCCGGTGATTCTGGTCGCGGCGGCGATCGTCGCGTCGAGCATCGGCGGCCTCACCCTGTGGCGCCGGGCGGCCGCGCGCCGGCCGGCCCGCGCGCGGCCGCCCGGCCGGGCGCGCCCGCGCCGCTGACCCGGCGCCCGGGGGGTCGGCGATACTCGGCCCGTGGCCGAACGCAACGTCCTGGGCGGCGAGCTCGAGCCGTGCGGCAGCGACCCGGTCACCGGCTTCTACCGCGACGGCTGCTGCTGCGACCGGCCCCGAGGACCTGGGCAGCCACACGATCTGCGCCGTCGTGACCGCGCAGTTCCTCGAGCACCAGCGCACCATCGGCAACGACCTGTCGACGCCGGCGCCCGAGTACCGCTTCCCGGGGCTCGTCCCCGGCGACCGCTGGTGCGTCACCGCCGCCAACTGGCTGCGCGCGCACCGTGACGGGGCGGCGGCCTTCGTCGTCCTCGCCTCGACGCACGAGCGGGCCCTGGACGTCGTGCCGCTCGACGCGCTGCGCGAGCACGCGGTCGACGTGCCGCCGGGCCCCGACGGGCTCACCGACTAGCCGCCGGCCGCCTACGTCCTATGGGCCGACGGTCGTGGTCGTGCCCGGCGGGAACGGGGGGCTGGTCGTCGTCGGCGACACGCCGCTGGACACGGAGATCTGCTGAACCACGGTTCGGCCCCGGCCCACGGTGACGGTCAGGGTGACCGTGACCGGGCCACTGCTCGGGTGGCCGAGGTAGTTCGTCCCCTCGGGGTTGAGGGTGACGTTGAGCGACATCTGTGACGCCTTGCCCATCTGGTACGGGACCCGCGCCAGGGTGACGGTCGCGCCGTTGATCGGAGCGGTGAGCGTGACGACGCCCGCGCAGTCAGCCCCGGTGCAACTCAGGCCGACCGACACGTAGCCGTTGGTCACCGCGTACTGCGTCGTCGTCACGGTGATGACGGGCGTCTTAGCGTGCGCTTTGGCGACGAGGGGGGCGATCGCGCGCAGCAGGGCGAGCGACTGGGTCGGGGACTGCGATCCGAAGAGCTGGACAACGACGTTGCCCTCGGCCAGGAACGCGTTCGACGACTGCATCGCGCCGGTGTGGCCCTGGAGGCAGGCCGTCGAGCCGATCCTGGGCGTCGCCCAGCTCGACGAGAAGGGTCGCATCGTGGAGCAGAGCGCCTTGGTGATGGAGAGGGCCCTCGCCGCGGTCGGCTCAGTCAGGTAAGAGACCGAGACGCCGAGGCCGACGTGCGTCACCGGGTTGTGGTCGTAGTCGCACGACCACCACGTGACCTTGAGCGTCTTGCCCCCGACGAGGACGTTCTGGCCGAACTCGTTGAGCAGACCGGTGCTCGAGCCCGGGCCACTCTTGGTCACTGACGTGCCGAGGATCCGGGCCACGAGCGACGCGGGCACGGTGCTGCAGGTCGGCGCGAGCAGGACGCGCGCGCCGCGCGGGGCGATCGTCGCGTGAAGGACGGCCGCGCGCGCCACGTCGGCGGGCCCGACGGTGAGGCTGGCGGGCGGCGAGGTGGCGCCGGCGACGCCGGGCGCCCACGCCACGAGCGTGGCCGCCGCGGCGAGGGCGAGGGTGGAGCGGAGTGGTGCGCGCACGAGGCTCCTTTCGAGATCGTGTCTCCCAGCCCGACGCTACGTATGGCCCGCGGGCCAGACCCAGGGCCCAAGGCCCCCTTCGCGTGCGCCCGACCGGGTCGCTGCGCTCGCGCGCCGGCGCCCGGGCGGAATGCCCGGCGGCGAATCGCCGGCATGGTAGGAGTCAGTACGGGAACGCGGAGTCGTCGAGTCCCCCTCGACGGGCGGCGTGTCGGTGGGAGAGCAGCGGATGAGTGACCAGACGGACGACCCGGGCGCCGCCGCCCCCGACCTCGAGCCGACGCCCTTCGAGCGCATTCCCAGGGCTCTGCGCTGGGGGGTCATTCTCGCGGCGATCGTCGTGCTCGCCGTCCTCTTCGCCGCGGCCCACTCCGCCTGGTGGCACTGGTTCGAGGTCCACACGGGGACCGTCAACGAGTCGGGCCCGTACTACGGCTTCTGGTCGGGCTTCGGCTCGGACATCGGCGAGGCCACCCTGGTCGTGGGCGTGGCCGCCGCGTGGCGGCACCACAACTGCCACGTGAAGCGCTGCCCCCGCCTCGGGCGACCGGTGGCCGGGACCCCCTACGTCGCGTGCGCGCGCCACCACCCGGCGCACACGGGCGCCAAGCGGTCGATCACTCGCGAGATGCTGCACCGCGAGTTCCACGCGGCGCGCGACGCGACGAGCGGCGACTAGCGCCACCCGCCCGATCCCGGGGGCGGTAGTGGGATGATCGAGGCGTGGACCTTCGGATCTTCATCGAGCCCCAGCAAGGGGCCACCTACGACCAGATCCTCGCGCTCGCGCGCGCGGCCGAGGAGGAGGGCTTCAGCGGGTTCTTCCGCTCGGACCACTACCTCAAGATGGGGTCGGTGTCCGGCCTGCCGGGTCCGACCGACGCGTGGATCACCCTGGCCGCGCTGGCGCGCGACACGAGCCGCATTCGCCTCGGCACGCTGCTGACGGCCGCGACGTTCCGCCATCCGGGACCGCTCGCCATCGCGGTGGCGCAGGTCGACGTGATGAGCGGCGGACGCGTGGAGCTGGGCCTCGGTGCGGGGTGGTACGAGCGCGAGCACGCCGCCTACGGCATCCCGTTCCCCGCGCTCGCCGAGCGCTTCGAGAGGCTCGAGGAGCAGCTCGCCGTCATCACGGGGCTCTGGGCGACGGACCCGGGCGCGACGTTCAGCTACTCCGGCGCGCATTACTCGCTGTCCGAGAGCCCGGCGCTCCCCAAGCCGGCCCAGGCGCCACGGCCGCCGATCATCGTCGGGGGCCACGGCCGTCGGGTCACCCCGCGGCTGGCGGCCACCTACGCCGACGAGTTCAACGTCCCCTTCTCGTCCTTCGACGTCTGCGCGTCCCAGTACGAGCTCGTCGACGCTGCGTGCGAGGCGATGGGGCGCGACCCGGCGACGGTCGTGCGGTCGGCGGCCCAGGTCGTCTGCTGCGGCCGCGACGAGGCGGAGGTCGCCGTGCGCGCGTCGGCGATCGGGCGCGAGGTCCCCGAGCTGGCCGAGCACGGCCTAGCGGGCACGCCCGAGCAGGTCGTGGACAAGATCCACGAACTGAGCGCCGCGGGGGCGACGCGGCTCTACCTCCAGGTCCTCGACCTCGACGATCCTGACCACCTGCGACTCATCGCCAGCGAGGTCGCGCCCCTCGTGAGGGCCGGGTAGTCGTCGGCCGATGCGACTCGTTTCGCGCGCATCCGCGCGCTGGACGCCACGGACGCTCGTCAGAGCGCGCACCCCCGGGGGCACCCTCGGCTGGCCCGTCGCGCGGCCGCTCCGGACACGTCATGTATGGTCCAGATGGTTACTTGGTGGTCCAACCTCGATGGCCCCGGGTCTTGGGTTCGTAGCGGACGCGGCTCGTACCTCCCACTGCCCGGGGTCGCGCGACCGGGCCGGCTGAGCGACCGGGTGGCCCGTCGGGGCCGCCGACGGCACCGAGGACGGGCATGACCCTAGAGCAGAAGAAGGTCGTCAAGGGAGCGGGCCGCCAGCGTGACCCGGAGCGCACCCGAAGCGAGATCCTGGCCGTGGCGACCGAGGAGTTCGCGAACCAGGGTTTCGCCGGCGCCCGGGTGGACGAGATCGCGAGCCGGACCCGGACGACGAAGCGGATGATCTACTACTACTTCGGCTCCAAGGAGCTCCTCTACGTGGCCGCCCTCGAGCGGGCGTACGAGAACATCCGCATCGTCGAAGAGAGCATCGACGTCGAGCGCCTGGACCCGGTGACGGCAATCCGCCAGCTCGCCGAGCTCACCTTCGACCGCCACGACGCCAACCCCAACTTCAGCCGCCTCGTCAGCCACGAGAACGTCCAGCAGGCGAGGTTCGTGACCGCGGCGAGCGGCTTCCCCGGCCTCGACCGGCCCGGGATCAAGATCCTCGAGCAGGTCCTGGAGCGCGGCCGGGCCGAGGGGGTCTTCTTCCGCGACGTCGACGCCCTGGACATGCACATGCTGATCAGCTCGTTCTGCTTCTTCCGAATCAACAACCGCTACACGTTCGCGGCCAACTTCGGGCGCAACCTCGTCGAGCCGAGCCGGCGCGAGGCCTACCGCCGGATGATCGGCGACGTCGTCGTCGGCTACCTCACGAGCCCGGCGATCGACTGACCCTCGATCGGGCCGGCGCTCAGGTCGTCGCTCAGCTCCTCGGCGCCGCGTCCAGCTGCTCCTGGAGCCGCGCGAGCACTTCGTAGCACCCGAGGACGTCCTCGACCGAGGAGTTCGGCTGGTCACCGTCGCGCACCGCGCGCACGAACTCGCGGTCCTGGAGCTCGATGCCGTCCATGGAGACCGCGACGCCCGACACGTCGATGGGCTCGTCGTGGCCGGTGACCAGGTCGTCGTAGCGCGCCACGTAGGTCCCGGTGTCGCCGATGTAGCGAAAGAACGTGCCGAGCGGCCCGTCATTGTTGAAGCTCAGCGAGAGGGTGCAGATCTTGCCCGACGCGGTGCGCAGCTGGACGGACATGTCCATGGGGATGAGAAGCTCACGGTGCGTCGGCCCCGCCATCACGTGGGCGTCGGCGACCGCCTCGCCGCACTGGTACGCGAAGAGGTCGACCGTGTGCGCGGCGTGGTGCCACAGGAGGTTGTCCGTCCAGCTGCGGGGCTGGCCGAGCGCGTTGGTGTTGGTCCGGCGAAAGAAGTACGTCTGGACGACCATCTGCTGGATCTCGAACTCCCCGGCGGCGACCCGCTGGTGGACCCACTGGTGCGACGGGTTGAAGCGTCGGGTGTGGCCCACCATGCACACCAGTGAGGCCTCGCGCGACGCCCGTGCGACCTCGGCCGCGCCCTTCCACGAGTCGGCCAGGGGGATCTCCACCTGGACGTGCTTGCCCGCGCGCAGCGCCGCGACCGCCTGCGCCGCGTGCAGCTGCGTGGGCGTGCACAGGATGACCGCGTCGACGTCGGGCGAGCGCAGGACGTCCTCGTACTCGGTGGACGCGACCGGTGCCCCGTACCGATCGGCGACCTCGCGGGCCTGGCCGGCCGTGCGGCTGACGACCGCGGTGACCTCGACGCCGTCGATGCGCGCGAGGGCGTCGAGGTGCTTGATGCCGAAGGCGCCCGCCCCGACGACGGCGACTCGCGTGGCCGCGGTCATGCGGGCGCAGCGGCCTTCATGACGAGGTGGCCCACCGCGGTGTTGGACGCGGGCACGTGGTAGAAGCGGTGCAACTCGGTCGCGCCGTCGCCCAGCGCGCCGCGCATGACGAGCCACATGACGAGCTCGATTCCCTCGGACCCGGCCTCGCGCAGGTACTCCAGGTGGGAGATGCCGAGGAGGTGGCTCGGGTCGCCGCTCATGTGGTCCAGGAACGCGTTGTCGAACACCGAGTTGATGAGCCCGGCGCGCGGGCCCTGAAGCTGGTGGCTCATGCCGCCCGTGCCCCACACCTGGACGTTCAGGTCCTCGTCGAAGCTCGCCACCGCGCGGGCGATGGCCTGGCCGAGCTTGAAACAGCGCGCCCCGGTCGGGGGCGGGTACTGGACGACGTTGACCGCGATCGGCACGACGCGAACCGGCCACGCGTCGGTCTTGCCGAACATCAGCGACATGGGCACCGACAGCCCGTGGTCCACCGGCATCTGGTTGATGACGGTCATGTCGAACTCGTCGAGGATCAGGGACTGGGCCATGTGGCAGGCGAGCTCCGAGTGCCCCAACACCGTCGGGACCGGCCGCGGCCCGAACCCCTCGTCGGCGATGGGGAACTCGTCGGCGCACCCGATGGCGAACGTCGGGATGACCTCGAGCGAGAACGCGGTCGCGTGATCGTTGTAGACGAGCACGACGACGTCCGGGCGCTCCTCGGCGATCCACTCCTTGGACCACTTGTACCCGGCGAAGACCGGGGCCCAGTAGTCCGTGTCGTCGTTCCCGCGGTCGAGGGCCGCGCCGATGGCGGGGACGTGGCTCGTCGTGACCCCGGCGGTGATCCGGGCCATGGCTAGCGCCCCTCCCTGATCGAGCGGACGCCCTCGGGCGAGCGCCCGCCGTGCAGCATCATGGCCGCGTAGTCATCGACGCTCATGCCGGTCATGGACGCCGCCGCGACCTGAAAGCTCAGGCCGTCGGTCGAGAAGATCTTCGCGAGGAAGTAGATGTTGCCGCCGAGGGCGATCATGGCGTTGTAGTCGCGGTCGAGGACCGCCTGCTTCTGCGGCTCGGTCATGGTCCACTCGTCGAGGTAGGCGCGCTCGTCGGCCTTGAACCGCTCGCGGTTCTCGGGCTTGATCAGGCTCATGCAGAACTGGTTGAGCTGGAACCCCTGGTGCGAGCGCTGGGCGGTGAACACCGTCGTGCCCGGGATGTCGTCGAACTCGGAGTTGTCGGGCACGGGTTAGCCCTCCTTCCAGTAGAGCCGGTGGGGGTTGTCGACGAGGAGCCTTCGCTGGCTCTCCGGGGTGACCGCGATCCTCGGGATCACGTCGACCAGGCCCCCGTCGTCGGGCATGTACTCCTTGAGGTTGGGGTGCGGCCAGTCGGTTCCCCACAGGACCCTATCGGGGAACTCCTCGACGACGCGGCGCGAGAAGGGCACCGCGTCGTCGTAGGCCGGCGGGCCCGAGACGCTGATGCGCTCGGGGCACGAGACCTTCGCCCAGACGTTGTCGTGCTCGCGCATCAGGCGCAGGAACAGCGCGAAGTCCTGACCGTCCACGGGCTTGGTCACGTCGGGGCGGCCCATGTGGTCGACCACGACGACGGTCTCGAGCGACGTGAAGAGGTCCCAGCGCTGCGCGAGGTCGGCGGCCTCGAAGTAGATGTCGACGTGCCAGCCCAGGGGGGCGATCTTCTCGACGATCTGGCGGTAGTAGCGGTCCGGCTCGGGGTCGACGAGACGTCGCACGTAGTTGAACCGCACCGCGCGAACCCCGGCCGCGTCGAGGTCGGCGAGCTCGGAGCGCGAGACGCTCGGCTCCACGGTCGCGACGCCTCGCGCGCGGCCGCCGGAGGCGACGAGCGCGTCGACCATCGCGTCGTTGACCGCGCCGTGACAGGTCGCCTGGACGACGACGTTCCTCTCGAACCCCAAGTGGTCGCGCAGCGCAAAGAGGCTCTCCTTGGGGGCGTCCGCCGGCGTGTACTTCCGCTGGGGCGAGAACGAAAAGCGCCAGGCGGGGCCGATGACGTGGCAGTGCGCGTCGACGGCGCCGGCGGGCACCTTGAAGGTGGGCGTCGACGGGTCGGGGTCGAACTCCAGCCAGTCGGCGTCGACGGTGAACCCCGCCACGGCTAGCGCCCCTGCCCGATCAGCGCCTGGTGCAGGCGCGGGTACACCCGGCGGGCGTTGCCGCTGAAGACCTGGTCGCGCTGGGCGTCGGTGAGGCCCGCGGCGTCCACGTAGCGCTTCGTGTCGTCGAAGTGGTGGCCGGTGGTGGGGTCCACCCCGCGGACCGCGCCGAGCATCTCGGACCCGAACAGGACGTTCTTCGTGTCGATCACCCCGAGGAGGAGGTCGACCCCCGCCTGGTGGTAGACGCACGTGTCGAAGAACACGTTGTCCATCAGGTGGGTGGAGAGGTCTGGCCGGCCGAGCATGTCGGCGAGGCCCCGGAAGCGGCCCCAGTGGTAGGGGACCGCGCCCCCGCCGTGCGGGATCACGAAGCGCAGGGTCGGGAACGTGGCGAAGAGGTCGCCCTGGAGCAGCTGCATGAAGGCCGTCGTGTCCGCGTTGAGGTAGTGCGCGCCGGTCGTGTGGAAGCTCGGGTTGCAGCTGGCCGAGACGTGGATCATGGCCGGCACGTCGAGATCGACCATCGACTCGTAGAGCGGGAACCACGAGGGGTCGGTCAGCGGCGGGGAGTCCCAGCGACCGCCGCTGGGGTCGGGGCTCAGGTTGAGGCCCACGAAGCCGAGCTCGGCGACGCAGCGCTCGAGCTCGGCGACGCAGCGCTCGACGGGGGCGCCGGGGGACTGGGGCAGCTGGCAGACCCCGGCGAAGGAGAGGGGGAAGAGCGTCACCACCCGGGCGACGAGGTCGTTGCACGCCCGCGACCACGCCTCGCCGACCGCGGCGTCGCCCACGTGGTGCTCCATCGCGGAGGCCCGCGGCGAGAAGACCGTGAGGTCCGCGCCGCGCTCGCGGATCAGCCGCAGCTGGTTGGCCTCGATCGCATCGACGATCTCGTCGTCGGAGATCGCGGGGTACGCCGGGGCCGTCGCGCCCGACTCGTACGCGGCGACCTGGGCCTTGCGCCAGAGGTTGTGGGGCTCGGGCGCGGTCGTGAAGTGGCCGTGGCAGTCAATGATCATCGCGACCCCACGCCGAGCCGGGGACGAGGACCTCGCCGCGCATCAGGAGGCGGGCCGTGCGCAGCAGCGCCGCGGACCGCACGGCCGCGCCGTCCCCGTCGGCCTCGACGCGAAGGGTGACGCCGAAGTACCCCGTGGGGTGCTCGATGTCCAGGGTCACCTCCCCGGGCCCGACGCTGACCCCGGAGACCTCCTGGGCCACCGAGCCCGGCACCAGGCAGGCGGTCGCCACCGACACCGCCCCGAAGACGCCGATCGCCTCGTGGACGCGCCGAGGGATGAAGGTCCGGGTGCTGAGGGCCCCTCCGCCCTTGGCCGGGGCGAGCAGGCTGACCTTCGGGACCGTCGCGTCCGTGACGTCGCCGAGGTTCATGAGCGGCCCGGCGGCGAGGCGCAGGGCCTCGACCGCCGCGCAGACGTCGGCGTTCGCCTCGATCTCCGCCGGCTCCTCGTAGCCGGTGAGCCCGAGGTCGGCGGCGGCCACGCACACGACGGGCATGCCGTTGTCGACGCAGGTGACGCGCAGCCCGTCGACGACGTCGACCGCGTGGCCGGTGGGCAGGAGGCTTCCGCACGTCGACCCGGCGACGTCGAGGAACTCGATCGGCACGGGCGCGGCCGTCCCGGGCACGCCGTCGATCCGGGCGTCCCCGTCGTAGCGGGCCCGGCCGTCGGGGGTGGCCACCGTGGCCACGGCGCGGCTCTCGGTGTTGACCATCCAGATCCGCACCGCGGTCAGCTCGCCCCGGGGCTCGACGAGGCCCTGGTCGAGCGCGAACGGGCCCACCCCGGCCAGGAGGTTGCCGCAGTTCTGGTTGTCCGAGACCTCGGCGCGGTCCGGCCACACCTGGAGGAAGAGGTAGTCGACGTCGACGTCGGGCCGCGCGGACCGCGAGACGACGGCCACCTTCGACGTCAGCGGGTGGGCACCGCCCATGCCGTCGATCTGACGCGGGTCGGGGGACCCCATCGCGGCCAGTAGGACGGCGTCGCGGGTCGCCACGTCGCCCGGCAGGTCCTCGGCGAGGAAGTACAGGCCCTTGGACGTCCCGCCGCGCATCACCGAGCAGGGGATCGGCCGCTGGTCAGTCACCGCCGGGGGCCTCCTCGTAGCGCAGGCCGCGCTCGGCGAGCCTCTCGCGCATCGCGTACATGTCGAGCCCCAGCTCGCCCGCGGCGAGCCGCGACCGCTTCTCGGCCTCGGACTCCTCGCGCGCGAGGCACGCGTCGCGCACGACGCCGGCGTCCGCGCGGCGCACGACGACGACGCCGTCGTCGTCGGCCACGATCACGTCACCGGGGTCGATGCGCGCCCCGGCGCAGACGATCGGGGTCTGCACGTTGCCCGGCGTCTCCTTCACGGTCCCCTGCGCGTTCACCGTCTTGGACCACACGGGGAAGCCCATGGCGGTCAGCTCGGCGACGTCGCGCACGCCCGCGTCGATCACGAGGCCGCGCACGCCGTGGGCGACGAGGCTGGTCGCGAGCAGCTCGCCGAAGTAGCCGTCGTCGCACGGGCTCGTCGGGGTGACGACCAGGAGGTCGCCCGGGCGCGCCTGCTCGACCGCGACGTGGATGGACCAGTTGTCGCCCGGGGCCACCTCGCAGGTCAGCGCCGCTCCCGCCGCGCGCGCCGGCCGGAAGATCGGTCGCAGGCGCGCCGCCAGCAGTCCGGTGCGCCCCTGGGCCTCGTGGATCGTGGCCACGCCGAAGCGGCCGAGGGCGTCGACCAGACCGGGGTCGGTCCGCGGGGTGTTGCGCACGACGACGGGCACGCGGTCCTCTCTCCACCCACCCCGGATCGACGGCCTTCGCGCCCTTGGGGTGGGCTAGGGTCTAATTAACTGGACAGTACACTAATTCCTCCGGGCGTTCGCATATCTTTCGGCCCGCGCTCGCGTGAGGGCCGAGCCCGTTGAGGGGGAGTGTGACCGAGCTTCGAACCCAGGTGGCGATAGTGGGCGCCGGACCCGCGGGGCTCCTCCTCGCCCAGATGCTCGAGCGCGAGGGCGTCGACACCGTCGTCCTGGAGCGGCGCAGCCGCGACTACGTCGAGCGCCGGGTGCGCGCCGGCGTCATTGAGTTCGGGATCGCCCGGCTGATCGACGACGCCGGGGCCGGCGTGCGCATGCGCCGTGAAGGCCTCGTCCACCACGGGATAGAGCTGCGCTTCGACGGCCTCTCGCATCGAGTCGCGCTCAGCGAGCTCGCCGACGGCCGCCCGATCACCGTCTACGGCCAGCAGGAGGTGGTCAAGGACCTGATTACCCTGCGGGTCGCCCGCGGCGCCCCGCTCTTCTTCGACGCCGAGGTCACCGCGATCGCCGACGTGACGGGCGACCGCCCGTTCGTCGAGGCCGCGACCGGCGACGGCCCCCTGAGGGTGTCCTGCGACTTCGTCGCCGGGTGCGACGGCTCCTTCGGCCCCTCGCACCAGGCGCTCCTGGACGGCGGTGCCCGCCGCCACGAGCGCACCTACCCGTTCTCGTGGCTCGGCATCCTGGCGGAGGCCCCGCCCGCGACCGAGGAGCTGATCTACGCGCGCCACGAGAGGGGCTTCGCGCTCTACTCGATGCGCTCGCCGACGCTCAGCCGCCTCTACCTGGGGGTGCGGCCCGACGAGAGGCTCGACGACTGGTCCGACGAGAGGATCTGGGAGGAGCTGTCGGTGCGCCTGGCCACCGACGCTGGCCCGAGCGTGGTGAGCGGCCCCATCGTCGACCGTGGGATCACCGCCATGCGCAGCCTGGTCATCGAGCCGATGCGCCACGGGCGCCTCCTGCTCGCCGGGGACGCCGCCCACATCGTGCCGCCCACGGGGGCCAAGGGGATGAACCTCGCGATGGCCGACGTGCGCGTCCTGTCGCGCGCGCTCTGCGCGCACTTCCGCGACGGCGACGACCGGCTCCTCGACGAGTACTCCGACACCTGCCTCGAGCGGGTGTGGCGGGCCGAGGAGTTCTCCAACTACATGACCCAGATGCTGCACCCGAGCTTCGACGACGAGTTCGAGAACGGCGTCCAGCGCGCGCGCCTGCGCCTCGCCGCGGCGTCGCGCGAGGCCGCGACGGTCCTCGCGCGCAACTACGTCGACCTCAACAGCCTCTAGAAGGGGTAGGCCGGCATCTCGCTCTGAGCCGTGACCCATTGGGTCTCGGTGTAGGCCTCGAGGTTGGCGTGCCCGCCCATGCGCGAGCCGTTGCCCGAGACGCCGGTGCCCCCGAAGGGGATCACCGCCTCGTCGGCGACCGTCTGGTCGTTGATGTGGATGGCGCCCGAGTGGATCCGGCTGGCCAGCTCCAGGGCCTTGAGCCCGTCGGCCGACAGGATGCCCAGCGACAGGCCGTAAGGGCTGTCCGAGGCGAGGGCGACGGCCTCGTCGAGCGACGAGTAGGGCACGACCGGCGCGACCGGGCCGAAGACCTCCTCGGCGTACGCCGGGGCGGACGTCGGCACCTCGGTGAGGACGGTCGGACGGTAGAAGAGGTTCTCGTAGGTCCCACCCGCCAGAAGGGTGGCGCCCGCGGCGACGGTGTCCGTGACCATCGAGTGGACCCGGTCGCGCTGGCGCTCGTCGATGAGCGGCCCCAGGGCGACCTGCCCGGACGTCGGGTCGCCCACGGGCAGGTGGTTGGCGTGCTCGGCCAGGAGCGCCGAGTAGTCGCCCGCGATCGACGAGTCCACGATGTGACGCCCCGTCGTCATGCAGATCTGCCCCTGGTGCAGGAAGGAGCCGAAGGCCCCGACGGACGACGGCCTTCTCGAGGTCGACGTCGCCCATGACGATCAGCGCGGAGTTGCCGCCGAGCTCGAGGTGCACGCGCTTGAGGTGCTGGGCGCCCAGCGAGCCCACCTTGCGGCCCGCCGCGGTGGACCCGGTGAAGGCGATGACGCGCACGGGGCCGGCGGTGACCACGGCCTCGCCGACGTCCGCGCCGCCCGGCAGCACGCTGAGCAGCCCGGGCGCGAGTCCGGCCTCTTCGAAGACGCGCGCGAGGATCACGCCACCGCTGACGACGGTCCGCGGGTCCGGCTTCAAGACGACGGCGTTGCCCAGGGCGAGGGCCGGCGCCACGGACCGGATGGACAGGATCAGCGGGAAGTTGAAGGGCGCGATCACCCCGACGACCCCGACCGGGATGCGTCGCGAGAAGCTGAGGCGGGGCATCTCGCTGCGCAGGATCGACCCGGTGGGGTGCGACGCCAGGGCCGCGGCCTCGAAGCACTCCTCGGCGGCGACGTGGACCTCGAGGTCGGCCTTGGGGCCGATGCCGCCGGTCTCGCGCATGATCCAGCCCGCGAGCTCGGACGCGTTGTCGACGAAGAGCTGGCCGGCGCGCCGCAGCACGGCGGCGCGCTCGTTGAAGGGGAGGGCCGCCCACTGCGCCTGGGCCGCCGCGGCGACCGTGGCCGCCTCGGCCACGTCGTCGGCGCTCGCGCGACCGGCCTTCGCCAGGGTCGCGCCGGTGGCGGGCTCCACGACGGGGGCGTCCCCGCCGCGCCCCGGGCGCCAGCCGTTGAGCGAGATGTTGCCCTGCCACGGCGCTCCGTCGAGGATCGACATATGTACCCCCTAGTACAAAGTGCTGGTGTTCTTACCACAGTTTTGCTAACTTCCGCGCCAACGGGGCGTGGTGGCGCAACCCGTCCGCAGTGCGCCCGGACCGGGGGAGAGCCATGTTCTTACGGGACCACTGGTACGTCGTAGCGCTCAGTTCAGAGCTCGGCGCCACGCCCATCTCGCGCCAGGTCCTCGGCGAGCACCTGGCGATGTTCCGCAGCGCGTCGGGCCGGGTCGCGGTCCTGGCTGACCGGTGCCCCCACCGCGCGTACCCCCTCTCGCTCGGCCGCGTCGACGGCGAGCGGCTCGTGTGCGGGTACCACGGGTTCACCTTCGACTGCGACGGGGCTGTGCGTGGCGGTCCCCGGCCAGGACCGCATCCCGAGCCGCCTCGCCGTGCGGACCTACCCGTCGGTCGAGCAGGGCTCGTGGGTGTGGGCGTGGATGGGCCGGGGCGAGGCCGACTACGACGAGCTGCCCACGACGCCGTGGCTGACCGACGAGGCCCAGTGGTCCAGCGTGGCCGGCGTCGCGCGGATCGAGGCGTCATTCGACCTGCTCGTCGACAACCTGCTGGACCTGTCGCACGAGACCTACCTGCACAACGGCTCGATCGGGACGCCCGAGGTCGCGACGACCCCCATCGAGGTGGAGGTCGATGAGGAGGCTGGCGTCGTTCGCGTCTTCCGGCACATGAACGCGGTCCAGTGCCCGCCCTTCTACTCGCGCACGACCGGCCTGGAGGGGCTCGTCGACCGGTGGCAGGACATCGACTACACGCCCCCCGGCTTCTACCTCCTGCACGCGCGGATCGCCCCGGTCGACCAGCCGCCCCGGCCCGACGGCGCCGACGACCACGCCTTCCACATGAAGATCCTCTACGGGCTCACGCCATCGACCGAGAGCAGCGTGTACGACTTCTGGGCGCTCGCACGCGATTTCTGCCTGGGTGACCGGGAAGTCGACGAGTTCCTTGGCAAGATGCAGTCGGGTGTCGTCCAAGAAGACGTGGACGCGCTCAACGTCCTGCAGTCGCGCCTGGGCGTCGATCCGGAGTTCAAGGAGGTCAGCGTCAAGATCGACCGAGGGGGGCTCGCGGCGCGGCGGATGGTCGAGGGCATGCGCCACGGTTCGGGCGTCGCGTAGCTTCAGCGGGTCCGGACGCAGAAAAGTTTTCGGATAATCCCCCCTAATGTACGAAACGGTGTGTTAAGAATCAGGCAATCATCTCGGAGGGGGCATCAACATGAGTGACCAGATCAATCCGGAGGCTTCGCTCGGCCTGTCGTCGGTGGGCGAGTTCGAGTTCGGACGTCGCCTCGGACTCAAGGCGGCGGCGGTCATGGCGGCGTCGGGGGCCATGGGCGTCCTCGGGGACGTGTCGGCCGCGCACGCCGCGACCAAGTCGGGCACCATCAAGATCGGCTTCGTGTCGCCGCGAACCGGCGCGCTCGCGGACTTCGCGGGCCCCGACGCGTACGTGATCGCGCTGATCAAGAAGTCCGGCTACTTCTCCAAGGGCATCACGATCGGCAAGACGCACTACAAGATCCAGATCACCGAGAAGGACACCCAGTCCTTGGGCAACGTGGCCGTCCAGGTCACCCAGGAGCTGATCAACTCCGGGGCGGACCTGATCCTGACGAGCTCGGCCCCCGAGACGACGATCCCCGTCGCCACGACGTGCGAGCAGTACAAGGTGCCTTGCCTGGCCACCGTCGTCCCGTGGGAGGCCTGGTGGGGTGGGTTCGCCGGCGCGTCGATCTCCCCGCAGGGCGGGGCCGCGGGCACGGGGCC
The DNA here is from genome assembly GCA_963820815.1 of uncultured Actinomycetota bacterium. Classification (GTDB taxonomy): domain Bacteria; phylum Actinomycetota; class Acidimicrobiia; order Acidimicrobiales; family RAAP-2; genus RAAP-2. The sequence continues at coordinate 1,054,490 of CAWGBL010000003.1, read as the reverse complement.
GACGTACAACTCGATGTTCTTCTTCGGCGTCCCCCAGTTCGTGGGCACCTTCGTGCCGATGTGGCAGCGCGTCCAGAAGGTGACGAAGTGCAACACCAACGTCGCTCTGATGTACCCGAACGACGCGGACGGCAACGCCCTGCGCGCGGCCTTCCCCCCAACGACCAACGCGTTCTACCCGAACGCTGGATACAACTTCGTCGACGGGGGGGCGTACACGGACCTCACGACCGACTACACCTCGATGATCCAGCTGTTCAAGACGGGTGGCAAGGGCGGGGCGAACTGCGACCTGTTCACCAACGCCCCGCTGCCGCCGGACTTCCAGTCCTTCTGGACCCAGGCGTCCCAGCAGAACTACAACCCGAAGCTGGCGACGGTGGCGAAGGTCATGCTCTTCCCGACCGACGCCTACGCGCTGGGCAGCCTGTCGAACAACGTGGCGACCGACGCGTGGTTCACGCCGTACGCGCCCTACAAGTCGTCGCTGACGGGCCAGAGCGCCAACGCGTTCTGTGCCGGGTACCAGAAGGCCGGCCACGGCCAGTGGGTCCAGTCGATGGGGTCGACGTACTCTCTGTTCGAGATGGCCATCGAGGCGTTCAAGGCGGTGAAGAACCCGCACGACCGCCTGGCGGTGGCGCACGCCCTCAAGGTCGTCAAGTACAACGGCATGTGCGGGCCGATCAACATGAACCTGAAGAGCTCGAACCCGATGCTGGCCAGCCCCGCCAAGGGGATCGGCATGATCATGCCGGTGGGCGTCCAGTGGAAGCCGGGCTCGACGGATCTCGTCGGGCACCACAAGTACGCGTGGTCACAGTGGGTCGTCGACAACTCGCTCAACAAGCACGTCCCGGTCAACGGAGACCTTGAGCCAACGAACGCCTAACAGCTGGTCCGATGCCTCTGCTTGAGCTGGCCGGCGTCTCCAAGAAGTTCGGCCAGGTGGTCGTGGCCCAAGACGTCTCGTTCGAGGTCGGGACGGGCGACGCCGTCGGCATCGTGGGACCCAACGGGGCGGGCAAGACGTCGCTGTTCGCGATGGTGTCGGGCGACATCAGGCCGGACGCGGGGGAGATCGCCTTCCTGGGCGCGCGCCTGACGCACGTCAGCGCGGCCAAGCGCGCCCGCGCGGGCATCGGGCGGACCTATCAGGTGCCGCGCCCCTTCGAGCACATGTCCGTGTTCGAGAACGCGCTCCTGGCGGCCCAGCAGGGCAACCGCTCGCGCGGCCACGACAGCCACGCGATTGCGTACCAGGCCCTGGAGCGCACCGGCCTGGCTCCGTTCGCGAACCGACCCGCCGGCTCCCTGACCCTCCTGCGGCGCAAGCGCCTCGAGCTCGCGCGCGCGCTGGCGACGGGACCGAAGGTGGTCCTGCTCGACGAGATCGCCGGCGGCCTGACCGACCTCGAGGTCAACGAGCTGACCGTGATCGTGCGGGGGCTCAAGGACGAGGGGATCGCCGTCGTCTGGATCGAGCACGTGGTGCGGGCGCTGCTCTCGACGGTGGACCGGCTCCTGTGCCTCGCGGCCGGAGTCATCGTCGCCGACGGCGAGCCGCGTGAGGTGCTGGCGTCGGAGGCCGTTCGCGCGGTCTACATGGGCGGCAAGGTCCTCACCGAGGTGCTGCCCGAGTGACCGAGGCGCTGCTCGACGTCCGGGAGCTCGTGGTCCACCACGGGCAGCTCAAGGCGATCGACGACGTCAGCTTCAAAGTCGAGGAGGGTGAGGTCCTCGCCATGATTGGGGCCAACGGAGCGGGCAAGTCGACGCTGCTGAGAACGATCGCCGGCCTGCACACCCCGAGTGCCGGGGCCATCGCCTTCGACGGTCGCGACCTGTCGAAGGTCTCGCCGCACCGCCGCGTCGCCCTGGGCGTGTCCCTGGTGCCCGAGGGGCGTCGCCTGTTCTCCACCATGACCCTGGAGGAGAACCTCCAGGTCGGCGTCTCTCGCGCGCGGTCGGGCCCCTTCACCATCGATCGGGTCTACGAGCTCTTCGACTGGATGCCCCAGCGCCGGCGCCAGCGCGCCGGGCAGCTCTCGGGGGGAGAGCAGCAGGCGGTGGCCATCGGGCGGGCCCTGGTCGCCAACCCCCGGCTCCTCCTCCTGGACGAGCTGTCCCTGGGGCTCGCCCCGATCGTGATCGAGCGGATCTACGCCCTGGTGCCCGAGATCGTCGCCCGCGGCGTCAGCATCCTGATCGTGGAGCAGGACGTGGCCCAGGGCGTCGCGGTCGCGAACCGTGTGCACTGTCTCTTGGAGGGGCGGACGTCGCTGACCGGCGTCCCCGCGGACCTGACCTCCCAGGAGATCGACCGCGCGTACTTCGGAGCCGAGCTCTCGACGGCGGCGCCGCACGAGGGTGCCTAGATGACGTGGCTCAACGTCCTGATCCAGGGCATCCTCATCGGCGGCTTCTACGCCCTGTTCGCGTGCGGGCTGTCGCTCATGTTCGGCGTCCTCAAGGTGATCAACCTGGCGCACGGCGACATGGCGGTCGTCGCCGCGTACGCCGCGGTGTTCATGGTCCCGCACCTGCACGTGCCCCAGCTGTGGTCGTTCCTGATCGTGGTCCCGGTATTCGGGGTCATCGGGTACGTCCTGCAGCGCACGCTCATCCAGAAGAGCATCGACCGGGACCCGTTCACGACCCTGCTCGTGACGTTCGGCCTCTCGGTGATCATCGAGAACCTGCTGCTCGAGGTCTACTCGGCCAACGGACAGGTCGTGAACATCGGCGGGCTGATCGGCCAGTCGTGGCACCCGGTGTCGATCATCTACATCTCCTACGTGTCGCTCACCGTCCTCGGGGTCGCCGTTGCGGTCCTGGCCCTCCTCCAGCTCTTCCTCTCCAAGACCGGTCCGGGCCGCCTCATCCGGGCGGTGGCCGACGACCGCGAGGCCGCCCAGCTGAGCGGCGCGAACTACCGGCACGTCTTCGGCGTCGCGGCCGCCATCGCCTTCGCCACGGTCGCGCTGGCGGGCATCGCCTACGGGATGATGACCCAGTTCGCGCCCACCTCGGGGGGCGTGAACCTCCTGTTCGCCTTCGAGGCGGTGGTCGTCGGCGGAATCGGCTCGCTGTGGGGGACGCTCGTCGGCGGCATCGCCCTGGGCGTCGCCCAGCAGATCGGGGCGCACATCAACCCGCAGTACCAGGTGCTCGCCGGGAACCTCCTCTTCCTCCTCATCCTCGCCGTGCGCCCCCAGGGGCTGTTCGGCAAGCGGACGGCCCTCGCGTGAGCGCCCCGCCGGACGCCGTCCCGCCGCTCATGGGCCCGTTGCGGGTTCGTCGCTCGACGCGGTCGCCCGTCTTCACCGCGGTCGGCTTCCCCGTCGTCATCGCGCTGCTCAGCGTGGCCCCGTGGATCGTCCCCGCGGAGTTCTCGACGACGATGATGAACTTCTTCATCCTGGTCACCATGGCCACGATGTGGAACCTCCTCGCGGGTTACGCGGGGATGGTCTCGATCGGCCAGCAGGCGTTCGTCGGGCTGGGCGCCTACGCCACCCTCTACCTCGCCCTGAAGGGGATGAACCCCTTCGTGACGATCCCCTTCGCGGCCGCGGCGTGCGCGCTGCTCGCGCTGCCCGTGACGTACCTGCTCTTCCGGCTGCGCGGCGGCTACTTCGCCATCGCCACCTGGGTCGTCGCGGACACCGCAATGCTGATCATCGGGACGATCGCCGTGCTGGGCGGCGGGACCGGCCGCCTGATGCCGGGACTGCAGGGCCTGAGCCCGTCCCAGACCGCCCACTACACCTACCTGGCGACGTGGGCCGTCGCCCTCGTCGTGGTCGTGGGGACCAGCCTGCTGCTGCGCAGCCGCCTGGGCCTGGTGCTCGCGTCGATCCGTGACAACGAGGTGGCCGCGCGCAGCTCCGGGGTGAACGTGCAGGCGGCCCGGCGCATCGTGTTCGTGATCGCCGCCGCCGGCTGCGGCGCCGCCGGCGCCGTGCTCGCCGTCTCGCAGCCCTTCGTCCAGCCCACCAGCGTCTTCAGCCTCCAGTGGGCCGCCGAGATGCTCTTCGTCTCCATGATCGGGGGGCTCGGGACAATCGAGGGCCCGATCTTCGGCTCGATCATCTTCTTCGCGCTCCAGCAGTCGCTTCAGCAGCAGGGGGCGTGGTACCTGATCATCTTCGGCTCCGTCGCGGTGGTCGTGGCCCTCACTCTGCCGCGCGGCCTCTGGGGAGCGCTGCGCGACCGCTTCAACGTCGAGATACTCCCCGTCGGGCACTGGGTCGACGGCGCCGAGACGGCGCCGAGGGCGCTGTGGCGTCGGCGCCTGGCGAAGGACTAGCCCCAGACCTCGCTGGCGGTCTCGACGACGAGGCGCAGCTTGGCGACCTCCTCGTCGAAGCTCAGGCTGTTGCCCTCGACGGTCGAGGAGAACCCGCACTGGGGCGAGAGGCAGAGCTGGTCGAGGTCCACGTACGTCGCGGCCTCGTCGATGCGCCGCTTGAGGTCGTCCTTGGACTCGAGGGCCCCGCGCTTGGTCGTGACGAGGCCCAGGACGACCATCTTGCCCTTCGGCACGAATCGCAGGGGTGCGAAGCCGCCCGAGCGTTCGTCGTCGAACTCGAGGAAGAACCCGTCGACGTTGAGGTCGCCGAAGAGCGCCTCGGCGACGAAGTCGTAGCCGCCCTCGGCGGCCCAGAACGACTGGAAGTTCCCCCGGCACGAGTGCGTCGTGATCGCCATGCCCTCCGGCTTGGCCGCGAGGGCGGCGTTGAGCTGGGCGATGTAGCGCAGGTGCTGGTGCTCGGCGTCCTCGCCGCGCTCGGCGATCATCTGGCGCTGCGCGGGGTCGTTGAGGTAGGCGAGCGACGTGTCGTCGAGCTGGAGGTAGGTGCAGCCCAGAGCGCCCAGGCGCCGGATCTCCTCGGCGTAGGCAGCGCTGAGGTCGCTCCAGAATCTCTCGACGTCCGGGTAGACGGCCGGGTCGATGGCCGCCGCCCCGCCGCGGTAGTGGACCATGCTGGGCGAGGGGATCGTCAGCTTGGGCACGGCGGTCGTCACCGACGACTTGAGGAAGGTGAACGCGTCGGCGAAGATCGTGTCGTCGAGCCGGACGCGGTCGCTCACGCGAAGGGCCGCCGAGGTGAACGAGGTCTCGCCCTCCTTGTTCCTGAAGGCGACTTTGATCTGCTCGTCGGTCTTGGTGATACCGCCGATCTGGTAGATGAAGTCCATGTGCCATGACGTACGCCGGAACTCGCCGTCCGTCGCTGACTGCAGACCGATCTCCTCCTGCATGGCCACCGCCTCGGCGATGGCGCGGTCCTCGATCCGATGAAGGTCGTCGGGGCCGATGCGGCCCTCGGCGCGATCGCGCCGGGCTTGTAGGAGCTCCGGCGGCCGCAGCAGGCTCCCGACGTGGTCGGCTCGGAATGGGGGTGTGAGGCGACGGGTCATGCGGCGACAGTAGCCGTCGAGGTCGCTCACACTCCAGGTCCGGTGGTCTTGGTGACGGCTGGCCCTCGCGGTTCGCCCGCGCGGTGAGCCGGATGTCGTCGGGCCCCGGCAAGGGGTCCGATCGAGCCCGCGCCCCCGCGTGCTCAGATCCGGAGACGGGTGTGCCTGGATGTCATCGAAGAGCATCCGCTGGCGGCGGGTCGGGCGCTGCGCTCACGCGGCGGACGCACTCGCCTGTCGATCGGCCTGGCCGAGCGACGCCGCGTCTCGGTCAGGTGCTTGCCACGATGACGGCGTCGAGCACGGCGGTGCCACCGCCGTCGGGGAACACCAGGAGTGGATTCACTTCGATCTCGAGGATCTCCGGCACGGCTCGCACCAGTCCCCCGAGTATCCCCAATGTGTCGACGAGGGCCTCGACGTCCGACGGTCTCGCGCCCCGAGCTCCGGCGAGAACCCCGTATCCGCGAAGCGATGAGACGGATGCCGCAATTTCATTTCGGCCGGCATTGGCGGAGATCACGACGACGTCCCCCATTGCTTCGGTCCAGATGCCGCCGAGTCCGACGATCAGGAAGGCTCCCCACGACGGATCTCGGTGAGCGCTGACGATCATCTCGACCCCGCCGTCCAGGAGTTGCTCGATGAGCACCCCGTCAACCCTGGCGTCGGGTAGGCGAGCGACGTCGGCCAGCATCGTCGTGTACCCGTCGGCGAGCTGACGCTCGTCGGAGGCGAATCTGACCCCGCCCACGTCGCTCTTGTGGGTGATCGAGGTCGACGAGACCTTGAGGGCGACGGGGTAGCCGATCCGGGCCGCGATCGACCGCGCCGCAGTGAGGTCTGTCGCGACCTCGCCTTGCGGGGTTCGCAGCCCAGCGCGCGACAGAACCGCCTTCGCGCCGTGCTCGTTAAGGGCCGCGAGCGGTCCCAGGTCGGACAACGGGACTTCGGAGGGCGCGGACGAGTCGTCCGCCTCGCGGCCTTTCGGCACGAAGGCGGTGAGAATCTTCACCGCGGCCAAGGCGCGTTCTGGCGAGCGGAACAACGGCAGGCCGGCGTCGAGGATCCGGAGCCTGTTGGTCGGCGGGATGGGTGACTCACCCCCCATGATCGTGTACACGACGGGCTTGTCGGCGTTCGCGAGCGTCGGGAGAAGCGCGTCGATCTGCTCGGTGCCCTGCTGCTCGGAGCCGGGCATCACGGAGACGACGAGGCTACCGATCTCGTCGGCGCCGAGTAGCACCTGGGCGACCCTCGCGTAGAGGCTCGGGTCATTGAGGCCCATCGCGGTGATGTCGGCCGGGTTGCTGGCGACCGCGAACGCGGGGAGCTCAGCGAGAAGCAAATCGCACGTGCCCGCCGACAGGTCGGGCATCGCGAGCCCGAGGTCGTGGCTGACGTCGAGCGCGAACGTCTTGGCCGCGCCGGAGTCGGTCAGGACGGCCGTGCCAGTGATACGTGGCCTTGGGCACTTCACCAGGACGTCCGCGGCGTCGATGAGACCGTCCAGCGAATCGATGAAGATGACCCCCTCGCGGGCGAGGGCCGCGCGCAGGTAGTCCTGCTCGCCCGTGATGGCCCCGGTGTGTGAGGCGGAGGCGGCGCGGGCGCGAGGGTCGCGTCCGAGGTGCAGGACGCAGAGTGCGACCTCTCGGTCTCGGGCCTCTCGCGAGAGCCTCAGGAACTCGGCGGGCCTGCGCACCTGCTCGACCAGCATGGCGACGACTCGGGTCGACTGCTCACGAAGGATCGCGTCGAGGTAGTCCTCGACGCTGAGAACCGCTTCGTTTCCAGTCGAAATGGCGTAGCTCACGGTGATGTCCTGGGCCATGGCGGCGTAGGTCAGGGCGAGCGACATCGCCCCGCTTTGAGCGAGGATGGCGAGACCGGGCACTCGCGCGCGCCGATTGGGGGAGGCGTCACCAAACGTCAGTGGCACGCCGTCGACGAAGTTGATGAGTCCCAGGCAATTGGGACCGGCCAGGGCTAGGTCGTACTGCTTCGCGGTCAGCGCCATCGAGAGCTGCTGCGAGGCGCCCTCGTCGTCGATCTCGGCGTAGCCCGAAGAGAAGGCAATCGCGCCGCCCACCCCCCTTCGCCCCGCCGCGTGGATCGCGTCAGCCAAGCCCGCCCTGGGTATCGCGAGGATTGCGGCGTCAACGCCGTAGGGAAGTTCATCGATCGACGAGACGCAGGGTCGCCCGTTCACCTCGGTACGCGAGCGGCTGACGAGGTGAACCTCGCCCTGATAGCCGAATCGCTCCAGTAGCGCCAGTGGCGCCCCACCAATGGAGCTGGCCACGTCGGACGCGCCGACGACGGCCACGGAGCGCGGGTGAAGCAGGCGTCGAATCGACTCCTGAGAGATGCGTGGCGACCCCGTCGCGGGCGGGTCAGTCATTCTTATAGGAACCCAGGCCGGGCTTGAACGACTTGTCGTCGAGGAATTGACTCATTCCCTTGCTGCGACCGTGATCCGGGTCATTGGCGATCGACTGGTCCAGCTTCGCGTAGAGGTACTCCTCCGACACCTCCCACTCCATCGAGCGCGCCCGCTTGAACCCGGTCTTGGCGGCCTCCAGCACGGTGCGGTTCATCGTCGTCAAGTGGCGCGCGAGCTCGGCGGTCCGCTCGCGAAGCGACTCCAACGGGACGGACTCGTTGACCAGGCGCATCCTGGCGGCTTCGACGCCGGTGAACGTCCTGCCCGTCATGATGTACATGAGAGCGTCCCTCGACGGGACCGTCTCCGCGAGGGCCCGCGACACGATGGACCCGGGCGGTATGCCCCAATTCACCTCTGACAGGCCGAAGACGGCCTCGTCGGCAGCCAGTGCCAGATCGCAGGCGACCAGTGGAGTGAACGCGCCGCCGAAGCACCAGCCGTTCACCATTGCGATGGTTGGCTTCGGAAAGAACATAAGGCGTCGGTACTGCCACTCGTTCGACGCGCGCCGAGACCGGATTCGGGCTACGGGTCCGTTGGCGTCAATATCTCGGAAGTACTCCTTTAGGTCCATGCCGGCTGAAAATGACTCGCCGGCCCCTGTCAGCACGAGCGCCTTCGCGCGGTCCTCGGACTCCACCGCGTCGAGCACCTCGAGCATCTCTAGGTTGAGCGTCGGATTCATGGCGTTGCGCTTACTGGGCCGGTTCAATGTCACCCAGGCGATGCCGTCGTCGTCGACATGGGCCATCACCGTGCTCCACTCGCCCAGCGCCAGTCCCCGCTCGTTGGCACTCGGGTCTTGCGTCATGTCTCAATCTCCAGTCTCCCCGTGGCCAAAGCCGGAACGAGCACCCGTCGCGGGCCCGGGAGTGAGCGCACACGAACGCGCCCCCACGGACGCGTGAGCGAGTGGCTGGCGTAGCCACCGGGGCTCACTGTATCAGGTAGCCTGATATCGTGCCGTTCTCGTGGTCGCCGTTCGCCCGACCCACGGATGCGGGTACGGCTTCACCGCGAGTCGCGGGACTCGTGGAGGGGACGGAGCGCGGGAGGGCGGTCGCCGGCATCGATGAGCCTGGAGAGACGTCCCTTGTCGCGCGGCCGGACATACGCCGACCGATCGGTGGGTGGCTCAGTGCCCGGATTCACTGCCGCGGTGGGCACTCGTCGCGTCAGCCGGTCGAGGACCGGGAAATGGAGCATTGTGAGCCACCTCGACACGTCGGCGACACCGCGTTGTCAGCGTCCACAGGGGCCACCCCTCTTCGAGTGTTGCGTGGCGTCACACGGTCGGACGGGAGCCGCGAATCGAAAATTGAAGTGTGGTATCCACACACGGCGATCGGCTCGCTCACGCTATGAAGCCGTGGTGGCGACATCTCGGATGGCAGTGTCCCCGTCGCGGCGCATACAGACATAGGTAAAGAGTGGAGAGTGGCTGAAGACCCAACACCAAGGGTGACCTACACCGTTAAGAGGCTGGAATCCGCGATTCGAAGACGCCTGGACGTGATCTGTCGAGAGAATGGACTCTCAACGGCTCAGTACACCGCGTTGAGTGTGTTGCGGTCTCGGCCCGGAATGTCATCCGCTCAGCTCGCGGTCCGCTCCTTCATCAAGCCCCAATCTGCGAATCAGACTGTCGCGGAGCTCGAGAAGCTGGGTTTCATCGAGCGCAGAGCGGACGAATTCAACCAACGGATCTTGAGGACGAATCTCACAGACCGAGGTCGGTCGTATCTCGGAGCGTGCGATGGCGGAGTCGATCAGCTCGAAGCGACGATGTTCGAGGGTATGACCGATGATGACATCGGGAAGCTGCAGGAGGTCATGAGTCGTTGCATACGTAACCTTTCCGGTTAGCTTCCGTCCTCTCGAGCGTCCGCCGTCCGCCGAATTGGACGAGCAACTTGAGCGTTCCCTTAACGCAGTCATCGAGGGCTCGGATGGGACGCACGGGACCAAAGTCGAGGAGGACGAGACGATGAGTGTCGACGACTTCGCGTCCGCTCTCCTTGACGTTGAAACGCGCCAGGCGGGTATCGAGATCGCCGAGCGGGCGGCATTCACCCGTGACGATCCCTCTGACCCTCAGTCGCGTCCGACCAGATCGAAGGGGCATCCCCTTCGAAGCCTGACGCCGCCACGTCTGCGTTGCACTGGCGGTGAGTAGGCCCGGCGTCACTTCGGTTGAGTCTTTGCGAGATCCCATGCTCGGCCGCTTAGTAGTTTGCTAGTAGGTCCAAGAAGCGGGGTGGAGCGTGTCCATATTGTCAAATGGTGCGATCGTGGGCACCTACGTGTCCGCGCTGCTGCTGCTGAGCGTGCTGGCCAGCGTGGGGAGCGTCGTCACCTACATCATCATCGTGGTGGCCAATCGGGCCGATCCCGATCCGACGGGCCGGCGCACCAGCGCCATCTACCACGTGGGGACCGCCTTTATCGCCCTGTGGCTGGAGATCGCGGGGGTCATCACGATCTTCGCCACCCTGTTCGCCCTGATCGGGGCGGGGGGAACGACGTACTTCTCGACCGAGGTCCACCCCCTCGGGGATTCGACGATCAGAGGGATCACCATTGGCCTGCTGCTGGCGATCATTGGCGGCTACACCGCGCTAACGCACCGAGCCAAGGCAATCGGCTTGGCGGAGAGCGATGAGGCGGAGGCGAGTCCCTCGAGGCGCGTGGTGCGCAGCTACGCCGCGGTCGTCAGCTTCATCAGCGTGCTCGTCGTCGTTATCACGCTGCTCGCGTTCGTTTGGTCGTTTCTGGGCCTCATCGCCCCGGGCGTCTACCAGGCCGGGTCTCGCACCGGCGACGTCCGGCTGCTGCTGGACGAGTTGACGGTGTTGGCGGTCTTCTCGTGGGTCTTCTCGACTCACCGTCGCCTGGTGGGAGCCCACTAGGCGACGGTCGGACCGCCCCACCGACGGTCCACGGCCCGAATTCCCCGAGAGCGGCAGCCAGGAGGTGGCCACCGGCGCGGGCGAGCGGCCACCGCTTGGGCGCCCGCTCACCGCTCTGACTAGTTCGTCGATTCGGCGCTCCGGGGTGGTGGGGCGCCGTCGGAGATCAGGGACAAGACGGTGTGGACGATCCACGATTCGACCTCGTCGTGGGTCCATCCGTACTCCCCGCCGAGAGTGCGCCAGGTCGCGGGGAGCGACAGGAAGCTCAGTATGTCAGCGGCGTGGGTGGGGGACACGGTCGAACTGAGACCGTTGAGCGCCTCGATCCTCTCCACGGCGCTCACGCTGGCCGCACGGTGGATGACCATCCCTTCCGCCCACGCGTTGGCCGCGACCGGCTCGAAGGGGGCCGCCGACTCGATCGCGTACATCAGGTCGCCCGAGGTCTCGACCAGCCGCCCGACCCCCGAGACGAAGTGAGCGACCACCCGTCGGTGGTCGTCGACCGGCGCGAACGCCGCCCGCGTGTCCCCGGGCACCCCAGCGGCGACGGGGATCATCTTGCGCAGCTCGTCGAGGATCTCCGACTTCGTGCCGACGCTCGCGTACACGGTCGGCACGGCGACGCGTGCCGCGGCGGCGATGTCGGCGACGGTTGTCCTCGGGTAGCCGCGCTCGACGAAGAGCGCCCGCGCCGCGTCCAGGATCGCCTGGCGAGTCGCCTCGGCCCCCTCGCGCCGCCGCTGGGAGTGGTACTGGGCCCTTGACACGTATTGATCCTATCGCTAGCATATTCATTAGATGGTGCTTTAATCGAATGGGGGAACGATGGCACGATTCCTGGTCGCGACCTACCCGAGCCCTGGGCACGTCGCCCCGGCGGCCGTGGTGGTCAAGGAGCTCACCGGTCGGGGTCACGACGTGCGCTGGTACACGGGGTCTCGATTCGCCGACGTGGTCGCCGGCTCGGGCGCGCGCTTCTGCCCGATGGCCGAGAGCCTCGACTGGGACTACAACGATTTGAACGGGGTGTTCCCGGGACGGGTCGCGCTGAAGGGCATCAAGCAGGGGCAGTTTGACTTAGCCGAGATCTTCGTGCGCCCCCTCGCGCAGCACGTGCCCGCACTTGCGGCGCTGAACCGGGAGGAGCCGGCCGACGTGTTCGTCTCGCACACCATCTTCCTCGGTGGCGGGTGGCTTCGAGAGTTGGGCGGGCCGCCCAACGCATCCCTCGGCGACACGTGCCTCTTCTACCCGAGCGCTGACGCCGCCCCGAATGGGATGGGCCTCGCGCCGCGCAAGGGGTGGTCCGGTCGCCTCCGCAACCGGGTTATTCGCTCCATCGGACGGGCCACGTTCTTTCCGCCCGTGGCAAAGGCGGCGCGAGAGGTCCGCGCGGAGCTAGGCCTTCCCCCCGCACCGATCAAGGACCTCGAGTTCAGCCTCTCCCCGTACCTCCACGTCCAGCTCTGCGCCCGCGGATTCGAGTACCCGCGAACCGACCTCCCGCCTCAGGTCCACTTCGTCGGTGGACCGCTACCCGCGGTGCCGGCGGGGTTCAGCGACAACCCACCGAGCTGGTGGCCGAGGCTCGCCGAGGCCAAGCACGTGGTCCTCGTGACGCAGGGAACGATCGCGACCGACCCCAACGACCTGCTTGCTCCGACCTTGAAGGGACTTTCGGGCCGCGACGTGTTCGTGGTGGCGACGACCGGAGGCGCGGACCCGGCCGTTCTCGGCGACCCACCGCCTAACGCGGTCGTCGAGCGTTACGTGCCGTTCTCCGCGCTCCTGCCGCGCGTCGACGCGATGGTCTCCAACGGCGGCTTCGGCGCTGTTCAGCTCGCGATCGGCCACGGAGTGCCCGTGGTGGTGGCCGGAACGACGGAGGACAAGCTGGAGGTTACGGCCCACGTGGGCTGGTCGGGAATCGGGATAAACCTCCGGACGGATCGCCCCTCACCGGGCGTCATTGACGAGGCGGTGGGACGAGTCTTGAGCGAGCCGAGCTTCCGTCAACGAGCCCGCGCCCTTCAAGCGGAGTCGAACGGCCTGGACTCGGCTCAACGCGCGGCGGACCTTCTCGTGGACCTCGCCGTCAAGGGCGCCGACTCGGTCCGAGGGCGCACGACCTGAAGGCTCGACGGTCCGGCGAGGCGCGAAGAGCGGTTTAGACGCCATCCAAGAGGTCGCGCAGCGCCGCGGCGTACGCGTCGAGGGCTCGGCGGCCCGTCGGGGTGAGGGTGATCGTCGTGCGCGAGGCCGTCCCGATCCCGGTCTTCACGGTTTCGATGTACCCACCGTCCTCGAGCTTGCGAAGGTGGGTGAGGAGGTTGCCCGCGGTCAGCCCGATCTGGTCCTGGAGTCGCGTGAACGACAGCTCGTCACCGCCGGGGAGGGCCGCCAGCGTGGCCATGATGCGCAGCCGCGCCGGAACGTGAATGAGGGGATCGAGATCCGCGGTGGTCACGAGCGCGCCGTCACGCCCGCTGCCGCGAAAAGCGGACGGCGGCGAAGCCCGCGAGGGTAACGGAGAGAGCGATGCCGCAGATCAGCCAGGACGCGGCCGCTCCGGCGTACGCGCCAGCGACGCCGACGGCCAACAGCCCGACGCCGAGGGCCACGATCTGGCGCTCTTCTCGCATCACTCCCATCGTCACCACGGCGGCGCCGCCGAGGAAGAACGGCACGGTGGTCGGCATGATTCCGTAGACGATGGCGTGGCTCGCCCCCGCGTGATAGAGGGCTCCTTGCAGTGCGTAGTCGGCGAGCAGGATGGAGCCGTACCCGGCGCGGTATCGGCGCCTCCGTTGGTACGACGGTCCGCTGACGCCACTCGTCGCCCGCCGGACGACGGCGCTGGCCACGATGCCCCACACGACGATGCAACCGTAGAAGATCGCCAGCGCCCCGAGGCTGGGGCCGAGGAACGGGGCCTGGTCGCGCGCCGACCACCACATCGCGCCGTACGCCACCAGGAACATCGCGGCCCCCGTCAGGAGGAGGAACGGGGGCCAGGCGTCGAACAGGTGCCCAGCCCGCCGCTTGGTCTCCGCGAGGATCGCGGCCGCCTGCTTGGGGGTCAGCTCGCCGTCACCGTCAGAGAGCGATACCTCAGCTGTGTCGCGGTTTTCGTCCACTTTGACCGTCCTTAGACTTTGTGCGACAAACCTAATTAACTTTGCGGTGCAAAGTCAAGGGTAACTTGTGGGGTGAGACGTCTACCCTCCTCGGCGGTCGGGAGCGTCCTTGCTGCCGTCACCCACTCGCTTAACGCTTGGCCCCGGGCTCACTGGCCGTTGACCCGACGGGACGGCGCCAGCGTCGGGCCCACGATCGCTCGCCGCTGGCGCCTCGGCCGCGCGTTCAGCGACGGGATAGGCGTCTCGAAGGTCTTGGGCGTGGCCGCGGCGAAGGGCCGTCTCGCGGAGGACGCTCGGCCGCTCCATTGGGTGCCACGGTGGACGAGTGGCGTGCCACCGGCCGAGCAGGCGAACGGCGGCAGCGGTACTCTTCCGGCCATGTCCTACGGAACCATCATGATCGGAAAATTGAAGACCCCGGGCACCGGCCAGTCCCTGGTCGACGCCGCAAAGAAGTGGGAGGAGCGAAAGGTCGACGGCTTCCAGGGTTCGTACGCCCTGCTCAGCGATGACGGTTCGTTGGTCGTCTCGTGCATCACCTTCGAGTCGAAGGAGAAGTACATGGCGTTGGCCGACAGCCCGGGCCAGGACGAGTGGTGGCGGTCAACCATGGCTCCTCTCCTCGACGGCGATCCTCAGTGGATCGACGGGATGTGGGCTGAGTAGGTCTCGCTGGCCCCCGACCGAGGGGCCGTCCACCAAGCGCCGCCATTGCCTGCCGGACTCGGCCGAACTCCGATGTGCGCCGGCGGGGGAGGACGACGCCCGGCGATCACCATCCCGCCGGTCCACCGTTTCGGCGCGCACGCGCGGATCACCAGGACCCTCGGCGCGTGGCCGTGTCGCGGAGTAGACCTGTCAGGAGCTCTGCCAACCTGGTAGAGGAGAGGGGGACTGACCGATGGGCGCACAAGGGAATGCGGAACTGATCCGAAGCGGGTACGAGGCCTTTTCCAAGGGGGACATGGAGACCATTGCCAAGGTCTTCGGGTCGGATATTCGCTGGACCATAAGTGGCCGGAACCAGATCTCCGGTACCTACGTGGGACAGGACGAGGTCTTCGGATTCTTCGGCAAGCTCATGGAGCTGACGGACGGAAGCTTCACTGTCGCCGTCCACGATCTGCTTGCGTCGGACGATCACGTAGTGGTGCTCGTCACCGAGACCGCATCGCGAAACGGCAAGAGCCTGAAGATGGATGAGGCTCACGTGTGGCACGTCGCGGGAGGACAGGCGGCTGAGTTCTGGGGGCTTCCCGCCGATCAGCACGCGGTCGACGAGTTCTGGGCGTGACCAGCGACGTCGAGCGCTTGTTCTCTCGATGACCGACGCGCCGAGCGTCGGCCGCAATTGCGAGACGCTCGACGTGGCTGACAATCTCGGGGGCCGCGGGTGACGCGGGCGCCAAGTCCGCGCCGATGAGTGCGCGTCAGGGTCGTGGCGCCATGGTTCGCCTGGCGAGCCGGGCGGCAACCGGGGGCGGGAGTGCGTGGACCGCTACGCCACGAAGTCCGGGCCGATCAGGCTCGAACCCCTGAAAAGTGAGCCGGATCACGCGACCCACCCTCAACCCGCGGCGTGCTCGCCAGCGCTGCGCTGACGGTCGAGCCGATAGAGGGTCGGCAAGACCTGGAGGTCCTTGGGGCGCCCCGCAGCCTCCTTGGATCGAATGACGTCACTCAAGTCTGCGACAACGACCTCCACGTTGTCGACCATCACCCTGTGGGCCCGGGGAGCGAGCTCCCGGTAGCCGCCTGGGAATCCGCTGGGCGAGATGGCGATGTCGAACTCTCCAAAAGTGCAGATGAGGTTCCAGACGGTCGACGATGCTAGGGATCGGCCGTCGTGATCGAAGGGGAGACCCTCTACGACGGTGTCGGCTCGGATTCGGGCGCCCAGTTCGGTGAGCGCGGCGGAAAGTCGATCAAGGTTCTCTTTGGACGAGTCAGGTGTCACGTCAATGTCTCTCGTGGCGGGGATCGGTGCGCGTTGTGCGATGGCGGCAAAGGCCCCAATCACGACGTACTGGACGCGATGCCGATTGAGGACCTCGATGATGGCCGCGGCTTGGAGTCGGCGAGTCACTCGATCGACTCCCTCCCGGACGCGACGGGTTCGGCGTTCCTCCAGGCATCGATCTGCCGGTCTCTCCGTCGGCGCACCTGACCGCCTTGTTGAGAGTCGAGCCATACCAGCACCTCGTCGTGGGGGTTGCTTGGGGTCAGGTGCATACTCAGGTCGAATCCCGCGGCCCGCAACAGTCGCATGAGTGTCGGGAGGGTCGGCTGCCGACGGTCGCGCTCGTAGGCGGAGATCATGGTCGCGGGGACGCCAGCCCGCTCGCCCAGCTTCTCTTGGCTGAGGTCGCCCTTGATACGGGCGAGCTGGAGCAAGGCCGCCGCGGGGGAGGGGATATGAAATGACTGTGTCATAACACAAGTGTATTACCTGAATCTGCCCCCCCATTCCTTCCCATTGCCGGGGGAGAATGCGTACGCCGCAGTCGAAATGGACCGGGTTGTCGCGGACCTCGCGGTAGGAATCGGGCCGATGCACTCCATTTACGCCACTAGGAAGCTGCTGGATCGAGTTGGTCAGCCGGTCGGGGATGTTGTCGAGGTTCCCGCGACGACGCTCGGAGACTGGTACGCAATGGCACTCTTTTGGCGCCCTTCGTCGTGTATGTGACATAATGAAAATATCATGATATTCATGGATACCGTTCGGTGAACCGAACCCGCTAGATGTCATTCGCGAGTGCTTGGCGATCCGTCTGGGGCGCGCGCCGGGTCACGGAGGACTTGGAAGCGAACCCCACCGCCCTCGCGGGCCCACGCGAGGTCCAGGGTTCGCTCCAACTGCGCCACGTGGACGCCGGCTCGTGCAACGGCTGCGAGCTCGAGATCGCCTCGGCCTTCGGGCCCGTCTACGACGCCGAGCGGTTCGGGACGCGCCTCGTCGCCTCGCCGAGACACGCGGACGGGCTCCTGGTCACTGGTCCGGTCACCCGAAACATGCTCGGACCGCTGCGCAAGACGCTTGAGGCGACTCCTCGACCCCGGGTCGTCATTGCGCTTGGCGACTGCGCGAGAGACTGCGGGGCGTTTAGCGGCGGCTACGGAGTCGCCGGGGCGGTCGGCGACGTCGTCGACGTCGACGTCACGATCCCGGGCTGCCCGCCCGAGCCGACGGCGATCATCGAGGCGCTGAGGGGCATCACCCGACGATGACCAGTGGGTCACTCCTGATTCTCGGCGCGCTCATAGGTCTGGTGGCCGGTCTCGCCGGGGCGATTGCGCCGCGACGAGGAAGGGTTCCGGTTACGGCGGCGCTCGTCGCGGCGGCTGCCGTGGTCGAGTCGGCGGCGGCGATTCGCGTCCTCGCTACGGGTCACGCCGCGTTGTGGCACACGAGCCAGCTGCTCCCCCTGACTGGAGTCACGTTGGCCCTGAGTCCATTGGGCGCAATCTTCGTCGTCCTGGTCGCGGTAGTCACCGTCCCCGTGGCGCTCTACTGGATCGGCTACGCACCGCACGGCATGGACACGCGACCCGCGGCGAGCACGTTCGCCATCTTCATTACGGTCCTGCTGCTGGTTCCGGCTGCGGCGAGCGTGTCCACCTTCATGTCCCTGTGGGAGCTGATGGCTCTTACGTCCCTGGCCCTGGTCCTGACCGACCAGAGCCGCCGAGAGGCCGCTCGTAGCGCGGGCGTGTGGTACGCGGTGATCACCCACGTCGGCGCCGCGTTCATCCTTGCGGCGTTCCTGATCCTCGCCGCGCACTCCGGTGGCCAGACGTTCGCCGCGCTGGAGGTCCACGCACGGGGCCTCGCGCCCGGCGCGCGCGCTGCCGTCTTCGTGCTCGCCCTCGTCGGGTTCGGCTCGAAGGCCGGGGTCGTGCCGTTCCACGTCTGGCTGCCCAAGGCGCACCCGGAGGCGCCGAGTCCAGTGTCGGCGTTGATGTCCGGCGCCATGGTCGCCCTGGGCGTGTACGGCATCGTTCTGGTCGGCGACGTCCTGCTGGGCGGGGGACCGGTGTGGTGGTGGCTCATCGTCCTCGCCCTCGGCGCGCTGTCGGCCCTCTTCGGGTCGCTGCACGCGACGAACAGCACGGACCTCAAGCGGCTGCTGGCGTACTCGACGACCGACAACATCGGCTTGGCCCTGCTGGCGTTGGGCGCGTCGGGCCTCTTCGTGGCCACCGGCCACGGTCGTCTGGGCGCTCTGAGCCTGGTCGCCGCCTTGGCGCTGCTGGTCAATCACGCGATGTTCAAGGGAGCGCTCTTCCTCTCCGCGGGCTCGGTTCAGGTGGCCGCTGGCACGCGCGACCTGGATGAACTCGGCGGTCTGCTGCGCCGCATGCCTCAGACCGGGACGATGTTCCTCCTGGCGGCAGCGTCAATCTGCGCACTGCCTCCCCTGAACGGCTTCGTGGGCGAGTGGTTGCTCTTCCAGAGCCTCCTGCACGGCCTGCACCTGGGCAGCACCGCTGGCGACATCGCGATCCCGCGTCGCGGTCGCCGCCCTCGCGCTCACGGCCGGGCTGACCGTCGTCGCCTTCGTCAAGGCGGCCGGCGTGGGCTTCCTGGGCCGCCCCCGGTCGCTCGGGGCCGACGCGGCCCTCGAGGTCCCGGCGAGCATGCGTCTCGGCGCGGGTCTGCTCGTCGCGATGTGCGTCACGTCGGGCGTGGCGCCAATGCTGGTCCTGCCGGCCGTCGAGCGCGCGGCCCGGTCCGCGTTGCCCCAAGTGGGTTCCTCGCCGCTGGTGCGCGGGCTCCAGCTCGAGCTGGTCGGCGTGCACGGCGCCCTGGCGCCCACCGTGCTGGCCGCGACCCTGGCCGGCGCCGGGTTCGCCGTCTTCGCCCTGCGACGGGCGCTGGCGCGACGGCGGACCGCGCGGGTCACTGAGGCCTGGGGCTGCGGACGGGAGCTGCGTCACCGCGCGCATGCAGTACACGGCGACGTCGTTCGCCGAGCCGGTCCAGCGCGTCTTCGACGACGTCCTTCGTCCCGTGCGCGACGTCGACGTCAGCCACGCCGCCGAGTCGCGCTACGTGATCGAGTCGGTGACCTTCCACAGTCGCGTGGACGACCGGATCGAGCGAAGCCCTCTACGTCCCGGTGATCAGAGCGGCGCGTCGCTGGGGTCAGGTCGCTCGCCGCCTCCAGCCGGGCAGCGTGCACCGATACCTGGCGTACGGCCTGACGGCGCTCGTTGCCACGCTCGTCGCCGTCGCGGTGCTCGGATGAGCGGCGCCCTGCACACGGCTGGCGTCGTCGGCGTCTCGGTCCTGCAGGTGCTCGTCGCGGGCGTCGGTGGCCTGCTCCTGCTCGGCCTGATGCGAAAGGTGCGCGCCCGGCTCGAGGGCCGGGTGGGTGCGCCGATCGCCCAGCCGCTGCGCGACGTGCGCAAGCTGATGCGAAAGGAGAGGATGCGGCCGGATCACGCCACCTGGATCTTCCCCCTGGCCCCGGTCGTCCTCGTGGCGACCGTCGCGGTGGCCGCGGCGATCGCGCCGCTCGATCACGACGCGCCCCGCCCTGAGTGGCGGGTCGGATCTCTTCGTGGTCGTCTACCTCCTCCTGCTGGGCTCCGCGTTGCTCGCGCTCGCCGGGCTGGACGCGGGAACGGCGTTTGGCGGCATGGGCTCGAGCCGTGCGGTCACGATCGGTGCGCTGGCCGAACCGGCGCTGCTGGTCACGATCCTCGCCCTGTCGGTCGCGACGCACACCGTCCAACCTCCCCGCGATCGTCCGGGCCACGCTGGCCAGTCCTGGCGTCGATCGTCTCGCCGGCGCGGCTGTTCGCGCTGGCCGCCTTGCTCGTCGTGATCGTCGCGGAGAGCGGTCGGTTGCCGGTCGACAACCCCGCCACGCACCTGGAGCTGACGATGATCCACGAGGCGATGATCCTCGAGTACGCCGGACCGGACCTGGCGCTCGTGACGGTCGGCGAGGCGATGCGCCTGGCGCTGCTGCTGGGCGTGTTCGTGAACCTGCTCCTCGCCGTGGGGCATCGCGTCGGGCTCGGCAATCGGAGCGGTCGGGCTCGGGCTGGTCGCGGTGTGCGCCAAGGTCGCGGTCGGTCGGCGGCGTCATCGCGCTCGTCGAGGTCTTCATGGCCAAGCTGCGGCTGTTCCGACTCCCCGAGCTGCTCGCCGGGCGCGTTCGTCCTGGCCCTGCTGGGCGTGGTGAGCGAGACTGGTGGTCAGGTGAGTCCCGTCGCGTACTCGAGCGTCGCTCGGGCTCAGCTGCGCGATCGTTCTGCTGTGCGCCGTGGTGACGCTGTGGCGCCGCTCGCTTCGGGCGATCGTGCGGATCCTGGCCGTCCAGGGCGTCGCCCTGGCGTGCGGTGGCGATGGTCGATCGGCGCTCGACAACACGACCTCGGCCTGGATGGTCGTGGCCGTCGCTCGTCCTGATCGCCAAGGGCAGTCGTCGTGCCGGCGCTGATCGCCCGGGTCGTGCGGCACGACCCGGCCAGCCGCGAGAGCCAGCCGCTCGTCAACGTGCCCGCGTCCCTCGTCGCGGCCGGCGTCCTCACTTCCTCGCCTTCGCGTCGTCGCGGCCGATGACGTCGCTCGCCCGAGCGCCGCGGGCCGGCTCATCCCCTTCGGGATGGCCGCCATGCTGTCGGGTTCTTCGCGCTCGCGACGCGACGCAAGGCGGTGTCCCAGATCGTCGGGCTCCTCCTGGTCGACAACGGCATCGCGCTCGTCGCGTTCCTGGCGACCGCGGGCGTGCCCGCTCATCGTCGAGCTGGGCGCGTCACTCGACGTCCTGCTGGTCGTGGTCGTGCTGCGGGTCCTCGACGACCCAGATGCAGCTCCGGCTCGGGATCACTCGACCTCGACCAGCTCGCGGAGCTGCACGACTGATGCTGTGGCGTCGATCCTCGTCGTGCCGGTGGCGTGCGCGCTGCGATCTCGGGCCTCGGCCCCTGGCGACGCGTGGGTCGGGCTGGGCGGGCACCGCCTCGGCCGCGGCGGTCCTCGCCGCTAGGCGTCGTGCTCGCGGTCCGCGTCGTGCACGCGCCACCGCCGCCCGGGGCTACGGCGGCGTCCTGCGCGCCGACGCGCTCAGCGCGTTCATGGTGCATCGTCATCGGGGTGATCGCGCTCCTCGCCACCTGCCAGGGCGTGCGCTACCTCGAGGCCGAGATCGCGGCGCGGCGCTGCACGCAGCGCCACGCCTCGCTCTACGGCGCGCTCGTCCAGGGCTTCCTCGCGACGATGCTCCTCGCCGTCCTGGCCGCCAACCTCGGGCGTGCATGTGGGTCGCCGTGGAGGCCACGACGATCGTGACCACGTTCCTCGTGGGACACCGCAACACGCGAGCGTCGCTCGAGGCCTCGTGGAAGTACATCGTCATCTGCTCGGTCGGCATCGCCCTCGCGTTCCTCGGCACGGTGCTCGTCTACCTCGCGGCGCTGCACGCCCCCGGGCACGGCTCCCACACCCTCGACTGGACCGTCGCTCGTCACGCACGTCGCACCACCTCGACCCCGGCGTCATGCGGCTCGCCTTCGCCCTCATCGTCCTGGGCTTACGGCACCAAGGTCGGCCTCGCACCGATGCACAGCTGGCTGCCCGACGCCCACAGTCAGGCGCCGGCGCCCGTCTCGGCGCTGATGTCAGGGGTGCTGCTGACGGTCGCGTTCTACGCGATCCTGCGCTTCAAGGTGATCGCCGACGCGGCGCTCGGGCCGGCGTTCCCGCGGACGCTGCTCGTCATCGTCAGCCTGGCCTCCCTGGCCGTCGCGGCGTCGCTCCTGCTCAGCCAGCGCGACTACAAGCGAATGCTCGCCTATCACAGCGTGGAGCACATGGGGCTGATCGCCCTGGGCGCGGCGGCTGGCTCGACGCTCGCGATCGCCGCCGTGCTCCTGCACATCCTCGGGCACGGCATCGCCAAGGGCGTGCTCTTCCTGGCCTCCGGCGAGATCCTGCTCGTCGAGGGCACGAGCGAGATCGAGCACGTCCCCGCGCTCCTGGCCGACGGCCGGTCCTGGGAGGGATCTTCGCGTTCGGCCTGGTGGCCCTCCTCGGGTTCCCGCCGTTCAGCCTCTTCGTCAGCGAGCTCAACATGCTGCGCGCCGAGTTCTCAGGTGGGCCTCGGCTGGGCGGCGGTCGCCTGTCGCTCGTGTGCATGGCGGTGATCTTCGGCGCGGTGATGTCCCACGGCCGCCACCTGCTCTTCGGGCCGAGGGGCTCCGACGCGCCGGTGACTACCCCGGCGCTGGTCGCGGTGCCGCTCATCGGCGGCCTCGTGCTGTGCGCCTTCATCGGCGTGTCGGCGTGGCCGCTCAGCCCGCTGCTGCACGCCGCGGCCCAGGTGGTGGCGCTGTGAGACGTCGCCGCGTCCGTGGCCGAGCTCTTGACGCCGGTCCGGTCCGCTGCGGGGCTCGGTCGAGGTCACGGCGAACGGTCTCGGTCGCCGCGGCGGCGCAGCTGCTCGGCCGCGGCTACCGGCTCGCGCTCGTGGCGCCGTCGATGGACGGACGTCGACCGATCCGCGTCGTCTACCTGTTCACGTCCGGTCCGCCGGACCGCCGCGTCGAGGTGGTCGTGACCCGGTCGACCGCGACCGTCCGCGCGATCCCGTCGCTCGCGCACCTGTCGTTCCCGGCGAGTCGCTTCGAGCGCGAGATGCACGACCTCTTCGGCATCGTGCCGGTCGGGCACCCCGTTCCTGCGCCGCCTGGTCCTGCACCAGCACTGGCCGCGAGGGATGGCACCCCATGCGTCACGACGCGCCCGCGAGCGCCGCCGATGGTCGACGACGCGGGCTCCTACCCGTTCGTCGAGGTCCAGGGCCCGGGCGTCTACGAGATCCCGGTCGGTCCCGTGCACGCCGGGCTCATCGAGCCGGGCCACTTCCGCTTCTCGGTCGTCGGCGAGACGATCCTCAAGATGAAGGCGCGACTGTGGTTCGTCCACAAGGGCATCGAGCGGCTCTTCGAGGGCCGCGACGTCGACGTCGGCCGTCGAGCTCGCCGAGCGGATCTCCGGCGACACCGCCGTCGTGCCACTCCCTCGCCTACTGCCTGGCGGTCGAGGAGGCGCTCGGCGTCGACGGTGCCCGCCGCGGGCCGAGGAGCTGCGCGTCGTCCTCGCTCGAGCTCGAGCGGCTCTACAACCACGTCGCCGACATCGGCGCGCTCTGCAACGACGTGGGGTTCGGACTCGTCCACGCCCAGGCGCTCACGCTGCGCGAGCGGCTCCTGCGGCTCAACAGCACGGTCACGGGTCACCGCCTGCTGCGCGGCGGCGTCGCGGCCCGGTGGCGCCCGGATGCTGGCGCTGCCCTCGCCGAGCGAGCTGCGACGAGATCGGCGTCGCAGTTCCACGACCTGGTCGACCTCGCCCGCGGCCAGGGCACGGTGATGGACCGGTTCACGGGGACCGCGGTGCTCCACTTGAACGACGTGGAGGCGATGGGGGTGCTCGGCGTCGTCGGCCCGCGCCTCGGGATCGACGTTCGACGCGCGGCGTCGCCCATCCGGTCGGCGCCCGCATCGCCGGGGTTCACGCCCGCGTCCGGCGAGCGACGGCGACGTGCTCGCCCGCTTCCAGGTCCGCGTCGACGAGGTCGACGCGTCGCTCGGCCATCCTTCGTGACTGATCTGCGGCCGGGGGCTCGCTGGAGGCGTACGGCGTCGCCGCCGGTCGCCGCGAGTCGACGGGCGTCGGGGTCGGGCATCGTCGAGGGGTGGCGTGGGACGATCGTGCACCGTGTCGAGCTGAGCCGAGGGCGTCCTCGCCCGCGTCAAGGTCGTCGACCCCTCGTTCTTCAACTGGCCGGCCCTCGCGGTCTCGCTCGCCGACACGATCGTGCCCGACTTCCCCCTCGTGAACAAGAGCTTCAACCTGTCGTACGCGGGCAACGACCTGTGAAGCGCGCACTGAACAGGCGCGTCTGCGCGAGATTGGACCAGTGGAGACGCTGACACCCGATCTACAAGATCAAGGCCGAGTTCTTCAAGACGCTCGGACACCCGGCGCGGATCCGGGTCGCTCGAGGTGCTGCGAGACGGGGAGCGGTCGGTGAGTGACCTCGTGCCTGAGGTCGGGCTCGAGGCGTCGCACCTCTCCCAGCAGCTGGCGGTGCTGAGGCGGGCCAACCTCGTCCAGACCCGCAAGGAGGGGACGAGCGTCGTCTACTCGGTCGGCAATCCCATGATCTTCGAGCTGCTCGACGTGGCGCGCAGGATCCTGACGTCGTCGCTCGTCGACACGCGCGCCCTGCTCGAGGAGCTCGAGGAGCCGTAGCGTCTTGGTCAATGTGGAGGGCACCCTGAAGGCCAAGGCGACGGCGTGGCACCCCCAACGGGATTCGAACCCGTGCCGCCACCTTGAAAGGGTGGTTGTGCTTTCGAGCGCTTCTGGAGAAAGTTACTGATCAAGACCTGTTTCTATCGACCAGATCCATGCATTCTCCCGTCTCGGGCACTCCACGGGCACTAAGAGCGATTCGCTCCGAGATCAACCTGTCAGTCGAATCGCCAGAGGTCCCCTTTCTTCTTGAATCAGATTTCGATTTTTCTGGCCAACATGCCGCGAGCACGCCATTGCTATGGCGGTGAAGAGGAAACCAAGCCATAGTCGAGGGAGTGGCGCACGTAGCAGGAAAATCATCGGCGAGGATTGGCTTCGCTGGACTTAGAAGCCGGACCCTTAGGTTGTCAACTTCAATGAGAAGGTCTCAGCTTTTGCGAATCGCCGAGTCAGGAGTCGCCGCACTTGTCGTTGCTGCGACACTGGTCACCGTGATTGGGTCGTCCAACCCTGCTCTCGCCTCGTCACCGCCGGACTTCGGGCGTCCGACGAGTACGTCTTGGCCGGCGTCGGGGTGCGCCTCGATGGGAACAGACTCGGTTGTGACGCAGTCGTTCTCGGGCGAGATTCATGGATGCATCCGGGTTCCGAATGTGGACAAGCCCGGCGTGGTCGTGTCTCTTCAGGCGTACATCTCGCAAACGGCGGAGAAGTTCGCCGGTACTCCGAGTCCGATCTCCTCAGGCATCACGGCCGATGGGGTGTTCCGGCTTTCGGTAGCTCCAACCACCGTGACGCCGGGCGAAGAGATCAACCTCATTGGTCGCTATCCCACTACGCGTCCGGCTGATGCCGGAAACACCGCAGACGTGTGTTGGGACGGGTGTCAGTCGGGCATCACTGTTCAGGGAGTCACGGTGCGATGGCTCAACCACCGAACATTCGAGGTGAAGTTCAGGGCTCCTCAGGCGCCGTGGTTCGAGTACTCCCATGGCCGTCTGGGTGTGCACCCTCTTGTCTCAGGTATCAATCACCTCGGCATCGAGTGCCTGGTCGTTGCGTCAGGGTGCGCGCTCCTGCCGGCGGACGCTGAGGTTCCAGTACTCCTGAATGTGGCCTTGCCGGACCTATGCCGTCCAATCACGACGTGCGCAACACTCACCCTTAGCTCGTCACGGGCTCAGATTGGCGACGTCATTGTGGTCCATGGATGGGCGCCAATAGAGTCCGTGATAGGTCAGCCATGGGGGTTTAGCCTCGACGCTTCGGGGGCGATCGGACAGACGAGCCATCCCGCAATCCGGTACCTGCCCACGAAGTGCGCTTGTGAGCACACCGCCGTGATCGCCCCTCGCTACGTGTCGCTCGAGCCCAGCCGGACGTGGTCTTCTCTGGGAACACTGAACCCAGTCGCATTGAGCTGGGCGGGCTATGCCGACGCCAACCCAGTGCCAGCGTCAACTGACATCGTGTGGTGCGGAGGCACCGGTGTGGGGGTGCAGGCTGGGAACTCACTCACGACCCTGCCTACCGGAGATGTTGCGACGACCTTGGCGAGGACCGATCTGCGGTTCGTCGGTCCCCAGCAAGCGGACCCCCCCTGCGCGACGGGGATAGTCGATCCATCGCGTCCGGGGACCGTCTACGCAGGGTTCGCGACGGGGGTTGGAGGGATCATTCCGCCCGTGGAAACCGCCGCGATGTTCACCCGCGACGGTGGGTCGATCTGGCAGTTAGTTCCCGTCCCCCTGGGTCACAACGCGTCGGAGTTCGGGGGCTTTCGACTCGACGGGCGAACCGTTGAGGCGCTGTTCGGCGCCCAGGACAGCGCCGGGTCACCTGGCGATGTTGCGGTGGAGGCAACGTCCAACGGGGGCGTGACGTGGAGCCAGAAGCCGCTGTCTTGTCCGTCGGCTGGCCCTTGTGTCATCTTCGGGCCGGCCATACAGGGTAACTGCGCCATGGACGGGTCGCCCCAGCTCTTCTTGGTCGGAACCAGCGGGGGACCGATGGGTGCTTGGAGCACTTCGTCGTGGGTGACGACCGTGAACGGGTGCTTCTCCCAAGAGCTCGTCGCAACCTCGGCGAAGCGGGCGTTCCTGCTGGATCCATCGTCGTCTTACCCGATCCTGACGACTTTGGACGGTGGCGCAACGTGGTCGCACGTGTCGATGCCGCCGATTCCGGGTCTTGAGGTCGGGGCGTCGGCGTCACTCGACTCCCAGCTTGTGCTCGCGCCGGACGGCTCGCTCCTTGCTCTCGTTCCCACCGCCTCGTACCTGTCACATCGGCTCTACCGGCTCTATCCGCGAGCGACCTCGTGGTGCCAGGTGCACGCAAAGGGGTTGGCTTCTGAAATGAGTGGCTACGTCCAATCGTTGAGGACCAGCGGGCGACTGTTTGTCTGGACCTGGTCCCCGACGAATCGGCCGACCCAGGTTCGCCACGAGCTCGCAGGGCTCTCGAAATTGACGTGCACGTCATGAGCGAAGCGGAGTCCTCCAACGAGATTCGAACTCGTGTTTACACCTTGAAAGAGGGGAAGTTTTCTAGAAACGAGGTCAGTAAAGATACTGGTCAGGCGCATATTCTCAGTATCTGGACTTCGGTCTGCTGTGTCCCGGGCACTCTACGGGCACTTACGAAGCAACTCAAACATGCCAGTTCGAGAGGTTCCTCTCAACGTGCCGAAACGAGATTACGGAGCGCCTCTATGGGAACGCGACAATCCCCTCCGGAGAGACCTAAAGGAACTTCAGCTAACTCGATGGCGAGACGAAGTGGAGTCAAGTCAGGGTGATAGCCCGCATGCGCGTCGCCATGGTAGCCAGCTCGTTCAGTATTCCAACGACTCGGCGATTGCTCGTCTTCGTAACGGCAACATCGTCCATCGCCAATAGTTCGTCCTCGATGAATGAATCTTGGACGTCGTGAGTGCGAAGAGTGGTTGCTAGGGCGTCCGGGAAACGAATGGCGAGCGAGGAAGCAGGCGCCAATGGGGCGAAAACGGGTAGGAAGGTGATTTCATTTACGAAGAGCGCATATTGGGGACGCCAGAATAGTGGCTTAGAGAACCAATTTCCGAGCTTCGTCGTTGATTCCGGCACGGAGCTAACAGTTGGCTCTTGGATTCGATCCAATAGTTTTTTCGTGGCATAAATGGAATACACGGAGTAATCCTCCTGCCGGGAGCGACGGGTATCGAGAGGTAGTTCGGGTCTCCCGCTCAGGGCTTCGCCGACACCGACTCATCCAAATCGTCAATCAGCCGATAGGTCGTATTTCCGACCACGGCGTTGACCTGAAGTTGGCCACCGAGTGCATGGATATATCTCGCGATTGAAGACAGTTGAAGATCTTCACTTCGTTCGAGTTGCGACACGTTCGGTTGTGAAGTGCCAAGAAGTTCAGCGAGTTCGACCTGGCTCTTGCCAAGTTGTTCGCGCAGAATCGCCAGGCGCAAACGCAACCGTTCTCGCGCGATCACCTGCTCATCAATGTCGAGGCGCTGGCGCACCTCACGCCACGGAGTCGTCTTTGGCATCAGATCAATCCTTCCTTTCGTATCTCGTCGAGATATTCGTCATACAGTTCGTCGGCCAACGGGATGTTCCGGTCATACCAGCCGACCCAGTCATTGGTCTTGTCACCGCCCAGCAGCACAATCGCCGTACGGCGTGGGTCGAAACAGAACAGCGCACGAAGGTTTCCGCCTACCGAGCGAAGCTCCTTCATGTTGTGGTGCCGCGAAGATTTGACCGTATCCACTGCGGGTCGACCCAGGTTTGGCCCGAGCTGCTCCAGAAGGTCAATCGATCCCGCGATTGCAGCGCGGTCTTCCTGGTCCAGTGAGAGGAGCCATTCGCTCGCTTGATCGGTGAGTTCGATATCCCACACATTGATAGTATAAGTCGTGGCTTCTAGAAGTCAAGGCTTATGCTTTGTAATCGGATTTCTCGGGATCCCCATTGCAATCTGACTCGCGAAATGGAGAGCACCACCCGAAAAGGGTGGTGGCGCACATGAGAACCCTAGGGCTGCCGCGTTGATGCAGGAATGACAAAAAACCGCCAAATTGGCCGATTTCTCTGCCAACTCGACTTCGTCGCTCCTCAAACGGACGAGATCCCTGAGGCTTTCGGGAGCCATCTTGAAGCGGGCGTGGGCACTCTACGGGCACTGCGGCCGCCCTTGTTGCGTCGAATTGAGACTTTCGCAGCTACTCGGTGACCGACAGAAAAGGACGTGTATCAGGAATAACGTGGCACCCCCAACGGGATTCGAACCCGTGCTGCCACCTTGAAAGGGTGGTGTCCTAGGCCGCTAGACGATGGGGGCCTGAAACGGCGCCACCGCTCGCGCGATGGTGGTCGGGCTGCCCGGATTTGAACCGGGGACCTCTGCGTCCCGAACGCAGCGCGCTAACCAAACTGCGCTACAGCCCGCGGCGAGTCTCCTCGCGACCAGGGGAGTCTACTTCGCCGCGCCGGCCCCACCCTCGGGGGCCTCGTCGCCGGCGCGCGGGTGGCGCTCGACGACGACCTCGCTGATCCGGCGCCTCTCGACGCTCTGGACGCGGTAGGTCCACTCGCCGCGCGTGAAGGACCGGCCCGGCTCGGGGATCTCGCCGGCCAGGTCGAGGATGAAGCCGGCCAGCGTCACGTACTCGCCCTCGGGGATCTCGACGCCGAGGGCCCGCTCGACCTCGTCGACGTGGGTCTGGCCGTCGACGAGCCACCGGTCCTCGCGGATCTTGACGATCTCGGGCTCCTCGTCCTCGTCGAACTCGTCGGAGAGGTCGCCGACGAGCTGCTCGAGGATGTCGCGCACCGACGCGACTCCGGCGACGCCGCCGTGCTCGTCGAGAACGAGCGCGAAGGCCCGGCGCTGCTCTCGCATCTCGGTGAGGCTGGCCAGGAGGTCGAGCGTCTCGGGGAGCATGAGCGGCGGTCGGATCTTGCGGGCGATCTCGGCCGCGCTGGGCAGCTCGACTCCAATCGTGCGCTTGGTCGGCGTGGACCGGAAGAGGTCGTTGACCAGGAGGATGCCGTCCACGTCGTCGAGGTCGCCGCGCACGACGGGGAAGCAGGAGTGGCCGGTGTCGCGCACCGCCTCGGCCACCGCCTCGGGGGTGACGGGCACCGTGAGGTAGACGACGTCCACGCGCGGCGTCATGACGTCGCGCAGGTCCAGGTCGGCCAGCTGGTCGACGCGCTCGTGGATGGCGCGCAGCTCGGGTGAGTCGGGGTGGGCGTCGCGCCGGCCGGTCACGCGCGCGCGCAGCCGGGCCAGGCCCGACGGCGCCGGGTCCCCTCTCACCGGGGCGCGGAACCGCCCGCGCGCACGGTCGCCGGGGTGAGAGACGTGTCCGCGTACTCCTCGCCGCGCAGGAGGGCGCGGACGGCGGTGCGCAGGCGCACCGGGTCGAGGGGCTTGACGAGGAACCCCTCGGCGCCGCTGCGCCGGGCGAGGAAGACGTCGGGGCGGCGGTCGAGCAGCATGAGCACGGCGACCGGGTCGGCGGCTCCGTAGGACTCCTCGTTGCGCAGGTCCAGGCAGACGGCCATCGCGCCCATCGAGCCCATCTGCAGGTCGAGGATCACCAAGTCGACCCCGCCCTCCTTGACCCGGGCCAGGACGTCAGTCCCGCCGGCGGCCTCCTCGATCGCCACGTCGGGCGCCTCGAGGGCCGCCCGCAGCTCGGCGCGGAGCGCGCCCAGGTCGCTCGCGACGAGGACGGTGGCCACGGGCGCCAGCGTAGCGGAGCCCTGGAATCGCTTGGCTTTGGGGTGGACGCCGAGAATCTGCCCCTTGTGCGGCGCGCGGGGCCGGGCCTATCGTCGGCGTCGGGCAATCGGGGGAGGGTGATGGCGGTCTTCACCGTCGCGTGGACCCAGCTGGCGGCGTGCCGCGGCAGCGAGCGCGCGCTCTTCTTCCCGCCCGACGTCACCGAGCGCAAGGAGGAGCGCCTGGCCCGCGAGCAATTGGCCAAGCGCATCTGCGGCGGGTGCGAGGTCCGCGAGGAGTGCCTGTCCGCGGCTCTCGAGCGCCACGAGTCCCACGGGGTGTGGGGCGGGCTCAACGAGCTCGAGCGGCGCTCCCTGATCCGTCTCTAGCCCGGCCCAGCTGCGCGGGCGCGACCGACGTCAGGATCAGCAGGAGCGCCAGCGAGACCACGTGCACCCCGGTGCACCACAGGCAGATGTGGTCGATGATCAGCAGCTCGGCCGCCAGCAGCCACAGGACGAAGGCGACGCCGACGGCGGCCAGGGCGAGGCGCGCGACGTGCAGCGGGTACCAGCGCGAGCGCCAGCCCCAGGGGCTGTTGAGCGCGGTCATGGCGACGAACTGGGCCAGGCCGAGGACCGCGACCGGGATGTGCAGGAAGTAGGACTGGGCCGACGTCGTCACCGCGGCGCAGTCCACCGTCCCGGTCGACGAGCAGACCAGGTACTGGGTTCCCGCGAAGTGGGTGATGGTCAGGTACGTCGAGATGCCCAGCCCGACGAGTGAGAGCAGGAACGTCGAGACCCTGGCCCACGCCGGCACGGGGCCGGTCTCGCGGCTCACTTGATCTTCATCGCCTTCTTCGCGGCCATGACGCCCTTGGACGTGCACACGCTGCCCGGCTGGTTCTTGGTCAACACGCACGTGGCTGCGGTGATGTAGTTCGCCGTCGAGATGATCGCCGCGGTCACCGGGCTCGTCGCGTCGGACAGGCCCGACGCGATCTGGCTGCGGGTCTGGTTGGCCAGGAGCGAAGGGGTAAAGCTCGACCCGGCCACGAGGAACTGGTTGCCGAAGTCGTAGAAGGGGATCGAGTAGTCCTGCTGGCTCGTGAAGCCCGGGATCCACTTGGACGTGTCGTACTTCCGGAAGATCGCGAGCTGGGCCTTGGTCGCCGACTGGAGCGGCGTGTAGTAGCCGGCCGAGGTCGACCACTGGTTGGTGTACTCCTCGACCTCGGCGAACGACAGGTACGGGCTCTTGAGCTTCGCCTTGGAGAAGGTGAAGGTCGGCGTGCCGGGGTAGATCTCGCCCGTGTGGGTCGAGCTGACCATGTTCCCCAGGCCCGTCCAGGTCCCAAAACGCGAGAGCGCGACGATGGTCGCCCAGCGCTCGGCGGCGCAGAACGGGCAGTAGTCCGCGCCGAGGTAGAAGACCTCGGGCACGGTGGCGCCGGTCGACGATTTTCCTGTAAACGGCGGCTGGCCCTTGATCGCCACCGGCGGGGAGACCGCCGCGACGCTCGAGCTCACGCCGATCGCGTCGAAGACCGACGCCGGCACCGCGGTGATCTCGTGGAGCGTCGTCGCGTCCACCGGTGTGAAGGTCGACGCGTTGGGCGACGACGAGCCCGACGTCACCTTGACGATCACCAGGGTGGCCACGACGATCACGACGAGGGCCACCGCCAGCCAGGTGAAGAGGCCCGCCGGGCGTCCGCGTCCGGGGGGCGCCGGGCGCCGGGCCGGCTGGCGAGCGGGCGGGTGGGCGGGGCCCTTACGGTTCGGGGGGTTCTTGGCCACGGTCTCCTCTTTTCCCTTAGAGAATCTACTGGACCCGCTCCGAGGGCCCCAGTCGGAACGTAAGGACTAAGTAACGTTCCGGCGATGGACCCGACCGCGGTGCGCCCCGCCGCCACGGTCCTGGCCCTGCGCGACGGGATCGCCGGCGTCGAGGTCCTCATGGTCCGGCGCAACCTCAACAGCGACTTCGTCGGGGGCGCCTACGTCTTCCCCGGCGGCGCCCTCGACCCGGGGGACTCCACGCCCGCCGCCGCCGCGCGCTGTCGCGGCGTCGACGACGCGGGCGCGTCGGCCGCCCTGGGGGTGGAGTCGGGGGGGCTCGACTACTACGTGGCCGCCGCGCGCGAGCTCTTCGAGGAGGCCGGCGTCCTGCTGGGCGTGGACGGGGCCGGGGCGCCGGCCGCCCTCGACGACGCAGAGCGGTGGGTGTCCAACCGCGCGGCGCGAAACGCCGGCGCCGAGGCCTTCGCCGCGATGCTCGAGCGCGAGGGCCTCTTCCTGGACCTCGGGCGCGTCGCCTACCTCGCCCACTGGGTCACGCCGGTCGGCCCGCCGCGCCGCTTCGACACGCGCTTCTTCGCGGCCCCCGCCCCGGTGGGCCAGCACGGCGCCCCCGATGCCCGCGAGACCGTGGCCAGCGTGTGGATCCGCCCGGCCGACGCCCTGGCCGGCGCGGCGCGTGGCGACTTCGAGATGATCTTCCCCACGATCCGCACGCTCGAGTCGATCGCGGGCCTGGCGACCGTCGACGAGGTCCTGGGCTACGCCCGGGCCCAGGGCCCGGTCGTGCGCCGCGAGCCCCGGATCGTCGAGCGCGACGGCGCGATCGCGATCCTGCTGCCCGGCGACGACGGCTACGAGGGCTGAACCGCGGCGCTCAGCGCGTCGAGGAGGCGCGCCGAGCAGCCCGCCGCCCCGGGCGGCGGCGCGACGTCGGTGACGACGCGGCGCGCGAGCGTGCGGAACGGCCCGTCGGGCGCCTCGGAGAGGGCGACCGGGTCGCCCGCGTCCCCGGCGGCGGCGACGCGCGGGTCCAGGGCCAGCGAGGCGAGCAGCGGCACCCCGAGCCTTTGCGCGAGGCGCGACCCGCCGCCCTCGCCGAAGATCGAGTGGCGCCGCCCGCACTCGCAGAGCAGCCCGCTCATGTTCTCGACCACGCCGAGGACCCGGATGTTCGACTGGCGGGCGAAGTCCCCGGCGCGCGCGGCGACCACCTGGGCCGCGGGCGACGGGGTCGTGACGAGGAGCTGGCCGGTCTGGGGCAGGAGCCGGGCCAGCGTCATGGCGACGTCGCCGGTGCCCGGCGGCGTGTCGATCACGAAGTACTCCACGCCGGACCAGTCGGCGTCCTCGATGAACTGGGCGACCGCCTTCTGGACCACCAGACCGCGCCACAGCAGCGCCCGGTCCTCGTCGGCGAGCAGCCCCATCGAGAGCAGGCGCAGGGCCCCGTCGCCCACCGGGCGCTCGAGGGGGACCATCTTGCCGCCGCGCGCGCGGACCTCGCCGTCGACGCCGAGGAGCCGTGAGAGCGAGAAGCCCCAGACGTCGGCGTCGAGCACGCCCACGACGCGGCCGGTCAGCGCCAGCGCCGCGGCGAGGTTGGCCGCGACCGACGACTTGCCGACGCCGCCCTTGCCCGACGCCACGGCGATCACCGGGGTCGGCGTCGGGATCGAGGTCTGGGGGGCGAGGGACTGGGCGAGGGCGCGGGCCTTGCGCATGAGCTCGGCCCGGGCGCGGTCGCCCATCACCGTCGTGACGACGTCCACCTCGTCGACGCCCTCGATGGCCCGGGCGGCCTCGCGCACGTCGCGCTCGATCTGGCCGCGCAGGGGGCAGGCCGCCGTGGTCAGGGCGACCTCGACGCGGGCCCGCCCGCCCTCGACCTCGATCGCGCCGACCATGCCCAGGTCGGTGATGGGCGCGCCCAGCTCGGGGTCGAGCACGTGGCCCAGGCGCGCGCGAAGGTCGTCGGCGGCCGTCACGGGCCGACGCTACCGGCCGGGGAGCGGGGCCGTTCGCGCGGGGTCGGCCGCTACGATGGGTCGGTCAAAGGAGGGCCATGTCCAACGTGACGATCAGCAGCCGCGCCGCCCGCGAGGCGCTCGACCCGATCACCCTCACCGACGCCGCCCGCTCCAAGGTCGCCGAGCTCATCGCCGCCGAGGCCAGCGACGAGGCCCTGGCGCTGCGCGTCGCGGTCAAGCCCGGCGGCTGCTCGGGCTTCAACTACGACATGTTCTTCGACACCGAGGTCGCCGCCGACGACGTCGTGCGCGACTACTCGGGAGTCAGGGTCTGCGTCGACCCCGCCAGCGCCGACCTGCTGACCGGGTCGACCCTCGACTACACCGACTCGCTCCAGGGCGCGGGGTTCCACATCACCAACCCCAACGCGACGCGCACCTGCGGCTGCGGCAACTCATTCAGTTAGACGCGTGAGCGCCCCGGTCGGCCCCTACTCGCCCTGGCGGCGCGCGGGGGACGTCGTCGTCATCTCGGGCCAGCTCGGGCTGGTGCCCGGCGACAAGGGTCCCAAGCTCATCGACGGCACCGCGGCCGACCAGCTGCGCCAGGCCCTCGTGCACGCCGGCGCCGTCCTCGCCGAGGCCGGAGCCACCTTCGCCGACGTCTTCAAGGCGACTCTCTTCCTCGTCGACATGGCCGACTTCGGCGCCTGCAACGAGGTCTGGGTCGCGACCTTCGACGCGCCGCGACCGGCTCGCAGCGCGGTCGCCGTCCACCAGCTCCCCTTCGGCGCGCGCGCCGAGGTCGAGCTCTGGGCCTACAAACCGGCCTAGTCCCCGCGGGCGTCGTCGGCGCCGAACTTGTAGCCGACGCTGCGCACCGTCGAGATCAGGTGGGCGTGCTCCTCGCCGAGCTTGGCCCGCAGGCGCCGCACGTGGACGTCGACGGTGCGCGCGCCGCCGTAGTACTCGTAGCCCCAGACCCGGCTGAGCAGCGTCTCGCGGGTGAAGACCCGGTGGGGGTTGGTGGCGAGGAAGCGCAGCAGCTCGTACTCCATGTAGGTCAGGTCCATGACCCGCCCGGCGATGGCCGCCTGGTAGGTCTCGAGGTTCATGACCAGCGGCCCGTGCTGGACCCGCGGCGCCACGCTCTCGTTGCCGGCGCGGCGCAGCCGGTGGCGCAGGCGCGTGGCCAGCTCGGCCACGTCGAAGGGCCCGACGACGAAGTCGTCGAAGAGGTCCTCGCGGAAGGTCAGGTCGTCGAGCTGGTAGTGGTCGACCAGCAGGACGATCGGGCCGACGCCGCGCTCGCGCGCGCGCAGTGACCGGCACAGCGCCATGGCCTCGGCGAAGGGCATCGCGCTCGCGTTGATGACCGCGCCGGCGTAGCCGTCGGCCGGCTCGAGGGCGGCGACCTCGTTGAGCCGGCCCGACGCGGCGACCGCCGGGGTGACCCCGGTCACCTCGAAGGCCTTGCGCACCGGGCCCTCGCACGAGGGCACGCAGAGCACGACGTCGATCACAGCAGGGGCAGGTAGCGGTCGAGCTCGAAGGCGGTCACCTGGCCGCGGTAGGCGTCCCACTCGGCGCGCTTGTTGCGCAGGAACCACTCGACCTGGTGGGCGCCGAGGGTCTCGAAGAGCAGCTCCGATCCCTCCATGAGGTCGACCGCCTGGGCCAGCGACTGGGGCAGGGGCGCGACCGGCTTGCCCTCGTCGGGGAGCGAGTAGCCCCCGGCCACGCCGCGCAGTCCGGCCGCCAGGATCACCGCGAAGCACAGGTAGGGGTTGGCCGCCGGGTCGGGCGAGCGGAACTCCACGCGCGTGGAGTCGTCGCGCCCGGGCTTGACCGAGGGCACGCGCACCAGGGCGGCGTCGTCGCGGCGCGCCCAGCTGGCCTCGGTCGGCGCCTCGTTGCCGGGGACGAGTCGCTTGTAGGAGTTGACCCACTGGTTGGTGATCGCGGTGATCTCGGGCGCGTGCACGACCAGCCCGGCGACGAAGCTCTGCGCGACCTCGCTGAGGCCGTAGGGGCCGTCGCCGACGAAGGCGTTGCGCTCGTCGCGCCAGAGCGAGAGGTGGGTGTGCATCCCCGAGCCCTGCACCCCGTCGATCGGCTTGGGCATGAAGGAGGCCGCGACCCCGGCCTGGCGCGCGAGCTCCTTGACCACGTAGCGCACCGTCATCACGGTGTCGGCCATGGTCAGGGCGTCGGTGTAGCGCAGGTCGATCTCGTGCTGGCCCGGGGCGTCCTCGTGCTGGGCGTGCTCGACGCCGATGCCCATCTCCTCGAGCACGAGCACGGTGCGTCGGCGCAGCTGGCTGCCCAGGTCGTCGTCGAGCAGGTCGAAGTAGCTGCCGCGGTCGATCGGGCGCGGCCCGCGCTCGGCGTCGAGGTCCTCGAGGTAGAAGTACTCGACCTCGGGGGCGACGAAGAAGGTGTAGCCCTGGGCGCGCGCCGACTCCAGGACTCGGCGCAGTTGCTGGCGCGGGCAGCCCTCGAAGGGGCTGCCGTCGACGTTGGTGATGTCGCAGAAGACCCGCGCGACGCCCTCGCCCTCGTACCACGGCAGGAGCTGGAAGGTCGTCGAGGTCCGGGCGCGCCAGGACGTCGGCCTCCTTCACCCGGCTGAACCCGTCGATGGCGCTGCCGTCGAAGGTCATCCCCTCGTCGAGGGCGTCCTCAAGCTCGGCCGGGGTGACGTGGAAGGCCTTGGCCCGGCCCGAGGACGTCGGTGAACCAGAGCTGGACGAAGCGGACCCCGCGCTCCTCGACGGTCCTCAGGACGTAGCTCGCGTGGACTGACGACACGGGAGACATTCTCGCAGCCTGCCCGGCCGGGCCCGAGCGGGCTAGCGCTCTTGCTTGGCCCGGGCGGCGCGCGGCCGCCGGCCTCTTCGGCCGGCACCCGCTTGGCCGCCTTCTTGGCCGCGACCTTCTTCGCCGCGGCGCGCGCCGGTCGGGCCGCGGCCGAGCAGACCGTCTCGACGATCAGGCGCGCCACGACGTAGGGGTCCATGTTGGCGTTGGGGCGGCGGTCCTCCAGGTACCCGCGCTTGTCGCGCGCGACCTGCCAGGGATGCGGATCGACGCGCCGCGGTCGGATCACCCCGTAGGAGAACTAGTCGTAGGGCGCGGTCTCGTGGGCGCCGGTCAGGCGGTCCTCGATGCCGACGCCGTAGTTGGCGACGTGCGCCGGGGCGTTACGTCCGAGCGCCTCGCAGCCGGCGACGATCGCGTCCCAGCCGCCGGCCGCGCGCATCTGCCTTGGTCGAGAAGTTGGTGTGGGCGCCGGCGCCGTTCCAGTCGCCCTTGCATCGGCTTGGCGTCGAAGCGTGACGTACGACGTCGAAGTCCTCGGCGATGCGGTCGAGCAGCCAGCGCGCGATCCAGAGCTGGTCGCCGATCTCGGCCGGGCGCAGGACGCCGACCTGGAACTCCCACTGGCCCATCATCACCTCGGCGTTGGTGCCCTCGATGCGCGAGGCCGGCCTTCATGCACGCCAGGGTGTGCTCCTCGACGATCTCGCGGCCCGGCATCTTGTCGCCGCCGACGCCGCAGTAGTACGGGCCCTGCGGGGCGGGGAAGCCGACCTCCGGGCCAGCCGAGGGGCGGCCGTCCTTGAAGAACGTGTACTCCTGCTCGATGCCGAACAGCGGCTCGACCGCGGCGAACTTCGCCGCGGTGGCCGCGCAGGCCGCCCGGGTGTTCGTCGGGTGCGGGGTCATGTCCGAGTTGCAGCACCTCGCACATGACGAGCAGGTCGCTTGCCGCCGCGCAGCGGGTCGGGGCAGGAGAAGACGGGCCGCAGGACGCAGTCGGACTTGTCGCCGGTCGCCTGGTTGGTGCTCGAGCCGTCGAACCCCCAGATCGGCGGCTGGCGCCGTCGGCGACGATCTTGGTCTTGGAGCGCAGCGGCGCGTGCGGCTCGGTCCCGTCGATCCAGATGTACTCGGCTTGGTAGGCCACGTTGCTCCTCCTCGGCGTCGCCCTCGCGACCCCGCCAGTCGGGTCGCGCGACCCGCTCGCGCCCCCCGGGTTGTGTTAACCGCGTGTGAAAGGTGTCGCCCCGGGGGGCGCGGCGGGCGCGCCGTTAGGCTGAGCGCGTGCCCGTGGTGCGGATCGGCGCTCGCCCAGCTCAACGCGCTGGTCGGCGGACTGGCCCAGAACGTCGAGACGATCACGCGCTTCCGGGCCCAGGGCGCGACCGTCGGCGCCGACCTCGTCGTGACCCCCGAGCTGGCCCTGATCGGCTACCCGCCCGAGGACCTGCTGCTGCGCGAGGGCTTCGTCGACGGCGAGCGTCGGGGCCCTGGCCGAGCTGGCGGGCGCCCGGGGACTGCCCCCGACCCTGGTCGGCACGGTCGTCTCCGAGGACGTCCGGGGTCGCCCTGGCCCCGCCGGCCGACGCGCGGGACGTCGCCGGCTCCCAGGTGCGCCGCGACCCCCTGAGCCACCTGGCCAACGTCCTGGT
Organism: uncultured Actinomycetota bacterium; assembly: GCA_963820815.1. Classification (GTDB taxonomy): domain Bacteria; phylum Actinomycetota; class Acidimicrobiia; order Acidimicrobiales; family RAAP-2; genus RAAP-2. The sequence continues at coordinate 1,016,306 of CAWGBL010000003.1, read as the reverse complement.
CGCCCTGGACGACGCCGGGGTCGCCGCCACGGTCGGTCAAGCGGCTGCTGCCCAACTACGACGTCTTCGACGAGCTGCGCTGCTTCCTCTCGGGCACCGGCCCCGTCAGACGGTCGTCACGTGGCCGGGGTCGCCGTCGGCCTCGCTGATCTGCGAGGACGTGTGGATCGACGCGCGGCCCGGCGGCGAGCTCGCCGCCCAGGGCGCGGCCCTGCTGGTGGTGCTCGAACGCGTCGCCCTACTCGCGCGGGCGCCGCCGCGAGCGCCGAGGCGGTGCTGGCCGCGCGCGCGGCCGAGACCGGCTGCCCGATCGCCTACGTCAACCTGGTCGGCGGCCAGGACGAGCTGGTCTTCGACGGCGCGAGCATGGTGGTCGACGCCTACGGGCGACGGTCATCGCGCGGCCGGCCGCAGTTCCGCGAGGAGCTGCTCGTCGCCGACGTCGACGCCCGCGCGTCGAGCGCCGGGGTGGCGCTGACGTGCGCTCGGGCGCGCCGAGGGGTCTCGCGCGCCGCCGCGGTCAACCACGTCGCCGAGCCGCTCGGCGAGGTCGCCGAGGTCTACGACGCGCTCGTCGCGGGCACGCGCGACTACCTGCGAAAGAACGGCTTCCGCTCCGCCGTGCTCGGGCTCTCGGGCGGGGTCGACTCGTCGCTGGTCGCGACGGTCGCCGTCGACGCGGTCGGGCGCGGCCGCGGTTCGCGGCCTGGCCATGCCGACCGCTACTGCTCGCCGCGGCTCGGTCGACGACGCGGTCGAGCTCGCGCGCCGCCTCGACATCGAGGTCGTCGACGGTGCCGATCGAGGCGGCCCACGCCGCGCTGGCCTCGTCGCTCGCCGGTCCGCTGGGCGACGAGCCGGCGGGGCTGACCGACGAGAACCTCCAGTCGCGGATCCGCGGGGTCCTGCTCATGGCCGTCTCGAACGCGACCGGCGCGATCGTGCTCACGACCGGCAACAAGTCGGAACTCGCCACCGGCTACTCGACCCTCTACGGCGACTCCGCGGGGGGCTTCGCGGTCATCAAGGACGTGCCCAAGACGCTCGTCTACGAGCTCTGCCGCTACCGGAACCGGCGCGCGCTCGACGACGGCGACGAGCCGCCGATCCCCGACGCGGTCCTGGACAAGCCCCCGTCGGCCGAGCTGCGGCCCGACCAGCGCGACGACGCAGTCGCTGCCGCCCTACGAGGAGCTCGACCCCGTCCTCGAGCTCTACGTCGACGACGACCGCACGGCCGAGGAGCTCATCGCCGCCGGCCACGACGCCGCGCTCGTCGAGCGCGTCGCCGCGCTGGTCGACCGCCGCGAGTACAAGCGCCGCCAGATGCCCCCGGGCGTGCGCATCGTCGCGCAAGGCCTTCGGCCGCGACCGCCGGATGCCCATCACCAACGCGCTTCTCCCCGGAGCCGTGAGCGGCCGCGCGCGCGTGGCCGCCCTGGCCCGCGCCCTCTACGCCGAGCTGGGCGCGGCCGCGCCGGGGTTCAGCGCCGACGGGGCCGTCGTGCGCGCCTACGAGGCCGCCCGGGCCTTCGGCGAGCTGGCCCAGGCCGCCGAGGCCGGGGGCGCGCCCGGCGGCGCGGACCCCGCGCTGGCCCTCGTCCTGGCCGAGGCCGCGCGCGCGGACCCGACGGGGTGGCTCGCCCTCTACGACCTGGCCGCCGTCGTCGGGCCCCGCCTCCTCGCGCGGTTCGCGCCCGGCGAGGCGTCGGGGGAGGACGCGGTGCTGCTCGAGTCGGCGTCGGACCTGGTCAGCGCCGAGATCGTCGCGACGCGCGCGGCGCTGCCGGCCGACGGGGACGCGGCCGCGTGGCGCGCCGCGTCCCGCGCCGCCGCCGAGGCCCTCGACGCCGCGGGGCTGGGCGCACCGGCGCCCTGAGGCGGCGGGTTGACGCCCCCAGTAGAGTACGCCAGCCCGAATGGCGGCGAATACGGGGAGGCGGCGGGCGCCGGAGCCGCGAGGGAGCCCGACCATGGCCAAGGACCGGATGGACCGCGACGACGAGGACCTGGTACGGCTGTACCTGTCGGACATCGGCCAGTACACGCTGCTGACCAAGGACGACGAGGTCCGCCTGGCCCAGGCGATCGAGGAGGGCCGCGAGGCCCGGGCCGAGCTCGACGGCGCCGAGGCGGACAAGAAGGTCAAGCTGACCCCGTCGCGCAAGCAGGCGCTCGAGCGCGCCACCCACCGCGGCGAGGTCGCCGCAGCGCGACTTCGTCCAGTCGAACCTGCGCCTCGTCGTCTCGATCGCGAAGAAGTACCAGGCGTCGGGGCTGCCCGCTGCTCGACCTGATCCAGGAGGGCAACCTCGGCCTGATGCACGCGGTCGAGAAGTTCGACTGGCGCAAGGGCTTCAAGTTCTCGACCTACGCGACCTGGTGGATCCGCCAGGCCATCACCCGCGGCATCGCGAACACCGGGCGGACGATCCGCCTCCCGGTGCACGCCGGCGACACCCTCGCCCGCGTCCAGAAGGCGCAGTCGCGCCTCGAGCTCAAGTTCGGCCGCCCGCCGACGATCAAGGAGCTCTGCGAGGAGTGCGAGATGCCCGAGGACAAGCTCATCGAGGCGCTGCGCTTCCGCGCCGAGCCGATCTCGCTGTCCGAGCCGCTGCGCGAGGACGGCGACGCCGAGCTCGGCGACGTCGTCGAGGACCGCTCGGCCGAATCGCCCTTCGAGGTCGCCGCGGTCAAGATGATGCCGGCCGCCAGCGAGATCCGCTCGGCTGCTCAGCCGCTCGACGAGCGCGAGCGGAGATCCTGCGCATGCGCTTCGGCCTCGACCGCGGGCGAGATCGCGCACCCTCGAGGAGGTCGGCGCGGAGCACTTCAACCTGACGCGCGAGCGCATCCGCCAGATCGAGGCGCGCGCGATGAGCAAGCTGCGCCACCCGTCGTCGGACACCGGCGCGAGGGACCTGCTGACCGTCTAGCCGTCCCGGCGAATCTGGGTGCGCCCGAGCAGCGCGGCGATCCCGATCACGACGGCGCTCACCAGCACGGGCGTGCGCGAGCGCGACCGGTCGTGCACGCGCACCTTGGTGGTGAAGCTCAGCGTCGGCCAGTCGCGCTCGGCCGCGACCTTGCTGAGCGCCCGGTCGGGGTTGACGCAGAAGGGGTGTCCGACCAACGCGAGCATCGGCACGTCGGTCGCGGAGTCGGAGTAGGCGAAGGAGTCGTCGAGGTCGATCTCGTGCGACTCGGCCAGGGCCCGCACGGCCAGGGCCTTGTCGTCGCCCTGGGCGAAGAACTCGAGCTCGCCGGTGTAGCTGCCCTCGGCGTCGACTGCGCGCCCGACGGCGATGCAGCCGGTCAGCCCCGAGCTCGGCGGAGGGCTCGACGATCTCCGCCGGGGCCGACGAGACCAGGTAGACCTCGTCGGCGCCGGCGAGGTGCTCGTCGATCAGGCCGATCGCCTCGTCGTAGATGAGCGGCTCGATCACCTCGTTGATGGTGCTCTCGACGAACTCGCGCACCTCGTCGCGGTCCCAGCCGCGCGTGACCTTGAGCATGCGCTCGCGCATCTTGGCCATGCGGTCGTCGTCGGCGCCGAAGCGCAGGAACATCATCTGGCTGATCAGCGCCCAGACCAGGGTGCGCCGGTGCAGCAGGCCGCGGGCGTGGCAGCTCCGGGCCCAGGGCCACGATCGAGGACTTGGCGATGACGGTCTTGTCCAGATCGAAGAACGCCGCGCGCACGCACTCGAGCGTACGGCCCGCCTCGCGCGCGGGTCCTCGGCGGCTAGCCGATGAACGCGGCGGCGCAGTCCTGGGTCGCGTCCTCGCGCGCCATCAGGATGACGTGGTCGTGCTCCTGGAACCGCATCGTCGTCGCGTCGGCACCATCGGACGGTCGTCGCGCACGACCGAGACGACGCTGACGCGTCGGGCAGGCGAGGTCGTCCAGGGTGAGGCCCTGGGTGACCGGCGGGGAGTCCGACGTCAGCGTGACCTCGACGAGCTTGACGCGGCCGAGCGGTCGAGGTCCATCAGCCGGACGAGCGAGCCGACGGTCGACCGCCTCGTCGACGAGCGCGGTGAGCAGCGACGGCGTCGAGACGAGACGTCGACGCCCCAGCTCGTTGAACAGCCACTCGTTGCGCGAGTTGTTGACGCGAGAGATGACGCGCGGCACGGCGAACTCCTGCTTGGACAGCCAGCTCACGACGAGGTTGTCCTCGTCGTCGCCGGTCGCGGCGACGACGACCTCGGCGCTGCGCAGGTCCGCGCGCTGCAGCGAGGTGACCTCGCAGGCGTCGGCGGCGAGCGACGTCGACGCCCGGCAGCAGCGACGCTTGAGCCTCTCGGCGTGTCGCGGTGACCTGCTCGAAGAGGTCACGTCGTGGTGGCCGTTGTCGACGCAGGTCCGCGGCGATCGCGGTGCCGACCGAGCCGCCGCCGGCGATCACGACGCGCATCAGGCGCCGCCTCGAGCAGGGTCGAGAGCTCGGAGGCGCGGCGTCGGTGCACGACGAACTGGACGCACGTCGTCCTCCTGGCCGATCAGGCCGTCGACGTCGACGCGCGGCCTGGCCGCTGCGCACGATCGACCCCGACCATCGGATCCGGTCCCGGACGGCCTCGAGCGCCGCGAGGGGCCGGCCGGCGAAGTCGTCCGGGAGGATCCGCTCGACCAGGAGCAGCGTGCCGGTCGCGTCGTGCCACTCGACCGAGTCGTCGTCGGGCAGGAGCCAGCGCAGGACCTGCTGTGGTGGTCCACGCGACGTCGCCACCGTCGGGATGCCGAGCCGCTGGTAGATGATCGGCGCGTCGCGGGTCGTAGATGCGCGCGACCACGTTCACGATGCCGTAGTTCTCGCGCGCGATGCGCGCGCACAGGATGTTGGAGTTGTCGCCGTTGGTCACCGCGGCGAGCGCGCCGGCCCGGCGGGCGCCGGCCTGCGTCGAGCGCCTCGCGGTCGAAGCCCGAGCCCACGAGCGTCGTGCCGTGCGAACTCGGGTCGAGGCGCCGCGAAGGCGCGCGCGGCTCGGTCGATGACGACGACGGAGTGGCCCTGTCGGCTCGAGCTGCAGCGCCAGCCCGGAGCCGACCCGGCCGCATCCGACCACGACGACGTGCACCGGCGAGATGTCACCACATGGCGTTCTCGAAGGTGCAGGTTCGTCTGGGCGCTCGCGATCGCCTAGGCTGCGTCGTGGGCTCGGTGTCGGAGCGCACGAGCGAGCCCGTCGCGTCCCGGCTGACGCCCTCTGCGACGAGCCGCGCGCAACCTCACGGTCGAGTACCCCGAGACCGCTCGGCTACCGGCTCAAGCGCTTCTTCCTCGGCAAGCCGCTACGTCACCGAGCAGCTCACCGCCGAGCGCCTCAGCCGACGCCATCGCGCTCGGCGTGCTCGCGCCGGACTGCATCTCGTCGTCGGCGTACGGCACCGAGCAGATGCTCACCCAGATGACGCCGTACATCGGGCTGGCCGCGTTCAGCCTCGCTCGTGCCGATCACGTTCGTGATCCTCGGCGTGCTGTTCTTCGTCACGACTCTCGTACCTCGACGTCATCGAGTACTACACGACCGCCGGCGGCTCCTACGTGGTCGCGCGCGACAACTTCGGCCCGAAGGTCGCCCAGATCGCCGCGGTCGCGCTGCTGATCGACTACATCGGTCACCGTCGCGGTGCAGTGCGCGGCGGGCACCGCCGCGCTGACGAGCGCGGTTCCCGCGCTGCGCTCGGACCGACACGATCCTGATCACCGTCGGCGTGGTGCTGGTCCTGATCTACGGCAACCTGCGCGGGATCCGCGAGGCCGGCAAGACGTTCGCGCTGCCGACGTACTTCTACGTCGCTCGCGCTGGGCGTCGACGATGATCGTCGGGCTACTACAAGCAGTTCGCCGGCACGCTCCCGATGATCCCCAGCCGCCCACGCAGCCTAGCTGGTCGGCGGGCGCCTCGGCACCCCGGGCGACCGGCGCGCTTTACGGGCCTCGCGTTCATCTCGCTGCTGCGCGCCTACGCGAACGGCGGCTCGTCGCTGACCGGGCTCGAGGCGATCTCCAACGGCGTCGCGTCGTTCCGCCGCCCGAGAGCCGCAACGCGCGCAGGATCACGCTCGTCGTCATGAGCTCCATCCTCGGGTTCCTGCGTGCTCGTCGACGACGCTGCATGGCGAAGTGGACGCACGCGCTGCCCTACGCCAAGCGGGCTCGCCGACCGTCGTCGCCCAGGAGGTGCCGGCGATCTTCGGCGCCGCACGGATTCGGTCACGCGCTCTACTTCGTCGTGCAGCTCGCCACGGTGGTGATCCTGTAGACGGGGGGCAACACGCGCTTCAACGGCTTCCCGTTCCTCGCGAACTACGTCGCGACCGACCAGTACCTGCCCCGCCAGCTGACCAAGCGCGGGCACCGCCTCGCCTTCTCCAACGGGATCATCGTCCTCGGGGTCGTCGTCGCTGACGCTCGATCCTCGTCTTCCAGGCGAACGTCACCGGCCTCGTCTCGCTCTACGCCATCGGCGTGTTCACCGGGTTCACGATGGCCGGCTCCGGCATGGTGGCGCGCCACCTGCGCGAGCGCACGGGCCGCTGGCGCGTCGGCGTCGTCATCAACGCGACCTCGGCCTCGGTCACGGCGATCGGTCGTGCTGATCTTCGTGCTGGTCAAGTTCACCGAGGGCGCGTGGATCGATCGTCGTGGTCGGGCCGCTGATGTACTGCGGGCTCATCCGGGTGCACCGGCAGTACGAGTCAGGAGGACGGGGCTCCTTCGAGGCGAGCGATGGGCCGCGGCCGATCGCGATTCGACGCAACGTGGTCGTACGTGCTCATCGACACCTACGACCTGCCGACCGGGCGCGCGCTGCAGTACGCCAGACGCTCAACGCCTACTCCAGCTCGCGCGATCCACTTCGACATCGACCCGAGGGTGACCAAGCGCCTCGGTCAGCCTGTGGGGCGCGCCCAACACCGCGTCCTTCGGCGTCAACCTCGAGGTCGTCGACTGCCCGGACCGCCGCATCGAGCGCGCCGCGCTCGAGCTGGTGGCCGACGTCGTGCGCGACCCCGACGCGTTCTGCACGATCGTGCTGCCGCGCCGGAGCTTCGCCTCGCGCCTCCAGCGGCTGCTGCACGACCGCACCGCCGACGCGATCGCCGACGGCGGTGACGCACGTGCCGCGCACCGCGGCCACGATCATCCCGTACCGGGTGGGGCGGGTCCGCCTGGCCAAGGCCGTCGCCGGCGAGGCCGCCGCGGCCCCCGCGGGGCCGGCGCCCGACGAGGTCGCGCGCGGCGGCGTGCGCGCGGACGCTCACCTCGCCGCCGACGTCGCGCTCGCGCAGCGCTCGGGCGGCGCCGAGCCCATCGGCGGGCTGCACGAGCGCCAGGTCGCCGAGATCGCGGGGCGCGTCCGGTCGATCACGATCAACCAGGAGGACGGAGGGCACGAGATGCGCTGCGTGCTCGCCGACCCGTCGGGGTCGATCACGCTCGTCTTCCAGGGGCGCCTGAGCGTCCCCGGCATCGAGCGCGGGACGCGCCTGCTCGTGCACGGCACGGTGACCAGCCTTCGGCGCGAGGCCGTCATCCTCAACCCGCAGTACGAGATCGTCGCCGCGCCCCACACCGAGGAATAGCGCGGCGTTCCGCCATTCGCCGGCCGTTGGGGCCGGCCTGTCTATCTTGTAGGGCGACCTCCGCGGACGCCGCGGTGAGAGGTGGTGTCAGTGGCCCGTGCCCTGGTCGTGGTGGAGTCCGTCGCCAAGGCGACGCGCATCCAGGGCATGCTCGGGCCGGACTACATCGTCAAGCCCTCCATCGGCCACATCCGCGACCTGCCCCAGAGTGCGGCCGAGATCCCGGCCTCGGTCAAGTCCGAGAAGTGGGCCCGCCTGGGCATCAACGTCGACGACCACTTCAAGCCCGTCTACGTGGTGCCGGCCGACCGCAAGAAGGTGGTCGCCGAGCTCAAGGCGGCCCTCAAGGACGTCGACGAGCTCTACCTCGCGACCGACGAGGACCGCGAGGGCGAGGCGATCGCCTGGCACCTCCAGGAGGTGCTCAAGCCCCGGGTCCCGGTGAAGCGGATGGTCTTCCACGAGATCACGCCGGCCGCGATCGCCCGCGCGGTCGACCAGACGCGCGACCTCGACCTGCGCCTAGTCGACGCCCAGGAGGGCCGGCGCTTCCTCGACCGGCTGGTCGGCTACGAGGTCTCGCCGGTGCTGTGGCGCGCCGTCGACAAGGCCCGGTCGGCCGGGCGGGTCCAGTCGGTCGCCATCCGGCTGGTCTGCGAGCGCGAGCGCGAGCGGATGGCCTTCACCTCGGCGACCTGGTTCGACGTCGCCGCGACGCTGGACGCGTCGGGGACGTCCTTCGAGGCGACGCTCGACACCCTGGCCGAAGAGTCCCTGGCCTCGGCCAGAGCTTCGACGCGTCGGGCCGCCTGACCGAGGGCGCCGACGCGCGGGTCATGGGCGCCGACGAGGCGGCGGCCGTGGCCGCCGCGCTGCGCGCGGCGAGCGCTCGGGTCGACTCGGTCGCGTCGACCCCGCGCACCGAGCGGCCCCGGCCGCCGTTCATCACCTCGTCGCTGCAGATCGAGGCGCAGCCGCAAGCTCGGCTGGTCGACCCGGAGCGCACGATGCGCGTCGGCCCAGGCGCTCTACGAGCAGGGCTGGATCACCTACATGCGCACCGACTCGACGACGCTTCAGCGCCGAGGCGCTGACGCGGCGCGCGCGACCGCGGCCGAGATGTACGGCGACGACTACGTGGCGGACGCGCCGCGCCGCTACGACAGCAAGGTGAAGCAACGCCCAGGAGGCCCACGAGGCGATCCGCCCGGCGGGCGAGTCGTTCCGCTCGATCGAGGAGGCGGCCGCGCTGCCCGGGCGACGAGCGCGCGGCTCTACGAGCTCATCTGGAAGCGCACCATCGCCTGCCAGATGGTCGACGCGCGGCTGACCCAGGACCGGGTGCGCCTCGACGGCACGCTCGCGGGCCGCCGCCGGCGCGAGCGCCGGTCGAGGCCGGCCTGGCGCGCGACGGGCCAGCGGATCGTGTTCCCGGGGTTCCGGCGCGCCTACGTCGAGGGCAGCGACGACCCCGAGGCCGAGCTGGCCGACCAGGAGCGGCTCCTGCCCGAGCTCGCCGAGGGCCAGGCCGTCCCGGTCGTCGACGCGCTCGCCAGGTCCCACGACGACCAAGCCGCCCGACCGCTTCAGCGAGGCGACCCTGATGCAGCAGCTCGAGGACCTGGGCATCGGCCGGCCGTCGACCTACGCGTCGCGTGATCAAGACCATCGACCGGCCGCGGCTACGTGTGGAAGAAGGGCAAGGCGCTGGTCCCGGCGTTCCGGGCATTCGCCGTCGTGAACCTGCTCCAGAGGCTACTTCGCCGACCTGGTCGACTACTCCTTCACCGCCTACATGGAGGAGGAGCTCGACGAGATCGCCGAGGGCCGCGAGGAGCTCGAGCCCTGGCTTCGCCGCTTCTACTTCGGCGATCCGTCCGCCGACACCGAGCTGATGCGCCTGGGCCTCGAGCGGCTGACCCACGCGCAGATCGACTTCGACTTCGCCGCGATCAACTCCCTGGTGCTCGGCGTCGCGCCCGACGGCGCCGAGGTCTCGGTGCGCTCGGGCCGGTACGGGCCCGACCTGGTCCACGGCGAGGACCGCGCGTCCATCCCCGAGGCGACCGAGCCGGACTCGCTCAGCGTCGAGCGCGCGCTCGAGCTGCTGGCCGCGCCGAGCAACGACCGCGCCCTCGGCGTCGACCCGGCGAGCGGCCTGACGGCCCACCTGCGCGCCGGCCGCTACGGCCCCTACGTCCAGCTCGGCGAGGTCGTCGACGGCGCGGAGAAGCCGCGCACCGCGTCGCTGCTCACCTCGATGAGCCCGGAGGCGCTCACCCTCGACGACGCGCTGCGGCTGCTGGCGCTGCCGCGCGAGGTCGGGCGCCACCCCGCCGACGGCGAGCCGGTGCTCACCCAGAACGGCCGCTACGGGCCGTACCTCACCTGGGGCAAGGAGACGAGGTCGCTGGCCAGCGAGGACGACGTCTTCACCATGGACCTCGACGGCGCCCTGGCGCTGCTCAGCCAGCCCAAGCAGCGCGGCCGGCGCGCCACCGGGCCGCTGCGCGAGCTCGGCGAGGACCCGGTCACGAAGCGGCCCGTCGTCGTGCGAACCGGGCGCTTCGGCCCGTACGTCACCGACGGCGAGACCAACGCGACGCTGCGTCTGGGCGACGTCGTCGAGACGGTCTCGCTCGACCGAGCGTGCGAGCTGCTCGCCGAGCGACGCAACGCCGAGCCGAGCACGAGGACCCGTCGGGTGGCCAAGAGGCCCGCCGCGAAGAAGCCGGCGGCGAAGAAGCCGGCGGCGAAGAAGGCCGCCGCCACGAAGCCGGCCGCCAAGGGGCCGTCCGAGAAGAAGGCGGTCACGACGAGGGCAACCGCCGCGCAGAAGCGCTCGGCGGCGTCGTCGGGCGCGAAGGCGAACGCGCAGCTGACGGCCCGCGTCGACGGGGACGCGTCGCGGTGAGTCGCGGGACGTTCGTCGTCTTCGAGGGGATCGACGGCTGCGGCAAGTCGACGCAGGCGCGACGGTGCGCTGCGGCGCGCGGCGCACGCTTCGCCTTCGAGCCCGGGGACTCGCCCCTCGGCGCCGACCTGCGCCACTGGCTGCTCGACGCCGCGACGCCCATGACACCCGAGTCCGAGGCCTTGCTCATGCTCGCCGACCGCTCCTACCACGCGCGATCGGTCATCGGGCCGCTCCTGGCGGCCGGGACGTCGGTCGTGTGCGACCGGTACGCCGCGTCGACGCTGGCCTACCAGGGCCACGGGCGCGGCGTCGACCTCGGCCGGCTCACCGCGGCGACCGAGCTGGCCGTCGGCGACCTGCGGCCCGATCGCACGGTCCTGCTCGACCTGCCGGTCGGGGTCGCGATCGAGCGCGAGAGCTACGACGACCGCGACCGGTTCGAGTCGGCCGACCTCGCCTTCCACGAGCGCGTCCGAGCCGGCTACCTCGCGATGGCCGCGGCCGACCCGACGTGGGTCGTGCTCGAAGGGGACGCCGGGCGCGACGAGGTGGACGCCGCGGTTGACGCGGTCCTCGACGCGCTTGACTGGCCGAGTGCCTGACGTCTTCGCGTCGCTGGTCGGACAGTCCACGGCGGCTGACGCGCTGCGGTCGCTGGCCCGGCGCCCCTCCCACGCGTACCTGCTGACCGGGCCGGCGGGCTCGCCGCTGCCGGACGCGGCGCGCGCGCTGGCCGCGGCGCTGCAGTGCCCCGACGCCGGGTGCGGGCGGTGCGAGGCCTGCCGGCGGGTGCTGGCCGGGGTGGACCCCGACGTCACGTTCCTCGAGCGCTCCGGCGTCGCGTGGCGCGTGGCCGAGGTCCGCGAGGCCGAGCGCGTCGGGCGCCGCCGCCCGCTGGGCGCCGGCCGCCAGGTCGTCGTCATCGAGGACGTCGACCTCGCGACGACCGGGCCGTCGCCGTGCGCCGCGACGCTGCTCAAGACCGTCGAGGAGCCGCCTCCGCGCACCGTCTTCATCCTCACGACCGAGTCGCCCGGCCCGGCGCTCGCCACGATCGCGTCGCGCTGCGTGACGGTGGCGCTCGACCCGGTCGGCGAGGCCGACCTGGCGGCCGGGCTCGTCGCCGAGGGCGTGGACGCGCCGCGCGCGCGCGATGCCGCCGCGGCCGCGCACGGCAGCCTGGCCCGCGCCCGGGTGCTCGCGCGCGACGACTCGCTCGGCGCGCGCCTCGCGGCGTGGCGCGCGGTTCCCGACCGGCTCGCCGGCACCCCGGCGGCCGCGGCCGACGTGGCCGCGGAGCTCTCCTCGGCGCTCGACGACGCGCTCGCGCCGCTCGTGCGCCTGCAGGAGGACGAGCTCGCGCGCCGCGTCGAGGAGGCGCGAGCGGTGGGGCAGCGCTCCATCTCGGACCGGCGCGAGGTCGAGGCGCAGTTCAAGCGCGAGCAGCGGCGCTTTCGCACCGACGACCTGCGATTCGGCCTCACGGCCCTGGCCGCGGTCTACCGCGACCGACTCGCCGCCGACCTGGCCGAGGAGCGCAGCTCGCGTGTCGACGCGCGGCTCGAGTCGACGCTTCGCGCGATCGAGGCGATCGGCGAGGTGCACCGGCGCCTCGGCGCCAACGTCGACGAGACGCTCGCGCTGACCGACCTGATGCTCTCGCTCTCGGGTCTCAGCGCCGCCGCTCCGAGGCGCGTGGGGTAGGCTGGACCGCCTCGCCTGGATAGCTCAGCTGGTAGAGCAGCGCATTCGTAATGCGCAGGTCGTGGGTTCGAGTCCCACTCCAGGCTCCGAATCCCCGGGGAGGTGGGGCGGTGCCGGACGAGGACTGCCTGGTCTGCGGTGAGGTCGACGGGCGGGTCCCGGTGCCCGGAGGCGCGCTCCTCGAGACGCCGCGCGTCGTCGCGTTCCACGCCCCGGTGCTCGACGGGGGCTCCCTCGTCTACGCCGGGCACCTCTTCGTGTGCCCCAAGCGCCACGCCGCCTCGTTCGCCGACCTCACCGACGCCGAGGCGCGCGACGTCGGGTGGGCGATCGCCCGCGCGTCGGCGGCGCTGCGCGCCGCCGGGGCGGCGCGGGTCTACGTGGCGACCATCGGCCACGGGGTCGACCACCTCCACGTCCACCTCGCCCCGCGTTGGCCGGAGACCCCGGACGGCGTGCGCTGGCACGAGGTCGACGAGTGGCCCGGAGCGCGCCGCGTCGACCACGACGGGGCGCGCGCGCTGGCGGCGTCCTTGAAGGGGGCGCTCGCGGGCGCCGACCCGGCGCCGCCGATGGGTTAGGCCAGCGAGGCGGCGACGGCGGCGCGGAATGCCGCCGAGCGCTCCTCCCAGTTGCGGTACGCGTCGAAGCTCGGCGCGCCGGGCGAGAGCAGGACGACGCCGTCGGGACCCAGGGCGCCGCGCGCCGCGGCGACGGCCTCGGCCATCGACGCCGCCGCCACGCGCGTCAGCCCCGGCGAGCGCGCCGCCACGACCTCGGCCAGGCGCCGCCCGGCGGGGCCGGTCGTCACCAGGGCGGTCGGCGCGGCCCGCTCGGCCAGCGCGTCGGCCAGCGGCTCGTAGTCGACGCCGCGGTCGAAACCGCCGGCGATCAGCGCGACGGGCCGGTCGGCGAAGACTCGCAGCGCGGCGACGGCCGGCAGCGCCGACGTGGCGAGGCCGTCGTCGACGTAGGCGACGGCGCCCGCCGCGGTCTGCTCGCGCGCGACCACCGACAGGCGGCCGGGCAGCGGCGCGAACTCGCCGGCGCGCGCGGCGACGGCCTCGAACGCGGCGTCCGCGGGGCGGCCCGCCAGCGCCGCGGCGGTCGCGAGGGCGAGCCCGACGTTGGCGCGGTTGTGCGCGCCCACGAGCCCGAGCCGCTCGGTCAGCGCCCCGGTGTCGGGCCCGACGAAGACCGGGTGGTTCAGCCGGTCGGCGACCGCGCGCAGCTCGTCGCAGTCGGCGCAGAGCACGCGCTCGACCCCGGGTCGCCCTGTCAGGGAGAGCTTGTCCTCGTGGTACTGGGCCAGCGAGCCGTGCCAGTCGAGGTGGTCGGCGCCGAGGGCGGTCACGACGACGGTCGCCGGGCCGACGTCGAGGTCGACGGCCTGGAAGCTCGAGACCTCGACGACGAGCCACCCCGCGGAGTCGTCGACGTCGGGCGCGTAGGGGGGGCGCCCGATGTTGCCGAGGCTCTGGGCGCGCTCGCCGAGGGCGCCGAGGAAGAAGGTCACGAGCGCGGTCGTGGTCGATTTGCCCTTGGTCCCGGTCACCGCAACGACGCGGCGGCGGTCGACCTCGTGGATCCAGAGGTTGAGCGCCGAGGTGACGACGACCCCGGCGTCCTCGAGGTCGAGCACGTCGGAGCGCCGGCGCGGCACCCCCGGGCTCTTGAGCACGACGTCGCAGGCCAGCAGCGCGTCGTGGCCGCCCTCGGCGCTCGTGATCGCGCCGTCGACCGCCGCGTCGTCGACCACGACGACCGTGGCGCCGGCCGCGCGCAGGCGGTCGGCCGCGGCCCGGCCCTCGACCCCGAAGCCGTAGACGCCGACCCGTTGGCCGGCGAGGTCAGCGAAGCCAGCCGGACGGGGCACGGGTCACCCCCTCGACGTCGCGGTGGCGCTCGAGCTTGGCGGGGCCGTCGGCCGCGGCCGCGATCTCGGCGAGGCGCGGTACGTCGGCCCACTCGGGCGTCGCCGCGACGGCGGCGAGCGCCGCGGCGCTCTCGTCGGGGTCGCCGACGCACTCGAAGGGCTTGGGCGTGTCCCCGAGCCCGACCAGCGTCCGCAGCTGGGCGTCGCGGGCGCCGTCGGCGAGCGGCTCGCCGCCGAGGACCTCGCGCAGGCGCTCGCGCGGCACGAAGGGCGCGAGGACCAGCGCGACGAAGAGGCACTTGTCGCACTCCAAGCACCAGCGGTCGAGCCGGCGCGCGGGGTCCTGGGCGAACGCGCGGTTGCAGCTGCGAAAGACGCGGTGGTACTGGGGGAGCGCGGCGAAGCGCTTCGCGACCCAGAGCTCGGACCGGTCGCGCAGCGCGCTCGCGACCACCGGTCCGTCCGCCGCCGCCACCGCCGAGGCGATCAGGTCCTCGGCCGCGAGCGACTTGCTCCACTGGTGGTTGACGGCGCGACCGCGCCACTCGAGGTTGGGGACCGAGGCGGATCGCTCGTTGCTCATCGCCACGGCGCCCCGGCCGGTGGCGCGCGCGGCGACCGCGGCGAGCAGGGCGACCATGGCGGTAACTGGCACGTGGCCGGCGAAGCCCCCGGCCGACGAGAGCGCGGGGTCGAGCGCGCGCGTCGCTCGCACGACCGGCCGCCCCGTGGCGGCAGCGGTGGCCTCGAGCGCGGCGAACCGCCCGGACTCCGGGCTCACCACGAAGAGCGCCCGGTCGAGGGAGCGGTCGAGCGACTCGACCGTGACGACCGAGTCGATCCCGCCGCCGAAGGGGACGAGCACCCGGGTGGGGTCGTCACGCGAGGGCCCCGCCCCGATGGAGCCGCCCCCGCCGGTCGTCGACACGTCGGAGAGGTCGAGGTCGTTTCGGTAGGCGAACTCGCCGAGGCCGTCGACGAGCGCCGCGCGAAAGAGGGCGTCCGCCTCCGCGCCCTGGGCGAACGATCCCAGGTCGACGCGCCGCGCCGCGCCGACCTTGTAGTACGACAGGCCCGCCACCAGGTACCACAGCGCGGCCAAGGGCCGGACCCCCGGCTCGCGCAGGTCGCCCGCACCCTCGAAGGTGACCGACTCGGCGAAGCTCTGGCCGTCCAGTTCCCAGCGCCCGACCAGCCGGTCCGCACCCACGTCCAGGCCCGTGTAGCGAAAGTGGCTCGCGCGCTCGGGGCTCATCGTGCCCTCATCGTACGGACGGCGACCAGCGCGAAGCGCCCGGTGGGCGACGCGGCGCGCGCGCTGAAGAACCGGTCGTCGTCGGTCGTCGCGTCGACGACCGCGAGGTCGGCGTCGTCGACCCCGGCGTCGCGCAGCTGGGCGACCGTGACGGCCACCAGGTCCAGCCGCGACCGGTCGCCGGCGTCCGGCAACACCGCGCCGTCGACACCGGCGAAGAGCCCGGCCACCTCCGGGCCGACCTGATAGCGCCGGGCCGAGATCGCCGGGCCGACGACCGCGCGCACGCGCTCGCGCCCCATCGCGCGCACGGTGGCGGGCAGGACCCCCGCGGCCAGGCCGCGCCAGCCGGCGTGGGCGACCCCGATGCGCGAACCGTCGGCCGCGGCCACGAGCACTGGCACGCAGTCGGCGACGAGGACGCCGATCGCCAGGTCGTCGCGATCCGTGACCAGGGCGTCGGCCTCGAGGGAGGCGTCGGGGTCGTCGACGGAGGCCACGATCGCCCCGTGGACCTGGCGGGCGGTGACCAGCCGGTCGGGGTCGACCCCGGCGGCCGCGGCCACGCGGCGCCGGTTCTCGGCGACCGCCCTGTCATCGTCGCCGACCGCGAACGAGAGGTTGAGCGAGTCGTACGGTGCGCGGCTCTCGCCGCCCGCGCGAGTCGTGACCAGCGCGCGCACTCCCGGCAGGTCGAGACCGACGACCGGCAGGCCCGCGCGCTCGACCGCCGCCGCGCCTAGTCGGGCCGGCACGACGGGCAGACCCCGGACAGCTCGAGGACGTGTCGAAGGTCGCGGTAGCCGTAGCGCGCGGCGACCCCGTTAGTCCACTCCTCGAGGTGCGGCGCGTCGACCTCGACCGTGGCCCCGCAGACCCGGCAGGCCAGGTGGTGGTGGTGGGCGTCGACGACGCAGCGCCGGAACAGGCTCTCGCCCCGGTCGGTCATCACGGCGTCGACCTCGCCGCCCACGACGAGGCTCTTGAGCTGGGTGTAGACGGTGGCCAGGGCGATGCTCCCGCCGTCGCGCACGATCCGCTGGTGGAGCTCCTGGGCGCTGACGAACCCCTGGATCTGGTCGAGCGCCCCGACGACCGCGCGGCGCTGGGCCGTGTTGCGCGTGCTCACCCCCTCAGCGTACCGGCCTCGCCTTGCACACTGGAACGGTTCCAGATAGCATCACTGGAATGGTTCCGGGTAAGCGGCTTCGGCGGGCACTGGCGAGCGGCGCGGCGCTGGCGGTCCTGGCGCTGGGAGTGCCGGTCGCCGCGTCGGCCGCGGGGACCGGGCGGGTCCTCGCCATTGGGGCGGAGAACGAGTACGGGAGCGTCATCGCCCAGATCGGCGGTCGCTACGTCACCGTCGACTCCATCATGAGCAACCCCAACACCGACCCGCACACGTTCGAAGCCAGCCCGTCGGTGGCGAGGGAGATCGCGTCGGCCCGGCTGATCGTGCAGAACGGGGCGGGGTACGACTCGTTCATGACGCGCCTCGAGGGCGCGAGCCCCAACTCGCATCGCTCCGTCGTCGTCGCCCAGAAGCTCCTCGGGCTGCCCAGCGACACCCCCAACCCGCACCTGTGGTACAAGCCGACCACGATGCCGCTCGTCGCCGCGGCGGTCGAGCACGACCTCGCGCGCATCGAGCCGGCCCACTCGTCGTACTTCGCCGCCCGCCTGGCGACCTTCCGCTCCTCGATGTCGTCGCTGACCCAGAGCTACGCCCGCTTCCGGGCCCGATTCTCGGGCAGGGCGGTGGCCACGACCGAGCCGGTCGCGGACTACCTGCTGGTTACCTTGGGGCTGAAGAACCGAACCCCCTTCACGTTCCAGGCCGACGTGATGAACGGGGTCGACCCTGCCCCCCAGGACGTGAGCCTCGAGGACTCGCTCATCTCGGGTCACCGGGTCGCGATGCTCTGCTACAACGCCCAAGTCGTCAGCCCGGTCACGCTGAGCGTTCGCTCCCTGGCCCAGCGGGACCACGTCCCAGTCGTCGCGGTCTACGAGACGATGCCCTCGGGAGGGTACGACTACCAAACGTGGATGGCGGCCGAGCTCGCCGCGATCACCAAGGCGCTGACCAGCCACCGGTCAACGACGGCGCTGCCGTGAGCGAGGGCTCGTCGACCTTGCTCGCGGTGCGCGATGTCTCGGCGACGCTCGGTGGGCGGGTGGTGCTGCGCGACGTGTCGTTCGAGCTGCGCGAGGGCGAGTTCGCCGGGCTCATCGGCGCTAACGGCTCGGGCAAGACCACGCTCTTTCGGGCGGTGCTCGGGTTGATCACGGTGGACTCCGGCGACGTCGTGCGCTACGGCCAACCTCGATCCGCGATCGGCTACGTGCCCCAGCGCGTGACACTCGACCCCACGACGCCCCTGCGCGTGCGCGACCTCATCGCCCTGGGAGTGGACGGCCAGCGATACGGCTGGCGACGCCACCCGCGGCGGGTTCGTGCGCGCGTCGATGAGGTGCTCGACGAGCTCGACGCCCGTGACATCGCCGACCAGCGGGTCGGGGAGCTCTCGGGGGGTCAGCAGCAGCGAGCCCTCATCGGGCACGCCCTGGCGGCCGAGCCGAAGGTCCTCTTGCTCGATGAGCCCCTCGCCAACCTCGACCCCGGCGCGGTGCAGGACGTCGTCAAGCTGCTCGACGGCGTGACGCGACGCCGGGGGGTGGCCGTTCTCCTGGCGGCCCACGACATGAATCCGCTCCTGCCGGTGATGGACCGAGTCGTCTACCTGGCCAACGGGCGGATGGCCAGCGGCACGACCGACGAGGTCGTGCGGCCGGAGATCCTGAGCGCGCTGTACGGGCACCACGTCGACGTGCTCCGGGTCCACGGGCGGGTGCTGGTGGTCGGCGGCGAGGGTGATGGGCCCGTGGGCGCCGATCACCCGCCGCTCGTCGTGGAGTAGCCGTGACGTGGCTGTTCGAGCCGGGCTGGTGGTCGACGCCGTCGGTGCGCACGGCGCTGGCCACCGGCGCCTTGGTGGCGCTGGCCTCGTCGGTCGTCGGCGTGTTCACCGTCGTTCGGGGCCAGTCGTTCGCCGGCCACGCGCTGACCGACGTCGCGGTGGCCGGGGGCGCCGGAGCGGCCTACACCGGCGCGCCCCAGGTCGCCGGCTACCTCGCGGCGACGGTGATCGGGGCCGCGGCGATGGAGGCGATCGGCGTCGACCGGGTCCGCCAGCGCGACGTGGGCACCGGGGTCGTGCTCGGGGCGGCGACGTCGCTCGCCGCGCTGTTCCTCTACCTGACGGCGACCTCGAGCGCCGTCGGCGGTGCCGCCCAGACCGTGCTGTTCGGCTCGCTCTTCTTCGTGCCGTCGTCGTACGTGCCGTGGATTGCCGGGGCGAGCCTGGCCGCCATGGCGGTGGTGGGCGCGGTGTGGCGGCCGCTGCTGATCGGGTCGGTCGCCCCAGAGCTGGCGCGCAGTCGCGGGGTGCGCACCGGGCTGGTCGGCGGCGTCTTCCTCGTCACGGTGGCCGTCGCGGTGGGCCTGTCGGCGGTGGCCGTCGGGTCGATTCTCTCGACGGCGCTGCTGATCGGACCGGCGGCGAGCGCGCTGCGCCTGCGCCTGCGGTGGTCGGCCACGGTCGCCGCCGCCTCGTGCCTCGGCGTCGTCGCGGCGGGTCTGGGGATCCTCCTCAGCTACGACAGCTACTACTGGAGCACGTCGCACCGGAGCCTTCCGGTGAGCTTCTGCATCGTCGCGGTGGTGATCGTGGAGTACGCCATCGCCCCCGCACTCCGGGCTCGGCCGACCCGAGGCGAGAGGACGGCCTAGGTGTTCGCGCCGTTCATGGTCAACGCGTGGCTGTCCGGGACCGTCGTCGCCGTGGTCGCGGGCGCGGTCGGGTTCTACGTCGTCGCGCGGGGCGCGACGTTCGCCGCTCACGCGATTCCCAACGGCGCCTTCGCCGGGGCCGCGGGGGCGGCGCTGCTGGGCTGGAACCCCCTCGCCGGCCTCGTCCCCTTCGCCCTCGTCGGCGCGGGGGCGATCGGGATCGCGGGCCGGCGCAGCCGACCGGACGCGCCGACGGCCCTCACCCTCGTCGGGCTCCTGGCGCTGGGCGCGGCCTTCCTGTCGCTCGGTTCGGTCTACGAGCCCGCGATCCTCGGCCTGCTCTTCGGCGAGGTCCTCGGGGTCTCGACCGGCCAGCTGGTCCCCCTCGCGCTGCTGGCGCTGGCGAGCCTCGCGCTCCTCGGGGTGATGCACCGACCCCTGTGGTACGCGACGGCCGCGCCCGAGCTGGCCGCGCCGCGCGGGGTTCGGGTGGGGATGCTCGACGGGGCGTTTCTCGCGCTCCTCGCCGTCTCGACCGCTCTCACCGTGCCCGTGGTGGGCGCGCTGCTCGCCTTCTCCCTCATGGTCGGCCCGCCGGCGGCGGCGCAGCGCCTGGTGTCGCACCCGGGCAGGGCCGCCGCCACCTCGGTCGGGTTCACCCTCGCGGTCGTGTGGGCGTCGATCCTCGGTGCGTACGCGACCAACCTCCCGGTCGGGTTCTTCGTGGGCACCCTCAGCGCCGCCCTCTTCGTAGGGGCGTCGCTGGCCGCGCGCCGATCGGCACGGGCGAGGACTGCCTAGCCTGACGCCGATGGGGCCGGTCGACGAAGAGCTGCTCGCGCGGTGCTCGCTCCCACCCCCCGGGGCCGCCGTCGACCTCGCCGTCTCGGGCGGCCCGGACTCCACCGGGCTGCTCCTGATCGCGATCGCCGCGCGCCTCAACGTGACGGTGCACCACGTCGATCACCACTCCCGGCCGCGCAGCCGTGCCGACGCCGCCCTCACGGCTCAGCTCTGTCGGGACCTTGGAGTCGGGTTCGTGCTTCACGACGTCACCGTGGAGCCGGGGCCCAACTTCGAGTCCCGGGCCCGCGCCGCGCGCCGCGCGGCGCTGCCCGCCGGCACGATGACCGGCCACACGATGGACGACCTGGCCGAGACCGTCGTCCTCAACCTCGTGCGCGGCGCCGGGGTCGACGGGCTCTCGCCGATGGTGGGGGACCCGACGAAGCCGCTGCTGGCGCTGCGGCGCGACGAGGTGCGCTCGGTGGTCGCGCGCGCCTCGATCTCCGCGGCGCTCGACGAGTCCAACGACGACCCTCGCTTCGCGCGCAACCGCGTGCGCGCCGAGGTCCTGCCGCTGCTCAACGACGTCGCGGGCCGCGACGTCGTGCCGCTGCTCGCGCGCGCCGCCGGGGTGCTGGCGGCCGACCGGGCCTGGCTCGACGCGCTGGCCGACGGCCCGGACCTGGCCGACGCGGACTGCCGCGAGCTGCGCGAGTGGCCCGAGGCGCGCCTGCGCCGGTGGCTGCGCGCGCGCCTCGGCGCGCCCGACGCCGGCGACGGCGCGCACCCGCCGAGCGCGGCCGAGGTCGAGCGCGCGCTGTCGGTGGTGCGCGGGGAGGCGACGGCGACCGAGCTCGCCGGCGGGCGCCGGTTGGCGCGGTCGGGCCAGCGGCTGGTCCTGGGGTAGCCCACTACGCTGGCCCAGCATGGACAGCCAGGGGGGCCCGCGCTGGGCGGCGCACGACCTGGGCCCCGTGGTCGTGTCCGAGGAGCGGGTCGAGGCCCGCGTCGCCGAGCTCGGCGCCGAGATCACCGCCGACTACCAGGGTCGGCCGCCGCTGCTGGTCTGCGTGCTCAAGGGCGCGGTCAGCTTCGTCTCGGACCTGATGCGCGCGATCGAGCTGCCGGTCGAGATCGACTTCATGGCCGTGTCGAGCTACGGCGCGGCGACCAAGACCAGCGGGGTCGTGCGGATCGTCAAGGACCTCGACGTCGACCTGGCCGGGCGCGATGTCCTGATCGTCGAGGACGTCGTGGACTCCGGGCTCACCCTCAACTACCTGCGCCAGTACCTGGGCGCGCGCGGGCCCCGGAGCCTCGAGGTCTGCGCGCTGCTGCTCAAGGCGGGCGAGCAGCGCGTCGCCCAGGAGCTCAAGTACGTCGGCTTCACCATCGGCTCGACCTTCGTCGTGGGCTACGGCCTCGACGTGGACGAGCGCTACCGCAACCTGGGCGGGATCTACACCTACGTGGGCGAGGCCTGATGGTCGACCAGGCGCGCGTGCGCGCCGCGGTCGCCGAGCTTCTCGCGGCGATCGGCGAGGACGTCACGCGCGAGGGCCTGGTGGAGACGCCCCAGCGGGTCGCCGAGATGTACGTCGAGCTCTTCGAGGGGATCGAGGCCGACCCCGGCGAGCACCTGCGCGTGACCTTCGAGGCGGCGCACGACGAGATGGTGATGGTCCGCGACATCGCGTTCGCGTCGCTCTGCGAGCACCACCTCCTGCCCTTCGTGGGCCACGCCCACGTGGCGTACCTGCCCAACGGGTCGGGGAGGATCACCGGACTGTCCAAGCTGGCCCGCCTGGTCGAGGGCTACGCGCGCCGCCTCCAGGTCCAAGAGCGCATGACCACCCAGATCGTCGAGGCGATGGAGCGCGAGCTGGCCCCGCGGGGCTCGATCGTGGTCGTCGAGGCCGAGCACTACTGCCTCTCGATGCGCGGGGTCAAGAAGCCCGGGGCCGTCACGGTGACCTCGGCGGTGCGCGGGGTCTTCCGCGACGACGCCGCCTACCGCGCCGAGGCCCTCTCCTACCTGCACGCGCGGCCGTGAGACCGCGCGTGATGGGCATCGTGAACGTGACGCCGGACTCGTTCCACCCCGGGTCGCGCACCGCCGACGCGGCCGGCGCGGTCGCGCGCGGGCGCGCGCTCTTCGCCGCCGGCTGCGCCTACGTCGACGTCGGCGGGGAGTCGTCACGGCCCGGGGCGGACCCCGTCGGCGAGGCCGACGAGCTCGCGCGCGTCGTGCCGGTGGTCGCGGCGCTCGCGGCGCACGGCGCGGTGAGCGTCGACACGCAGAAGGCCGCGGTCGCCGAGGCCGCGGTCGCCGCCGGGGCGCGGATCGTCAACGACGTCTCGGGCGCGCTGGTCGACCTGGCCGGGTCGCTGGGCTGCGGCTACGTCGCGATGCACCGCCGCGGCGACGCCGCGACGATGCAGGCCGACCCGCGCTACGACGACGTGGTCGCCGAGGTCGGCCGCTACCTCAGCGACCTGGGCGCGCGGGCGCGCGCGGCCGGCGTCACCGACCTCTGGCTCGACCCGGGCGTCGGCTTCGGCAAGACCGTCGACCACAACCTCTCGCTGCTCTCGCACCTGGGCGAGCTGGCCGAACGCGCCCGCGACCTGGGCGCCGGCGTGCTCGTCGGGGTGAGCCGCAAGCGGTTCCTCGCTCGCCTGGGCGAGCGCGACCTCGACGTCGAGGACCGCCTCGAGGGCTCGATCGCGGCCGAGGCCTGGGCGATGCTCTGCGGCGCCGACGTGGTGCGCGTCCACGACGCCGCGCCGGCGGTGCAGCTCGCGACCCTGGTGGCGTCGTGAGGGGGCGCTGGGCGGCCGGTATCGAGCCGCGCGGGTTCACCTGGGTCTACCGGGGGATCCTCGCCGTGGCCGAGCGCCCGGGCGGATCGACGAGCGTCCACCGCCGCGTCCGGCGCGACGAGGAGCTGATCTGGCTCAAGCACCAGGGCTTCGGCCGCGTGGTCTCGATCCTGCCGGTGAACCAGGACCTGTCGAGCTACGTCGAGCACGGGCTCAGCGCCGGCCACTACGCCCTGCGCGCCGGGCCGACCCAGCGCGACACGCTCGAGGCCTGCTACCGCGACCTCGCGCACTGCGAGGGGGCGGGCACGACGGTGCTGCTCCACGGCGACGAGGTGTCGGACCGGGTGCTCGGCGTGGTCGCCGGCTACCTCGTCTGGTCGGCCCGGGTGCCCACGATCTCGCCCGCGATGGCCCTCGTCGAGCGGCTCTTTCGCCGCTCCATCGGGCCCGACGGGCGCGCCGTCCTGCTCGACCTGCCCGGGGCCGCGGCCGAGGCGACGTGACCGACGTCATCGAGCTGCGCGGACTGCGCCTGCTCTGCGTGATCGGCGTCGGCGACGACGAGCGGTCCCGCCCCCAGCCGCTCGAGCTCGACCTCGACGTGGCGCGGCCCTTCGCCCGGGCGGCGGCCGACGACGACGTCGCCGCGACGACCGACTACGCCGCCGTCGTCGCGCTGGTCGAGCGCGTCGCGGCGGGCCGGTTCGCGCTGCTCGAGGCGCTCTGCGACCGGGTGGCGCGCGAGGTGCTCGGCCTCGACCCGGAGATCGAGTCGGTGACCGTGGCCGCGCGCAAGCTGAGACCGCCGGTGCCCAGCGACCTGGCCAGCGCCGGCGCGCGCACCACCGTCACCCGCTAGTGCGCGCCTACCTCTCGCTCGGCTCGAACCTCGGCGACCGCGGCGCCCACCTGGCGGCCGGCGTCGCCATCGTCACCGCGGGCGAGCCCCACCGCGTGAGCCGGGTCTACGAGACCGAGCCGGTCGGCGGGGTCGCCCAGGAGGACTTCTGGAACCTCGTCGTCGAGGTCGATACCGCGCTGGCCCCGACCGACCTGCTGGCGCGAGCGCGCGCCGCCGAGGCCGCGCGGGCGCGCTTGCGCGCCACCCGCTGGGGGCCGCGGACCCTCGACGTCGACGTGCTCTGGTACGAGGGGGTCGAGAGCGACGACCCCGTGCTCACCCTTCCGCACCCGCGCATGTGGGAGCGGGCCTTCGTCCTGGCACCCCTGGCCGAGCTCGCCCCGGACCTCGTGGGCGACCGGCTGGCGAGCGCGACGGGCCGCGTGGTCGCGCTCGGTACACTGGCGTCGTTGACCTAGCCGAACGGCACCCTCGGGGCCGGAACGGAGGTGTGATGCGTGTCGTCATCGTGGGCGCCGGGCGCGCCGGCGCCGCGTTCTCCCTCGCCCTGACGCGGGCCGGCCACTCGGTCGCCCTGGTCCACCACGACGACCTCGCCGCCGCCGACGGCGCTGACCTGGTCCTGCTGGCCGTGCCCGACGACGCCATCGCCGACGTCGCCGCGGCCCTGGCTCCCTCGCCCGAGCGCGTCGTCGCCCACCTGGCCGGGTCGCGCGGCCTCGACGTGCTCGCCCCGCACCCGCGCGCCGCGTCGCTGCACCCGCTGGTGCCCCTGCCCGAGCCCGAGGTCGGCGCGCGCCGCCTGGTCGGCGCGACCTACGCGCTGGCCGGCGACCCGCTCGCCGCGCGGCTCGTCGAGAGCCTCGGCGGGCGCGTCGTGCGCGTCCCCGACGAGAGCCGCGCCGCGTACCACGCCGCGGCGGCGGTCGCGGCCAATCACCTGGTAGCGCTCACGGGCCACGTCGAGGCGATCGCCGAGTCGATCGGCCTGAGCCTGGAGGACTTCCTGGGGCTGGCCGAGGCGGCGCTGGCCGACGTGCGCGCGCTCGGCCCGGCGGCGGCCCTGACCGGCCCGGCGGCGCGCGGCGACATGGCCACCATCGACGCGCACCTGTCGGCCATCCCCGAGGACGAGCGGCCGGCCTACGTCGCCCTGGCCACGGCCGCCCTGGGGCTGGCCGAGCGCCGGGCGCCGCGCCCGGCCTAGTGGAGCGGCTGGGCTCGCTCTCGGGCTGGCGGGCCTTCGCCGAGGGCGCGCGCGCGGCCGGTGCGCGCGTCGGCCTCGTGCCGACGATGGGCGCGCTGCACGACGGGCACCTCGCCCTGTTCGCCGAGGCGCGCGCGCGCGCCGACGTCGTGGTGGCCACGTCGTTCGTCAACCCGCGACAGTTCGACGACGCGGCCGACCTCGCGGCGTACCCGCGCGACCCCGAGCGCGACGCCCGGCTCGCCGCCCCGCTCGTTGACGCCCTGGTCGAGCCGCCGCTCGCCGAGATGTGGCCCGAGGGCCACGCGACGACGGTGCACGTGGCCGGCGTGGGCGACGTCCTCGAGGGCGAGGGCCGCCCCGGCCACTTCGACGGCGTGGCCTCGGTCGTCGCCAAGATCCTTGCGGTCACCGGGCCCTGCGTCGCGCTCTTCGGGGAGAAGGACTACCAGCAGCTCGTCGTCGTGCGCCGCCTGGTCGCCGACCTGGGCTTCGACGCCGAGGTCGTCGCCGTCGGCGTCGTGCGCGACGCGACCGGCCTCGCGATCTCGAGCCGCAACGTGCGCCTCAGCCGCGGCGGCCGCGAGCGCGCCCTCGGCCTGTCGCGCGCCCTCGCGGCCGCGCGGCCCCCGGCGCCGGCCAGCGCGCTGCGCGCGCGGATGCGCGCGGCGATGGAGGAGTCCGGCGTCGACGTGGCCTACGCCGAGGTCGTCGGCCCCGACGACCTCGCGCCGACGCGCGACGACGAGTCCGGGACGCGCCGGGCGCTGGTCGCCGGGTCCGTCGAGGGGGTGCGCCTGATCGACAGCGCCGCCGTGACCGTAGAGGGGGAGTGATGCTGCTGGCAATCGACGTGGGCAACACCGAGACCGTGATCGGACTGTTCGGGCCGGCCGAGGACTCGCCCGACGCGATGGGCTTCGGCCGGGGGACCGACGAGCGCGGGCTGGCCTTCCACTGGCGACTCTCGACCTCGCCCGAGCGCACGCCCGACGAGCTCGCGGTCACGCTGACCCAGCTGCTCGACTTAGAGGGCCTCGACCTGCGCGCCGACGTCACGGCGATGGCCGTCTGCTCCTCGGTGCCCTCGGTCTCGACCTCGCTGCGGCGGATGGCCAACCGCTGGTTCGCCGACCGGCCGGTGACGGTGATCGGCCCGGGGACCAAGTCGGGCATGCCGATCCTCTACGACAACCCGCGCGAGGTCGGCGCCGACCGCATCGCCAACGCGGTGGGCGCGTACGACCTCTACCCCGGCGCGTCGATCGTCGTCGACCTGGGCACCGCGACGACCTTCGACGTCATCAGCGCCAAGGGCGAGTACCTCGGCGGGGCCATCGCCCCGGGGGTCGCGATCTCGCTCGAGGCCCTCTACACCCACGCCGCGGCGCTGCGCTCGGTCGAGCTCGTGCGCCCGCGCTCGGTGATCGGCCGCTCGACCGTCGAGTCGATCCAGTCGGGCGTCCTCTACGGCTTCGCCGCGCAGGTCGACGGCGTCGTCGCGCGCATCGCCGACGAGCTCGGGGAGGCGACGGTCCTCGCCACCGGGGGCCTGGCTGGGCTCATCGCCCCGCACACCACGAGCGTGGCGCACGTCGAGCCGTGGCTCACCCTGCACGGATTGCGTATCGTTCACGAAAGGAACCGGCCGCAGGAGCCTTCGTGACCACGCCCTACTCGTTCGACCACACCGCCTTCGCGGCCGACGTCCGGGCGCGCTTCGACCACCTGGCCGAGTCCGACGAGTCCGGCGAGCGCGTGGCCGTGGCCGGCCGGGTCGTGCTCCTTCGCCGCCAGGGCAAGCTGGCGTTCGCCACCATGCGCGACTCGACCGGCGAGATCCAGCTCTTCGCCACCGCGGGCGACACCGACGCCTTCGAGGAGTTCGCCAAGCTCCACCTGGGCGACTGGGTCGGCGCGCGCGGCGAGGTCATCCGCACGAAGCGCGGCGAGCTCTCGGTGCGCGTCGAGTCGTGGGCGCTGCTCGCGAGCGCGCGGCACAACTTCGGCGACAAGTGGGCCGGCATCGCCGACTACGACCTGAGGTACCGCCACCGCGAGGCCGACCTGTGGGCGAACGACCTGTCGCGCCAGACCCTCGCGCGCCGCTCGGACGTGATGCGGTCCCTGCGCGAGCGGTGCTGGGCGGCCGGGTTCATGGAGGTCGAGACGCCGATCCTCAACCCGATCCCGAGCGGCTCGGACGCGCGGCCCTTCGCCACGCACCACAACGCGCTCGACGCCGAGTTCTACCTGCGCGTGGCGCCCGAGCTCTGGCTCAAGCGCCTGGTGGTCGGCGGCTTCGAGCGGGTCTTCGAGGTCGGACGAGTCTTCCGCAACGAGGGGGTGAGCCCGCGCCACAACCCCGAGTTCACGATGCTCGAGCTCTACTGCGCCTACTGGGACTCGGCCGACATGATGGCCTTCACCGAGGAGCTGGTCGCCGGGGTGGTGCGCGACGTCCTGGGCACCGAGGAGCTGACCTACCAGGGCCGCGCGATGAGCGTCGCCCCGCCCTGGCCCCGGCGCACGATGTCCGAGCTGGCCAGCGAGGGCGTCGGCGAGGAGGTCTCGGTGCGCACGCCGCGCGCGCGCCTGGCCGGGCTGCTCGCCGAGCGCGGCGTCGAGGTCCACGACGCGTGGGGTCCCGGCCGCTGCCTGGCCGAGCTCTTCGAGGAGGTGGGCGAGGCCGGGCTCTGGGAGCCGACGTTCGTCACCGAGTACCCGGTGGAGATCTCGCCCCTGGCGCGCCGACACCGCGCCGACGACGAGCTCACCGAGCGGGCCGAGGCCTTCTGCGCCGAGCGCGAGCTGGCCAACCTCTTCACCGAGCTCGTCGACCCCGACGACCAGCGCCGGCGCTTCGAGGACCAGGCCCGACTGGCCGCGGCCGGCGAGCCCGAGACGATGCTCCTCG
This sequence comes from uncultured Actinomycetota bacterium, assembly GCA_963820815.1. Lineage (GTDB taxonomy): Bacteria > Actinomycetota > Acidimicrobiia > Acidimicrobiales > RAAP-2 > RAAP-2. Next base: position 988,566 of record CAWGBL010000003.1, on the reverse strand, counting down.
ACGAGGACTACCTGCGGGCCCTCGAGTGGGGCCTGCCCCCGACCGCCGGGCTGGGCATCGGCGTGGACCGCCTGGCCATGCTGGTGGCCGACGAGTCGAACATCCGCGAGGTCATCGCCTTCCCGACGCTCAAGCCCCGGCGCGCCTAAGAATCTCGTAAACATCCCTTGACCAGGCGCGTCGCGCGCCGGGGTGACCGGGAATCGCCCGGGCCCGTCGATACCATCGTGCGACACGCCGGCTCCGGCCGCTCCCCCAGTCGAGAACGGCCTTGGCCGGGACGGGGCGCGCCGACCCGTCCCGGCGAGGTCGGAGAGGCGATGCGAGGAGCGGTCAGGGGGCTGGCGGCGCTGGTCGCGGCCGGCGCGCTCGGCGCCGGCGCCCTCGCCGCCGCGCCGGCGGGCGCCGCCGAGCCGGCGGGCGCCGCCGATCCGGCCTTCTACCTCGCGCTCGGCGCGTCGGACTCCGTGGGCGTCCAGCCGGCGCTCGCGACCGGCCAGACCCACCCGACCGACCGCGGCTACGCCAACGACGTGGCGGCCGCCCTGGGCGCCGCGGGCACCCCGGTGGCTCTCACGCAGCTCGGCTGCCCGGGCGAGACGACCGCGTCGATGATCTCCGGGGCCGACCGCTGCTACGCCGGCGGCGACAGCCAGCTCGCCCAGGCGGTGGCCTTCCTGCGCGCCCACGTCGACGACCACGGCGTCGTCTCGATCGACCTGGGCTTCAACGACGTGCGCGCGTGCCTGGCGCCGGGGCCCCTCGGCGCGAACCCGTCGTGCCTGGCCCCGCGCCTGGCGGCCGCCGATGCCCAGCTGGGCGCGATCCTCGCCGCGCTGCGCGCCGCGGCCGGCCCCCACGTCGTGTTCGTCGGGCTCAACCACTTCGACCCCTTCGTCGCGGCGCCGGCGCGCCACCTGCGCGACGCCCTCGGCGTGGGCGCCAGCGTCGGCGCGGTCGACCAGCTCAACGAGACCCTGGCCGACGCCTACGGCGCGGCCGGGGTGCCGGTCGCCGAGGTGACGCGCGCCTTCGACCAGGGCGTCACGACGCCCACCGCGTACCCCGGCCTCGGCGTCGTGCCGGCCGAGGTCGCGCGGGTCTGTGAGCTCACCTGGATGTGCCGGCGCGCGCCGCGCGGCCCGAACATCCACCCCAACGACGCGGGCTACCTCCAGATCGCCGCGGCCGTCCTCGCGGCGCTGCCCGCGAACTGGGCGAGCGCCTAGCGTCGTCGCGGTGACCCCGGGACCGACGCTGACCCTGCTGCGCCACGGCGAGGCCACCTGGAACGTCGAGCGGCGCATCCAGGGCTTCGACGACACCTCGGTCCTGACCGACGCCGGGCGCGACCAGGCGCGCGTCGCGGCGAGGGGCCTGGTCGGCAGCGTCGACGCGATCGTCGCCTCCCCGCTCGCGCGCGCGCTCGAGACGGCGCGCGAGGTCGCCGCGGTGCTCGGCCTGGGGGTCGCGACCGACCCGGGCTGGCGCGAGCGCTCCCTGGGCGAGCTCGAGGGCCGGGGCCTGGCCGACGCCACGCCCGGGCTCGTCGGGATCGAGGGGGGCGTCGTGGTCGACCTGGCCGCGGCCCCGGCCGGCGGCGAGTCGCTCCTCGAGTTCTCCGAGCGCGTGCGCGCGCGCGCGGCGGCGCTGTGCGCAGGGGGCGCGGCGGACCGGACGCTCGTCGTCACGCACGGCGGGGTGATCCGGGTGCTCTCGGCCTGGTCGGCCGGCCGGCCGCTGCTCGGCGCGCCGTGGGGCGCGGTCGCCAACGCGACGATCTGGCGCCTCGCCGCCCCGGGCTAGTCGGCCGCGGTGAGGTCGAGCGGCCCCTCGTCGTAGGGCTCGACCGGCTCGGCGAAGCGCCACCGCCACCGCAGAGACGCCCAGGTCGCGCGGGTGCGCCCGGTGAGCCCGCGCGCGCCGGGCAGGCGCGCGGCCAGGCCGCTGAAGGCGAACCCGGCCAGGTAGACGATGACGACGGCGACCGCCAGGGTGAGCCACCACGGCCCCGGCGGGTTCCAGTCGCGGATCGCGCGCTGGAGGAACGGGATCCACAGCAGCTGGCTCAGGTAGATGCCGTAGGCGTTGTCCGAGCCGCTGGCCACGACGGCGCGGGTGCGCGCCGAGCGCCCCGGCGCCACGAGGAAGACCCCGAGCAGGTAGACGCACAGGATCGCCGCGACGTTGTAGGGGATCACCGACACGCTGAACGGGTCGAAGCCCGGGACGAGGACCCGGTGCCAGAAGCCGGCCCCGCTCCAGTAGTTCATGAGGATCGCGAAGGCGCCCGCGCCGATCGTCGCACCGACGATGAGGGCGCGGTGCGCGCAGATCCAGTCGTGGACGTCGTCGAGGTGCATCGCCACGACGACCCCGGCGACCAGCACGAAGGCGTACGAGGTGATGAGACGCGTCTCCCAGAAGGGCGCGCTCGACGCCTGGGCGATCCCCGCGCGCGCCGCGACCGAGAAGATCTGGCGCCAGAACATGTCGTAGAGGACCTGGAAGGCCAGCGCCGCCAGGATCAGGCGGCCGTGGGCGCGCCGCGCCGCCATGACCCCGCGCAGCACCCAGGGGAAGACGACGTAGAACTCGATGAGGACGAGCAGGTAGTAGAGGTGGTAGTAGCCGGTGAGCGTGTAGTGGACGAGGCGGTGCAGCCCGGTCGAGCCCCAGACCATCGACGTGTTGAGGTCGTAGAAGGGGAAGCCCCGTCGCGCGACGAGCGCGACGTAGAAGAAGTAGACCGCGGTCCACGTCAGGTACGGCACCCCGACCGCCCTGAAGCGCCGCTTCCAGTAGGGGCGCAGCTCGACCCGGCCGCTCAGCGCGTAGCTGTAGGCGAGCATGCACGACGACACGAAGAGGAAGGCCTCGCGCGAGAAGTGCGTGACGACGAGCAGGTTGGCCCGCGCCAGCCCGGCCGAGACCGGGGCCAGGAAGATGATCGCGTGGGTCGAGATGACGGCGACCTGCTTGACCGGCCGCATCGCGTCGACGTGGTCGAGCCGCTGGCGCGTGCCCGCCGCCGGGGCCGGCGCGCCGTCGTCGCGCGACCGGCCCTGGGTCACGCCACGGGCTCCTCGGCCAGCGCCGCGGGCGGGCGGCGGCGCAGCTCCGCGGTGCGGACCTTGCCCGTCGGCCCGGCCGGGAGCGCCGCGACGACGCGCAGCGTGGCGGGGCGCCGGGTGCGCGGGAACGCGGCGACCAGCGCCTCGCGCAGCGCCTTGAGGGTCATGGCCAGGTCCTCGCCGTTCGCGTCGCCGCGCAGCGCGACGTAGGCCACCGGCACCTGGCCGAAGACCGGGTCGTCCTGGCCGACCACCGCGGCGGCGGCGACCTCGGGCACGTGGACGAGGACGTCCTCGATCTCGCGGGGGTAGATCTTCTCGCCGCCCCGGTTGATGACGTCGTCGCTGCGCCCCGCCAGGTGGAGGTAGCCGTCGACGTCGAGGTAGCCGACGTCGCCGGTGCGCAGCCAGTGGTCGGGGGTGAACCGGTCCTCGTAGCCCGGCCCGTCGTAGCCCTCGATGACCGTCGGCCCGGAGATCTCGACGTCACCGACGCCGCCGGCGGGCACCGGGCCCCTGGCGTTGGTGATGCGCACGCGCACCCCGACGGGCACGCCCACGGACCCGGGGCGCCGCGCGCCGAGGGGGTTCGCGCAGATCTGGCTCGCCGCCTCGGTCATCCCGTAGGACTCCAGGACCGGCAGGCCGGTCTCGGACTCGAAGCTCTCCATCAGGCGCGCGGCCAGCGGCGCCGACGCCGAGCGCACGAAGCGCACGCCGGCGGGCACCGACTCGCCCTCGGTGAGGGGCACGAGGCGCGCGATGATCGCCGGGACGGCGTTCACCCAGGTGACGCCCGCGCGCCCGATCCGGGCCCAGAAGTCCGTCCGGTGGAAGCGGTCGTCGAGGCTGATCGTCGCCCCGGCCTGCAGGGTCGCCATGAGGCCCACGACCTGGGCGTTGATGTGGAACAGCGGCAGGGGGTTGAAGCCGTGGTCGGCCTCGGTCAGCCCGCTGTGGTCGGCCACCAGGGCGCCCGCGGCGAGCAGCTGGCGGGTCGTGAGTCGCATGACCTTGGGCGCGCCGGTGGTGCCCGAGGACGCCATCACCACGCCCCCGTCCCCGTCGCCGGCGGGCGGCCCGTCGGACCTATGTCGCAGCGCGGCCCCGCCGTCGACGTCGTCGACCTGAGCGCAGAGGCCGAGGCGCGCCGCGCGCGCGGCGAAGGCCGCGGGGTTGGTCGTGGGCATCGTCGGGTCGACCGGGGCGACCCACAGCCCGGCGGCCATCGCGGCGAGGTAGACGGTGGTGAAGGTCAGCGGGCTGGCGACGGCCAGCCCGACCCGGGCGCCCGCGCCCAGCCCGGCGCCGGCGAAGCGCTCGCGCCACGCGTCGACCCGCACGGCCAACTCCGAGTAGCTCACCGAGGTCGCCGCGCGCGCGTCGACGACGAAGGCGGCGCCGCCGCGCTCGGCGGCGCGGCGCGCGATCAGGTCGGCCAGCGGCCGCGCCGCGTCGGGGATCGCCGTCAGCCCGACCACCTAGTACATCATCCGCGGGTCGGCGTAGTACTTGAACTCGAGCAGGTTGTCCGACGGGTCGCAGACCACGAAGGTCCGGTGGACCTCGACGCGGCCCACGAATCGGTCGGATACGTCGGCGTAGAGCGGCAGCCCGCGCTGGCGGCAGAGCTGGTAGACGCGCTCGAAGTCACCGGCGTCGCGGAACGTCACGCCGAAGTGTCGCGGGTACATCGCGATCGCCTCCAGCGCGGGCCGGTCGGCCGGCTCCTCGGTGAGGTGGCAGACGAGCTGGTCGCCGAAGAAGTCGAGGGTCACGCGGTCGTCGTAGCGGCGGGCCACCCTGCACCCGAGCCCGGCGACGTAGAACGCGAGGGTCGCGTCGAGGTCGTACGACGGGATGGCCAGGTGGAAGACGTCGCGGCTCTCTCTCACGGCGTCTCCATCGTCTGGGGGACGGTCGACTCCTCGAAGCTGAGCAGGGTCTCGCTGCGCAGCCCGAGTCGGATCGTCTCGAGGCCGAGCACGTCGTGGGCCGAGATGTTGCCGAGGTTGACGTCGGGCCCGACGCGCTTGACCAAGTAGTTCTGGAGGTAGTTCGAGGGAGCCTCGAAGACGAGTCGGCTCACGTCGACGCCCGAGGTCAGGATCTCCTCGACCAGGCCGTATCGCAGCTCGCCGTTGGACCGGCACAGGCCGCTCGTCCCCGACTCGCGCGTCTCGAGGGTCACGTACGACGCGCCGGCCGCGATGTCGGCGGCGATGCACTCGTTCCACACGACCGGGGCCATGACGTCGGACTTGGCCTGGTCCTTCATCCCGACCTCGGAGATGACGATGAAGTCGCTCGAGAGCTCGGCGACGTACCGCGCCTTCTCCTCCTCGCCGAGGTCGACGGTCCCGTTCGAGACCTCGACGTGGCGGGCCCCGAGGTCGTGGCAGAACCGGCGGAACTCGTCGAAGCGACCTTGGACCAGGGATTTCTCGAAGAGCGACCCGCCGAGGAAGAATCCGATCGACGCCTGCGCGCACGCGGCGATCTTCTCTCGCAGGTCCGGCGTGACCACCGACGTGCCCCAGCCGAACTTGACCAGGTCGATCGAGTCCGAGAACGAGCTGGTGACGTCGCGGAAGTGGGCGGTGGGCAGCCCGCCGTCGACGACGATGGTCAGCCCGTGGGTGCGCGGCTTGGGCTGTCGCGCCGGAAGCGCGAGTAGCGGCGGCAGGCCGTTATCCGGCACCATTCGAACCCATCCTCGGTCTTCGAACGACCCTTCCGCCCACTAGCCCCCGCGGGTGGCCGAACGACCTCCGCGCGCAGTCTAGAGTGGACGGGTCCTTCCGCGCGAAGTGCAGTCTGTGAGAATCGTGTGAGACGACAAAGCCAACCACGCCATCACCTCGTCACGACCCCGGTGGTCGGTCGGTGAGGCACTCCGCGCCGCGGCGCCGGTCGTCCCGGCTCGCGCTCACGACGCTCGCGCTGGCGCTCGTCGCCGGGGGGTCGTACGCGGTGGTGTGGCTCGTCGGCGCCGGGCCGGCGTCGAGCGACTCGGGAACGACGACGACGCTCGCGCCCGGTGCCGCCGCCAGCACGACGGCCCCGTCGTCGCCGTCGTCGCTCTTCTACCTGGACGTGGGCGCGTCGGCGAGCCTCGGCGTCCAGCCGACGGGGAACCCGGCGCACAACGGGCACTTCACCCGCGAGGGGTACGCCAACGACTTCGTGAGCCTCGAGGCGGCGCGCGGCGTGACGGTGACGCTCAGCAAGATCGGGTGCATGGGCGAGACCGCCGAGTCGATGGTCGGCGCGGGCGACCACTGCCACACCCTGCCGGCCACGCAGCTCTCGGCGGCGGTCGCGTACCTGCGCGCGCACCAGGCCGACCCCGGGGTCGTGACCGTCGACATCGGCTTCAACGACGTACGGCCGTGCCTGTGGGTCGTGCCGCTGGCCGGCTCGTGCGCGCAGCAGGGGATCGCCGCGGTCCAGAAGGACGAGCCCGCGATCCTCAGCCAGCTCAAGAGCGCGGCCGGGCCCCGGGTCCAGATCGTGGGCCTCCTCTACGCCGATCCATTCCTCTACCGGTACCTCAAGCCGGCACCCGGACCGGCGCGCGCGTCGCAGAGCCTGACCTACTTCAACCAGCTCGACGCGGTGCTGCGCGCGGCCTACCAGTCGGCCGGCGTCCGCGTGGCTGACGTCTACGCGGCGTTCCAGTCCAACGTGACGACGCCGACCGTGCTCCGCGGCGTGGGCACGGTTCCCACCAACGTCGCCGAGGTCTGTGAGCTGACGTGGATGTGCGCGAAGTACCCCTGGGGCCCCGACGACCACCCCAACAAGACCGGTTACACCGTGATCGCGCGCGCGATCCTGGCGGCGCTGCCCGCCAGCTGGTAGCTCAGCGCGCGCCCTCGGGCAGGTCCTCGAGCAGCGACCCGATCAGCGACCCCAGGCCGTCGCTCAGCTCCGACGGCCCGACCACGTCGAGCGCCGCGCGGGCCTCGTCGAGGAAGCGCGCCGCCGCCGCCACGGTCGTCGGGATGGCGTCGGTGCCGACGACCAGCTTGCGCGCTCGCTCGCGGTCCTCGTCGTCGAGGGGCCGCCCGAGGACCGAGCGCAGCTCGTCGCCGACGGCCTCGTCGCGCAGCGCGACGAGGGTCGGCAGGGTGTAGATGCCCTCGGCGAGGTCCTGGCCCGGCGGCTTGCCCAGCTGGTTGTCGAGGGCGACGAGGTCGAGGACGTCGTCGCGCAGCTGGTACACCATGCCGAAGCAGCGCCCGAACGCGGTGAGCGCGTCGCTGCGCGCCTCGTCGTGGCCCGCGACCAGGGCGCCGACCCGGCAGCTCGACGCCATGAGCGACGCCGTCTTGCCCTCGATCGCCTCGAAGTAGTCGTCCTCGGTGCGCTCGACGCTGAAGGAGGTGCGGACCTCGGAGACCTGGCCGCGGGTCAGGCCGGCCAGGGTCCGCGCGAGCAGGGAGGCGACCGCGGTGCCCAGGTCGGCGGCGATGCCGGCCGAGCGCGCCATCAGGTAGTCGCCGGCGACGATCGCGATGAGGTTGCCGAAGCGGGCGTTGACCGAGTCGACGTTGCGGCGCACCGCCGCCTCGTCCATGACATCGTCGTGGTAGAGCGAGGCCAGGTGCATCAGCTCGACCGAGACGCCGCCGAGCAGCTCGTCGGGGCTGGCCGGGCGCTCGCCGCCGGTGGCCGCCGAGATGGCCAGCACCGGGCGCAGCCGCTTGCCGCCGGCGCGGATCAGGTGGGTCGTCACCGAGTCGAGGTACGGGTCGTCGACCGTGACCGAGTCGGCGAGTAGCGCCTCGAGGCGCGCGACGTCGGCCTCCACCGCCGGCAGCCGCAGGCGCTCGTGCGGGTTCACGGTCCCACTGTAGATGAGCGTTTTGTTACGACTCCCGGGGTGGGACGTAGGTCGCGGGAGCCGCCGGTACACTGAGGTTCTAGGAAAGGGAGCGAGTTGTTCGAGCGATTCACTGACCGGGCCCGCAGGGTCCTCGTGCTGGCCCAGGAAGAGGCCCGCGACCTCAACCACGCTTTCATCGGGACCGAGCACATCCTGCTCGGGCTGATCCGCGAGGGCGAGGGGGTCGCCGCCAAGGCGCTCGACGCCCTGGGGGTCACGTTCGACGTCGTCCGCGAGAAGGTCGAGGAGGCGATCGGGGCCAACACCAACCCGTCGCCCGGGTCGCCGCCGTTCACCCCGCGGGCCAAGAAGGTCCTGGAGCTCTCCCTGCGCGAGGCCCTCCAGCTGGGCCACAGCTACATCGGCACCGAGCACATGCTCCTCGGGCTGGTGCGCGAGGGCGAGGGCGTGGCCGCCCAGGTCCTCTCGGACCTCGGCGCCGACATGGCGCGGGTCCGCACCCAGGTCATCCAGATGATGTCCGGCCAGTCGGGCAAGGAGGCCCCGGCCAGCCAGGTCGGCAGCGGCAAGTCCGACGGCGACGTCGGCGGCGGGTCGGCGGTGCTCGACCAGTTCGGCCGCAACCTCACGCAGTACGCGCGCGAGGGCAAGCTCGACCCGCTCGTCGGGCGCGAGAAGGAAGTCGAGCGCGTGATGCAGGTGCTGTCGCGCCGGACCAAGAACAACCCGGTCCTCATCGGCGAGCCCGGCGTGGGCAAGACCGCGATCGTCGAGGGCCTGGCCCAGCGCATCGTGGCCAACCAGGTGCCGATCACGCTCACCGACAAGCAGCTCTACACCCTCGACCTGGGTGCGCTGGTCGCGGGCAGCCGCTACCGCGGCGACTTCGAGGAGCGCCTGAAGAAGGTCCTCAAGGAGATCCGCACCCGCGGCGACATCATCCTGTTCATCGACGAGATCCACACGCTGGTCGGCGCCGGCGCCGCCGAGGGCGCGATCGACGCGGCGTCGATCCTCAAGCCGATGCTCGCGCGCGGAGAGCTCCAGACCGTCGGCGCGACGACCATCGACGAGTACCGCAAGCACATCGAGAAGGACGCCGCGCTCGAACGCCGCTTCCAGCCGGTCAAGGTCGAGCAGCCGTCGGTCGCGATGACCATCGAGATCCTCAAGGGCCTGCGCGAGGTCTACGAGGAGTTCCACGCGGTCAAGATCACCGACCAGGCGCTGGTCGCCGCGGCCAACCTGTCCGACCGCTACATCTCGGACCGGTTCCTGCCCGACAAGGCGATCGACCTCATCGACGAGGCCGGCAGCCGCCTGCGCATCCGCCGGATGGACGCGCCGCCGGCCGCGCGAAAGATCGACGAGGACCTCAACCGCGTGCGCACCGACAAGGAGTCGGCCATGGAGTCGGGCGCGCTCGAGCAGGCCAAGGCCCTGGCCGAGCAGGAGCGCGACCTCGTCGCGCGCAAGGAGGAGCTCGACGTCACCGTCAAGGCCTCCGGCGGCCCGGTCTTCGACCTGGTCGACGAGGACACCATCGCCGAGGTCCTCGCGGTGTGGACCGGCATCCCGGTCTACCGCCTGACCGAGGAGGAGACCACCAAGCTCCTGCGCATGGAAGACGAGCTGCACAAGCGCGTCATCGGTCAGGACGAGGCGATCGCCGCGCTCTCGCGCGCGATCCGGCGCACCCGGGCCGGCCTCAAGGACCCGAAGCGACCCGGCGGGTCGTTCATCTTCCTCGGCCCCACCGGGGTCGGCAAGACCGAGCTGGCCAAGACGCTGGCCGAGTTCCTCTTCGACGACGAGGACGCGATCATCCAGCTCGACATGAGCGAGTACATGGAGAAGCACTCGGTGTCGCGCCTGGTGGGCTCGCCCCCGGGCTACGTCGGCTACGACGAGGGCGGCCAGCTCACCGAGGCGGTGCGGCGCAAGCCCTTCAGCGTCGTGCTCTTCGACGAGGTGGAGAAGGCCCACCCCGACGTCTTCAACATCCTGCTGCAGATCCTCGAGGACGGCCGCCTGACCGACTCCCAGGGCCGCGTGGTCGACTTCAAGAACACGATCCTGATCATGACGTCGAACCTCGGCACCGCCGACCTGCGCAAGGCCGCGGTCGGCTTCGGCAAGGGCTCGGACCTGGTGACCCACGAGCGCATGAAGGAGAAGGTCAACGACGCGCTCAAGCAGCACTTCCGCCCGGAGTTCCTCAACCGGATCGACGACACGATCGTCTTCCACGAGCTGACCCGCGAGGAGGTCATGGCGATCGCCGACCTCTTCGTCGGCCGACTGCGCGAGCAGCTCAAGGCCCAGGGCCTGGGGCTCGAGCTCTCGGCCGGGGCCCAGGCGTTCCTGGCCGAGAAGGGCTACGACCCCGAGCTCGGCGCGCGCCCGCTTCGCCGCGCGGTCCAGACCTACGTCGAGGACGTCCTGAGCGAGAAGCTCCTGTTCAAGGAGTTCCGCGCCGGCCAGACCATCGTCGTCGACGCGGACGACGAGGGCGGGACGCACCTCACCTTCGAGGGCGTCGAGGGCCTGCCGCGCAGCGTCGACTTCGAGGACCTCACGCCCCAGGCGTAGGTCACAGCCGCTCCGTAGCGTCGCGGGCGTGGCCCGCCCCTCGCACGTCTGCTCGGCCTGCGGCGCCAGCGCGCCGCGCTGGAGCGGCCGGTGCCCGGGCTGCGGGGAGTGGAACACGCTGGCCGTGGCCCGCGCCGCGGCCTCGGCGCCCGTCGCCCCGCTGGCCGCGTCCCTGCGCGAGGCGGCCGCGCCGGTTCCGACCGGGGTCGGCGAGCTCGACCGGGTCCTGGGCGGCGGGCTGGTCGCCGGGTCGACGACCCTGCTCTTCGGCGAGCCCGGGGTCGGCAAGTCGACGCTGGCCCTCATGGCCCTGGTCGCCCGGTCCGCCGGCGGCGAGGGCGTCCTGCTGGTCGCCGCCGAGGAGTCCCCGGCCCACGTGGCGGCCCGCGCGGCGCGCCTCGGCGCCGTGCCCGACGCCCTCGACCTCGCCGCGACCGCCGACGCGGCGGCGATCGAGTCGCTGATCCGCGGGCGGCGCCCCGCGCTGTGCGTCGTGGACTCGGTCTCGGCGGTCGCCGACCGGTCGCTGGCCGCCCCGGTCGGCTCCGTGCCCCAGGTTCGCCACGCCGCCGACCGGCTCTGCGCCGCGGCGCGCGACGCGGGCACCGCGCTCATCCTGATCGGCCACGTGACCAAGGACGGCGAGCTGGCCGGCCCGCGTGCCCTCGAGCACGTCGTCGACACCGTGGTGCGCGTCGAGGGCGACCGCCACGGGCCGCTGCGCACGCTGCGGGCGCTCAAGCACCGGTTCGGCCCGACCGACGAGGTCGGCCTGGTCGAGGTGGCCGCCGACGGCCTACGCGACTGTCGCCGACCCGTCGGCGCTCTGCGGCGAGGCGCTCGACGTGCCCGGGGTCGTCGTGGGGGTGGCGCTCGACGGGTCGCGAGCGACCCGCGTCGAGGTCCAGGCGCTCGTCGCGGCGGCCGCCGGCCCGCCGCGTCGCGTCGCCCACCAGGTCAGCGCCCAGCGCCTGGCGCTGCTGCTGGCGGTCCTGGACGCGCGCTGCGGGGTGGCGACGGGCGGGCTCGACGTCTTCGCCGCGTCGGCCGGCGGCCTGTCGGCCGCCGAGCCGGGGGTGGACGCGGCCGTCGCGCTGGCCGTGGCGTCGGCGGCGATGGGCTTCACCGTGGCGCCGACCCTGGCCGCGGTCGGCGAGGTCGGCCTGGCCGGGGAGCTGCGCCCGGTGGCCGGCCTCGCGCGCCGGGCCCGCGAGGCGCAGCGCCGGGGCGCGACGGCGGTGCTGGCGCCGGCCGGCGGCGACGACGCCGACGGGTGCGGGGTGCGCCTGGTGCGCTGCCGCTCGCTCGCCGAGGCCGTCGCGGCGGCGAGGTCAGTCACGAATTAGCGATTTTCTGGTAAAATCGTGAATCCCCAATCCGCCGTTTCAGGCTGAACGGGACCCCTGAGGAGACCCGCTGAATGACCACGCGTAAGTACAAGAAGGGCGACCGTCTCGTCTACCCCCACCACGGGGCCTGCACCGTGGAGAAGATCGAGAAGATGACGGCCTTCGACGTGCGCCAGGACTACCTGAAGCTCAAGGTCGCCTACACCGACCTGGTGCTCATGGTCCCGGTGGCCAACGCCGAGGCGGTCGGCCTGCGCGACGTCATCAACGACGAGGAGGTCGAGGAGGTCTTCGCGGTGCTGCGCAAGAAGGAGGCCCGCATGCCCACCAACTGGTCGCGGCGCTTCAAGAACCACTCCGAGAAGCTGCGCTCGGGCGACATCTACCAGGTCGCCGAGGTGGTCCGGAACCTCTCGATCCGCGACAAGGACAAGGGCCTGTCGGCGGGGGAGAAGCGGATGCTGACGCGCGCGCGCCAGATCCTGGTCTCGGAGCTGACCTTCGCCCTCAACGTCGACACCGACGCCGCGGAGGCGAAGCTGGCCTCGGTCCTGCCGTAGCGATGCGCGTCGCGGCCATCGTCGTGGCCGCGGGCCGCGGCGAGCGCTTCGGCGGGCCCAAGCAGTTCGCCGACCTCGACGGGCGCAGCGTCGCCGCCGCGTCGGTCGCCGCCGCGCGCAGCGTCGCCGACACCGTCGTCCTGGTGGTGCCCGACGGCTACGACGGCGCCGGCGAGGGCGCCGACCTCCTCGCGGTGGGCGGGGCGACCCGGTCGGACTCGGTGCGCGCCGGCCTCGCGCTCTGCCCCGACGCCGACGTCGTGGTCGTCCACGACGCCGCCCGGCCGCTGGCCGGCCCCTCCCTCTTCGCCGCGGTGGTCGCCGCGGTCGACGCCGGCGCCGACGCCGCGGTGCCCGCGCTCGCCGTCACCGACACGCTCAAGCGCGTCGACGGCTCGCGCGTCGCCGCCACCGTCGAGCGCGCCGGGCTGGTCGCGGTCCAGACGCCCCAGGCCTTCCGGCGCGCCGCGCTGGCGGACGCGCACGCGGGCGGCGCCGACGCGACCGACGACGCCGCGCTGGTCGAGGCGGCCGGCGGGCGGGTCGTGGTCGTCGACGGGGACGCGCGTAACGTCAAGATCACCGACGCGGGGGACCTCGCGCGGGTGCGCGGCTCGGGGGCGGGCGTGAGGATCGGCCAGGGCTACGACGTGCATCGCGTGAGCGACGACCCCGCGCGCCCCCTCGTCCTCGGCCTGGTCGAGCTGCCCGGGGCGAAGGGTCTGGCCGGCCACTCCGACGCCGACGTCGCGACCCACGCGCTCTGCGACGCGCTGCTGGGCGCGGCCGGGCTCGGCGACCTCGGCCGCCACTTCCCCGACCGCGACCCGGCGATCGCCGGGGTCGCGTCGCGCGAGCTGCTCGCGCGCACGGTGGCCCTCGTCGAGGGCGCGGGCCTGCGCGCGCTCTCGGCCGACCTGACGATCGTCGCCGAGGCCCCGCGCCTAGCCGACCACATGGCGCAGATGTCCGAGCGCCTCGGCGAGGTGGTGGGCTGCGCGGTCTCGGTCAAGGCGACGACGGCCGAGGGCCTCGGCCCCATCGGCCGCGGCGAGGGGATCGCCGCCACCGCGGTCGCCCTGGTCGGGCCGCGGTGAGCCCCCGCCCGGCGGGCGCACGCCCCGGCACACGGCGACGCGCCGACCGCCGACGCGCGCGCGCGGGACCACGCGCGCGCGAGCGCGAGGGGCTCGGCGGCGAGCAGGTTGAGGGCCGTCGCGCGGTCCTCGAGCTGCTGCGAGCGCGACGGCGCCGCGTGGAGCGGGTCCTGGTCGCCGAGGGCCAGGACCCGGCCGAGATCCTCGACCAGATCGAGCTCGAGGCGCGGCGCCAGCGCGTCGCGCTGCTCGCCGTGCCCATGGGGCGCCTGGAGAGAGAGGCCCGCACCGAGGGCCACCAGGGGGTCGTGGCGCGCGCCGCGCGCGTGCCGACCGTGACCCTGTCCGAGCTCGTCGCCGTCGACGACCCGTTCCTGCTGGTCTGCGACGGCGTGACGGACCCGCGCAACCTCGGGGCGATGCTGCGCAGCGCCGAGGGCGCCGGCGTCACCGGGGTCGTGCTGCCGAGGCACCGCTCGGCGCGCCTGACCCCGGCGGTGACCAAGACCGCGGCCGGCGCGATCGAGCACTTGTCCTTCTGCGACGTGCCGGGCGTGCCGAGCGCGCTGGCCGATCTCGCGCGCGCCGGCGTCCTGACGGTGGGCCTGGCCGGCGAGTCGCGCGACTCCCTCTACGACCTCGACCTGTCGAAGGCGCCCGTGGCGATCGTCGTCGGGGGTGAGGAGCGGGGACTTTCGACCCTGACAAGGAAGCGTTGCGTCAAAGTTGTCGCCCTTCCCCAGCGCGGCGCGCTCGAGTCGCTCAACGCGTCGGTGGCGGTCGCCGTCGCCGCGTACGAGGTCGCGCGCCAGCGCGAACGCTCCCGCTGAGCGACCGTTGCGTGGCGGTAGAGAAAGACCGCCGTCGCCGGACACGCCGCGAATCTTGAAGTCAGGTTTCGAATGAGCAACGCGACACCGGTGCTATCGATTCATCCGCGCTGCGTGAGGCCAGCGCGTTGCCCGAGGGCTGGGACGGACCCGACTCGCGGGTAGGGCCCCCCCGCCCTGTGGCATCAGTGATACGGCAGACGGTGGTCGGCGACCAGGTGCGCCCGCGTGCCCGGGCACTCCTTGATGGCAGAGGAGGCCAACTATGCATTCGTTTGAGATATGTGATTCGTCCAACTTCACTTTGGCGAAAGTCAATCTGGGCAACCTTTCAAGTCGTTCCAGGAAAGCGTCTCGAGGGTTGGTTACTGCGTTGCTCGCAATCTCCTCATTCACTGGCATGTCGGCGTATGGAGTCAATAGCGCAGGAGCGACCATCCAGCCTGGGCACGCGGTCACCTTTCATGAGAATGACTCATCAAATGATCAGGTGATTACGTCGCAGACGAATAACATTGCCGCCCCTCTGACGATGTTCAGGAATCTGAGCCCTGCCTTCGTCGACCCCGGGTACTCCTTCTCCAGCTGGAACACCTCATCCTTTGGAAACGGTGTCACGTATTCGGACGGTGCGATCTACAACTTTGCATCTGGTCCGATTGACCTCTACGCGCAATGGACTGAGAACTCAGTGACCTTCTTCCAGAATCGGAATGGGTCGGATTCGACAAGCGTCACTGAATATGGCAATAACGTGGGGGCTCTCACTCTCTTCGCATCATTGGTCCCTACCTTCTCCAATCCTGGATATTCATTCGCGGGTTGGTCCAGTGGGGCAAACGGGACAGGAACTTCCTATGCAAATGGAACTTCATACGACTTTCGGCTTGGCGACTTGATTCTCTTTGCACAGTGGAGCGCTGTTCCCACTGAGACCGCGAACTTCTCACTGAGTGGCGGCAGTGGCTCTGTCCAACCAGTCGCAGGGATACAGGGGAGCCAAGTGACTCTTCCGTCAGGCAACGGGCTATCGAATCCTGGATTCACGTTCGCCGGATGGAACACGGCAACTGACGGCTCGGGCACGGAGTACGCGCCCGGAGCCACGATTACCCTGACGAGCGACTTGACGCTCTACGCCCAATGGGTGCCCGACGTGTTCATGGTGACCTACTCGCCCGGTAGCGGGTCCGTGACACCGATCAGCGCCCAGTACACCGTTGGCAGTGCCGGGTTGGTCCTACCGGCTCCGACGTACACCGGCCACACGTTCGCGGGCTGGTTCACCGCGAGCTCCGGCGGCACCCTCGCCGGGCTGGCGGGGGCGAGCTTCTCGCCGACGCAGGATGTCACGCTGTACGCGCAGTGGACGGCCGACACGTACACCGTCACCTACGACGCGGGCGGCGGGACGGTCTCGCCGACACAGTCGTCGTTCTCGACCGGCGGCACCGCGCTGAGCCTGCCAACGCCGAGCGACGGATCGTCGACGTTCCTCGGGTGGTTCACGGCGTCGAACGGGGGAACCCTCGTCGGGCCGGCGGGCGCGAGCTTCAGCCCGTCCAAGGACGTGACCCTCTACGCGCAGTGGCAGGCGCCGGCCATGGTCACGGTGACGTTCGATCCGAACGGAGGCACCGGGACTGTCGCGCCGATCACCGCGCCCGCGGGGTCGACCGTCACGGTCCCGGGGGTCTCCGGGCTGCTCAAGCCGGGCTACACGCTCGCGAGGTGGTCGACGTCCAGGACGGGGACTGGCACGACCTACACGAGCGGGTCGTCGATGACGGTCACGTCGTCGGTCACCCTCTATGCGGTGTGGAGCGGGAAGCCGCCGTCGGTCCTGCTCGGCGCGGTGGGCCCGTTCGCGGCCCGGTCGACCTCGCTGACCGCCGCGATGAAGGCGCAGATCTCGCGCCTCGCCGCCAAGGTCAAGGCCAAGAGGTACACGACCGTGACGGTCTACGGCTACGCGCCCAGCGTCGGACTGGCGTCGCTGTCGACGTCGATCAGCCGCGCGCGCGCCACCGCGGTCGCGACGTACCTGCGCCACCGCCTGGCGGCGCTGCACGTTCGCGCGACCATCAAGGCGGCGGGCGAGGGCTTCGTGCCCGGTGGCGGGTCGACCAACGCGCGCGTCGAGGTCCTGGGGCGTTGAGTCGTGGCGCCCGCCGGCCGCTCGGCCGGCGGGCGCGACGCTCCGAGCCGGTGGAGGGATTCGAACCCCCGACCTGGCGATTACAAATCGCCTGCGCTACCACTGCGCCACACCGGCGGGGACGCTCTCAACTCTAGTGAGTGGGCGGTGGCCGGCTCTAGAGTGGCGGCGTGAGCCACTCGTCGCAGGAGCCCGGGCCGGGCTCGCACTTCCAGCCGGCGACCGCGGTCATGCTCTTGCTGGTGGCGCTCTTCGTGGCCTCGGCGTTCCTCATCCTGCGGGCCCACTCGCCGGCCACGACCGCGACGACGACCACGACCACGACCACGACGACCCCGGGGCACCAGACCACGACGACCCACCCGCCCAAGGCGCGCGTCACGGTCCAGGTGGCCAACGGGACCAGCACCGCCAACCTGGCCCACGACTACACGCAGAAGCTGCTGACCCTCGGGTGGGACGCCCTCTCGCCGGTCAACGCGAGCTCGAACGCCGCGGCGACCGTGATCTACTTCAACCCCGGCTTCCACTGGGCGGCGCGCGAGATCGCGACGGAGATCAAGGTGAGCCCCTCGGCGGTCCAGGCGCTCGGCGGGGCGGCCCCCGCGCCGGGCGCGAGCAAGGACGACGTGATCGTCGTGCTCGGCCCCGACATCGCGATCGGCTGATCAGCCCTCCGCCGGCGCGACGCCGTAGCGCGCGAGCGCCGAGCGCAGGACCTCGGCGGCCATCGGGCGCAGCTCGTCGAGCGGGCGGTTGCGGTGGCGGCGCACCCCGAGGTCGACCTGGGCGAGCGACCCCACGCCGAAGCGCCGGGCCACGTCGATGAGCAGCGCGATCTCGACCGAGTAGTCCGGCTCGAGCCCGACGGCGTCGAGGGCCGAGCGCCGGGCCGCGGTCTCGCCGGCCAGGGGCTGGCGGACGTCGCCGAGCCCTGGGAAGAGCAGGGAGAGGACGGGCCGGGCGGCCAGGTCGTTCACGCGGCCGCCGCCGGTGGGCATGTCGTGCAGGGGCCGGACGTAGAAGCCCTTGACCAGCTGGGCCGCCGGGCGCGCCAGCAGGGGCGCGACGAGGCGCGCGACGTAGTCGGCCCCGGGGTTGGTCACGTCGGCGTCGAGGAAGACGACGAACTCGGCCGAGGTCGCCGCCAGGCCCGCGGCCATGGCCGACCCCTTGCCGGTCGACCCGTCGAGCGCCACGACGCGCGCGTCGTGGCGCCGGGCCACGGCCGAGGTGTCGTCGGCCGAGTGGTCGTCGACGACGACGAGCTCGTCGACCAGGTCGCGGTGGGCGAGCGCGGCGTCGAGGACTCCCCCGAGGGTGTCGGCCTCGTCGCGCGCCGGCACCACGACCGCGACGCGCGCCCCAGCTCCCGCCTTGGCCCTGATCGTCGCGGCGACGTCGACGTCGCCGAGCCCGAGGGTCCACGGGGCGCCGCCGGGGGTCACGGGTCGAGGCTAGGGGTGGCGGGGTTGACAGGCGTCGGCGCCCGTCTAGGATGTCCGCGACATCAAGAGCGACTGAGGGACGGGCCCTGAGACGTCGCGACAACCAGTGTGGTCCACGGATCCTCCGTCACACCAGGTGCCAAAGCCCGATCGATGAAAAGGACATCATGAGCTTCTCCACCGGCCTCCACTGTCGAGAGTGCGGCACCGCCTACCCGGCCGACGCCCGCTTCTCCTGCGACCTCTGCTTCGGGCCGCTCGAGGTCGCCTACGACCTCGACGCGGCGCGCGGCGCGCTCACCCGCGCCTCGATCGAGGCCGGGCCGGCCTCGATGTGGCGCTACCGCGCGCTGCTGCCCGACGTGGGCGGCGACCCGGTCGACCTGGGCGCCGGCTGGACGCCGCTGCGCGCCGCGCCGCGCCTGGCCGCGGCGCTGGGGCTGTCCGAGCTCTACCTCAAGGACGACACGCGCAACCCCACGGGGTCGTTCAAGGACCGGGTCGTCTCGGTCGCGCTGTCGGCGGCGCGCCGGCTCGGCTTCACGACCGCCGCCTGCGCGTCGACCGGCAACCTGGCGACGAGCGTCGCGGCCCACGCGGCGCACCTGGGCTGGCCGAGCGTCACGATCATCCCGGCCGACCTGGAGGTCTCCAAGGTCGCGATGGCGTCGATCTTCGGCGGGGTCGTGCTCGGCGTCGAGGGCAGCTACGACGACGTCAACCGGCTCTGCGTGGAGCTCTCGGCCGAGCACCCCGACTGGGCCTTCGCCAACGTGAACGTCCGGCCCTACTACGCCGAGGGCTCCAAGACCCTGGCCTTCGAGATCGCCGAGCAGCTCGGCTGGCGCCTGCCCGACCAGGTGGTCGTGCCGGTCGCCTCGGGCAGCCAGCTGACGAAGGTCGCCAAGGGCTTCCGCGAGCTGGTCGCGGTCGGGCTGGTCGAGGGCCGCGCGCCGCGGATCTTCGGGGCCCAGGCGGCCGGCTGCGCGCCGGTGGCCACGGCGTTTGCCGCCGGCGCGTCGGTCGTCACCCCGGTCAAGCCCCGGACCATCGCGCGCTCGCTGGCCATCGGCAACCCGGCCGACGGCCCCTACGCCCTCGACGAGATCCGGCTGAGCGGCGGGGACTGCGGCGCGGTGGACGACGCCGAGGTCCTCGAGGGCATCCGCCTGCTCGCCGAGACCGAGGGGCTCTTCGCCGAGACCGCGGGCGGGGTGACCGTGGCCTGCCTGCGCCAGATGATCGCGCGCGGGTCGGTCGACGCGCAGCGGGGCGTGGTGGCCATCATCTCGGGCCACGGGCTCAAGACCCTCGACGCGGTCGCGCCCGTCGCCGGGCTGACCGCGACGATCCCCGCGAGCCTCGAGGCCGCCCAGGCCGCCCTCGGCGCGCCGCTGGTGGCGGTGGCGTGATGGTGACCGTCCGCCTGCCCAGCCAGCTGCGCCCCCTCACCGGCGGCGCCGGCGAGGTCCGCGTCGAGGCCGCGACGGTGCGCGAGGCGCTGGCCGCGCTGGCCGCGGCCTACCCCGGGGTGGCCCCCCGGGTCCTGGACGACGACGGGGGCCTGCGCCGGTTCGTCAACGTCTTCGTGGCCGACGAGGACGTGCGCTTCCTCGACGGGCTCGACACGGTGGTCGCCCCGGGCCAGACGGTCTCCCTGGTCCCGGCGGTCGCGGGCGGCTAGCCGTTAGCACTCCTCAACCGAGACTGCTAATATTGCTCCGCACCGAAAACTACCGATCCCCCTAGGAGGACTCGTGGCGAAACTGATCTCGTTCGACGAAGAGGCGCGTCGCGCGCTCGAGCGCGGCATGAACAAGCTGGCCGACGCCGTGCGCGTGACCCTCGGGCCCAAGGGCCGCAACGTCGTGCTCGACAAGAAGTGGGGCGCCCCCACGATCACCAACGACGGCGTGTCGATCGCCAAGGAGATCGACCTGGAGGACCCCTTCGAGAAGATCGGCGCCGAGCTGGTCAAGGAGGTCGCCAAGAAGACCGACGACGTCGCCGGCGACGGCACGACGACGGCGACGGTCCTGGCCTGGGCGATGGTCCGCGAGGGCCTGCGCAACGTGGCCGCCGGCGCCAACCCGATGTCGCTCAAGCGCGGCATCGAGGCCGCGGTCGAGGCCGCGGTGGCCTCGCTGGCCGACCTGTCGACCCCGGCCGACACCAAGGAGCAGATCTCCCAGGTCGCCTCGATCTCGGCGGCCGACAACGAGATCGGCGCCCTGATCGCCGACGCCATCGACAAGGTCGGCAAGGACGGCGTCATCACCGTCGAGGAGAGCCAGTCCTTCGGCATGGACATGGACCTGGTCGAGGGCATGCGCTTCGACAAGGGCTTCATCGCGCCGTACTTCGCCACCGACACCGAGCGGATGGAGGCCGTGCTGGAGAACTCGTACGTGCTCCTGGTCTCGTCCAAGGTCGCCAGCGTGCGCGACCTGCTGCCGGTGCTCGAGAAGGTCATGCAGACCGGGCCGCCCGCTGCTGCTCATCGCCGAGGACGTCGAGGGCGAGGCCCTGGCGACCCTGGTGGTCAACAAGATCCGCGGCACCTTCAAGTCGGTCGCGGTCAAGGCCCCGGGCTTCGGCGAGCGCCGCAAGGCGATGCTCCAGGACATCGCGATCCTCACCGGGGCGACCGTCATCTCCGAGGAGATCGGCCTGAAGCTCGAGAACGCCGAGCTCGAGCTGCTGGGCAGCGCCCGCAAGATCGTCGTGACCAAGGACGAGACGACCATCGTCGAGGGCGCCGGCTCCGAGGAGGACATCAAGGGCCGGATCAGCCAGATCAAGACCGAGATCGAGAACACCGACTCGGACTACGACCGCGAGAAGCTCCAGGAGCGCCTGGCCAAGCTCTCGGGCGGCGTCGCGGTGATCAAGGTCGGCGCGGCCACCGAGGTCGAGCTCAAGGAGAAGAAGCACCGGATCGAGGACGCGGTCTCCACGACCAAGGCCGCGATCGAGGAGGGCGTCGTGCCCGGGGGCGGCGTGGCGCTGCTGCGCAGCCAGAGCCGGATCCTCGAGGCCGCCGACAAGCTCTCGGGCGACGAGGCGACCGGCGCGCGCATGGTCGCCAAGGCCGTCGAGGCCCCGCTGAACCAGATCGCGGTCAACGCCGGGCTCGAGGGCGGCGTCATCGTCGACAAGGTGCGCCACCTCAAGAAGGCGTCCGAGGGGCTCAACGCCGAGACCGGCGAGTACGAGGACCTGATCAAGGCCGGCGTCATCGACGCGGCCAAGGTCACGCGCTCGGCGCTGCAGAACGCGGCCTCCATCGCGGCGCTCTTCCTCACCACCGAGGCGGTCATCGTCGACAAGCCCGAAGAGAAGGCCCCGGCCATGCCGGGCGGAGGCATGGACGACTACTAGGTCGACCTCTCTCCAACGCAACTGACCGACCGCGGGGCGCGAGCCCCGCGGCCGGTGCGTTGGGGGGCCGTAGCATGGCCCCGTGGACAGCCCGGCCCCGCTCACCACGACCCGAGGGCTCAACGTCCTGCACCTCTTCTGCCACGTCGACGGCGAGGTCGACCGCGCGGGCCTGTCCGAGGCGGTCGACACCGCGCTCGAAGAGGGCCTCCAGGTCGTCACCGCGGCGATCGTCGGGGCCAAGGCCGACGTCTGCTTCATGGCCCTGGGCGAGGACCTCTGGGACCTGCGCCGCTTCCAGACGCGCGTTCAGTCATCGGGGCTGGTGGTCTCGGAGAGCTACGTCTCGGTCACCGAGGTGAGCGAGTACGCCGAGGGCATCCCCGAGGCGATGCGCCAGGCGCGGCTCTACCCGGTGCTGCCGCCCGACGGGCTGCGGGCCTTCTGCTTCTACCCGATGACCAAGCGCCGCGGCGACGCCCACAACTGGTACGCGCTGCCCTACGAGCAGCGCGAGCAGCTCATGTTCGGCCACGGCAAGACCGGCAAGACCTTCCGAGGCCGGGTCCTGCAGCTGGTCACCGGATCGACCGGGCTCGACGACTGGGAGTGGGGGGTCACGCTCTTCGGCGCCCACGTCGACGACCTCAAGGAGTGCGTCTACACGATGCGCTTCGACGAGGCCTCGACCCTCTACGCGGAGTTCGGCGACTTCTACACCGGGGCGGTCGGCACCCTCGACGAGGTGCTCTCGGCCACGCTGGGCGAGTGACCGGCGTCCCGGAGAAGACGCTCCGGCGCTGGGCCGAGGCCCTGGCCGGGGTCGCGGTGACCGGCATGGGCTTCACCGACAGCGCCTTCGAGAAGGAGCGCTACGAGGAGGTCCTCAAGATCGCCGGCGACATCAAGGCCGCGGCCAACGAGGGGCTCGAGGGTGTGGTCGACGCCGACGGCGCGGTCGTCGAGTGGATGGCCCGTGTGGGTGCGGGCGTGCCGGGCTACGTGACCCCGAAGGTCGCCGTCGGCGCGGCCGTCGCCGACGACTCCGGCCGGCTGCTGCTGATCAAGCGCGCCGACTCGGGCTACTGGCTCTACCCGACCGGCTGGTGCGACGTGGGCTACAGCGCGCCCGAGGTCGTGGTCAAGGAGGTCCTCGAGGAGACCGGCGTCGAGGTCGAGCCGGTGCGCCTCATCGGCGTGCTCGACGGGATGCGCCTGGGCGCGTCGCGCGTCCCGCTCTACTCGCTCCTCTTCTACTGCCGCGCGGTCGGCGGCGAGCTGGCCGTGCTCGAGCACGAGGCGACCGACGCCGGGTGGTTCACCCGCGACGCGCTGCCGAGCCCGATCGTCGGCGCCGAGCGCTGGGCCGACCCGGTCTTCGCCGCCCTCGCCGGCGAGACCCGCGACGTCTTCTACGACGACCTGCGCCGACCGGTCTGGCGGGCCAGCTGATGGCGATCGAGGTAGCGGTCGCGCTGTCCGTGGACGACGCGCTGGTCGACGCGGTCAACGCGCTGCTGCCCCAGCTGAGTTCGCGCCCGACGCCGCTGACGCGCGCCGAGCTCGACGCCGTGGCGCGCTCGGAGGCGACCACGCTCTTCGTGGCGCGCGACGACGGCGCGGTCGTCGGCATGCTGACCCTCGCGGCCTTCACCATCCCGACCGGGGTGCGGGCGTGGATCGAGGACGTCGTCGTCGACGAGCGCGCCCGGGGCCGAGGGGTCGGCGAGGCCCTCGTCGCCGCGGCGATCGAGAGCGCGGGGGCCCGCGGCGCGCGAACCGTCGACCTCACCAGCCGCCGGAACCGGGAGGCCGCCCACCGCCTCTACGAGAAGATGGGCTTCGAGACCCGCGACACCTCCGTGTACCGACTGGAGCTGACGTAGCGCGTCGGCCCCGCCCGGGCTAGACCGAGGTTGTGCGCCGTCTCGTCGTGGCCCTGGTGGCCTGGCTGGGCGCGCTCGCGCCGCTCGCGGCGCCGGTGACCGCGCGCGCGGACGGTTCGGACGTCGTGGGTTGCGGCGTCGCGTCGCTGTCGGTCACGTACCGCGGGACGACGGGCGGGCTCGCTGGGTCCTTCGGGGACCTGCTGTGGGTCACCAACGTGGGCCACACCGCGTGCACGCTGCGCGGGTACGCCACGGTCCGCTTCGAGTCGCACGGCCGGGGCGTGACCCTCGCGTCGCGGGACCGCCGGGGTCACTTGGGCAATGACTCGTTTGGCGTCGCGCCGGGCCGTCGCGTCCCCTGGGTGCGGCTCGCGGGTGACGGGGGCCGCGCCTCCTTCTGGCTCTTTGGCAGTGACGTCCAGACGCCGTGCCGCGACCTGACGACGCTGGTCGTCTCGCTGCCGGGGACCTCGGGCAGCGCTTCTCTGCCGGCGCCGCCCGGGTTCAGCCAGTGGTGGTTCTGCGGCGACCTCCTGTGGGTCAACCCGATCGTCGGCGGCGTCTCGGGCTCCCTCCCGCCACAGCGCCTGTCGCACCTGCTGATGTCCTAGGACACAGCCCCGAGTCGCTCGTCGAGCGCCGCGCCGGCGACCCGGCGCGCAGTTTCCCCCATAGGGCGACGGCCGCGGTGCGGCCGACAGCGACGAGGTGGCCCGACCGTTGGGGACGGTGAAGGTGCGCCAGATCCTCCGAGAGTTGGAGGATGACGGTTGGCGAGTCGTTCGACAGCGCGGAGGCCATCGACATCTTCAGCACCCAATCAAGCCAGGCACCGTCACGGTCGCCGGTGCCGCGGCCGAGGAATTGCACCCGAAGACGCTGGCTAGCATTCGACGGCAGGCGCAGGTCTCGAGGGGGTCGCGATGAGGGAGTACACGATCGTCATCGAGAGCGGCCCGTCGAACTACAGCGCCTACGTCCTTGACTTCGATGGCTGCGTGGCCACTGGGCAGTCAGTGGAGGAGGTGACCGAGAACCTCCGTCAGGCTATCGGCGAGCACCTCGAGCTCTTGGCGGAGTCAGGCGAGGAGGTCCCCGAGCCACTGGGGATCGTCGGCACCGCGAAGGTCGCTGTCTAGGGACCAGAGCGAAGTGGTCGCCGGGTCCTAGCCGCCGAGGGCCGACGGATCGCCGAGGAGCCGCTGCGTCGCACGCCAGAGCTCGCTGGCCATGGCCTCGTCCCGGGCACGCCGAGCCGGTCGCTCGATCGTCGCCGGGCCGACGAGGTGGAACGCCGGTCCGACGAGTGAGCCGCCAGGGACCGACGCGTCGAGCGCCGCGCGGACGATTGGCCTCGCGCCGGCGTCCTCGCGCGACGGCGCCCAGGGGGCGATCGCGCGAAGCGCCGCGTTGGCCCAGCCGCTGCCGTCGTGCCCGATGCGCGTGGGGACGCCACCGGGGTGGGCGGCGAGCGATGCGACCGGCGATCCGGCGCGCCGCAGGCGGCGGTCAAGCTCCAGGGCGAAGAGGAGGTTAGCGAGCTTGGACTGCGAGTAGGCGGCCCAGCGCCGGTAGGGGCGGCGGTCGAAGGAGAGGTCGTCGAGCTCGACCGACCCGACCCGGTGCGAGACGCTCGTCACGGTGACCACGCGCGGCGCGACGCCGCCCGCGAGCCGTTCGAGGAGCCCGAGGGTGAGCGCCGCGTGACCGAGGTGGTTGACGCCGAGCGTGATCTCGACCCCGTCGGCGGTTCGACCCTCGTCGACCGCCATGACCCCGGCGTTGTTGATGAGCACGTCGATCCGGTCGTACCGGTCGCGAAGCCGCTCGGCGCATGCGCGCACCGACGCGAGGCGGGCGAGGTCGAGCTCCTCGACCACGAGGTCCGACCCCGGGGCCCGCGCGCGGATCCGCTCGGCCAGGTCGTGCGCCCGCTCCACCGACCGGCACGCCATGACGACGGTGGCGCCGCGCGCCGAGAGGTGCCGGGCGAGCTCGAGGCCCAGGCCGGACGTCGCTCCGGTCACGACGACCCGGCGGCCGTTCAGCGGGCCGTCACGCCACTCGGGCATCGCGTCAGTCTGGCAGGCGGCGCGCACACGTCGGACGTGCGACGTTGGCGCGGGCCTCGCCCGCAGGTCACCCGACTAGCGCGCCGTGGCGCGGCGGGCCACGACGATGCCGCGGGCCTCGACCGCGCCGTACCCGGCGATAACCAGCGCGGCGGCGGGGTCGGCCCACCACCACGACAGCGTCGCGTTGAGGGTCAGGCCGGCCAGGATCGAGGTGGCGAGGAGGCCGTCGACCAAGGTGACGCGCGCCTCGTGGACGATCGTCGCGCGCCCGAGCGTGCGCCCCACGCGCGACTTGCCCGCGGCCAGGGCGAACATGGCGAGGGCCGTGGTCGCGGTCCAGGCGATGCCGCCGGGGCTGTGGCGCGCGTGGCCCCCGGTGGCGAGCGCGTAGGCCGACTGGGCCGTGAGGTACGCCGAGATCGTGACGAACGCCGCGGCGATGAGCGACAGAGCCCGCCTCTCGCGCTCGGCGCCGACGCCGCGCAGCTCCCAGAGCACGACCACGCTGGCGCCGATCTCGACGAGGGAGTCGAGGCCGAAGCCGAGCAGGGCGACCGAGCGCGCGGCCGCCGCGAGCAGCGCCAGAACGACGACGCCCACGACGTTCCAGGCGAGGGTCGCGGTCTCGAGCCTCACGCCGGCGCGCAGGAGGCCAACGCTGCGCTCGGGGTCGGCCACCCGCCGAGACTACGGACGCCCGTCGCGCGGGGCCAACCCCGGAACGGTTCTCGGCTCGGTGCGAGACTGTTGTGTGGACGAGCTGGGCGACCTGCTGGCGAGGCTCGCGCCGCGGCGCCGCCCCGGCGAGTACGTCGTCGTCGACGCGACCGGCGCGCCGGACCTGCCGGCGCTCGCGACGGTCGTCGAGGACGAGGGCGTCACCGCGGTGCTGACCCTGGCCGACGCCATCGACGCCGGGCTCGACTACGACTTCGTCGCGGCCTGGATCACGCTGGGCGTGGAGTCGCGCCTGGACGCCGTCGGCCTCACCGCGGCGGTCGCGACGGCGCTCGCCGAGCGCTCGATCAGCTGCAACGTGATCGCCGGGCTGCGCCACGACCACCTGCTCGTCCCGGCCGAGCGCGCCGGCGAGGCGATGGGTGTGCTCGAGGGCCTCTCGGGCGCGCCGGGCTAGGGCGCGAGGCGCGCGACGTCGTCACGCGCGTCGAGGAGGTGGTGCTCGCTCTCGTGCACCGCCTGGGTGCCGAGCCACTCGATCGTGACCTCGACCGGGGTCACCGGGCTATAGAGGAGGCGGCGGTCGGCGAAGCCCGCCGGCAGCGCGGCCAGCGTCCGGAGGTAGAGCCCGGCGGCCGCGCGCAGCTCGGCGGCCACCGTCGCGGGGTCGTCGAGGGAGTAGAAGCCGAGGTCGACGCGCTCGTCGCGGTGGATCGGCGCGCCGGTCGGGTGGTCCTCGATCGAGGCGGTCAGCGTGCGCTCGCGCAGCGAGATCAGGACGTCGCGCAGGTGCGCGCCGTACTCGAGCGCCGACCAGCGTGCGGGCTCGGGTCGGGCGGCCACGACCGCGGGGTCGCCGGCCAGCAGGCCGGCCAGGCCGTCGACGGCCGCGCCGACTCGCGCGGTGACGTCGTCGGGCTCGACCGCCTCGCGCGCGAAGCCGCAGACCGCGCAGGGCCCGCCGGGGTCGCCAGGAACCGCCACGGGGCCGTTGTAGCACGCTCGTCGCGACGGCCGGTCGCTACCGTGGCGGGGTGGGCCTGAGCGTGGAGCGCTGCGCGAGCGTGATCGACGACGCGGCCGACGAGCTCTGCGCGCTGGCCGCGGGGCGCTTCGACGAGCCGGTCGCCGGGTGCCCGGGTTGGACCGTGCGTGACGTCCTCCAGCACCTGGTCGGCGTCTACTGGTTCTGGACGACGGTCGTCGTCGAGCGGCTCGGTGAGCGGCCCGACGACGCGCGCCGGCCCGCGCCGCCCGAGGACGACCACCTGGTGAGCGCGGTGCTGGTGGCCGAGCGCGCGATGACCGGCGCGCTGCGCGCCGCCGACCAGGGCGCGCGCGTCTACACCTGGGCCCCGGGCCAGCAGGATGTTGCCTTCGTCACCCGCCACCAGGTCCAGGAGACGCTGGTCCACGGCTACGACGTGGCGGCCGCGGTGGGCGCCACGTGGCCGATGGCGCCCGACGCGTCGGGCGACGCGGTCGAGGAGTTCCTCACCTTCTCGGTCTCGACGACGACCGACCCGGCCGACCCGCCGCTCCCGGCGCTCGACGGGGTGGTGGGGCTGCGCTGCACCGACGCCCCCGACGCCTGGACGGTCGAGGACGACGTCGTGGAGGGGACGATCCGGTTCGAGCGCGGCCTGCGCGACGACGCGGTGGTGCTCTCGGGCGCCAGCGGCGACGTCCTGCTCTGGCTCTACGGCCGGCGGCACCTCGACGGCGAGTCCGACCACGCGGCACTGGTCTCCCGCCTGCGGGCGCTGAGCTTCACGAGCTAGGCCGCGTGGGCGCGATCGACCGACCTGGGGTGGCGCGCGTGCGCGCGGCGCTCTCCGCCGGGGGCGCGACCGGCGAGGTCGTCGTCCTCGACGACACGTCGCGCACCGCGGCTGACGCCGCCGCGGCGCTCGGCGTGACGGTCGGCCAGATCGCGTCGTCGCTCGTCTTCGCCCTGCCCGACGGGTCGACCCTGCTCGTCGTCACCAGCGGGCGCCACCGCGTCGACACCGCTCGCGTCGCCGCCGCGCTCGGCGTCGACGCCCTCGGTCGCGCCGACGCCGACTTCGTCAAGCGCGCGTCGGGCTTCTCCATTGGCGGCGTGGCGCCGGTCGGCTGGGCCGGCGACGCCGAACCGGTCGTGCTCATCGACGTGGCGCTCGCCGACTACGACGCGGTCTGGGCGGCCGGCGGTCACCCCCACGCGGTCTTCCCGACCAGCTACGACGAGCTGGTGCGCCTCACCGGCGCGCGCCCGGTGCGCGTCGCCGAGGACTGACGTGATGCCGCGCCTCGTCATCTGGGACCTCGACGGCACCGTCGCCGACTCCGCCGAGGGGATCCTCGCGTGCCTGCGCGCGACGCTCGCCGCGTTCGACCGCCCGCGCGAGGCCGACGACCGGCTGCGCGCGCTGATCGGCCCGCCGCTCGACGAGTCCTTCGCCGCACTGGGCTTCGCCGGTCCAGAGCTCGCCGAGGCGGTCGACGACTATCGGGCGCGCTACGACGAGGTCGGCGTCGCCCTGGCCCGCGCCTACGACGGGGTCCCCGAGGTGATGTCGGCCCTGGCCGGCGCCGGGGCGCGCCAGCGGGTGGCGACGGCCAAGCGCGTCGACTTCGCGGCCCGGATGATCGACGACCTCGGCCTCTCGTCCTACGTCGAGGCCCTCGAGGGCGCCTCGCTCGACGGCCGCGTGAGCGACAAGACCCCGATCGTCGCCGCGGCGCTCGGCGACGACCCGGGCGAGGGCGCCTGGATGGTGGGGGACCGGCGCCACGACGTCGCGGCCGCGCTCGACCTGGGCCTCATCCCCGTCGGGGCGCTGTGGGGCTACGGCAGCCGCGACGAGCTCGAGGGCGCCGGCGCGGCCTGGCTCGTCGAGCGCCCCCTCGACCTGCTCGAGGGCCCGCCCCCGCGCGAGCGCCGATAATGGTCCGGTGAGCCGCCCCGAGAGCCTCGACCTGATCCCGGCCTCGGTCGACGACTACCGGGAGCTCGCGCGCCGGAGGCTGCCGCGCCAGGTCTTCGACTACCTCGACGGCGGCGCCTTCGCCGAGTCGACGCTCGCGGCCAACGTCGCCGACCTGGCCCGCGTGCGCTTCCGCCAGCGCGTCCTCGTCGACGTCGCCGAGCGGCGCACCGCCGTCACCGCGCTCGGCACCGCGCTCTCGATGCCCGTCGTCCTCGCGCCGATCGGCTTCGGCGGGATGATGGCCCGGCGCGCCGAGGTGGCCGCGGCGCGCGCCGCGGGCCGCGCCGGCGTCGCGTTCTGCGAGTCGACCCTGTCGATCTGCTCGCTCGAGGAGGTCGCGGCGACGGGCACGCCCCCGTGGTTCCAGCTCTACGTCATGCGCGACCGCTCGGTGGCCGAGGCGCTCGTCGAGCGCGCCAAGGCCGCCGGGTGCCCGACCCTGATCCTCACCGTGGACCTGCCGGTCGTCGGGCACCGCTACCGCGACGTGCGCAACGGCGTCTCGGGCGGCGTGCCGCGCACGAGGAGCTGGCGCCGCGCGCTCGACGTCGCGCGCCACCCGCGCTGGGTGCGCGACGTGGCGCTGCGCGGTCGTCCCCTGTCCTTCGGGAACCTCGAGAGCGTCCTACGCGACGAGACGGTGCCCAAGGACTTCCAGGCCTGGGTCGCCGGCCAGTTCGACCCGAGCGTGACCTGGGCCGACCTCGCGTGGCTGCGCGAGCGCTGGCCGGGCCGCCTGGCCCTCAAGGGGATCCTCGACCCCGAGGACGCGAGGCGCGCGCTCGACCACGGCGTCGACGGGGTGATCGTCTCGAACCACGGCGGCCGCCAGCTCGACGGCGTGCCGTCGGCCGCGGCGGCGCTCGGGCGCGTCGCCGACGCGGTGGCGGGGCGCTGCGAGGTCCTGGTCGACGGCGGGGTGCGCAGCGGGCTCGACGTCGCGCGCATGCTGGCGCTCGGCGCGCGGGCCTGCCTGGTCGGGCGGGCCTGGGCCTACGCCGCGGCCGGCGGCGGCGAGCGCGGCGTGAGCCACGTCCTGTCGGTCCTGCGCGCCGAGCTCCTGGTGACCCTGGCCCTGACCGGGGTCACCGACGTCGCCGCGCTGGACCGCTCGGCGCTCGTCGACCCGCCCTTCTAGGCGAGCAGCCGCTCGCCGAGGAAGTCGAGCACGCCCTCGAGCGCCGCGCGCGTGGGCGAGCCGGGGCTGTCGACGTAGTCCTCGGTCAGGACCGAGTGCGCGTGAGCGCCGTAGCCCCAGGGGTTGGCCGGCGAGGAGTCGATCTCGACGCCGACGAAGGCGTCGCCGAGCAGCGCGCGCAGGGCGTCGAAGCGCTCGCCGGGGCTCTTGGGGTCTGCGCTGAAGCGCAGGCCCATCACGCACAGCCCGCCGGCCGCGCGCGCGGCGACCGCCGCCGCGGCCCGCGGCGAGACCCCGAGCGCGCCCCGGCGGCGCCGCCCGACCGGCAGGGGGAGGGCCGGCTGGCTCAGCACCGGGGCGACGACGGCGTCGTCGGCCGCGAGCGCCAGGGCGAAGCCCCCGGTCAGGCACATGCCGACCACCCCGACGCCCGGTCCGCCGCAGCGCTCTCGCTCGGCGCGCGCGAGGTCGCGCAGGTCGTCGGTCACCGGGCTCGAGCGGTCGGCCGCGAGCATCGCGAACTCGCGGCTGACGCAGGCGCGCGCCATCGAGCCCAGTGAGTAGCCGGTGGTGGGCGCCCGGCCCGGGTCGCCGAGCAGACTCGGCAGCACCGCGGTCAGCCCGCGCGCGGCGACGCGCCGCGCGAACGCGGCGACGAGCGGGGTGATCCCGGGGACCTCGTGGATGACCAGGACCGCCGGCCCGGCGCCCACGCGCCACAGGTCGATGGCGCGCGGCCGCGACGAGGTGAAGGTCTCCGCGGTGAACCCCGCGAGCGCGCCCTCGGCTGGACCCACGCCGCGCAGGCTAGCGACGCCGCCCGTGCACTAATTCGATGGCCGCGGGGGGAGACCCTCGAGGGGCGGGTCGCCGCGCGCCGGTACCATGAGCGCGAGCGACGAGGGGCCCATGGGGACGCGAGACAACTCCGAGCGCCTGCGGATCCCGCCGCCGCTGATCCGCCACCGGATCGCCTCGGGCCGCGGGGCGATGGAGCAGCCCAACGTCACCCACGACACCGCGGCGCGCCTGACCCCGCGCTTCTGGCTCGCCGTGGTCGCGACCGGGGTGGCGGCCGGGCTGCTCGGCGACCTGCTGATGGGCGTGCTCTCGCTCGTGGAGCGCTGGGCCTTCCACGCGCGCACCGCCACCTACGCGACGTCGGTCGCCGCGGCCTCGGACGCCCGGCGCGTCGCCTGCCTGGCCGTCGCCGGGGTGGTCGGCGCGGTCGGCTGGTACGTGATCCGCCGGCTGCTCAGCCACGAGACCTCGGACTTCGACGACGCGCTCTGGCGCGGCGACGGCGAGCTCGGCGTTCGACGGTCCTTCTTCACCGCGGTGCTCTCCGAGGTCGTCGTCGGGCTCGGCGCCTCCATCGGCCGCGAGGCCGCGCCCAAGCTCCTGGGCGGCGCGTCGGGCACGCTGGCCTCGCGGGTGCTCGCCCTCACCCCGGCCCAGCGCCGGCTCCTGGTCGCCTGCGGCGGCGGCGCCGGGCTGGCCGCGGTCTACAACGTGCCCCTCGGCGGCGCGATCTTCACCGCCGAGGTCCTGGTCGGCAGCTTCGCCCTGCCGGTCGTGCTGCCGGCGCTCGCGTGCTCGCTCGTCGCCACGGTGACCGCGTGGATCACGCTGCCGCACGGACCGACCTACCCCGACGTGCCGCACTTCGCGCTGCACGCGACGCTGCTGGTGTGGTCGGTGCCGGCCGGCCTCGTCGTCGGCCTCGTGGCCCTCGTCTACGTGCGCGTGATCGGCTGGGTGGCGCACCACCGCGCGCGCGGCGCGGCGCTGCTCGTCGTGATGCCGGTCACCTTCACGCTGGTGGGCGTCATCGGCATCTGGTACCCGCAGCTCTTCGGCAACGGCCAGGACGTCGCGCACGCGGCCTTCCTCTCGGCGTCGTCGATCGGCCTGCTCTTCGCCCTGGCGATGCTCAAGCCCCTCGTCACCGCGGCGACGCTCGGCGCGGGCGCCGCCGGCGGTCTCTTCACGCCGGTGCTGGCGACCGGCGCGGCCCTGGGCGGGTTCCTCGGCGCGGCCTGGGCCAAGCTCGGCCGGGGGCGCCGGTCGGCGCGTTCGCGCTGGTCGGGGCGGCCGCGATGATCGGCGCGGCGATGCAGGCGCCCCTGGCCGGCCTGGTCCTGGTGCTCGAGCTGACCCACTCGAGCTTCACCCTGGCCGTGCCGATGATGGCCGCGACGCTCATCGCCGCCTTCATCGTGCGCCAGGTCGACGGGTACTCGATCTACTCGGCGCGCCTGCCGCGACACGAGGGGCCGGCGACCGTGGCCGGGCCGGTCCCCGACGACGGGGCCGGCTAGGCGCTCGCGGGTGCGAGACTGAGGGGCGATGTACGTGCCCCCGGCGTTCAGGGTCGACGACGACGCCGCGTGGGCGATCGTGCGCGACGCCGGGCTGGGGCTCTTCTGCGTCGCGTCGTCCGGGGGCCTGGTCGGCGCGCTGGCCCCGGCGCTGGTGGGCGAGGACCGCGCCACGGTCTGCGCCCACGTGGCGCGGGCCAACCCCTTCTGGCGCGCGCTGGGCGACGGCGCCGAGGTCCTCGTCACGTTCCTCGCCGCGAGCGCCTACGTCTCGCCGGCGCTCTACCCGAGCCGCGCGCGCGCCCCGGGGGTCGTGCCGACCTGGGACTACGCGGCGGCCGAGGTGCGCGGGGTGGCGACGGCGCGCGACGACGCCGACTGGCTGGCCCGCGTCGTGACCGGCCTGACCGACCGGTTCGAGGAGGGCCTCGACCCGCGCTGGTGGGTGAGCGACGCGCCGGGCGAGTACGTCGAGCGCCAGCTGCGCGCCGTCGTCGGCGTCGAGGTCGCGGTGGCGTCGATCGAGGGCTCGGCCAAGCTCTCCCAGAACCGGCCCGAGGAGGACCGCGCCAGCGTCCGCGACGCGTTCTCTCGCGGGTCGCTCGCGGAGCGGGCCGTCGCCGCGCGCATGCCGTGAGAGTGCGCCGCGGCACGCCCGCCGACGTCGACGCGCTGCGCGCCATCCGCCTCGAGGCCCTGGGCGACACCCCCGAGGCCTTCGGCTCGACGCTCGACGAGACGACGCAGTGGAGCGAGGAGCAGTGGCGCGAGGTGGCGGGGCGCTGGACCTTCTTCCTGGCCGAGGACGACGGGGGCGTCGTCGGCATGGCGACCGGCGGCGACCACGAGCGCCGCCCCGGGACGAGCTGGCTGTTCGGGATGTACGTGACGGCGCGCGCGCGCGGCACCGGCGCGGCCGACGCGCTGGTCGACGCCGTGGCGCAGTGGGCGCGAGAGCGCGGCGCCGACACGCTCTACCTGCACGTCACCGAGCTCGTGCCGCGCGCGCGCGCCTTCTACGAGCGCGTCGGGTTCGTCCCCACCGGGGAGGTCGAGGCGCTGCGCCGCGACGCGAGCGTCACCCTCTCGACGCTGGTGCTGCGCCTTGGCTGACCTCGTCGTCGAGCTCGTCGCGCCCGAGCGGCTGCACGACCTGCGCCGGCGCGTCCTGCGCCGCGGGGACCCGGCGGCCCAGGTCGCCGAGCCGCGCGACGCCGAGACCACCGCGCTGCACCTGGCCGGCGTCGTCGAGGGCGAGGTCGTCGTGTGCGCGTCGCTCTACCGCTCGCCCTACCCGCCCGAGCCGCGCGACTCCGACTACCAGCTGCGCTTCATGGCGACCGACGAGGCGAGCCGCGGCCGCGGCCTCGGCGCCGCGCTGCTCGCGCGCGCCGAGGCCGAGGCGGCCGCGCGCGGCGCGCGCCGGCTCTGGGCCAACGCGCGCGACACCGCGCTCGGCTTCTACGCCGCGACCGGCTGGAGCGTGGTGCCCGGCTCGGACTTCGTGAGCGCCGAGTCGGGCGTGCCCCACCACGTGATCGTCAAGGAACTGGCGGGCGCCTGACCCGGCGGCCCACGCGCTCGCCGGTAGCGTGAGGGGGTGCGCCGCGCCCTCCTCGGCCTCGTCCTCGTGGCCGTCGTCGCGGCAGTCGCCCTCTACGCGCACGGCCGTCACTCGCCGTCGACGAGCGCGACGACGCTGGCCCCCACCACCACGGTGCCGCCGGTCGCGCCGCTGACCGGCCTGCCGGACCCGGCCGGCCAGGCGCTCACGCGCCCGGCGCTCACCGTGAAGGTCGAGAACACGCCCGAGGCGCTGCCCCAGTGGGGGATCGACCGCGCCGACGTCGTCTACGAGGAGATCGTCAACGGCGGGATCACCCGCCTGGCCGCGGTCTTCAACACCCAGGCGCCGGCCAGGGTCGGCCCGGTGCGCTCGGTGCGCCCGACCGACGCCCAGGTGGTCAAGCCCCTCGGCGGGATCTTCGCCTATTCCGGCGGCGCGCCCTACGCCGTGAACTCGATGAACGGCGCGGGCGTGAAGATGGAGGACGAGACGACGGCCGGCGGCGCGATGTACCGCGACCCGACGCGCCAGGCGCCGCACAACCTCTACGCGTCGGCCGGGGCCCTCTTCGCCCTCGGCGGCTCGCCGACCCCGCCGCGCCCGCTCTTCACCTACTCGAGCGCGCCGTGGGGCGCGGGCACGTCTCCGGTGAACTCCTTCGTCGTCGGCTTCCCGAGCATCTACCCGGTCACCTGGACCTGGGACGCCACGAGCCACGGCTGGGACCGCACCCTCTTCGGCCAGGCGATCGTGACCGGCACCCACGTGCGCGTCTCGCCCCAGAACGTCATCGTGATGGACGTGACCTACGTCAACGGCGTGGGCACCTTCGCCTCGTACGCCAACCTCCAGGGCTCGGGGGCGGCCGAGGTCTTCTCCCAGGGGCGGATGCTCCACGCCACGTGGTCGCGCACGTCGCCGACCAGCCCGATCGCCTACTCGACCAAGGGCGGCAAGGTCGTCGCGCTGACCCCGGGCCAGACGTGGGTGGAGCTGCTCGACGCGGGGGCGCCGGTCACCCTGAAGTAGCGTTCGGCGCGATGCCCGACCCCGCCGCGTACCGCACGATCCAGACGCCCGACGGCCGCGACCTCGAGACCGCCGCCTTCGGCGACCCGGACGGCCCCACCGTCTTCTTCCACCACGGCACCCCGGCGTCGGTGACGCACGCGTGGATGGAGCTCCGCCACGCCGCCGACGGCCTCTTCGTCCTCACGATCTCGCGCGCCGGGTACTCGACGTCGTCGCGACGCGCCGGGCGCTCGATCGCCGACGTCGCCGACGACGCGCGCGCCGCGCTCGACGCCTGGGGACGGGGGGAGTACCTCTCGGTGGGGCACTCCGGCGGCGGGCCGCACGCGCTGGCCTGCGCCGCGCTCGACGCGCCGCGCTGCGTCGGGGCGCTCAGCCTGGCCGGGGTCACGCCGGTCGACGTCGACTTCGACTGGACCGAGGGGATGGCGCCGGAGAACGTGGAGGAGTTCCGTCTGGCCAAGGAGGGCGGCGAGGCCTACGAGGCGTCGATGCGCCACGACGCGGAGCGCTACGGGGGGGCCACCGCGGAGACCATCGTCGGGCTCTACGGCGAGCTGCTGAGCGCGCCGGACCGGGCGTCGCTGGCCGGCGCCGAGGAACGCGAGCTCTTCGCGCGGACCTCGCGCGAGGCCTTCGCCGTGGGCCACTGGGGCTTCTACGACGACGACCGCGCGTTCTTCTCGCCCTGGGGCTTCGACGTGGGCTCGATCGGCGTGCCGGTCGAGGTCTGGTACGCCGACGTCGACGCCATGGTCCCGCCGACGCACGGCGCGTGGCTGGCCGCGCACATCCCCGGGGCCACCGCCCGGCGCTTCGCCACCGAGGGGCACCTGTCGATGATCTCGAACCACCAGGCCGAGCTGGGCGCGGCGATGAGGGCGGCCCTGGCGTGAGGGTCGGCAACCTCTACGGCCCCGACGCCACGTTCCTCGGGGTCCCGGCCGCCGACCCCGACGACCCGGCCAGCTGGGGCGGCGCGCGCGCGGCGATCGTCGGCGCGCCCTTCGACGGCGGCACCAGCCACCGCCCCGGCGCGCGCTTCGGCCCCCAGGCGATCCGCCTCACCGACTACCTGCCCCACGACGGCATGCGCCCGAGCCTGGCGCTGGGCGTCGACCCGCTGGTCGAGCTCGGCGTCGTCGACCTGGGCGACGTCGTCACCCCCTCGGGCGAGGTCGAGCGCTCGCTCGCCGCGATCGAGGCCCTCGTCACGTCGGTCGCGGCCGCCGGGGTGCTGCCCGTCGTCCTGGGCGGCGACCACACCATCGCGCTGCCCGACGTGACCGGGGTCGCGCGCCACGTCGGCTTCGGCAAGGTCGCGGTGATCCACTTCGACGCCCACGCCGACACCGGCGAGACGCAGTTCGGGTCGCTCTGGGGCCACGGCACCCCGATGCGCCGGCTCATCGAGTCGGGCGCCTGCCGCGGCGACCGCTTCGTGCAGATCGGGCTGCGCGGCTACTGGCCCGAGCCCGCGACGCTCGACTGGATGGCCGCCCAGGGCATGCGGTCGTTCGAGATGTCCGAGGTCGTCGCGCGCGGCCTCGACGACGTCCTGACCGAGGCCCTCGCGATCGCCGCCGACGGCTGCGACGGGTTCTTCCTGTCCGTGGACATCGACGTCGTCGACCCCGGCAGCGCGCCGGGCACC
Organism: uncultured Actinomycetota bacterium; assembly: GCA_963820815.1. Lineage (GTDB taxonomy): Bacteria > Actinomycetota > Acidimicrobiia > Acidimicrobiales > RAAP-2 > RAAP-2. The sequence goes on along the minus strand of CAWGBL010000003.1, from coordinate 951,899 downwards.
GGCACGCCCGAGCCCGGCGGCCTCAGCGCCCGCCAGCTCCTCGACGCGGTGCGGCGCCTGGCCATGGAGGGCGCCCTCCTGGGCATGGACGTCGTCGAGGTCGCCCCGCCCTACGACCACGCCGAGGTGACGGCCTACCTGGCGAACCGCGTGGTCCTCGAGGCCCTGGCCGGGGTCGCCTGGCGCGCGCGCCGCGACGCCGGGCAGGGCGCGCGCGAGCCGGCGCGCCCGCTGCTCGAGGGCCGCTAGAACGCCCTCGCCGACTCGACGATCGCGTCGACGGTCTCGCGCGTCGTGTTCGGGTGCAGGAACGCGAGCCGCCCCACCGTCTCGCCCTCCCACTTGGTCGGGGTGACGAAGGCGACCTGGTCGCGCAGCATCTGGTAGCTCCACTCGGTGTAGCGCTCGGCCCCCCAGCCCGGCCGGCGGAACAGCACGATCGACAGCGTGGGGTCGCGCACGAGCTCGAGGTGGTCGCTCGCGCTGATCGCCTCGGCCGCGTAGGCGGCCAGGTCGATGGCCGACTGGATCGCGGACTCGTAGGCGAGCGTGCCGTGGGTCGCCACCGAGAACCAGAAGGGCAGCCCCCGCGCGCGCCGCGAGAGGTGGATGGCGAAGTCCGACGGGTTCCACTCGTAGTGCTCGTCGTCGGCCGAGTGCAGGACGTCGAGGTAGCCGGCCTGCTGGGCGAGCACCCGGCGCGCCACCGTCGGGCTGCGGTAGACCAGGGCCGCGCAGTCGAGCGGCGCGAGCAGCCACTTGTGGGGGTCGACCACGAAGCTGTCGGCGTGGCGCAGTCCGGCGAAGAGGTGGCGGTGGGTCGGCGAGAACATCGCGGCCCCGCCGTAGGCGCCGTCGACGTGGTACCAGAGCCCGCGCTCTCGCGCGAGCGCGCCGATGCCCTCGAGGTCGTCGACGATGCCGGCGTTGGTCGTGCCCGCGGTCGCGATCACCCCGACCACCGTGGCGGGCTCGGGGTCGGCGTCCAGGGCCGCGGCCAGCCGCTCGGCGGTGAGCCGGTGGTCGTCGACCTCGACCTCGAGCGAGCCGACGCCCAGGACGTGCAGGGCCTTGCCGACGCTCGAGTGGGCGTCGGCGCTGAGCGCGAAGCGCGCGCGGTGCAGCTCGATCCCGGCCTTGGCGCACCCGACGTCGCGCCCGACGGTCAGCCCGGAGAGGTTGCCCATCGACCCGCCCGAGACGAAGGCGCCACCAGCGCCCGCCGGCAGGCCGGCGCGCTCGGCCAGCAGCGCGATCGCGGAGTTCTCGGCCGCGACGACCCCGGCCGACTCCAGCCAGCTGGTGCCGTTGAGCCCCGAGCAGGCGACGACCATGTCGAAGAGCGACGCGCTCTTGGTCGGCGCGTTGGGGATGAAGGCGAGGAAGTTCGGCGCGTCGATCGAGATGACCGCGGGGGCCAGGCGCTCGGTGAAGAAGTCGAGGACCTCGTTGTGGGGGCGCCCCTCGGGGCGGATCAGCGTCGCGAGCTCGTCCTCGGGCACGGGGGCGAGGCCGCCGAAGTCGAGCGGGATCGGCGACAGCGACAGCCGGTCGCGGCAGTAGGCGAAGACGGCCTCGGCCAGCTCCTCGTTGTACTCGAACATCGCGTGCCCCATTGCACCCGCTTCCTCACAGTGGACCCCGGCCATCGTAGGCAGGCCCTCGGGGCGCCCCGGCCACGGGGGCGCGCGGCGCGCGTCGGTAGACTCGCGCGATGACGGGCGAGCGCGTCGGCTACCTGGGGCCCGAGGGGTCGTTCAGCCACGAGGCCGTGACCGCCCTGCCCGGTGTGGCGCCGGTCGCCTGCCCCTCGATCCCCGACCTGCTGGCCGCGGTCGCCGACGGGTCCCTCGAGCGCGCGCTCGTGCCCCTCGAGAACGCGATCGAGGGCACCGTCTCGGCGACGATCGACGGGCTGGTCTTCGACCACGACCTCTTCATCGAGAACGAGCTCGTGCTGCCGGTGCGCCTGCACCTGCTCGGGCGCCCCGGGGTCGCGCTCGCCGACGTCACGACCGTGCTGAGCTACGTCCACGCGCTGGCCCAGTGCCGCGGCTACCTGGCGCGCCTCGGCGTCGCGACCGAGCAGACCACGTCGACGTCGGAGGCGGCGCGCCGGGTCGCGGGGTCCGACGAGCCGGTCGCGGCGGTCGGCTCCGCGCTCGCCGGCGAGCTCTTCGGCCTCACGCCCCTGGCGAGCGACGTCGAGGACCACCCCGGCAACGCGACGCGGTTCGTGCTGGTGGGGCGCGACGCGATCGCCGCGCCCACCGGCCACGACCGCACGACGATCGTCTGCTTCCAGGACGCCGACCGGCCCGGCAGCCTCTACGCGATCCTCGGGCGCTTCGCCGCGCGCGACGTCAACCTGACCAAGCTCGAGAGCCGGCCGACCAAGCGGGGCCTGGGCGACTACTGCTTCGTCATCGAGTTCGAGGGCCACGTCGCCGACGACGTGATCGCCGACTGCCTGGCCGACCTCCAGGCCCACCTGGCCGACGTCAAGTACCTCGGCTCGTACCCGGTCACCGGGGAGGAGGCGGCTAGCGTCCGCGCTGAGGTCACCGACGCCCGCGAGTCCGCCCGGCGCTGGGTCGACGGCCTCCGGTCACGGGTCACCCCATCGACCAGGTAGTTCGGCCGGAGGTCACAAGAGTCGCCAATGGCGTTACTGTGTAATCATGATTACACAACTGACCGAGAACGACGTTCGGGCGGCCCTCGAGCCGCTCCTGCCCGCGGGGTGGTTCGACGGCGCCCCGACCCTGACCGTTGACGCTGACGAGATCCTCATCGTTGGCGCGCTGGGCGCGACGGCGCCGGGCGCGCCCAGCGCGGGGGCCTTTCGTGAGTCGACGCGCGAACAGCGCGTCGCCGTGGCCCGCCAGCTCGAATCGGCGTTCGGCCGACACGTCGCCTGGGGCGTCACGACCGGGGGTGCGACGACGCTCTTCACCGGCCTCGGCGTGCCGGTGATGACGCGCCTGCGCGCGCCGGAGCGCCAGGTCCTCGACACCCTGGTCGCCGCGGGCGTCGCGCGAAGCCGTAGCGACGCGGTGGCGTGGTGTGTGCGCTTCGTCGCTCAGCACCAGGGCGACTGGCTGGCTGAGCTGCGCACGTCGCTCGAGCGCGTCGGCGCCGTGCGCGCCAACGGACCGACGGTCGCTTAGCCGGCCGCGCGCGCGCGCGGCTCCAGGCCGGTGCGCCCGGAGCCGGGCACCGCGCGCACCTCGCGGGCGCTGAGCCGCTCGCCGCACTGGTCGCACACCACCTCGACGTGGGTCACGCGCCCGCACCCGCGGTGCACGATCTCGACGGGGGGGCCAGCGGGCGCCTCGTATCGGTCGCCCCACTGGCGCATCGCGTTGACGATGGGCCACAGGTCCCGGCCCTTGTCGGTCAGGCGGTAGGCGTGCCGCGGGGGGTGCTCGGAGTAGGGGACCCGCTCGAGCACGCCGTTCTCCACCAGCCGGCCGAGCCGCTGGGTGAGGACGTTGCGCGACACGCCGGTGCGGCGCTGGAACTCCTCGAACCGGGAGACGCCCATCAAGGCGTCGCGCACGATCAGCAGCGACCACCACTCCCCGACGACCTCGAGGCACTGGGCGACCGAGCAGTCCATCGCGGCGAAGCTCTTGCGTTCCACGGGCCCAGCGTAGTCAGTTGCATGATAGAACGCAACGACCTAATGTGAGTCCCATGACGGAACCCACAGTCCGGGCCCGGCGGCGCGAGGTGTTCGTGGTGACGGCCCTCGGGGCGTTCATGGCGTCGCTCGACCTCTCCATCGTCAACGTCGCGTTCCCCGCGTTGGAGCGGACATTCGACCACGCGCGCGCGGCCTCGCTGGCCTGGGTCATCACCGGCTACAGCGTCGTCTTCGGTGCGCTGCTCGTCATCGCCGGGCGCACCGCGGACCGCCTGGGCAGCCGGCGCGTCTTCTACGCCGGGCTCTGGGTCTTCACCGCCGGGTCGGCGCTGTGCGGCGCGGCGCCGTCGCTGGGCGTCCTCGTGGCCGGGCGGCTCGTCCAGGGCGTGGGCGCGGCGGCCCTCCTGCCGGCGTCGCTCGCCCTCTTGCTCGAGGCCTACCCCCGCGACGAGCGCAGCCGGGTCGTCGCGCTCTGGGGAGGGGTCGGCGCGCTCGCGGTCGCGACCGGCCCGTCGCTAGGCGCGGCCCTCATCACGGCGCTGTCGTGGCGCGCGGCGTTCTACGTCAACGTGCCGGTGGCGCTGGCCGCGGCGCTGCTCGGCCGTCGGACCCTGCCGCGGGTGCGCGAGGCCACCGCCGGCGCCAACCCCGACTACCCCGGGGTCGCGCTGCTGGGCGTCGCCCTCTCGGCCCTGGTGCTGGCCATCACCCAGGGCCCGAGCTGGGGCTGGGGCAGCGCCCGTGTGGTCGGCGCCCTCGCCCTCTCGGTGGTCATGCTCGGGGCGTTCCTCGCGCGCTCGGCTCGTCATCCCGAGCCGGTCCTCGACCTGAACCTCTTCCGGGCGCGCGCCTTCAGCGCGGCCAACGCCGCGACGCTCCTGTACACGATGGGGTTCTTCGCGATGCTGCTCGGCAACATCCTGTTCCTGACGTCGGTCTGGCGGTACTCGATCCTGGCGGCCGGGCTGGCGGTGACGCCCGGCCCGCTCGTCGTCGCACTGGTCGCCGGGCGCGCCGGGCGCGCCGCGACGCGCGTCGGCTTCCGGCCCGTCCTGGTGACCGGGCTGGCGGTCTTCGCCGCCGGGCTCGCCTGGTACGCGACGCGCGTGGGAGCGGCGCCCGACTTCCTCGGCGTCTGGCTGCCCGGAACGCTCGTCGTCGGCCTGGGCGTCGCCCTGACCTTCCCGGTCCTCTCGGCCGCCGCGGTGTCGACGCTGCCGGCGGCGCGGCTGGCCGTGGGCGGCGCGGTCAACCAGACGGCGCGCCAGATCGGCGGCGCCCTGGGGGTGGCGGTCCTGGTCGTCCTGGTCGGCGGGTCCGGGCGCGTCGCCACGTCGCTGGCGAACTTCGACCATCTGTGGTGGTACTGCGCGGTGATGGCGGCGTGCGCGCTCGGCGCCTGCGCCTTCGTGACCGGCCCGCCGCCGCGACCCGCGGTGCTCACGGTCGCGACGGCCGAGTCGACCTGACGCGCGGCGTCGCCCGCGAGCGCGAGCTCGCGCGCGCGGCCCGGCGCGGCCCGGGACCGGGCGCGAAGCGAAAGGGGTGACGTCCCGCCGACAGCGGGGGGTCCGCTCGGCGGGCGTCACCGGACGCGATTCTAGCGGGGAATCGTACGCGTACACTCGTACTCCGTGGCAGCCCGCGAGCCCCGAGGCTTCTGGGGCCGACCACGGAGGTCCGCGGCCCCGGCCTGGGCCGCTCGCCTGGCCCGGTCCGCGCGCCGCGGCCACCTGGGCCTCGTCGCCGGGGTCGTGGCCGTGGGGGTGGGGTCCGGCCTGGGGGCCGTCGCCTTCCGGTGGCTCATCTTCGCCCTGACCTGGCTGGTGACCGGTCACCGCGAGTTCGGCCAGGAGGGGTACGTCGGCTCCACGCACCTGGCGCGGCTGGGCCTCGGGCTATTCGTCCTCGCCCCGATGGTCGGTGGGGCGATCTACGGGCCCCTCATCTGGCGCTACGCGCGCGAGGCCCGCGGCCACGGCGTGCCCGAGGTGATGATCGCCGTCGCCGAGAACGGGGGGCGCATCCGTGCCCGGGTGACGGTGGTCAAGGCCGTCGCCTCGGCGCTGTGCATGGCGACGGGCGGGTCGGTCGGTCGTGAGGGCCCCATCGTCCAGATCGGGTCGGCCCTCGCGTCGGGGCTCGGGCAGCGCTGGCGCGTCTCGGAGTCGCGGCTGCGCGTCCTCGTCGCCTGCGGCGCGGCCGGGGCCATTTCGGCGACGTTCAACGCGCCGATCACCGGGGTGCTCTTCGCCTTCGAGCTCATCATCCGGGAGTTCGCCCTCGACGCCCTCCTGCCGGTGATGGTCGCGAGCGTGATCGCCGACCTCGTTGGCCAGGCCTTCTTCGGGTCGGGTGCGGTGCTGACGGGGTTCCCCCACGACCTCGTGCTGGCGCGCGGGGCCGACTACCTCGTCGTCGCTGCGCTCGGCCTGGTCGCGGGCGCCCTCGGTGTCGGGTTCACGAGGGTGCTCTACCGGGTGGAGGACCTCTGCGACGCGCTCTGGCGCTCTCGCCCCGAGTGGTTGCGCCCGGCCGTCGGCGGCGCGGCCCTCGGGCTCGTGCTGCTCGCCCTGCCCGAGCTCTACGGGGTGGGCTACCCGGTGATCAACCGGGCGGCCGGCGGCGGGTACGCGGCCTGGCTGCTCGTGGGGCTCGCCGTGGGCAAGGTGGCCGCGACGAGCCTGACCATCGGCATCGGCGGCTCGGGCGGGGTCTTCGCGCCGTCGCTCTTCGTCGGGGCGATGGCCGGGACCGCGGTCGGCGACCTGGCGACCCACGTCCTGGGGCGAGGCGCCGGCGACCCGGCGGCCTACGCGGTGGTCGCGATGGGCGCGGTCTTCGCCGGGGCGACGCGCGCGCCGCTCACCGCGATCGCGAGCGTCGTCGAGATGACCGGCAACTTCTCGCTGGCCCTGCCGGTGATGCTCGGCGTGGCGGTCGCCGCCTGGCTCTCAGGGCGCCTGTCGTACGGAACGATCTACACGACCAAGCTGCTGCGCCGGGGCGTCGACATCGACCAGCCGCGTATCGCGAGCGCCCTGGCGGGACTGACGGCGGGCGGGGTCATGCAGCCCGTCGTCACGTCGCACGGCCCGGCGGCGGGCGCTCGCGCGGGCGCGTACGCGGCGCTGGGCGACGTCATCGACCGCGGGCCGACCCAGGCGGTGAGCGCGGACGAGGAGCTCGACCAGGTGCTGCGCCAGCTCGCCCTCTACGGCCGCGCGGGCCTCCCGGTCGTCGACGCGGACCAGGCCGTCGTCGGCTGGGTCACCAGCCGCGACGTCGTGCGCGCCATGGCGTCGCGCGTGGCCGGGCGCACCAAGGGCGTCTCGGCCGGTGCGCTCGCCGCGGAGTGGGCGGACGACGCCGCCCGGCGCCGGCTCCACGAGCCGACCTCGCCCCTCGCGGGCCGCGACCTCGTCGAGGTGCGGCTCGACAGCCTCGCGCGCCACCGACGTCTCGACGAGCTCGCGCTGCCCGAGGGCGACCTCGTCGTGGCCGTCACCAGCGGTCGGGCGACCGTTGCCGCCCGACCCGACCTCGAGGTCGAGACCGGGGACCGGCTCTGGTGCCTCGCCCCGCGACGGGCCCCGGGCTGACGTCGCTGGTGGTCGCGGGGGCCGGTCGCCGAGGGCGCCCATGGGAGGCTCCTACTCTCCGCCGCCCCCACGACTGCCGTCGTGGTCGTCGAGCGGTGCTCCCCTGAAGGAGAGCGAGGGCGTCGACGCCGAGAACCAGTGGCGCAGGAGCCCCCAGGCGTGGCCGTCGCCGTGACCCGGTCCGAGGTCGAGGAGGCCCGGGACCGACGACGCGACCGCGACGCCGCCGCCGGGCGAGGTCGATGCGGCGATCGCGGTCGCGTCGAGCGTCTCGGAGCCGGGCGGCGTCACCAGGCCCTCGGCGGTGACGGTGTCCCCCACGGCGAGTGTCGGGATAGCCGTGGGGGACCCGTCGATCGTCACCGCGGTCGTCGCCGCCGCGTCGACGTTCACCGAGACCCCGTCGGGGGTCGTCACGGTGAGCGAGTCGTTGGTGATGGCCGAAATCGTGCCCGTCACCCGCACCAACAGGATCGCCACCCCCGCCGCGGACGGGGGGGCGCCCGCGGCGGGGGTGACCGTGACGCTCTCGCCGACCGCGAGGGCCGCGGGGGACGCGGGCGAGGCGCCCAGGGTGACGAGCGTGGAGCTGGTGAGCGCAAAGGACACGGGGCTCGGGGCCGTCGCGCCGGTGACCGGCGGCTGCACCGTGATCGAGTCGGGCGAGGCCGCGGCCACGGCGCCAGTCACCGCCTCGGCCGCGACGGGCTCGGCGGGGGAGTCGGCGGGCGGCCGGCCCGGCGCGGAGCGGTGCGCGGTGGCCCCCGCGGTGAGGGCGCCGACGCCCCAGACGCCCGTTGCGAGCCCGGTGGCGGCGACGGCGAGCTTGGAGGCGTTGACGTGGCGGCCACGCGTGCGCTGGCTTCGACGGCTCATGGGCACCCCCTCGATTCGCCTCTTGAAACGACCGTAGGGGCCGTTCTTGTGAGGAGCCTGGGAGCCGCCGCAGAGGTCCCGCAGTGTCGGGGAATCGGTCTGGACCGCCCAGACCCGTCGGCCCTGGTCAGGGGTGGGTCGGGTGGACGTTCGAATGCGGGATCGGGCCGAGTTGACGACCCCGACGCTGGCGCGCACAGTGGACGGGTGCGCCGCGCGAACCACCGCTGGAAGGGCCGGCGCGCGAGCGCGGCGCTCGCGCTGGTGGTCGCCGCCTCAGTCGCCGCCTCCCTCGCCCGAGGGTCGGCGTCCTCGCTCCCGCTGGGGTGCGACGCCCACCACCTCACCCTCGGCCCGGCGCGCTCTGTGTCCCCGGCGACGGGCGAGCACGCGAGGAGCTTCTCGCTGACCTACAACGGGTCGCGCGCGTGCACCGTGTCGGGCTACCCGACAGTGACGCTGCTCGACGCCGCCGGCACGGCGCTCGCGTTCCACTACGTGCACCACGACCAGTACCTGCGCCGGGTCCCTCCGGCGACGCTGTTGCTGACCCGGGGCCAGCACGCCTACTTCGTCATCGCCAAGTACCGGTGCGACCTCGGCGTCGTGGCCGTCGCCTCGCGCGTCGCCGTCCACGTGGGGACGAACGGGTCGTGGACGCAGCCCACGCTGTCCGAGCGCCTGACCGGCCAGGACGCGCTCGAGTACTGCCGGGGCGGCCCGAACGACCCGGGGCAGACGGTCGCGGTGACGGCCTACGCGAGAAGTCTGCGTCCGTTCGCGCCGGGCTGACGCGACGGCCCCGTCTACAGGACCGAGCGGACGAGGGTGATGACCGAGTCGGTCAGGGTGCGGTGGCCCTCGGCCCGGGCCCGGTGGTACGGGGCGGAGCGCATCGCGAAGTCCCCGAGCTGGTGGCTGCTCCCGTCGCGGAAGGTGATGGTCGGCATGACCCGGTACACGAGCTTCCACGACTCGACGGCCTCGATCCCGCCGATCGCCGACACCGCGAAGGCGCGGGTCCGCGCGGTCGTGCGCGCCACGACGCGCGTCGGCGACACCGAGAGGAATCCCGAGCGCTCGGCCCGCACGCCGAAGGTCAGGAGGGCGGCGGCCACCGCCACCTCGCAGGACGCGAGCCGGACGTCTCGCGTGAACGTGACCCCGCCGATCGCGAGCACGACCGCGCCCAGCCCGAAGAAGAGGACCGCCTGCACGACCCGGGGTCGGGGGGCCCGCAGGACGATCTCGGGGACGCCGGTGTCCGAGAGGTTCACGGCGGGCCCGCGAAGGCGCGCGAGGGGCAGCGGTGGAGCGCGGTCACGACCTCCTCCCACGGAATTCATAGCCGGAGCGTCGAGAGCCCCGTACGACGCACGGACACGGGCCGTGCGCTCGGCGGCAACGTCGGCGTCCGGGTCGAGGAGGGTGGACCGGCTAGTGCGCGGTTGACCCCACCAGCTCGGACTCGGACTCGGGCGCGGTCTCGAGCTCGACGGCCGGCGGCGGCTCGGCCGGCAACGCCCGATGGCGGTCCGATCCCGGCAGGTACCAGTTCCAGCGCCCGAGCATCTTCATGAGCGAGGGCAGCAGGACGACGCGCACGACGGTCGCGTCGATGAGGACCGCGACGGCCAGGGCGACGCCGAGCTGCTTGAAGATGACCTCGGAGAGCGTGGCGAAGATCGAGAACACGGCGATCATCACGACCGCGGCGCTGGTGATGACCCCGGCGGTCGAGGCGATCCCCTCGGTCACGGCGTCGGCGGTGGACAGACCCCGCCGGTGGCCCTCGCGGATGCGGCTGAGGATGAGCACGTGGTAGTCCATCGACAGCCCGAAGAGGACGACGAAGAGGAAGAGCGGCAGCCAGTTGATGATCCCGCCGATGTCCTGGGCGCCCAGGAGCCCGCGCAGCCAGCCGCGCTGGAAGATCAGGACGACCGCGCCGTAGGCGGCGCCCACCGAGAGGACGTTGAGGAGAATCGTGAGCAGCGGGATCACGAGCGACCGGAAGGTGGCCAGCAGCAGCAGGAACGCGAGACCCAGCACGAAGGCGAAGACGTAGCCCAGGTGGGCGTTCATCGTCGTGTTGAAGTCGACCGAGCCGGCGGTCATGCCCGTCACGTACGTCGTCGCGCCGGCGACGCCGCCGAGCGTCGCGGGGATGACCGCGTCGCGCAGGGCGGCGAGCGCCCGGGTGGACGCGGCGTTCACGCCGTTGCCCCCGACCGAGACGCTCACCAGCGCGACCCGGTGGTCGGCGCTCGTCGTCTCGACGATCGGGCCGCCCAGCCCTGGGGTGGCCAGCGCCCGGGCGCCGAGCGCGGTGATCGCGCGCGCGACGGCCGGCGCGGTCACGTCGGGGGCGCTCACCACGACGACCGCGGCGATCGGGGCGCCGGGGAAGGCCGCCTCGATGCGGTGGAACGTCGCGACGATGGGCAGCCCCGACGGGAGCCCGACGGTCCCGGGGTCGACCGTGCGCATGGTGAGGGCCGGCGCGGCCACCAGGCCGAGCAGGACGGCCGCGAGGGCCGCCGACAGCGCCGGGCGCCGCAGCACGCGAGCGACGATCGCGCGCCACACGGGCGCGGTGCCGCTGGTCCGCCGGCGCGCGATGAAGGGCATCCGGCCCCACTCGACGTGGTCGCCGAGCGCGGCGATCAGCGCGGGCAGGACGGTCACCGAGCCGACGACCGCGATGGCCACCACGAGCATGGTCCCCATGGCCATCGACGAGAAGACCGCGTTGCCGGCGAAGAACATCCCGGCCATCGCCGTGAGCACGGTCAGGCCGGAGATCAGCACGGCCTGGCCCGAGGTCTCCGAGGCGCGCGCCAGCGCGTCGCGCGCGCTCAGCCCCGATCGTCGCTCCTCGAGCTGGCGGCGCAGGTAGAACATCGAGTAGTCGACGCCCACCGCGAGCCCGATCAGCAGGACGACCGGATCGATCTGGCCCTGGGCCACCGGGAAGAGTCGGCTGAGCGGGCTGAGCAGTCCGAGCGCCGCGGCCACCGCGGTCATGCCGAGCACGAGCGGCACGCCGGCGGCCATCAGCGAGCCGAAGGCGATCAGCAGGACGACGAGGGTGACGGGCAGCGACGTGTGCTCGGCCGAGGAGAAGTCCCGGCCGTAGGCCGCGACCAGGGCCCTGGTGACGCTGGCGGTGCCGAACTCCTGCACTCGCAGCGCGGGAAAGGCGCGCTGGGTGGCCGCGGTCGCCGCGAGCGCCGCCGGGACCTCGGACTGGGCCCGGTTGGAGTCGCCGGCGAGGGAGAAGGTGACGAGCACCGAGCGCCCATCGCGCGAGACCAGGCCGCGACCCCGCGCCCCGTACGGGGTGACGACGTTGGCGACCGACTCGATGCGACCCAGGCGCGATGCGAGGTCGGTGACGGCCCGGCGCACGATCGGAGCGCTCGAGGGCACGCCCGCAGGGGCCTGGATGAGGACCTCTTCGCCCGAGTGGTAGGGGAAGGCCGCCTGGAGCACCCGGGTTCCCTGGCCGGACTGGCCGTTGCCCATCTGAGCGTCCGTCAGGTGTCGCTGGCTCACCGCCGCGCCGAGGACCGACGCGCCGACGACCAACGCGAGCCACGCCAGCATCGTCGACTTGCGGTAGTGAGCGCTGAAGCGCCCGACGCGACCGGCCAGGTTGCGGGGGGCCGAGCCGGTGGCCTGCGCTCGCGAACTCGGCGCCGATGGCGCTGCGCGCCCCGGACCCATGCCCTGAGTCTGGCGGTCACGACGGCCGGGCCGTCAGGGCCGGAGGTCACGGCGGGGCGGGGCGAGCGGCCGGCCGCGCGTCGCCGGTCGTCGGCGCGCGGCACACGACGGCGACGTCGTACCCGTCCGAGCGGGGCCGGCTCGACCGCCGCTGACGTGGGGGCGCCGTCGAGTCGACGGGGCCGCCGCCGCCCCGCGAGGCCGCTCCTCGCCAAGCGCGGGGACGGCGTCGTGCGCCCGCTGGTTCGGGGCGGGGCGTGACGGTTACGCTGATGGGGGCTGCGCCGCAGCCGTGAGAGGGGCCCCGTTGCCCAAGCGCCCGGGAGTCGGTCGCACCGACTTGGTGACCGAGTTGGCGCCCGATGTCGAACGCCTCTACAACCGACACCTCGAGGCCCCGCGCCTGTGGTACCCGCACGAGCAGATCGACTGGGGCAGCGGCGAGGACTTCGGCGAGCACCCCTGGTCGCCGAGCGACTACCCGCTCCCCGACGGGGTCCGTAGCTCCATCTACGTGAACCTGCTGACCGAGGACAACCTCCCGTACTACACCAACACCCTCCTGGGACACGCCCCCAAGGGCCACCCCATCGTCGACTGGAATCACCAGTGGACGATGGAGGAGAACCGCCACTCGATGGTGATGCGCGACTGGGTGCACGTGAGCCGCTGCATCGACCCGACGTTGCTCGAGGACGGCCGCCGCGTCCAGATGGGCGCCGGCAAGGTGCCCGAGCCCGAGACGATGGCCGACTTGATCTGCTACGTCTCGTTCCAAGAGCGCGCCACCCAGATCGCCCACCGCAACACCGGCGCGCACCTGCCCAAGGACGACAAGATGGGACGCAACGTGCTCGCGCTCGTCGCGGGCGACGAGACGAAGCACTACATGTTCTACCGAGACCTGGCCAAGGCCGCGTTCGCGATCGACCCGTCGACGATGACGATCGCCGCCGCCCGCCAGGTCGCCGCCTTCGCGATGCCCGGCACGGGGATCCCGGCCTTCACCCGCCACGCGGTGCGCATCGCGCGCGAGGGTATCTACGGGCTCGGCCAGTACCTGCGCGACGTCCTCGACCCCGTGCTCAACATCTGGGACGTCGACCACCTGAGCGGCCTCTCGGACGACGCCGAGCGGGCCCGGATCGACCTGGCCGGCGTCGTCGAGCGCCTGCGCGTCAGCGTCGAGCGCCTGGCGGCCAAGGCCGCGGGCGCCACCCCGGCGACGATCTAGTCGCGCGCCGCGGGTTCTTATCGCATCCTTCGCGTCCTCTCGCGTGACCCTTCACGCGCCTTCGTACGATCGCCTCGTCGAGTTCGCGTCCGCCCGGCACCGATGACCGGGCGGACTCACCAGGAGGCGACGAGATGGCGCGAGCCACCAAGACGGTGCGGCGGGTGCTCGCCGGGTCGGCCGTGATGGCCCTGGGCGTGACCGGCGCCGCGGTGGCCGTCGGCCCCGCCGGCGCCACCGGGGCGCCGACGGCGCCCGTCTTCTACCTCGACATCGGCGCGTCGGTGTCGGTCGGGATGCAGCCGACCGTCGCCGTGCCCCGGGGCCAGCCGACGAGCCGCGGCTACGCCAACCAGCTGGTGGCGATGGAGGCGGCCCGGGGCGTCACGCTCCAGCTGACCCAGCTGGGCTGCCCGGGCGATACCCTCACCACGTTCGTGAGCGGCCGCGATGCCTGCTACAAGGCCGGAGACAGCCAGCTCGCCGACGCCATCGCGTTCCTGCGGGCCCACTACGCCCAGGCCGGCCTGGTCACGCTCGACCTCGGGTTCAACACGATCCACCCGTGCCTCGCGGGGCTCGCGGTGAACCCGAGCTGCGCCACCCAGAGGCTCGCCGACGTCCAGTCGCAGCTGACCCAGATCGTCGCGGCGCTCAAGGCCGCCGCCGGGCCCAACGTGGCCTTCGTCGGCGTCGGGCACTACAACCCGTTCTACGCCGCCGTCACCAGCGGCGCGGCCGGCCGGGCCTTCGCCGCGCAGAGCGCGCCCGTGATGCAGGCGTTCAATGACACGATGCGCGCCGTGTACGCGTCGTTCTCGATCCCCTTCGCCAACGTCGCCGAGGCGTTCACCGACCGGTCGGGCGCGGCGCTGCGCCTGGCCGGCGGCGCGACCGTGTCGGGCAACGCGGCGCGCGCCTGCGCGCTCACGTGGGTCTGCGCGCCCGCGCCCTACGGCCCGAACCTCCACCCGACCGACGCCGGCTACCAGGTCATGGCGGCCGCGATCGCGGCGGTGGTTCCGGCGACCCTCTGACCGGCGTCCTGACGGGCGCGAGCCGGGCGTCCCCGCCCCGCGCGTGGTCGGTGGTCGCGCCACCTGGGCTAGACACCGCGAGCGGAGGGAGTGGGATTCGAACCCACGGTGGGCGAGCCCACGCCGGTTTTCAAGACCGGTACATTCGTCCGCTCTGTCATCCCTCCGCAGAAGAGATTACGCCGGGGCCTGCGCGCGCTTGCGGGCCCGGTGTCGCGTCGCCTGGTCGAGCGTGGCCTTGCGCAGCCGAACGCTCGCCGGGGTGACCTCGACGGCCTCGTCCTCGGCGATGAACCCGAGCGCCTGCTCGAGGCTCAGCACCGTCGGCGGCGCCATCTTCTCGAAGGAGTCGCTGGCGGCCGCGCGCATGTTGGTCAGCTTCTTCTCGCGCGTGGGGTTGACGTTCATCTCCTCGGGCCTCGGGTTGGACCCGACGATCATCCCCTCGTAGACCTCGACGCCCGGGCCGACGAAGAGCTCGCCGCGCTCCTCGAGGTCGAGCAGCGCGTACCCGGTCGTGACCCCGCGCCGGTCGGCGACGAGCACCCCGCGCTGGCGCGCGCGGATGTCGCCGACCCAGGGCACGTAGCCGTCGAAGACCGAGTGCATGATGCCCGCGCCGCGGGTCTCGGTGAGGAACTCGGTGCGCACGCCGACCAGGCCGCGCGCCGGGACCTTCCACTCCATGCGCACCCAGCCGGTGCCGTGGTTGACCAGGTCGGCCATGATCCCCTTGCGACCCGAGAGCAGCGCGTTGATGGCGCCGACGAACTCGTCGGGCGCGTCGACGGTGACGTGCTCCATCGGCTCGTGGACCTTGCCGTTGACCAGCCGGGTCACGACCTGGGGCTTGCCCACCGTGAGCTCGAAGCCCTCGCGGCGCATCGTCTCGATGAGGACGGCCAGCTGGAGCTCGCCGCGGCCCTGGACCTCCCAGGCGTCGGGCCGGTCCGTGGGCAGGACGCGCAGCGAGACGTTGCCCACCAGCTCGCGGTCGAGGCGGTCCTTGACCATGCGCGCGGTGAGCAGCCGGCCCTCGAGCCCGGCCAGCGGCGACGTGTTGATGCCGATGGTCATCGACAGGCTCGGCTCGTCGACTCGCAGCGGCGTGAGCGCCACGGGCTCGTCGGGGTCGGCCAGGGTCTCGCCGATGGTGATGTCCTCGAAGCCGGCCACGGCGACGATGTCGCCCGGCCCGGCGCTGGCGGCGGGCACCCGGTCGAGGGCCTCGGTGATGAAGAGCTCGGTCACCCGGGCGTGCTCGATGGTGCCGTCGAGGCGGCACCACGCGACGCGCGCGCCGCGCTCGATCTCGCCGTTGACCACCCGGCACAGCGCCAGGCGCCCGAGGTAGGGGGAGGCGTCGAGGTTGCAGACGAGGGCCTGGAGGCCGGCGCCCTCGTCGTAGCGCGGGGGCGGGACGTGGTCGCGGATCGCCTCGAAGAGCGGCCGCAGGTCGCCGCCGCCCGCGGCCGGGTCGGCCGAGGCCCAGCCGGCGCGGGCGCTCGCGTAGAGGATCGGGAAGGCGATCTGGTGCTCGTCGGCGTCGAGGTCGAGGAAGAGGTTCTCGACCTCGTGGACGACCTCGGCCGGCCGGGCGTCGGGCCGGTCGACCTTGTTGACCACGAGCACGACCGGCAGGCGGGCCTCGAGGGTCTTGCGCAGGACGAAGCGGGTCTGGGGCAGGGGCCCCTCGGCCGCGTCCACGAGCAGGAGCGCGCCGTCGACCATGGCCAGGCCCCGCTCGACCTCGCCGCCGAAGTCGGCGTGGCCGGGGGTGTCGACGATGTTGACCGTCAGGTCGCCCCAGCGCACCGCGGTGTTCTTGGCCAGGATCGTGATGCCCTTCTCGCGCTCTAAGTCCCCGGAGTCCATGACCCGGTCGGTGAGCGCGGTGTGGGCGTCAAAGGACCCGGTCTGGCGCAGCATGGCGTCGACCAGGGTGGTCTTGCCGTGGTCGACGTGCGCGATGATCGCGACGTTCCGGAGGGAGTTTCGCTGCGCCATGGCCAATCCACGCTAGCGGTCGGCGGAGCGCCCCCTAGGCGGCGAGCGCGGCGCGCGCCCGCGCGCAGCGCGCGAAGGCGCGCGCCCCGGCGACGATCGCCTCGGCGTCGCCGTCGAGCGCGATCGCGACCCCGGCCTCGGGCCAGACCCCGACCAGGCGCGCCGGCGCGACCCCGCCGGGGTCGGCGAGGGCCAGCGCGCACAGGTCGGCGCGCAGCCCGCTGCCGGCCGAGCGCGACGGCGACCCCGCGCGAAGGCGCACGACCGCGTCGCCGCTGCCCAGGTCGCGACGGCCGCGCAGCGTGACGCGCGCGGTGGCGACGTCGTAGTACGCGTCGGCGGGGTACGGCCGCCAGCCCTCGGGCAGCGCCGCGGCGACGTCGAGCCCGGCCGCCGCCCAGGCGAGCGCGTGGGCGCGCGCCAGGTCGCGCACCGGCGCGGGCGCGGATTCGATCCAGGCGGCGAGCGTCCCGGGCGCGGCGCGCCCCGACAGCGCGCGAGCGACCATCGCTTCGGCGGCGTCGTCGACCGCCGCAAAGAGCGTCGGCGACGACCCCGCGGCCAGGCGCGCGAGGGCGGCGGTGGCCAGGGGGCGGCGCGCGACGCGCGGTCCCCAGGCGAACGGGCTGGGGTCGGCCCCGCCGCGCTCGACGTCGACCGCGCTGAGGCGGCGATGGGCGTGCGCGCCGGTGGCCACGAGCGCATGGCGCAGCCGGTCGCGCACCGAGGAGTCGGCCCGGGCGCGCGCGTCGGGGGCCCGGGCGACCAGGTCGGCCAGCGCGCCGCGCGACAGGGGGGCGACGGTGAGGCTCACGCGGCGAGGCGCCCGTCGTAGACCGCGGCCACCACGTCGTCGAGCGCCTCGGCCAGCAGGCCGGCGTCGACGTCGCGCCAGGCGACCTCCCCGGTCGCGGTCGAGAGCACCGCGCTTCGCCAGGGCACCACGCCCGCGCGCAGGGCCTCGACGAGCGCGTGGTAGCGCAGCGCTCGCTGGGCGCCCTCGGCCAGCGGCGCGGTCGTCACGTCGAGCAGGACGAGCGAGAGCCGCTCGTCGGCGCTCGCCTCGAGCGTCAGGTCGATCGAGTCGCGCAGCACGACCCGGCCCTGGGCCGCGCGCACGCTCGCGCGCGAGCCCGGGCGAAGCGCCCACCCGGGCGCCGCCGAGCCCAGGGCGCGGTTGAGCGCGACGAAGTGGGCGGCCACGTCGGCGCCGAGGCGGGCGCGCTCGTCGGCGTCGAGCCCGGCCAGGTGGTCGAGCAGCTCGGGCGAGGGCGAGTCGGCGCGCCACGCGACGAGCGCCACCTCGTAGGCGTCGGCGATGGTGGCGCCCACCACGCGCAGGCGCACCAGGGTCGAGACCAGCGCGCCGCGCAGGCGCGCGCGCGCCGAGCCCATG
The DNA here is from genome assembly GCA_963820815.1 of uncultured Actinomycetota bacterium. Taxonomy (GTDB): domain Bacteria; phylum Actinomycetota; class Acidimicrobiia; order Acidimicrobiales; family RAAP-2; genus RAAP-2. The sequence continues at coordinate 934,369 of CAWGBL010000003.1, read as the reverse complement.
AGGTCCGCCGTGCCCGGCGCGGCGGCCAGCCCGGCCGCGGTCACCACGACCGGCGACGGCGCGCCGCGCGCGGCCAGCGCCTCGGCGAGGAGGAGGTCGGCCAGGTCGCGAAGGCGCGTCGCGGTGGCCTCGTCGCGCGCCGGGCCCGCACCGGGGCCGGCGCGCAGCTCGTCGAGGGGGGAGGCCGCGGGGGTCACGGTCGAGTGTCGCTCGCGGCTGTGACAACTAGGTTGGGCCGGTGGTCGCCGCCTCGGCCGGGTTCTACGCGGTCTTCACGTTCTTCGTCGCGGCGATGGTCGTGCTCGTCGTGCTGAGCGTGCGCTTCACGATCCGGCGCGACCGCGAGAAGCGAGCGCAGTGGCGCGACCGGGCCGGTCGGCCCTAGCCGAGGTCCTTGTACATCGCGATCGCCATCACCCTGTAGCCGAGCGAGTCGTAGAGGGTCCGGGCCACGGTGTTCGGCCCGAACACGTTGAGCCCGACGCGCGTCCCGCCGCGGGCCCGGGTCCACTCCTCGGCCAGGCGCATGGCCTCGCGGCCCAGGCCCCGCCCCCGGTGCGCCTCGTCGATCTCGACGTCGAAGACGAACCAGGTGCCGGGCGGACCGGAGAGGGGCCGGCCCATCCAGAGCAGGCCGACGACCTCCTCGGCGTCGACCACGTGCATGACGTGCTGGCCCTCGGCCGGCGCGCCGTCGGGGAAGAGGACCGCGAACTGGCCGTCGGCGTTGGCCGTGGCGCCCGCGCGGTCCTCGCCGGCGGCGACGCGGTCATCGACGTAGGAGTCGCGCATGGCCATTGCCGCCGCGTAGGCGTCGGCCGGCGCGAGCTCGCGCAGGTAGGCCACTAGAGCTCGAGGCCGCGGCTCTGGAGCTCGCGCACCGCGCGGTCGAGGTCGGCCACCGCGCGCTCGAGCACCGCGAGGCGCGCGGCCACGGCCCGGTCGATGCGCTCGTCGAGGGTCTCGTCGACCCGCGAGTCGATCTGCTTGCGCACGCGGCCCTCGATCGAGTCGATCAGGGGCTGGGCGACCGCGCGCACCCGCTCGCGCAGGTCCGGCCCCGGCTCGCCGGCGGCCGGCTCGCCCTCGCCCGGGTCGGGCGTCTCGTCCATTTTCCTGAGGCTACTCAGCCCGGCGCGCTCGTCGTCGTGGTGGGCGCGACGGTCGTGGTCGTCGTCGGCGCCGAGGCACTGGGCGCGCAGTAGACGCCGGCGTTGAACTGCAGGGTGTTGAACTGCCCGGCCCACGGCGGGTTGAGCAGGGTCTGCTCCTCGCTGGCCAGCGTCGCGGGGGGCGTGCAGACCGCGGCGAAGGCGATGAAGCCGCGCACGTTGCTCCCGCTCGCCCCGGCCACCGGCACCGGGCCGCCGCCGGAGAAGGCGACCGCCTCGAAGACCGGCAGGGGGCTCGTGGCGAGCTGGTAGTTGCGGTACTCGCTCTGGTTGGCGTAGACCGCGGCGTTGAGCGACGGGTCGACCGAGTCGAGCCCGCGCTGCCAGCCCGAGAGCATCGACGACCAGTACGTCGCGTAGGTGGCCATCGTGGCGGCCGACGACCCGCCCGGCGCGTCGAGCCCGGAGTGGTTGTCGGGGTAGCCCTCGGGGTCGAAGATGACCCAGTCGGGCTTGAGCCCGACGCCCAGCCCGCGGTACTGGTCGATCTGGGTGGCGACCCAGGCGCCGGCGGCGAAGCCGTGGCTGTAGTAGGTGGCCGCGGCCTTCGCCTCGCCCTTCTGTGGCCCCGAGACCGTCCAGAACGAGAGCCAGGTCACGCGCTTGTGGGCGTTGTAGATGCTCTGGCCCATGAGGAAGTCGGGCGACGCGTTGACGGCGCTGGCCCCGACGTAGCCGACCCACGGCGTCTTGGTCGTGCCCAGGCCGCCGGTCTCGGACAGGATCGGCCAGCCGTCGGAGACCGCCTGGGTCCACTTGGCCGACGGGATGGCGTAGACCCCGACGCCCTGGGGCGGGGGCGAGGCGACCCCGGCGGCGAAGAGCGAGAGCCCGGCGCCGGTGGTGAACCCGGCGACCGCGCCGGCCACCGTGCGCGCGGCGCTGCCGGCGGTGACCGAGACGTCGGTCGCGGCGTAGGGGCCCGACGGCGCGACCCCGGAGATCGCGAAGAGGTCGCCCCAGTTGGCGGCCTGGCCGGCCACGGTCACGACCGCGCCGGTCGCGCTGAGGAAGAGCGACCCCGCGAGCGGCGGCGCGCCGGGCGCGAGCGACGTCACGTTGGTCACGCTCCACGGCGAGCCCGGTGCCCCGCTGGCGATCGCGGGGGCGAGCGTCGTCGTGGTCGCCGGTGGCCCGACCGGGGTCGGCGCGGTGAAGGGCGGCGCGGCCGGCGCCGGGCCGCCCAGTCCCGAGAGCGCCTGGCTGAAGAGGTCGACCGCGCCCGAGGCGGCGAGCCCGGCGACGTAGTAGCTGGTGGTCCCGGCGGCGATCGCGAAGGGCCCGGGGACCCGCGCGCCGCCGACGGACTTCGAGACGTCGGCGGCGACCCACGGCGACGCGCCGGCGCCGGTCGCGGCGATCAGCTCGAGGTCGCCCGCGCCGACCGTGGTGATCACCGCGGGGGTCGCGGTCGGCGTGACGACGGGGTCGCTCGTCGCCGGGCCGAGCCCGGCCGCGGCGGTGACGTTGGCCGCGGCCGCGACGTAGGGGGCGAGCCCGCCCTGGGGCCAGGCGAGGGTGACGACCTCGACGGCGCCGGCGGCGGTGCGCGCGGCCAGGGTCTCGCCCGCGGCGCTCGACGAGACGCCCGGCAGCCCGTTGGCGAAGGTCACGCCCACGGCCGCGCTCACGTCCACGACCGCCTGGGCGCTCCAGGCGCCGAGGCGGTGCGCTCGGGTCCAGAACGTCGAGACGGGGTCGGCGCTCGAGAGCACGATGAGGTCGCCGACGGTGTCGACGTACGCGACGTCGACCGCGCCGCTCGGGTCGAAGAAGGGCACCGGGTCGGCGCCCGGGGTCGGGGCCGGGCCGCGCGCGCTGAGGTCGGTCCAGGTCGCGACGCCGCCCGCCGGGGCGACGTAGAGCGCGACGTGGCCGCTCGCGGTGCGGTAGGCCAGCGCGCCCTCGGCGGGCGAGGACGCGGCGTGGGGCGCGCCGACCATCGTCGTGCCGTGCAGGACGCCCGAGAGCGCGGTGGCGTTCCAGGGCAGGGGCCCGGTGCCGGTCGCGGCGAACTGGTAGATCGGCTGGCCGGACGTCGAGGACGTCGCGGCCGGTGAACCGGGCGCGCTGAGCGTGGTCGCCGCCACCACGAGCGGCAGCGCCACAGCGAGACGTCGCAGGGATCGGGTCATCGCGGGTGGCCCCGCGGGGCCGCTCCCCAGTCTACGGTCGCTCGGCGCCGACGCCCGTCGCCTAGCGCGTGCGCACGCTCTTCGCCGCGCTGGCCGGCCCGGCGCCGAAGGCGTTGAGCGCCCTCACCGCGACCTTGACGATCGTGTAACGCGCGAGGTGGCGCACCGTCGCGGTGCGCGTCACCGCCGAGAAGCGCACCCACGCGCCGCCGTTCACCCGGTACTGGTACGCGGTGATCGCCCCGCCGCCGACGGCCGACGGCTTGGTGGCCACCAGCGTGAAGCCGCCGACGATCGCGGTGAGCCGGCCCACCCCGGCGCGGCCCGGCGGCGCGGTCGAGAACGCCCTGAGCGTGAACGACGTCGAGAGCGTGGCCGAGGCGTTGCTCGCCTGGACCGTCACGGTCCCGGCCGCCGTGTTGGTCACGGTCACCGAGGCGACGCCGTTGGTGTCGGCGGTGACGCTCATCTGCGCGGTGCCCGTGCCGGTGGAGCTGGCGCGCTGGTTGTCGAACATCACGACCCCGCCCGGCGCGCTCGCGCTGAACTTGACGATCGCCCCGGCCAGCGCCTGCGCGGACGCGTCGCGCGCGCTCAGCGTGACGGTGACCGGGCCGGGCACCGGCGCGCTGGCCGGCGACGCCACGATCGACGAGGTCGAGACGCTCATCGGCACCGGGCACAGGTGGGGCAGGAACGACGTCGCGCTGGGGCTGCCGAGCCCCGACGCCATGTCGTAGCCGGCGCCGGCCGGGTAGACGCCCACGCCGAACAGGTCGTTGCCCCCGGTCGTCACGTCGTCGAAGCCGACGCCCTGGCGGGCCATCGCGTAGAAGGTCGGGTTGAGGAACCCGAGCCGGTCGACCGAGCAGGCCTGGGCGCCGACCGCGGTGAGCGCGCTGAGCAGCGGCGGCCCGGCCGAGGTGCCGCCGATGGCGTTCCAGTCAGCGGCGCAGTCGCCGCAGGTGCCCGACGCGTTGCCGGTGAAGAACTCGATGAAGCTGGTCCCCGGGTCGGCCATGGCCGACAGGTCCGGGACCATACGCATCGCCTGGCTGGCGGCGATCCCCGGGGCGCTCTGCCAGGTGGGGCGCGACCAGATGGTCGAGACCCCGCCGCCCCCGGCGCCGCCGCCCGAGCCGACGCCGTCGTTCCACACGGTCTCGGCCAGCGGGCTGATGCTCGACACCGTGAGCCCGCCGACCCCGGTGACGTAGGGCTGGCTGGCCGGGTCGTCGACCGCCGGGGAGTTGTTGGTGATCCCGGAGCAGTCCGACGAGCCCTCGTCGCCGGCCGCCGCGTAGACCGTCTGGCCCTGGGCCGCCATCTGCTCGAAGACCGGCTGCTCGCCGGCCGGGTCGTTGGTCGGGTCGGTCTCGCAGTCGCCCCACGACGTCGAGACGACGGTCGCCACGTCGTCGTCGGCGATCTGGAGCATCACGTCGTTCGGCCCGCTGCCGTTGTTCGGCCCCGTGTAGACCCTCAGGGCCGCGCCGGGGGCGAGCGCGCCGGCCTCTTCGATGTCGAAGGTGGCCTCCTCGCTCACCCGGCCGTTCGAGCCGCCGTCGACGCTGACCGGCGTGAGCGCGGGGCTGACCCCGTAGCACTGGAAGAAGGTCGAGACGTCGCCCGGGGAGTAGGGGCCGAGCTCGTAGAGCGCGATCGTCTGGCCGGCCCCCGTGTCGCCGGCGGCGTACGGCGCGCTCAGCCCGTAGAGGGCGGCCTGCTGGGGCACCGTGTAGCCGCCGAAGGCGCTCGGGGTGTTGCCCGTCGACGGCCCGGCCGACGGGCACGACCCGGCGACCGTCGCGCGCGCGCCGACCCGGCCCTGCGGGTGGACCAGGCGGACGCCCGAGAGGCCCTCGACGCCGGCGACCAGCGGGGCGAGGCGCGACGGCAGCGTCGCGTCCGAGACGAGGCGCGCGCCGGTCGAGCCGTCGACGAGCAGGCTCTGGACGCGCGCGCCGAACGCGCGCGCGACCTGCCCGGTCCCGCCCGTGACCCTCATCGCGATGCGCCCGGCGCTCGGCGCGCCCACGCTCAGGCCGAAGCCGCGCAGGTACGCCGACACCGCCGAGAGCGCCGACTCGCTGGCGCCGAAGCGAGTCGCGAACTGGTGCGGGGTGAGGAAGTGGCGGTAGTCCGGTGACGCCGGGTCGCTGAGGCCGGCGAGGAACGCGGTGAGGGCCGCGGGGTCGCGCGGGGCCATCATCACGTCGAAGCTCGCCGTCGTCGCGCCTCGAACGACGGCCGCGCCCGCCGGCGCGGGGGCCCCGGGCGCGACGACCTGGCGCGGACCCGGCGACGCGCCCGTCGCGCTCGTCAGCCCGAGCGCCGCGGCCGCCGTGACCAGCGCGCCGGTCGCCACGGCGCGGGCGAGGGGGCGTCGCATGGCGCCAAGCCTAGGTAGCGCGGGCGCGCGCGAGGCCGGCGGGCCGGCGTGGCGCGAGCGCCGTCACCGAATTCTTAACTTGCCCCCGCCGCGCTCGACTCGGCGCCGCGCGCGAGGCGAGCCGAGATGTCGTTGCACTCCTCGCACACGCCCCGGGGGATGACGCCCAGGCGCATCAGGCGCGCGAAGATCGCGCAGCCCAGGCAGTAGCCGAGGAACCCCTCGAGCGACGCCGCGCCCACGAGCGGCACCAGGACCCAGCGCGCGGCGCCCCAGCCGGCGCACTGCCACGTGACGAGCGCGGCGCTCGAGAAGGCGAGCCCCAGGGACTGGGCGAAGCGCTTGGGCGGCCCGGGCACCAGCCGGGTCCACGCGCGAAGGCGCGGCGCGGCCGCGCGCGTCGCGAACTGGCCGAGCGGCGAGAGCGTGGGGCCGGTCGCCACCCGCGCGGCGAAGCCGTAGGTCAGGGGGACCAGCAGCCAGGCCCACCCGGTCGCCCAGGCCAGGGCGCACTGGGCGATGACCCCGAGCGCGACGGTGCGCGCGGCGGCGTCGTTGACCGGGTTCGGGAAGGAGAAGAGCCGCTTCACCCCACAACTCCGAGCGAAGTGGTCAGCATTCGGTCACCCTAGCCGGGCACCGCCAGGCGGACGGTCGTCGCCACGCCGAAGGCGACGACCAGGGCGCGCACCGCGCGCGGGCTGAGCCGCGCGACCAGGCGCGTGCCGAGCCAGCCGCCGACGAGCGTGCCGCCGAGCAGCGCGACCACCGCCGGCCAGTCGAGGCCCCCGTGGACGACGAAGACGACCGAGGCGACGACCGACACGGCGGTGGACAGCAGCGCGCGCAGCCCCTGGAGGCGGTGCACCCCGTCGGGCAGCGTCACCGACATCAGCGCGAGCAGGACGATGCCCAGCCCGGCGCCGAAGTAGGCGCCGTAGGTCGACGCGACGAAGACCCCCGCGACCAGGGCGCGCCGATGCGTGCGCGACCCCGGGCGCGCCGCACCCGTGCGCGCCGTGATCCAGGGCGCCGCCGCGAAGACGACCGTCGCCGCGCCGATCAGGTAGGGCACGACGTCGCGGAAGGTCTGGGCCGAGAAGGCGAAGAGGAGCGCGCAGCCGAGCAGCGAGCCGGCGACCGCCGGGGCCAGCAGGAGCCGCAGGCGCTCGCGGGCCTCGGGGGCGCGCCCGCGCATCGTGGCGACCCCGGCGAAGTAGCTCGGCGTCACCCCGACGGTCGTCGAGAGGTTGGCCCGCAGCGCCGGGACCCCGAGGGCGAGCAGCGTGGGGAAGGTGATGAAGGTGCCGCCGCCGGCCACGCCGTTGGCCGCGCCGCCGAGCACCCCGGCCAGGGCGATGACCGTCTCGCGCCACCCGGCCGGCAGGGTCGCGGCGAGCATCGTCACTACTCTACGGACGTGAACGCAGGCGGACCGGGGCCCCGGAATGCTCGGGCCGCGCGGGGCCGTCGCCTACGGTGGGTCGCGTGACGCCGGTGGCCGAGCTCATCGTCCCTCGCGATGCCCCCGTCGACCTCATCCGCGCGGCCGGCGGCGTCGTGCGCCGCCTCGTGCCCGGCGGCGTCGAGGTCGCGTGCATCTACCGCGAGAGCCGCGGCGACTGGACCTTCCCCAAGGGCAAGCTCGACCTCGGCGAGGGCTTCGAGGACGCCGCGGTGCGCGAGGTGCGCGAGGAGATCGGCTACCACTGCGTCATCGAGCGCTTCGTCGGCACGACGAACTACACGCACCGCCGCGGCCGCCCCAAGATCGTCGCCTACTACCTCATGAGCGTCGAGCGCGGCGCGTTCGCGCCCAACGAGGAGGTCGACGACCTGGTGTGGCTCGGCATCGAGCAGGTGCGCACGCACCTGACGTGGGAGCGCGACCGCGAGCTCTTCGAGCTCGCGCGCGCGCTGCCCGAGTTCTACGCCGCGGCGAGCTAGCGCACCCGCTCTAAGAAGGCCCGGGTCGCCGCCTCGCGAGGCGCGTCGAAGACCTGCGCCGGCGGCCCCACCTCGACGAGCGTCCCCTGGTCGAGGAAGGCGATGCGGTGCGCGACGTCGCGCGCGAAGCCCATCTCGTGGGTCGCGATGAGCATCGTCGTTCCGCCGTGGGCCAGGTCGGCCAGGAGGTCGAGGACCTCGCCGACCAGGGTGGGGTCGAGCGCGCTGGTCACCTCGTCGAGCAGCAGGAGCGCCGGGCCGCATGGCGAGCGACCTCACGATCGCGACGCGCTGCTGCTGGCCGCCGGAGAGCCGGTCGGGGTACTCGGCCGCCCGGTCGGCCAGGCCGATGCGCGCGAGCAGCGCCGCCGCCTCGTCGCGGACCTCGGCGCGCGGGCGCCCCAAGGCCCGCACGGGTCCGATGAGCACGTTGTCGAGCACGCTGAGGTGCGGGAAGAGGTTGAAGGACTGGAAGACCATCCCGATGTGGCGCCGCACCCGGTCGGGGTTGACCCGCGGGTCGTCGAGGCGCTGGCCGAAGAGCGAGACCGAGCCGCCGTCGAGGTCCTCGAGCAGGTTGGCGCAGCGCAGCAGCGTCGACTTGCCCGACCCCGACGCGCCGATGAGGCAGACCACCTCGTGGGCGTGCAGGTCCAGGCTGACCCCGCGCAGGACCTCGTGGTCGCCGAAGCGCTTGACCACGCCGGCCAGCTGGAGGATCGCCTCGCTCACGTCGCCCCCGCCAGGCGCCGCGCGCGGTCGCGCGCGATCAGGTGGTCGGTGAAGCGGGTCATCGGGATCGTCATGAGCAGGAACAGGGCCGACGCGACGACGTAGCCGGTGTAGTTGAACACGGTCGAGCCCGCGATCTGGGCCGCCCGGGTCGCCTCCACCGCGCCGAGCACGCTCACGAGCGCCGTGTCCTTCTGGAGGCTGATGAAGTCGTTGAGCAGCGGCGGGATGACCGTGCGCACCGCCTGGGGCAGGATGACCCGTCGCATCGTCGAGGGGTAGGTGAGTCCGAGCGAGCGCGCGGCCAGCAGCTGGCCGTTGGGCACCGAGAAGATCCCGGCGCGAAAGACCTCCGCGACGTAGGCGCTGTAGGTGAGCGTGAGCGCGACCACGCCGTAGACGGCCGGCGACTGGTAGGACACGACGCGCAGCAGCAGCGCCGGCACGCCGAACCCGACCATCAGGACCACGAGCAGCACCGGGACGCCGCGAAAGACGTCGGTGTAGACGGTCGCGAGCACCCGGAAGGGGAGCAGCACCGGGGAGCGGCTGATGCGCGTGGCCGCGATGAGCAGCCCGAACGCGAGGATCAGCACCTCGGCCAGCGCGAACATCCAGACGTTGGTCAGGAGCCCCCGGCCGACGCTGTCGATCCCCTGGGTCGGGTCGCCGACGAAGGCCTGCCAGCCGTAGTGGACGTTGAAGAAGAAGTACCGGAACTGCGCGCTGCCGGGGGCGACGAAGACGACGACGCCGAGCGCGCCGATCACGATCGCGCACGACGCGACGCTGGCCACGAGGCCGCGTCGCCCGGTGAGGGCGAGGCGTCGCGTGTAGAAGAGGTCCGGGCGCGGCGGGAACGCCCCGTCGGCCGGGTCGCTCACCTCTAGGGCTGGATCACCGGCACGCTGGTGTAGATGCCGAGCCACTTCTTGGCCAGCGCCGCCAGGGTGCCGTTGCCCTTGAGGGCGCTGATCGCGTAGTTGACGCAGCCGACCAGCGGGTCGTTCTTCTGGAAGAGCAGGCCGTAGTGCTCGCCGACGCTCGGGAACTGCCCGACCTGGGTCGCCACCCCGGGCTTGTGGTTCTTCGCCGGTGATCTGGCTCGACGCCATGTACTGGCCGGTCGGCGTGTCGATGACGATCGCGTCGATCTGGCCGTTCTTGAGCGCGACCACCGCCTGGTCGAGCGTCGAGTACACGCGCGCGGGCTTCGTCGGCTTGATCTGGTCGTTGATGTAGGCGAGCCCCGTCGTGCCGATCTGGTCGCCGTACTGGTAGGTCTTGAGCTCGGCCGGCGAGTGCTTGGTCGCGATGGCGTCGGTCTTGAGCGAGACGATCGACTGCTGGACGTCGTAGTAGCTCTCCGAGAAGGTGACCGCCCTGGCGCGGTCGGCGGTGTAGGAGATCTCGTTGATGTCGAAGTCGAACTTCTTGGGGCCCGGGGTGTAGCTCGAGTCGAAGGGCTCGGTCACCCAGGTCACGTTGGACTTCGAGACCCCGAGGATCTTGGCGATCGCGTAGACGACGGCCGACTCGTAGCCCTTGCCGTTGCCGGGCTTGTTGTTGACGAACCACGGCGTGTAGACCGGGGTTGTCGGTCGCCACGGTGAGCTTGCCCTTGGTGTACTCATGCGCCGCGATGCTCACCTTGCAGTTGGCGAGCGACGACGCGGCGGTGGCCGGGGTGGCGGCCGAGAGCGCGCAGAGGAGCGATGGCGCCGACGAGGCCGGCGAGCGCGGGGCGGAGGAGTCGCATGTCGGTCACTTTCCTACGGGGCGGGGTGGCCAAGTGTAACGCCGGGCCCCTCGCGCGTTCGGGCCGCGCGGCCACCGACGCCGAGCCCCCGGCCGGTAAGATGGACGGGCTGGAGAGGTGGGTGAGTACGGCTTAAACCACATTCCTGCTAAGAATGCGGCCCGTTAACGCGGGCCCGAGGGTTCAAATCCCTCCCTCTCCGCCAGCCGCCGAGCGCCTCGCTCGGTGCCGCCCCGAGGAGTTCCGTGCGCTACTGGATCGAGACCCTGGGCTGCGCGAAGAACCACGTCGACTCCGAGAAGCTCGCCGGCTGGCTCGCCGGCCTCGGCTACGACGCCGCCGACGACCCCGGGTCGGCCGAGCTGGTCGTGGCCAACACCTGCGCCTTCATCGAGGCGGCCCGCGAGGAGTCGATCGAGACCGTGCTCGACCTGGCCGACCGGCGCGCGCCCGGCGCGCGCCTGGTCGTCACCGGCTGCATGGCCGAGCGCTACGGCGAGGAGCTGGCCGAGGCCCTGCCCGAGGTCGACCTCGTCGCCGGATTCGGCGAGAGCCTGATGGCGACCCCGCGCGCGCCGGTGGCGCGCCGTGCCGGCCTTCGACCTGCTCAACCTGGCCGCGCCCGGCGCCGACGACGCCGTGGGCCTACGTCAAGGTCGCCGAGGGCTGCGACCGGCGCTGCGGCTTCTGCGCGATCCCGTCGTTCCGCGGCGACCAGACGCTCGCGGTCGGCCGACGCGGTGCTCGCCGAGGTCGCCGGGCTCGCCGGGGCGGCGTGCGCGAGGTCGTCCTCGATCGCCCAGGACCTGGCCTCGTTGGGGCCGCGACCGGCGCCGCGGCCGGCGCCGCGCCGGTCGAAGTGCTCGACGACGGCGCGGCCCAGCCGCTCGTCGACCTCGTCGCCCGGCGTTGGTCGCCGAGGTCGACCGGGTGCGCCTCCTCTACCTGTACCCGTCCGGGCTCACGGCGGCGCTGATCGACGCCGATCCTCGGCGACCGGCGTGCCCTACTTCGACCTCTCGCTCGCAGCACGCTCAGCCGCCCGCTCCTGCGCGCGATGCGGCGCTGGGGCGACGCCGACCGGTTCCTCGAGCGCATCGCGGCGATCCGCGCGACCGAGCCGCGACGCGACGTTCCGCTCGTCGTTCATCCTGGGCTACCCCGGCGAGACCGAGGACGACCAGCGCCGCCTGCTCGAGTTCCTCGGCGAGGCCCAGCTCGACTGGGCCGGGTTCTTCACCTTCTCGCCCGAGGAGGGCACGCCCGGCGGCCGGGCGCGACGACCAGGTCGACCCGCGACCTCGCGCTCGAGCGCCTGCGCGAGGTCAGCGAGCTGCAGGACGCGATCACGCGCGGACGCGCGCGACGCGCTCGTCGGCGCGCGACGCGACGGTCCTGGTCGACGAGCCCGGGGTCGGGCGCACCGTCCACGAGTGCCCGGAGATCGACGGCATCGTCCGCGTGGACCCGTCGCTGGCCGTAGGGGTCCCTGGTCGAGTGTCGAGATCGTGGCGAGTTACGGGACGGACCTGGAGGCGGTGCGGGCGTGACCCAGCGCACCTACGGCGAGACCGCGCTCCTGACGCCGGCCAACCTGATGACCGGCGTTCGCGCCTGCTCGTCTCGCCGGTCTTCATCTACATGATCGTCTTCCACCGCGTGTCGTGGTGGACGGCGGTCGTGGGGTTCCTCGCCGCGATGTCGGACTACTTCGACGGGATCGTCGCGCGCCGCCACGGCACCACGACCTCGGGCGCCTACCTCGACCCGCTGGCCGACAAGGTGATGGTGCTCGGCAGCGCTCTACGCGCTCGTGCTGGCCCGGCCCCACGGGCTGACCAGCTTCGTCGCGCCGGCGGCCATCATCACCGCGCGCGAGGTGTGGATGAGCGTCTACCGCAGCCGGGCCGCCCAGCGCGGGGTCTCGATCCCGGCGAGCCGCCTAGCCAAGTGGAAGACCTTCGTCCAGGACTGGGCGATCGCCTTCTGCATCCTCCCGCCGGTCGGCCATCACCTGATCGTCGGCGAGGTGACGATATGGGTCGCCGTCGTGATGACCGTCGTGACCGGGGCCCAGTACTACGCGCGCGGGCGGGGAGCGGGCGTGCGTGCGCGTTGAGGTCGTCGCCGTCGGCTCCGAGCTCCTGCTCGGCCAGATCGCCGACACCAACTCCCAGTGGCTGGGCGAGCAGCTGGCCGCGGCCGGCCTCGCCAGCCACTTCCACCGCACGTCGGCGACAACCACGAGCGCATCGTGCTGGCGCTGCGGACCGCGCTGGCGCGCGCGGACGCCGTGATCGTCTGCGGCGGGCTCGGGCCGACCCAGGACGACATCACCCGGGCCGCGCTGGCCGAGGTGATGAACGTCCCCCTCGAGCGCGACGACGCCATCGTCGAGGCGATCCGCGCGATGTTCGCCTCGCGCGGGCGCTCGATGCCCGACAACAACCTGCTCCAGGCGGACGTGCCGCGCGGGGCGACCGCGATCGCCCAGGCGCGCGGCACCGCGCCGGGGCTGATCTGCCCGCTGGGCGGGCAAGGTCGCCTACGCGCTGCCGGGCGTCCCCTACGAGCTGACCGAGATGTTCGAGCGCGCCGTCCTACCCGACCTGCTCGCTCGCGCGGCGGCGCGCGGTGAGCGCGGCGTCATCGCCAGCCGGGTCCTGCGCACCTGGGGGACGAGCGAGTCGGCCCTGGCCGAGGCGGTCGCCGACCGCTTCGCCGCCGTCGAGGGCGGGCCGGTCACCCTGGCCTTCCTCGCCTCGGGGATCGAGGGCATCAAGGTCCGCCTCACCGCGCGCGGCGACGACGCCGCCGCACGCGGCGGCGCTGTTGGACGCTGAGGAGGCGGCCGTGCGCGCGGCGATCTCCGAGCGCCTCGGCGACATCGTGTTCGGCGTCGACCACGAGACGATGGAGGACGTCGTCGCGCGCCGTCTCGTCGAGCGCGGGCTCACCCTCGCCGTCGCCGAGTCGCTCACCGGCGGACTGATCGCGAGCCGCCTGGTCAACGTGGTCGGCGCGTCGGCCTGGTTCGTGGGCGGGGTCGTCGCCTACGCGAGCTCGGTCAAGTTCGACCTGCTCGGCGTGCCCGAGGGGCCGGTCGTCTCGGCCGCGGCGGCCGAGGCGATGGCCGCGGGCGTGGCGGGCCGGCTGGGCGCCGGCGTCGGGCTGTCGGTGACCGGCGTGGCCGGGCCCGACGAGCAGGACGGCCAGCCGGCGGGCACCGTCTTCGTCGGCGTCGCGGTCGGCGGCGACGTCGGGCACGCCGCGCTGCGACTGCCCGGCGACCGGCCGCGGGTGCGCGCGTACGCCGCGATCAGCGCGCTCGACGCGCTGCGGCGCCGGCTCGACGCCGGCGCGCCGTAGAGTCGGCGCCGATGACGCTCGAGCTGGGAGCCGACCCCACCGAGGCGGGACTCGACCCGGCCGCGCTCGCGCGCCTGGCCGACCACTTCGACGCCTACGTGGCCGACGGCCGCCTGCCCGGCTGGATGGTCACGCTCTCGCGCGGCGGCCGCCTGGCCTGGGTGGGCTCGGGCGGCTGGCGCGACCGCGCGGGCGGGCTGCCCGTCACCGACGACACCGTGTGGCGCATCTACTCGATGACCAAGCCGGTCACCGCCCTGCTCGTGATGGGGCTCGTCGACGAGGGGCTGCTCCACCTCGACGACGACGTCGCGCGGTGGATCCCCGAGCTCGACGACGCGAGGGTCTTCGTCGGCGGGACCGCCGAGGAGCCGGTGACGCGCCCCGCGGCGTCGCCGGTGCTCGTGCGCCACCTGCTCAGCCACACCGCCGGCCTGACCTACGGCTTCACCTTCCGCCACCCGGTCGACGCGATGTACCGCGCCAAGGGCCACCTCTTCGGTTCGCCCGGCAAGACCCTGGCCGAGTCGGTGAGCGACTGGTGCTCGACGCCGCTAGTGGCCGACCCCGGGACGCGATTCAACTACTCGGTCGCCTACGACGTGCTCGGCCACCTGGTCGAGCTCGTCACCGGGCGCGGCCTCGATGCGGTGATGCGCGAGCGGGTCCTCGACCCCCTCGGGCTCGGCGACACCGACTGGTGGTGCCCGCCGGAGAAGGCCGAGCGCCTCGCCGCCCTCGAGCTCGCGCCGATCCTCGCGTCGTGGGCCGAGTACCGGATCGGCGACCAGCAGCTGCGCTGGCCCCGGCTGCTCGGCGCGGGCGGCGGGCTGGTCTCGACCGCGCGCGACTTCGATCGCGTCATGGCCACGCTGCTCGGTCGCGGCGGGCTCGACGGGGTGCGGCTCGTCTCGCCCGAGGGGTTCGACCAGATGGTCGCCAACCAGCTGCCCGGCGGGCTGCTCGAGGACCTCGCCCTCGACACCTACGGCGAGGTCCCGTACGCCGGCATGGGCTACGGCTTCGGCCAGTTCGTCGTCGTCGACGCGGCGCGCGCCCACTTCCCGATGGCCGCGGGGTCGACCGGCTGGGGCGGCGCCGCGAGCACGCACTACTTCATCGACCCGGCCGACGAGCTCACCGCCGCCTTCTACACCCAGCTGCTGCCGGTGGGGACCCACCCGCTCTTCAGGGAGTTCGGCGAGCTCGTTGCCGCGGCGCGCGCCTAACCGCCGGCGCAGGGCCCGGCCGACCGCCCGCTAGTGGGTCACGGGGTCCTCGAGCGCCCGGCGGGCGATCTCGACCAGCTCGTCGAGGTCGACCTCCGGCTCGTCGTCGTCGGCGTCGGCGTCGAACACGGGCTGGGGGCTCAGGACGACGAGGCGCCGCCCGTCGACGACGACGTCCTGGCCGTCCACCTCGTCGGCCGACTCGATCAGGTCGTCGACGTCCTCGTCCGGGGAGAGCTCGGCCACGACCACGAGGACCGACGTGGCGACCTCGGGGGAGTCGACCAGGAAGCTGAGGCAGCCCGTGGTCGCGACGTAGGAGCCCGAGACCGCGAGGTCGAAGAGCGACGCCGTGAGCTGGTCGTGGCCGATCGGGCTCGTCGTGGCCCGCCCCGTGGCGTCCACGCCGTCGGCGACCTCGACCGCCAGCTGCGCCAGGTTCGACTCGGGCGCGTAGGCGACCCCGCGGTCGGGGAAGCGCTTCCCGGCGTAGACCCCCCGAGGGAGCCCGTCGTGGATGAGCAGGGTCTCGAGGAAGCCGGTGCCGTACGTGGTGTGCACCTCGGCGATCCGGCACTCGCGCAGGTCGTCGACGCGGTCCATGGCGTCGACGACGATGTCGAAACGCTTCGCGGCCTCGGCGTCCGCGACGTCCCAGAACCGGCTCTGGAGCGACCCCAGGTCGCCGCCGAGGGACCGGGCGACCAGGAGGCTGGCGCGGACCCACGAGTCCCACGCGACGTCGGCGACGCGCGGGGCCAGGGCGACGGCGTCCAGGGACTCGTAGACCGCCGCGAGCGACGAGGTGCGCCGCGCGTGCAGGACGCGGCGCGTGGCGAAGAGCCGAAGCGTCTCCGCCCCGGCCGCGTCGAGGCCGGCGCGGAACTCCTGGCTGGCCGCGCCGCCCTCGGCGGTGGCGGAGCGTACGACGCCGGCCACGGCGTCGTCGGTCGGGTCGGCCCGGTATCGGACGAAGTCGACGGATCGGAGCCCGTAGGCGAGACCGGCGAGGCGAGCGGCCGGCGAGTCGACGCGGTCCCGGGCGCTCACCGGGTCACAGTAACCCCGCGCGGCTCCGCCCCCGGCTCTCAGGCCGCGGTCGAGACCTTGAAGGGCCCGCCGGCCGTCGCGGCGAGCCCCGGCGCCGCGGTCGCCATGAGGCGGAACGTCTCGGTCGCGTGCTTGGCGAAGTGCCACGCGAACCTGATGGTCCACTTCTTGGCTGACGCGGAGTAGGTAAACGCGCCGACGGTGACCCACGTCGCGCCGCTCTTTCGCTGCAGGAGCAGGTGGCCGGAGGGCGGCGTCGGGTGAACGGTCGCCGTCACGGTCGCGGTGGCGCCGCGCGGCACTCGCAGGGGGTACGTCTCGTAGAGCGACGTGTAGGGCTGGGCGGCCACGGTGGTCGACGTGGCCGGCGTGACGTGGGCGAAGGTGAGGACGGCCTCTGACCCGGACGGCTCGTTCGCGTCGGTGGTGAGGATGGCCGTCCAGACTGTGCCCTGGGTCGCCCCGCCCACCCCGTCCCACGTCGTCTGGGGGTTGCCCGGTCCGGTGATCCCGTAGGGGCCGTGGCCGCCGGCCTCGCTCAGGTACCACGGCTGGGCGTCGGGCATCGTCGAGCCCACCTGCTCGTCCATGTTGGTGGAGAGCGGGATGCTCACCGTGCAGGTGTCGGCGTTGACCCTCACGCACGAGAACGTCGGGTCGGACCCGGCGCCCGCCGCCGAGGACAGGCCCGTCGTCGCTAGGGCCACCGCCAGAACGACCCACCCGTATCGCCCGCGACCCGCCACGGCGCCCCCTTCGTGTGCTCGCCCTCGACAGTAGGGAGAGAGTGGAGCCCAGCCCAGGGTGGCAGCACCCGACGGCGGCGTGGGGCCAGCCTTCCGGTGCCCACGATATTCCTCATACGAACACTTGTTCGTAGTAGCCTCGTCGGCGGGTGGACCGACCGATGTCACCAACGGGGCCTATCGTCCCGCGGGCGAGTAAGGAGAAGGTATGGCAACCGATGACCGAGCCAAGGCGCTCGACACGGCGCTCAGCCAGATCGAGAAGCAGTTCGGCAAGGGCTCGATCATGCGGATGGGGGAGAACCTGCACATGAAGATCGACTCGATCCCGACCGGTGCGCTGGCGCTCGACCTGGCGCTCGGCGTCGGCGGTCTGCCCCGCGGGCGCATCGTCGAGATCTACGGGCCGGAGTCCTCGGGCAAGTCGACCCTGGCCACGCACGTCGTGGCCGAGGCCCAGCGCAACGGCGGCATCTGCGCCTACATCGACGCCGAGCACGCCCTCGACCCCGTCTACGCCGCGGCCATCGGCGTCAACGTCGACGACCTGCTCATCTGCCAGCCCGACACCGGCGAGCAGGCCCTCGAGATCGCCGACATGCTGATTCGCTCGGGTGCCCTCGACGTCCTCGTGATCGACTCGGTCGCCGCGCTCACCCCGCGCGCCGAGATCGAGGGCGAGATGGGTGACACCCACGTCGGGCTGCAGGCGCGCCTCATGAGCCAGGCCCTGCGCAAGCTCACCGGCGCGCTGTCGAAGTCGAACACGATCGCGATCTTCATCAACCAGCTGCGCGAAAAGATCGGCGTGATCTACGGCTCCCCCGAGGTCACCCCTGGCGGTCGGGCGCTCAAGTTCTACGCATCGATCCGCCTCGACATCCGGCGCATCGAGTCGATCAAGGACGGCGTCGAGGTCGTGGGCAACCGCACTCGGGTCAAGGTCGTCAAGAACAAGTGCGGCGCGCCCTTCCAGCAGGCCGAGTTCGACATCATGTACGGCCAGGGCATCAGCCGCGAGGGCTCGCTGCTCGACGTCGCCGTCGAGCTCGGCTTCATCAAGAAGTCCGGCGCGTGGTTCACCTACGAGGGCGAGCAGCTCGGCCAGGGCCGCGAGAACGTCAAGACGTACCTGAAGGAGAGCCCGCAGCTCATGGCGGAGATCGACGAGCGCGTCCGCGCGCACCTCTCTGACAAGCAGGCTCCGGACGTCGTCGGCGCCACCGACGACGCGGACTCGCCGGTCAGCCTCGACGACTGACCGGCTACGCCCGACGGGCCGCGCCAGGACCGGCCCGACGGCGGGCGGGGACGGGAATCTGACCCCGGTGCTGTGACACCGGGCCGCCTCGTGCGATAGGCGTAGTGAGATGATCGCCGTGGTCGACGAGAGCGACGAGTCCACCCGGCTGCGCGAGGGCGACCCCGCGGCCTGGCGCGACTTCTACTGCCGCGTCTACCCGTCGATGATCGCATTCGCGCGCCGCCGCCTGGGCGCCCTCGACGACGCGCGCGACGTGGTCGCCGAGGCACTGGCGCGCACGGTGACGACCGTCGGCCGCATGGGCGAGGTGGGCGCGTCGCCCGAGGCCTGGGGCTTCGGGATCCTGCGCAACATCGTGGCCGACACCCAGCGGCGGCGCTCGCGCGAGTGGCGGATGGCGTCCATGGTGGACCCGGTGCCCCCGGGCACCGAGGAGCGCGTCGAGCTCAATGGCGAGCACGAGGACGTCCGCCGGGCGTTCGAGCGCCTGTCCTCGCGCGATCAGGAGGTCCTCGAGCTGCGCACGGTCGCCGGGCTATCGCCCGACGAGGTGGCGACCGTCCTGTCCATGAAGCCCGGCGCGGTGCGAATGGCCCACTCCCGGGCCCTGGCGCGCCTGCGCGACCTGCTGGAGGTGGAGCGATGACGACGAAGCGAACCGACGACGAGCTGCTGGCCCAGCTGGCCGAGGGGCTGAGGGCCGGGGCGCCGGGGCCCGACGACGCGGCCTGGGCCGGGCTCGACGCGGCGCTCGCCGAGCTGGCGGCGCCGCCGGTCGTCGCGCCGATCGCGGTCCGGGGCCGGCGCGGTCGGCGCAACGTGTCGGTCCTGGCGCTGAGCGTGGCGGCGGCCCTCACGGTGGGCGGCGCCGCCGCAGCGGCGGTGGCCACGAACACGCTCCCGGGTCCGCTGCGCTCGATCGCCTTCACCCTCGGACTGCCCGTCACCTCGCCCGCGCTCTACCAGGCCCAGCAGGAGGAGTCGCGCCTGCGCGCGACCCTGCACGCCCACCTCGGCGCGCGGGCCCACTCGATCGGCGAGACGCTGGCCGCCCACATCAAGTCCCTCGACCCGACGGACCAGTCGAGCATCGCGGGGACGGCCGACGGCCTCCTGCGCGAGGCGGGGGTCGAAGTCTCGGGCGTCGGCCCGGCCGCCACCACGACGACGACCGAACCACGCCACGCCGGAGGCGACGACGCGTCGGGGGACGGGACGGGGTCGGTCACGACCCCGCCGCCGGGCGACGGGGGCTCGAACGGGTCGAGCGGCGCTCCCTCTGGCTCGGGGGACGGCGCGACGGTGACGACGACGGTGACGGTGACGGTTCCCACCCTTCCGCCGGTCGGCGGCGACGACTGACGCCGGCGCGCGGCGCCGGATCGGGTGTGACGCCCGGGGGGCGCGCGCGATGTACAGGGTGACCGATCTCGACGACCCGAGGAGGACCCGACCATGATGACCACCCGAACCGCATTCGTGTCCGTGATCGCCGGGCTGGCCCTGGCGGCGGCCGGCACCGCGTACGCCGCGGCCGGTCCGTCCGGCGACTCCCCGCACGTGCACAGCTTCGACTCCGGCACGACGACCACGACCACCGTGACGACGACGACCCTCGGGTCGACCACCACGACGACGGCCCCCCCGGTCACGACGACGACGGCCCCCCCGGCCACGACCACCTCCACGACGACCGTCGCCATCGCGCCGCCGGCGACGTGCGGTGACGACGGCGCCCCGAGCGCGAGCCCCCAGGGACCGTCGGTCGGCGACGACGGCGAGTGTGACGACTCCGGGACGTCGGTCGGCGCCGGCGGCTACGTGGACGACTCCGGCGAGGGCTCGGCCGGCGCCTCGGGCGCCACGGCGGGCGACGACGGCGGGTCGAGCGGCGCGGGCGCCTCGGCGTCGGTGGGGCTCGGCGCCTCGGCGTCGGTGGGCCTGGGCGCGCCGACGGGCGACGACCGGGGCTAGCCCTGCGAGACGACCGGGGCTAGCCCGGCGCGACGCTCGGCGCGCGCCGGGCGATCCGGTGGTCGGCGGGGGCGAAGCCCCGGACCGCGCGACGGAACGTGAAGGTGAAGCCCGGCCAGATGGTGGTGTTGAGGCCGCGGTCGTTGAGGTACCAGCTCGAGCAACCGGTCGACCAGACCGTGCCCTCGAGCCGCGAGCGCACCATTGACGTCCACGCGGACGCGGCGGCGTCGGTCGGCTCGACCAGCGCGTCGGCGCGCAGGGCCGCCTCGACCGCCGGGACGGCGTAGCGCAGCTGGCTCTCGGTCATGTAGATGACCGAGGAGTGGCCCAGCTCGGAGTTCGGGCCGCTGATCATGAACAGGTTGGGGAAGCCCGGGAAGGACGTCCCGCGGTAGCAGTCGAGGTCGCCGCGGAAGGCGTCGCCGACCGTCTGGCCGCGCGCGCCGGTCACGGCGTCGAACATCGGGTTGTCGGTCACGTGGAAGCCGGTGGCGCAGACCAGCACGTCGCACTCGACGAGCCGGCCGGTCGCCAGCCGCACGCCGTTGGTCTCGACGGCGGCGATCGGGTCGGTCACGAGCTCGACGGAGTCGCGAGCGAACGTCGGGTACCAGTCGTTGGAGAGGAGCACCCGCTTGCAGCCCAGCCGGTACGTCGGCGTCATGGCCTCGCGCAGCGCCGGGTCGGCGACCTGGGACTCGAGCAGCGCTCGGCCCCACTTCTCGCCCAGCGCCATGCGCGTCGGGTCCTTGACGAAGCCGAGGACCAGGCGCTCGAGGCGCGCGTAGGTGACGGCTCGGTCGAGCTTCTCGGTGAGGGGGAGCGCGCGAAAGAGTCGGCGAGCGCGCGCGCTGACGGGGTGGCCCGAGTGGGGCAGGACCCACGGGGCGGTGCGCTGGAAGACGGTGAGCGAGCCCGCGACCTTCGCGATCTCCGGGACGGCCTGGATCGCGCTGGCCCCGGTGCCGATCACCGCGACGCGCCGGCCGGCCAGTGCGACCGACCCGTCCCAGGCGGCGGTGTGCAGCCGCTCCCCGGCGAAGGCGTCGAGCCCCGCGACGTCGGGCCAGCGTGGCTCCGAGAGCCCGCCGATGGCCAGCACCACCGCGCGCGCCTCGACGTCGCCGGCCGGCGTGGCTAGGCGCCAGCGGCGCGAGGCCTCGTCCAAGCGCACGGACCCGACCGGCGTCGAGAAGCGGATGAGCCCGGTGACGCCGAAGCGCTCGGCGACCGACTCGAGGTAGGCGCGGATCTCGGGCTGGTAGCTGAAGGTGTTGGACCAGCCGGGGTTGGGGGCGAAGGAGAACGAGTAGAGCGTGCTCGGCACGTCGCAGCGGCAGCCCGGGTAGGTGTTGTCGCGCCAGGTGCCGCCGAGGGAGCCGGCACGCTCGAGGATGACGAGGTCGGTGACGCCGCGCCGACGCAGCTCGATGGCCGCGCCGATCCCGCCGAAGCCCGAGCCCACGATGGCGACGTCGACGCGCACCCGCCGAGGCTACCGACGGCCCGGGGCAGCGCGGGGCCGACGGTAGCGTGGACCGGTGCGCGCACGCCTCCACTTCCGGCGCTGGCTCGGCGCGCGGGTGCGCGCGGGGCGCGCCTACCTCAACGAGGTGGCGATCGTCGGCCCCGACGACGCGTACGCGAGGGCCTTCTTCCACTTCGGCGCCGGCGCGGCGCTGATGGCGCCCCAGGGCGTCATCTACAACGAGGAGTACCTCTCGATCGGCGAGGGGGCGCTCATCGGGCCCAACGTGGCCCTCACCGCGGGGGTCAGCGCCGACCAGGAGATGCTGACCAGGCCCGTCGTGACCATCGGGCGGCGCTGCGTGATCGGGCGCGGTAGCCACGTCATCGGGCACTGGTCGATCGTCCTGGGCGACGCCATCCAGACCGGGCCCTACGTCTACATCACCGACCAGAACCACGGCTACGAGGACCCCGACGCGCCGATCGGCTGGCAGCCGCCGACGGTCGCGCCGGTCTCGATCGGCGCGGGTAGCTGGCTCGGCGCCAACTGCGTGATCCTGCCGGGCACGGCGCTCGGCCCCAACACCGTGGTCGCCGCCGGCGCGGTCGTGCGCGGCGAGTTCCCCGGCCGCGTCGTCCTCGGCGGGGTGCCCGCGCGGGTACTACGCCACTACGTCGAGGCGAGGGCTGGGTCGCCGGGGCCGCCGAGCCTAGTAGCGCGTACGGGGTCGACCTCGAGCCGCTGCGCGCGTCCCAGCCGTACCGGCGCCTCTACATCGCCGGGTTCGTCTCGATGTTCGGCGGGACGGCGACCTTCGTCACCGTGCCCTTCCAGCTCAAGCTCCTCACCGGCTCGCCCCTCGAGGTCGGGGCGCTCGGACTGGCCGAGCTCGTCCCCATCGTGGTGTGCGGCCTCTACGGCGGGGTGCTCGCCGACCGGGTGGACCGCCGCCGGCTCATCATCACGACCGAGGTGATCGAGCTGGTGGCGATCGTCGGCCTCTTCGTCAACGCCCTCACCGCGCACCCGATGGTCTGGCTGATCTTCGTCGCCGACGCCTTCGTGGTCGGCGCGGGCTCGCTCCAGGGCCCGAGCGTCTCGGCGCTCAACCAGAGCTACGTGGGCCACGAGTACCAGCGCGCCGCCGCGGCGCTGGGCAACCTGCGCGGCACGACCGCGCAGATCGCGGGCCCGGCCTTCGGGGGGCTGATCGCGGTGGCGGTCGGCCCCGCCGCCGGCTACGCGATCAACCTGTCGACCTTCGTCGGCTCCCTCGCCCTGCTGGTCACCCTGCCGAGGTCGGCGGCGCTCGAGTCCCCGGGCGAGCACGCCCCCGGGGTCGCCGGGGGCCTGGCCTACGTGCGCAGCCGGCCCGACCTGGTCGGCACGTACGTGATCGACCTGCTGGCGATGGCCCTGGCCTACCCCGTGCTCATGTTCCCCTTCGTCGCGGCGCGCTTCCCCCAGCACTACGCGCTCTCGCTCCTCTACGTGGGCCTGCCGGTCGGGGCCCTGCTGGCGACGCTGACCTCGGGCTGGACCCACCGGGTCCACCGCTACGGGCGCGCCGTGGTCTACGCGGCCGCGCTCTGGGGGCTGGGGGTGGCCCTGATGGGCGACGCCGGCGGGCTGGCCGTCGCCTTCCTCGGCCTGGTGGTGGCCGGCGGAGCCGACGCGGTGAGCGGGATCTTCCGCCAGACGATGTGGAACGAGTCGATCCCGCCCGAGGTCCGCGGCCGGATGGCCGGGGTCGAGCTCATCTCCTACTCGGTCGGCCCGACCGCCGGCCAGTTCCGCGCCGGGGCGATGGCCGCGGCCACGACGACGCGCGCGTCGCTGGCCCTGGGCGGGCTGGCGTGCACCGGCGCGGTCGGCGCGTCGGCGCTGGGGCTTCGTCGCCTCTGGCGATTCGACGCTCGCACCGACGAGAACGTCGCGCGCGTCGCCGCGATCCGGGCCGACGGGTAGCCCCTCTACGCTTGGCCGGTGGGGCGCGGCTTCCTGGTCACGGTGAGCGGGCCCGACCGCGTGGGCGTGGGCGCCGAGCTCTGGTCGGCGCTCGAGTCGTTGGGCGAGCGCGCCACCGTCACCGACGTCGCCCAGATCACCATCCGCGGCTACCTGGTGCTCTGCGCCGAGGTCACCGCCGCCGACGACGTGGGCGCCGGCGAGGTCCGCGCCGCGCTCGCCACCCGGCGCATCGAGGCCGACGGGGTGACGGCGACGGTCGCCGAGACCGACCCCGGCTCGCGCGGCGACGGCCGGCGCCTCCTGGTCACCCTGCTCGCCCCGGCGGTGAGCGCCGCGCAGCTGCGCGCGGTCTTCGCGACGATCGCGTCGCGCGCGGCGACCTGCGAGCGGATCGTCCACCTGGCCACCTACCCGGTCGACTGCTACGAGCTGGTCGTGCTGGCCCCCGACCACGACGCGCTGCGCGACGACCTCACGCGCGTCGCGCCGACCGTCGGGCTGGACCTCGCCGTCCAGCGCGCCGGCCTGCACCGTCGCTCCAAGCACCTGGTGGTGATGGACGCCGACTCGACGCTCATCCAGGACGAGGTCATCGACCTGCTCGCCGAAGCCGGCGGGTGCGCCGATCGCGTCGCGGCCATCACCGAGGCGGCGATGGCCGGGCGGATCGACTTCGCCGAGGCGCTGGCCCAGCGCGTCGCCCTGCTCGCCGGGCTCGACGCGGGCGTGCTCGACGACGTGCGCGCGCGCCTGCGCCTGGCCCCGGGCGCGCGGACCCTGCTGCGGACCCTGGCGCGCCTGGGCTACGTGCCGGCGGTCGTCTCGGGCGGGTTCGCCGAGGTGCTCGCGCCGCTGATGGGCGAGCTCGGGGTGTCGCTGCTCGCCGCCAACCGCCTCGAGGTCGCCGACGGCCGGCTGACCGGGCGCCTGGTCGGCGAGGTCCTCGACCGCGCGGGCAAGGAGGCCGCCCTGCGGCGCTTCGCCGCCGAGGTCGGCGTGCCGCTCTCCCAGGTGGTCGCCGTCGGCGACGGCGCCAACGACATCGACATGCTGGCCGCGGCCGGGCTGGGCATCGCGTTCAACGCCAAGCCCGCCGTCGCGGCGGCGGCCGACACCGCGCTCAGCGTCCCGTACCTCGACGCGGTCCTCTACCTGCTGGGCATCAGCCGCGACGAGATCGAGGCCGAGTAGGTGCCCGAGGCCGACGACGCGATGGCGCTGCTCCAGCGCTACGTCTTCGACGCCGACCTGGCGTGGCCGACGCAGCGCGCGCGCTTCGCCGCGGCGCTCATGGCGCGCCCGGTGTCGGCGGCGCTCGCCCTCGACGAGGTCGAGGTCGGCGGCGTCGCGTGCCGGCGGCTCACCCCCGAGGGCGCGATCGACGGGCGGGCGGTCGTCTACGCCCACGGCGGCGGGTACTGCGTGGGCACGCCCGCGATGGGCGACGCGCTGGCCGAGCGCGTGGCGCCCGCGCTTCGCGCCGCGTGGTACGGGGTCGACTACCGGCTCGCCCCCGAGCACCCGGCGCCGGCCGCGGCCGAGGACGTGGCCGCGGTGCTGCGCGCCCTGGGCGGCGCGGTCGGCGTGGGGGACTCGGCCGGCGCCGGCGCGCTGGTCGCCGCGGCGTCCGCCGGGGCGCCGGTCGGCGCGCTCGCGCTGGTGTGCCCGTGGCTCGACCTCACCGCGGACCACCCGACGCCGGGCCCGCCGCCGCTGTCGGGCGCCTGGCTCGAGGCGTGCGCGCTCGCCTACGCGCGCGACCAGCGCTCGGGCCCCGTCGCCTCGCCCGGGCGCCACGCCTGGCGCGTCGGGGCGCCCACGCTCGTGGTCTCGGCCGACGGCGACCCGCTGGTGGGCGACGCGCGGGCCCTCGCGGGCGCCCCCGGCGTGGCGGTGCGCGAGTGGGCGGGGGCGCTTCACGACTTCGCGCTGCTCGCCGGCGAGGACCCCGCCGCCGACGAGGCGGCGGCGGCGATCGGCGAGTTCCTGGGCGCGGCGGCCGGCTGGGGGCCGACCGATTCTCGCGTTACCCGGTAGTAAGGTCAGCGCGGGAAAGGGGGGCGCGTGAGGGTCGTCATCGACGCGGAGCTCTGCCAGGGCCACGGTCGGTGCTTCACCATGGCCCCCCACCTCTTCGGCTTCGACGAGCTGGGCAACGGGGTGGTCATCGGCGACGGTGCGCTCACCGAGTCCACGCGGCCCCTGGCCGAGCTCGCCCAGGCCAACTGCCCGGAGCACGCGATCTTCATCGTGGAGGAGTAAGTGGACAAGCCGCCGGTTCTCGACTTCGCCACCGACTGGGACCACGTCGACCCCCAGTGGGTGAACGACCCCTTCCCGATCTGGGAGGACCTGCGCGAGCGCTGCCCGGTCGCCCACACCGACCGCTACGGCGGCGGCTGGCTGCCCACCACCTACGCCGGCGTGTCCAAGGTCGCCAAGGACACCGACAACTTCACCAGCCGCACCGTCGTCATCACCAACGGCCGGCCCGACGAGACGGCGCTGCCCGCGCCGATCGGCGTCGCGCCGCCGATCACGTCGGACCCGCCCTTCCACGCCTTCGCCCGCCGCCTGCTGCTGCCGGCCTTCTCCCCGGGGGCGGTCAACGCCCTGGAGCCGGCGATCCGCGAGCTCTGCCGCCGGCTCCTCGACGAGACCGAGGGCCACGAGGTCTTCGACGCCGGCACGCAGTACGCCGAGCACATCCCGGCGATGATCATCCAGAAGATGCTCGGCTTCCCGGCCGAGGACGAGGAGCTCTTCCGCGAGTTCATCTACGTCGTCCTGGGCGCGGTCGACCGGCCGGTCGAGGAGCGCATCGAGATGTTCGCGCCCATCGAGGAGTACCTCACCCGCCAGATCGAGGACCACCTCGCGAACCCGCGCGACGACCTCACCAGCTACCTGCTCAACGTCGAGTTCGGCGACGGCGAGAAGCTCTCCATGGAGCACGTCTTCGGCACGATGATCCTCGTGCTGATCGCCGGGATCGACACGACCTGGTCGGCGATCGGCGCCTCGCTCTGGCACCTGGCCAAGAGCCCCGACGACCTGGCGCGCCTCGTCGCCGAGCCCGACCTGATGCCCGTCGCCATCGAGGAGTTCCTGCGCTTCTACGCCCCGGTCTCGATGACCCGCCTGGTCAAGCACGACATGGAGTACATGGGCTGCCCGATGAAGAAGTACGACTGGATGATGGTCGCCTTCCCGGCGGCCAACCGCGACCCGGCCGCCTTCCCCGACGCCGACCGGTTCGTCATCGACCGGCTCGAGAACCGCCACCTGGCCTTCGGCCTGGGGATCCACCGCTGCATCGGGTCGAACCTGGCGCGCCTCGAGCTGCGCGTCGCGATCGAGGAGTTCATCGCGCGCTACCCGCGCTTCACCCTGGCCGACCCGGCCGCGGTCACCTGGCGCCCGGGGATGGTCCGCGGCCCGGGCGACGTGCCGGTGCGCGTCCTCTAGACCAGGCCGCGCGACCCGGCCGCCCAGATCCCGGCCATCCACGCCTCGACGTCGGCGCTGGCGCGCGGCAGCGCGGCCGAGAGGTTGCGGCGCCCGTCGGCGGTGACCAGCACGTCGTCCTCGATGCGCACGCCGATGCCGCGGTACTCCTCGGGCACCGTGAGGTCGTCGGGCTGGAAGTAGAGGCCGGGCTCGACGGTCAGCACCTAGCCCTCGCGCAGCTTGCCGACTGGTAGACCTCCTGGCGCGCCGCCGCGCAGTCGTGGACGTCGAGGCCGAGCATGTGGCTCACGTCGTGCAGCGTGTAGCGCTTGTAGAGCTGGCGCTCCTTGCGCAGCGCGTCCTCGGGCTCGACGTCGAGGATCCCGAGCTCGTAGAGGCCGTCGGCGAGCACCGCCATCGCCGCGTCGTGGGGCGCCATGAAGTCGGCGCCCGGGCGCACCGCGGCGATGCCGGCCTCCTGGGCGGCGTAGACGAGCTCGTAGACGCGGCGCTGGGCGTCGCTGAAGGCCCCCGACACCGGCAGGGTCCGGGTGACGTCGGCGGTGTAGAGGCTGTCGACCTCGACGCCGGCGTCGAGCAGGAGGAGCTCGCCCGCGCGCACCTCGCCGTCGTTGCGCGTCCAGTGCAGGATCGTCGCGTGCGCGCCGGCCGCGGCGATGGTGCCGTAGCCGACGTCGTTGCCCTCGACGCGCGCGCGCAGGTTGAAGACGCCCTCGACCTCCCGCTCGCTCTGGCCGATGATCGCGGGCAGGGCGCGCACGACGTCCTCGAAGCCGTCGACCGTCGCGGCGACCGCGCGCTCGAGCTCGGCCACCTCCCAGTCGTCCTTGACCAGGCGCATCTCGCCCAGGGCCTCGGAGAGCCGGGCGTCGGCGTCGTGGGCCTTGAGCCGGTCGTCGATGGCCGAGTCGACGTCGCGCACCGTGGCGACCTCGCCCTCGGCCAGCGCGTCGAGGCGCTCGTCGAGCGACTCGAGGGGCGACGCGGCGATGGCGTGGCGCATTGCGGCCTCGGCCGGCCCGCGCCGGGCCCCGACCCAGAGCTCGCCGTAGCGGCTGTCGGAGAAGAAGGCGTGGGTCGACGGGTCGCTGCGCCCGGCCACGAAGAGGGTGGCCGCGGCGTCGCCGGCCCCCGGCCCGACCAGCAGGACCGCATCGGGCTCGTCGCAGCCGGTCAGGTAGAAGAAGTCCGACCCCGGGCGGAAGCGGAAGTCGGTGTCGTTGGAGCGGACCTTGTAGCCGCCGTTGGGCACCACCAGGGTGAGGCCGGGGAAGAGCCCGGCCAGGGCGCCGCGGCGCGCGGCGTAGGCCCCGGCCCGGTCGTCCTCGGCGTCGTCGAGCCCGCTCGCGCCCCAGTCCCGGGTCATCGACTCGACCATCGCCCGCGGCCAGGGCGGGCGGTGGGGGCCGGCCCAGACCCAGTGGTCCGAGACCGGGTGGTCCTCGTCGACGTCCGGCTCGACCACGTCGTCGCTGTGCGCCACGGGCGCCACGCTACCGGGCGCCGCGGCGACGGGCCTGGGCGGTGCTTCACTGGGTAAGTGCCGGGCGCCGCGCGACATAACGCCGACGTGAGGGCGGGGGAGAGCCGGTTCCGCGACCTGGCCGCCGAGGCGACCCCGGCGGTCGGCGCCTACCTTCGCCGGCGCCTCTACCCGCTGCCCCCGGCCGACCTCGACGACCTGGTCGAGGAGGTCCTGCTCGTCGCCTGGCGCCGCCTCGACGACGTGCCCGAGGACGCGGTGGTGCCCTGGATGATCGGGGTCGCGCGCAACGTGCTGCGCAACGCCCAGCGCAAGGCCCGCCGGCGCACGGCCCTAGAGGGGCGGGTCCGCCCCCCGGGCGACAGCTCGCCGGCCGAGGAGCAGGTCATCGCCGACGAGGGCGTGCGCGCGGCGCTGGCCGCGCTCAGCGAGGACGACCGCGAGATCCTCCTGCTGCACGCCTGGGACGGCCGCAGCGCGGCCGAGATCGCCCTGGTCCTCCAGCTCAGCCCCAACGCCGCGGCCGTGCGGATCAGCCGCGCCGAGGCCCGATTCCGCAGCCACTTCGAGGAGGCGGCGATCACGTGAAATTCCCGCCCCCGCCGGACATAAATCCCATGGAAGGAGGAAACGTGCCGAGCCCACTCGAGCGCCTGTCGATGAGCGACCCCGCGGCCGCCGGCTACGTGCCGGGCGACCTCGACGCCATGGTCACGCGCGTCGCGCGCAGCCGCCCTCCTCGCGACCCGGCGTGGCGCCTCTTCCGGCTGCGCGTCGCCGGTGCCGCGGCGTCGGCCGCGCTGCTGACCGGCGCCGGCGTGGCCGCCCTGGGCGTGGCGGGCAACGCCCTGCCGGTCCTCAACTTCGCGGCCGCCTCCACCCCGCACGCCAGCGCGACGGGCACCCAGGTCCCCTCGACGATGATGCGGATGATCGCCAACTGGTCGTTCAGCGCCGGGCCGTCGCTCTCGACCCAGGCCGGGTCGGCGACCGTCTACTCGCTCGCCCCGGGAGCGGCCGGCGCCGCCGCGCTGACGTCGGCGGCGAGCGCCCTGGGCCTGGACATCGGCACTCCGACGACGACCGACGGCTCGAACTACACCGCCTCGACCGCTGACTTCACGGCGTGGCTCTCGGACGAAGGCGGCTACGCCTCCTGGGGCATCCTCTCGACGTCGCCGGCCGCGACGCCCGACTCCACGACGGTCTCGAGCACCGCGACGAGCGCCTTTGACGCCCAGGCGACCGCCGACGCCCAGGCGCTCGGCGCCACCGTCGGCGCGCCGAGCGACGCCGCCCTCGGCGCCGACCCCAACGGGCCCGTGCAGGTCACCCTGCCGGTCCTCATCGACGGCCTGTCCACGCCGTTCACCTACGACTTCGAGTTCGCCGCCGACGGCACGCTGCTCGGCGCCGATGGCGTGAGCGTGGCCACCACCGCGCTCGGCGACTACCCGCTGGTCTCCCCGGCCGATGGCGTCGCCCAGATCTCCGCCCAGCTCTTCTTGGTGACCCCCGGCGTGTCCGAGGGCTTCGCCTCACCCTTCGCCACCGTCGACGGTGCGTCGCTCGGCGCCGCTCCGCCTACGAACCCGCCCGCGGACAGCGGCGCCGGCAGCCCCGCCCCGGGCGCGACGACGCCGTCGACGGTGGCGCCTCCCCCGACCATCCCCGTGACGACCGACACGTCGGGGACCACGACGCCGACCGACGCCCCGACGACCACCGCGCCGCCGGTGCCGGTGACGATCACGTCGGTGAGCGAGGAGTACGACGTCTTCCCGATGACCGACGGGTCGACGCTGCTGCTGCCGGTCTACGTCTACACGGGCACCGACCCCAGCGGCGACTCGCTGACCTTCCGCATCGTGCCGGTCGAGCCGAGCTACCTCGACCTGTCCAACGTCGTCCGGGTGATGCTCTACTAGGCGCGTAGCCTGGGCCCGTGGGGCTCGAGCTCGCCTGGCGCGACGACGTCGCGCTGCTGACCTGGGACGACGGCGAGAACCGGATCAACGCCGACGCCCTGGCGGCGTGGCACGCCCGCCTCGACGAGGTCGAGGCGCGCGGCGGGCCGCTGGCCCTGGTGGCCACGGGGTCGGGCAAGTTCTTCTCCAACGGCCTGGACCTCGAGCGCTTCGCCGCCGACGCCGACGAGTTCGCCTCGACGATCCAGGGGCTGCTGCGCCTCGTCGCGCGCCTCTACGTATTCCCGGCCTACACCGTCGCGGCCATCAACGGCCACGCGTTCGCCGGGGGGGCGCTGCTGAGCTGCGCGTTCGACCGGCGGGTCATGCGCGCGGACCGCGGCTACTGGTGCATGAACGAGGTCGACATCGGCCTGCCGCTCACGCCAGAGCTCGCGGCGATCGTCTTCGCGCGCCTGCCGCGCGCCGCGGCGATCGAGTCGATCGTCACCGGCCGGCGCTTCTCGGCGCCCGAGGCGGTGGCCGCCGGCATCGTCGAGGAGCAGGCCGACGCCGCCGAGGTCGTCGAGCGCGCCGTGGCGCTCGCTGCCGCGATGGCCGGCAAGGACCGGTCGGTTGTCCGGGTCCACAAGCGACTGGCCCACGCCGACCTGGTCGGCGCCGTTGGCCTCAGCCTTGACGGCTTGCGCCCACGCTGATGCCTCAGCCTGGGCCGAAAGCCCTGGGCGATGTCATCACCGCTGGGTCGTGCCTTGCCTCCCCCGAGACGGCTGAAGCAGGGCGGTAATTACGTCCAGGCTCGACATCCGCGATCGCCGGGCAACGTCCCTGACCGTCGCTCTTCGAAGAGTCCTTGGATCGCGCTGCGCCGTGGCGGCGGCCGTGTCCGTCGTCGGTCTCGGCGTCTACTCGTGGCAACTCGCCGTGCCGCGCTTCATGGAGCTGTACGACTCGAGCGTCTACACCGCGGCGACACTTCACTTGGTCAGCGGAGTGTTGCCGTATCGGGACTTCACGTTCGTCCAGCCGCCGGGAGTCCTCTTGATGCTCGCGCCACTCAGCGAGGCGCTGCGCTGGGCCGGTAGCTCGGTGGTTCTCACGGCCGCGCGAGCGACGACTCTCGTGGTGGCCTCAGCGAACGTGGGCTTGCTCGCGTGGCTGGTCCGGCGCCACGGACGCCTGGCCATGGCGATCGCCGGGTTCGGGCTCGCGTTGACTCCAGTGGCAGTGTTCGTAAGTTCGTCCGTCAAGATCGAGCCGTACTGTCTCGCGTTCATCCTGCTCGGAGCAAACACCTGGTTTGGGTGGGCAGAACGTGACGCCGATCCGACGCCCCGGCGGGCCGCCGCCGCCGGCGTCCTGTTTGGCGTCGCCGCCTCAATCGAACTGTGGGCACTCTTCCCCTTCGTCGCCCTGCTCCTTGTGTCCGCGCGGGACTCCCGCCGACGCGCGGGGCTATTCGTCCTAGGCGCCGGCTTGGGCCTCGTGGCCATCGTCAGCCCCTTCGCGGCGGCGGCTCCGCACGCATTCGTCAACGAGGTCTTCGTTGGTCAGATCCTGCGACATTCCAACGTGTCGACCGGTGGGCAGGGTATCTGGTGGCGACTTTCGGACGCCACCGGATTCGCTGGAACGGGACTGGCTCCGTCCGGCCCGGTCGCGCTCGCGCTCATCGCGGCGCTCTGGGCTAGCGCAACGTCCGTCGTACGTCCGTTGCGCCGGCCCGCGACACCAGAGTCGTTTCTGCTGCTGGCTTCCGTGACCGCGGTCGCCGGCCTGCTGGTCGGTCCCGACGCCTTCCTTGACTTCGGCTACTTCGCGGCACCGTTCCTCGTGGGGACTCTGGCTGTCGTTGGAGCGGCCGGGGCGAGGGCGGTCGCCGCGTTCTGGAGTCGGGCACGCGTGTCGACCGCTGGCCGGCGGGTGGTGAGGGTCGGCCTCGCCACAATTGGCGTCGTCCTGGCCTTCGGGGCCGTTGCGAATCGTTGCCAGTATTTCCGAAGTTACTCGTCGCTCCACGGGGCGACGACATCGGGATACAGCGTGGTCGCCACCGAAGTGCCATCCGGATCCTGCGCGGTCTACACCAGTGTCTCGATCGGGCTCTTCGCCAATCGTTTCGCGCCAGGCACCGGGTGTCCCTCGGTCATCGACCCGGCTGGGGTGTGGCAGGCGTGGGGCGATGAACTTCGTCCACCTTCGCGCCAGCTCATTGGCGAATGGCAGCGGTGGTTCTGGAGAGCGGACTACGTCGTCACATCATTCGACCCGGCCGCGCCACTTCGACCGGTCGCGTCGACGTTCCACTACCCGGCCGTGCCTTGGACCGCGGAGTTACAGAGTTGGTTCCTTCGGCGATTCAAGCTCCTGGCGACGAGCCACGGGATCTTCGTCTACGAGCGACTCAAGGTGAAAGCAGCGTGAACGACCACGCTGCTCAGGGAGCCCAGCCCTGATCCTTCGCGATCTGCTCGACGTCGCCGATGCGCATACCCGATCGGTGCTGGAGCGCGCGCACCAGCCCGGTCGCCTCGTAGAGGGACTCGTAGGTGCCGGTGTCGAGCCAGGTGGTCGCGCGGCTGAGCGGCACGACGCGCAGCTCGCCGCGCTCGAGGTACGCGTTGTTGAGCGCGGTGATCTCGAGCTCGCCCCGGTCGCTCGGGGTGAGCTCGTGCGCGAACTTGACCGCCCGCTCGTCGTAGAAGTACATGCCGGGCACGACGTAGGTCGAGCGCGGGTGCGCGGGCTTCTCCTCGATCGAGAGCACCCGCCCCGTGTCGTCGAACTCGACGACGCCGTAGCGCTGGGGGTCGCTCACCTGGTAGGCGAAGATCAGCGCGCCCTCGACGTCGACGTACTGGGCGAGGTGCGTGCCCAGGCCGGGGCCGTAGAAGAGGTTGTCGCCGAGGATCAGCGCGCACTTGTCGCCATCGAGGAAGCGCTCGCCCAGGATCAGCGCCTCGGCCAGACCGTTCGGGCTCTCCTGGGTGACGTAGGAGAGGCTGAGGCCGAGGTGGGACCCGTCGCCGAGGAGTCGCTGGAAGGCCGGCTGGTCGTGTGGCGTCGTGATGAGCAGGATCTCGCGCAGGCCGGTCAGCATGAGCGTGCTGAGCGGGTAGTAGATCATCGGCTTGTCGTAGACCGGCAGCAGCTGCTTGGAGACCGCGCGGGTGATGGGGTGGAGGCGCGTGCCGTGGCCTCCGGCCAGGATGATTCCCCTCACTCCATTAGTATAGGAATCCCGCTTCTTCGACTTTTGGGCGAGGTCACATGCGCGCAGTCATCACCGGGGCCGCGGGGTTCATCGGCTCGCGCTTCGCCGAGGTCTTCCTCGAGCACGCCGAGCGCCTCGGCTACGACGACGTCGTCCTGCTCGACGCGCTGACCTACTCGGGGCGTCGCGAGAACCTCGACGCCGCG
The DNA here is from genome assembly GCA_963820815.1 of uncultured Actinomycetota bacterium. Taxonomy (GTDB): domain Bacteria; phylum Actinomycetota; class Acidimicrobiia; order Acidimicrobiales; family RAAP-2; genus RAAP-2. Next base: position 900,853 of record CAWGBL010000003.1, on the reverse strand, counting down.
CTGGCCGACCCGCGCGCGAGCTTCGTTCACGGGTCGATCCTCGACGCGGCGGTGACCGACGCGGCGCTGAGCGACGCCGACGCGCTCGTCCACCTCGCCGCCGAGAGCCACGTCGACCGGTCGATCGCGTCGGCGCAGCCGTTCTTCGCCACCAACGTCCTGGGCACCCAGCAGCTGCTCGAGTCGGCGCGGCGCGCGCGCGTGCGCCGGATCGTGCACGTGTCGACCGACGAGGTCTACGGCTCGATCGAGAGCGGCTCGTGGCGCGAGGACCAGCCGCTGGCCCCGCGCTCGCCCTACGCCGCGTCCAAGGCCGGCTCGGACCTGGCCGCGCTGGCCTACCACGTGACCTACGGCATGGACGTCGTGGTGACGCGCTGCACGAACAACTACGGGCCGCGCCAGTTCCCCGAGAAGATGATCCCGCCTGTCGGTCACCAACCTGCTCGACGGCGCGAAGGTCCCGCTCTACGGCGACGGCGGCAACGTGCGCGACTGGCTGCACGTCGACGACCACTGCGCCGGGCTGCTGGCGGCCCTCGAGCGCGGCCGCGCCGGCGAGGTGTACCACATCGGCGGCGGGACCGAGCTCACCAACGCGCAGCTCACCGGGCGCCTGCTCGCGCTGCTCGGCGCCGACGCGTCGATGGTCGAGGCCGTGCCCGACCGCCTGGGCCACGACCGGCGCTACAGCCTGGACTGGTCCAAGTCGCGCGACGAGCTCGGCTACGCCCCGCGCGTCGCCTTCGACGAGGGGCTGGCCGCCACGGTCGAGTGGTACCGCGACAACGAGGCCTGGTGGCGGCCGCTCAAGGCGGCGGCGTGAGCCTGACGGCGCTGTCCATCGCGGGCGCGTACGTCATCGAGTCGCCGGTCTTCCCCGACGACCGCGGGTACTTCCGCGAATGGTTCCGCGCCGCCGAGCTCGAGGCCGTCGGCGCCGGCTTCGCGTGCGCCCAGGCCAACCTCTCGCGCTCGGCGCGCGGGGTCGTGCGCGGCCTGCACTACAGCGTCGCGCCCGAGGGCCAGGCCAAGGTCGTCACCTGCGTCGAGGGCGAGGTCACCGACGTGGTCGTCGACGTGCGCGTCGGGTCGCCGACGTTCGGCCGCGTCGAGGTCGTGGAGCTCGCCGCGGGCACGGGCCGGTCGGTGGTGCTGCCCAAGGGCGCGGCCCACGGCTTCTGCGTCACGAGCGACGTCGCGTCGATCGCCTACCTGCTGAGCTCGCCCTACCAGTCGGCGTTCGAGCTCGGCGTCGACCCCTTCGACCCCGAGGTCGGCGTCGCGTGGCCGCTCGCGGGCCAGCCGATCGTGAGCGAGCGCGACGCGAGCGCGCCGAGCCTGGCGCAGCGCCGCGCCGCGGGCGAGCTCCCGCGCGTCGACGAGCCCCGGTAGTGCCTCGAGGGGCGTTGGTAGCGTGCTGAGGTGAGCATCGCCGCCCTGCGCCCGGTGGCGCCCGAGGACCGCGCGGTCGTCGTCCCGCCGGCCAGCACGCTGCCGGCCATCGAGACCGAGGCGCAGCTGCGCTCCATCCTGGCCGGGCTCTCGGGGGTCGACGCGGTCGGCGCCGAGGCCCGCGCGGCGAAGCTGGCCACCCGCTCGATCAAGCGCGCGTCGAAGCTGGCCGCCATCGACCTGGCCATCGCGATGGTCGACCTCACCACCCTCGAGGGCGCCGACACCCCGGGGCGCATCGCGTCGCTCTGCGCCAAGGCCGTCGCCCCCGACGCGCTCGACCCGAGCGTGCCCTCGGTCGCCGCGGTCTGCGTCTACCCCGACCTCGTCGCCGGGGCCAAGCGGCACCTGGCCGGGTCGGGCGTCGCGGTCGCCTCGGTGGCGACGGCGTTCCCGTCGGGGCGCGCGTCGATGGCGGTCAAGCTGGCCGACGTCGCCGAGGCGGTCGAGGCCGGCGCCGACGAGGTCGACATGGTGATCGACCGCGGCGCGTTCCTCTCCGGGCGCCTCGGCCAGGTCTTCGACGAGGTCGTCGCGGTGAAGGCCGCGTGCGGCAAGCGCCCACCTCAAGGTGATCCTGGAGACCGGCGAGCTGGTCACCTACGACAACGTCCGGCGGGCGGGCTGGCTGGCCATGCTGGCCGGCGCGGACTTCATCAAGACCTCGACCGGCAAGGTGGGGGTCAACGCGACGCTGCCGGTGGCCCTGGTCATGCTCGAGGCGTCGCGCGACTTCGCCGAAGCGACCGGGCGCCTCGTCGGCGTGAAGGTGGCCGGGGGGATCCGCAGCGCCAAGGACGCGATCCGCTACCTGGTCGTCGTCAACGAGACGGCCGGGTCGGCCTGGCTCAGCCCGTCGCTCTTCCGCTTCGGCGCCTCGAGCCTGCTCAACGACCTGCTGATGCAGCGGGCCAAGCAGCGGCGCGGTCCCTACCCGCGGCCCGACGAGTTCAGCGCGGACTGATGGCCGGCGACCTCGTGGCCTCGCGGCTCTCGGCGTTCGAGTACGACCCGGCGCCGGAGTCCGCGTCGATCGCGCGGCTGCGCGACGAGTACGGCCTCTTCGTCGACGGCCGCTTCACGGACCCGGCGTCCCACGAGCGCCTCACGACGCTCAACCCGGCCACCGAGGAGCCCCTGGCCACGGTCGCGCTGGGCTCGGCCGCCGACGTCGACGCCGCCGTGGCCGCGGCGCGGCGCGCCTACGAGGGCCCGTGGGGGAGGGCGTCGGGCAGCGAGCGCGCGAAGTACCTGTTCCGCGTCGCGCGACTGATCCAGGAGCGCTCGCGCGAGCTCGCGGTGGTCGAGTCGCTCGACAACGGCAAGCCGATCCGCGAGAGCCGCGACGTCGACGTGCCGCTCGCCGCCGCGCACTTCTTCTACTACGCGGGCTGGGCCGACAAGCTCGGCTACGCCGGCTTCGGGCCCGACCCGCGGCCCCTCGGGGTCGCCGGCCAGATCATCCCGTGGAACTTCCCGCTGCTGATGGCGGCGTGGAAGCTCGCCCCGGCGCTGGCCGCGGGCAACACGTGCGTGCTCAAGCCGGCCGAGACGACGCCGCTGTCGGCGATGGTGCTGGCCGAGATCCTTCAGCAGGCCGAGCTGCCCGACGGGGTCGTCAACGTCGTGACCGGCGACGGCTCGACCGGCAGCGCCCTGGTCGAGCACCCCGGGGTCGACAAGATCGCCTTCACCGGCTCGACCGAGGTCGGCCGGATCATCCAGCGCCGCCTCGCCGGGACGGGTACGCGCCTCACCCTCGAGCTCGGCGGCAAGGGCGCCAACATCGTCTTCGAGGACGCGCCGGTCGACGAGGTGATCGAGGGGATCGTCGACGGGATCTTCTTCAACCAGGGCCACGTCTGCTGCGCGGGCAGCCGCCTGCTGGTCCAGGAGTCGGTGGCCGACGAGGTGCTGCGCCGCCTCATCCGGCGTATGGAGCAGCTGCGCGTCGGCGACCCGCTCGACAAGAACACCGACGTCGGCGCGATCAACTCGGCCGCCCAGCTCTCTCGCATCCGCGAGCTCACCGCCTACGGCGAGGCCGAGGGGGCGACGCGCTACACCAGCGCGTGCGCGCTGCCCGAGCGCGGCTACTGGTTCGCGCCGACGGTCTTCGCCGACGTCGCCCAGAGCCATCGCATCGCGCGCGAGGAGATCTTCGGCCCAGTGCTCTCGGTGCTGACCTTCCGCACCCCCGAGGAGGCGGTGGCCAAGGCCAACAACACGACCTACGGCCTGGCCTGCGGGGTGTGGAGCGAGAAGGGGAGCCGGACCCTGTGGGTCGCCGAGCGCCTGCGCGCCGGGGTGATCTGGGCGAACACCTACAACAAGTTCGACCCGTCGAGCCCCTTCGGCGGCGTGCGCGAGTCGGGCTTCGGCCGCGAGGGCGGCCGCCACGGCCTGGAGGCGTACCTCGATGTCTGACCGGCTCGCGGTGCGAAAGACCTACAAGCTCTACGTCGACGGCGCCTTCCCGCGCTCGGAGTCCGGGCGCAGCTACGTCGTCACCACCGCCGCCGGCGCGTTCCTGGCCAACGTGGCCCAGGGCTCGCGCAAGGACCTGCGCGACGCCGTGCGCGCGGCGCGCGCGGCCCAGCCCAAGTGGTGGGCGATGAGCGCGTACAACCGCGGCCAGGTCCTCTACCGCCTGGCCGAGATGGTCGAATCGCGCCGCGCCGAGCTCGCCGAGCACGTCGCCCTCGCCGAGGGGGCGGGCGACGCCGCCGCGGCCGCCGCCGTGGCCGCCGCGATCGACCGGATCGTGTGGTACGCGGGGTGGGCCGACAAGGTGACCCAGGTCCTGGGCGGCGCCAACCCGGTCGCCGGACCGTTCTTCAACTTCTCGCTGCCGACCCCGAGCGGGGTGGTCGGCGTGATCGCGCCCGAGGAGTCGTCGCTCCTCGGGCTCGTCGACGCGGCCCTCGCGCCGGTGACCGTCGGCAACGCGGTCGTCGTGGTGCCCAGCGAGTCGCGACCCACCCCGGCGCTGCTGCTCGGCGAGATGGCGGCGACGAGTGACCTGCCCGGCGGGGTCGTCAACCTCGTCGCCGGCCGGGTCGAGGAGCTCGCCCCGGTGCTGGCCGCGCACGAGGACGTCGACGGGATCGACCTGGCCGGCGCGGCCAACGCCGGCGCGCTGGCCGTCACGGCCGCCGAGTCGATCAAGCGCGTCCTGGCCGACGCCGGCGCGGACCCGCTCCGGCGGATGCGCGCCTTCGTCGAGACCTCTACCGTCTGGCACACGATCGGCCAATGACCACGCCCTACGACACCGCGAACGCCGCGGCCGACGCGCTGCGCGCGCAGAGCGGCGTCGACGCCTACGACCTGGCCGTCGTGCTCGGCTCGGGGTGGAAGGAGGGCTCGGTCGCGCTGGGCGAGCCCTCGGCCTCGGTCGCGACGTCCGACCTGCCGGGCTTCGCCGCGCCGACGGTGGCCGGCCACTCCGGGCGCATCCTCACGGTGCGCGTCGCCGACCGCACCGTCGCGCTCGTCGCCGGGCGCGTCCACCTCTATGAGGGGCACCCGGCGGCCACGGTCGTCCACCCCGTGAGGACCGTGATCGCGGCCGGCGCGCGCGCCGTCGTGCTCACCAACGCCGCCGGCGGCATCGACCCGGCGACTGCGCCCGGGTCGGTCGTCCTCATCGCCGACCACCTCAACCTCACCGGCACCTCGCCGCTCGAGGGCCCGCCGCCGCCCGAGGGACTGGCCGCGCGCTTCGTCGACCTGTCGGACCTCTACTCGGCCGACGCGCGCGCCCGGGTGCGCGCCGCCGCGGCGCTGCCCGAGGGCGTCTACGCCGGGCTGCGCGGCCCCCACTACGAGACCCCGGCCGAGGTCGAGATGCTCGCGCGCGCCGGCGCGACGCTGGTGGGCATGTCCACCGTGCTCGAGGCCATCGCCGCGCGCCACCTCGGCGCCGAGGTGGTCGGGCTCTCGCTGGTCTCGAACTTCGCCGCTGGCGTGGGCGCGGCGCGGCTCGACCACCGCGAGGTCCTCGAGGCCGGGCAGGCGGCGGCGTCATCGCTCGGCGCGCTGCTCGCGGCGATCCTGCCGGTCCTGTGACGAGCGAGCGCGCGGCGCTCGCGGCCGCCTGGGCCGCGGCCGACCCCGACCCGGCGACGCGCGCCGAGCTCGAGGCGGTCGTGGCGAGTGGTGACGAGGCCGAGCTGGCCCGGCGCGTCGACGCGCCCCTGACGTTCGGCACGGCGGGGCTGCGCGGCCCGGTCATGGCCGGGCCCGCCGGGATGAACCGCCTGACCGTGCGGCGGGCGACCCAGGGGGTCGCCGCCTGGCTGCGTGAGCGCGGCCTCGACCCGGCGCGCGGAGTGGTCGTCGGGCGCGACGCGCGGCGCGGGTCGGAGGAGTTCAACGACGAGGTCGTCGCCGTCCTGCTCGGCGCGGGGGTGGCGGTCCACGAGATGCCCCGGCCCCTGCCCACGCCGCTCACCGCCTACGCGGTCACGGCGCTTCGCGCGGCGGCCGGGGTGATGGTCACGGCCAGCCACAACCCGCCGGCCGACAACGGGTACAAGCTCTACGCCGCCGACGGCGCGCAGATCGTCCCGCCCGACGACGAGGTCGTCGAGCGGCACTCGGCCGCCGCCGGGCCCTGCGCGCTCGGCGACCGCTCCTCGACGCTGCACCACGCCGTGCCCGAGTCGCTCCTGGACGCCTACCGCGCGCACCTGGTGGGTCGTTTCGGCGGGGCGAGCGACCTGCGCGTCGCCTACACCGCGATGCACGGGGTCGGCGGCGCGGTGATGACCCGGCTCTTCGCCGAGGCGGGCTTCGAGCGCGTCGCGGTCGTGGCCGATCAGTTCGAGCCCGACGGCGCCTTTCCCACGCTGCCGTTCCCCAACCCCGAGGAGCCGGGGGCGCTCGACCGGGCCTTCGCCGCCGCGCGTGCCAGCGGCGCCGACCTGGTGATCGCCAACGACCCCGACGCCGACCGGCTGGGCGCGGCCGTCCGCGAGGGGCCCGGCTGGCGCGCCCTTTCGGGCGACGAGATCGGGTGGCTGCTCGCGTCGGCGCTGCTCCCGGGCTGTCGCAGCGGCGACGTCGTGGCCACGACGATCGTCTCGTCCTCGATGCTCGAGGCGATGGCCGCGGCGGCCGGCGTCGCCTACGCCACCACGCTCACGGGATTCAAGTGGATCAGCCGGGCCGCGGGCTCGGGCCGGCTGGCCTTCGGCTACGAGGAGGCGCTCGGCTACGCGGTGGACCCGGCCGTCGCCGACAAGGACGGGCTGTCCGCGGCCCTCGCGCTCTGCCGCCTGGCGAGCGACCTCCAGGACGAGGGGCGCACGCTGCTCGACCGGCTCGACGAGCTGGCCGTCGCCCACGGGGTCCACGCGACCGGGCCCGTCACGGTGCGCGCCGAGGGCGAGCGCGGGCTGGCGGCGATCGCGGCCACCGTCGAGCGCCTGGCCGCCGACCCGCCGCGCGCCGTCGGCGGTCTCGCCGTGACCGAGGCGGTCGACCTCTCGGCCGGGTGGCGCGGGCTGCCCGCGACCCCCGGGGTGCGCTGGCAGCTCGGCTCGGCGGGGCGCGTCATCGTGCGCCCCTCGGGCACCGAGCCCAAGCTCAAGGCGTACGTCGAGGTCGTCGCCCCGGCCGAGCCGTCGCTGGCCGAGGCCCGGAGTCGCGCCGCGACCACGCTGGCCGCCGTGCGCGCCGACGTCCGGGCCCTGGCTGGGGTTTCCGCCCAGCCCTGAGCGCCGTTCAGGGCGTACGCGGGGGGCCGGGTAGTAGACAACGCATCGTGACCCGACTCGCGCACCGACTCCTCGTGTCCGCCTTCGCCGTCGCCGCCGCCGCGGCCCTGGCCGTCTGCCCGGCCGGGGCCGACCCGACCTGGGCGTCCGCCGTGGCCCTGCCTGGTCTGGCGGCGCTCAACTCGACCGGCGCGGCGACGGTCGACGGTTTGTCGTGCACGTCGGCCGGCGCCTGCGGGGTCGTGGGCACCTACTCCGATTCGCTGCGCCACCTCCAGGGCTTCGTCGCCAACGAAGTGAACTTCTCCTGGGGCAGCGCCGAGTCGATCCCCGGGCTGATCGACCTCAACTCCGGGGGCGACGTCACCACTCCGGCAATCTCGTGCACGTCGTCCACGGACTGCGCCGTCGCCGGGACGTACAAGGACAGCCAGGGCCACTCCTTCACGTTCGTCGACAACGAGACCGGCGGGACGTGGGGGTCGGCCCAGCCCCTGCCGCTCTCGGCCTCGCTGCCGACGGGTGCGCAGAGCACCTCGGTGGGGCTGGCGTGCACGTCGCCGGGCAACTGCGTCGTGACCGGCGCGTACCTTGACGTCAACGGCGCCCAGGCCATGGTGGCCAGCGAGACCAATGGGACCTGGGGCGGGGCGATCGAAGTGCCCGGCACCGGGCAGCTCGACGTCACGAACTTCGCGGGCGGCACCTTCGTGGCGTGCCCGAAGGCCGGGTCGTGCACGCTGACGGGCTTCTACTCCGACGCGAGCAAGAACATCCAGGGCTGGGTCGACTCGCAGTCCTCGGGTACGTGGTCGAACGCGCAGGCGTTGCCGGGCCTCGTGACGCTCAACGTCGGGGGATTCGGGGCGGCTAACAGTCTGGCCTGCTCCTCGGTCGGCAACTGCGCCCTCGGCGGCTCCTACGCGCTCTCGTCCACCGAGGACCAGCCCTTCGTGGCCAGCGAGGTGGCCGGGACATGGCAGACGGCCATCGAGGTCCCGGGAACGATCACCCTCAACGCGGGCAGCGAGGGCTTCGTCAGCTCGGTCGCGTGCCCCGCCGACGGCCAGTGCCAGGCGGTCGGGGTCTACACCGACGTCGGCGGGGGCATCCAGGACTTCGTCGTCCAGCAGGTCGGCGGGACGTGGCAGAGCATGTCCGAGACCCCGGGCACGGCGGAGCTCAACGCGTCCGGTGACGCCCAGGTACCGGCGGTGTCGTGCGTGTCGACGGGCGACTGCCGATCGGTCGGCGGCTACGGCGACTCGGCCAATGCCGTCCAGGCCTTCGACGACCTCGAGACCGCCGGGATCTGGCAGAACGCCGAGGAGGCCCCCGGAACCGCGGCCCTCAACACCGAGGGGCTCGGCGCGCTGATGCTGGTCTCGTGCACGCCCGACGGCGGGTGCGGCGCGGCCGGGCTCTACAAGGACTCGAGCGGCTACCAGCAGGTCATGGTTCTCTCGAGCGCGGCGCCCACCACGCCGACGCCGCCGGGCGCTCCCAAGGAGAAGGTCTCGTCCAAGGCGGTTGGCGTCGTGACCATCTCGATCACCCCTCCGGCGAGCGACGGCGGCGCCAGCATCACGGGCTACCAGTACTCGCTCAACGGCGGCCCGTGGAAGAGCGCCGCCTCGACGACCGTGACCCTCAAGCACCTCAAGGCCAAGTCGAAGGTCAAGGTCCGGGTCCGCGCCGTCAACTCGGCGGGCGCCGGGGCGCCGTCGGGCGCCGCGACGGTGAAGGTGAAGTGACCTAGGCGGCGCGCAGCGCGGCGAAGCCGGGCTTGATGACCCGGTTGATGAGGTCGAGTCGCTGGTCGAAGGGGTAGAACGCGCTCTTCATCGCGTTGAGGGTGAGCCACTCGACGTCGTCGAGGGTCCAGGCGAAGGCGGCCGCGCACGCGGCGAACTCCGACGAGAGCGTGACGTTGCTCATCAGCCGGTTGTCGGTGTTGATCGTCACGCGAAAGCGAAGCGCGCGCAGGGTCTCGACCGGGTGGTCGGCGATGGAGGCCGCGGCGCCGGTGTGCACATTGGAGGTCGGGCAGACCTCGAGGGGGATACGGCGGTCGCGCACGTAGTCGGCCAGTCGCCCGAGCCGGTAGCCGTCGCCGAAGCGCGTCACGTCGTCGATGATCCGCACGCCGTGGCCGAGCCGCTCGGCGTTGCAGAACTGCACCGCCTCCCAGATCGACGGCAGGCCGAAGGCCTCGCCGGCGTGGACGGTCAGGTGGAAGTTCTCGCGCTGGACGAGGTGGAAGGCGCGCAGGTGCTCGGTCGGCGGGAAGCCGTCCTCGGGCCCGGCGATGTCGAAGCCGCAGACCCCCTCGTCGCGGAAGTTGACCGCCAGGCGGGCGATCTGCTCGCTGGCCTGGGCCTGGCGCATCGCCGAGAAGATGGCGCGCGCGACGATCGGCGACCCCTCGGCCCGCGCGGCGTTGGCGCCGCTGGCCAGCCCGGCCAGGACCGCCGTCGACGACCTCGTTGAGGGTGAGCCCGGCGGCCTCGTGCAGCTCGGGGGCGAAGCGGACCTCGGCGTAGACGACGCCGTCGCGCGCCAGGTCGAGGGCGCACTCGTGCGCGACGCGCTCGAGGGCGCCACGCGTCTGCATCACGGCCACCGTGTGGGCGAATCCTTCGAGGTAGCGGACCAGGTCGGTCCCGCCGCCCGCGGCGACGAACCACCCGGCCAGCTCGCCGGGGTCGGTCGTGGGCAGACCCGCGTAGCCGCACTCGGCCGCCAGCTCGACCAGCGTGGCCGGGCGCAGCCCGCCGTCGAGGTGGTCGTGGAGGAGGACCTTGGGGGCCCGGCGCAGGGTCTCGAGGTCGACCGGGCCGGGCATCGGCCCAGGCTACCGAGCGGTCGCGCCGCCGACCCGGTCGAGCAGGAGCGCCCGCGGCGCGGGCGCCGCGTCGCCGATCGTCAGCGCGCTCCCGATCGCCTCGCGCCCGAGCGCCAGGTGCTCGTCGTCGTCGGCGCGCAGCTCGAAGACCGGCTGGCCCGTGGCCACCGCGTCACCGGCGCGCACGAGGGTCAGCACGCCGGCGCCGGCGCTGACCGGGTCCTCCTTGCGCGCGCGCCCGGCGCCGAGGCGCCACGCGGCCACGCCGACCGCGCGCGCGTCGACGTCGGTCACGACGCCATCGCGCGGCGCCTCGACGACGGCCGCGCGCGACGCCACCGGCAGCGCCGCGTCGGGGTCGCCGCCCTGGGCGGCGATCATCCGCCGGTAGAGCGCGAGCGCCGACCCGTCGTCGAGGGCCGCGGCGGGGTCGGCCGTCACGCCGGCGCCCTCGAGCATCAGCCGCGCCAGGGCCAGCGTGAGCTCGCGCACGTCGGGCGGCCCACCGCCGGCCAGGACGTCGACGGCACTCGGCCACCTCGATGGCGTTGCCGGCGGCGCGCCCGAGCGGCTGGTCCATCGCGGTGAGCTGGGCGACCGTGGCCACCCCGTGCGCCTCGCCGAGGCCGACCATCGTGCGAGCGAGCTCGAGGGCGCGCTCGCGCGTGGCCATGAAGGCGCCGCGCCCGACCTTGACGTCGAGCACGAGGGCGGCCGTGCCCTCGGCGATCTTCTTGGACATGATCGACGACGCGATGAGCGGCACCGACTCGACGGTCCCGGTCACGTCGCGCAGCGCGTAGAGCCGGCGGTCGATCGGCGCCAGGCCGGCCCCGGCGGCGCAGATGACCGCGCCGACCTCCTCGAGCTGGGCGACGACCTCGTCGTTGGAGAGGACCGCGCGCCAGCCCGGAATCGACTCGAGCTTGTCGAGGGTCCCGCCGGTGTGGCCGAGGCCCCGGCCCGAGAGCTGGGGGACCGCGGCGCCGCAGGCGGCCACCAGCGGCGCGAGGACGATCGAGACCTTGTCGCCGACGCCGCCGGTCGAGTGCTTGTCGACCGTCGGACGCGACAGTCCCGAGAGGTCGAGCCGCTCGCCCGAGGCGATCATCTCGGCGGTCCAGGTGGCCAGCTCGCGCGCCGAGAGCCCCTGGAAGAGGATCGCCATCAGCAGCGCGGCCATCTGCTCCTCGGCGACCTCGCCGCGCTGGTAGGCGCGAAGGACCCAGGTCACCTGCTCGTCGGTGAGGGCGCGGCCGTCGCGCTTGGCGGTGATGACCTCGGGCGCCGAGGGGCTCACGGGCCGCTCCGGGCGGCCAGGTCGTCGGGACCGAAGGCGCCCGGGAGCAGGTCGGCGAGGCGATGGGGCGCCGCGCCCTCGCCGGCGTCGACCAGCAGGTCGCCGCCGCCGAACTCGAAGAGCAGCTGGCGGCAGCGCCCGCACGGGGCGAGCGGCTCGCCGTCGCCGGCCACGACCGCGACGGCGATGAGCCGCCCGCCGCCGCGCCGGGCGAGGTCCGAGACGAGCGAGCACTCCGCGCACAGGGTCAGCCCGTAGCTGGCGTTCTCGACGTTGGCGCCCTCGATGACGTCGCGCGTCGCGGTGAGGCCGGCGGCGCCGACGCGCACGCGGCTGTAGGGCGAGTAGCTCTTCTGCGCCGCGGCGCGCGCCACGCGCCGCAGGTCGTCCCAGTCGACGTCGGGGGGTCCGGGCACGCCAAGACAGTATCTTTCGGAGGTGCCCGAGCCCGGACGAGTCCTCGTCGCCGAGGAGGTTCGCGAGGCGCTCGCGCACGGTCGCGCGGTCGTCGCGCTCGAGTCGACCATCGTCGCTCACGGTCTCCCGGCCCCCGACAACCTGGAGGCCGCGGCCGAGTGCGAGGCCGCCATCCGCGCGGCCGGGGCGGTGCCGGCGACGGTCGGCGTGATCGAGGGCCAGGCGGTCGTCGGTCTGCGCGCCGACGAGCTGGCGCGCCTCGCCGACCCGGCGCGCCCGGCGGCCAAGCTCAGCGCGCGCGACCTCGGGCCGGCGTCCGCGCTGCGCGCGAGCGGGGCGACGACGGTCGCCGGGACCATCGCCGTGGCCCACGCGGTCGGGGTGTCGGTCATGGCGACGGGCGGCCTCGGCGGGGTGCACCGCGGCGCGGCGGACCGCTACGACGAGTCGGCCGACCTCACCGCGCTGTCGCGCTACCCGGTCCTCGTCGTGGCCTCGGGCGTCAAGTCGATCCTCGACGTCGCGGCGACCCTCGAGCGGCTCGACAGCCTGGGCGTGCCGGTCCTCGGGTACCGCACCGACGACTTTCCCGGCTTCTACCTGTCGCGCACCGGGCACCGCCTGGACTGGGCGGTCGAGGGCGCGCGCGCCGCGGCCCTGGCCTTCCGCGCGCACCGCGCGACGTCGCCGACCGGCGTGCTGCTCGCGCGCCCCGTCGACGCGTCGCGCCAGCTCGACCCGGCGATGCACGAGCGCGCGCTGGCCGCGGCGCTGGCGGCCGCGACGCGCGTCAGCGGCAAGGAGGTCACGCCCGTGATGCTCGCGGAGTTCGCGGCCGTGACCGGCGGGGCCAGCGTGGCCGTCAACCGCGAGCTGGTCGTCGACAACGCGGAGCTGGCGGGGCAGGTGGCCATCTCGCTCGCCGACCTGGGGTCGTGACCCGGGCCGTCGTCGTCGGCGACGTGATGCTCGACGTCGTGACGCGCCCGGCCGGGCCGGTCGCCGCGACGTCGGACACCCCCGCGCAGACCCGGGTGGGCCGGGGCGGCTCGTCGGCCAACGTCGCGGTGGCGCTGGCCGCCGCCGGGGTCGCCGTCGTGCACGTGGGCGCCGTCGGGCGCGACGCCGCGGCCGATCTCCTCGCCGCCGATCTGGCCGCGCACGGGGTAACCGCGCGCTGGGAGCGCCGAGAGGGGCCGACCGGGGTCGTCGTCGCGGTCGTCGCCCCCGACGGCCAGCGCGCGATGCTCACCGACCGCGGCGCCAACCCGCGCCTTAGCGCGGCGTTCGTGGAGGCCGCGATCGCCGAGGGCGCCGACCACGTGCACGTCTCGGGCTACACGGTCCTCGACCCGGCGACCCGCGCGGTCGCGGCGCGCGCGCTGGCGCTCGCTCGGCGCGATGGCGCGGGCGCGTCGGTCGATGTCTGCTCGGTGGCGCCGCTGCGCGAGGTGGGCGCCGCGGCGTTCCTCGCCGCGGCGGCCGGGGCCGGGACGCTGTTTGCCAACGAGGAGGAGGCGCTGGCGCTCACCGGCGCGCCCGACGCCGAGGGCGCCGAGGCGCGCCTGGCCGAGCTCTTCGATGAGGTCGTGCTCACCCGCGGCGCGCTCGGGGCGCGGGCCCGGCGCGCGGGCGAGGGCTGGGCGACGAGCTCGCAGGTCGCCGACGTCGTGGACACGACCGGCGCGGGCGACGCCGCGACCGGCGCCTACCTCGGCGCGCGCCTGCTCGGCGCCGGGCCCGGCGAGGCGCTCGAGCGCGCCATGGCCGCCGCGGCGCTCGTCATCGCGTCGCTCGGGCGCCTGACCTACTCGCGCCGGTAGGGGATGCCGTCGGCGGCTGGCGCGCGCACGCGGCCGATCAGCCCCGAGACCACGAAGATCGTCACGACGTAGGGGAACATGAGCAGGATCTCGGTCGACACCGGGATCGAGAAGGTCTGCAGGTTCTCGGCCAGGTAGACCGACATCCCGAACAGCGTGGCGGCCACGACGATGCCCGACGGGCGCCAGCGGCCGAAGATGAGCCCGGCCAGCGCGATGTAGCCGTAGCCCGAGGTGATCCCGGGCTGGAACTGGCCCTGCCAGGCGAAGAGCGCGACCCCGCCGATCCCGGCGACCACCCCGCCCATGACGACGTTGCGGTATCGGTAGCGGATCACGTCGATGCCGACGCTGGCCGCGGCCTTGGGGTGCTCGCCGACGGCGCGCACGCGCAGCCCCCAGCGCGTGCGGAAGAGCCCGAAGCTGATGAGCAGCACCAAGACGACGGCGCCGTAGAAGAAGCCGTTCTCGTTGAACAGCAGCGGCCCGAGGATCGGGATCTTGGCGAGCAGCGGGATCGGCAGATTGGGCGCCGGGCTGCCGCCGTTGAGGTTCGGGTAGGGGGTCAGGACCTGGAGGTTGAGGTACGACCCGAGCGAGAGCATGAGCGAGGCGAGCACCACGCCGACGATGATCTGGTCGGACTGGTAGCGCAGGGCGAAGAACGCCAGGACCAGGCCGAGCAGGCCGCCGATGACCGCGCCGCCGAGCGTCGCCAGGAAGAAGTTCTTCGTGATGGAGTCGATGACCGAGCCGATGAACGCCCCGCCGAGGAACTGGCCCTCGATCGCGATGTTGACCACGCCGGAGCGCTCGCAGAGCACCCCCGAGAGCGACCCGTACATCAGCACGATGGCCGGGGCCGCGCCGCCGACGAGGATCGCGGTGAGGCTGATGAACCCGACCTGGCTCGGCCCGTGGGTCCGGCCGGCCCACAGGATCAGGTCGAAGAAGAAGAGGATCGCCACGACCCCGAAGCGCGCCATGACGCCTCGGCCGGGGTGGCGCACCAGGACCTCGGCGCCGACGCCGACGATGGCGAGCGACAGCACCAGGCACACGACCCTCGTCGAGAGGGTCAGGTCGGCCAGGTGCCACGGGATGGCCCCCGACGTGTTGACCGGGTCGAACTCGAGGACCGAGCGGGCCGCGCCCGACGAGCCCAGGCCGAAGGCCCACGCGCTGAAGAGCCCGAGCACCGCCATGATCACGCCGATCACGTTCTCGCGGCCGATGTGGCGGCGCGCCGTGACGGCCTCGACCACCGGGATCGCCTCGGCGCTCACGATCCCCACCCCGCGGTCGCCAGCTGCAGGGCCCCGGCGCGGATCGAGCGCAGGCGGAAGATCTCCTGGATCATGGCCGGGGTGGCCACGCACAGGACGATGACGTACTCGATGATGATGGCCAGGTCGTTGGGGATGCCGGTGATCGCCTGGGTCGCGCGCCCGCCCACGCCCAGCGCGGCGAAGAGCAGTGACCCCCAGACGATGCCGATCGGGTGGTTGCGCCCGAGCAGCGACACCGTGATGGCGGTGAAGCCGATGCCGGCGCTGCCGACGAGGAAGTTGCCGTCGAGGTAGTGGTTGACCCCGGCGAGCTGCGTGATGCCGGCGAGCCCGGCCAGCGCGCCGGAGATCACGAAGGCGCCGATCGTCACCTTTCGCGGGTTGATGCCGGCCACGCGCGCGGCGCTGGGGTTGGCGCCGGTCACCCGGAACTCGAAGCCCAGGCTCGAACGCTCGAGGAGCCACCAGGCGAAGACGACGACGACCGCCGCGACGGCGAGGCCCCAGTTGACCCGCAGCCCCGAGGACGCGCCGAAGATCGGCGACAGCGTCGCGCCGGGCAGCAGGTTGCGCCCGACGTCGGCCCCCTGGTCGGGCAGCTGCATCGCGGTCGAGAGGACGGTGAAGAGCAGGAAGAGGTTGACGACGTAGTTGAACATCAGCGTCACGATGACCTCGTGCGCGCCCGTGAAGGACTTGAGCACGCCGGGCAGCGCGCCGGCCGCGGCGCCGCCGGCCATGGCGGCGACGAGCGTGAGCGGCATCAGCGCGACGGTGGGGAGGTGCACGAACACCCCGACGAACGCGCCGGCGATCCCGCCGAGGATCGCCTGGCCGTTGGCGCCGATGTTGAAGAGCCCGGCCTGGAAGGTGATGCCGACGCCGATCGACGCGATCACCAGCGGGGTCGCGTAGGTGAGGGTCTCGGACAGGGGCGTGAAGGTGGTCGCCCACCCGTGGCCCGTCGTGATCAGCGTTCCGAGCAGCTTGGGGCTGATCACCGATCCCTCGAACATCGCCCGGTAGGCGGCCCCCACGTAGTCGAACGTGAACTTGATCGCGTGGGGCAGCCCTCGCCAGGAGTGGAAGACGCCGCGCCAGGCGTCGAGCACCGGGCCGGTCGTGATGGTGATGATGATCGCGCCGATGACCAGCCCGAGGAACAGGCCCAGGAAGGTGACCGCCACCGGGCTCCCGGCGACTCGGCGCAGGCGGCGGCCGAGGCTAATGCGCACCGGCCACCTCCTCCATTGTCGAGCCCGTCATCAGCAGGCCGATCGTCTCGCGGCTGGTCGACGGCGGGACGACGCCCGTGATGCGCCCGTGGTGCATCACGGCGATCCGGTCACCGAGGGCGTAGACCTCCTCGAGCTCGGACGAGACGATGAGGACCGCCTGCCCGGAGTTGCGCTCGCGCACGATCTGGCGGTGCACGTACTCGATCGACCCGACGTCGAGGCCCCGCGTCGGCTGGGCCGCGACGAGCAGGGTGAGCGGGCGGCTGAGCTCGCGCGCGACGATGACCTTCTGCTGGTTGCCGCCCGAGAGCGAGCTGACCAGGGCGCGGGGCGACTCGGTGCGGATGTCGAAGTCCTTGATCCGCTCGGTGGCGTTTCGCTCGACCTCGTCGAGGCGGCGGGTGCCGCGCCGGGCGAAGGGCTCGCGCCGGGGCGTGTTGAGCACGAGGTTGTCCGCGACGGACATCGAGAGCACGAGCCCGTCGCGCTGGCGGTCCTCGGGCACGTGGCCCAACCCCGCGTCGAGCATCGTGCGCGGGGAGGCATTGGTGACGTCGCGCCCACCCAGGGTGATGGTGCCCGACTCGACCGGGCGGACCCCGGTCAGGGCCTCGACGAGCTCGGTCTGGCCGTTGCCCTGGACCCCGGCCAGGGCCACGATCTCGCCGGAGCGCACCTCGAGGTTCACGCCGTTGACGACCGGGATCCCGCGGTCGTCGTGGACCACCAGGTCGCGGACCACGAGGGCCTCGCCGCCGGGCTCGCGGGCCTCCTTCTCGACCGTGAGCTCGACCTCGCGCCCGACCATCAGCGACGCGAGCTCGGCCTCTGAGGCGCTGGGCTCGGCCGACCCGACCACGCGGCCCTGTCGCAGCACGGTGATCACGTCGGAGATCTCGCGGACCTCGCGCAGCTTGTGGGAGATGAAGAGGATCGACTTGCCCGCTTCCTTCAGCGACCGCATGATGTCCATGAGCCCGTCGATCTCCTGTGGCGTGAGGACCGCGGTCGGCTCGTCGAGGATCAGGAGCTGGGCGTCGTGGTTTAGCGCCTTGAGGATCTCGACGCGCTGCTGGACGCCCACGGGGAGGTCCTCGACGACGGCGTCGGGGTCGACGGACAGGCCGTAGCGCTCGGAGACCTCGCGGATCGACTGGTCGGCCGCTGCGTGGTCGAGGCGGTTCAGCGACTTGACCGGCTCGAACCCCAGCACGACGTTCTCGGCCACCGTGAAGACCGGCACGAGCATGAAGTGCTGGTGCACCATGCCGATGCCGCGGCGAACCGCGTCGCCGGAGTTGGCGAACGCGACGCGCTCGCCGTCGATGACGATCTCGCCCTCCTCGGGGTGGAGCAGGCCGAACAGGACGTTCATCAGCGTCGACTTGCCGGCGCCGTTCTCACCGAGGAGGCAGTGGATCTGCCCGGGCTCAACGACGAGGTCGATGCGGTCGTTGGCCGTGAAGGACCCGAAGCGCTTCGTGATCCCGCGGAGTTCGACGCGCACGGATGCTCACCTTACCCAGGACCCCGCTCCAACGACGGAGGCCCGGGCCGATGGCCCGGGCCTGCGTCGTTGGGTGCCGTCAGATGACGGCGCCGATTACTTCGCGGGGTAGTTGTTCGGGTTGACCGAGATCTTGCCCTTGATGATGCCGGCCTTGATCGAGGCGATCTTGGACTTGAGCGACGCCGGGACCTTGATCCCGCCGTAGACGAGCCCGGTGCCGTTGTTCTTGAGCGTGCCCGTGTAGACGCCACCGCTGAAGGTGCCGCCGGCCGCGGCCAGGACCGCCGCCTCCACCGAGGCCTCGACGCCCTTGACGACGGTGCCGATCAGCCAGCCGCAGTCCGGCTTGTCGGTCTGGCAGCCGTCGGAGTCGACCCACATGACCGAGTGGCCCTTGCCGGCCTGCTTGGCCGCGGCGATCGAGCCCAGGCCCACCGAACCGGCGACCGGGAAGACGATGTCCGCCTTGGAGGCGAAGAAGCCCGTGGTCAGGTTCTTGCCCGCCGTCGTGTCGGTGAAGTTGCCGACGAAGGAGCCCTTGCCGTCACACTTGGTGAGCGAGCAGTTGCCCTTGGCCGGTGTCCAGCCGAGCACCTTGACGTGCTTGTGGTTCATCTTGTTGTAGTACCGCACGCCGGCGACGAAGCCGTTCATGTAGATGGTCACCGGGACGATGTTGACGCCACCGTAGGTGGCCACGACGCCCGTCTTGGTGCTGGCCGCCGCGAGGTAGCCGCCCAGGAAGGCGCCCTGGTTCGTGTTGTAGAGCAGCGACTGCACGTTGGGCAGCGCCGCCTTGGTCGTCGGGTTCACCGGCTGGTCGTCAACGATCGCGAACTTCTGGTTCGCGTTCGAGGCCGCCGCGGTGGCGGTCGCCGCGTCCATCAGGAAGCCGACCGTCACGATGATCCCGCAGCCCTGAGTGATGAAGCTCTGGATGTTGGGCGCGTAGTCGGCCGACGAGGTCGACGACAGGTAGGACGGCGTGATGGCCGTGTTGACCTTCGCCGCGTCGAGCAGGCCGTTGTAGGCGGACTCGTTGAACGACCGGTCGTTGATGCCGCCGGTGTCGGTGACGACGCAGGCCTTGAACGTTCCGACCGCGCCGGCGCTCGAGGTGGCCGCGGTGACGCCTACCGTCAGCGTGCCCAGCACTAGCGCGCCGCTGCCGACCAGGCTCGCCATCCGGCGCCAACGCGCTGGCTTCATTGCCATCTTCATGTGGTACCCCTCCAGAGGTTGTGTGGCCGCGCCGCTTCTGCCGACCCCATCGCCGTGCGGACCGTCTATGTCACCGGCGACACTAGCCCGCCGCGCGTACGCGCGGCTGGTCGCTCACGGGGTCTTCGCGCCGACCTTGCGCGGGACCAGGAGGCTCGTCGCGAGCGCACCCAGCGTCACCACCGCCGAGATCTGGAACGCCCGCTGGTACCCGCCGACCAGCGACGCCGGCGAGCCCGGGTGCGTGAAGGTGGCCGTGCGGTCGGCGGCCGCCGTGGCCAGGGCGGCGAGCGCGAGCGACCCGCCGACCTGGCGCGAGGTGTTGAGCAGGCCCGACGCCAGGCCGGCGTCGGCGCGGTCGACCCCGGTCGTCGCCGCCGTGGCCAGGGGCGCGAAGAGCAGGCCCATCGCCAAGGAGCAGACCATCGATGGCACGAGGACGTTGGACGCGTAGGAGCTGTCGACCTGGATGAGCGAGATCCACAGGAAGCCCAGCGTTGCCATCGACGAGCCGACGATCAGCATCGGCCGCACGCCGATGCGGACGATCAGCCGCGAGCTGATCTGGGCCCCGGCGATGATCGACAGGGCCATCGGCAAGAAGGCGAACCCGGCTCGCACCGCGTCGTACCCGAGGATGTTCTGGAAGTAGAAGGTCAGGAAGTACCACATCGCGAAGAATGCTCCGCCCACCAGCAGCATCGTGACGTTGGCCGTCGAGAGCGATCGCGAGCGGAAGATGCGGAACGGCACGAGCGGGTGCGAGGCGACGTTCGCCTCCCAAAAGAGGAAGGCGACCAGTCCGACCGCGCCGCCGAGGAGCCACGAGAGGGTCGAGCGCGAGCCCCAGCCCCAGTCGGTCGTGCGCACGATCGCGTAGATCACCGCGGCCAGCGACGCCGTCACCAGCACCGCCCCCGTGACGTCGAGCTTGACCGCGGCGTCGCGGTTGCGCATCTCGCGCAGGTAGCGCAGAGCCGCGACCATCGCGACGATCCCGATCGGCACGTTGATGAAGAAGACCCAGCGCCACGACGCGTAGCCCGTCAGCAGGCCGCCCAGCAGCGCGCCGAACGCGCCGCCGGCGCCGGCCACCGCGCTCCAGGCGCCGATGGCCTTGGGCAGGCGCGGCCCCTGGAACGTGGTCACGATGATCGTGAGCGTCGCCGGGGAGAGGATCGCGCCGCCGAGGCCCTGGATCGCGCGCACCGAGACCAGCTGCGTGCCGCTCGAGGAGAACCCCGCGCCGACGCTGGCCACCATGAAGACCGCCATGCCCGTGAGGTAGACCCGGCGGCGCCCGAAGATGTCGGCGGCGCGACCGCCGAGCATGAGGAAGCCGGCGAAGGTCAGCACGTAGGCGTTGACCACCCACTCGGCACTCGAGAATGTGAAGTGCAGGTCGCGCTGCATGGAGGGGAGCGCGACGTTCACGATCGAGACGTCGAGCACGACCATGAACTGCGCGACGCAGGCGATGGTCAGCACCACCCAGTCGGGGGTGTGGCGGTGCGGCGCGGCGCCGGCGGGGGCGGCGTCCTTGGTGGCGCGGCCGGTCTTGGGCGTCATCCGCGCGAGTGTACGGGGGACCCGTGACCGCGTGACCCGTCGCGTCGGCGAGACTGGGGGCGTGGCCGCCCAGTTCATCTTCACCACCCGCGACCTGGGACGCTTCTACCCGCCGGACCGCGAGGTGCTGCGCGGGATCAGCCTCTCCTTCTACCCCGGCGCCAAGATCGGCGTGATCGGGCCTAACGGGTCCGGCAAGTCCTCGCTGCTCAAGATCATGGCGGGGCTCGACGACGGGTTCACCGGCGAGGCCCGGCTCACCCCGGGCTTCAGCGTCGGGTACCTGTCCCAGGAGCCGGCGCTCGACCCGGCCAAGGACGTCGCCGGCAACGTCGCCGACGGGCTGGGCGACGCGGCCGGCCTCCTCGCGCGCTACGAGTCGGTCTGCGAGGCCTTCGCCGAGCCCGACGCCGACTACGAGGCCCTCGCGGCCGAGCAGGCCGACCTCCAGGCGCGCATTGACGCGGCCGGGGCCTGGGACTTAGAACGCACGCTCGAGATCGCGATGGACGCGCTGCGCCTGCCGCCGGGCGACGCCGACGTGTCCACCCTCTCGGGCGGCGAGCGTCGCCGGGTCGCGCTCTGCCGGCTGCTGCTGGCCCGGCCCGACCTGCTGCTGCTCGACGAGCCGACGAACCACCTCGACGCTGAGTCGGTGGCGTGGCTCGAGCGGGCGCTCAAGGACTACGCCGGCACGGTCGTCGCCGTCACCCACGACCGGTACTTCCTCGACAACGTCGCCCAGTGGATCCTCGAGCTCGATCGCGGGCGGGGCATCCCCTTCGAGGGCAACTACTCGTCCTGGCTCGAGCAGAAGCAGGCGCGACTGGCCGGGGAGGAGAAGGCCGACGAGCGGCGCCGGGCGACGCTCGCGCGCGAGCTCGAGTGGATCCGGATGTCGCCGCGCGCCCGCCAGTCCAAGGGCAAGGCCCGGGTGACCGCGTTCACGCAGCTCGTCGCCGAGTCCGAGGCCGCCGAGCGACGCGACGGGCCGCTCGAGCTGACGATCCCTCCCGGGCCACGCCTGGGCGACCGGGTCGTCACCGCCGACCACGTGGCCAAGGGGTTCGGCGACCGCCTGCTGGTCGAGGACCTGAGCTTCCTGCTGCCCCCGGGGGGGATCGTCGGCGTCATCGGGCCCAACGGCGCCGGCAAGACGACCCTCTTCCGGATGATCGTCGGCGACGAGTCGCCCGACGGGGGCACGCTCAGCGTCGGGCCGAGCGTCGCGCTGGCCTACGTCGACCAGTCGCGCGACTCGCTCGACGCGTCGGCCACCGTCTTCGAGGAGGTCACCGGCGGGGCCGACCGACTCGAGGTGGGCGGCCGCGAGGTGGCGGCGCGCGCGTACGTCGCGGGCTTCGGGTTCAAGGGCAGCGACCAGCAGAAGCGCGTCGGCGACCTCTCGGGCGGCGAGCGCAACCGGGTCCAGCTGGCCAAGGTGCTGCGCGCCGGGGGCAACGTGCTGCTGCTCGACGAGCCGACGAACGACCTGGACGTCGACACGCTGCGTGCACTCGAGGACGCGCTGCTCGCGTTCCCGGGCTGCGCCGTCGTGATCAGCCACGACCGCTGGTTCCTCGACCGCATCGCGACCCACGTCCTCGCCTTCGAGGGCGACGCCGAGGCCCGGTGGTTCGAGGGCAACTTCTCGGACTACGAGG
This sequence comes from uncultured Actinomycetota bacterium, assembly GCA_963820815.1. Taxonomy (GTDB): domain Bacteria; phylum Actinomycetota; class Acidimicrobiia; order Acidimicrobiales; family RAAP-2; genus RAAP-2. The sequence continues at coordinate 878,799 of CAWGBL010000003.1, read as the reverse complement.
CCGACCGCCACCGCCGACTCGGCGCCGAGGCCGACCAGCCCCACCGCCTGCGCTACAAGCCGCTGACGCGGTCCTAGCCGCGGGGCGCGGCCCTAGAGTCGGCGCGGGAGGTGCCGTGACGACGAGGGACGAGTGCGCGGCGCGCGACGCGGCCGACCCGCTGGCGCGCTGTCGCGACGAGTTCACCCTCGGCGACGGCCTCGTCTACCTCGACGGGAACTCCCTCGGCCCGGTGTCGCGCCGGGCGCGCGAGCGCGTCGTCGAGGCCCTCGACGGCGAGTGGGCGAGCGGGCTGGTGCGCAGCTGGAACGACGCCGGCTGGATGGACCAGCCGACCGTCCTCGGCGACCGGCTGGCCCGCTGGGTCGGCGCCCGGCCCGGCGAGGTCCTCGTCGCCGACACCCTGACGTTCGCGATGGCCAAGCTGATCGGCGCGTCGCTCGACCTGCGCCCCGACCGCCACGTGGTTCTCACCGACCGGGCCAACTTCCACTCCGACCTCTACATCGTCGAGGCGATCGCGGCCCGCGCCGGGCGCCGCGTCGAGGTGAGGGCGCTCGAGCGCGACGCGATCGGCGCGGCGATCGGTCCCGACGTGGCGCTCGTCATGCTCACCCACGTCGACTTTCGCACCGGAGAGATGCTCGACATGCCCGCGATCACCGCCGCCGCCCACGCGGCCGGCGCGCTGATGCTCTGGGACCTGGCCCACTCGGCCGGCGCCGTGCCGGTCGACCTGACCGGGTCCGGCGCCGACTTCGCCGCGGGCTGCACCTACAAGTACCTGAACGCGGGGCCCGGCTCCCCGGCCTTCCTCTACGTGCGCGCCGAGCACCAGGGCGCGGCGCGCAACCCGCTGCCCGGCTGGCTGGGCCACGCCCGGCCCTTCGACTTCGAGCCCGGATTCGAGGCGGCGCCCGGGGTGCGCGGCTGGATGACGTCGTCGCCGTCGATCCTCGCCCTGGCCGCCCTGGACGGCGCGCTCGACGTGTTCGACACCGTCACGATGGGCGACCTGCGGGCCAAGAGCCTCGCGCTCACCGACCTCTTCATCGGGCTCGTCGACGAGCGCCTGCCCGGCGAGTTCACGCTGCTGACCCCGCGCGACCACTCGATGCGCGCCAGCCAGGTGGCGCTGGCCCACCCCGACGGCTACGGGGTGGTCCAGGCGCTGATCGGGCGCGGCGTGGTGGGCGACTTCCGGGACCCCGACGTCTGCCGGTTCGGCTTCGCGCCGCTGTACCTGCGCTTCGTCGACGTCTACGACGCGGTCGACCGCCTGGCTGCCGTCGTCGCGAGCGGCGAGCACCGCGAGGCGCGCTTCGCCGCGCGCCGGCCGGTCACCTGAGTCAGCGCGAGAAGACGACCGTCCGGCTGCCGACGACCGCGACGCGGTCCTCGGCCAAGAGGGTGACGGCGCGCGCGAGGACCGTGCGCTCGATGTCGCGCCCGAGGGCGGCCATCTGCGACACGGTGTGGGCGTGACTCACGCGCACGACGTCCTGGTCGATGACCGGCCCCTCGTCGAGGTCGGGGGTCACGAAGTGGGCGGTCGCGCCGATCAGCTTGACGCCCCGCTCGTAGGCGCGCTGGTAGGGCCGCGCGCCCCGGAAGCCCGGCAGCAGCGAGTGGTGGATGTTGACGATCCGGTCCGGGAAGTCGGCGCAGAGCTCGGGCGAGAGCACCTGCATATACCGGGCCAGGACCAACAGGTCCGCGCCGAGGTCGCCGACCAGGTCGCGCAGCCGCGCCTCGGCGGAGGCGCGCGTCGCCGGGGTCGCCGGCACGTGGTGGAAGGCGACGCCGTGGCGCGCCACCAACTCGGCGCAGTCCGGGTGGTTGCTCACGACCGCGGCCACGTCGAGCGCCAGCTCGCCCTGGTCGCGGCGGTAGAGGAGGTCGGCCAGGCAGTGGTCGAGCCGCGAGACCATGATGATCGCGCGCCGGAGCTGGGCCTCGGGGCGCAGCGTGAGGGTCGGGGAGAAGCGCGCGACCGCTGCCGCGATCGCCGCGTCGAGGTCGGCCAGCTCCGACGGGGACTCGAAGCGCGTGCGCATGACGAAGAGCCCGGTCACCGGGTCGGTGAACTGGTCGTTCTCGAGGATGTTGCCGTCGGCCGCGACGAGGGCCCCGCTGGCGGCGTGGACGATCCCGGGCGCATCGGCACAGCGCAGCGTCAGGATGAACGTCGGAGTGGCCACCGTGGCGGCAGCCTACGGGCGCCGCCCTACGCCTTGTAGCTGTAGAAGCCCTGGCCCGTCTTGCGCCCGAGCAGCCCGGCCTGGGTCATGCGGCTCAGCAGCGGCGGCGGAGCCAGGTGGGGCTCCTTGAACTCGGCGTAGAGCGAGTCGGCGACGGCCAGCGTCGTGTCCAGGCCGATGAGGTCGGTCAGGGCGAGGGGCCCGAGCGGGTGCGCGCAGCCCACGACCATCCCGGTGTCGATGTCTTCGGCGCTGGCGAAGCCCGACTCGAGCATTCGGATCGCCGAGAGGAGGTAGGGGATGAGGAGGGCGTTGACGACGAAGCCGGCGCGGTCCGGCGACGTGATGACCTTCTTTCCCAGCGGCCCGGTCGCGTAGTCGCGGACCCGCTGGGTCGTCTCGGCGCTGGTCAGCAGCGACGAGATGACCTCGACCAGCTTGAGCACCGGCACCGGGTTGAAGAAGTGCATGCCGATGACCTGCTCGGGCCGCTTGGTGGCCATGGCCAGCTTGATGATCGGGATCGAGCTGGTGTTGGTGGCCAGCACCGCCGTCGGGTCGGCGACGACGGTGTCGAGGGTGGCGAAGACCTCGAGCTTGAGCGCCTCGTCCTCGGCGACCGCCTCGACGACGATCTCGCGGTCGGCCAGGCGCGAGAAGTCGGTGGAGAAGGCCAGGCGCGAGCGCGCGGCGTCGGCGTCGGCCTCGGGCAGCTTGCCCGAGGCGGCCGCGCGGCTCAGCGAGCGCTCGATGCGCCCCTGGCCGGCCGCCACGGCCTCGCGGTCGCGCTCGATGACGACGACGTCCGCGCCGGCGCGCGACGCGACCTCGGCGATGCCCGAGCCCATGAGCCCGCACCCGACTACACCGACTCGCTCCATCGTCGCCTCCTCCAGGCCGGAGTCGAGTGTACGACCGGGCGCCGCCGCCGCCGGGGGGCCGTCGCTACCATGGGGTCAGCGGCCGGGGCCGCGCCGAGAGGGGGCCGCGCGGCTCGTGGACAGCGTCGACGTCATCATCGAGATCCCGCGGGACAGCCACAACAAGTACGAGTACGACCACGAGTCGCACCTGATCCGGCTGGACCGGCACCTGGTGGTCTCGATGGGCTACCCGGCCGAATACGGCTTCATCGCCGACACCCTGGGCGGCGACGGTGACCCCCTCGACGCGCTGGTCCTGACGGCCTACCCGACCTTCCCGGGCTGCGTGATCGAGTCGCGGATCCTGGGCATGTGCATCATGACCGACGAGAAGGGCGCGGACGAGAAGCTCCTGTGCGTGCCGGGCTACGACCCGGCCTGGGCGCACGCGACGGACATCGGGGACGTCCCGAAGGCGACGCTCGACCGGATCAGCCACTTCTTCACCGTCTACAAGGACCTCGACGAGGGCAAGTGGATGAAGGTCGAGCGCTGGACCGGGCGGGCCGACGCCCTGGCCGAGCTCGAGGCCAGCCGGGCGCGCTTCGCCGGATGAGCGTCCGCGAGGTCGCCGCGAGGGCGCGCTCGAGCGCGGTCGCCCCCGCGGTGCGCGCGCGCTCGGCGCTGCAGCTCACACAGTCCTTCTTCTTCGCCGCCCTGGCCATCTGCCTGCTGATCGCCCATGGCCACGTCGCCGAGACCGACGGCATCTCCTACTACGGCGTCCACCCGCCGACGATGCCGGCGCTCTTCCTGGCCTACCTGGTCGGCGCGGCCGGCCTCTGGTGGACCGGCGCCCAGCTGGTGGCCGCCGGGGCGCCGGGCTGGACCCTGTGGGCGCTGCGCTACGTCGCGGTCGGCCTGGTGGTCCTCCTCGCCACCCCGTACAACCAGGGCACGTTCTTCAACTGGGCGCATATGAGCGTCGGGGTCTCGATGGGGGTGGCGCAGATCGCGCTGGTCTGGGCGCTGCTGTCGCGACGGCGCAGCCCCGGGGCGGTCACCGGAATGGCGGTGGGGTTCTTCGGGGGTCTGCTCGCCGCGATCTCGCTGCCCGACTGGAACATCGCGCTGACGCTGCAGGGCGAGACCCTGCTCGAGGCCGGGTTCGCGTGGTGCATGCTCGAGTGGACCCACGCGCTCGAGGCTCAGTCGGCGACGACCGCCTGAGCGAGGCGCGAGAGCGCGACCAGCCACTCGTCGCGCGGGATCGAGAGCGCGTGCTCGCCCTCGAGCGCGATTTGGCCGAAGAAGAGCGCGTACCAGATCCGGGCGAACGCGACCGCGCTCACCCCGGGGGCCAGGAGCCCGCGGGCCTCGAGCGGCTTGAGGCGCTCGTAGATGAGCTCGCTCACCTCGCGCTTGGCGGCCTCGATCCCGGACGACGCGGCCGAGTTGTGCTCGGCGAAGGACATCGACTCGACGCGCGCCAGTCTCGCGCGCGACAGGTCCGGCGCCTGGGCCTCGGCGATCACCCGGGTGAGCGCGTCGCGCAGCCGGGCCGTCGTCTCGACGTCGCGCAGCGGCTCGGTGAAGATCTCGGCCTGGGCCAGCAGGACCTGGCGGAACCGGTGGACGATCGCCGCGGCGATGAGGCCCTCGCGGTCGTCGAAGTACGAGTACAAGAGGGCGACCGACGTCCCGGCGGCCGAGGCCACCCGCTTGACCCGGAATTGGGTGAGCCCGTTCAGCTCGATCTCCTGGGCCGCGGCGTCCAGGATCTTGTCCCGGGTCACGCCCGCAGGCTACCTCCGGGGGATTCGGGGCCCCAGTCGCCTAGAGCTCGGACGCCCAGTCGCGCCCGGCCAGCAGCTCGGCCAGGCGCCGCAGGTAGCGCGCGGCGTACGCGCCGTCGACCACGCGGTGGTCGAAGGTCAGCGCGAGCAGCCCGACCGAGTGGATGGCGACCGCCTCGGCGCCGCCGACCTCGACCACGACCGGCCGGCGCGTCACGGCGTCGGTCGAGAGGATCGCGACCTGGGGCTGGTTGATGATCGCCCCGGTCATCAGGGTGCCGAAGGGCCCGGGGTTGGTGATGGTGAAGGTGCCGCCGGCGAACTCGTCGGGGCCGAGCCGCTTGTGGCGCGCCCCGTCGGCGAGCCGGTGGATCTCGCGGGCCAGGTCGCGCACGCCGCGGCCGCGCGCGTCGCGTACCACCGGGACCACCAGCCCGTCGGCGTCGAGGTCGACCGCGATGCCCAGGTTGACCGCGCCGTGCACAACGAGGGAGTCGTCGCCCACCGACGCGTTCAGGTGCGGGAAGTCGGCGAGGGCCTCGACCGCCGCGGCCGCGCAGAACGGGAGGTACGAGAGCGAGAAGCCCTCCGCGGCGCGAAAGCTCGCGCCGTGGGCTCTGCGCGCCGCCTCGATGGCCTCGTAGTCGGCCTCGCGGACCATGAGGGTGTGCGCCGAGGTCGCCTTGGAGCGCACCATGTGCTCGGCCGTCGCGCGGCGGATCCGGCTGAAGGGGACGACCTCGTCGCCGGGGGAGGCCGCCGACGGCGAAGCGGCCAACGCGGCCTCGGCGTCGCGCCGCGTCACCTGGCCGCCGGGGCCGGTCCCGCGCACCGACCGCACGTCCACCCCGCCGGACTCGAGGAGCCGGCGCACGACGGGCGAGCCGGAGGCCGGTGGCTGGGCCGCGGCGAGCACGTCGTCGCGGGTGATCCGGCCGCCCGGCCCGGTGCCGGTCACCTGGTCGGCGCGCAGCGAGTGCTCGGCGAGGAGGCGGCGCACGACGGGCGAGAGGCGCCGGTCGGCCTCGGCGCCGGGCGGCGGCGGCGCGGCCGCCGCCGGCGCGCTCGGGGGCGCGGGCGCCGCCGCGGCCGTCCCCGGCTCGCCGATCACCGCGAGCGTCGTGCCCACGTCGACGGTGGCGCCCTCGTCGACGAGGATCGCGCTGAGCGTGCCCGAGTCCGGGGCGGGGATCTCGGTCTCGACCTTGTCGGTCGAGACCTCGAAGAGCGGCTCGCCCTTGGCCACGTGGTCGCCGACCGCCTTGAGCCACTTCGTGACCGTTCCCTCGGCGACGGTCTCGCCGAGCTGGGGCATCTTGACGTCGGTCACGCGGCTACCCCGAGCTGGCGCGCCATCCAGTCCGCGGAGTAGGGGCGGTGCCGGTAGATCACGTTGGCGCAGCCGTGATTGCCGTCCTCGAGCACGAGGGCCTCGGCGTTCGCGCCGGCCTCGGCGGCGATGCGCTCGCCGTCGGCGGCGGGGAAGAGCCGGTCGAGGCGCCCCGAGACGACCAGCAGCGGCGTCGCGATGCGCGACGCGTGGCCCTCGAGCGTCAGGTCGAGCGCGCGCCGGTGGGCCGCCTCGTCGTCGGGCGAGTGGGACCGGGCCGTGAACGCGGCGCGCGACAGCGGGTTGAGCCGGGTCCAGACGTCGCCCAGGCAGTAGACGGGGCAGAGCGAGACCGTCGCGCGCACCGGCAGGTCCGACGCGGCCAGGCGCGCCGCGTAGAAGCCGCCCAGGCTGACCCCCCACACGCCCAGGCGCGACCCGTCGACCTCGGGCTGGGCGGCGAGCGCGGTGAGCACGGCCGCGCCGACCTCGTCCCACTCGGGGCGGATCGCCAGGGTCCACTCGACCTCGCCCTGTCCCGGCCCGTCGAGGGCGAAGGTCGCCATCCCGCGGTCGAGGAAGGCGCGCTCGACCTCGCGCAACTCCTCCTTGGTCGAGTCGAGCCCGCAGATCAGCAGCACCGTCGGGTGCGGGCCGGCCCCCGCCGGGGCGCGCAGCACGCCGACCAGGGTCGAGCCGTCGAAGGGGACCTCGACGCGCCGCCCGGGCGGGTCGAGGTGGGGCAGGGCGGCCGTGAGCGCGGCCGCGGCGCGCGCCCCGGCGTCGCGGGCCTGGGCGGGGTCGTGGACGAACATGAACTTGCCGAAGTGGTAGTAGACCGCCGCGCGCGCCAGCGCCTCGCCGGCGCTGCGGCGCCGGCCCTCGGCCAGGGCCGCGTCGCCCAGTGCGCGGTGGTCGTCGCCGGCGGCGCACCACGCCGCGCACCAGTCGTCCCAGGCGGTGACCGACTCGGTGATGCGCCGGTAGTCGCTCGCGTCGACCCCGTTGGCCGTGAAGCGCGGGCCCCAGTTGGCGATCGCCGTGGCCAAGAGAGTGTCGGTCATCGCCCCCCGATCCGCCTCAATAGGCGCTGAGCGTAACGGACATTTTCGACGGCCCAAAGCGGCGCGGCGCCTGAAAAGTTTTTATGGCTCACGCACGCGTATCCCGGCGGTCCTGCCTTGACCCCCTGGGGGGCCATCGTTAGGGTTTGGCCATCACTCGCCGAGTGATCGACCCTCGGTCCACGCTCGTGGGGGGAGTGACCGGGTGGCGCAACTCCAGGGGGAGAACATGACACACACTGCGACCTATCGCCGTGTCCTAGCGGGGGCCGCGGCCGCCGCGGCGCTACTGGCGACGGTGGTGACCTCGACCGGGGCCGGGGCGACTTCCGGCCTGGCGGCCGGGGCGCCGGTCAAGATCGGCATCTCGCTGTCGCTCTCGGGCGACTTCTCGGGCGACGGCATCGCCTTCAAGCAGGGCTACGAGCTCTGGGCCCACGACGTCAACGCCAAGGGCGGGCTGCTCGGCCACAAGGTCCAGCTGATCATCAAGTCCGACGCGTCGAGCCAGACCCAGGTGGTCACCAACTACCAGTACCTGATCTCGACCAACCACGTGAACCTGGTCTTCGGGCCGTTCTCGTCGCTGCTCACCCTGCCGGCGGCCCGCGCGGTGCAGCGCTACGGCTACGCGATGGTCGAGGGGGCCGGCGGCGCGCCGTCGGTGTTCGACGCCAAGCTGCCCAACGTCTTCGACGTGGCCCTGCCTGTCGCCAACTCGCTGGTGCCGTTCGCCAACTGGGTCTCGTCACTGCCCAAGGGCCAGCGCCCGACGACCGCGGCCTACGTGACCAGCAACGACCCGTTCACCGAGCCCCAGATCCCGGTCGCCCAGTCGATCATGAAGAAGGCCGGCATCAAGACCGCGTACTACAACGTCTTCCCGGCCGAGGTGACCGACTACTCGTCGATCGCCGCCAAGGTGGCCGCGGCCAAGGCCCAGGTCGTCATCCTCGGGTCGGTCGACGTGCCCACGGTCTCGGCGTTCATGCAGGCCTTCAAGCAGGTCCACTACAACCCCAAGGCCTTCATCGCGACGGCCGGACCCGACCAGGGCAACACGTTCATCAAGGCGGTCGGCGCGGCCAACGCCGACGGCGTGATGGTGCCCAACGCGTGGTACGGCCTCGCCGCCAACGCCCAGAGCCGCAAGATGGTCTCTGAGTACATCGCCAAGTACGGCGGGACCGCGGCGGGCGTCAACGCCGACGTGGCCGAGGCCTACGCGGTCGGCCAGGTGGTGGCCCAGGCGGTCGCGGCGACCCACGGGTTCAACAACGCCGCGATCATCCACTACCTGCACTCGGGCGCGTCGTTCACGACCGTGCTCGGAGGGGCGAAGTTCAACTCGCTCGGCGAGAACCCCTACATGTCGGCCTACACGTTCCAGTGGCAGGGCACGGGCGGCAACAAGTTCGTCCAGGTCAACCCGAAGGGCGACCCCAACACGGTGGCTATCACGTACCCGAAGCCGGTGTGGGGCAAGTAGTCCGTTAGGGGGTGAGCTCTAGCGCGCTGCTGCAGTCCGTCGTCGACGGGGTCCTGACCGGGTCGGTCTACGCCCTCATGGCGGCGGGTCTCACCCTGATCTTCGGGGTCATGGACATCATCAACGTGGCCCAGGGGATCCTGGTGATCCTCGGCAGCTACCTCAGCTACGAGCTCAACGCTCACTACGGGATCGACCCGTTCCTCGGCCTGCTGATCACGATCCCCACCCTCTTCGTGGTGGGGATCGTGATCGAGCGGGCCTTCCTCGGTCGGCTGAAGGGCCCGGAGAAGACGGCGATGTCGATCCTCGTCACCTACGCGGTGGCGCTCGTGATCGAGGGCATCCTCAACGAGGTCGTGTCGACGAACGTCGTCGAGATCCGGACCTCCTACGTCGACAGTTCCTTCAAGTTCCTGTCGACCTACATCCCGGACGTCACGCTCTACGGCTTCTTCCTGGCCTCCGGGCTCCTCGGGCTGATCTACCTCATGCTCTACCGGACCCGGTTCGGCTCGAGCGTGCGCGCGTCGGTGGCCGACCCGACCTCGGCCAGCCTGGTCGGCGTCGACGTGCGACGGGTCTCGACGATCTGCTTCGGCCTCGGGGTGGCCGTCACGGCGGCCGGCGGGATGATCTACGGCGCGACAAACGCCTTCAACGCGTCGTCGAGCTACGACCTGATCAGCCGGCTGCTCATCATCATCGTGCTGGGCGGCATGGGCAGCCTCGGCGGCGCGCTGGTCGCCGGCATCGCCATGGTGACGATCGAGGACGTCGTCTCGGCGCTCTGGTCGCCCGTCTGGTCGACGACGTCGTTCTTCATCGTCCTGGTCATCGTGCTCTCCTTCCGGCCCCAGGGGCTCTTCGGGCGACCGGTCGCGAGGGCGGCGTGAGGCTCGCGCGGCTCCTGGGGTGGGCGGGCGCGCTGGCGGTCCTCGCCCTCTTCCCCGTCGTGGTGACCAACCCCAGCTTCGTGGGCATCGCCTTCACGACCCTGCTGTTCATGGCGTGCACGACGTCGTGGAACATGTTCTCGGGGTCGAGCGGCTACATCGCGCTCTGCGCCGGGATCTGGTACGGCACCGGCGCGTACACGATGGCGCTGGCGTCCATCCACTGGCACTTCGCGCCCGGGGCGGGGATGTTCTGGCTGGTGCCCCTCGGCGGGCTCGTGGCGACGGCGCTCGCCGTGCCGGTCGGGTGGGTCGCGCTGCGGGTCCGGCGCCACACCTTCGTCGTCATGACCATCGCCCTGTTCTTCATCGCCCAGCTCGCGGCCACCAACGCCGGCTTCACCGGCGGGACGTCGGGGCTGTTCCTGCCGTACATCGCGTGGAACGAGCGCTACTACAACGTCCCCTTCTATTACGTGGCCCTGGCCATCCTGATCGTCGCGACCCTGCTGGCCGCCGGCGTGCGCCGCAGCCGCTTCGGGCTCCAGCTCCTGGCGATCCGCGACGACGAGGACCGGGCGCTGGGGCTCGGCGTGCGCGTGGGGGCGGTCAAGGTCGCGGGCTTCGCGATGTCGGCGTTCTGCATCGGGATGGCCGGCGCGCTCTACGCGATGTTCATCGGCCAGATCTACCCGCAGTTCGTCTTCGACCCCCTCTTCGACCTGTCGATCGCCCTGATGGCCTTCTTCGGCGGGCTCGGGACGCTGACCGGCCCGCTGGTCGGCGGGCTCGTCCTCGAGAGCCTCCAGCAGTGGCTGACCGTCACCTACTCCAACGGCTCGCTCTACCTGATCCTCTTCGGGTCGCTCTTCTTGCTGGTCGTCTTCTTCATGCCCCAGGGGGTCGTCGTCTTCCTGCGCGACTGGATGACCAACCGGGCCGAGCGCGAGCGCGCCATCGTCGAGGCGAGCGCCGCGGCCCTGGGGGGCCCGTGACCGACCTGCTCACGGTCACCGGGGCCACCAAGGCCTTCGGCGGGGTCGTCGCGCTCGACGCGTGCTCGCTCTCGGTCGCGCAGGGCTCGATCGCCGGGCTGATCGGCCCCAACGGCTCGGGCAAGACCACGCTGTTCAACGTCGTCACCGGCTACGTGCGCGCCGACGCCGGCACCGTCGAGGTGGCCGGCCGCGACGTCACGCGGTCCCGCCCCGACGAGGTCTTCGCCCTGGGCGTGGGCCGCACCTTCCAGCTCACCCGGATCTTCGCGCGCGTCAGCGTGCTCGAGAACATGCTGGTGGCGACCCAGCGTCGCGAGGGCTGGCTGCGCGGGCTGACCCGGTCGATGTCCTCGCGCACCGAGGTCGACGCGGCGATGGGCTGGCTCGACTTCGTCGGGATCGCCCGCCTCGCCCACGTGCCCGCCGGCGCGCTCTCCTTCGGCCAGCGCAAGCTCCTCGAGCTGGCCTACGTGCTGGTCGCCGACCCGGCGGTCCTGCTGCTCGACGAGCCGGCCGGCGGGGTCAACCCGACGCTGATCAACACGATCGCCGACAAGGTCCGCGAGCTCAACCGCGCCGGCAAGACCTTCCTCATCGTCGAGCACAACATGGAGTTCGTGATGGGCCTGTGCGACCACGTCACCGTCATGCACCAGGGGCGCGACCTCGTGACCGGCGACCCCGCGAGCGTGCGCGCCGACCCGCGGGTCCTCGACGCCTACCTCGGCGGGGGCGACGACGACGAGCTGGAGAGCGTCGGTGGCTGAGTTCCTGCGCTTCGACGGGGTCGTCGCCGGCTACGGCGGGGGCGACGTGCTCAAGGAGGTCGACTTCGCCGTCGCCGAGGGCGGGGTCACCTGCATCGTGGGCCCCAACGGGTCGGGCAAGTCGACCCTGCTCAAGTGCGTGAGCGGCCTGCTGCGCCCGCGCGCCGGCCAGATCTGGTTCCGCGGCGAGAACCTGGTGGGCAAGAGCCCCAAGGCGATCCTCGCCGCCGGCGTCGTCCAGGTGCCCCAGAACCACAGCCTCTTCCGCGAGATGACGGTCGAGGAGAACATCGACCTCGGGGGCTTCCTGCTGCGCGACCGCCGGCTCGTCGCGTCGCGCAAGGCCGAGGTCAAGGACCTCTTCCCGATCGTCGCCGAGCGGGCCCGCGACAAGGCGGGCAGCCTCTCGGGCGGCCAGCAGCGCCTGGTGGAGTTCGCGCGCTGCCTGATGCTCGAGCCGGCCCTGGTCGTGCTCGACGAGCCGTCGATGGGCCTGGACCCCAAGACGCTGCGCTCGATGTTCGCGACCATCAAGATGATGAACGAGCTGGGGCGAACCGTGCTGCTGGTCGAGCAGAATGCGCGCCAGGCCCTGAGGCTGAGCCACCACGCGGTGGTCATGGAGAACGGGCGGGTCCGCCTCGCCGGCACCGGCGCCGAGGTCCTGCACCACCCCGAGATCGGCGCGCTCTACCTCGGCGGCACGGTGGGAACGACAACCCCGGGAGGGACGTGATGGAGCAGGCGCGAGTCGGCTGGGTGGGGTGCGGTCGGATGGGCGCGGCGATGGCCTCGCGGCTCCTGGCCGCGGGGGTCGGGGTGCGCGTGACGAACCGCACGCGCGACAAGGCCGAGGCCCTCGTGCCCCTGGGCGCGACGGTGGTGGACAGCCCGCGCGACCTGGCCGGCTGCGACGTGGTGTTCACCATGGTCTCGGGCAACGCCGACCTCGAGGCGGTCCTGACCGGCGAGGGCGGCCTCCTGACCGACCCGGGCCGCGCGCCCGGGGTCGTCGTCGACTGCTCGTCGGTCGGGTCGGACGCCTCGGCGCTGGCGCGCGCGGCCTGCGCGGCGCGCGACAGCTCCTTCGTCGCCGCGCCGGTGTCGGGCAACCCCAAGGTCGTGGCCGCGGGCAAGCTCACCCTGGCCGCGTCGGGCGACCGCGGGGCCTTCGACGTCGCGCGCCCCTACCTCGAGCACCTGGGGGCCGGGGTGACCTACGTCGGCGAGGGCGAGGCGTCTCGCTTCGTCAAGATCTGCCACAACGTCGTGCTCGGCGTCGTGACCCAATGCCTGGCCGAGGTCCTGGTGCTCGCCGAGCGCGGCGGGGTCACCCGCGGCGCGCTGATGGAGTTCCTCAACTCCTCGGTGATGGGCTCGACCTTCTCGCGCTACAAGTCGCCGGCGCTGGTCAACCTCGACTTCACCCCGACCTTCACCCCGGTGCTGCTGGCCAAGGACTTCGACCTCGCGCTGGCCGCGGCGCGCGACGAGGGCGTGCCGATGCCCGTGACCGCGCTGACCCGCGAGCTCGTGGCGAGCGCCGTGGGCGCCGGGCACACCCACGAGGACTTCGCCGTGCTCCTCGTCGAGCAGGCGCGGCGCGCGGGGCTCGAGCTCAGCCCCGAGGGCGTCGACGTCGACGACGGGCTGGGAGCGTCCCCGGCCAATCCGGACCGCTAGAACAGGAGGGCCATGACCACCACCACGACGGCCGCCGGGCCCACCGACCCGGCGGCGCGCCTCGACCTCTACCGCGCCCAGGTCGAGCTGCGCCTCTTCGAGCAGCGCGCCCACGACCTGTTCTTGGAGAACCTGGTCAAGGGGACGAGCCACCTCTCCCTCGGCCAGGAGGCGATCGCCGCGGGCTTCGCCGCGGCGATGCGCCCCGACGACTGGACCTTCGCGACCTACCGCGGCCACGCCCACACCCTGGCGCGCGGCGTGCCGATGACCCCGGTGCTGGCCGAGCTGCTCGGCCGGGGCAACGGCCTCATGGCTGGCAAGGGCGGGTCGATGCACCTGACCAGCGTCGAGCACGGGATGATGGGCAGCTACGCGATCATCGGCGCCCACCTGCCGATCGCCTGCGGCGCGGCCTGGAGCGCGCTCTATCGCGGGACCGACCAGGTCGCGGTCTGCTTCTTCGGCGACGGCACGACCAACATCGGCGCCTTCCACGAGGCGCTCAATTTCGCCGTCATCTGGAACCTGCCGGTCGTCTTCGTCTGCGAGAACAACCTCTACATGGAGTACACCAGGACGAGCGAGGTGACCGCGGTGCCCCACCCGGCGGCCGACCGCGCGAGCGCCTACGGCCTGCCGTCGCTGCTCGTGGACGGCAACGACGCCGACGCCGTCTTCGACGTGGCCTCGACCGCGATCGGGCTGGCGCGCGGCGGCGGCGGCCCCTCGATGATCGAGGCCGAGACCTACCGCCACGGCGGCCACAGCCGGGCCGACCCCGGCAAGTACCGCCCCGACTCCGAGGTCGCCGAGTGGCTGGCCCGCGACCCGGTCACCCGGTACCGCGACCGGCTCAGCTCCGAGGGCGTCGACGGCGCCGACCTCGACGCCGTCGACAAAATGGCCGCCGAGAAGGTGGAGGAGGCCACGGCCGGGGCCAAGGCCGGGCCGGTGCCGTCCGAGGACCTGCTCATGAAGGACGTCTGGGCGGACGGAGGCTCGCAATGGCGCAACTGACCTATCGCGAGGCGATCGCGCGCGGGATCGCCCAGGAGATGCGGCGCGACGACTCGGTCGTGCTGATCGGCGAGGACATCGCCGCGGCCGGCGGGGTCTTCAAGTCGACGGTAGGGCTCTTGGAGGAGTTCGGGCCGACGCGCGTGCGCGACACGCCGATCAGCGAGCAGGCGATCCTCGGCGCCGCGATGGGCGCGGCCATGACCGGGCTGCGCCCGATCGCCGAGGTGATGTTCGCCGACTTCTTCGCCGTCTGCTGGGACATCGTGGCCAACGAGATCGCCAAGTCGCGCTACATGACCAACGGCCAGCTCTCATTCCCGCTCGTGGTCAAGACCGGCAACGGCGGCGGGCTGCGCTTCGGCGCCCAGCACTCCCAGACCGTGGAGAACTGGGCGATGATGATCCCCGGGCTCAAGGTGGTCTCGCCGTCGACCCCGGCCGACGTGGTCGGGCTGATGGCCGCGGCGGTGCGCGACGACGACCCGGTCATCTTCCTCGAGGCCAAGGGGATGTTCGCGTCCAAGGGCGACGTGCCCGACGGGGAGATCGTCGACACGCTGGGCACGGCCAAGGTGCTGCGCTCGGGCGCCGACGCGACGATCCTCTCCCTCGGGCTGATGACCCCGCGAGCGCTCGCCGCGGCCTCCGACCTCGCCGCCCAGGGGGTCGACTGCACCGTCGTGGACGTGCGATCGCTCGTGCCCCTGGACACCTCGACGATCCTGCGCGAGGCGACCGCGACCGGGCGGGTCTTCACCGTCGAGGAGAACCCCCGGCTGTGCGGCTGGGGCGCGGAGGTCGCCTCGATCATCGCCGAGGAGGCCTTCTACGACCTCGACGGGCCGGTGGTGCGCATCACGACCCCGCACATCCCGCTGCCCGCGGCCGACTCCCTCGAGGACCTGGCGCTGCCGAGCGTCGAGCGGATCACGACCACCATCGCCAAGGCGATGAGCGCGTGAGTGCCGAGCACGCCGACTCGATCGAGATCGCCGCGGCGCCGGCGGCGGCCTTCGCGGCGCTGAGCGACCTCGCCACCATGGGCGGGCGCTCGCCGGAGAACACCGGGGGAGAGTGGATGGACGGCGCGGGCGGCCCGGGGCTCGGCGCGCGCTTTCGCGGCACGAACAGCCACGGCGAGGACTCCTGGGCGACGACGGCCACGGTCACGCAGTACGAGCCGCCGTCGCGCTTCGCCTTCGAGGTCAAGTACGGGATCCTCAAGGTCTCGCGCTGGGTCTTCGAGGTCGAGGCGACGCCGGGCGGCTGCCGGGTGACCGAGCGGTGGCGCGACCAGCGCGGCTACCTGCTCAAGCGCAACGCCGAGAAGGACGACTACGACCGCGTCGAGTTCACCCGCGAGTCGATCCGCACGACGCTCGAGAACCTCAAGGCCGAACTGGAGTCAACCGGGTCCTAGCCCCCGCGGGCTGCCTAACGTGGCGGCGTGCCGGCCGACGCCGTGGAATTGATGCGCGCGTCGCTGGGCGACGCCCCGGCGAGCGCGCGCGAGCGCCTCGCCGCGGCGACGCGCGACTCGGTGGAGTCCGCGCTCGCCGAGGTGGGGTTCGCCCACGACGCGGTGCGCGCCGCGGGCGCGGCCCTCGACCCGCTGCGCGAGGACGCCGGGCTGAGCGACGTGATGGCCCGGCTGATCGGCGAGGTCGACGCGGCGCGCGGCGACCCGACCTTCGCGCTGGGCATCTGGCCCGACCTCGACGGGCGCGGCGACGCCGGCCGACTCTTCTACCACTGCCTCATCGGGATCGAGGCACCGAGCATGCGCGCCTTCCTCGGGTCCCTCGGCGTGCCCGAGGAGGTCATCGCCGAGACCGGCGCGTCCTTCGTGCGCCACGGCGAGATCTACCGGCGCGCCCACGGGCGCGTCGGGATGGACGACGGGTGGTGGCAGCTGCTCGCGCTGCGCGGCGAGCTCCTCGACATCGGGCGACTGCAGTACCACCGCCTGGTGGTGGGGGAGAGCCCGCTGTGGGTCTCGCCCTGGTACGACGACGACGGGGCCGCCGCGCTCGGCCCGGGCTTTCGCCGCGGCGACCCGTCGATCGGATTGCACATCCCCGAGGGGCCGGGCTTCACGCCCGAGGCGGTCGACGCCTCGCTCGGGCGGGCCCGCGAGGTCCTCGGCTCCGCCTGGGCGACGGACCGGCGTCGCCTGGCGACGTGCATGACGTGGATGCTCGACGACCACCTCGGCGGGTTCCTCGCGCCCTCGAGCCGGATCCTCGACTTCCAGCGCCGCTTCACGATGGTGCCCGGGGGGCACGACGACGACTACGACACGCTCAAGTTCGTGTTCCGCGGGGCCGCGCCCGACCTCGACGCGCTGCCCCAGGACACCTCGCTCCAGCGCGGGATCGTGTCGCGACTCAGGGCCGGCGGGCACTGGCGCGCGCGCGTCGGCTGGCTCGACTTCGACGCGGGCTAGGCCGGGACCGGCGACTCGGCCCCGGTGAGCAGGTCGGCGAGGCGGTCGAGGACCGGCAGGGCCCCGTCGAGGCGGGCGCGCTCCCACTCGCTCAACTCGGCGATGGCCGCCGAGATCAGCCGGGTCGAGGAGTCGCGCAGCTGGGCCAGGCGCTCGGCGCCCGCGCCCGTCAGCTGGACGAGGCTGGCCCGGCCGTCCTCGGCGTCGGGCGCGCGCTCGACCAGGCCGAGCTCGACGAGCCCGTCGACCACGCGGCTCATCGTCGCGGCCGAGACCCCCTCGCGCTGGGCGAGCGCGCCCAGGCGCTGGGAGCCCTCGCCCTCGATGCGGGCCAGCGCGGAGGCCTGGGACGCGGTCACGTTCCACTCGAGCCGGGTCCGCAGGGCCCGGTGGATCCGGGCCACCGCCACGCGCAGGGCGACCGCCTCGTCGCGGAGCCCGGGGTAGAAAGAGTCCCTCGCGTCCACGGCTCAATTATAGTTAGTTCGACCTAACTAAGTAATTGGTTCCGGCCGGGGGCTCCATGACAACCGCGACCAGCGACCGCTACCGGTGGATCGCGCTCTCGAACACGACGATGGGCGTCCTCATGGCGACCATCAACGGGTCGATCCTGCTCATCGCGCTGCCCAACATCTTCCGCGGGATCAAGCTCGACCCCCTCGCCCCGCAGAACACGCCCTACTTCCTGTGGATCCTGATGGGCTTCCTGCTGGTCACCTCGGTCCTGGTGGTGAGCCTGGGGCGCGTGGGCGACATGTTCGGGCGCGTGCGGATGTACACGCTGGGCTTCGCCATCTTCACGGTCTTCTCGATCGCGCTGGCGGCCACGTGGATGACCGGGCCGGCCGGCGCGCTCTGGCTGATCGTCATGCGCGTGGGCCAGGGGGTCGGCGGCGCGTTCCTCTTCGCCAACTCCAACGCGATCATCACCGACGCCTTCCCGCCCGACCAGCGGGGCCTCGCCCTGGGCATCAACGGCGTCGCGGCCATCGGCGGCTCCTTCCTCGGGCTGCTCCTCGGCGGGCTCCTCGCGCCGATCGAGTGGCACCTGGTCTTCCTCATCTCGGTGCCCGTCGGGCTCTTCGGCACGGTGTGGGCGCGCGCCCGGCTGCGCGACAACGGGGTGCGCAACACCGACACCAAGATCGACTGGCTCGGCAACGTCACGTTTGCCCTGGGCCTTATCGCGGTGCTGACCGGTATCGTCTACGGCCTCCAGCCCTACGGCGGGCACCCGATGGGCTGGACCAGCCCCTTCGTCCTGGCCTGCCTCGTCGGGGGCGCCGCGGTGCTGGTCGCCTTCGTCGCCATCGAGCTGCGCGTCGACCAGCCGATGTTCCAGCTGCACCTGTTCTCGAACCGGGGCTTCTCGATGGGCAACGTCTCGGTGCTGCTGCTGAGCCTCGCGCGCGGCGGCCTGCAGTTCATGCTGATCATCTGGCTCCAGGGGATCTGGCTGCCGCGCCACGGCTACTCCTTCTCCCAGACGCCGCTGTGGGCCGGCATCTACATGCTCCCGCTGACCGTCGGGTTCTTCGTGGCCGCGCCGGTCGCCGGCCGACTGGCCGACCGCCACGGCGCGCGGGCCTTCGCCACCATCGGCCTCGTGCTGACCGCGGTCTCCTTCGTCGGGCTCCAGGCGATCCCCATCGACTTCGCCTACCCGCTCTTCGCCGCGCTGATCTTCCTCATCGGTCTCTCGATGGGGCTCTTCGCCGCGCCCAACACCAGCGCGGTCATGAACTCGCTGCCGGCCGACCAGCGCGGCGCCGGCGGCGCGATGCTCGCCACCTTCATGAACAGCGCGTCGGTGCTCTCGATCGGCTTCTTCTTCACGGTCATCGCCCTGGGCCTGGCCTCCTCCCTGCCGCACGCGCTCTTCTCCGGGCTCACCGCCCAGGGCGTGCCGGCGTCGGTGGCCACCCCGCTCAGCCACATCCCGCCGATCGGCAGCCTCTTCTCGGCCTTTTTGGGGATCAACCCGATCCAGCACCTACTGGGCGCGTCGGTCCTGCACGCCCCGGGGGTGAACGCCCACGCGCTGCTGGCCCACGGCTTCTTCCCGAGCCTGATCTCGGCGCCCTTCAGCCACGGGCTGCGCCTGGCCTTCCTGGCGGCGGCCGGCATGTGCCTGGCCGGGGCGGTGGCGTCGTGGCTGCGCGGCCCGACCCCGGCGCCGCGACACCACGCGCTGGCCGCCGAGGTGGAAGAAGGGCTGGTCAGCGTCGGCGAGGTCGCGATGACCGAGGTCGGCGTGCCCGCGCCCGAGGAGGTCACCGAGGGCGTCTACGACTGACGCGGGCGGTAGCGTCGCGGGCCGAGGGGGTGACGTGGACGAGCTGGTGGCGACCCCCTGCTCGACCGAGTCCTTCTTCCTGGGCGAGGGCTGCCGCTACGACGAGGTCACGTCAGAGCTCCTCTGGGTCTCGATCTACGACGGCGCGCTGTACCGCGCGCGCTGCCGCGGCCCCGAGGTCGAGGTCGTCGCCCGCCACGCCCTCGGCGGCGAGGTCAGCGCGGTCGCGCCGCTGGCCGAGCGCGCCGACGGCTGGCTGGTGGCCAAGGACCGGGCCGTGTGGCGCCTCGGCCCCGACGGCGCGCTCGAGCGCCTCGCGACGCTGAGCGACGACCCGGCGGTGCGCACCAACGACGGCGCCGCCGACCCGGACGGCCGGTTCTGGGTCGGCACCATGGCCTACGACGCCGCGCCGGGCGCCGGGCGGCTCTACCGCTACGACGCGGGGTCGGGCGTCGACGTCGCCCTCGACGCCGTCACGATCTCCAACGGCCTGGCCTGGCCGGACCCGCGGCGCCTCTACTACGCCGACTCCGCGACCGGCCGAGTCGACGTGATCGACCTCGATGATGGCTCGCTCCCGGCCGGGCGGCGCCCGCTCGTCGAGTTCGCCCCGGGCGAGGGCCAGCCCGACGGGCTCTGCCTCGACGCCGAGGGCGCCCTGTGGGTCGCCCTGTGGGGCGGGGGCGCCGTGGCGCGCGTCTCGCCCGAGGGCGAGGTCCTGGCGCGCGTGGCCCTGCCGGTCTCTCAGCCCACGAGCTGCGCCATCGGCGGCGCGGCGCGGACGACGCTCTACGTGACGACCGCCCGCGAGGACCTCACCGACGCCCAGCTCGCGGCCGAGCCGCTGGCCGGCCGGCTCTTCTGCTGCGACGTCGGGGTCGCGGGCGCGCCGATCGCGCCGGCGCGCTAGGCGCTCGCGCCCACCGGCGTCGCGAACGGGAAGCCCGCGGTCGCCGCGCGCGCGCCCTCGGGGCCCAGGGTGAGGCCCTCGTAGCCGTCGATGCCGTCGAGGAGGGCGAGCACCTCGGCCCCGCCCGCGCACAGCGCGGTGGCCAGCGCGTCGGCGAGACCCAGGTCGGGGCCGGTCACGGTGGCCGAGGCCGCGGCCGCGCGGCGCGCGCGCGTGAAGGGGTCGACGAGATGCTCGCCGCGCTCGTAGGTCCCCGAGGTGGCGATCGCCCCGGCCACGTCGACGACCGCGGCCAGGCCGAGCCGGTCGTCGGGGCGCACGACGCCGACGCGGAAGCCCCGGCCGGGGCCCGGCCCGCCGAAGCACGCGATGTCGCCCGCGGCGTTGACCATCGCGCCGTCGATCGCCGCGCCGCGCAGCTCGTCGAGCGCGCGCTGGGCGGCCCAGCCCTTGACGAGCCCGGTCGGGTCGACCCCGCCGGGCAGCGCCCACGGGTCGAACCAGCCCTCGGTGAGGTCCCGGGCGCTCCGGCAGGCGTCGAGCACGTCGGCGACCTCGGGCGGCGCCTCGCCCAGCCCGATCTCGCCGCGGCGCAGGCGGCTGATCGGGCTCGAGTCGCGCCAGGTCGAGAAGACCCGGTCGGCGCGGTGCAGGGCCTCGACCGCGCGCGCGACGGGCCCGAGCGCCGCGCCCGGGTCGATGCCGCGCGCGCCGAAGAGGTCGATGGTGACCACGGTGCCCATGACGGCCTCGCGGTGGTGGATCGTCGTGGGGAGGCTCACGCCAGCCCCAGGTCCTTGAGCGCGGCGGCCAGAGAGGTGTAGAAGCCCTCGGTGGTGTAGGTCGCGCCCGAAACGCCCTGGATGTTGGCGCCCTGGGCGCCGAGGGCCTGCTGGATGAGGATGGGCAGCGCCTGCTGGTCGATGTACTGGCTGCGCGGGTTGCCGCCGTCGTTGAGGCTGGCCACCGAGACCGAGGTGATCCTCGACCCCGTCGCGCTGACCTTCACGCTCACGGTGCCGAAGTAGTAGTTGACGACCGGGCCGGTGGCCGAGCGGCTCGCCGCCGCGGTCGTCGGGGGAGTCGTCGTGGCCACGGTCGTGGGCGTGGCGCGCGTCGTCGGCACCGTGGTCGCGGTCGTGGCCGGCGTGGTCGACGGCGTCGTCGTCGGGCTCGTCGTCGCGGTGGCCGCGCGCGCGGTGGTCGGGGGGCTCGCCCCGGCGACGGTCGTGGACGGGGCCGTCGTCGGCGACGAGAGCCCGGCGAGCGAGACGGCAGCCGGCACGGAGCGGAAGCTCAGGACCCCGGCGAGTCCGAGCGCCGTCCCGGTGATCACGACGGGGGCGCGGCGCATCGGCCGCCTAGAACGCGAAGGACTCATGGTGGATCCGCTCGGCGGGCACGCCGGCGTCGCGTGCGGCCGCGACGACCGCGTCGGTGAAGCCGGCGGGGCCGCAGACGTAGAGGTCGCCCTCGGCCAGCCCCGGGGCCAGGCGCGCCAGCGCGCGGGCGTCGAGGGCGACGTCGTCGCGCGGGCCGACGATCTCGTGGAGCGTCGCGCCGCGCCGGGCGGCCAGCGCGGCCAGCTCGTCGGCGTGGACCAGGTCCTCGGGCGTGGACGCGCGCACGATGACGGTCACCTCGACGCCGCGGTCGAGGTCCTCGAGCAGCGCGCGCAGCGGCGTGACGCCGACCCCGGCGCCGACCAGGACGACGCGGTCGGTCGCGCGCGCGTGTCGCGTGAACGCGCCGTAGGGGCCCTCGACGACGACGCGCGTCCCGGGGGCGAGGCGCGCGACCGCGCCGGACTGGTCGCCCAGGCCCTTGACGGTCACGCGCAGGAACGGCGGCCGGGGCAGCGCCGAGAGCGAGTAGGGGTGGCTGTGCCACCAGAGCCCCGGGGAGAGGAAGCGCCACTGGAAGAACTGCCCGCCCGACACCGCCAGGCGCTCGAGGCGCCGGCCGGTGACGGTCAGCGAGTAGACGCCGGGGGCGGCCTCGGAGACCTCGGCAACGCGCAGCCGCCATCGCAGGTTGTAGGCGAGGGGCCAGAGGATCCGGCTCGCCACCACCAGCGCGCCGACGCCGACCGCGGCGCCGAGCCAGAGGTGGGCGGCGAGCGGGTGGGCGAGGAACAGCACGCCGGTGCGGATCTGGTGGGCGAGGGCGAGCCCCAGAGCCAGGTAGACGTAGAGGTGCACGGCCCACCAGGTCTCGTAGCGCATCTTGGAGCGCGCGGCGCGCCACGACGAGACCCCGGCCATGACCAGCAGGCCGAAGGCGGCGGCCGCGGCCAGGACGTCGGGGTAGTTGACCAAGAACGACCAGAGCTGGTGGAGCCAGCCCGAGTGCGTGAGCGCGGCGTACCCGACGACCACGCTGACGATGTGCGCCGCGATGAGCACGATGGGCCAGCCGCCGATCGTGCGGTGCCACCGGACGAGCCGGTCCTGGCCGACGGCGCGCTCGAGCGCCGGCAGCCGGGCCATCAGGACGACCATCACGAGGAGCAGGTAGGTGCCGGTGAAGGCGAAGAGGCGGCCCGCGGCGAGCCACCACCCGCCGGGCGACGCGAGGGAGGCCCGGGACTCGCCCCAGAGGGCGAGGCCGACCACGACGACGAAGCCGGCGACGGCGAGGACCCCGAGCGCGTCCGCCACGGCGGACGACGGGGGGGCCCCGGGCCGCCGCCGCCTCGGCGGGGTCGTCGAGACCCACGTGGGGCGGGCGGCGGCTCGGGTTGGCTGGGGGGCCATCGCCGAACCGTACCGAGGCGAGGTAAGAGGACCTCAAGAACGGCCTCGGAATCTCCCAAACGTCAGAAGGGGGGCTCGTAACCCTCGCGCAGGCTGAACCGGCTGGCCCCGGCGTCGGGGCGCACGGCGAGCACCTGGTGCACCTCCAGGTGGTGCCGGGCGAAGCCGGCGGCCGACCCCGCCATGTAGAGGCGCCAGGCCCGCGCGCGGGCCTCGCCGACCGCGGCGACGGCGTCGTCCCAGTGCGACTCGAGGTTGGCGACCCAGCGCCGCAGGGTGAGGACGTAGTGCTCGCGCAGGCTCTCGAGGTCGCGGACCTCGAAGCCACGGGCCTGCAGCGCCGACACCATCGTCCCCGCCTCGTGGAGCTCTCCGTCGGGGAAGACGTAGCGGTCCATGAAGGGACTGCGGATCCGCGACGGGCCCCGCAGGCCGAGCGCGACCTGAGCCTGGCGCAGCGCGGTCGCGAGGCGGGGACGCGGCGCGTCTCCGTCGGCGGCCGGCCGGCCGATCGCGTGGTTGAGCAGCCGTCCCCCCGGGCGCAGAAGCGAGTAGAGGCGGTCGACGTAGCCGTCGAGGCCACGGCGCCCGACGTGCTCGCTCATGCCGATCGAGGAGATCGCGTCGAAGGGGCCGTCGTCGACGTCGCGGTAGTCGCACACCCGGATGTCGACGAGGTCAGCGAGCCCCTCGAGCCGCGCGCGCTCGCGCGCGTACTGCGCCTGGGGCGTCGACAGCGTGACGCCGACGACCCGGGCGCCGAAGGCGCGCGCCGCGTGGATGGCCATCGTGCCCCAGCCGCAGCCGACGTCCAGGAGCCGCGACGCGGGCCGCAGCGCGAGCTTGCGCGCGACGAGGTCGACCTTTCGGCGCTGCGCGTCGGCGAGGTCGTCCTCGGGCGAGCGGAAGACCGCGCACGAGTACGTCATCGACTCGCCGAGGATGAGCTCGTAGAAGTCGTTGGAGACGTCGTAGTGGTGGGTCACCGCGAGTCGGTCGCGCGCGCGACTGTGCAGGCTGCCGCGCGCGCGCACCTCGATCGACGGCGGCGCCAGTGGGGTGAGGCCGTCGCGGCCGAGGAGCTCGAGGGCGGCGCGTACGACCCCCGGGCGCGCGAGCGACGCGGCCGAGGGCGCGCGCGCGTCGAAGAGCTGGTCGAGGTCGCCCTCGACGTCGAGGTCGCCGGCGACGTAGGCGCGCGCCAGCCCGAGCTCGCCGGGGTGCGTGAGGATCCGGGTCAGCGCGTCGCGGCGCCGGACGATCAGGGTGAGCGTCGAGCCGGGGGCGCCCGGCGCGGACGAGCCGTCGTAGGCGACGACGCGGAAAGGCGGCGCGCCGCCGTAGGCGGTGGTGACGAGTGTCGCGACGTCCACGGTCCTCCGATCACGCGCGAGGATATTGCGCGAGGGCGTCGTCGGCAACGTCCACCGACCCGAGAGTTCTCAACCTTCAAGTGGCACGTGAGAGTTTCGAGGGCGCCGGGGCGGCTGCTCGCGTACCGCGCCGACGACGTCCGGTGGTGGATACACGGGCCGTTCGGCCGTCTGCGCGAGGTTGGTCGAGAGTTGAGACTCGAGCGCCGAGGCGGCGCTCGGTCGTTGTGATGGCGGATGGCGGCGGTCCGACGTCGCGAGATATTCGCCCACGTACGGCTACGTGCGAGTTGAGAATTGCCCCGCGGAGCGTTGTGAATGCGCGCCCGATTTGACCGTGATTGCAGGTGCGGGACGCCCGGCGGCGATGGGGCCGGTTTTCCTAATAATTGAGATAGATTCCTTACCTGGGCGGGACGACGCAACGCATGCGGGGTAGCGGTGGCATTCAGGAAGAAGAACCGCGACGGCGACGTCGCGGGCGAAGACATTAGCGACGAGCCACACGGTGGCGTGACCACTGCCGTCGACGACCGGCAGGCCCGAGCAGTCGAGTCCGGCCCGCCGTCCGCCAACGGATCCAACAACGGGGCGAAGGGGCGGCTCGGCGAGCAGCTGATCGGGTCGAACCTCATCACCGAGGCTCAGCTCCAGCAGGCGCTCTCGATGCAGCGCGACTCCGGGGGGCGCCTCGGCGAGGTGCTCGTCTCGATCGGAGCGCTGAGCGACCAGGCGCTGGCGCACGCGCTCGCCGCGTTCTTCGGATTCGAGGTCGCCAACCTGCGGCGCGAGAACATCGACCCCGCGGTCACGTCGTTCCTCCCGGAGGAAGTGGCGCGCGAGTACATGGCGATGCCGGTGCGCATGACCGACGAGGGGCTCTACGTCGCAGTGGCCGAGCCGAGCGACGACCTGCGCGAACTGTCTCGCCCACCGTCGGGCCAGAAGGTCCGGCTCCTCATCGCCCCGCTCAGCGACGTGCGGTGGGCGATCGACAGCAACTACCGCGCGCTCGGCAGCGTCGACAAGCTCGTCGACCGTCTTCGTCTCCGTCGAGGGGTCGCGGCGCCGCAACGTCGAGACGCGCGGGACCGGACCTCACCGCCGACGACGCGCCGGTCGTCCAGGTCGTCGACCGCATCCTCACCCAGGCGATGCGCGACCGCGCGTCCGACGTCCACATCGAGCCGGCCGACGACATCGTGCGCGTCCGGTTCCGCATCGACGGCGCGCTCAAGGAGGTCCTCCAGCTGCCCGCGTCGATCGGCCCGGGACTCGTCAGCCGCATCAAGATCATGGCGGACATGAACATCGTCGAGCGCCGCCGCCCGCAGGACGGTCAGCTCGACCATCGACATCGACGGCAAGGACGTCGACGTCCGCGTCGCGACCGTCGCCACGATCGTCGGCGAGAGCTGCGTCATGCGACTGCTCGACAAGACGCGGTCGGTCCTCCGCCTCGACGACCTCGGCATGCCCGTCGACACGCACACGCGCGTACTCCAAGATCGTGCGCGCGCCGTTCGGCATGGTGCTCTGCGCCGGTCCGACCGGCTCGGGCAAGACGACGACGCTGTACGCGACCCTGAGCGAGGTCAACAACCCGACGCTCAACGTCATGACCATCGAGGACCCCGTCGAGTACGTCTTCCCGTCGATCAACCAGATCCAGACCAACGAGCAGGCCGGGCTCACCTTCGCCACCGGCCTCAAGTCGATCCTGCGCCAGGACCCCGACGTGATCCTCGTCGGCGAGATCCGCGACGTCGAGACGGCGCGCGTCGCCGTCCAGTCGGCGCTCACCGGCCACTTCGTCATCTCGTCGCTGCACGCCACCGACTCGGTCTCGGCGCTGCACCGGTTCCTCGACATGGGCATCGAGTCGTTCCTCATCGCGTCGTCGGTCCTCGCCGTCGTCGGCCAGCGGCTCGTGCGCCGGATCTGCCCGTCGTGCAAGACCGCCTACACGCCCACCGACGAGGAGCTGGTCTTCTACGAGGAGAGCGGCGGGCCGCCCAAGGACCAGTTCTTCCACGGGCACCGGCTGCAACTTCTGCGCCGGGCACGGGCTACAAGGACCGGATCGGCGTCTACGAGCTGCTCCGGTCATGACGCCCGAGCTCCGCCGCCTGATCGTCGGGCTGGGCCACCCAGGAAGAGCTGCGCAACATGGCCGTCAAGCAGGGCATGCGGACCCTGCGCCAGGAGGCCATCAACCTGGTAGTCCAGGACGTCACGACCGTCGCGGAGGTCATCAGGAGCGTGTACGCACTATGAGCAGGCTCACCCTTTCCCGCAAGACCGACCGGGCCGACAAGAAGCCGAAGCAGCTCCAGAAGTTCAAGTTCGCCGCCCTGGACGAGACGGGGCACCGCGTCACGGGCGTCGAGACGGCCGCGACCACCGGCGCCGCCCACGCGCAGCTGCTCGCCCGCGGCCTCCAGCCGCTCGAGGTCAACGCGCACACGAGCGTCCTCAAGTTCGAGATCACGAAGAAGCGGGTGCCGCGCCAGGACGTCATGAACTTCACCCGCCAGCTGGCGGTGTTCATGAGGGCCGGCATGCCGATCATGGAGGCCCTCGAGGTCATCGTCGAGGAGACCCAGAACAAGATGCTCAAGGTCGTCCTGTCCGACATGGTCGACGCGCTGCGCGCCGGCGACACGTTCGCCGCCGCCGCCGCCGCCCACCCCGAGGCCTTCCCGAACTTCTACGTCGGGATCCTCGAGTCGGCCGAGCTGACCGGCAACCTCGACGTCGTGCTCAACCAGCTCGCCGACTACATCGACCGCGACCAGAAGGCACGTGGCAAGGTCACCGCTGCCCTCATCTACCCGGCGGTCGTCGCGGCCATGTCGGTCGTCACGGTGATCGTCCTCGCCGTCTTCGTGCTGCCGCGGTTCGTCACGTTCTTCAACTCCCTGAACGCCAAGCTCCCGCTGGTCACGCGGATGCTGCTGAACACCTCGTCGTTCGTCTCGCACTGGTGGTACGTGGAGATCGCGGTGATCATCCTCATCGTCGGCGGATTCATCGCGATGAACCGGTCGGAGGGGGGCAAGGCCCGCCTGGACAAGCTGGAAGCTGAAGCTCCCGGTCATCGGCGACCTGACCGAGACGGCGATCATCGAGCGCGTCTGCCGCGTGCTGTCGTCGATGCTGCGCGCCGGCGTCGACCTGCCCGCGGTCGATGGCGGTCACCGCCGACTCGGCCAACAACGCCGTCTACCGCAAGGCGCTCGAGAACATCCGCGAGGCGATGATGGAGGGCCAGGGCCTGGCCGACCCGCTCGCGCTGTCGGGCCTCTTCCCGGCGGCGGCACGCCAGATGTTCCGCGTCGGCGAGGAGACCGGCACGCTCGACCAGCAGCTCGAGGTCGCCGCGGCCTACTACAACCGCGAGCTCGAGACCAAGCTCGAGCGGGTGACCGCGCTGTTCGAGCCGGCCATCATCATCTTCATGGGCGTCGTCGTCGGCTTCGTGGCGGTCGCGCTGATCTCGGCGATGTACGGCATCTACAACCAGGTGAAGGTGGGATGATGTTCCTTCTCGTGCCCTTCCCGAGTCGCGGTGGGTCGACGGCAGGAGCAGGGTGTCGCACGGTCAGCGGCAGGGCCAGGCGAAGGTAGGGACCGAGCAAAGGAGGACGGATTCACACTCCTCGAGCTCCTCATAGTGACAACAATCATGCCGCTCATTGTCGGCGCCTTGGCCCTGGGCATCGTGACAGTGTTTCAACTCCAATCTGGGGTATCGAACCGTCTGGCGCACACGGCGGACGCCCAGGTCGTCTCCACGAACTTTGCGAGGGATGTCGTCGGTGCTGCGTGGGTAACAACGCAAACTTCGAGTTCCCCGGAGTGTGGCGTTTCAGCGGGGGCGGCGCAATTATTGGGCATTCAGTCAGGGCTGGAATACACCTCTGGCGGAGACGCCGGCTTTTACCCGACCATAACCTCCTACGTCTTGGTACCCATTGGGAGCGGACCAACGACCACTTATTCACTGGTCCGCAATGTCTGTACCCTCGGGTCGCCAGTCAGTCAGACGGTGCCCGGAAGTTACTCGGTCACTAGCCAGACGACGCTGGCCTATGACGTCGCCGCAGGTCAGGCGCCGCCGTCGATATCGTGTGTCGCGAACCCGACGTCCCCTTGCGCCGGGGTGACGTCCGGATGGCTTTCAGCGCAGAACGTCCAGTTGGTTACGTTCTCGATTGATGACCCGAACCACAACTACCAGTACACGCTCAATGCAAGCCCGGTCGCAAATACGTCGGTGATAAACAACGGCCCTCCTGCGGGTTCGACAACGACCAGTTGCAATTTCGCGACTCCGGGGACAGGAACGTACGCCTCAACGCTCTGCTTCGTGGACTTTTCAACTCTGACGGCTGCCGACATCACCGCGGCCCAAAACGGCTGCGTCGAGTTGGAGGTCTCCGTTGGAAACAATGACACGCTTTACTTCTGCCTCAGCCTCGCTGGGGCGCCCGTCGCGTCCGCTGCCCTGCCCACCTATGCTCAGGCATTCTTAGGGAACAACCTCGGAGGGACACCGTTCTATTCGGGCATTGCCGGTGAACCTGCGATCTATCAGACCCAGGCGGCTCGCAGCCTGACGTCGACCGTGACGTTCAGCGGAATACAGGTAGTTAACTCGAACGGAGTTGCGGCCACCGGATGGGAGGCGGTGAGTGCCGACGCCGAGTCTACGGACGGTGGTGAGTCGATCGTCTGGACTTCGAACGCCGCACTGAACGTAGTCCCAAATGGCGAGTCAGGCCAGATTCAGCCGATGGGCAACGCCTGCCTAGACGACGGCTCCCTTCCCAACGGTGCGACCGGGCTCACAGTGAGCAATAACGGCACCACGATCAGCTGCTCCGGGACTGTAACCCTTGGTGGCCACACCTACAACGTCACTGGTGGAGACAAGAAGGGGACGGCGATGGTCTACGCGACCGCCCCCACTTCGATGACAGTCACCCTCAACGGTGGCGGTCTCGAAGGAATCACGTTCGGGCTGATGCTGTCATGATGTCAATAGTGCGACACATTGAGCGACGCATGGTTGAGGCTTGCAACGCCGAATGTCGAAGCTTCATCATGAAGTTGACGGTTGTCGGGAGCGGGCCGAGATGGTCCATTCGCGGAGCGCGGCGATGAATCCGCGAGTCCGCCATACGGCTGTGGAGGCGATGGCGCGACGAATCGCGGAGCGACGGAACTCCGATTCCGGGGACACGCTGATTGAGGTCCTGATATCGCTGGCCGTGCTCGGCATTGCAACAATTGCGCTGATTGTGGCGTTTTCAACTTCGATCGCCGCGTCTTCGGAGCATCGCCGAATCGCGACGGGTGACATCGTCTTGGGAACGGTGTCTCAGCAGGCCGTCTCGCAAATCGAATCGAGCCTCAACTTCTTCTCGTGCGCCAATCAGAACCTCTCGTACTACCAGAGCAATGTCTTCTTCAGTGTGCCGTCGTCGGCGGTGTCCGCGCTTGCCACGTCGAACCCGGTGCAGATTACTCAAGTTCAGTTCTGGAACTCGGCGACCGGACTGTTCGATAGCTCCTGCCACCAGAATCAGCCGGTCATGGTGACCGTTCAGGTGACCGACCGAACTGGCAAGCTCTATCAGAACAGCTTTGTTGTGGACTACCCGTTGTCCGGTGCGGGGACTGGGCAGTCCACCGGCAAAGGCCCAGCGACTCAGCTCGCCTTTGTCAATCTCCCGTCGCCGGCACCCACGACGTACGACTCAGGCTTGGTGCTCCCCACTGCATCCCAGCCCGCCGTCGCCGTCGAAAATCAGCTTGGTCAGCCCGTCACGACGGACTTGTCACCGGTGACGCTAGGACTCACGTCAACCGCGAATGGAACACTGTCCGGATGCAATGGCGACGAAGTGAATGGGACAGTGACGTTCTCTGGCTGCGCCGTGACTCTGAAGACTGGTGTTAGCTCAGCGACATTTACACTGACGGCGAGTGACGGGACTCTGCCGTCGATCACCGCCACAACGTCCTTCACCGTTGTCGGGCCCACACCGTACTTGTCATTCATCGAGCAGCCGAACCCCGCAGCCTCGGGCTCGCCAATGCAAACTTACAGTGATCACGACCAAATAAAGATTGAGGTTCTGACCAATCCAACCACGGTGGACTCATCTTGGACTGGGTCACTCAGCCTGTCGACATCCGGATCGACCCCCACCCTCAACCAACTCTCCGGCTGCACTGGGCTCAGCACCACGACCGGAGTCTTCAACATCACCGGATGCAGCTTCATCGGGGGATTCTCGCTTGACAAGTCTGGTCAGAATCTTCCGGTTCCCTACACAATGACCGCGACCGCGACCCCGACCGGCGCGTCGCCGGCCGTAATCCCGGCCACCAGCACAGCGTTCGGAGTGACCGGCGTTGGGCCGGCAACGCAGATGGTCTTTTCCACGCAGCCAAGTGGAGCGAACGGCGCTTCGCCAACTACGTCTCTCGGAACAATCGCGGTGTCTCTCGAGGACTCATTTGGAAACCCGGTGTACACGTTAAACACCGGGTCGGTCAGCCTGTCAATGAGTTCGGGGCAGTCGCCGACTGGAACGTCGGTTGCCGAGTCTCTCGGCGGATGCAGTACTGCCACGATTGCTAGTGGTGTGGCAACATTCAGTGGCTGCCACGGTAGTGCCTACGCGAAGAACATCACGTTGACCGCATCAAGCGGTGCGCTACCGAGCGTTGTCAGTTCGCCATTCAATATCACTGGATTACCGGCGTCGATCGTGTTCACGACTCTTCCCATCGCGGGCGATTCTGGCGCGACACTCTCGACACAGCCCGCAATCACCATTTACGATTCGGCAGGATTCGTCGACACTGCATATTCCTCGCCCATCACTCTCTCTACGTCGCCCGCTACTCCTCCAGCGTCACAGCCTCAGCTCACGCTGTGTACGGGGCTCATACCCCTCAACGGGATCGTGACGGTCGGTACTTGTCAGTTCTCGGGAACCGTGGGCACTCAGTACACCATGACAGCGACATTGACGTACGGATCGGGAGTGAGCCAGGTGACGCTGACCGCAACGGCGCCAATCTCCCCCGTGGGCGCAGGTGTGGCGACGCAGCTCGCGTTTGCGGTGTCGCCAGTTGCTGGATCCGCAGGCTCTGCGTTTACGACGCAGCCGGTCGTAAGGGTCGAGGATTCGGCCGGCAACGTCGTGACGACGTCTTCTGAGGCGATTCTCCTCCAGGCCTCTGGCGGTGTCCTTTCGAATTGCGCGAATCTCACGGCGGTAACTGGTGTCGTTCAGATCTCGGGGTGCACATTCGGGGGCTTGGACACGACCAACTACACCCTGACTGCGACATCGACGGACGGGTTGACCTCGGCCACTAGTGGCCCTTTCATGCCAAGCGGTCCGGGTCCAGTTTCGAGTGTCGACTCCACGATTGCCGCGAGCCCGATGTATGTGCCGGCTAACAGCACAACGTCCTCGACCATCACGGCCACGCTTTTCGACGCGTTCGGCAATGTTGTGCCCGGAAAGGTGGTCTCGCTAGCTCCGCAAGGTGGAAATTCCATCATCACGGGCCCGGCCGGCGTGACCGATGCCAATGGCCACGCGGTATTCACGGTCATTGACTCCACCCCAGAGGTCGACACCTACACGGCGACGGACACGACCGATAACGTTGCCATCGGTCAGACAGTGTTTGTCGGATTCTTCGGAAGTGTGTCGGCGTCAACTTCAACCGTTACGGCGTCACCAACTTCAGTTACGGCAAATGGAGTGGCGACGTCGACCGTCACCGTTACTCTCAAAGACTCCAACGGGACCCCCGTTGTCGGCGACGTGGTGACGCTCGGGACTGGCGGTGGTCACTCAGCGATATCCCCACCCTCCACTACGACGAACGCGAGTGGCGTCGCGACCTTTACGGTTACCGACACCCATTCTGAGTCAATTGTCTACAGCGCGACCGATACGAGCACGGTCCCAACTGCCACTGTGGTGACTCAAACGGCATCGGTGACCTTTACGCCAGGTCCCGCGACCCAATACCTCGTCACCGTGACCGGCGCCCCGGTGACGGTGGGCAGCACGGTGTCCGTGAGCGCCCAGCTGGCTGACCAATACGGCAACCCGGTCGCCACCGCGGGCCAGGTCGTCACCTGGACGGCGTCCAACGGCGGGCTCTTCTCCGCGATCACGACCACCAACGCATCGGGCGTGGCCACCGCGACCTACACGACCGGTCACACCGCCTCGACCACCAACACCGTCACGGCCACGACCGGGGCCAACCACGGCACGAGCGCCCAATTCACAACGACCGCCGGGACGGCGACCCAATACCTCGTCACCGTGACCGGCGCCCCGGTGACGGTGGGCAACACGGTGTCCGTGAGCGCCCAGCTGGCTGACCAATACGGCAACCCGGTCGCCACCGCGGGCCAGGTCGTCACCTGGACGGCGTCCAACGGCGGGCTCTTCTCCGCGATCACGACCACCAACGCATCGGGCGTGGCCACCGCGACCTACACGACCGGTCACACCGCCTCGACCACCAACACCGTCACGGCCACGACCGGGGCCAACCACGGCACGAGCGCCCAATTCACAACGACCGCCGGGACGGCGACCAACATCACCATCAACGCCGGCAATGGTCAGTCGGCCACCGTCCACACCGCGGTCGCCACGGCCCCCAGCGTGATCGTCACCGACCAATACGGCAACCCGGTCTCGGGGGTCAGCGTGACCTTCGCGATCGGCGGCGGCGGCGGGAGCCTCGGGGCCCCGACCACGGTGACCACCAACGCCGCGGGCATCGCCACCTCGCCGGCCTGGACCCTGGGCACGATCGCCGGAGCCAACACCCTGACGGCCACGAGCGCCGGCCTGGCCGGCTCTCCGGTGACGTTCACCGCGACGGGCACCGCCGGGACGGCGACCCAATACCTCGTCACCGTGACCGGCGCCCCGGTGACGGTGGGCAGCACGGTGTCCGTGAGCGCCCAGCTGGCTGACCAATACGGCAACCCGGTCGCCACCGCGGGCCAGGTCGTCACCTGGACGGCGTCCAACGGCGGGCTCTTCTCCGCGATCACGACCACCAACGCATCGGGCGTGGCCACCGCGACCTACACGACCGGTCACACCGCCTCGACCACCAACACCGTCACGGCCACGACCGGGGCCAACCACGGCACGAGCGCCCAATTCACAACGACCGCCGGGACGGCGACCCAATACCTCGTCACCGTGACCGGCGCCCCGGTGACGGTGGGCAACACGGTGTCCGTGAGCGCCCAGCTGGCTGACCAATACGGCAACCCGGTCGCCACCGCGGGCCAGGTCGTCACCTGGACGGCGTCCAACGGCGGGCTCTTCTCCGCGATCACGACCACCAACGCATCGGGCGTGGCCACCGCGACCTACACGACCGGTCACACCGCCTCGACCACCAACACCGTCACGGCCACGACCGGGGCCAACCACGGCACGAGCGCCCAATTCACAACGACCGCCGGGACGGCGACCAACATCACCATCAACGCCGGCAATGGTCAGTCGGCCACCGTCCACACCGCGGTCGCCACGGCCCCCAGCGTGATCGTCACCGACCAATACGGCAACCCGGTCTCGGGGGTCAGCGTGACCTTCGCGATCGGCGGCGGCGGCGGGAGCCTCGGGGCCCCGACCACGGTGACCACCAACGCCGCGGGCATCGCCACCTCGCCGGCCTGGACCCTGGGCACGATCGCCGGAGCCAACACCCTGACGGCCACGAGCGCCGGCCTGGCCGGCTCTCCGGTGACGTTCACCGCGACGGGCACCGCCGGGACGGCGACCCAATACCTCGTCACCGTGACCGGCGCCCCGGTGACGGTGGGCAGCACGGTGTCCGTGAGCGCCCAGCTGGCTGACCAATACGGCAACCCGGTCGCCACCGCGGGCCAGGTCGTCACCTGGACGGCGTCCAACGGCGGGCTCTTCTCCGCGATCACGACCACCAACGCATCGGGCGTGGCCACCGCGACCTACACGACCGGTCACACCGCCTCGACCACCAACACCGTCACGGCCACGACCGGGGCCAACCACGGCACGAGCGCCCAATTCACAACGACCGCCGGGACGGCGACCAACATCACCATCAACGCCGGCAATGGTCAGTCGGCCACCGTCCACACCGCGGTCGCCACGGCCCC
This sequence comes from uncultured Actinomycetota bacterium, assembly GCA_963820815.1. Lineage (GTDB taxonomy): Bacteria > Actinomycetota > Acidimicrobiia > Acidimicrobiales > RAAP-2 > RAAP-2. The sequence goes on along the minus strand of CAWGBL010000003.1, from coordinate 844,680 downwards.
CAGCGTGATCGTCACCGACCAATACGGCAACCCGGTCTCGGGGGTCAGCGTGACCTTCGCGATCGGCGGCGGCGGCGGGAGCCTCGGGGCCCCGACCACGGTGACCACCAACGCCGCGGGCATCGCCACCTCGCCGGCCTGGACCCTGGGCACGATCGCCGGAGCCAACACCCTGACGGCCACGAGCGCCGGCCTGGCCGGCTCTCCGGTGACGTTCACCGCGACGGGCACCGCCGGGACGGCGACCCAATACCTCGTCACCGTGACCGGCGCCCCGGTGACGGTGGGCAGCACGGTGTCCGTGAGCGCCCAGCTGGCTGACCAATACGGCAACCCGGTCGCCACCGCGGGCCAGGTCGTCACCTGGACGGCGTCCAACGGCGGGCTCTTCTCCGCGATCACGACCACCAACGCATCGGGCGTGGCCACCGCGACCTACACGACCGGTCACACCGCCTCGACCACCAACACCGTCACGGCCACGACCGGGGCCAACCACGGCACGAGCGCCCAATTCACAACGACCGCCGGGACGGCGACCCAATACCTCGTCACCGTGACCGGCGCCCCGGTGACGGTGGGCAACACGGTGTCCGTGAGCGCCCAGCTGGCTGACCAATACGGCAACCCGGTCGCCACCGCGGGCCAGGTCGTCACCTGGACGGCGTCCAACGGCGGGCTCTTCTCCGCGATCACGACCACCAACGCATCGGGCGTGGCCACCGCGACCTACACGACCGGTCACACCGCCTCGACCACCAACACCGTCACGGCCACGACCGGGGCCAACCACGGCACGAGCGCCCAATTCACAACGACCGCCGGGACGGCGACGCAGGTGTCGATATCCCCGAACCCTGCATCGGCCAGTCACAGCAGCCGGACGAGCATCACACTTACTGTGACACTTCAGGACCAATACGGCAATGACACGACAAGTACGGGGACGACGACGATCGTGCTGTCCACAACGGGCGCTGCACTCTTCTGGACTTCGTTCAACCACCCTGGTGGGAATGCAACGTTGACGCTGACGTTCACCAATGGAGTGGGAGTGCGGACTGGCTACGTGGGTGACAACACGGCGCAGGTGATCACGGTAACAGCGAATAACGGCGCGGCGACGTGGGGTACCGCGGGCGTCACGTTTACGTGAGGTCCAAGGGTGTGAACCAGAGTAGGCACCGTCAGAGGTTGGGAGTGCGTCGCGGTGCGGCAGCGATGGCGCGTGGTCTCGGGAGGCACGCTTGGTGCGACACGGAGGGACGGGGAGACGCCGGAGCCAGCCTTGTTCTTGCGTTGGTCTATATCGTGGCGATAGCGCTCGTGGTAGTGGCGTTCTCGTCATGGGCTCTCAACGACTTGAATAACACTTCGCATTTCGAATCTGCCAACGCATTGAATTACGCAGCGTCATCCTCGACGGAGGTGGCGATTCAGAGCATGCGCTACTCGCCAATCGCATCGCCGAATGGGCCCGTGGCGTGCTGGTCCCCGCAGACGACGCTGACTATCAACACGTATACGATGTCGTCGTGGTGCGTTACGGCGCAGAATTACTACGGCGCTAACACAAGAAGCGTTACCTTTTACACCTGTCAAAGCGCTGTCGGAGCTTCCCAATGCGCAAGTACGCCCCTCCTGACGGCGCAGGTAGCCTTCGTCGACTCGCCGTCAGTGGGTGCATCGGCCACGGAGGAGTCGTGGACCTGGTTGGGCGGTGGGTCGACGGGAACGACGACGCCGGTGGCCACCACGACGACAACGTTGCCAACGACAACCACGACGCTGCCGCAAACGGCGACAAAGCTGGCGATCATTTCTCTCGCCCAAGTCTTTGCAACGACGACCGATAACGCCTCGACGACATCCGGCTCGATCGTTGTTCAAGCGCAAGACAGCGGTGGAGCACCCGTCGTGTTGTCGAGTCCGCTAACCGTCATCATCGGATACTCGTCCGTGACGGGAGTGACATTGTCGTCTCAGCCGACGAGCGTGACGATCCCTTCTGGATCCAGTGTGGCGAGTTTCACGGTGGCCGTGAGTACATCTGCCAGCGGAGGTTCCTTCGCTGTGACCGCATCAGCGACCGGCTTGTCTTCATCCGGGAGTCAGACGGAGTCCGTCGAGGCGGATGCCAACTCGTCAAGCAGCAATGTTGGAACCATTAGTGGACAATCAGTGACTGCCGGAAGTGGGGCCACGTACTCGGTACCGATCAACAACACAAGCGGCTTTTCAACCCGCTACTACGAAGTCATTGGCGTGGAGGGGCTGCTCAGCGGGGAGACAGCGGGCGCCATCCCGAGTGCGTGCCAGTCGATTCCGGCGAACGGTAACTCTTCCGTTAGCGTGGCGATCACCACTTCTTCCTCGCGTCCGAGTGGTACCTACACGCTGGACTTCCTCGTCGAGCGATTCAATTCAGGAGGTTGCACCGGGGGGGTGTCGAACTACTACCAAGGTGACGGTTCACTGACAGTTCATTAGTTCGCTTGGCGCCTCTGCAAGTGAAAAAATGGGGGGGCGGAGTCTGGTGTGGCTCAAGTTCCTACGACGTCGAGCGCTGCACTTAGGGAGACGGGCGAGTCAAAGCGAGGACTGTTTGTTACCCCCTTTTGAGTCGGGTTGAGCCGCCCCTCCGCAGTCGCTCTATTCCCTCGTTTGTATTGCTTCGTGCCAGTTCCCTGAAGTTCGGATTCAGGGACCCCCCTCGGGCCATTTGCTCCGCCGACGCTGGAACATGTACGCAGGCATCACTCGATTGTGCTGGCTTGGGCAATTTGGCATTGCAGCCAGCAGATATGTCGGTCTCGTTGATATGGAGTTTTTGGAGGGGAGATTCGGATTCGTGTACAATTCGGCTAGCCGTTCGGAAGAGGCCGGCGGAACCAACAGATGGGGTAGTTCCGCGTGTCGGTGCGCCCTCTAGGAAACAAGGGAGTCAAATAATGAAAGCCACTTACCAGCGGCTCCAGAGCCGTCGGCAGGCTGGTGAGATCAGCGGTTTCACCCTGATCGAACTGCTCATCGTCATTGTCGTGCTGGGTATTCTGGCCGCTGTCGTGATTTTTGCGCTGGGCGGGATTACTGGCAAGAGCCAGGCCGCGGCGTGCGAGGCGGATGGCGCCACGGTGTCGACTGCAATCTCAGCCTTCAATGCGCAGAACCCAGGTGTCACTGTGACATCTGCCCTGCTCACTGGAACCACGGATGGCGGTCCGTACATTCAGTCATGGCCGAACGCAACGAGTTACCAGTTCTCGTTTGTGGGTACGACGCTCTCGGTGCAGAAGGTTGTCAGCGGTACCCCTACCGGCACTGTCGTGACTTACTTCGGCCCGAAGGCTTGCACTAATGCGCAGACTGACACTCCCCCGGGCATCGGGCTCGGCTAGCAATACTTGATGTAAAGACTTGAGCGGGCCCGGGGTGTTGAGCGGTGCTCGATGCCCCGGGCCCGCCTTTTCTTATACTTCTTTGGGAGGCGGGTATATGAGTGAGTTGATTCCTACGAACCTCGAGGCCTGGCTTGAGACCCTGTGGGATCGGGGCGGGACCGACTTGCTCTTGTCGGCCGCATCGCCACCCCGAATTCGAGTCGATGGACGGCTTCGCCCGATTCCGGGCGAAGGGATCCTCTCCGGAGACGTGATCAATGCCGTCGCGCAGAGCTTGCTGACTTCCGGCCAGAAGTTGACCTTCGACGAGCAGCTTGACTGCGACTTTGCCTTCTCATGGCGTGACCTCGCGAGAATCCGAGGGAGCGTATTCACTCAACGGGGCCAGACCTCGCTGGCTCTCAGAATCATCCCCGCCAAGATTCCGTCATACGAAGATCTGGGACTTCCCTATGCCGCGACGTGGGTTGCAGAGCAGCCGCGCGGGTTTGTTCTCGTCACCGGGCCGACTGGATCAGGTAAGTCCACAACGCTTGCGTCGATTGTTGATCGAATCAACGAGACTCGTGCCTGTCACATTCTGACTATCGAGGATCCCGTCGAGTACGTTCACAATCACAAGACGTCCGCGGTAAACCAGAGAGAGATTGGCCTCGATAGTCCGTCCTTCGATCGAGCGCTTCGTTCAGCGCTTCGCGAGGACCCTGACGTACTGCTCATAGGTGAGATGCGCGACATTGACTCCATCCAAATTGCGCTCACCATGGCCGAGACTGGCCACTTGGTGTTCGCGACGCTCCACACCAATGACGCCCCGCAGGCCATTGACCGCATCATCGACGTGTTCCCGGCCTGGCGCCAGGAGCAGACGAGAGTTCAGCTGGCGGCCTCCCTGAGCGCGGTCATTGCCCAGAGGCTGGTGCCCAGAATCGGTGGTGGTATGGTCGCGGCCTTCGAAGTGCTGATTGCGACCAATCCCGTTCGAAACCTGATCAGAGAGGGTCGATCGAATCAGCTGCTGAACGTGATGTTCACGAATTCCAAGGAGGGGATGGTGACCATGGAGACGAGCCTCGCGAACCTTATCTCCGAACAAGTGATCAGTTACGAGGACGCGATGTCGATCACCGCCCGCCCGAAGGAACTCATCCGGACTCTCGAGCAAATGAAGGTCTCTGTCCCAAGCGAGTAAATAGGATGTCGGCGTGAGTACGCATCGGGGTCCCAACCTCCCGTACTCGTTGGTAGCTGGTGTCACTCCATGGATCCATGGGTGGGTCGTCATCGGGGCGAAGATGCACGGATCCACGGTTGGGCTCGAACCACCACGTGTCTACGAGTCCTTTGACGCAATTTTGGGGGAGCGACCAAGCTTTGAAACTGTGGTTGTCAACGCACCCATCGGCTACCCGGACGGCGCAGAAGTTACACCTCGGACATGCGATCGCGAGGCTCGCGAACTCTTGGGTCGACGCGGATCGGCGATCCACAATCCGCCTACCCGTTCCGTTCTAGAGGGACGTGTTCCGTGGTTCGCCGCCGGAATGGACGTGGTCTCCGCCACCCTCCTTCCCCGTTACAAGGAGGTAGCGAATGAAATGTCGCCATTTCGCCAGCGAGTGATTTACGAAGGGCACCCGGAACTCAGTTTTTATCAGTTGAACCGCGACCACCCGTTGATGCGTTCGAAGCAAATCGAATTGGGTCGAGAGGAAAGATTGTCACTTCTCGATGGTAGGTTTCCAGGTCTCGAGGAGTCCTTGCTGTCCCTCCATCCTTCAGTACCCATCAAGCACCTTTATGACGCTACAGCATTGGCGTGGACCGCTCGTCGAGTTCACGGCCGAGCTGCCAAGAGGATCCCCATCGATCCCGAGTGGGATTCCGAAGGTCTAAGAATGGAATACGTCGTCTAGATCCATCGCAGAGCGAGACCCGACACGCATCTGCCTGCGCTAGTGAGGGATTCGCGCAACACTAGAAGCACGAGGCTCCCGTGTCCTTAAGGTACTAAGTGCCGAAGCATCCATCAGGAGCTGGAAGAAGAGCGTGAGCGACGCAGGCACGAGGATGCTTTGCCACGCCCAATTTGGCATAGTGAGAATTGGCGCCAATCGCCCCCAGAGTTGAGACTCGCCGGCCAAGGTCGCGACCAGCATCCAAATCAACTTGTACCCAATAACCTTACGCTTCGCGACGTCGAACAGAAGAGTGAGAGCCATGACTGCGTACACGACGATAGGAAGCATTTGGTGCAGTTGCCGGTCCCACGAGGTCATGTTCGAGTAAAAGCCCAAGTGGACGGGATTGAAGGCGAGGCATTCCAGGCCCAGCCAAGCCAAGACCGAGCCTCGGATTCTGCCCATGGCAATGTCCGCGAGTACGAGAACCACAGCCACAGCCATGAAGTAGTAGCCAAATAGATTGTCCTCAAATGCGAGACGGAGGTCCAGACAGATTCCGGCGATGCACACCAATGGGATCGGTTCAGTTGCGCCGGCGCCCATTGTCTTCCTCGCAGCCCACGCGACCAACGCTGAGAGAACGATGGGCAAGAATCGAGATATTGCGAGAAGTGCCCCTCCGTGAAGGTTCGCCTCCCAAAGCACTGTGCCCCCAGTCGACCGAATGGCGCTGCCAACACGGCTGGATCCGAAGAGTATTGAGTGAAGAGCCCGCCCGTGGGTTGCAACAATGAGCGGGACGTCAATCACGGCTGCCGACGCAAGTCCGGCGGCAGCGAATCTAAAACGTTCGCGTCCTAGAGCGAGCACGAATAGCGGCACCGCCACCAGAAGGGCGAACTGTTGGGCGGTCACGGCCAATCCCATGAGCAGTCCGGCAAGAAGCCAACGTCTGCGAGAAGCAAGAGTCGCACTTGCAATGGCAAGCGCGATCGCGAGCACGTCTTGAGGATGGAAGTAGTCAGCGAAGCACTCCAGGAGGGCCGGAATCGTGGCGACAATTAGAAGCGCCATGGGCTCGAAGAGTGTTTTCCCACGACCAGTCGACTTCAAGAAGACCACGACTGAAATCAGGAGGATCGGCCATACGAGGTAGGAGAGGCGGATTGTTGGAAGTATGGAGTTGGACGTCACTGACCAGTGGAATAGTCGCTCAAAAACCAATCGACAACCCTTTCCCATTGTCGCTGTCGCGGGAAAGGGAACTCTGCTTCCAATTCTGAGGAGCCAGGCGGCGGCTCCAGAGAGGATTGGATAGAGCGGCGCGGAGAGAGCGAAGGGAACAGCTAGGTCCATGACGTGGTAATGCCCCAACATCACCGGATAGGCGCAACCCAGGTTCCCGTGCGACAGAAGCCATGTTTGATACACGGACTCCGCGGCGTCGCTCTCGGTGGGGCCGCCCAGCAGGTCGAGCAAGAAGAAGAACCAGATGGACGCAACTAGCCAACCAAGCGCGCACCATCGAAAGGGGATGTTGCGTCGAAGTGCGCTGCCTAGTTCGATGCGGCGAGAGTCGCTTCTCGATGCCGAGCCCCACGAGAAGGTGAACCCGCGGTGACCGTCGCCAGGTCTTAGCCAGTTCTCCTCACTGGTGCGTTCACCATTCATCGGTGGATGCCCCTCCGCATTGCGTTGGTGTCCAAGTCAATCGAGACGACCTATCGAGGACATCCGACATACAGATAGCGGGTGAGCACGCTCGGCACGGCGAATCCATCCACCAACCTCATCATTCGACGTTGAGTAGTCAAGGCAAAATCGGTTCACGGCTCGCTGTAAACGACTCGTGTCAGCCATGCGCGAGGTTTAGCGGTAGATGGGGGCCGACAAGCACGACAAGGCCGGCACCAATAGCTAGAAAGACGCCAAATGGAATCGGCTGGCGCCGCGTCATCCTTCCGGAAGCGATCAAGAAGATCCCCACTATCGACCCAATGAGACTCCCAGAGAACAATGCCAGAATCGGGAACCACGCATTGAGCCACCCCAGGACGAGGCCCAATAGCAGGGATAGTCGAACATCTCCGAACCCAAGCGCCTTCGGCGCGAAGAAATTGATGAGGTAGAACAACGCGAACCAGGACACCGCGCAAAGTGCACCAACTATTAGATCGTGCCAATTCCTCGTGCCTGCAGCGTGGGTAGTCTCGAGGATGACTTCGGCTGTGAGCGCGACGTAAATGATCGACCGTGGCAGCACGAGAAGTTCGACGTCTATGGCGGCGAGTCCGATTAGTGCGGCAAAGAATACGAGCGCGACCGAAAGCTTCCAGTGTGCCCCCAAGAGCGCGGCCAATGCCGCAAACAGGGCACCGCTCAAGAGCTCAATCGCGGGATAGCGACCGGAGATCCGTGAGTCGCAGGCACGGCATCGGCCCTTGAGAACAAGCCAGGAAATCAGCGGAAGATTGTCGAGCGGTCGGATATGCGTCCCGCAACTTGGACAGCGCGAACCCGGAGAGACAATTGATTGATGGCGCGGAACGCGGTATATGACGACGTTCAAGAATGAACCCACCATGAGTCCGAGGAAAGCACAGCCGACAACTAGGGAGGTCCTCACCAGGACCCACGAGTTCTGTTGCGTCGCAGATTAGTCACCGTCGGAGAGCTGTCGGCTTTGGTGAGCAACACGCGTTCAAGTGTTCAAGTAGTCGAAGCATGTGAGCGAGATCAGTTGACCACGTCGGTTGGTCGAGAGTGCTGTGCTCCGCGAGTTCGCAGCCCCACGTTGCACCCACCATTCCACTTCTCCGATTGGCTTGTAATTATAGTTTTCGTTGGAAGCAAACAGGTCCTGGTGCGCTCTGATGGGGCGCGAATTGGGAGATGGATCCAAGTGAGTAGCTCGGTCGGGCGGCGCTACCGATACGGCGCAAGCTTCGTCGACCAGGCGTCGGGGGTCCGATTCGAGGGCCACCATCCCCTCGAGCGGCCCGACCTCTGGAAGCTCTACATCACGGAGGCCGAGGGGACCTACCGCAGCCGCGGCTTCGAGGGGACGCTTCGGCGCCAGGAGCTCGAGGACGGGCACGGCGTCCCGCTCTTCTTCCTCGGCTTCAACCGGGACGGCGACCCCGTGGCGGGCGTCCGGTTTCACGGGCCGCTCGACGGCAGCTACCAGTTCGCGCTGATCGAGGAGATGTCGTCGTCGCCGGAGATCGACGACATCGGAGCGCTCATCGAGGGCGAGATCCGGCTCGGGGCCATCGAGGTCAAGGGCGCGTGGTCCAAGGGCGCGGCGACCCCCGGCATCCGTCTGGTGGCCGCGCTCTCGCGGTCGGTCACCCACGCGATGACGTGGCTGGGGGCGGAGTTCGCGATCGCCGCGGTGTCCGACACCCTCATTCCCATCGGGATCTCGACCGGGGCGCGCCAGTTCGGCGAGGCGTGGGTGCCCTTCCCCGACGACCGCTACCGCACGGTCGCGGTGACCTGGCGGCGGGCCCGCTCGATCGAGCTCGCGGCGCCGAAGCACCAGCAGGCCCTTCGCCAGGAGGCCGAGCAGCTCGCGCGCGGGCCCCTGCCCCAGGGGTCGAACCCCGTGGAGGTCGACTCGCCCCGGACCCGGTCCATCCGCCCCCTCGTCCTCGACGTCGCGTCGCGGTCGCACCGCGAGGTCCTGCGGGTCCTGCGCGAGGACAACGCCCTCCAGCTGGTCGACCGGCTGGCGGAGCAGCAGAGCCAGCTGGGCGAGATGATCCCCGCGCCGAGCCCCGCGATGGTCGACGAGGGCTCGCGCTGGGTCTACTACCCGTGGCGCCGGGCGGTCGTGCGGCTCCTGGCCTCGCGCCCCTTCAGCGCCCTGCGGCTCGACCGGAACCGGAACAAGCTCACGATCGCTGAGCAGTCGCGGCTCCGATCGCTGTGCGTCGGCGTCGTTGGCCTGAGCACCGGCCACACGATCGCCCACGTCCTGGCGATGGAGGGCCTCGTCGGGGAGATCCGCCTCGCCGACTTCGACACCCTGGAGCTGTCGAACCTCAACCGGGTCCCGGCGAGCGTCCTGGACCTCGGAATCAACAAGGCCGTCGTGGCCGCGCGGCGCATCGCCGAGATCGACCCCTACCTCACGGTCACGGTCAACACCGAGGGGGTGACCGCCGAGAACCTGGGAGCGTTCCTCGACGGGCTCGACGTCGTCGTCGAGGAGTGCGACTCGCTCGACATGAAGTTCCTCGTCCGCGAGGCGGCGCGCGACCGGCGCATCCCGGTGATCATGGAGACCAGCGACCGGGGCGTGCTCGACGTCGAGCGCTTCGACCTCGACCCGGACCGGCCGATCTTCCACGGCCTTCTGGGCGACATGGACTCGTCGCGGCTCGCCGGGCTGACGACGGCCCAGAAGGCGCCGTTCGTCGTGCGACTGATCGGTCCGCGCGAGGCGTCGTCGCGCGGGGCCGCGTCGCTGCTCGAAGTGGGCCAGACGATCACCGGGTGGCCGCAGCTCGCCAGCGAGGTGACCCTCGGCTCGGCGACGGTCGCCGCGGCCGTCCGCCGGATCGGCCTCGGTCGGGAGCTGCCGTCGGGGCGCATGCGCTTCGACGTCGAGGAGATCCTCGAGGGCCTCGGACCGGTCGAGGTCAACCTCGAGGCCGAGGTCGACCTGCTGACCACGCCGCCGGTCGACCCGCCCCTCGAGAGCGACGACCCGGTCGAGAGGATCGTCGACGCCGCGCGGCGCGCCCCGTCCGGCGGGAACGTCCAGCCGTGGCGCTTCGAGGCCGACGACGACGAGATTCGGTTCTACATGGTCCCCGACGACCCGTCGGCGATGGACGTCGGCCATCGGGGCAGCTACGTGGCGCTCGGCGCCGCGCTCTTCAACGCCCGGGTGGAGGCGGCGTCGCTGCGGCGCCTCGGGCCCGTCAGGCTCTTCCCCGACGGTCACTCCTCCCACCTCGTCGCGACGATGCGGCTCGGCGACGCGGGAGACCCGGCGATCGCGCCCTTGCGAGACTCCCTCCTGACGCGTGCGGCCAACCGGCGCATGGGCACGCCGACGGAGATCGAGGCGTCCACCCTGGGGAACCTCACCCGCGCGGTCGAGCGAGAGGGCGGCCAGCTCCGCGTCCTCACCGACCGCGCCGCCATGCTCGAGTGCGCGGAGCTGCTGGGCCAGTCGGACCGCCTCCGCTTCCTCGTCCCCGGCGTCCACGAGTCGATGCTGAGCGAGCTGCGGTGGCCCGGTCGCGACCCACTCGAGGAGGGGCTCGACGTCCGGACGCTCGAGATGGACCCGGCGAGCTTCGCCGCGATGGAGCTCGTCGCCCGGCCCGACGTCATGGAGCACCTGGCCGACTGGCGGGCCGGGTCGGCGCTGGGCCTGAGGACCAAGGCGGCAATCCTCACCAGCTCGGCGATGGCGCTCGTCTCGGTCCCCAAGTCCGACCCGACGTGGTACGTGCGCGGCGGCGCCGCGATGGAGAGCTTCTGGCTGAGCGCGGACCGCAGCGGGCTCGCCGTCCAGCCGGCCGCGCCAGTATTCATTTACGCCGTCGACGAGGACGACCTGCGAGGCCTGGTGGGCGAGCGGTACCTCGACGAGACCCACGGTCTCTCCGAGCAGTTCCGCGCCCTGTGGGGCATGGGGGACGCCGAGGCGGCGATCATGCTCCTGAGGGTCTTCCACGCCCCGCCGCCGTCGGTCCACTCGATCCGCCGGCCGCTGGGCGAGGTCCTGACCCGCGGCAACGGCGCGATCCCGAAAACGCCGCCAATATCGGCCCAAAATATGTGAGCATCAGGGGGTTTACACCAAGTAGCCCCTGTGTAATACTTTCCTACAAGAGACCGTTCAACAGGGCGACGTAGGCGGGGGGCCTAGCCCGGGGGACGGTTCCGAGTGTCGGCAAGGTAGAACGCGCATGGAAAGCCTCTCGCACCCCATCTCCGCGCCCGCGGGCGACGAGACACGCCTCGTCGTCGAGTCGCTCCAGCAGGTCATCGCCGGCACCCAGATCGTCGCCGTCATCACGAGCGCCGAGACCTCGGTGCCCGGCTTCGACCTCGAGCCCACCGTCAGCGACGGCGCGCAGAAGGCCTTCGAGCGGATCGGCGACCGGGTGCGCGGGATGTTCACGGGCGACGAGTCAGTCGTCGCGTCCTTCAGCTGCAAGGTCCAGGGGGTCGAGTGGGGAGCCCTGGTCGAGCCGATCGCGCTCGAGGACGGCAGCGTCATCGGGGCCCTGGTCGTCGCGCGCCACGGCCGCGCCTGGTCGCCGCGCGAGCGCTCGCTGCTGCGCGCCTTCGCGAGCCTGCTGAGCCAGGTCGCGACGCTGTCGACGCGCGAGGGGCGGCTCCTGCACCAGCGCCGCCTCGACGAGCTCGTCGCCCAGGTCGCCGAGCGCCTGATGTCGGCCAACGCGGTTAACCGCCAGGAGACCTTCGACTGGGTCTGCGAGGTCCTCGCGCAGTTCCTCGGCGCTGACGTCGCGTTCATTCGCCGCAACGACCTCGCTCGGGGCCTCACGATCCTCGAGGCCGAGTGGCCGATCCGCTACGACAAGCCGGACCCCGACCCGCTGGGCGAGGTCTCGTTCGACGTCGACCCGGTCTTCATGGCCCTGCGCGATCTGAAGGCCCCCTACCTGACCGGCCTCCAGGACATCAACGACGACTACAAGGACCGCTCGATGGCGGCCGCCGGCGTCGCGCCCGCCGCGGGCGTGGCCGTGCCCCTGCTGCTCGGTGACATGACGTGGGGGATCCTCGGCTTCCTCCACTTCAACCTGCACCTGTGGGTCCCGGCCGAGATCCAGACGCTCCAGGCGATCGCCTCGATGCTCGTCCAGCTCCAGGCCCGGATCGACGCCGAGGAGCGCACTCGCTACAACGCGACCCACGACGAGCTGACCGGGCTGCCGAACCGCCGCGCGCTGATCGACGAGATCCGCAGCCGCCTCGACGCCAAGCGCCGCACCGCGGTCATGGTCATCGACCTCGACCGGTTCAAGGTCATGAACGACTACCTGGGCCACGGCACCGGCGACCGCCTCCTGGTCACGATCGCCGACCGGATGCGCACCAGCATCCGGGCCAACGACTACGCCGCGCGCCTGGGCGGCGACGAGTTCGTCTTCATCGTCGACCGCGTGAAGAGCGAGATGGAGGTCCTGGCGACCGCCTACCGGATCCTCGACGTCATCGCCAAGCCGATCGACATCGCCGGCCAGGAGGTCAGCCACACCGCGAGCATCGGCATCGCCATGACCGACTCTGACGAGATGACGCCCCTCGACCTGCTCGGGTGGGCCGACGTGGCGATGTACGCCGCGAAGTCCCGGGGCCGCAACCAGGCCGTGGTCTTCGACCGCGAGCTTCGCGAGGCCGTCAGCGAGCGGTCGCGCACCGAGCTGATGCTGCGCGAGGCGATCGAGAACGACGGGCTGCGCCTCCACTTCCAGCCCGAGGTGGACCTGCGCGACGGCCGCCTGCTGGCCGTCGAGGCCCTCGTGCGCTGGGACCACCCGACCCGCGGGCTCCTGGCCGCGTCGGAGTTCATCAACGTGGCCGAGGAGACCGGCCTGGTCACCGACATCGGCCGCTGGGTCTTCGCCGAGGCCTGCCGCCAGCTGGGGATCTGGCAGGCGCAGTACCCGGGTCTCGACTTCATCGTCCGCGTCAACATGTCGCCGGCCGACTTCCGGATGACCGACCTCGTCGACTTCGTGCGCCAGTGCCTCGAGGAGAACGGCGTGCCGGGCAACCGGATCTGCATCGAGATCACCGAGTACGCGATGCTCGACGACCTCGACCGCACCGTCCGGGTGCTCAAGGCCTTCCACGCCCTGGGCGTCGAGATCGCCCTGGACGACTTCGGCACCGGGTCCGCGTCGATGACCGAGATCAAGAGCCTGCCCGCCGACGTCCTCAAGCTGGACATGAGCTTCGTGCGCGGCATCACCAGCGACCCCTTCGACCGCGCGATCGTCGACTCGATCATCCGCCTCGCCGGGGCGCTGAGCCTGCGCGTCGTCGCCGAGGGCATCGAGTCGCCCGACATCATCGTCAAGCTCCTGGAGCTCGGCTGCCACCGCGGCCAGGGCTACCTCATCTCGCGCCCGGTCGCCCCGCTGGCGCTCGCCCCGATCCTCGAGTCCGGCGCCGTCCCGGCCGCGCTGCTGCACCCCGACGACGACCAGCTCTGGAACCTCTCGGACCTCCAGCTGTGAGCGCCTCGACGTCGACCACGGACGCGGTCGAGGGCGCGGCGGCCCCAGAGCGGACCGAGGTCCCCGGGGCTACGCTGAACGGCATCTCGCCCGCGGTCGACCCCGATACCCCCTTCGAGGGGCCGATCGGAAAGTGGCTCTACGAGGTCCTCAAGACCCTTGACGCGAGCGAGCTCGGCATCGCCCAGATCTACATGCTCCTCGAGAAGCTCGCCGAGGCCAACGGGCTGACAGACGTCCTGGTCGTGCTCAACCACGGGATGCTCGGCACCCAGATGTTCCGACTCGGCGCGGCGCCCATCGGCGTCGAGATCGTGAGCAAGTACCGCGGCGACCCCGGCGTCTACTGCGAGCCGGACATCGCCCCGGCCGAGGAGTGCGCCATCATCCTCCAGCTCTGCCAGGTGTCGCTGAGCCAGCACGAGTTCCGCTTCAACGCCGCCCACGACCCGCTCACCAACGTGGCGAACCGCCGGCGATTCGACGAGGCGCTCAAGACGGCGGCGGCCAACAGCGCCCGGCACGGCTGGTCCTTCACGCTGGTCCTCGTCGACCTCAACGACTTCAAGAAGGTCAATGACACGAAGGGCCACGACGAGGGGGACCGGCTCCTCAAGCAGGTCGGATTCGCGCTGCGCCAGTCGATCCGCGAGGGGGACGTCGCCGCGCGCACCGGCGGCGACGAGTTCGCCCTCATCCTCAACAACGCCGACACGGCCGAGGCCGACGTCATCCTCGGGCGCGTCAAGACCTGCCTCCACGGGGCGGGGACGTTCCTGGACTTCGCCAACGGCAAGGCGATGTCGCCGAAGCACTCGACCGACCCCGACGAGCTGTACCGAATCGCTGACGAGGAGCTGCGCAGGGGCAAGGGAGACGCCCGATGATGCTCACGCGCACCGAGGAGGACTTCGACCTCGAGCTCCGAAGCCTGCCCGGGGTCATCAACGTCGGGATCGGCCGGCTCGAGGGCGGCGACATCGAGTCGGTGACGCTCGTCGTGGCCAACGACGACACGGCCACCGTGCGCGCCGACGCCGTCCAGATCGCGAGCCTCTACTTCCCGGACGTCGAGGTCCGCGTCGAGCGAGCGTCGGGCGAGCTCGCGTCGGCGGCGACTCCGACGCGCGTCGCGCTGGTGCGCGCCGACTACGACTCGACCGAGGGGATTTGCGAGGTCCACCTCTCGCTCAACGGGCGAATCGGGATTGGTCGGTCGGGGAGCGGGCTGCTCATCGGCGGGGCCGAGGCGACTCTCGACGCGCTGCGCGACCTCGGCTACGACATCCCCTTCACGCTCTTCAACGTCAACTACGTGCCCAACGGCAAGGACCACCCGGTCGTGGTGACCCTGACGTCGCGGTCCAACGACGCCGACCGCTTCGGCGTGGCCCGTGCCGACGACGACATGGTGTCGGCGATCAAGGCGACCCTGGACTCGCTCAACCGCTTCCTGTCGTCGCTTCCCTTCCGCTCGTAGCGCCCCCGGCGAGCCCGGGAGCGTTCCGCGGATGAGCGGACCGCGTCAATACGATGTCCCCATGGGCGCCGACGGGGCGGACCTCGCGAACTCGCCTCGCCGCCGGCTCACCGACCCCTACGGCTGGGCCGACTGGTGGAGCCAGCCGCTCTCGCCGATGGCGTGCGCTGGCCGGCTGGGCAGCGGCGTCGGTCGCCTTCGCGGTGTTCCTCTGGTTCCTTGGCGGGCCGTCGTACCCGGACTACCAGAGTCGCTCTACTCGACGCTGCTGATCGCCCACGGCCACTTCGGCTGCCTCTTCCCCGGGCCCCACACTGTCCTGCCGTTGAGCGTGGCGCCGGACAGCTCGTCGACCGGCCCCCTGTACCCGCTGGTGACCGGGGCGCTGGCCTGGGCGACCCGGATCGGCCACGGCGTCGCGTTCCCCGCCGCGGCGGCGCGCGCGACGCACTGCGCGGGGGCCTTCGTCGCCCTGCGCGCGTGGGCGTGGAAGGCGCACGCCGTGTGGCCGACGCTGATGCTCGGGTACCTGGCGTGGCTTCCCTTGATGGCCGGCGCCACCTCGGTCGTGCGGGTCGGCGGCCTCGGCCGCCGGGGGTCCGAGCCGACCATCCTCGTCGGCGTCGCTCTGCTTCTCCCGTCGCGGCGTGCCTGGGCTTCGTCTTCCACCCCGAGTACCTGGTCGCCACCGGGCTCGCCCTCGTGGCCGTCGCCGCAGTGGCCCGGGGCCGCTGGGGGGTCGGGGGCGCCGCGGCCGCGCTGGCGGTCCTGGCTCAGCCGCTCGCCGCCCTGGTCGGCGCCGCGCTCCTCGGCGTCGCGGTGCGCCGGCGGGCATGGTCGTACGTTGCGGGCGCGGCCGTCGCGTCCGTAGCGATCCTGGGCCCGCTTGGGCCCTGACGGACGGGCGAGCGCTCGCCGACTCACTCTTCGCGTCCAGTCGGGTCACGCCATTGGCCGCGAGCCCGGCGCGGTCGACGGGCGGGACGGTCCTCTGGGAGCTCCACCTGCGCGGCGCGCCGCTCTTCGTCATCGCGCGAGTCGCGCCCGTGCTCGCCTCGATCGCCCTGCGGCGTGGTGGGTGGCGCGCCGGCGCGGGCGCGGATCGACCCCGCCGACGTCGTCGCGCTCGGCGCGCTGGCCCTGATGGCGCGCCTCGTGTTCGAGCAGAACCTCTTCGGCTACTACTTCGCGCCGCCCGTGGTCGCGCTCGTCCTGGCCGAGGCGGTGCGGCGCCGGCTCCGCGGCGACGTCGTCGCGTGGGTCGCGGTCGTCTCCATCGCGTTCAGCTCCATCCCGTCGAACTTCGCGGCGCGCATGGAGCCGTGGGGTCGCTTCGCCGCGTCCGCCGAGTCGATCGCCGTGGTCGGCGGGCTCGCGATCGCGCTCGCCGTCGGGTGGCGCCGGCACCGAGTGCGTTGGACCCACGCGCTCGCCCTTGTCGGCGTCCTCGCGGTCTTCCACTCGCAGGTCTTCTTCGCCAGCCAATTCCTGACCACGCTGCCGCACTGGCTTTGGCAGGTGATCCTGGTCCCGACCGGCGTCTACCTCGCCGCCACCGCGCTCGGCGGGCGCGAGCCGAATGCCGAGCCCTTGCCCCGGGACCTCGGTCCCCACGGGGCGCTGGCGAGCCCTTGGTAGCATCGACTCGGCGACCGCGCCCAAGGGCCGCGCCACACCGTCGGAGGTGACAGCCATGAGCATGCCGAGCGCGTCCTACTCGGTCACGATGCGCGTGATCCTTGACAGCGCGTCGGACATCGCGTCCGCCGCCTCCGCGGTCGCCAAGGCGGGGGGCCTCGTCACCGCCCTCGACGTCGGCGAGCCGGTCGAGGGCCGGATGAGCGTCGACCTGACGTGCAACGCGATCGACGACGGCCACGCGGACGCCCTGCGCCGCGCGGTGAACGAGCTGCCCGGCGCCGAGGTGCGCGCGATGAGCGACCGCACCTTCCTTGCTCCACCTCGGCGGGACGATCTCGGTCGAGCCCAAGGTCGCGCTCAAGACCCGCGACGACCTCTCGATGGCCTACACGCCCGGCGTGGCCAGGATCTCCATGGCCATCGCCAAGGACGTGGGCGCCGCGCGCAAGCTCACCATCAAGCGCAATTCGGTCGCCGTCGTGACCGACGGGTCGGCCGTCCTCGGGCTCGGGAACATCGGGCCGGAGGCCGCCCTGCCGGTGATGGAGGGCAAGGCGCTCCTCTTTAAGCGTTTCGCGGGGATCGACGCGTGGCCGGTCTGCCTCGCGACCCAGGACGTCGACGAGATCGTCCGGGTGGTCGAGTGCATCGCCCCGGTGTACGGCGGGATCAACCTCGAGGACATCTCGGCGCCCCGGTGCTTCGAGGTCGAGGCGCGGCTGCGCGACCTGCTCGACATTCCGGTCTTCCACGACGACCAGCACGGGACGGCCACCGTCGTCTACGCGGCGCTGCTCAACGCGCTCACCGTCGTCGGCAAGGCCATGGCGGACGTGCGCGTCGTCCTGCTCGGGGTGGGGGCCGCCGGCGTCGCGATCGCCAAGCTCCTGCTGGCCGAGGGCGTCGGCGACGTCATCGGCTGCAACCGCCACGGGATCCTCGACCCCGGCGACGCCACCCTCGACGAGCCCCGGCGGTGGCTGGCCAGCCACACCAACAAGGGCGGACGGAGCGGGAGCCTCTCGGACGCCATGGCCGGTGCCGACGTCTTCATCGGCGTCTCCGGGCCGAACCTGGTGAGCGAGGAGCAGCTCGAGTCGATGGCCGGCGACGCGATCGTCTTCGCCCTGGCCAACCCCGACCCCGAGGTCGACCCGGCCGTCGCCCGGCGCCACGCCGCGATCGTCGCCACCGGGCGCAGCGACGAGCCGAACCAGATCAACAACGTGCTGGCCTTCCCGGGGATATTCCGGGGCCTGCTCGACGAGGGCGCGACCAGGGTGACCGAGGCGGTCGAGATCGCCGCCGGGAGGGCCATCGCCGCCGTCGTCAAGGACTCGGAGCGCTCACCCGACTACATCGTGCCGACGGTGTTCAACCCCGGCGTCGTCTCGGCCGTCTCCTCGGCGGTGGCCGAGGTGGTGCGCGCCGCCCGCTAGGGGGCGGGCTCGGAGGGGGCTGGATCGGCCGGCGGCTCAGGGCCGCGATCCGACAGCCAGTGCGGGGGAGGTGGGGTCGTCGGGCCCCTCGAGCCGTAGGCGGCGCTGAAGGTCTCGCGGATCGACGGGTCCTCGCCCGGGCTCCCGAGCGCGCCCGTGCCCACCAGGCTCTTTCGTCGGTTGGCCGACAGCCCCCGGATGTTCTGGTGCCGGCGCATCATGAGAAGCGCGAACCCGATGGTGAAGAGGCCCGCGATCAGGATCCCGAAGGCCAGGTAGTTGAACCAGACCTGGTCCAGGCAGCTCGCGCTGGCCCCGAACCCGGGGCGATAGTTGCTCTGGGCCTGGCAGGTGGCGGTCTCGGCCCGGACGCGGTGAAGCGACCAGGCCCCGACGACGACCCCCGCACACCCAATGACGAGGACCAGTCGCCGCACGCCAAGAGAGTAGTGGCCTGATGAAAACCGCGGAGGGCCGCTAGGCCGCCGACGGGGGGCGGTCCCGGGCGGCGGCCGCGTCGCCCTCATCGGCGCGCAGCGGGCGCACCACCGACGGGTCGGGCGTCTCGACCGCGCGCGCGAGGAGCTCGCCGGGGGTCCCCAGCAGGCTCCGCTGACGAGGGCCGGTGGCCGCGCTCGCCCGCGTCCGTCGGATCAGGAGGAGCGCGGCGGCGACGGCCAGGAGGCCGCCGACGAACAGCGCGAAGCCGGCGTAGCCGATCCAGACCTGGGTGTAGCACCCGGGGCTCGCCCCGAAGCCCGGCTGGGAGACGGGGACCGCGACGCAGCCGGTCGCCTCGGCGTGGGAGCGGGCCAGGAGCCAGGCTCCGACGCCCGCCGCGGCCAGTCCCACCAGGAGCGAGGCGCGTCGCACGAGATCAAGGCTAAGACCGGCCGTTGTCAGAACCGTGTCTTTCGCTCGGCTTTCTGGCGGCCGGGAGGCCTTGCACTACTACGTCATGCGTAGTAGTGTCGGCGCATGCCCCCTCGCGCGAGCTCCCAGGACCCGTCGGTCCTGATCCTCACCAGCCTGGCCGACGGGCCCAAGCACGGGCACGCCCTGGCCAAGGACATCGAGGCCTTCGCCGGCGCCCGGCTCGGCCCCGGGACGCTCTACGGGGCGATCACTCGGCTCGAGGAGCGGGGCCTCATCGAGCCGCTCGCGCCGGTCGAGCGCCGGCGCCCCTACCGGCTCACCGACTCCGGTCGCGTCGCGCTGGCCGACGAGCTCGCGCGGCTGCGCCGCGTCGCCGACGTCGGTCGCGCCCGCCTGGGCGCCGCCACGGGAGCCGTCGCGTGAGGCGCGACCCGCTCCGCTTCTACCCGCGCGCCTGGCGCGAGCGCTACGGCGACGAGGTCCGCGCCATGATCGAGGACGACCTCGCCGGCCGCGACCCGGGCCGGTCGTACCGGGCGCGCCTGGCGGCGTCGGGGCTTCGAGAGCGCGCCCGTCAGTCGGGCCTGGCGGGCGACGCGCCGGCCACGAGCCGCCGCCGTGCCGGGTCCCTCGTCGTGCTCTACGCCTGGGTCGCCCTGTGCGCCGCGGGGGGCAGCTTCGCCAAGGCGTCCGAGCACTACCGCGCGGCGCTCGCCCCGGCGCAGCGGGCCGAGCCGATGCTCGCGTACCACCTCGTCGTGGGCGGCGCCGTTGCGGGCGCGCTGCTCGTGGCGCTCGGCGCGCTGGTGGCGCTCCCGGATCTCCTCGCCGCGAGGCGCTCCGGGCGGGCTCGTGGCGTGGGCCGCGCGGCGGCCGTCGCGCTCGCCGTCAGTGTCGGCGTCGTCGCCGCGACGGTGGCGCTCGCCCTGTGGGCGCACCACCTCGACCCGGCCCAGCGCAACGGCGCCGATTGGCTGTACTCCGCGGCGTTCGTCGCGTGGGCGCTCGCGGGAGTCGCGACCCTCGGCCTGTGGGCGCGGGCCGCGGGTCGCGCGGCGTCGATCACCCTGGGCGTGCGGGCGCTGGCGATCGAGTCGTGGCTCGCCGTGGCCGCCGCCGCGGCGGCCGCGCTGGTGGCGGCGGCCGGCACGTGGTGGTGGGCGCTCATGGCCGCCCGGGCCCCCGGCTTCCTCGCGCCGTCCCCGGGGGCGTCGGTCGTCACGGTCCAGTTGGTGGGCACGCTCGGGCTCATGGCGCTGTGCGTGGCGGCGGCCGGCTACGGGGTCGCGCGGATCGCGCGGGCGCGCCGCTAGCGCACGAACGCGAAGGCGCCGCCGGTCGCGGCCACGAAGCCCATCGCCCCGACGTAGAAGCCGCGTTCGACCAGCCCGAACACGCGGCGACCCTCCGGGACGATGCGGGTGAGAACCACGAGCACCAGCGAGATCAGCATCACGATCGACCACGTCGTCGACGCGTTGCGAAGGCCGCTCCACGCCGGCGCCGCCTGCAGGAGCCTCGACACGCGCCACCCGGCGTCCGCGATGGAGAAGAAGGCGACCAGCGCGAGGAGCCCGTGGGTTCGCCCGGTCGACGTTCGCGCCGAACCCGGGGCGTCCATCGGGTACCACGAGATGACCGCGCGCGAGACCGCCGCGACGAGCAGCAGCGCCACGATCACGTCGGCGGCCCGGCCGCGCCAGGCGACGGCCGCGGCGGCGCCGGCGCCGGCCAGGGCGACGGCCATCGCGAGGGTCTGGACCCGGTAGCCGACTCGGCGATCGGTGATCCCGTACTGGCTCACCGCGCAGCGGATCGGATTGAGCCCAGTGTGCACGACGTGCAGCCACGTGAGCGCGCCAAGCTGGACCGCGATCCCGGCCAGGGTGACGAAGCCGAGGGTGTGGGTCAGCGCACCGGGGTGGTACGAGAACGTGGCGGCCATCGCGGTCAGCCCCGGTGCCGGGCGCCCCGATCGAGGTCGCGGAGCGCGGCGCGCGTTCGGGTCGTAGGAGAGGACGCCCGTCACGCCGCCGCCGCCGAGCGCGGGCCAGTCGAGGGGCGATGACGACGAAGCAACACCCATCTGGTTCGTCGCGCAGCACCACGGTGACCGACAACCGGGCGCACCGCGCGCTGAGCGCCGCGTGCCACCATGCTTAGAGGATTCCTCCCTGGCAGTTGACCACGTTGCACGAGGCGATCTTCGCAATCTCGACCGTCGAGACGTCCAAGGTGCCCGAGCCATGCCACGCCACGTTGAGACTCAGCGCGCCGGGCTGACGGACGGTGACGATCAGGGCCTCGCGGTGCTCGGGTCCGCTGGTGAGAGCCGCCGTTCGCAGGGTCGTCGTACGTGACGCGACCTTCAGCGTTGCGCGAGCAACCGCCACATTGCGCTTCTCATCGGCCAGTCGGTACGTGATCGTCACCTCGTACCTCCCGGGAATCACCGGGTAGTTCGGCCCCGACATGATCGTTCCTCGTGACGACGGCCCCGTCACCGTGATGTCACCCGCTGGCACCGGAAGCGGAAATGGCCCGAGATCGGACGCGGCGTACGTCACGGGGAACGGAAGCAAGAACGGTGAACGCAGTTCGACAACCCACGCGCTCGCCGCCGCGACGATCAAGAGTGCCAGCAGCGTCCGAGCGCCGCGTCGCGCGCGGTGCTCGAGCAGGTAGAGGCCGGCGAGCGCCGCCGCGATGAGGAGCACGAGGCACGCCACCCCCCAGACGTTGCGAGCGTTTCCCCACTCGTGATTCAAGTAGTTGAGGATCGGCGACGGGTCGAGTCGGCCCCACCACCCGAGGTAGCTGGCGGGATCCCAGTTGTTGGAGATGAACGAGAACGGCGTTGGCCGATTGGTGACCACCGACCCAATCTCGAAGGCGGTGAACGCGCCGATGACGACGATCAGGCTCGCGGCCGCTCGAATCCGGTTCGCCCCAAGTCGGACGAGGAAGATCCCGGCGAAAGCCAGGAGCACCGGCAGGACCTCCCACTCGTATCGGCCGATGAAGCTGGCTCCGGACATCCCCGTGACGACGCTCGCGTTGCCGCCCAACAGAATCAGCGAGGTGAGAAAGGTCGCGCCGAGGCTCACGGGCGCGCGACGCAGCCACGATCCGACGCAATAGATGCCCAAGACCACCGCGGGGCATTGGACGATGAGGCCGTGTCGTCGATCGATCAGCAGCGCGAGGACCTTGGTGGCGGCCGACACGGTGAAGGGCCGAAGTCCCTGGTCGAGTCCGAGCGGGTGCCCATACGCGTAGAGGTTGAACGCGCAAACGGTGATCAGGGCCACGGCCACTGGAGCCAGGAGCGTCGCCGCCAAGGAGGTGGTGGCTCCCCTTCGGCGGAGGATCAAGAGGCCCGCGGTCGCGAAGAGGATGGCCACGAGGATGTTCTTGGTGTCGACCCATGTCCACGCGCTCAGGAGAAGCCCGGTGACCAAAGTGGACGGCCACCGTCCGACCTCCGACACCTCCATGCGAACCAACCGAAGGGCGATGACGGCGAGCATCATCCCGGACAGCAGGTCGGGGTAGAACTGAGTCGACGCCAGCAAGTAGGCCGGCGTGACGAAGAGGAGTGCGACGAGCGCGACCGAGCGTCGCGTGGTCGGCACCAGGTTGGAGATCTCCCAGCCGATCCACGCCCCGAGGGCGCTCAGGATCACGATCAAGCCGACGTTGGCGGCGACGAGCGTGGCGGAGAAGAAGATGGGGACCGCCAGGACGGCGGAGAATCCGATCGGATGGGTGGCGAAGTCGACGCCGTGCCGGGTGATGAACTCACCGAGCTGAGAGACGCTTCCGTTCACGGAGTAGGCGAAGGGCGTTTGCATCGCTCCAGCGAGGTTCCACGTGTGGAGATGTGAGATCGCGTAACCACCCACGAGGTACGACGGCTCATCGCCCCGCGGGACGACGCCGCGCCAGCGGATGTAGCGCAGCGTCAGCAGCGACGCGGCAGTGAGCCCAAGGAACACAGATGACGCGGGCACCCACATCGGACGTCGCCGACGGGGCGCGCCGGGGCTCGGGAGCATGTCCGACGCGTCGACAACGTGAGTCTCCGCGGGTGACCTAGTCATCGCCCTCAACCGGGGGAGGGAGGCGAGTCACCCAACGATTCTTGCGTGTCGACGGCGCAGCGGGGCGACTCTTCCGCACCTCCGGTGCGGTTCGCCATCCCGGAGTTGGCCGACAATCTCGATCGCGACGTGCGAAGGCTCCCCGGGTCGCCGCGTTAGCGTTGACGCGTGAGTCGCCGTCGATTCCACCAAATTGGACTCTCTGTCAAGCCGTCGACGCCGGTGGCGGGGCCTAGCGGCCAGGCACTCGCCCGGTCCCTCTCGCTTCCCGGCCCCTGTCGCCGACGGTGAGGGGTCGGACTTCGCCTGGTCGTCAGTCGAATCACCTCGCGGCGAGCCACCTCGGAGTGCTGGTCGCCGCCAATCGTTCGGCTCTCGCCGCGTTGCCCACGCTCATCGGCGTCGTTGGATGATCGTCGCCATCCTCGACGACTACTTCAACACCCTTAGCGCGCTCGACTGCTTCGAACTCCTCCACGACCACGACGTGATCGTCCTTCCTGAGCACGTCGAGGATCCGGCGGACCTGGCGGCACGCCTGCCGGGAGTCGAGGCGCTCGTCCTCATCCGCGAGCGCACCCGGATCACCGCAGAGCTGCTCGACGCGCTGCCTGACCTGCGGCTCATCAGCCAGCGGAGCGTCTTCCCCCACGTCGACGTCGACGCGTGCACTCTCCGGGGCGTGTTGCTGTGCTCGGACCTCCACGCCGGCACGCCGTCGTACGCCGCGGCCGAGCTGACGTGGGCCCTCGTGCTCGCGGCCAGCCGGCGCCTCGTCGAGCAGTCGGCGTCGTTGCGTTCAGGGAGATGGCAGGCCGGGGTGGGCCGGAGCCTGCGCGGCCGGACTCTGGGCATTGACGGGTACGGGAGGATCGGCGCGGTCGTCGCCGGGTACGGTCTCGCCTTCGGAATGGTGGTGCGCGCGTGGTCCGACGGCGACGGCCGCGAGCGGGCCGCGGCCGACGGCGTCGGCGTGGCCGCGAGCCGCGGCGAGCTCTACGCGACGAGCGACGTGGTGAGTGTGCACCGCCGCCTGGTCGACGCCACTCGCGGCTCGGTGACCCGCGAGCTCCTCGCCGCCATGGGGCCGGACTCCGTTTTCGTCAACACCAGCCGCGCCGAGCTGGTCGAGCCCGGCGCGCTCGCGGAGTGCCTGGCCGCGGGTCGGCCGGGCTACGCCGCGGTCGACGTCTTCGACGTCGAGCCGCTTACCGACCCGGCCGACGCGCTCCTCGCTGCGCCGAACCTGCTCGCGACGCCCCACATCGGGTACGTGACGCGCGAGGAGTATGAGCTGCAGTTCGCGGACGTCTTCCGCCAGGTCAATGACTTCGCGGCCGGCGCGCCGACCAACGCCGTCAACCCCGAGGTGCTGCTCTCACGTTGAGGTCGCGGATGGCGGCGCGCGCCGCGTGCACCCCGCTCATGCCGTGGACGCCGCCGCCCGGCGGAGTCGCCGACGAGCAGAGGTAGAGGCCGCGCGCCGCGCGGTACGGGTTCCAGCGGACGACCGGTCGGAAGAGGAGCTGGCGCAGGTCGCCGGCGCCGCCGTTGATGTCGCCGCCGACGTAGTTCGGGTTGTACGCCGGGTACTGCGCCGCCGTGGTCGTGCGCCGCGCGACGACCAGGTCGCGGAACCCCGGGGCGAAGCGCTCGATCTGGGCCTCGATCGCGTCGGTCACGTCGCGCTCGGACCCCGAGGGGACGTGGGTGTAGGCCCAGAGGGTGGCGGCGCCCGCCGGCGCGCGCGACGGGTCGGCGGTCGCGGCCTGGACGGCGATGACGAAGGGCCGCTCGGGGTGGCGCCCGGCGGCCACGTCGGCCTCGGCGGCGGCGACCTCCTCGAAGGTCCCGCCGACGTGCACGGTGGTGGCGCGTCGCGCGCCCTCGGCCGCCCAGGGCACCGGGCCCGACAGGGCCCAGTCGACCTTGCACACGCCGGGGCCGTAGCGGTAGCGCGCGGCCGCGCGCCGGTAGGACGGCGAGAGTCGGCCGCCGCCGACCTCGAGCAGCGCGGCCACCGACGTGTCGAGCAGCGCGGCGCGCGCGTCGCCCAGGTCGGCCGCCTCGCGCACCCAGCGCCCGCACTCGACGCTGACGCCCACGTCGGCGAGCTCGGCCACCAGGGCGTCGACCAGGCGACCGCTGCCCCCGACGACGACCGGCCAGCCGTCGTGGTGGGCGCTGGCCGCGAGGAAGAGCCCGTAGCCCGAGGTGAGCGGCGCGGACAGCGGCAGCATCGCGTGCGCGGCCAGGCCGCCGAGCAGCGCGCGGGCCTCGGGCGTCGAGAGCCGCCGGACCAAGCGCGTCGCCGGGACGAGGCCGACGCGCGCGAAGTGGGCCATCGCCAGGGGTGCGCGCGGCGGGGTGCGGATCGGGGCCAGCAGCGTGGCCGCGACGTCGGGCGCGCGCGCGAGCAGCGGCGCCAGGAGGCCCCGCCACGTCGGCCCGTCGGCGCCGAGTCCGGCGGCGGTGTCGTCGAGCGAGGCCAGGAGCTGCGCGCACCGGCCCGCGTCGAGCGGGTGGGCCAGGGCGACTGGCGTGCGCGCGAGCGCCACGCCGCGCGCGGCCAGGTCGACGCTCGCGAAGAACGGCGAGAGGCCGAGCAGCGACTGGATCGTCGAGCAGACGTCGTGGAGGTAGCCCGGCGCGGTGACCTCGGCGCTGCGACAGCCTCCGCCCGGCTCGTTCGCCCCCTCGACGACGCGCACGCTCACCCCGGCGCGCGCGAGCGTGAGGGCGGCCGCCAGCCCGTTGGGGCCCGAGCCCACGACCAGCGCGTCGGTCATCGCTCGATGACGAGCGCCTCGTCGGCCACCACGACGCCGTTCGAGAATCGCGCGGCGATCTCGTCGAGCTGGGTGTCGGTGCGGTCGGGGCGGTGGTGGAAGAGGACCGTCGTGGCGACCCCGGCGCGATCCCCCAGCGCGACGGCGTACTCGGCGGCGGCGTGGCCGAGGAACGCGTCGCGCTCGACCTCCTCGGCGACCATGAAGGCGTCGTGGACCAGGACGTCGGCGCCCTCGGCCAGGGCCATGGCCGCCGGGTGGTACTCGCCCCAGCCCTCGGGACCGGGGCCGAGGTCGGTGGGGCAGTGGTCGGGCAGGTAGGCGACGGTGGCCCCGCCGCCCTCGACGCGGTACCCGTAGGTCCGCCCGCCCTTGTGCGGGATCCGCCGGGCGGTGACCCGGAACCCCTCGAGCTCGACCTCGCCCTCGTCGAGCGCGCTGAAGGTCCACTCCCCGCGCAGCTCGTCGGGCCCGATCGGGAAGTGCGGCGGGCTCATGCCGCGCCGCAGCGCGTCTAAGGCCCCGTCGCCGGAGTCCGGGGTGGGCAGGGCCACGTGGACGACGGCGCGGTCGTCGTCGCCGGCCGCGAAGAACGGCAGGCCCTGGACGTGGTCCCAGTGCAGGTGGGTGAGCAGGATCGACCCGGCGAAGGCGCCGGGGTAGAGCGCGCTGGCGCGCCGTATCCCGGTGCCGGCGTCGAGGATCAGCTCCGGGGGCTCGCTTCCCCGGCTCAGGGCGACGCAGCTGGTGAACCCGCCGTAGCGCAGGTACTCGGCGCCGTGCGCGGGCGTGGACCCGCGCACGCCCAGGAAGTGGAGGCGCACCCTAGTCCGTCGTCTCTTCTCGTCGGTGGCCCTCCGACAGCTCGCCGAGCGCGCCGCGGTCGAGCGACTCGGCCGGGACGGCGGCGAACTTCGCGGCCGTCACCGCGACCAGGCTGCTGGTGCGCCGGCCGCCCTCGAAGAACGCGCGCTCGCCGAGCAGCGCGCCGGGGCCGTACTCGGCCATCGGCTCGCCGTCGACGTCGACGCGCACCACGCCGTCGAGCACCAGGTAGACGTCGGTGCCCGCGTCGCCCTGGGAGACGAGCGTCGCGCCGGCCCTCACGCGGCTCAGCCTAGGCTTGGCCGCCCCGTGCATGAGTTGGGCGCTGAGCTCGCGCTCGAGCGCCGACTCGGCGACGGTGACGAAGGCCTTGGACCCCTCGCTGCCCCACGGGGTCTCCTTGCCCCAGCCCTTGCGGTACCACTCCTTGAAGTCGATGATCCCGGACTTGCCGGTGATCTCGCCGTCGCCGTCGTAGACCCAGTGGCGCGGGAAGCGGCTGGCCTCGGTCATCTCGCCCTCGGCCCGGCCGTCGGCGAAGAGGGTGAGCGACAGCCGCGTCCAGGCGAGCGGCGCCTGCCACTGGACGAAGGGCGGGCGCGTCACGCGCCGCGGCGCCGGCATGCCGGTGCGCCCGCCGGCGGTCTGGGTGAAGCGGACCCAGCCGTCGCCGTGCTCGGGCGGGTCCTGGATGTCGGGGAAGGGGACGGCCTCGAAGCGGTGGCTGACCGGGCCGAGGCGCACGGTGGTCGAGCCGATCATGCCGCCGCCGTCGTAGCCGGCGCCGGTGACCGCGTCGCCGTCGACCTCGATCCACGCCGAGAGGTGGTTGGCGAAGCGGAACCGGTCGGCGTCGCGCAGGGCGACGAGGTCGTCGATCCGGTCCGGCGGCGCCTGGTCGTAGTGGGCGACGCCCATGTCGAAGGGGACCCGGGTGCCGCCGGCGACGGCCTCCGACGGGATCCACGAGACGCTGGTGACGGAGCTGGTTACGCGCATGGGCCGATGGTGGCGCCCACCGGGGCCCCGGCCCAGTGTGCTGGCGCATTTGGCCCGGGGGGCCTAGCACTAACCCCCCGGCTCGCGATGGCCCCCTTACCGCGCGGCCGGGCGTCGCCCACAATGTCAGGCGTGGCGGGCCCGTCCATCACCGTGTTCCTGGCCGACGACAACCTCCTCGTGCGCGAGGGGGTGCGCGCGCTGATCGACTCGGCGCCCGACCTCACGATCGTGGGGGTCGGCAGCGACTACGACACCGCGCTGGCCGGCGCGGTCGAGGCCGCGCCCCAGGTCCTGGTCACCGACATCCGCATGCCGCCGTCGTTCCACCGCGAGGGGATCGACGTGGCCAAGGAGGTTCGCCGGCGACACCCGGGCACCGGCGTCGTGGTGCTCAGCCAGTACGACGACCCCGAGTACGCGGTGTCGCTGCTCAGCGAGGGCTCGGCCGGCTACGGCTACCTGCTCAAGGACCACGTCGCCGACGGCGACCAGCTCCTGGCCGCGATCCGAACCGTGGCGACCGGCGGCACCGCGCTCGACCCCACGATCGTCGAGCAGCTGGTGCGCCCGATGACCGCCGACGGCGTCCTCGACGCGCACGAGGAGGCGCTGCTCAACCAGATCGCCGAGGGCCGGACCATCAAGGCCATCGCCGCGACGACCGGCCAGCCGCCCGCGGCGGTCGACGCCGAGGTCGAGGCCGTCTTCCTCAAACTGGCCCAGGGGGTCAGCGCCGGGCACCGCGGGGCGCTCAGCCGCCTGCGCCTCCTGCACCAGGCGATCGTCGACCGCGAGGAGCAGGGCGAGACGCTCAGCCGACTGCTGCCGGGGGGCCTGGCCGAGAAGGTCCGCCTCGAGGGCAAGCGCATCGGCGAGACCGAGCGCCTCGAGGTGACCGTCGTGATGAGCGACATCCGGTCCTACAGCCACATCGCCGAGCACGCCGACCCGAGCCAGCTGGCCGGGCAGCTCAACGTCCACCGGGCCGCCATGAACGGTGCCATCCTGGGCGAGGGGGGCACGGTGATGCAGTTCGTGGGCGACAGCGTGATGGCGGTCTTCGGCGCGCCCTTCGCCCAGGCCGACCACCCCGACCGCGCGGTCTGCGCGGCGCTCGCCATGCACGCGGCCCAGGCCGCGATCAACGCCGACTGGGTCGGCCAGGGCCTGCCCGAGTTCGGGCTGGGCATCGGGGTCTCGACCGGGCCGGCCGCGGCCGCGCTGCTGGGCAGCGAGGAGCGCCTCGAGTACACGCTGGTCGGCGACACGGTGAACCTCACCCAGCGCCTGCAGACGCTGGCCTCGGCCGGCGAGACGGTCCTCAGCCAGCCGACGCGCGACGCGCTCGAGACGCCGGTCGAGGCCATCGAGCTCGACCCGCAGCTGGTGAAGGGGCGCGACACGCCGGTGGTCGCGTACAAGATAGTGGCGGCCGCGCCGGCCGGCCGCGACAGCGAGGGGTAGGCATGGACAGCGACGTGGTGCTCGAGGTGCGCGGGGTTCGCAAGACCTACGAGGCCGAGAACGCGCCGGTGCGCGCGCTGCGCGGGGTCGACCTGACGATCACCCGCGGCGCCTTCAAGGCGATCATGGGCCCGTCGGGCTGCGGCAAGTCGACGCTGCTCAACCTGGTGGCCGGGCTCGAGGAGGCCGACGAGGGGTCGATCGACGTCGACGGCGAGTCGATGACCGGCGGGGGCGAGGACGACCGCGCGCTGATCCGCCGGCGCCACATCGGCATCGTCTTCCAGTTCTTCAACCTGCTCGAGGGCATGTCGGTGATCGAGAACGTGCTCCTGCCCGCGATCATCGCCGGCAAGGGCCGGCGCGCCGCCGAGGCCAAGGCCCGCGACCTGCTCGACCTGCTGGGCATCGCCGACCGCGCGAGCGACATGCCCGGCGTGCTCTCGGGCGGCCAGCGCCAGCGCCTGGCCATCGCGCGCGCCCTGGCCAACGAGCCGACGCTCCTGCTGGCCGACGAGCCGACCGGCGCCCTCGACTCGGTCGGCGGCGGCGAGGTGGTCGAGCTGATTCGGCGCCTGCACCACGCGGGCCAGACCGTCATCTTGGTGACCCACGACGCGTCCGTCGCCTCGGCCGCCGACGAGGTCCTTCACATGCGCGACGGCCGCCTGGTCGAGGCCCCGGCCCCCGAGACGGTTCTCGCGTGAGCGACGCCGCGCGGCGTGGCGCGGCCCCCGCCCCCCGGGGCTGGGCCGCGGCCGGCCTGGCCCAGTCCCTGGTCGGGCTGGGCCTCGCCCTCTACGCCGCGCTGCGCTCGAGCGGCCTGGTCGACCGGCCCTTCACCGTCGCCGTCGCGGTCCTGACCGGCTGCTGGGCGCTGTCGGCGCTGGCCGCGCTGCGCACGAGCGCGCGCCTCGGCTGGCTGGTCGCCCTCGGGTCGGTGGCCGCCGGGCTGGCCCTGGCCCTGGGCCGCCACGAGTTCGCCACGCGCGGCGCGCTCAGCACCCGCGACGAGCTCGCCCTCGTCTTCGCCCTCGCGACCATCGCGATCGCGGTCTGCGTGACGCTGTCGCTGCCCGACGGGCGCCTCGCCACGCGCGGCGCGCGCGTGGGCGCCGGGCTGTGGGGGCTCGTCGCGCTCGCCCTCGCGGTCGTCGTGCTCGCCGGCGGGCACCGCCTGAGCGCGTGGGCGCTCGGCGCCGGCTGGGTCGGCGCCACCGCGCTCGCGCTGCCGCTGGCCTACGGCCGCTACCTCACGAGCCGGGCGCGCGAGCGCGAGCTCATGCAGGCGCTCGCCGCCGGGGTCGTCGTGGCGGCCACCGCCGCCGCGGCCCTGGTCACCCTGCACAACCTCGTCGCCTGGCCCCGCGCGCTCGCGCCGACCCTGGTGCTGGCCGCGGCGGCGGTGCCGCTCGGTCTCCTCATCGTCGCGCTGCGCCCGGCGCCCCACGCCGACCGGGCCCTGGTGCGCCTGCTGCGCGGCCTCGGCCTGGTGGTGGTCGTGGCCGCGGTCTTCGCCGCGACGCTGCACGGACTGGGCCGCACGCCCCACGGCGCGCGCGAGCGCGACGAGCTCGGCGCGGCCACGGGCGCGGCCGCGCTGGCCGCGCTGGTCTACTGGGCCAGCCGCGGCTGGGTCGAGCGCTACGTCACCAACCTCATCTACGGCGCGCGCGAGGCGCCCGACGAGGTCGTGCGCACCTTCGGCAGCCGGCTGACGCGCGCGATCCCGATGGACGAGCTGCTGCTGCAGCTCGTCGAGTCGCTGCGCAAGACCCTCACGCTCGCCACCGCCGAGATCTACACCGGCACCGGCGACGACCTGGCGTCTGGCCGCGTCGGTCCCCGACCTGCCCAAGCGGTCGATCCGCCTGACCAGCGACGAGCGCGCGGTCGTCGCGCGCGCCGGCGCGTCGGGCAACGCGTGGGCGTCCGTCTGGGTCCCCGGGGTCCTGGTCGACCGGCCCGAGGGGCCGGTGCGCGTCGCGCCGATCAGCCACGCCGGCGAGCTCCTCGGGCTCATCGTGGTGGCCCGGGCCGAGGGCGCCGCGGCCTTCGGCGACGAGGACGACCGGGTGCTCGTCGACCTGGCGCGCCAGGTCGGGCTCGCGCTGCACAACGCGCGCCTCGACACCGCGCTCCAGTCCTCCCTCGACGAGCTCAAGCACCAGGCCGACGAGCTGCGCGCGTCGCGCGCGCGCATCGTGGCCAGCGGCGACGCCGAGCGCCGCCGCGTCGAGCGCAACCTGCACGACGGCGCCCAGCAGCACCTGGTGGCGCTCGCGGTCAACCTGCGCCTGGCCAAGACGCTGCTGGCCGAGGACCCCGCCGCGGCCACCGAGATGCTCGAGCAGCTCGGCCTCGACGTCCAGGAGACGATCCAGGAGCTGCGGGAACTGGCCCACGGGATCTACCCGCCGCTGCTCGTCGACGGCGGGCTGACCGAGGCGCTGCGCGCGGTCGTCAACCGCAGCCCGCTCGACGTCGAGCTCGTGACCGACGGGATCGCGCGCTACGGCCCCGACGTCGAGGCCGCCATCTACTTCTGCTGCCTCGAGGCCCTGCAGAACGCGGCCAAGCACGCGAGCGAGAGCCACGTCGAGGTCAAGGTCTGGGAGGACGCGGGCGCGCTGCTCTTCGAGGTCGCCGACGACGGCCCGGGCTTCGACGCTATCGCGCATGGGCAAGGGCCAGGGCCGGACCAACATGGCCGACCGCCTCGGCGCGATCGGCGGCACGGTGCGCTGGGACTCCGCCGTCGGCGAGGGCACGACCATCCGCGGCAGCGTCCCGGTCGGGTAGCCCCGAGGCGCGCCGCCACCGGCGCTCGCGGAGGACGTCGCAGACGCTCTGGTGTTGAGGCTGTAATTGACCGACGACCAGTTCGAGCCGATCGGCACGTCGAATGAAGATCGCGGCACCGACAGTCGGGTCGGCGGCCTCGGCCCCGATGGCCCGCATCCGTCGGACACCGAGGTGACGCAGCCGCGATCGAGTCGACCGCACCCGGCCGCCGCCCACCAGCGCGAGCGAGAACTCGAAGACTTCGTAGCCCGGGTTGGCCATGCCGGACGGAGCCGGTCGACATGGCGACGGCGACCGCATTCGAGCTCGATCGCCCGCGAGCAGGTCGCGACGCCGGTGTCCAGACACGAGACGTTCTCGACCACCCGCCGACGCGAGGCCGGTCGCGCCGACCTCCTCGAGCGCGCGAGGCCAGCTCGCACGACCGCGACACGCCTGCCGGAGGCGCAGCGTCGTGGTGGCGTCATGGGGCGGTCGTCGTCGTGGCGGTCGTGGCCGCGGTCGCGCCTCGTGGCGACCACAGCTCGGCCATCCGGTCGTCGAGCCCGTCGCCTCGCGTACGATGACCTCGTCGTCGTGTGCGAGGCGATCCTCGACGACCCGGGCTTCGCCCGCGCGCACTCGTCGGCGGTGACCACCGACCGGGGCGTCGTCGTTCCGCTTCGCGTTGCCCGCGTCACCGGCGCCCATCAAGGTCTTCTGGTCCACCACCGGACCCACGATCGAGGCGGCGGTGTTCCCCTACCCGTCGTGACGCTGGCGACCAGGTGGTCGTCGTCACGACGGCGCGGTCGCGACGCGGGCGCACCCGCCAGCCCGCCGCGCCGCCACGTCAGATTCCACCGCCACGCGAGAGGTCGAGACCGCGTGGCCCGGGCTTCTCGGGGCGCCAATGTGAACGCGTGAACTTGCGTTTTCGCCGGTGAGCGGGGGCGGCGCGACAAAATGTCGCTCGTACGCTGCGGTCATGAGCAAAGCACGACATAGCCCCATCGCCCAAGCCCTGGTCGTCCTGTCGGGGGTGGCCGTCGGGTACCTCGCCGGCGCGCTGCCCTGGATCGACCGGTGGCGCCGCGCCCACCGCACCGCCGCCGACCGCGGGTTCACCGGGTTCTGGCGGTGGTCCAACGAGAACAGCCACGTCCTGTGGTCCTCACTGGGCCTCGGGCTGTGCGTGCTCGGCCTGGCCCTCGTCATCGCGGGCCTCGCGGCGTCGTCGGCGTGGTCCGGCGTCACCGCGGTCGGCGCGGCGGGGCTCGGGGTGTCCATGGTGGCCCTGCTGCACCGGTCCGGCCTCACGGGACTGGACCGCTCCGACGCCCAGGCCGGGGCCTGGGTGGCCGTCGTCGCGGGCGTCGACGCCGCGGTGGCGTCGCCGCTGGTGCGCGCTCGCGCGTGGGCGTTCCGCGCCCGGGTGAGCCGCGAGCTCAAGGTGCCGTCGCGGGCGCCGATGGGGCCAATGGACTACCCCGTCGCGCGCGCGGCGGACGGCGAGCGGCTGGTCGGCTCGCCGGGCTAGGCGCCCGCGACGGTGAACCCGGTGTCGCGGCCGTCGTAGAGGCGGCGCACGGTGGCCGCGTCGAGCGCCTCTTTGTTGACGTAGGCGTGCGCGCCGCTGGTCGCGACCTCGGCCGGCAGGTCGCCCACGTCGTAGGTCGAGCACAGCACGACGAAGGCCGTCGGGTCCTCGGCCACGATGCGCCGCGTCGCCTCGATCCCGCCGAGCTCGGGCATGTTGATGTCCATCAGCACGACGTCCGGTTTGGTCTCGCGCACCATCTCGACCGCCTCGAGGCCGTTGGCCGCCTCGCCCAGGATGGCGAAGCCCGCCGCGGGTCGAAGGACCGCCCGCGCGGCCAGGCGGAACGGTGCCTGGTCGTCCACCACGACGACGCTGAGGACGGGGGCCTCCATAGGGGTCCCAGTTTCGCACCCGGCGCGCGAGCGCCGCCGGGTGGCTAGCACCACCGGGGCTAGGCCGACGGCTGGGCGCCCAGGTAGACGAGGACGGCCTTGACGCGACGGTTGAGGTCCTGCTCCTCGGAGAGCCCGAGCTTGGAGAAGATCGAGTTGGAGTGCTTCTCGACGGCGCGCTCGGAGATCCCCAGGGCCTTGGAGATCGCGGCGTTGGACTTGCCCTGGGCCATCTCGGCCAGGATCTCGGTCTCGCGCGGGGTCAGCCACTCGAGGTCGGACTTGGGCCGGCGCTGTCGGGCGCGCACGAGCTCGTCGACGACCTGGGGGTCGATGACCGAGCCGCCGTCGGCCACCGTGCGGATCGCCCCGGCGAGCTCGTCGGCCCCGGCGACGCGCTCCTTGAGCAGGTAGGCCCGGCCGGCCGAGCCGTCCTCCAGCAGGGCCAGGGCGTAGCCCGGCGCGGTGTACTGGCTGAGCACGACGACCCCGGTGTCCGGCCGGTTCGCGCGCAGCCACCCCGCCGCGGCGATCCCCTCGTCGGTCCCGGTCGGCGGCATGCGGATGTCGGTGACGACGACGTCGGGGGAGTGCTCCTCGATGGCGGCGATGAGGCCGGGCAGGTCGGCCGCGGTGCCCACGAGCTCGAGGTCCTCGACCTCGGCGATCAGCCGGGTGATCCCCTCGCGCAGCAGCGCGTTGTCCTCGGCCAGCACCACGCGGATCGCCATACCCCGGCGAAGGCTAGCCGCGGGGCCCGGCCAGCGCCCTGGCGTAGAGTGCGGCGACGCGAGGGGGCCGACGTGGAGATCCGACGGGTGACGACCGGGCACGACGCCAACGGGCGCGCGGTCGTGGCGAGCGACGAGGCCGTGGCGCCGGTGACGGCGTCCCTGACGCCGGGCTGGGAGCACCACCAGCTGTGGGGGACCGACGCGCGCGCGTCGTTCCCCGACGACGGGTCGCGCCCCGAGGCCCCGCTCTACTTCCCGCCGGCGCAGGGATCGCGCTTCCGGGTCTTCACCGTCCCCGCGGGCGACGCGGCGGTGCCGCCGGACATCGACGTCGAGGCGGCCATCGCCGAGTTCCAGGAGCGACTGCCGGGGCTGGCCGAGCACCTCGAGCCCGAGCACCCCGGCATGCACACCACGGCCACCATCGACTACGGCGTCGTGATCTCGGGCGACCCCGTCCTCGAGCTCGACGACGGGGCGATGGTGACGCTGCACCCGGGCGACACCTACGTCCAGAACGGGACGCGCCACCGCTGGCGCAACGAGGGGTCGGTCCCGGCGGTGGTCGCGGTCGTCCTCGTCGGCGCCGACCACGCGCGAGTCGCCACGTAGCCGCGGGCGAGACGCGCTGAACGCCGATCCGCCGGGCCGCTGCTGCTCGAAGAGGATCGCCCCGAGCTCGGCCAGCGGGTCGTGCGACGGCTAGGCCCGGTACTCGAAGGTCGGGCCGACCGGCTCGCCGTTGGCCGGGTCGGTCATCTCGCGGGCGCGCCGCCCGAGCTCGGCCATCAGCGTGAAGGCCTCGTCGCAGGTCGCGTCGGTGGCCCGGCCGTTGACCAGGCGGTGCACGCTCGCGAGCAGCGCGGTGTAGGTCGCGTTGAAGGCGTCGTTGAGGCCGGCCGCGCGCGACCCCGCCGGGTAGTCGCCCGCGCGCGGGTCGACCGGCAGGTCGCGCACGCCGGCCGGGTCGAGCCCCACGGCCTCCCCGGCGTAAGCCGGGGGGTCGCCGGCCACCAGGCGCCGCCCCTCGTGGATCTCCATGAGCCGGTAGTAGTGAGCGACCTCGCCGGGCCGCGAGCCCGGTGAGGCCACCGACGCGCCGGTGCCCTCGCCCTGCTCGACGATCGTCTCGATGGCCTGGCGCGCGCTCGCCGCGTCGACCACCTCGACGGCGCCGCGGATCAGGCCCGGGCCGACCTGGTGGTGCGGCGCGGGGGCGAAGTCGCCCGGGTCGAGGCGGCCGAGCGCGTCGGCGACCGCGAGGTAGAACTCGCCGATGGTGCACGAGCCCGCGACGGCGTCGCCGAGGTCTACCGCGTCGAGGCGCTCGCGCGGCTCCTCGATCTCGATGAAGGCCAGGAGCTGGGCGCGCGTGAGCGGCGAGAGGTGGATGGTGAGCTGGCCCTCGACGCCGCCGGGCAGGCGGCTGGGGAACTCGGGGATGAAGTCGGGGCGGTCGATGACCGGGCGGCCCCCGAGCGCGCTGAGCACGTTGGCCGCGAGGACCATGTGGAGCATCTCCTCGATCACGACCGAGCGCAGGATCGCCGCCGCCGGGGCGTTGCGCTCGGGGTCGAGCGAGTAGAGCGCGTAGAGGTAGGGCGGGATGGTCGAGTGCTCGAGCTCGATCGCCTGCTGGAGGGCCGATCGGACGTGCTCGACCCGGGGCCGGGCGGCCGAGAGCCCGGCCATGGGGTGCGCGTGGAGCCGGATCACCGTCCCCCCTCGGGTCCGCGGGCGAGGCAGCGAGGCTCCCACGGCCCCGGGCCCGCGTCAAGCGCCAATCCCTCCGGGCCCCTCGCGCGTATGGTCCGTGCGAGGAGGTGCCGGTGGCCGACGAGTCAGCGCCCCGGGGCGCGAGCGACGAGGCGCTCGTCGCGGGGATGGCCGCGGCCGACCGCGACGCCACGGTGGCCTTCGTGCGCCGCTACCAGCGCCGGGTCTTCGGCCTGGCCCTCACCGTCGTCGGCGACCCGGCGACCGCCGAGGACGTCGCCCAGGAGTCGCTGCTGCGCGCCTGGCGCCACTCGAGCGTCTACGACGCGCGCCGCGGCAGCGTCGAGCGCTGGGTGCTCACCATCGCCAAGCGCCAGGCGATCGACGCGCTGCGCCGGCGACGCGACCGGCCCGTCGACCCGATGTCGATGGTCGAGCGCGCGGCCGCCGAGACCGACGCGACGCTCGCCGAGCGCGTCGAGGCGGGGGACCGGCGCGCCGTCGTCGTGGCCGCCCTGCGCGACCTGCCGGTCGAGCAGCGCCGCGCGATCGTGCTGGCCGCGCTGCACGGGCGCACCGCGCGCGAGGTGGGCGAGATCGAGGGCGTCCCGCTCGGCACGGCCAAGACGCGCATCCGCTCGGCGCTGATCAGGCTGCGCGACTCGGTGGCCGAGCGCGAGGGTGAGCCGACGTGACCTACCACGACGACGACGCGGCGCGCCTCGACCGGCTCGGCGCCGAGGCCCTCGGCACGCTCGACGGCCGCGAGCGCGCGGCCCTGCGCGACCACCTCGCCGGCTGCGAGGCCTGCCGTCGCGACCTGGCCGAGTTGGCCGAGGTCGTCGACGCGCTGAGCCTGGCCGCGCCGGCGGTCGAGCCGCCGGTCGGCTTCGAGTCGCGCGTGCTGCGCCGGGTCTCGACGCGGGTCTCGCGCGCGTGGCGGCCGGTGGCGATCGCGTCGATGGCCGCGGCGCTGGCGCTCGGCCTCGTCATCGGGGTCGGCACCGGGTCGGTCGCGCCGGCCTCGGCGACCGAGCGCCCACTCGCCAGCGGCGCGACCACGGTGGGCGAGGTGTACGCCGTGTCCGGGTCGCCGTCGTGGATGGTGGTGGCGACGTCGGCGCGCGCGACGAGCGAGTGGGTCGACTGCGTCCTGGTCGAGCGCTCGGGCACGCGCGCGTCGCTCGGCTGGTTCACCCTGGCCCCGGGCGGGTCGAGCTGGTCGGTCCGCCTGCCGGTCGGGCTGAGCGGCGTGGCCGCGGTGCGCCTGGTCGACGGGGCCGGCCACGTCGTGGCCGCCACGACGGGCTCGGGCGCGTGGCGTTAGCGTCTCTCAGGGTCCTCTAAGGCGGGGGACAGGCCGCTCCGCGTCCCCGCCGGTAGGGTTCGCGGTGGCGCTGAGGGCGCCGTCTGACATGTGACGACGGGAGAGTTTCGTATGCGGGTGAGGAAGATCTCGATCTCGGCGGTGGTGGCCATCGTGACGGTGGCGGGGGCCCTGACGGTGGCCGGAGTCGCGTCAGCGGCCCACAAGTCGCCGCGCACCGGCCCGACCGTGATGGTCACGCCGAGCACCGGGCTGACCAACGGCCAGACGGTCATGGTGAGCGGCTCGGGCTTCGCCAACGGCGACTCGGTCTACATCCTCCAGTGCCAGAACCCGCCGACCGGGCAGTCCAGCTGCAACGTCGGCGGCGTCGTGCCCGCCACGATTGACGGCTCGGGCAACCTGCCGTCGACGTCGTTCACCGTGACGACCGGGGTCTTCGGGACCACGACCTGCGGGACGGGTCCGAGCGACCTCTCCAACTGCGTGATCGAGGTCGCCAACCTCGCGGAGACCGACGCGGGCGCGGCACCCATCACCTTCGCCACGCCGTCCTCGACGACGACGACCTCGTCGCCGACCACGACCACGACGCTGGTCACGAGCACCGGGCCGCGCACCGTCAAGGCGACTCCGTCGTCCAACCTGCACAACGGCCAGCGCGTGGTCGTGACCGGCTCGAACTTCAAGGCCGGCGACCACGTCTTCATCATCGAGTGCCGGCGCGGGGCCAAGGGCCAGAAGGGCTGCGACCTGGCGACGCTCAAGGCCGTGACCGTCAAGTCGAACGGGAGGCTGCCGGCGACCAAGTTCAAGGTCGTCACCGGCAAGATCGGCAACGGCACGTGCGGCACCACGAAGGCCAACCGCAACGGCTGCGAGGTCTCCGTCGGCAACGCCGCGGGCAAGGACGCCGCGGTGACCAAGATCTCCTTCAAGGTCTAGGGGGAGTCTCCCGTCGGGCCGACGGCCCGGCCCCAGTCGCCCGAGCGCCCGCCGCGCTTGGCGTCCAGGGCGAGGCCGTCGACGCGCGCGAGCGGGTCGAGGGGCAGCAGCGCCGTCACCAGGCTCAGGGCGGCGACCCCGCACGCGGCTAGCGCCTCCATCTCGACGCCGGTGCGCGCGGTCGTGACGACGCTCGCGCTCACCCGGTAGCCGTCGTCGGCCGCGGCAACCTCGACCGCGACGCGCTCGAGCGCCAGGGGGTGGCACAGCGGGATGAGCGACCCGGTCGACTTGGCCGCGTGGATGCCGGCAAGGCGCGCGGCCAGCACCGGGTCGACGCCGTCGTCGCGGGCGATGCCGATGAGCGACGCGGACGTCGTCACGACGCAGCTGGCCTCGGCCTCGCGCCGGGTGACGGCCTTGGCGCTGACGTCAACCATGTCGGCGCGCCCCGCGCGGTCGAGGTGGGTGAAGCGGTCCTGCTCCATGGCGCCTCCCGTGAGAGGCCCAACCTACCGGCGCGGCCTACGCTGAGCGCGTGGAGTACCGGATCGGCCAGGCGGCCGAGCTTCTCGGGGTGAGCGCCGACACGGTGCGCCGCTGGGCCGACGCCGGGCGCGTCGCGTCGCGGCCCGGGCCGCGCGGCCAGCGGCTCTTCGAGGGCGTCGAGCTCGCGCGCCTGGCCGCCGAGCTGGGCGACGAGGCCGCCCCGGGCGCGCCGCGCGCGCAGTCCGCGCGCAACCGCTTCGTCGGGATCGTCACGCGCGTGACCCTCGGCGACGCCGCCGCCCAGGTCGAGATCCAGGCCGGCCCCCACCGCTTCGTCTCGCTCATCACCCGCGAGGCCGCCGACGAGCTCGAGCTGGCCCCGGGGATGGTCGTGGACGCCGTGGTCAAGGCCACCAGCGTCGGCGTCGAGGTCCCGGCCCGGTTCTAGGCGCGCCAGAGGGAGAGGTCGCCGGGCGCGACCGCCAGGGCGCACCCGTCGCCCTCGGCCAGGCGCGGCCCCGACGAGCGCGCCAGCAGCGTCGCGCCGCCGGAGAGCGCCACGCGGTAGTCGACGGCGGCGCCGACGTCGGCGGCGTCCTCGACGACCCCGGCGACCTCGCCGGGCCCCGGCGCGCCCGGGTGCAGCGCGACGCGCTCGGGCCGCACCGCCACCATGACCGCGTCGCCCGGCCCAAGCCCGGCGGTGTCGGCGGCCAGCGCGTCGCCGCGCAGGCTCACGACCCCGGGCCCGGTGACCGTCGCCTCGAGCAGGTTGGCGATGCCGAGCAGGCGCGCGACCTCGGGGCTGGCCGGGCGGGCGAAGACCGCCGACGTCGCGCCCGCCTGCAGGCAGCGCCCGCCGGCGATCACCATGACCTCGTCGGCCAGGTAGGCCGCCTCCTCGGGGTCGTGGGTCACGACGACGCTGGCGATGCCCGTCTCGCGCTGGAGCGCGCGCAGCTCGCGGCGCAGGTCGGCGCGCACGGGCACGTCGAGCGCGCTGAGCGGTTCGTCGAGCAGGAGCACCCGAGGGGCGCGCGCGAGGGCCTGGGCCAGGGCGACGCGCTGGCGCTGGCCCCCGGAGAGCTCGGCGGGGTAGCGCCCGGCGAGCCCGGCGAGGCCGAGGCGCTCGAGCCAGTGGCTGGCCAGGCGCTCGCCCGACGACGGCGAGAGCGTGAGGTGGCGCCACACGGTGAGGTGCGGGTAGAGGGCGAAGCCCTGGGCGACGTAGCCCACCCCGCGGTCCTCGGCCGGCGTGGCGCTCACGTCGTCGGCGCCGAAGGCGACCGCGCCCGACGAGCCGGCCAGCCCGGCCAGCGCGCGCAGGAGGGTCGACTTGCCCGAGCCCGACGCGCCGACGACGGCCAGGCGGCCGGCCGGCCCGTGGTCGACGCGAAGGCGGAACGCGCCGACCGAGTGGTCGAGGGCGAAGGCGACCGGCGAGGTCGGCGCGGGCGACGGCGGCGCCGGCGCCGGGACCTCGGGGTCGCGCCGGTGCGGCGCGCGCACGCGCGTGAGCGCGATCACGACCGCGGCGGCCCCCAGGGCCAGGGCGGTCGGGGCGAGGGTCGTCGGCAGCCCGACGCCGCTGAACTGGTTGTAGGCGTAGATCGGCAGCGAGGCCGGGT
The DNA here is from genome assembly GCA_963820815.1 of uncultured Actinomycetota bacterium. Taxonomy (GTDB): domain Bacteria; phylum Actinomycetota; class Acidimicrobiia; order Acidimicrobiales; family RAAP-2; genus RAAP-2. Next base: position 803,961 of record CAWGBL010000003.1, on the reverse strand, counting down.
TGTAGGCGAGGACGACGACCGCGCCGTACTCGCCGAAGGCGCGCAGCCAGGCCAGCGCCAGCCCCGCGCGAACCCCGGGCGCCGCGCCGGGCAGCGCGACGCGCCAGAAGCGCCGGGTCTCGGAGAGCCCCAGGGTCGCCGCGACCTCCAATCGCGCCGTGTCGACGCCCGAGAACGCGGCGCGCGCGGCGACGACGAGGAAGGGCGCCGCGACGAAGGTCATCGCGATGACGACCCCGGAGAGCGAGTCGGTGAGGTGCCGGCCGAGGTGCCGGCCGAGCCAGGTGTAGGGGCCCACGAGGTAGATGAGGACGATCCCGCTCATGAGCGGCGGCAGCGCGAGCGGCAGCGCCACGACCACGCCGAGCACGCCGGCCAGGCGCGAGCGCGACCGGCTCAGCGCGTAGGCCAGCGGCACGCCGAGCAGCGCGATGATCGCCAGCGAGATCGTCGCGCCCTCGAGCGAGATCGCGAGGGCCGGGAACAGGCCGGGGGCGTGGAAGCCGCGCCGCGGCGACGCGACGAGGCGCACGACGAAGGCCGCGAGCGGCCAGGCCAGGTAGAGGACGAGGAGCCCGGCGAGCCAGGGCAGCGGCCCGCGGGCCGCCCTCACGGGCCGGTCGTCGTCGAGGCCGGCGGCAGCGTCGTCGTGGTCGCCGGCGGGCCGTGCGTGAACGTGGCCGACGTCACCGGGTCGATCCCGTTGGCGCGCAGGATCTTGCGCCCAACTTTGGAGAGCAAGAACGCGATGAAGTGCTTGGCGCCGACGACGTCCGGGGCTCGGTTGACGAGGGCCACGGTGTACTGCGCCCGCAGGTGAGTGCCGACGAGGGGCACCGTCTTGAGTCGCGCGGCGGCGGCCTCGACGCCGTAGAAGAAGCCGGCGTCGAGCTGGCCGGCCTGGACCTCGCCGACGAGGGCCGTCTCGGCGAAGACGCTCGACGGGTTGGACGCCAGCGGGACGAGCCCGGGAACGTCGTAGCTCAGCGCGACGCCCTCGAGCGCGTCGACCGCCAGCACTCCCTTGGGGTCGGTCGCGGGGTCCGTGCGCCCGAGGAGGAACCCGGGCCGGGTCACCACGTCGTACCACGGCTGGGTCGTGAGCGCGTGAGCGAAGGACGAGTGCGGGTTGTAGCCGAGCCGCAGCGGCGACGAGCCGAAGAGGGCGTAGGTCGAGACCCAGCTGCCGTTGGCCGAGCCCTCGAGCGTCGCGTTGACCGACGGCGACGCGCTGATGAAGACGTCGGCGACCTGCGTGCCGCCCTTGATCTCGGTGGCCAGGGCGCCCGAGCCGGCCGAGAAGCCGTTGATCGCGTAGCCGGTCGCCCTGGTGAAGGCCGGTCCGAGCTTCATGGTCATCAGGTCGAGCAGGGACCCGGCGTACAGGACGTCGACGGTCCCCTTGGACGCCGCGCCGGCGGCCAGCGGGCTGAGGACCCCGGCGCCCAGGGCGAGGACGAGGCCGGCGCCGAGCCACGCGCGTAAGTGACGGACCATCGTTCCCCCTTATCCGCCAGAACATTACGGGAGAATGGCCGCGGATGCGGCATTGATTCACCGTCGATGGCGCGAATGCGGCCTGGGGGGGCGGCTGGGGGCGGCCCGTAAGATTCGCGCCGTGGCCGGGGGGCGTGACTGGATCGAGGTCACCGCGGCGGCGCTCGACCCTGGGGCCCTCACCGCCTGGGTCGCCGACCCGGCCTGCGGCGCCGTCGTGACCTTCTGCGGGACGGTGCGTGACTCCTCGACCGGGCGCGAGGGCGTCGTCGCCCTCGAGTACGAGACCGACGAGCCCCTCGCCCTCGACCGCCTGGCGCGCGTCGTGAGCGCGGCGCGCGGCCGGTGGCCCGGCCTGGGCGACGTCGTCGTCCACCACCGGGTGGGGCGCGTCGAGCTGACCGAGCCGACGGTCGTCGTGGTCGCGGCCGCGGCGCACCGGGACGTCGCGTTCGAGGCCGCGCGCTACCTCATCGACGAGCTCAAGGCGACCGTGCCGATCTACAAGCGCGACGTCTGGGCCGGGGGCACGGACTGGAGCGCCGACGCCGCGCCGCTCCTCGACGCGCCGCGAGCGCCGGGCGCGTGATCTCGCTCGACGCCGCGCGCGCCGCGGTCCTCGACGCGGTGACGGCCCTCGAGGCCGTCGACGTCGGGCTGGGCGACGCGGCCGGGCTCGTCCTCGCCCTCGACGTGTTCGCGGGCGCGCCGGTGCCGCCCTTCGCCAACTCCTCGATGGACGGCTACGCGCTGCGCGCGGGGGACTCGGGCGCGACGCTGCGCGTGGTCGGCGCGGTGCTGGCCGGCGACGCGCCGTCCCGGCGCGTGGGCGCCGGCGAGGCCGCGCGCATCATGACCGGCGCGCCGGTCCCCGAGGGCGCCGACGCCGTCTGCCCCGTCGAGGTCGTCGAGGTGCTCGACGGGGGGGCCGCGGTGCGGGTGCCGCGCGCGCTCTCGGGCGACTACGTGCGCGCGGCCGGCAGCGACGTGGCCGTCGGCGACGAGCTGGCGCGCGCCGGCGACCTGCTGACCCCGGCGCGCCTGGGCGCCCTGGCCGCCCAGGGCCTCGCCACGCTGAGGGTCGTGCCGCGGCCGGTCGTCGGAGTCGTCTCGACCGGCGACGAGCTGGCCGCGGGCCCCGGGGCGCTCGCGCCCGGCCAGATCCACGACGTCAATCGCCCGGTGCTGCTCGCCGCGCTCGCCGCCGCGGGGTACGCCACGCGCGACCTCGGCGCGGTCGGCGACGACGCGCGCGACATCGCGGCTCGACTGGCCGAGGGCGCGTCGGCCTGCGACGCGGTCGTCTCGACCGGGGGGGTCAGCGTCGGCGACGTCGACTTCGTCAAGACCGTGCTCGCCGAGGTCTGCGCCGGCCGGGCCCAGTGGATGCAGGTCGCGGTGCGCCCCGGAAAGCCCTTCGCCTTCGGCGTCGCCGGCGCGACGCCGCTCTTCGGCCTCGCCGGCAACCCGGTGTCGACGCTCGCGAGCTTCGAGTTGATCGTGCGCCCGGCGCTGGCGCGCCTCGCCGGGCGCGCGCCGGCGCCCGAGCTCCTCGCGACCCTCGACGTCGGCCTCGCGCGCGAGCCCGACGGGCGCCTGCACGCGGTGCCGGTCACGGTCGCCGCGGCCGGTGGCGGCCTGCGGGTGGTGGCCGCGGCGCCGGGGGCGTCTCACCAGATCGGTAGGGTCACCGGGTCCAACGCGCTGGCCCTGGTGCCCGACGGGCCCGGGCTGAATGAGGGCGACGCCGTCGAGGTGGTCGCGCTATCGGGGGCACCGTGGCCCGCCTGATCCTGCTCGGACCGGCGCGCGAGGCGGCCGGGCGCTCGCGCGACCAGGTCGCGGGCTCGACGGTCGACGAGGTCCTCGCCGGCGCCGCCGCCCGATACGGCGCGGCCTTCGCCGCGGTGCTCGCGACGAGCCGCGTCTGGGTCAACGGCGACGCCGCCGAGCGGTCTCAGCGCGTGGGCGACGCCGACGAGGTGGCGGTCGTCCCGCCGGCCGCGGGCGGGTGATCGCTCGGTGACCCCGCGAGCAGGTCGAGCGCGTGGCCCAGGACGTCGCCGACCGCGGCCAGGCACTCGGTCGCGCCGCGCGGGCTGCCCGGCACGTTGATCACCAGGCAGGCACCCACGGTCCCGGCGCGGCCCCGGCTCAGGCGTCCGAGCGGGCTGGCCGCGCGCATCGCCTCGGCGAGCCCCGGCGCGTCTCGCTCGAGCGCGCGCGCCGTCCCCTCGGGGGTCTGGTCGCGCGGGGCGAACCCGGTCCCCCCGGTCGTGACGACCAGTCCGGCGAACCCGTCGGCCATCGCCGCGACGGCCGCCGCCACGGCGTCGGCGCCGTCGGGGGCCGCGCGCGACTCGACGACGTCGTAGCCGAGCGCGCTCAGCGCCTCGGCGAGGGCCGGGCCGGAGCGGTCCTCGCGCTCGCCGGCCACGACCGAGTCCGACACCGTGAGCACCTTGGCCGCGCGCGCCACTGCCTACCCGCCGATCATCGACATCGAGCGCGACGGGCGCAGGAACCCCGGGTCGTTGATGCCGTGGCCGGGGCGCTTGCCCCAGACGGCCGCGCGAAGCACGCGCGCGACGTCCTCGTCGCCGCCGCCGGCGCGCATGACGTCGCGCGCGCTGAGCTCGTCATCGGAGAACAGGCAGTTTCGGATCGCGCCGTCGGCGGTGAGGCGCAGGCGGTTGCACGACCCGCAGAACGGCCGGGTGACCGACGCGACGACCCCGACCTGGCCCACGCCGTCGGCGAAGGCGAAGCGCTCGGCCGGCGCGTGGTCGGCGCCCACGGGGTCGAGCGCGACGAGCGGCCAGCGCTCGCCGATGGCCGCGAGGATCGCCTCGGCCGGGTAGACCGACTCGCGGTCCCAGTTCCCGTCGGCGTCGAGGGGCATGAACTCGATGAAGCGCACGACCCGCCCGGTCGAGCGAGCGAACGCGGCGAAGTCGACGACCTCGTCCTCGTTGACCCCGGACATCACCACGACGTTGACCTTGATCGGCGGGAGGCCGGCGGCCTCGGCGGCGTCCATCGCCGCGAGCACCGTGGCGAGGTCGCCGCGGCGCCGGATCGCGGCGAAGCGCGCGGGGTTGAGCGAGTCGCAGCTGACGTTGACGCGGGTGAGCCCCGCGTCGACCAGCGCCGGGGCGAGGCGCGAGAGGCCCGTGCCGTTGGTGGTGAGCGCGAGGTCGGCGAAGCCCAGGGCGGCCAGGCGCCCGACCAGGCCGGCGACGCCGGCGCGCACCAGCGGCTCGCCGCCGGTGATGCGCAGGGCGGTGACGCCGAGGTCCCGGGCCACCCGGGCCACGCGCACGATCTCGTCGAGGGTCAGGACCTGGTCGCGGGGGAGGAACTCCAGGCCCTCGTCGGGCATGCAGTAGACGCAGCGGAAGTTGCAGCGGTCGGTGATCGAGACGCGCAGGTCGTCGTGCACGCGGCCGAAGGTGTCGACCAGCGGGCCGGTGGCGGGCATCTCGGGGGCGCCGCGGCGCGCGAGCGGCACGGCCAGGCGCACCGGCGGCGGCGGGGTGAACGGCGCCTCCACGGGACCAGGCTAGGGACTCAGCCGCCGGCCATCGCGCCCAGCACGATGAACGGCTCGCGGCCCTCGGCGACGGCCTCGGGCAGCGCGGCGTCGGGCTCGAAGGACCAGTCCTCCTCGCAGGCGTAGTAGCGCATGAAGGGCCGTCGCTGCCCGGTCGCCGGGTTGCGGATCGTCCCGTGCAGGGTCGGGTGGGACGCCTCGAGGGCGTCCACGATCGCGTTGGCGGTGGGCGCGGCGTCGACCTCGACCTCGCCGTCGACGCGCGCCAGCACCTTGAGGTGCGCTGGCAGGACGACGCGGATCACGGCAGCGTCTGGACCTCCACCGACATGACGCGCGGCAGGTCGCTGGCGATGGCGCTCCAGGAGTCGCCGGCGTCGGCCGAGGCGTAGACCTGGCCGCCGGTGGTGCCGAAGTAGACGCCGCACTCGTCGAGCGTGTCGACGGCCATCGCGTCGCGCAGCACGTTGTGGTAGGCGTTGGCCTGGGGCAGGCCCTTGGTCAGCGGCTCCCACTCGCCCCCGCCCGTGCGGCTGCGGAACACGCGGGCCTTGCCCTCGGGGAAGTAGTGCTCGGCGTCCGAGAGGATGGGCACGACGTAGACCGTCTCGGGCTCGTGGGCGTGGACGTCGATGGCGAAGCCGAAGTCGGTGGGCAGGTCCCCCGAGACCTCGGTCCAGTTCTCGCCGGCGTCGTCGGAGCGCATGACGTCCCAGTGCTTCTGCATGAAGATCGTCGAGGGCCGCGACGGGTTGATCGCGAGGTGGTGCACGCAGTGTCCCTCGTAGGCGTCCGGGTCGGGGATCTCGCCACTCGAAAGCCCGGCGTTCATCGGCCGCCAGGTGACGCCGCCGTCGTCGGTCCCGAAGACGCCGGCCGCGCTGATGGCGATGCGGATCCGGTTCGCGTCGGTGGGGTCGACGATGATCGTGTGCAGGCACAGCCCGCCGGCGCCCGGCTGCCACTGCGAGCCGGTGGCGTGCGTGCGCAGGCCCGTGAGCTCGCTCCAGGTCTGGCCGCCGTCGGTCGTCTTGAACATCGCGGCGTCCTGGGCGCCGGCCAGCGCGACGTCGGCGTCGGTCAGGCTCGGCTCGATGTGCCAGATGCGCGAGAACTCCCACGGCTTGAGCGAGCCGTCGTACCACTGGTGCATCCCCGTCTCGCCGTCGTAGGCGAACGGGTTGGCGACGGCCTCCCACGTCTTGCCCCCGTCATTGGAGACCTGGAGGATCTGGCCGTGCCAGCCGGTCGACTGGCTCGCGTAGATGCGGTTCGGGTCGACCGGTGATCCCTTGAGGTGGTACATCTCCCAGCCGCCGAAGAACGGGCCGTCGATCGACCAGCTCTTGCGCTTGCCGTCCGACGTGATGATGAAGGCACCCTTCGCGGTGCCGACCAGGACGCGAACGCTGCTCATAGAGCCCCCCTTGGCGTAGATTGCGTTGGCGCGGCCACCCTAACGGGGCCCAGTCACGCTGTCGAGGTGGGCAAAACCGGGCTCCGGTGACCTCCGGCCCTACGGAATGCGGCCGTTTCGCCATAACAATCGACGTGGGCCCTGGCGGCGGCCGGTTCCCGGAACTAAGGAGAGTGGGTGGGCGACACGACCGCGGCGACCGGCGCGCGGCTCCTCGACGACGCCGGCCTCTCCCGGCTCCTCGACGCGCTCGCGCGCGACCACGACGTCGTCGGCCCGACCGTGCGCGACGGCGCCATCACGCTCGCCCCGATCGACGGGCTCGCCGACCTGCCGCGCGGCGTCGGCGACGAGCAGTCCCCCGGGCACTACCGCCTCGTCGACCGCGGCGACGACGAGCTCTTCGGCTGGGCGGTCGGCCCCGAGTCGCTCAAGCGCCGCGCCCTGCCGGCGGCCCAGGAGCTCTGGCGCCTCGACCCGTCGACGCTGCGTTACCGCGCCGCGGAGCCGGCGCGCCCCGCCGCCGTCGTCGGGCTGCGACCCTGCGACGTCGCGGCCGCGGCGGTGCTCTCCACCGTGCTGACCGGCGGGGACCACGTCGACCCCGTGGCCCAGCGCGCCGCCGACGAGACCGTCGTCGTCGCCGTGGAGTGCGGGCGCCCGGCGGCCACCTGCTTCTGCACGTCGATGGGCACGGGCCCGTCGCTCGAGCCCACGGTCGACGTGGTGCTCACCGAGCTCGCCGGTCCGCACCGGTTCGTGGCCCGCGCCGGCACCGAGCGCGGGGCCGCGCTGCTGGACGCGGCCGGCGCGACGCCGGCGGGCGACGTCGACCTCGCCTCGCGCGAGGAGCTGCTGGCGCGCGCGGCCGCCGAGATCCGGGTGGCGCCCGCGGGGATGCGCGGGATCGGCGCGCTGGTCGACCACCCGCAGTGGGCCGACGTCGCCGAGCGCTGCCTCTCGTGCGGCAACTGCACCATGGTCTGCCCGACCTGCTTCTGCACGAGCGTGCGCGACGTGACCGACCTGTCGGGCGACGTGACACGCCGGCGCGACTGGTCGTCGTGCTTCGACGTCGACCACAGCTACCTGCACGGCGGGCCGGTGCGCGCGTCGGTCTCCTCGCGCTACCGCCAGTGGGCGACCCACAAGCTCTCGACGTGGTTCGACCAGTTCGGCACGTCGGGCTGCGTGGGCTGCGGGCGGTGCGTCGCGTGGTGCCCGGTCGGCATCGACCTCGTGGCCGAGGCCGCGGCGCTGCTGGGGGAGGGGGCGCCGTGAGCGTGGAGATGGCCGACCTGCTCGGCGCGCACCCGTTCTTCGCCGGACTGTCGGGCGAGGCGCTGAGCCTCGCCGCGGGGTGCGCGCGCAACGTCGCGCTGCCGGTCGGCACGCTGCTGATGAGCGAGGGACGAGTGGCCGACACGTTCTACGTCGTGCGGCGCGGGCGCGTCTCGATCGACGTGCACGCCCCGGGGCGCGGCGCCGAGGTGATCGAGACCGTCGGGCCCGGGTCGGTGGTCGGGTGGAGCTGGCTCGTGCCGCCGTACCGCTGGACCTTCGACGCGCGGGCCATCGACGACGTCGGCGCGATCGCGATCGACGGGGCCTGCCTGCGGGCCAAGGCCCTGGCCGACCCGGACTTCGGCTTCGCGCTGCTCAGCCGCGTCTCGGCCGTCCTCCTCGAGCGCCTCCAGGCGACGCGCCTTCGCCTGCTCGACCTCTACCGGGGGCGCGACGATGGCTAGCGCGCTCGCCGAGCCGATGACCCCGACGCCGCACCGCGTCGTCGGGCGGCGCGTCGAGACGAGCGACGTCGTCACCCTCGACCTCGAGCCGCTCTCGGGCCCGGGGATCGAGGCGGCGCCGGGCCAGTTCAACATGCTCACCGCCTACGGCGTGGGCGAGGTCGCGATCTCGGTGAGCTCGGCGCCGCGCGAGGGCCGGCTGCGCCACAGCGTGCGCGACGTGGGCATGGTGACCCGGGCGATCTGCTCGCTCCCGGTGGGCGCGGCCCTCGGCGTGCGCGGGCCGTTCGGCACCGACTGGGCGGTCGACGACGGGGGCGACGGCGACGTCGTGGTCGTCGCGGGGGGCATCGGCCTCGCCCCGCTGCGCGGCGCGGTCGAGGCCCTGGTCGCGCGCCACGAGGCCGGCGGCCCGCGGGTCTTCGTGCTGGTCGGCGCGCGCGACCCCTCCCAGGTCGTCTACGGCGACGACCTCGCGGGCTGGGCCGCGCGCGGGGCGCACGTCGGCGTGACCGTCGACCGCGGCGCGCCGGGCTGGACCGGGCCGGTCGGGCTGGTCACCACGCTGCTCGCGGGCGCCGGCTTCGACGCGGGCGGCGCGCGGGCCCTGGTCTGCGGGCCCGAGGTGATGATGCGCTTCAGCGCGCGCGCCCTGGTCGACCTCGGCGTGGACCCCGCGAGGGTCCTCGTCAGCCTCGAGCGCAACATGCAGTGCGGGGTCGGGTGGTGCGGCCACTGCCAGCTCGGGCCCCTCCTGCTGTGCCGCGACGGCCCGGTCGTCGCCTACGCGGGCCTGGTCGAGCGCCTGATGACGGAGCGCGAGCGGTGAGCGACGACCGACCGACGCTCGCCGTCTTCAAGTTCGCCAGCTGCGACGGGTGCCAGCTGAGCCTGCTCGACCTCGAGGACGAGCTCCTCGACCTGACGCGCGCGGTGCGCGTCGCGCACTTCGCCGAGATGACCAGCGCCCACGTCGAGGGCCCGTACGACGTCGCCCTCGTCGAGGGATCGATCACGACCCCCGAGGACGCCGCGCGGATCCTCGAGGTGCGCGCGTCGTCGCGCACGCTCATCACGATCGGCGCGTGCGCGAGCGCCGGCGGGATCCAGGGGCTGCGCAACTTCGCGCCGCCCGGCAGCTACCCGCCGGTCGTCTACGCCCACCCGGAGTACCTCTCGAGCCTCGACACCTCGACGCCGATCGCCGACCACGTGGCCGTCGACGTCGAGGTCCGCGGCTGCCCGGTCGACCGCTACCAGCTGCTCGAGGTCATCCTCGCGGCCCTGGCCCGGCGCCGGCCGCTGATCCCGACCTACAGCGTCTGTCGCGAGTGCAAGGCCCGCGGCAACGTCTGCGTCGTCGTGGCCAACGGTGAGCCGTGCCTCGGCCCGGTGACCCAGGCGGGCTGCGGCGGGCTCTGCCCGTCGATCGGGCGCGGCTGCTTCGGCTGCTTCGGCCCGGGCGAGACGGCCAAGGTCGCGACGCTGGTGGAGCACCTCGGGGCGCGCGGGCCGCGCCGCGCCGGGCTGGCGCGCCTCCTGCACACGTTCAACGCCGCCGCGCCGGAGTTCGCCCGGGCTCACGCCGACCTCGCCGGGGGCGAGCCGTGAGCCACGGGACCCGGCGCGTCGCGGTCGAGGGGATCTCCCGGGTCGAGGGCGAGGGCTCGCTGCGCGTCGAGGTGCGCGACGGCGCGGTGACCGAGGTGGCCCTGGACATCTTCGAGCCGCCGCGCTTCTTCGAGGCGCTGCTGGTCGGCCGGGACCTGGGCGAGGCGCCCGACATCACGGCGCGCGTCTGCGGGATCTGCCCGGTCGCGTACCAGATGTCGGCCTGCGCGGCGATGGAGGACGCCCTCGGCGTCGAGGTCGACGAGCGCGTCTGGGCGCTGCGCCGCCTCCTGTACTGCGGGGAGTGGATCCAGAGCCACTCGCTGCACGTCTACCTGCTCAACGCCCCGGACTTCCTCGGGCTGCGCGACGGGGTCGAGCTGGCCGAGCGCGACCGCGCGACCGTCGAGCGCGGTCTCGACCTCAAGAAGACGGGCAACCTGCTCATGGAGGTGGTCGGCGGACGCTCGGTCCACCCGGTCAACGTGCGCGTGGGCGGCTTCTACTCGGCGCCGCCGCGCGCCGCCGTCGCCGCCCTGGCCGAGCCGCTCAAGCGCGCGCGCGACGCGGCGCTGGCGACCGTGGCGTGGGTCGCCGGGCTCGAGCGACCGGTCGTCACCGGCGACTACCTCTTCGTCGCGCTGCGCGACGAGCGCGGCTACGCGATCGAGCGCGGCGCGCCGACGACGTCGGACGGCCGCACGTTCAGCGCCGCGGAGTTCGGCGCGGCGATCGCCGAGGAGCACGTCGCGCGCTCGACCGCGCTGCACTCGCGCCTGGGCGGCTCGTCGTACCTCACCGGGCCGCTCGCGCGCTTCGCGATCAACGCCGACCGGCTCTCCCCCCTGGCCGCCGAGGCGGCGCGCGCGGCCGGGCTGGTGGCCCCCGTGCTCAACCCCTACGACGCGATCGTCGTGCGCAGCGTCGAGCTGGTCGAGGCCTGCGACGTGGCGCTGGGCCTGGTCGACGCCTACGAGCCGCCCGACCCGCCGGCCGCGCCGGTCGTGGCGCGCGCCGCGCAGGGGAGCGGGGCGACCGAGGCGCCGCGCGGGCTCCTGCTCCAGCAGTACTCGGTCCGCGCCGACGGCCTCATCGAGCGCGCCCGGCTCGTCCCGCCGACCAGCCAGAACCAGCTCTCGATCGAGGCCGACCTGGCCCGCGTGGCGGGCGCGCACGTCGACGACCCCGACGACGTGCTGGCCGCGGCCTGCGAGGCCGCGGTGCGCAACCACGACCCGTGCATCAGCTGCGCCGCGCACTTCCTGGACGTGACGGTGGTGCGCTCGTGAGGGCGGTGGTCGCCGGGCTGGGCAACGTGTACCGCCGCGACGACGGCGTGGGCCCGGCGGTCGCCGCGGCCGCGGCCGCGCTCGTGGCCCACGCGCTCGACGCCGGGCCGGTGGAGGACCCCCTCGACCTGCTCGGCCGGTGGGACGGCGCCGACCTGGCGGTCGTGGTCGACGCGACGCGCTCGGGGGCGCCCCCCGGGACCGTCGTCGTGGTGGACCTCGCGGAGTCGGCCGCGGCGGCCCCGGGCCCGACGTCGACCCACGGGGTCGGCCTGGTCGGGGCGTGGCGCATCGCGCGCGCGCTCGGGCGCGCGCCGTCGCGCGCCCTCGTCGTCGGGGTCGAGGGCGCGAGCTTCGGCGCCGGCGAGGGGCTGTCGCCGGCGGTCGCCGCGGCCGCGCCGGCCGCGGTCGAGGCGGTCGTGGCGCTGATGGAGGGCCGCGAGCCGTGTGCGTGAGCCGGGTCCACCAGGTGGTCGCGGCGCGCGCGGGCGCGCTCAGCGCCCGCGACGTCGACGGCGCGGTGCACGACGTCTCGCTGCTGGCCTTCGAGGGCGAGCCCCCCGCGGTGGGCGACTGGGTCAGCGTCCACAGCGGCTACGCGCTGGCCCGGGTCGACGAGGCCGAGGCGCTCGAGGTCGTCGCCATGATCGACGCCGCGCGCCGGGCCGGTCTAGACAGTCCGACGGAGGAGGAGAGATGAGGCGAGCCGTGTCCGGCCGGGTCCCGGGGGTCGCGGTGGCGGGGGCCACCGCGGCGATCAGCGGGGTGTCGGTCTTCGTCAACTCCTACGGCGTGCGCGCCGTGACGTCCCCGGCCGTCTACACCACGGCCAAGAACGTCGTCGCGGCTCTCGTGCTGTGCGCGGTGGCCGGCGTGGCCTGGCGGGCCAAGTGGCCGCCGCTCAGCCTGGGCAACTTCGTGACCGTCGAGCGAACCGAGCGCGCGCCGCGCGCCGCGGTCGCCCTCGCGCTGGCCTACGTCGGGGTGGTCAGCGGCGGGCTGGCCTTCGTCCTGTTCTTCAACGGCCTGGCGTCGTCGGCGCCGGCCGCCGCGGCGTTCTGGCGCGACACGATGCTCATCTGGGTCGCGGTGCTGGCCGGGTCGGCGCTGTCCGAGCGCGTGCGGTGGTGGAACGGCGCGGCGATCGCCCTCGTGGTGCTGGGCCAGGTGATCGTCGCCGGCGGCGTGGGCCCGGTCGCGCTCTCCTCGGGCGAGCTCGCGGTGCTCGCCTCGAGCGTGCTCTGGGCGGTCGAGGTGGTGCTGATCCGCCGGCTGCTGCGCGGGCTCGCCCCGGCGCTGGTGTCGGTCGTGCGCATGGGCGGCGGGTCGATCACCCTGCTCGTGTACCTCGGCGCGACGGGGCAGCTCGGCGCGCTGGCCGGCCTCGACGCGACCCAGTGGTCGTGGGCGGCGGGCACCGGCCTGCTGCTGGCCGGCTACGTCGCGACCTGGACGACCGCCCTCTCTCGCGCGCGCGCGGTCGACGTGTCGTCGGTGCTGGTGGGCGGGGCGGTCCTCACCTGGCTGCTCCAGGCCGCCGCGGGCACCGCGCCGCTGACGGGCCGGGCCGCCGGGCTCGTCCTGGTGGCGGCCGGCGTGGGCCTGGTCGCCGTCGGGGCGGCGCGCCAGCGCGGCGACGCCCTCGGCGCGCCCGGGCGCCGCGCGCCGTCGTGAGCGCCCCGGGCTCCGGCCCGCTGCTCTTCGCGCGCTACGCCTACCCGCCCAACGACCTGGGCTACTGCGGCCCGGGCGACCCGGCCGGGCTGCTCGAGCTGGTCGCCGCCGGCCGGCCCGACGCCGAGCTCACCGCGCGCGCGAGGTCGTTCGAGGGCGCGTGGCCGTACCTCGAGCTCATCGCCGGGTGCAACGGGATCGACGACGCCCTCGACCAGCGCGTCGTCGAGGCCTACTGGCTGGGCAACGAGCTCACCCACCGCGTGCCGCTGGCCGCCCTGGCGCGCTCGCTCGAGGAGCGGTTCTTCGCGCGCGTCGGGCGCTCGTCCTCGGCGCTCGTCGAGGCGGCGATCGCCGGCGGGGTGCCCCAGCACGCATTCCACGTCTTCGCGGTGTACCCGTGGCTCGGGCTTCTGCGCGCCGGGCGCGAGGGGCCGGCGCTGACCGTCCTCGACCGGTGCCGGGTGCGCTGGGGCCGGGTCGTCGGCGTCGGCGACGACGAGGTGCGCGTGGCCAGCCGGCCGCTCGCCTTCGTCGGCTCGCGCCTCACCCTGGGCGACGAGGCGGTCGAGTCGGCGCGCTGGCGCGCCGGGCTCGGCGGCCTGGTGGAGGGCCTGCGCGCCGGCGACGCGGTGGCGCTGCACTGGGACTGGGTCTGCGACCGACTGGACGAGCGCCAGCTGCGCTGGCTCGTCGACTCGACGCGGCGAAACCTCGACGCGGTCAACTCCCTGGCCGCGCCGGGCCCGGCGGTCGCGGTCGGCGCGTAGCGCTCAGGGCCGGGTGCCCGGCGATGAAGTAGCGCGACTCGCGTTCGGTCGCCCGCGTCAGGCCGACGCGCGCCGACGTTGCGACCGGCGAGGCGCGGTCGCCGTCGAGGAACCACGCGCGCGCGCCGCGCGCGCAGCAGTCGGCGCCGGTGTCGGCGCCGGTGAGGCCGAGGCCCTCGGCGAGCACGCCGGGGCCGCGCAGGTCCTCGCGACCGCCCCCGGCCTCGCGGCGCGCGGCGCGCAGCAGCACCGCGCCGGCGCGCCCCGGCGCGTGCGCGACCACGTTGGCGCACCAGTGCAGCCCGTAGATCCGGTAGACGTAGAGGCGCCCGGGCGACCCGAACATGACGGCCGCGCGAGGGGTCGGCCCGCGGTAAGAGTGGCTCGCGGGGTCGTCGCCGTCGCCGTAGGCCTCGACCTCGACCAGGCGCGCGCGCGCCAGCCCCTCGGGCGTGCGCACGACCAGGGCCGCGCCCACGAGGTCGCGCGCGACGGCGTCGGGGTCGCGGGCGAAGAAGGGTCGGCGCAGCCGCGGCACCGCCCCACTGTGCCAGCCCGGGCTACTTGCCCGGCGTGGAGACGGGCTCGGCGGTGGTGACCGCGGGGTCGGCGCGCAGCTCGGCGATCACGAGCGACTCGGTGGCCAGCGAGACGGTCACCAGGCGCGCCTCGGGAGCCTGGCGCTGGGGGACCTCGGTGAGCGAGAACCGCGACTCGATCGCGTGGATCTCCTGGGCCGACGTGCCGGCGGCGAAGCCGACCTCGACGCGCGCGCCGCCGGGGTTGGCGCCGGCCATCGCCGAGACGCCCACGAAGAGCCCGAGGCCGACCGCGCCGACGAGCGCGATCACCCGGGCGCGCTGGTTGCGGAGACGATAGAAACTCTGTTCCATGAGCCGACCTCCCTCATCGGGCGCGTGCTCCCCGCCGGGCCTGCGGCCCTGCGGCAGCCCGGCTGCCCCGAGGGGTCCGTGGCTTTGCGTCCCCGTCTCGCGGCGGGTTTGCCCTTGCGCAGTTGCCCACTGAAGGTACACCTCGGTACGCGTATAAGTGCTGGTCACGAGCCAGATATGGCCCGGTGTTGTGGGCGCGTTGTCCGGGCGGCGCCCGGGCGGAGCCCGGCGCGCGTCGGGGGCCGTCGTTAGGGTGACGCAGTGCCCGGACCCTACGACGACGCGTTCGACCACCACGCCTGGGCGACCCGGCGCCTCATCGAGGCCTGCGCCGCGGCCGATCCGGCGGCGCTCGACGTCCCGCAGCCCGGCGGCTACGGGTCGGCGCGCGCCACCCTCGCGCACCTGGTCGGCGGGGACGCCTTCTACCTGTGGTGCCTGACCGGCCGCGAGCAGCCGGGCGACCCGTCCGCGCTCGACCTGGCCGGCCTGGCCGGGGTCGCGGCCGCCAGCGCCGCGGCCTGGCGCGAGTACCTGGCGACCGGCCCCGACCCGGCGGCCGTCGTCACCGACGTCGACGGGCCCGGGTACCGGCGCGACGCGACCGTGGGGCTGCGCCTGGCTCAGGCGCTCCAGCACGCCACCGAGCACCGCGCCCAGGTCTGCGTGGCCCTGAGCGCGGCCGGCGCGGGCGAGGTCGACGTCAGCGTGTGGGCCTTCGGCGACGCCACGGGCCGCGTGGTCGAGGTGGGACCCGCCTAGCGTCGCGTGCCACGATGGCGCGGTGAGCGACGCGCCGACGGTCCTCTTCGTCCCCGAGTCGGCCTACGGCCCGACCAACAACTGCATCGGGATCGGGCACCGGCTGCTCGAGCGCGGCTGCCGGGTCGCCTTCGCCGCCGAGCGCTCGTGGGCCGGGCGCCTCGAGCCGCTCGGGTTCGCCGAGGAGCTCGTTGACCTGGCCGCGCCCGACCCGGCGGCGTCGGCCGACTCGGCCGGGCAGTTCTGGAAGGACTACATCAACGCGATCGCCCCGGAGTTCGCCACGCCGACGATCGACCAGCTCGCGACCGTCATTCGTCCGATCTGGCGGGAGCTGATCGCCGGCTCGCGCTTCGCCGACGCCCGCCTGCGCGAGGTCGTGGGCGCGGTGCGGCCCGACGTGATCGTCCAGGACGACGTCATCGGCTTCCCGGGGCTCGTCGCGTCGGGCGTCGCGTTCGTGCGCGTCGTGTCGTGCAACCCCCTCGAGGTTCCCGGCGCCGGCGTGGCCCCGGCCTTCTCCGGGCTCGGCGAGTCCGACGTGGGCGGGTGGGCCGACTTCCGCGCCGCCTACCGCGAGACCCACGGCGAGCTCTGGGCCGGCTTCGCCGACTGGTTCGCGGCCAGCGGCGGGGGGGCGCTGCCCGAGCTCGAGTTCTGCCCCTCGGGCGCTCTGAACCTCTACGTCTACCCGGCCGAACTCGACTACGTCGACGCTCGCCCGCTCGACGCGTCGTGGCACCGGCTCGAGTCGAGCGTGCGTGCCACCGAGGCCGCGCCCGACCTGCCCGGGGGCTTCGCCACCGGCGAGCGCCCCGTCGTCTACTTCAGCCTCGGCTCGCTCGGCTCGGCCGACGTGTCGCTGATGCGCCGGGTGATCGACGCGCTCGCGACCGAGCCCTACGACGTGATCGTCTCGAAGGGCCCGCGCCACGACGAGGTCGAGCTCGCGGCGAACATGTGGGGCGCGGAGTTCGTGCCCCAGACGCGGCTGCTGCCCCTGGCCGACCTGGTCATCACCCACGGCGGCAACAACACGACGACCGAGGCGATGCACGTCGGCGCGCCGATGGTCGTGCTGCCGCTCTTCTGGGACCAGTACGACAACGCCCAGCGCGTCGACGAGCGCGGCTACGGCGCGCGGCTGGCCAGCTACGGCTTCACGGCCGACGAGCTGCGCGCCACGGTCGCGCGGCTGCTGGGCGACCGCGCGATGCGCGAGCGCTGCGCCGCGGCGTCGCGGCGCATCCGTGCGGCCGACGGCGCGGGCGTGGCCGCGGGCCTCATCGAGTCGCTCGCGCGCTCGCGCTGATCAGCCGCGGGCGGTGACCGTGGCGCTGACGCGCAGGCCGCTCGAGAGCCCCTTCGCGAGCAGCACGTGCGACCCCGCCGCCGCGGGCGCCGCCGACAGGGCGACGGTGCAGTCGCCCCACTGGTCGGTGCGGCAGCGCCCGGCGGCCCGCCCGTCGAGGGTGACGACGACGTGCTCGCGGGGCTCGAAGCCGACCGGCCAGGCGTTGAGCAGCGTGCCCGCCGGCGCGTCGACCGGGCTCGCGTAGAGGCTCGGCGTCTTGGTGAAGTGCGACGTCGCCGACTCGCCCGTCGCGCGCGCGACGACCGGGTAGCGGCCGCCGGGCCCCGACGGCACGACGACCACCGCGACGCACGAGCCGGACGCGCCGGTCACGCACGACCCGGCGGGCGCGAGGTCGCGCAGGTAGATCCGCACCACGCGCCCCGGGGCGAAACCCGCGACGCGCGCGCTCACGCGCACGCCCAGCCGGCCCGCGTCGGGCGAGACCGACACGCTCGGCGTCGCGGCGGCGGCGCCGAGGCCGGACGGGGCCAGGGTCGCGGCGATCGCCGCGGCGAGGGCGACGCCCGCGAGGCGCGCCCGGGTACGAGGTGGGCTTGCCATGCCCCTCCCTCCCTGAGGCACTCCCACCAGGATGCCCCCTCGCGGGGCCCGTGTCGAGGGTCTCGTCGAGCCGCCGTCGGCGCCGGCCCGGCGAGCGGGTCGGTTACTCTCGGGCCACGTCCGAAGGAGTCGAGTGAGGCGTCGTCGGGAGCCGCGGTGAGCGCCTCGGCGGCCGGCCCGGCCGTGCAGGACTTCTACCCCGAGCACCTCGCCCAGTGCTACGGCTGCGGCCGGCTCAACGAGCGCGGGTACCGCCTGCGGACCCGGTGGGACGGCGACGAGACGCTGACCCTCTTCACGCCGGCGCCGTACCACACGGCCGTCCCGGGCGTCGTCTACGGCGGGCTGCTCGCCTCGCTGGTCGACTGCCACTCCACCGCGTCCGGGGCCGCCGCCCTCTACCGCGCCGAGGGGAGGGACTTCGCCGACCCCGGCCCGGCGCACCGCTGCGTCACCGGCACGCTGACCGTGCGCTACCGGCGCCCGACCCCGCTCGGGCCCGAGCTCGAGGTGCGCGGCCGGATCGTGGCCGTCGAGGGCCGCAAGGTCACCGTCGCGTCGCGGGTCGTCGCCGGCGGCGAGGTCACGGTCGAGGCCGACGCGGTCGTCCTCGAGGTGCCCGAGGGCTTCGGGGCCCCGCGGTGACGACGTCGCGCTGTGGTAGGGACGGGGCGTGAAGAGGGGCGGGCCGCCGCCGGGCGTCACCCCGGGCGAGCTGATCGACGCGCGCATCGCCGAGCTCGACGACTGGCGCGGCGAGGCGCTGGCGACGCTGCGCGCGCTGATCCGCCAAGCCGACCCCGGCGTCGTCGAGGAGTGGAAGTGGGGGATCCCGGTGTGGAGCCACGACGGCATCCTGTGCACCGGCGAGGTCTACAAGTCGCACGTCAAGGCGACCTTCGCCAAGGGCGCGTTCCTCGACGACCCGTCGGGGCTCTTCAACGCGAGCCTGGAGGGGAACCTGCGGCGCGGCATCGACCTCTTCGAGGGCGACCGGGTCAAGAAGACGGCGTTCAAGGCCCTGGTGCGCGCCGCGGTCGCGCTCAACCGGTCGAAGGCCGCGCCGGCGCGCGCGCCGTCGGCTCGGCGGTCGGGCTGACCCCTCCACCGCGGTCGGTGGTAGCCCCCTGGCGCGCCCGGCGCGCGCCGCGTACACCGGGGACCGGCGAAAGGGGTGCCGTGAGGGGACGCATGAGGATCGGGGCGGCGCTGACGCTCGCGGTGACCGTCGCGCTGGCCGGCGCGGCGCTGGGCGCGACGGCCGGGAAGTACTCCGGGACGACGACCGAGCACGGCGTGGTGACCTTCACCGTGACCAAGCACGCCGTGCTCCACTTCACCGTCCAGGACGGCAACAACGGCGGCTGCAACTTCGCCGGCGGCGTGGGCGGCATCCCCACCTACAGCGTCACCATCAAGTCGATGGCCATCTCGCGCTCGGGCCGCTTCTCGGCCCGGGTGACCAAGTCCAACGCGCCGTTCCCGGGCTCCGCGGTGATCGCGGTCACCGGGCGCTTCACCCGTTCCACGGCGTTCGGCACGGTCACCGCGATCGGCAAGACGTGTGGGTCCGACTCGCCGACGCCGGGCGCGTCGCTGTACTACGAGAGCTACTCCGCGACGCGTCACTGAGGCCGGCGCGACGCCCGGCGGCGTGGCGCCGGGCGCGCGTCCGGGCTCAGGGGTCCTCGGTGCCCTCGTTGGGCGCGTCGACGCCACCCTCGACACCGGGGTCGCTGACGGTGTCGGGCGGCTCGTCCGTGGCGCCCGGGCCGTCGACGACGGGCCCGTCGGGGTCTCGGCGCTCCGCCACGGGCCCCACTTTACGGTGACGTGTCCGCGGCGTGAGGCCCCGTTGTCGTCCGCGCCCCCAAAGCGCGAACGACGGGCGCCGGGGGACGCCGCTGCTGGAGTTTCGGCCGGCCGCCGTGTACATTCGGGCCCAGCAACTCGCGATTCCTGGGGGCCTCATGATGCGTCGACGTGTCCTACTGCGTACCGGGGCGGCGGTGGCGCTCGCCGTCCCGCTGCTCGTCCTGGCGTACGGCCCGTCGCCGGTCCAGGCGTCCAACCGCTGGTTCGGCCACCGCGCCCTCTGCACGCTGGCGACGCCCGGCTTCGGCCACTGCTCGGCCCTCTTCGCGACGAACGCGCAGGGCCAGCCGTTCGTGACCCCGGGGCCCGCGGGCTACTCGCCGTCGCAGATCGACGGGGCCTATGGCCTCCCCGGCGGGACGTCGGGCACCGGCGAGACCATCGCGATCGTCGACGCCTACAACGACCCGACCGCGGCGAGCGACCTCGCCGCCTTCTCGAGCCAGTACGGGCTGCCGGCGTGCTCGACGGCGCCCTGCTTCCGGCAGGTGAACGAGACCGGCGGGTCCAGCCTGCCGGCGACGGACTCGGGCTGGGCCCTGGAGATCAGCCTGGACATCGAGTGGGCCCACGCGGTGGCCCCGGGCGCCAGCATCCTCCTGGTCGAGGCGTCGTCCAACAGCTTCGCCGACCTGCTGGCCGCCGAGGACTACGCCGGGGCCAACGCCCAGTACGTCTCGAACAGCTGGGGCGGCTCGGAGTTCAGCGGCGAGAACACCTACGACTCGCACTTCACCCACGCCGGGGTGAGCTACTTCGTCGCGGCCGGTGACGCCGGTCTGCCGGCCGAGTACCCGTCGAGCTCGCCCAACGTGGTCTCGGTGGGAGGGACGACCCTGCACCCTCAACGCCAACGGCACCGTCGCCAGCGAGACCGGCTGGTCGAGCGGCGGCGGCGGGTGCTCGAAGTACGAGTTTGCGACCCCGGCGCAGTCCGGCTTCTCCCAGTACGCCCAGGTGAACTGCTTCGGTAAGCGGGCCACGCCCGACGTCGCCCTCGACGCCGACCCGAACACGGGCGTCGCCGTCTACGACAGCACCCCGTACTCCGGCTCCGCCGGCTGGTGGGTCGTCGGCGGGACGAGCGCGTCGACGCCGATGTGGGCGGCCGCCTCGGCCGACGCCGGCGTGGCCATGAACTCCGCCACGGTCTACACGGGCACCCTGAGCTTCCGCGACATCACCTCGGGCAACAACAAGGCCCCGTGCCTCACCGGCTACGACCTGTGCTCGGGCCGCGGCAGCTGGCTGTTCTCGACGAACACGACGACGACCACCACGTCGCCGACCACGACGACCACGGTGGCGTACGACCACCACGACTTCGACCACGACGACCACGGTGGCGTCGACCACTACGACTTCGACCACGACGACCACCGTGCCGTTGTCGACCACGACGACCTCGCCCACGACGACGACCACGGTCGCGCCGACGACCACCACGACGGCGCCGCCGGGCGCCCTGACGGTCACAGTCAGCGCCGGGTCGGCCACGAGGCGCTTCGGCTCGTACCGGGTCACCCTGACGACGTCGGTCCAGGCGAACTCGAGCCCGGTCCAGGGCGCGAGCGTGACCGTCCAGGTCTACGCGGGCGCCTGCCCGACCAACGGGACGAAGCCGACGGGGACGCCGGCGGCCACGGGGGTCGGCACGACCCGGAGCAACGGCCAGGTCGCGGTCACGTTCTCCACGGCGTCGGCGGCCACGTGGTGCGCCCTGAGCTCGGCCAGCGCCACGGGCCACACCTCGGGCTGGGGCGACAAGACCTTTACGACCTGAGCGGCCCGAGGTGCCGGGGCCTCGCCGGCGCGCCGGCCCGCGACGTCGCGCGGACCGAGCGGTGGGCCTGTCCAGTAACGCAGGATGTGAGACAGATCAGTAACGGCTGATCTGTGACACTTTGGTTCATTATTCCTTCCGAGGCGGGCGCTGCGCCCGCTTTTTCCTGACTCCTCCCTTCGTTGTTCGTAGCACGGCCTTTAAGAATTCGTTCCCGTCCCAGACCTCGAGGGTCGAGTCGGTCACCTTCACGTCGACGATGTGGCGGGCGCGGTGCTTGCCGACGCTAAAGACCTGAGCGCTGACCGCGATGACCCCGGTCGACGCCACCGTGCGCGTCACCCACTCGTCGCCGGAGCGGTCGATCGCGACCGTCGCGTCCAAGGCCAGGTTTGTCGTGAGGGTTCCCGTGAGAAGCGCTCGAGCGGGGTCGCCATGCCCAGCTCCTGGTGGGGTCGCTCGGTGTTGTAGTCGTGCACCCACGCGTCGAGCTTCTCTTGGAGGTCGGCGAGCGACGGAGAACTCGTGCTCGGCGACGAACTCGCGGCGCAAGGTGCCGTGCCACCTCTCGATCTTGCCGGTCGTGGTGGGGCTGGCGGGCTTGGTGAGGATGTGGGTGATCCCGTTCTCGCGGCAGATCTTGTCGAAGAGCACCTCAGAGTCGTTGCGCCCGAAGCGCCCGGTGAAGACCTTGCCGTTGTCGGTCAGGATCTCCTCGGGCACCCCCCAGCGCGTGAGGGCGGCCACGAAGTGCTCACAGACCGGGCGCGCCGTGGCCCGGGCCATGACCCCGTGGCAGACGAGGAAGCGGCTGTGGTCGTCGATGCCGGTGAGGATCTTGGCCTCGGTGCCGTCGGAGGTGAATATCGAGCCCACCACGTCCATCTGCCAGAGCTCCATGGGCCGGCCCCGCTCCCAGCGCTTGTAGGTGCGCAGCACCTTGCGGCGCTCGCCCTTGACGACCAGCCCGGCGCGCACCAGCGCGCGGTAGATGGCCATGTGGCTGGGCGGAGACTCGACGCCGGCCTTGGCGAGCTCGAAGGCGATGCGCTGGGGCCCCCAGAGGTGGTGGCGCCGGCGCAGGTCGAGGACCCTAACCTCGATCGCCCCGTCCATCTGGTGCGGGACGTGGTGGGGCCGGTGCGACTCGTCGGCCAGGGCCTCGAGGCCCCCCGCCTCGTATTTGGCCAGCCAGCGGTAGACGGTCTGGCGGGTCACGTTGAACTTGGCGGCGATCTCGGTGACGGAGAACCCGTCCCTCATCACCATGGTCACGGCGTCGTAGCGCTGCTCCATTTTGCTGATGTCCTTTAGCACGGGCCACCCCCTCGACGCCCGAAGTCGACGCCTAAAGGTGGCGGAGTGTCAAGGATCAGCCGTTATCGTGTCGCGCATCAGGCGTTACTGAGTTACGGATCATCCGTTATCGATCTGTCACGGCTCAGCCGCGACAGGACAACCGAGCGGTGGGCCGCCCGGGTCTCGATCCCGGCACCTTGGGATTAAAAGTCCCCTGCTCTTCCCGATGAGCTAGCGGCCCGGCTAGAGGCTACGCGCGCTCCCCGCGGACGCGGCGAAGAGGCGCCACGGTCGGTCGACGCCCTTGAGCTCGCGCTCGCCGCGGTCGGCGAAGTCGAGCCCCGACCCGGCCACCAGGTCGACGACCGTGCTCGTGGCGAGCACCTCGCCCGCGCCGGCCGCGGCGGCGACCCGGGCGGCGAGGTGGACCGCCAGGCCCCCGATGTCGTCGCCCATGGATTCCACCTCACCGCTGTGAACTCCGACGCGAACCTCGATTCCGAGGGGGATCACGGAGTCGACGACCGCGAGCCCGCACGTGACGGCGCGGCTGGGTCCGTCGAATGTCGCCACGAACCCGTCGCCGGTCGTGGCGACCTCGACGCCGCGGTGGCGCGACAGCGCCGCGCGGACGGCCCGGTGGTGCGCGTCGAGGATCTCGCGCCAGCGATCGTCGCCCACCGCCGAGAGCGACTCCGTCGACCGCACGATGTCCGTGAACATCACGGTCGTGAGGTACCGGCGGCGCGCCGCCGCTGGTCGGCTGCCCGTGACGAAGGTCTCGACCTCGTCGAGGAGCTGATCCGCGTCGCCGACGAAGGGGACGTGGTCGATGCCGTCAAGCTCGACGAAGCGGGCGCCGGGGATGAGCGACGTGACCGCCCGTCCCTGCTCGACGTTGACGATCCGGTCCCCGCGTCGGTGGAGCACCAGGGTCGGGACGCTGATGTGGGGGAGCACGTCGCGCACGTCGATCGTCGACAGGATCGCGCCGATCTCGCGCCAGGCCCCGGGGGACGCGCTCAGGCGCTCGTAGCGCGCCCAGAACCGCCTGAACTCGCCGTCAGCGCTCGGCGCCTGCAGGTCGACGTTGCGCCCGGTCCCCATCTCGGCGGCGAAGCGCTCGAAGAACGCCTCGTACTCGGACTCCGACCACCCGAACGGCCAGTCGGGGGCCCGCAGCGTCCGGGCGGTCGGGGCGTAGAGGATCAGGGCGCGAACCCGCTCGGGGTGACTGGCCGCGAACATCATCGCGATCGCCGATCCGCGGGCGCCGCCGAAGAGGACGGCCGACTCCGAGCCCGCGGCGTCCATCACCGCGCCGATGTCGTCGGCTTGGAGCTCGATGATCGGCGGCTTGGGCCCGCGGTCGGACAGCCCGACCCCGCGGACGTCGAAGGCGATGAGGCGCGAGAACGAGGCGAGCCGCTCGAGGTAGCGCGACCACGCCGGCCACTCCCACATCACGTCGAGGTTGGACCAGATTCCCGGCGTGTAGACGAGGTCGACGGGGCCGTCGCCCACCGTCTGGTACGCGATGTGCACGCCGTCGCTGAGCGCGTACTGGGGCTCGGTCCGGGACGCCACGACGCCCCACGCTATGCCCGCACCATCGGCCGCGACGGTGGCGGCGCGGGGCCCGCCTAGGGTTGCGATCGTGCCCGAGGTCGACGGCGAGAGCGTCGCGCAGATCACCGCCCGCCTCGACGCGATCGAGCGGGCGCTCGACCGGCTCGCCGACGGGACCTACCGGACCTGCGAGCTCTGCGGCGCAACGATCGAGCCCGCGCTGCTCGAGGCCGACGCGACCCGGGTCGGCTGCGCCGACCACCCCGCGCTG
Organism: uncultured Actinomycetota bacterium; assembly: GCA_963820815.1. Lineage (GTDB taxonomy): Bacteria > Actinomycetota > Acidimicrobiia > Acidimicrobiales > RAAP-2 > RAAP-2. The sequence continues at coordinate 780,032 of CAWGBL010000003.1, read as the reverse complement.
GCCTAGCCGCGGGGCCCGCTCGCTCCGGCGAGGTGCCGGCCGATGATCGTGGTGGCGTGCGAGGCGGAGTCCCCGGCGCCGCCCAGGAGCAGCCCGGCCTGGACCACGCGCACGTAGCGCTCGAGCAGCGGCCGGAACTCGACCGACCCGCGCTCGTCGTCGCCGACCGCCTTCTCCAGGTGCGGACGCAGGTCGGTGAGCGCGTCTGAAAGGGTCTGTCCGCCCGGGCCGGCGCGCTCGATGACCGCGTCGACGTACCGGTCCACGGGCGCGAGCAGCCCGAGGCGCGCGCAGTCGCGGCGGACCTGCTCGCACAGGACGTTGTGGGTCCCCTCCCAGCTCTCGAAGACGATGGAGTCCCGGTACAGGCGCGGTAGGGGGGAGAAGTCCTCGATGGTCCCGTTGCCGCCGAGGACCTCGATGGCCCGGTGCACGGCGTCGGTCGCCGCGACCGAGGTGACGAACTTGTTGGCGTTGACGAGGAAGCGGTGCACCGCGACCTGATCGGGCGTGGCGGCGCCCTCGTCGATCGCCCCGACGAGGGCGGTGACCGCCATCGTCGACGCGAGCGCGGCCGCGGCCTCGGCCTCGAGCGCCGCGACCTGCTCGGCGACCAGCGCGAACTCGATGATCGGGCGGCCGAAGGCGCGCCGGTGCTGGGCGAACGAGCGCGCGACGATCGCCGCGCGGCTCATCAGCCCGCTCGAGCCCACCGCGTTGAGCCAGCGCGACGTGTTGAGCAGCTCGGTCACCGCGACGGCGAACCCGTCGGCCACGTCGCCGATCGGCCAGGCGCGCGCGCCGTCGAAGTCGATCTCGGCCGAGGCCAGCGCCCGGGTGCCCAGCTTGTCCTTGAGCCGGCGGATGGTGAAGCCGTTGGGCGACGACGCGTCGAGGGTGCGCGGCACGACGAAGCAGCCCAGCCCCCGGGTTCCCGGCGCCGCCCCGGCCGGCCTCGCGGTCACCGCGAAGAGGTCCGCGTCGGCCACCGAGCAGAACCACTTCTCGCCGGTGAGCCGCCACGCGCCGGGCTCGTCGGGGTCCGGCGTCGCCTCCACCTCGTTGGCGCCCACGTCGGACCCGCCCTGGACCTCGGTGAGGAACTGCGACCCGCGCAGCGCGTGGCGCGCGTCGGCGTCGCGCAGCCCCTCGAGGAAGCGCGCGCGAAGGTCGTCGCTCCCACGGTGCTCGATCGCGCGCCGCAGGCCGATCGTGCACACGGCCGGGCACGCGACCCCGCCCTCGCCGGCGTGGCTGAGCAGGAAGAAGAGCGCGGCGACGTCAGCGGCGCCCGCGCGCGTCAGCGGCGCGGCGACCATCCCCGACGACCACGCCGACGCCCGGACCCGGGCGTCGGCCGGGTGGAACTCGATGGCGTCGACGCGGCGGCCGATCGCGTCGTAGGGGTGGTGGCGGGGGTAGTCGCGCGCCGACTCGAGCTGGGCCACCAGCGGGTCGATGGTCGTCGCCACGGTCGCCCCGAAGGTCCGCAGGCGCGCGCGCCGGTCGTCGGCGAGCGGCCCGCCGAGGCGCTCGAGGTGCGCCTCGAGCGCGGGGACGGCGTCGTAGAAGTTGTCGGGCTGGTGGCCGCGCCACGCGGCCAGGTCGTCGCGGCCCGCGTCGATCACCGGTCGGCCGGCGCCGGCTACTTCTTGGTCGCCCAGAAGATCTCGGCGATGGCGTCGACCTCGCTGAGCAGCCGGTCGGCGACGACGACGTCGTTGGTCTTCTTGGCCTCGCCGGCCGACTTCGTCGCCATCCAGAACAGGTCGTGGAGGTTGGGGAAGGCCTTGAGGTGGTCGACCTTGAAGTAGTCGGTCCAGAGCACCCACAGGTGGTGCTTGACCAGCTCGCAGCGCTCCTCTTTGATGATGAGCGCGCGGGTCTTGAAGTCGGGGTCGGTCGACGCGTTGAACTTCTCCATGCAGGCCTTCACCGACTGGGCCTCGATGCGGGCCTGCGCCGGGTCGTAGACGCCGCAGGGCAGGTCGCAGTGGGCGTGGACGACCAGCGGCTCGGTGGTCGCGTCGAGGAGGGCGCCGAGGCGCGTGAGCAGGGACATGGGATCACCTTTCGAACGTCGACCCGGTGCCGGCCGGGCACCCGTGAGCGTAGCGATGAAATGTACTGTCCAGCCGTGGGAGTGGTCGATCGCTGGGTGGGGCGACTCGTCGACCACCTGCCGAGGCGGGCGCTGGGGAAGTGGCTGCGTCGGGTGGAGGTGCAGGGCCCGTCGATGCTGCCGACGTACGTCCCGGGCGAGCGACTCGTCGCGGTGCGCCGATGGCGGCCGGTGCGAGTGGGCGACGTCGTGGTGGTCCGCGGCCCGCGCGACGAGACCTACCTGCTGCTCAAGCGCTGCGTCGAGCGGGTGGGCCGGACCCTGGTGCTGCGAGGGGACAACCCGGAGTTCTCGACCGACAGCCGGGACTTCGGGAGCGTCCCGGTCCGCGACGTCGTCTGGCTGATCCCGGGGTCGCGGCCCCGCGGGCCGCGTCGGGAATCCTGACCCCGCCAGTAGTCTTTCGCCGTGGCTCGCCTGGCCGTTCTCTCGTACCACACGTCGCCCCTGGCCCAGCCGGGCACCGGCGACGGCGGGGGGATGAACGTCTACGTCCGCGAGCTCGGCGCCTCGCTGGCGCGCCTGGGCCACGAGGTCGACGTCTACACCCGGCGCGACGCCCCGGGGCCGGCGGTGGTGGCGGTCGAGCCGGGGCTGACCGTGCGCCGGGTGGCGGCCGGGCCGGCGGCGGCGCTCACGCGCGACGAGTTCGAGCGCTTCGTCCCGGACTTCACCGCCGCGGTGGCCGCCGACCTCGCCGCGCGCGGGGCGCCCGACGCGATCCACGCCCACTACTGGCTGAGCGCCGTCGCCGGACACCAGCTCAAGCACGACCTCGGCGTGCCCCTCGTCGTGACCTTCCACACCCTCGAGCGCGTCAAGGCCGAGGCCCTGGACACGCTGAGCGAGCACCGGGCGGCCCAGGAGGCCTCGGCCCTCGCCTGCGCCGACGCGGTCCTGGCCAGCTGCGACGTCGAGGCCGAGCAGTTCGTGCGCCTCTACGGCGCCGACCCCGCCCGCGTGCACGTCGTGCCCCTGGGCGTCGAGCACGCGTTCTTCGCGCCCGGCCCGCGCGCCGAGGCCCGCCGCGCCCTCGGGCTCGACGCCGGCGCCACGACGCTGCTCTACGTCGGGCGGATCCAGGAGCTCAAGGGCGTCGACCTGGCGCTCGAGACGCTGATCGAGCTGCGCGCGCGCGGGCGCGACGCGTGCCTGGTCGTCGTCGGCGGGCCGAGCGGGCCCGACGGCCGCGCGACGCTGGCCGCGCTGCACGAGCGCGTCGAGCGCGCCCGCGTGATCGGCGACGTCGCCTTCGTCGCGCCCCAGTCGCACCAGCTCCTCTCGTCGCTGATGCGCGCGGCCGACGTGACCCTCGTGCCCAGCCGCTCCGAGAGCTTCGGCCTCGTCGCGCTGGAGTCGTCGGCGTGCGGGACGCCGGTGGTGGCCAGCGCGGTCGGCGGGCTCACCACCCTGGTCGCGCCCGGCGTCAACGGCGAGCTCCTGCTCAGCCGCGACCCCGGCGCCTGGGCCGACGCGGTGGAGTGGGCCACGGACGCCGCGCGCGCGAGCGCGCTGTCGGGCGCCGCGGCGGCGCTGGCGGCGCCCTACACCTGGCGCGCCGCGGCGTCGCGGCTGGCCGCGCTGGTCGAGGAGCTGTCGGCCGACGTCCTGGTGAGCTGTTGAGCGAGCGCGCCCCGGTGCGCGACGACGACGCGCCGGCGCGCCTGGGCGCGACCATCGCGGCGTGGGCCGCGGCCTGGGCGGCCGAGGGCCGGCCGGTCGACGTCGAGCACCGCGACGAGCCCGACGACCGCGGCCACTACCACTGGCTGGTTCGCCTGCGCGGCGACGAGAAGGACCACGTCACGCTCTGGCTGGCGCTGCGCCAGCGCACCGTTCACGCCGAGACCGAGGTCGCGCCGGCGCCCGAGGAGAACCGCGAGGAGCTCTACCGCTACCTGCTCAGCCGCAACCACGACCTGCGCGAGGTGCACCTGGCGCTCGGCCCGGAGGCCGGCGTCTACCTGGTGGCCGCGATCCCGGTGGGCGAGCTCGACGCCGCGCGCCTCGACGAGCTCGTCGGCGCCACGCTGACCTACGCCGACGAGGTCTACCCGACCGCGATGTCGCTCGGCCTGCCCTCGCTCTACCGCCGGCGCCGCCCCTAGCCGGGTCGCGGCGGCGTCGGTAGTGTGGGCCTCTGACGAGGGGAGACGCCATGTTTTCAACCGTGGTGGTCGGGGCGGACGGGTCGGCGACGGCGCGGCGGGCGGTCGAGGCGGCGGCGCAGGTGGCCGCGCAGTTCGGGTCGGCGCTGCACATCGTGTCGGCCTACAAGAGCGAGAAGGTCGCCTCGGGCGGGCTGCCGGGCGAGTTCCAGCACCTCACGACCCGTGGTGACGCCGACGCGTTGCTCCAGGACCTCAAGTTCGCCGCGCGGCGCCTGGGGGTCGAGGCGGAGACGCACGACTCCGAGGGCGACCCGGTCGAGGCGATCGTCAGCGTGGCGGAGAAGGTCGGTGCGGACCTCGTCGTGGTGGGCAACCGTGGGATGAAGGGCGTGCGACGCGTGCTGGGCTCGGTGCCCAACTCCGTCGCCCACGCCGCGCCCTGCTCGGTGCTCATCGTCGACACGACCGAGTGACCCGCTCGGCGTGACCTACCGCCTGGCGATCGTCGGCGTCGGGCGCCTCGGGTCGGCCCTGGCCGAGGGCCTGCTCGCCGCGGGCTGGTGCGAGCCGGGCGAGCTCGCGCTGGTGCACCACGGGCGAGGGGCCCGCGAGGCGCTCGGCGCCCGCTTCACCGGCTGCGCGGTCCTGCCCGGGCTCGAGCTCGGCGACGTCGACGCGTCGACCGGCGTCGTGCTGGCCGTCAAGCCCGACCACGCCGAGGCGGCGGCGCGCGCGCTGGCCCCGCTGGGGCTCGCGCGGCTGCTCTCGGTGGTGGCCGGGATGACGTCGTCGCGCCTCGAGGCGGCGCTCGAGCCCGGCCGCGTCGCCGTCGTGCGCGCGATGCCCAACACCCCGGTGCTCGTGCGCCGCGGGGTCAGCGCCATCAGCGGTGGCGCGCACGCCACGAGCGCGGACCTGGAGTGGGCCGAGTCGGTGCTCGGCGCGGTGGGCACGACGGTGCGCGTGACCGAGCGCTCGCTCGAGGCGGTGACCGGCCTGTCGGGCGCCATGCCGGCCTACGTCTTCCTCGTCGTCGAGGCGCTCATCGAGGCCGGCGTGCACCAGGGCCTCGCGCGCGACGTCGCGCGAGACCTCGTGGTGGGCACGCTGGCCGGGTCCGCGGCGCTGCTCGTCGAGACCGGCGAGTCCCCCGAGGCGCTGCGCCACCAGGTGACCAGCCCCGGCGGGGTCACCGCGGCGGGGCTGCGCGCGCTCGAGGGCCACTCGGTGCGCGCCGCGCTGATCGACGCGGTCGCCGCGGCGACCGAGCGCGGCCGCCAGATGGGCCGCTGAGGCCCCCACTAGGTTGGGGCCCGTGGCGACCCCGCGCCTGCGCCCCCGGAAGCTCTCGGAGCCGACCATCGCGCGCCTCCCGGTGTACCAGCGCATCGTCGAGGGCTGGCGCGACGCCGGCCGGGGCCGGATCGACTCGTCGCAGATCGCCGAGCGCGCCGGCGTGACGGCCACCACCGTCCGGCGCGACCTGGCCGGTCTGGGGTCGCTCGGGACCCGCGGGAGCGGCTACGACGTCGCCGTCCTCATCGAGCGCATCGGCGAGGCCCTCGGCCACGACCGCGACCACGCCGTCGTCGTGGTCGGCATCGGCAACCTCGGCCGCGCCCTCGTGAACTCGACCAACTTCCTCACTCGCGGCGCGCGCCTGGCCGCCCTCTACGACGTCGACCCGAGGGTCGTGGGCAGCGAGGTCGCCGGCCACCGGGTCCGCCACCTCGACGAGGGCGTCGAGCACGCCACCGTCGGGGTGATCTGCGTGCCGCCCGAGGCCGCCCAGGCGGTGGCCGAGCGCCTCGTCGAGGCCGACGTGCACGCGATGCTCAACTTCGCGCCCCAGGTCCTCGCGGTGCCGATCGGCACCGCGGTCCACTACGTCGACTTCTCCATCGAGCTCCAGATCCTCATGTACCACCTCGACAACGGGACCGGCCCGCTGGGCGGGGTGCTGCACTCGGTGGGCCTGGCGCGCGCCGGCGCGGGCGGCTGACGTGGCGCTCATCTCGGTCGGCGTCGACCACGAGCACGCGTCGCTCGACCTGCTCGAGGCCGTGGCGCTGCCCGAGCACGACTGGGCCAAGGTGCCCGCGCGCTCGTCGCCCAGCCCAACGTCGACCAGGCGGTGCTGGTCTCGACCTGCCTGCGCACCGAGGTCGTCGCGGTCGTCGACCGGTTCCACGGCGCGATCGACGAGATGACCGCGGTCCTGGCCGACGCGACCGGGGTCGCCGTGGCCGAGGTCGAGGCCCACCGCAGCGTCCACTTCGACCGCGGCGTCGTGGCCCACCTCTTCAGCGTCGCGGCGGGCCTGCGCTCGGTGGTGCCGGGCGAGTACGAGGTCCTCGGCCAGCTGCGCCGCGCGCTCGACCAGGCCGTCGAGGAGGGCGCCGCCGGGCGCGACCTCACCGAGCTCTTCCGCGCGGCCCTGGCCAGCGGCCGCCGGGTGCGCGCGTCGACCGCCCTCTCACGCGGCTCGATCAGCTTCGCGCGCGCCGCGGTCGACCTGGTGTCCGAGGACGTCGAGCTCTCGGGCGCTCGCTGCGTCGTCCTGGGCGCCGGCCAGCTCGGCGCGGGGATCGTCCGCGCCCTGATCGACCGGCCGATCGGGTCGCTGACCGTTCTCAACCGCACGCCCGAGCGCGCCGCGGCCCTGGTCGAGTCGCTGGGCGACGCGCGCGCGTCGTCGGGCGCGCTCGACGAACTCGCCGGCGCGCTCGCGGGCGCGGCCGTGCTCGTGGCGGCGGTCGAGGCGCCGTCGCCGGTGGTGCGCGCCGCGGACGTCGCCGCGGCGACGGGCCTGCTCGTCGTCGACCTCGCGCTGCCGCGCGCCGTCGACGCCGCGGTCGACGCGGTGCCCGGGGTCGCGCGGCGCGACCTGGGCGACCTGAGCGAGCGCGTGGCCCGCGCGCTCGGCGGGCGTCAGGTGGCGATCGCCGAGGCGTCCGAGGTCGTCGCGCGCGACGTCGAGCGGTACCTCGACGACCGGCGCGCGCGAGCCGCGGCCGGGATCGTGACCGAGCTTCGCGCGCGCGTCGAGGCCGACGCCGCGGCCGAGCTGGCCCGGCGCTCGGCCGAGCTGGCGCGCCTGGGCGAGGACGGCCGGGCGCTGGTCGACGACGTCGTGCGCGCCGTGGTGGCCAAGATCGCCCACCGGCCGACCGTCGCGCTGCGCGACGCCGCGGGCACCGACCGCGGCGAGCGGCTCAACGAGGCGGCGCGCACCCTCTTCGACCTATGACGCTGCGCCTGGCGACCCGCCGGTCGCCGCTGGCGATCGCCCAGGCCGAGTCGGTCGCCGCGCGCCTGGTCGGCGCGGGTCACGAGGTCGAGCTGGTCGAGGTCGTGACCCGCGGCGACCGCGAGCCGGACGCGCCGCTCTCGGTGATCGGCGGCGACGGCGCGTTCGTGGCCGAGGTCCAGCGCGCGCTGCTCGAGGGCCACGCCGACGTCGCGGTGCACAGCGCGAAGGACCTCCCGAGCCGGTGCCCGCCGGGGCTCGTGCTGGCCGCGGTGCCCGAGCGCCGCGACCCCGCGGACGCGCTGGTCGGGTCGACGCTGGCCGGCCTCGCCGCCGGCGCGACCGTCGCGACCGGCTCGGCGCGCCGGCGCGCGCTGCTGCTCTCGCGCCGCCCGGACCTGTCGGTGGTGGGCCTGCGCGGCAACATGGGCCGGCGCCTCGCGGCGGCCCAGCGCGAGGGCGTCGACGCCGTGGTGGTCGCCGTGGCGGCGCTCGAGCGCCTCGCGCGCGTCGAGGCCGTGGCCGAGCGGCTCGACCCCGCCTGGTTCATCCCGCAGGTCGGCCAAGGCGCGATCGCGGTCGAGGCCCGCGAGGGCGACGAGCCGACGCGGCGCGCCCTGGCCGCCATCGACGACGCGCACGCGCACGCGGCGGTCGCCGCCGAGCGCGCCTTCCTGGCCGAGCTGGGCGCGGGCTGCGAGGTGCCGGGCGGCGCGCTCGCGACCCTCGACGGCGACGTCGTGCGGATCGCCGGGGTGATGCTCGCCCTCGACGGCGACGCCAGCGCGCGCGCCGAGCTGGTGGGCGCCGACCCGGGCTCGGCCGGCGTCGCGCTGGCGCGCCACCTGCGCGACGACCTCGGGGGGGCGGGGCTCGCGGGCTGGGCGCCGTGATCGCGGTCGTCACGCGCGAGGCCGGGCGCAACGCCGAGCTCGTCGAGTGGATCGGGGACGCCGCCGACGTCGTCGAGGCGCCGCTGACGAGCACCGAGCTGCGCGACGTCGACGAGGTGTCGCGCGAGATCGCCGCCGGCGCGCCCTACGGGTCGCTGGTCGTGACGAGCTCGCGCGCGGCCCCGTACCTGGCGGCGGCGCTCGCCGCGCTGGCCCCACGGGCGCCCGTCTACGCGGTGGGACCGGCGACGGCCGACGCGCTGCGCGCAGCCGGCGTCGAGGTGGCGGTGGTGGGCGACGGCGGCGCGGCGTCGCTGGCCGGCGCCGTGGAGGGGTCGCCGGTGCTGATGGTCGGCGCGCGCGAGGCGCGCGAGGAGCTGCCCGCGGCGCTTCGCGCGCGCGGGCTCGTGGTGACGCGCGTCGTCGCCTACGACACGGTGGCGGCGGCCGTCGACGACGGCGCCGCGTGGGCCCTGGCGCGCGCGGACGTGGTGGTGATCGCCGCGCCCTCGGCGTGGGGCGTCGCGCGCCGGTACGTGGGCAGCGCGGCGTGGGTGGTCGTGCCCGGCGAGACGACCGCCGAGGCGGTGCGCCGCGACCACGCGCGCGTCGTCGTGGCCTGGGGCGAGGGGCTCGGCGACGTCATCGCCGACCTCGAGGGGCGATGACGGCCGGCGGCGCGCCCTCGTAGGCTGGCGGCGTGTTCCCCGCCGAGCGGCCCCGTCGCCTGCGCGCCACCGCCGCGATGCGCCGGCTGGTCGCCGAGACCTCGCTGCGCGCGGCCGACCTCGTCGCCCCGCTGTTCGTGGCCGAGGGCGTGGACGAGCCGCGCCCGATCCCCTCGATGCCCGGGCACTCCCAGCACTCCTACGACTCCCTGGTCGCCGAGGTCAAGCGCCTGGCCGGCGCCGGGGTGGGCGGGCTGATCCTCTTCGGGGTCCCCGCGGCCAAGGACGAGCTCGGCTCGGCGGCCTGGGACCCGCGAGGGGTCGCCCAGGTCGCGCTCGCGCAGCTGCGCGACGACGGTCGGCGACCAGCTCGTGATCATGGCCGACCTCTGCCTCGACGAGTACACGACCCACGGGCACTGCGGCGTCCTGCGCGCCGACGGCACGGTCGACAACGACGCGACCCTCGAGCTCTACGCCCGCGTGGCCGTCGCCCAGGCCGACGCCGGCGCGGCCGTCGTCGCGCCCAGCGGGATGATGGACGGCCAGGTCGGCGCGATACGCGCCGCGCTTGACGCGAGCGGCCACGACGACGTCGCGATCCTCGCCTACGCCGTGAAGTACGCGAGCGCGCTCTACGGGCCGTTCCGCGACGCGGTCGACGTCGCGATCGCCGACGGCGGCGACCGGCGCTCCTACCAGAGGACTACGCGAACCGCCGCGAGGCGCTGCGCGAGGCGCGCGCCGACGTCGCCGAGGGCGCCGACATCGTGATGGTCAAGCCGGCGATGCCCTACCTCGACGTGCTGGCCGACCTGCGGCGCGAGCTCGACGTGCCGCTGGCGGCGTACCACGTGAGCGGCGAGTACTCGATGGTCAAGCGCGGCCGGCGAGCGCGGGTGGATCGACGCGACCGCCGTGGCGCTCGAGCAGCTGACCGCGGTCAAGCGCGCCGGCGCCGACCTGGTCCTGACGTACTTCGCGGGCGACGTCGCCGAGGGGCTGGCTTGACCAACGCCGAGTGGTTCGACGCGGCGTCGCGCGTCATCGCCGGGGGGGTTGACTCGCCCGTGCGCTCCTTCGCGTCGGTCGGCGGGACGCCCTACACGGTCGTGAGCGGGTCGGGCGCGCGCGTCACCGACGTCGAGGGGCGGTCCTACCTCGACTACGTCCAGTCCTACGGCGCGTCGCTGCTGGGCCACGCGCACCCCGCGGTCGTGGCCGCGGTCACCCGGGCGCTGGCCGACGGCTCGTCCTTCGGCGCCCCGACGCCCGGCGAGGTCGAGCTGGCGCGCCGGATGGTCGAGCGCGTCCCGGGCCTCGAGAAGGTGCGCCTGGTCTCCTCGGGGACCGAGGCGGCGATGACGGCGGTGCGCCTGGCCCGCGGGGCGACCGGGCGCGACCGCGTGGTCAAGTTCGACGGCTGCTACCACGGCCACTCCGACGCGCTGCTCGTCGCCGGCGGCAGCGGCGTCGCCGCGCTGGGGCTGCCCGGGTCGGCCGGGGTCACCGCCGGCGCGGTCGCCGACACGCTCGTCGCGCCCTACAACGAGGTCCCCGAGCTCGACGACACGGTCGCCGCGGTCATCGTCGAGCCGGTCGCCGCCAACATGAACCTGGTGGCCCCGGCCGACGGCTTCCTCGAGGGCCTGCGCGCGGCCTGCGACGCCGCCGGCGCGCTGCTCATCTTCGACGAGGTGATCACGGGGTTCCGCCTCGCGCGCGGCGGCGCGGCCGAGGCCTTCGGCGTGGCCCCCGACCTGTGGTGCTTCGGCAAGGTGATCGGCGGCGGGCTGCCGGTCGGCGCCTTCGGCGGGCGCGGCGAGCTGATGGAGCGCCTCGCCCCGACCGGGCCCGTCTACCAGGCCGGCACGCTCTCGGGCAACCCGCTGGCCACCGCGGCGGGCTGCGCGGTGCTCGACGCGTTCGACGCCGACGACCTGGTGGGGCTCAGCGCGCGCGTCGCGCGCTTCGCCGCCGACCTGCGCGCGGCTGTCGAGTCGGGCGGTCTCGCCTGCGCCACGCCGACCGCCGGGCCGCTCCTCGGCCTCTACCTGTCGCGCGAGCCCTTCGACGCGCCCACCGACTACGCCGCCAGCCGCGCGCTCGCCGACCAGGGCCTCTACGCGCCGTTCTTCCACGCGATGCTCGAGCGCGGCGTGGCCCTCGCCCCGGGGGCCTACGAGATCCTCTTCGTGTCGCTGGCCCACGGCGACGGCGACCTGGCCGCGACCGTCGCGGCCGCCGCCGACGCGGCGAGGGCGGTCGCGTGAGCGCGCTGCGCAGCCCGGGCTGGAGCGTGCGGCCGAGCTTCGTGCCCCACGGGCCGACGACCGGCGTGACCCTGCTGGCCGACGACGCGGGACTGACCCAGCTGGCCGGCATCCCCGACGTCGCGTGGCAGACGCCGTGGCCGGCGCTCTCCAACGTGCAGCTGGTGCGCTTCGCGCGGTCCATGGCGCTGTTCGCCACCGCGGCCGGCGTGCGGTACTGCTGGCGCAACGCGTCGCTCGCGGATTACGAGGCCTGGCGCGGGGTGGTCCTGGCCCACGGCGGCGAGGTCGCGCGCCGGCCCCGGCGCGCCGGCGTCCTCGTCGTGGTCGCGGTCGTGCTCCTGGCCAGCCTGGGCGGGGCGATCGCCGCGCTCTTCGCGAGCGGCCACCCGGGCGCCAGCGCCGAGCTCTCGAGCGCGCGCGCGGCCGACCTGCGCATCGACGACCTGCCGGCCGGGTTCTCCACCACGAGCGCGAGCTTCCTCGAGGCGCTCTTCTCCAAGCCCGGCCAGGTCGTCACGCCGTCGCCCACGACCAAGCCCACGGCGACGTCGCAGTGGGGCAAGATCTCGGCGCTCTTCCAGGGCTGCGTCGGGGTCAGCGCGGCGCGCGACCGGGTCTTCGGCGCGGCCGGCCAGCAGCCCGACTACCAGGTGACGTCGCCGATCTTCCGGGGCTCGGCCGACGGCGGCGTCGACGTCGCGTCGACGTCGCAGTACTACGCGACGACGACGATGGTGAGGCGCGACGTGGCCCAGATGTCCCGCCCGGCCTTCGGGTCGTGCTTCGCCGCGGTCAACGCCGCGATGGTCCTGACCTACGTGAGCGGCACGGTGCCCCAGGTCGCGCCCGGGGCCGCGTGGCGGCCGGTGACCTTCGTGCCCGGCTGGAGCCGCGGCGGCGAGGTCCGCCTCACGATCCCCGGCGTCGGCCAGCCCCTCTACCTCGTCGTCGCGGTCGTGGCCGGCGGCCACCACGAGGTCACGCTGACCGCGCTGGTGGGCGAGTGGCCCCAGGCCAGGGGGCTGCTGACCGGCCTCGTCAACACGATCAAGGCCCGGATCGCGTCGCCGACCTCGACGGCCGCCTAGGCCGGGGTCGGCCGGGCCCTCGCCGGGCGCCGGCGCGACAGCGCGACGAACGCGCCGACGCTCAGGCCCACGTAGAGGACCCACACGACGGCCTGGGCGACCGTCGGCCGGTCGGCGTAGCCGATGAGGCTGTGCATGACGTCGCCCATGCTCGAGTCCTCGGTGACCCACGACCGAGTGCTCCAGAGCACCCCCGAGCCGACCTTGACCCAGCCGAGCGCCTGGGCGTTCTCCACCGCGTCGGCCAGCAGGCCGGCGGCGAAGACCATCAGCACGACCCCGATGACCCGGAAGAAGCGCCGGAAGTTGATCCGCGCGCCGAGGCGGTAGACCGCGAAGGCAATCGCCAGGGCGACGGCCATCCCCAGGAGCGCGCCGAGCCACAGCCACCCCCCGTGGACCGGGGTCGCGGCCTGGGACGTCGAGGCGAAGACGATGGCCAGCGTGAAGACCATCGTCTCGAGCCCCTCGCGCCCCACGGCCTGGAAGGCGATGACGCCCAGGCCGAAGCGCGCCCCGCCGCTCAGCGCGGCCTCGCTGCGCTCGCGCAGGTCCCCGGCGATCGTCGCGGCGTGGCTCTGCATCCAGAAGGTCATGTAGGTCAGGGCGGTCGCGGCGACCAGGTAGGTCGCGGTCTCGAAGTAGGTCTGGACCCGCGAGCCGTCGTAGTGGCGGATCAGGAGGTAGGCCGCGACGCCGCCGGCGAAGATCAGGCCGAACGCGGCGAAGACCCCGGCGAAGACGTCGCGGAAGTGCCGGCGCTGGCCGGCCTGGGCGAGGTAGCTCAGCAGGATGGCCACGATCATCGAGGCCTCGATGCCCTCGCGCAGGAAGATGACGAAGGTGGGGATCACGTCGCGCTCGCCACCGTCACCCCGTCCAGGCTACCGAGCGACCCGCGCGCCTAGCGCGCGCGGTCCGCCGCCTCGAGCAGGCGCAGCGCACCGAGGTAGCCGCGCTCGACGACCCCGCGCCGGCCCGACATGAGGTTGGCCATGACCTTGAGCATCGCGGACATGACCGGCTCGACGCGCATGCCGGACGCGACGCACACGCTGAGCGCGCGCGGGTCGCTGATCACGCGAACGAAGGCGCGCGCCACCCGGTAGTAGTCGCCGTAGGCCGCGGCCAGGCGCTCGTCGTAGCGCGCGAGCGCGCCCGGGCCGGCGCCGGCGAGCGCGTCGCCGAGCGCGGCCGCGGCCAGGCGGCCCGTCTCGTAGCCGTAGGCGATGCCCTCGCCGTTGAAGGGGTTGATCGCCCCGGCGGCGTCGCCGACGAGCAGGGTGTTGGCGCCCACGCGCGGGCCGATGGAGAGCCCCATGAGCAGCCGGCCGCCCGTCGGCGCGGCCAGCGGCTCGGCCGACAGCCCCCAGGCCTCGGCCACCTGGGCGACGAAGTAGTCCTGGAGCTTGGTCGTGTTCACGCCCTTGCCCGCGCCCTCGGTCGAGAGCAGGCCGACCCCGACGTTGACCCGGCCGTCGCCCAGGGGGAAGAGCCAGCCGTACCCGGGGACGACCTGGCCCGCGGGGTCGCGGATGTCCAGGTGCGAGTCGATCCACGGCTCGGCCGAGCGCGGCGACGTGTAGTAGCTGCGCAGCGCCATCCCCATCGGCCACGCGCGGTTGCGCGTCGCGCCGAGCTCGCGGCCGATGCGCGAGTTCTGCCCGTCGGCGACCACCACGTAGCGCCCGCGCACCTCGGCCGTCGCCCCGTCGTGGTCGCGCGTGACCACCCCGGCCGCGCCGGCCAGCGCCCCGGGCGCGCCCGCGACGTCGATGGCGGCGACGGCCTCGCGGCCGGTCAGCAGGTCCGCCCCGGCGTCGCGCGCGGCGTTCGGCGACCAGGCCGTCGAGGTCGTGGCGGGTGATGGTGTAGCCGTAGTCCGGGAAGACCGGGTGCTCGGGCCAGGCCATCTCCAGGCTGGCGCCGAAGCCGTGGCCGCGCAGGCCGTAGTACCGGTGGCCGCGCGAGGCGACCGAGGCCTCGAGCCCCATCGTCGCGCGAGCTGGTGGACCGCGCGCGGGGTCAGTCCGTCGCCGCAGGTCTTGTCGCGCGGGAACTCCTTCTTCTCCACGAGCGCCACGCGCCACCCGGCGTCGGCCAGCCAGTAGGCGCACGACGCGCCCGACGGCCCGGCGCCGACGACGACGACGTCGTACGTCGCTGCGGGGCCGTTTTCCACGGGCGAAGCCTACGAGGTCGAGCGCGACGGCCAACGGGGGTGCGCGGTGGGCTCTGGTAGAACTGATGGCCGTGGACCAGTACCTGCCCATACTGGGACTCCTCATCCTCGGGGTGCTCTTCGCCGCGGGCTCGCTCGCGGCGTCGGCGCTGCTGGCGCCGCGCAAGCGGCCCACCGACGCCAAGCTCGCCCCGTACGAGTGCGGGATCGTCCCGGAGGTCGAGCCGCCCCAGCGGTTCCCGGTCCGCTTCTACCTCGTGGCGATGATCTTCGTGATCTTCGACATCGAGGTGGTCTTCCTGTACCCCTTCGCCGTCGTCTTCCGCCAGCTCGGGGCCTTCGGCCTCGTCGAGATCCTGACCTTCTCGGTCACCGTCTTCGCCGCGCTGATCTTCCTCGTCTCGGAGGGCGCGCTCTCCTGGGGCCCGGTCAAGCACCTCACGCGCGGGACGCCCGGGCGCACCTCGAGCTCGACGATCGTGCGCATCGGCTCGGGCGACTCGACCGGGCGGCGTGACGTGGCCCTCGAGGACCTGCCCCACAACTTCCTGACCGGGCGCCTCGAGGACCTCGTGCGCTGGGCGCGGCGCGCCTCGGTGTGGCCGGCGACCTTCGGGCTGGCCTGCTGCGCGATCGAGATGATGGCGACCGGCGGCGCCGACTTCGACCTCGCGCGCTACGGCATGGAGGTCTTCCGCAACTCGCCGCGCCAGGCCGACCTGATGATCGTCGCCGGGCGCGTCAGCCAGAAGATGGCCCCGGTCCTGCGCCAGGTCTACGACCAGATGATGGAGCCCAAGTGGGTCATCTCGATGGGCGTGTGCGCGTCGAGCGGGGGCATGTTCAACAACTACGCCATCGTCCAGGGGGTCGACCAGATCGTGCCGGTCGACGTCTACGCGCCGGGCTGCCCGCCGAGCCCCGAGACGCTGATGCACGCCATCCTCACGCTGCACGAGAAGATCCGCACCGGCGAGCTGCTGCGGCGCGACGAGCCGGCGCCAGTGACGCCGAGCGGGTCGCCCGAGAGCCCGTGGACGCCCGAGGTGCCCGTCACGGTGAGGCTGGGAACGCCCACGTGACCCGCGAAGCACCCGTGGCCCTCCCCGGCGTCGTGACCGAGGCCTGCCGCGCCGCCGACGTGGCGATGTTCCCGACGCGCGAGCAGTACCGCGCGCAGGTCGCCGCGCTCAAGGACGCCGGCTTCGAGCTCTGCGCCGACCTCTGCGGCGTCGACTACCTCGGCTACGGCCCGCGCGGCCTGCCCGAGGGGGTCGGCGGCGACGCGCTTCGAGGTCGTGGTCAACCTGCTCAGCATGAGCCGGGTCCAGCGGGTGCGCCTGCGCGTCCAGGCCGGCGGCGACGACGCGGCGGTCGACTCCCTGTTCAGCCTCTACCCCGGGGTCGAGGCGATGGAGCGCGAGGCCTTCGACCTCTTCGGGATCCTCTTCGCCGGCCACCCCGACCTCACCCGGATCCTCATGCCCGAGGAGTGGGAGGGCCACCCGCTGCGCAAGGACTACGGCAGCGGCCGGGTGCCGGTGCAGTTCAAGGAAGCGCCGGGGCCGCGATGAGCGACCAGGGGGTGCGCGGGGTCGACCGGCTCGAGCCGCTGGCGGCCGAGACGAGCGAGGGCGCCCAGGAGCTCTTCGCCCGCGGCGCGACCGGCGCCGGCGCGCTCGGCCGCGAGGTCGGCTCCGTGCTGCGCCTCGACGGGCGCGCCTTCGACCCGGGCTCGGTCGACTACGAGCGCCGCGACGGCGAGACGATGGTCATCAACATGGGCCCGTCGCACCCGTCGACCCACGGGGTGCTGCGCCTGATGCTCGAGCTCGACGGCGAGTACGTGCTGCGCACCAAGCCGGTGATCGGCTACCTGCACACCGGGATGGAGAAGACCGGCGAGGAGCTCTCCTACGTCCAGGGCGCGACCAACGTGACGCGCATGGACTACCTGAGCCCGGTCATCAACGAGCTCTGCTTCAGCCTGGCCGTCGAGGCGCTGCTCGGCGTCGAGGTCCCCGAGCGCGCGACCTGGATCCGGATGATGATGAGCGAGCTCAACCGCGTGAGCTCGCACCTGGTGTGGATGGCGACGAACGGGATGGACCTCGGCGCGTCGTCGATGATGATCTACGGCCTGCGCGAGCGCGAGCTGATCCTGGCCTTCTTCGAGAAGACCGCCGGGCTGCGCATGAACCTCAACTACGTGCGCCCCGGCGGCGTGGCGGCCGACCTGCCCGACGGCTGGCGCGACGACGTCGAGGTCATCTGCGACACGATCTTCGACCGGACCTTCGAGTACGACGAGCTCCTCACCGGCCAGCCGATCTTCCGCGAGCGCATGGTCGGGCGTCGCGCCGATCACCGCCGAGGAGGCGCTGGCCCTCGGAGTGACCGGGCCGCTGCTGCGCTCGACCGGCGTCGCCTGGGACCTGCGCCGCGCGACGCCGTACCTCGCCTACGACCAGGTCGAGTTCGACGTGATCGTCGGCACCTACGGCGACAACTTCGACCGGTACGCGATCCGCCTCAACGAGATCCGCGAGTCGATCCGCATCGTGCGCCAGTGCCTCGAGGCGATGCCCGACGGCGACTACCGCAGCCAGGACCCCAAGGTCACGCCGCCGCCGCGCGCGCGCATCGGCGAGTCGATGGAGGCCCTGATCCACCACTTCAAGCTCTTCACCGAGGGCTTCCGGGTCCCGGCCGGCGAGGTCTACCAGGCGGTCGAGAGCCCGCGCGGCGAGCTCGGCTGCTACCTGGTGAGCGACGGCGGGCCCAAGCCCTGGCGCCTGCACACGCGCGCGCCGAGCTTCGTCAACCTCCAGGCGCTGCCGCTGCTGATGCGCGGCGGGATGA
Organism: uncultured Actinomycetota bacterium; assembly: GCA_963820815.1. Lineage (GTDB taxonomy): Bacteria > Actinomycetota > Acidimicrobiia > Acidimicrobiales > RAAP-2 > RAAP-2. The sequence continues at coordinate 762,580 of CAWGBL010000003.1, read as the reverse complement.
TCAGCGACACCATCACCGTCATCTCGACCATCGACCCCATCATGGGCGAGGTCGACCGGTGAGCCACCTGCGCCCCGAGTTGCGCCAGCGCGCCGAGGAGCTCGTCGCGCTCTACCCCAAACGCCGCTCGGCGATGCTGCCGCTGCTGCACCTGGTCCAGGAGCAGGACGGCTACGTCAGCGACGACGGGATCGCCGAGGTCGCGCAGCTGACCGGCTGCACCCCGGCCGAGGTCCGCGGCACCGCGTCGTTCTACGACATGTTCCACCTCGAGCCGGTCGGCCGGTACGTGGTCGGGGTCTGCACCAACATCGCCTGCCTGCTGGCCGGCGGCGAGCGAGCTGCTGGACCACGCCGCGCGGCGCCTCGGCTGCGCCGTCGGGTCGACCAGCGACGACGGGCTCTTCACGCTCGAGGAGACCGAGTGCCTGGCCGACTGCGACGTCGCGCCGTGCGTGACCGTGAACCACCGCTACGTGCGCACGACGACCCCGGCCGCGTTCGACGCGCTGGTCGAGGAACTGCGCGCCGGGAGGCGCGACGCCGAGGTCCCGCCCCACGGGACGCTGGTGCGCGTGCGCCGCAGCGTCGGGCTGAGCGTCGGCGACGACGAGCTGGCGGCCGAGCGGGCCGGCGCGGCCGCGGCCCGGGCGCGGCGCGCCGAGGCGGCCGGCTGATGGCCGTCCTCTCCGCCGCCCCGATCGTCACCGCGCGCCGCGGGCACGACGACAGCCACACGCTCGAGCGCTACCTGGCGACCGGGCGGCTACGACGGCCTGCGCGCCGCGCTCAAGATGCACCCCGAGGACGTCTGCGCCGAGGTCGACGCGGCCAGCCTGCTCGGGCGCGGCGGCGCCGGCTTCCCGGCCGGGCGCAAGTGGTCGATGCTGCGCCAGTCGCCGGTCTCGTACCTCGTGGTCAACGGCGACGAGTCCGAGCCGGCGACCTTCAAGGACCACTACCTGGTCGAGCGCGACCCGCACCAGCTCGTCGAGGGCGTGGTCATCGCCGCCTACGCCCTGCAGGTCACGCGGGTCTTCGTCTTCCTTCGCGGCGAGTTCGCCCTGGGGCTCGAGCGGGTCCAGCAGGCCGCTCAACGACGCCTACGAGTACGGCGCGGTGGGGCGCGACATCCTCGGCTCGGGCTTCAGCGTCGACGTCGTCGTGCACCCGGGCGCCGGCGCCTACATCTGCGGCGAGGAGACGGCGCTGATCGAGGCGCTCGAGGGCAAGCGCGGCTTCCCGCGCATCAAGCCGCCGTTCTTCCCGGCGGTCGTCGGCCTCTACGGCCAGCCGACGGTCGTCAACAACGTCGAGACCATGTCGAACCTTCCGTGGATCGTCGCGAACGGCGGCGCGGCCTTCGCCGCGCTCGGCGGCGGGCCGCTCGACCGGCACGCGGCTGTTCGCGCTTGGCCGGGCGCGTGCGGCGCCCCGGCGTCTACGAGGTCGAGATGGTGCAAGAACACCTTCCGCGACCTGATCTTCGACCCGGCGCTCGGCGGCGGGACGATCGACGACCGGCGCGGTCAAGGCGATCATCCCCGGCGGCGTCTGCGCGCCGTGGTTCGGGCCCGAGCTCCTCGACCTGCCGCTCGGCCAGGACGAGGTCGCCGAGAAGGGGTCGATGCTCGGCTCGGGCTCGATCGTCGTCATCGACGAGCACGACCTGCGCCGGTGCGCGCGGCCTGGCGAATCACCAAGTTCTTCCAGCCGCGAGTCGTGCGGGCAGTGCACGCCGTGCCGCGAGGGCGCGGGCTGGCTCGAGCGGACCCTCTACCGCCTCGAGCACGGGGGCGGGCGCCGCGAGGACGTGGACCTGCTCCTCGACCTGTGCGACAACATCGCGCCGGGGCTGACCTGGCCGCCCCAGCAGACGACGATCTGCGTGCTCGGCCCGTCGATCCCGTCGTCGATCCACTCGGCGATCCTCATGTTCCGCGACGACTTCGCCGCGCACGTGGCGCGCGGGGGCTGCCCGCATGGCTGACGACCACGCACCACGGTGACCATCACGCTCGACGGGCGCAGCGTCGAGGCCGCGCGCCGGCGAGCTGATCATCGAGGCGGCCGAGCGCGCCGGGACCTTCGTGCCGCGGTTCTGCTACCACCCGCGCATGGAGCCGGTCGGGCATGTGCCGGATGTGCCTGGTCGAGGTCGACGGGCCGCGCGGCGCGACCCTGCAGCCGGCCTGCTACGTGCGGTCGCCGACGGCATGACCGTCGATCACCGACTCGCGACAAGGTGAAGAAGGCCCAGGACGGCGTCCTGGAGTTCCTCCTGGCCAACCACCCCCTCGACTGCCCGGTGTGCGACAAGGGCGGCGAGTGCCCGCTGCAGGACCAGACGCTCGCCCACGGCTCGGGCGAGACCCGCTTCGTCGAGGAGAAGCGCCACTTCGTCAAGCCGATCCCGCATCGGCGAGCTGGTGCTGCTCGACCGCGAGCGCTGCATCCAGTGCGCGCGCTGCACCCGCTTCGCCGCCGAGGTCGCCGGCGAGGCCCAGATCGACTTCGCCGGACGCGGCGAGCTCAGATCGAGGTCGCGCCTTCGCCGACGAGCCCTTCGACTCGGTACTTCTCGGGCAACACCGTCCAGATCTGCCCGGTCGGCGCGCTGACCGCCGACGCCGTACCGCTTCACCGCGCGCCCCTGGGACCTCGAGCAGGTCGAGACGCACGCTGCACGACCTGCGCGGTGCGGGTGCCGCGTCGCGGTGCAGTCCTCGGCCAACCGCCTCACGCGGCGTCCTCGGCGTCGACTCCGAGCCGGTCAACCACGGCTGGCTCTGCGACAAGGGCCGCTTCAGCCTCGACAGCGTCGACGGCCTGCGACCGAGTCGACCAGCCCGCTCGACCTCGCCGCGACCCGCCTGACCGCGCCGATGGTCCGGCGCGACGGCGCGCTGGTCGAGGTGCCGTGGGGCGAGGCGCTGGCCGCCGCCGCGCGCCTCCTGCGCGAGGCCGCGGCGCGGCCCGAGCGGCGTTGGCGCTGATCGGCGGCGCGGCCCTGACCAACGAGGGCGCCTTCGCTTGGGAGCAGTTCGCGCGCGGCGTGCTGGGCACGCGACACGTCGACGCCCAGTTCGGCGACGGGCTCGACGCCCGCGCTCGTCGCCGCGCTGCCCGGCGCGACCATCGACGAGGCGGCCCGCGCGCGCGTGATCGTCACCCTGGCCGGCGACCTGCGCGAGGAGCTGCCGGTCCTCTTCTTGCGCCTGCGCGACGCCGTCGTGCGCGGCGGCGCCCGACTGGTCGAGCTCTCGGGCGGTCCGAGCGCGCTGCGCGCCCTGGCCGACGTGACCGTGACCACCCGCCCCGGCGAGGCCCACCTCGTGGCGCGCGCCCTGGCCGGCGAGGTCGCACCGCCGACCTCGCGGCCACCCCGAGTCGAGCTCGACGGCGCGCGCGCGGGCTCCTCGGCGACGGCGAGGGCGTCGTCGTCGTGGTCGGGCCGGGCCAACATGGCCGAGTCGTCGGCGGTCCCCGAGGCGGCGGCGCTCGCCCTGGCCGCGGCCTTCCCGGCGGCCCGATTCCTCTTCGCGCTGCGGCGCTCCAACGTGCGCGGGCGCGATCGACGTGGGGCTGGCGCCCGGCGTCGGCCCGGGCCACCAGCCGCGCGACCCGGGCCGCCACGCCCTGGCCCAGCTCGACGCGATGGCCGCGGGCTCCCAGGGGGCGATCCTCGCCCTGGGCGACGTCCTGGGCAACGTCGCCGACGCCGAGCACGCGAGCGCGGCGCTGGCGCGCGCGGCCGTGGTCGTGGTCGCCGGCCACGGCGGGCCGACCCTGGCCCACGCCGACGTGGTCCTGCCGGCCGCGGTGGCCCACGAGCGCTCGGGGACGGTGACGAACCTCGAGGGCCGCGTGACCGCGCTGGCGGCCAAGGTCGTCGCGCCCGGCTCGGCCTGGGGCGACGTCGCGATCGCGGCGGAGCTGGCCGCCGAGCTCGGCGCCGACCTGGGGATGGCCGGCGTCGAGGACGCCGCGCGGCTGCTCGAGGAGCGCGCCGCCTACCCCGCGCTCTCGGTCCTGACCTCGGTCAACGTCGAGGGGGTGGTCGCGGGCCGCGCCGCGCCGGCCGTGGCGCGACTCCCGCTCGACCCGATGGCCTTCCCGGGGATCCGCTCGATCGAGACCAGCGGCCTCAACCCCTACGCCGGCGCGGTGGCGCCCCCGGCGCCGTCGGCCGAGGGGTGGCGCGCCGACGCCGGTCTCGCGGCCCCGGACGCCCCGCGCGTCGAGGTGCCCCACCCCGACGCCTACGCCTGGCGCGTGCTGGCGACTCGCCGCCTCTACGACGACGGGGTCGCGATGGGCGGCTCGCCGGCGCTCGCCCCGCTGGCCCGGGCCACCCGCCTGCGTCTTCACCACCTCGACCTCGACCGGCTCGGCGTGGCCGACGGCGACGAGGTCGTGGCCGTCGGGCCGAGGGGCTCGGCCCGCCTGGCCGTCGAGCGCTGCGACGACGTCGCGCGCGGGGTCGTCGAGGTCGGGTTCGGCACCCGCGCGCCCGACGGCGCCGACGTGGTGCGATCGTGGCTGGCGCGCGGCGACGCGGTCGCCGACGTGAGACTGGAGACGGCGTGATCGCCGGCGCCGACCCCCTCTACGCCCACGGGGTGACCTGGGCGGTGCTGATCATCGTCGTGGTGCGCCTGGTCGTCGCCTTCGGCCTGCTGCTCAACGCGGTCATCGTGATGATCTGGTTCGAGCGCAAGGCGATCAGCGACATGCAGAGCCGCATCGGCCCCCAGCGCTGGGGGCCGTTCGGCCTGCTCCAGACGATCGCCGACGGCATGAAGCTGATCTTCAAGGAGGACCTGGTGCCGGCCGAGGCCGACCGGGTCGGTCTTCAAGATCGCGCCGTACCTGGTGCTGATCCCGGCCTTCGTGACCTTCGCCATCGTGCCGATCGGCGGGACCCTCCACGTCGCGGGCCACCCGATCGAGCTCCAGGTCGCCAACCCGCCGGTCGGGATCCTGGTGCTGCTCGCCATGTCGGGGATCTCGGTCTACGGCGTCATGCTGGCCGGCTGGTCGTCGGGGTCGAAGTACCCGCTGCTGTCGAGCGTGCGCGCGACGGCGCAGATGATCTCCTACGAGGCGGCCCTGGGCATGACCGTCGTCACGGTGGTCCTGGCCACCGGGTCGCTCACGACCCACGACATCGTGGCGTCCCAGTCCCACGGGCTCTGGCACTGGAACCTGATCCGGCTGGGCGTCGTGCCCTTCGTCATCTTCGTGATCGCGATCACCGCCGAGCTGAACCGCCCGCCCTTCGACGTCGTCGAGGCCGAGAGCGAGCTGGTCGGCGGCTTCCACACCGAGTACTCGTCGTTCCGCTTCGCCATCTTCTTCCTCGCCGAGTACATGAACACGATCACCATGTCGGCGGTCATCGTGACCCTCTTCCTCGGCGGCCCGGCCGGCTGGGTCCCGCCGGTGCCGCACCTCAAGTGGGCTCTTCCCGATCCTCTGGTTCGTGGTCAAGACCTCGGGCTTCGCCTTCGCCTACGTCTGGTTCCGCGCGTCGCTGCCGCGCTTTCGCTACGACCAGCTGATGGACCTGGGCTGGAAGCGACTCATCCCGCTCAGCCTGGGCTGGATGCTGGTGGTCGCCGGGTTCCTCGTCAGCCGGGCGTGGGGCTTCGGCCTGGGCGCCGCGGTGCTGCTCGCCTGGACTCGTGCTGGGGCGCGCCTTCGACCTCGGCACGGGGCGCGAGCGGCGCCACGCCGTCCTGCCGGCGGTGGGCGAGCGGCCCCTGCCCGGCGAGGTGCTGAGGGCCCACACCGACGAGGAGGAGGGCTGATGGCGCGACTCGACTTCTTCGGCGGCTTCCGGCTCACCCTGCGCCACCTGGTGCGCCCGACGGTGACCAACTCCTACCCCGCGGTCAAGCGGCCCAAGCAGCCGCGCCAGCACGGCCGCCACGTCCTCAACCGCTACGAGGACGGCCTGGAGAAGTGCATCGGCTGCGAGCTGTGCGCGGGGGTCTGCCCGGCCGACTGCATCTACGTGCGCGGCCTGGACAACCCGCCGGACCACCCGGTCAGCCCGGGCGAGCGCTACGGCTACGTCTACGAGATCAACTACCTGCGCTGCATCCACTGCGACCTGTGCGTCGAGGCCTGCCCGACCCAGGCGATCACCGAGTCCAAGCTCTTCGAGTTCTCCTTCACCAACCGGGCCGACGCGATCTACACCAAGGCCGAGCTGGTCGTCGGCGACGACGGCTTCCCCCGGCGCCTGCCCTGGGAGGACTGGCGCGAGGGCGAGGCCGAGATGACCGGCGGCTGGATGCGCGCGACGTCGCCGTCGGGCGACGCCGACTTCGAGGGCGTCGCCCAGTGGTCCGGCGACCTCGGCTTCGGCGTGCGCCCGGCCGAGGCCGGACAGAGCGGCGAGGCGCGACCTCGAGGCGACCGGGACCAAGTCGATCCGCCGGGCCTTCAGCCGCCACCTCGGCGCCCAGGACGTCGAGGCCGACCAGCGGGGCCTGAGCGGGCTGGTCGACAAGATCAACGCGCTGCGCGCCGCGCGCGCGAAGAAGAGGGCCGCGTCGTGATCGCCGCGAGCTACTCGGCCGTCGACGCGCTGGTCTTCGCGACCGCGGCCGTCCTGATCCTGGCCGGCGCGGTCGGGGTGCTGGCGACGCGCAACCCGGTCCACTCGGCGCTCAGCCTGATCATGACGCTCTTCGGGGTGGCCGTCGCGTTCGTCGCCCAGTCGGCCGACTTCCTGGCCGCGGTCCAGGTCATCGTCTACGCCGGCGCGATCGTCGTGCTCTTCCTCTTCGTCATCATGTTCCTGGGCGTGGACCGGCGCGAGGGGGTCCGCCTCGAGCCCCTGGTCGGCCAGCGCGCGCTGGCCGGGGTCGGCGTGGCGGTCACCGTGGCCGGGGTCGTCACCCTGATGGCCCGGAGCCACTGGGTGACCGGGGCGACCGCGGTGTCGACCAACGGAGTGCCCACCACGACCGGCGCGGCCAACGTGCGCGAGCTCGGCACGGCGGTCTTCACCACCTACCTGTTCGCCTTCGAGGCGACGGCGGCGCTGCTCGTGATCGCGGTGGTCGGCGCGGTCGTCCTGGCGCGGCGCGAGCGGCGCGCCGACGAGGCGGAGTCGTGAACGTCCCCGCCGCCTGGTACCTGGTGCTCGCCGCCGTGCTCTTCGGCATCGGCGCCTTCGGGTTCCTCACCCGGCGCAGCGCGCTGATCATGTTCATGTGCGTCGAACTGATGCTCAACGCGGTGACGCTGACCTTCGTCACCTTCGCGCGCACCCTCGGGGACATCGGCGGCCAGGCGACGGTCTTCTTCGTGATGGTCGTGGCGGCGGCCGAGGTCACGGTGGGTCTGGGCATCGTGGTCGCGGTCTTCCGGCGGAGGGCGTCGACCTCGGTCGACGAGCTCTCGGGGATGAAGGGCTGATGGCCCACGTCGCCACCCTCGTCCTGGTCCTGCCCCTGGCCGGCTTCCTGGTGGTGCTGGTCAACGGGTCGCGCGGCGCGCAGCGCGCTGTCGGGGCGTGGGCCACCGGCGCGGTCGCGCTGAGCTTCGTCGGCTCGGTCGTCATGTTCGTCATGCTGCTGGGCGACCGGGACCGCGAGATCCCCGTCCACCTCTTCACCTGGATCAGCGTCGGAGGCCTCAAAGCCCCGGCGTCGCTGCTCATCGACCCGCTCTCGGTGACGATGTGCCTCTTCGTCACCGGGATATCGGCGCTCATCCACCTCTACTCGATCGGCTACATGGCCGGCGAGCGCGACTACCGCAAGTTCTTCCTCTACCTCAACCTCTTCGTCTTCTCGATGCTGCTGCTGGTGATGGCCGGCAACCTGGTACTGACGTTCGTGGGCTGGGAGGGCGTCGGGGTCTGCTCGTACTGGCTGGTGAGCTACTACTTCGACCGCGACACCGCGGCCAGCGCCGGCAAGAAGGCGTTCATCTACAACCGGGTCGGCGACGTCGGGCTGCTGGTCGCGATGTTCCTGCTCTTCAGCCGCCTGCACACGCTCACCTACCTGGGCGTGTTCGGGCGCGCCGGCACGCTCAGCCCGACCGTGGCCACCCTGGTCGTCCTGGCGCTGCTGCTCGGCGCGACGGGCAAGTCGGCCCAGATCCCGCTCTTCAACTGGCTGCCCGACGCGATGGAGGGCCCGACCCCGGTTTCGGCGCTGATCCACGCGGCGACGATGGTGACCGCGGGCGTGTACCTGCTCTGCCGGATGGCGCCGGTGCTCGCGCTCTCGTCGTCGGGCCGGCTCACGATCGCGGTCATCGGCGGGGCGACGGCGTTCGTCGCGGCGACCATCGCGTGCGCCCAGCGCGACATCAAGAAGGTGCTGGCGTTCTCCACGATCACGCCAGATCGGCTACATGGTGCTGGCGGTCGGCGCGGGCGCCTACTCGGCGGCCATCTTCCTCATGGTCAGCCACGCCTTCTTCAAGGCGCTGCTGTTCCTCGGCTCGGGCTCGGTGATCCACTCGCTCGGCGGCGAGCAGGACATGGGGCGCATGGGCGGGCTGGCGCGCTACCTGCCGCTCACCTTCCCGACGTTCCTCATCGGCTGGCTCACCATCGCCGGGGTCCCGCCCTTCGCCGGCTTCTTCGCCAAGGGCGACGTGCTGACCAACGCCTACCACTACTCCAAGCCGCTCTGGGCGCTCGGGGTCGTGACCGCGATGCTCACCGGGTACTACATGAGCCGGCTCTTCGTGCTGACCTTCCGCGGCACCGAGCGGTTCCGCGAGGCCACCCACGGCCACGACCCGCACGAGAGCCCCTGGGTCATGACCCTGCCGCTCGTCGTGCTGGCCGCGCTGTCGGCGGTCGGCGGCGTGCTCGACCTGCCGTGGGCGCACGGGCGCAGCCTGGCCACCTTCATCGACCCGGCCTTCGGCTTCCTGCCGGCGGCCGCCCACACCTCGACCGGCGCGCAGTGGGCGCTGGCCGGCGTCGACGTCGTCGTCGCCCTGGTGGGGCTGGCCGCGGCGTTCGCCATCTGGCGCGACCGGGTGAGCGACCCGCGACTGGAGCCGGAGTTCCTTCAGCGCGTCTGGCGCTGGGACGACGCCTACGACGCCGCGATCGCGAAGCCCCTCCTGGCGGCCGCCACCCTGGCCGGCGACGTCATCGAGCCGCGGGTCATCGACGGCGCGGTGCGGGGCCTGGCCGGGGGCGTGCGGCGCAGCGCCGAGGGCGTGCGCAAGGTCCAGTCGGGCTTCGTGCGCCAGTACGCGCTGGCCATGGCGCTCGGCCTGGCGGTGCTGGTCGTCTACGTGGTGGCGAGGGCCGGCTGATGCACTCGAGCGCCTGGGTCGACGCCCTCCTGATCGTGCCGGCGGCGGGCGCGGTCGCGGCCGCCCTCGCCCGGCGCGCCGCCTACGCGGTGGCCGTCGCGACCGGCCTCGCGCTGGCCGCGCTCACCACGGTCGTCGTCGTGCTCTACAACTCCCACGCGACCGGGGGCTTCGACTTCGCGTCGCGCCACGTCCTGGCCGCGCCCTACGGGCTGGCCTACGACGTCGGGGTCGACGGGACTCAGCCTGCTCATGGTCGCCCTGACCAGCCTCGTCCTGCTCCTCGCCCTCTGGGGGGCGCGCGAGCGCGCCCGCGAGGCCCCCTTCGTCGCCTGGCTGCTCGCGCTGACCGCCTTCACGATGGGCGCGTTCGTCAGCCGCGACCTGCTCGAGTTCTTCATCTTCTTCGAGCTCACCCTCGTCCCGGGCTACTTCCTCGTCGCCGGGTGGGGCGGGCGCGAACGGTCCCGCGCCGCGCTGACGTTCTTCGTGTACACCTTCGCCGGGTCGGCCTTCCTCTTCGTCGGCCTGCTGTACCTGGGCGTCCTGCACCAGCACCAGGCCGGCGGCGACATCACCTTCGCCTACGCCGCGCTGCGCGCGACGGCCATGAGCCACTCGACGGCGGTGTGGATCTTCGCCGCCTTCGCCGTCGCCTTCGGGGTCAAGTCCCCGGTCTTCCCGCTGCACACCTGGTCGCCGCTGGCCTACGCCGAGGCGCCGACGGCCGGGTCGATGGAGCTCTCGGCGCTGCTGGCCAAGCTGGGCAGCTACGGCCTGCTGCGCTTCGCGGTCGGGCTGCTGCCCCTGGCCATGGGATCGGTGCGCCCGTGGATGATGACGCTGGCGGTCATCTCGATCGTCTACGCGTCGGCGATGGCCTGCGTCACCCCGGACCTGAAGCGCCTGGTCGCCTACTCCTCGATGGCCCAGATGGGCTTCATCACGCTGGGCGTCGTGTCGGGCAACAAGGTCGCGGTCGCCGGCGCGGTGCTCCTGATGTTCAACCACGGGGTGATCACCGCCGGGCTCTTCCTCCTGGTCGGCTTCGTCGAGCGGCGCCGCGGCACGACCGCGGTCGCCGCGCTCACCGGGCTGCAGGGCCCCGCGCCGGTGCTGGCCGCGCTCTTCACCGTGGTGATGATGGCCTCGATCGGCCTGCCGGGGCTCTCGGGCTTCGTGAGCGAGTTCCTCGTGCTGATCGGCACCTTCGCGGTCCACCCGTGGTGGGCGCTCGTCGCGACGCTCGGCGTCGTGCTGGCCGCGCTCTACCTGCTCTGGGCCTACCAGCGGGTCTTCCACGGCCGGGCCGAGGGCGACAACGCCGCGCTGGCCGACGCGACGCGCGCCGAGCGCTGGGTGATGGTGCCGGTCGTCGTGCTGGTGGTCGCCCTGGGGGTCTTCCCGCGCCCGGCGCTCGACCGGATCTCGCCGTCGGTGACCCACGGGTACACCGCGACGCCCACGACGGCGGTGGCCAAGTGACCGCGATCCACGTCCCGTCGATCCACTACCTGGCGATCCTGCCGGTCCTGATCCTCTTCGGCGCCGCGGTGGCGCTGCTCGGCGCGAGCGCGCTGACGCGCGCGCCCCTGGCCCGGGCGGTGACGACCGGGGTGACGCTGGCCGCCGCGGTCGCCGCCCTCGTGGTGGCCTTCGTGCAGTGGTCCGACGTCGCGCGCCACGGCCCGTCCACCACGATCGCCCACGCGATCGTCCTCGACGGCTTCAGCGTGGTGGCCGGGGCGGTCGTCGCGGTCTGCCTGGCCATGGCCACGCTGGTCGCCCACGACTGGGCCGCGCGCGAGCGCGTGGCCAGCGCCGAGTACCACGTCCTGGCGCTGTGCTCGGCCGCCGGCGCGGTGCTGATGGCCCAGGCGAACGACCTGATCGTGATCTTCCTCGGCCTCGAGATCCTCTCGATCGGCCTCTACGTCCTGGCCGCCTGGGACCGCCAGCGCGAGTCGAGCGCCGAGGCCGGGCTCAAGTACTTCCTGCTCGGCGGCTTCGCGTCGGCCGTCTTCATCTACGGCGCGGCCCTGGTCTACGGCGCGACGGGGTCGACCAACCTGTCGAGCCTGTCGTACTTCCTCGGCGCCAACGCGCTGCTGCGCCCGGGGCTGCTCTACGCCGGCGGCGCGCTGCTCGCGGCGGGCTTCGCCTTCAAGGTCGCGGTCGTGCCCTTCCACATGTGGTCGCCCGACGTCTACGAGGGCGCGCCCACCCCGGTGACCGGCTTCATGGCCTCGATCGTCAAGGTCGGGGCCTTCGCCGCGTTCCTGCGCGTGCTGATCTCGGCGCTCGGCACCCAGCTCGACGACCTGGCGCCCGATCATCTTCGTGCTGGTCGCGCTCTCGACGGTCGTCGGCGCGGGCCTCGCCGTGGTGCAGCGCAACGTCAAGCGCCTGCTCGCGTACTCGTGCGTCAACCACGCCGGGTTCATCCTCCTGGGCCTCTACGCCGGCGACCCGAAGGGGACCGCGGCGACGCTCTTCTACCTGATGACCTACGCGCCGATCGTCGTGGCGACCTTCGCCGTCGTGACCCTCGTCGGGGGCCAGGGCGACGACCGCTCACTCCTTCGAGTCCTACCGCGGGCTGGCCCGGCGCCAGCCGCTGCTCGGCGGCGCGCTGGCGGTGCTGCTGCTCAGCCAGCTCGGCGTGCCGCTGACGACCGGCTTCTACGCCAAGTTCGCCGTGCTGGCCGCGGCGGTCGACGCCGGCGGCGGCGCGCTGGCCCTGGTCGCGCTGCTCGGCGCCGCGATCGCCGCCTACTTCTACCTGCGCCTGACCCTGACCCTCTTCGCCGAGGACGACGGCGAGGCCGCGCGCGTCCCCGCGCCGGCGGCGACCGTCGTGGTCGTCGGCGTCGGGGTCGCGGCCACGGTGCTCTTCGGCGTCTGGCCCGGCCCGCTGGCCGCGCTGGCCCAGCACGCGACGGTCCTCTTCACGCCGTGAGGCGCGTGGCGGTCGCCACGTGCTCGACCCCCGGCGTCGACGAGGACCAGCCGCTCCTGCTGGGCGAGCTCGCCCGGGCCGGCGTCGACGCGACGGCGCTCGCCTGGGACGACCGGGGCCGCCGACTGGTCGGCGTTCGACCTGGTCGTGGTGCGCTCGACCTGGGACTACGCGGCCCGGCGCGACGAGTTCCTCGCGTGGGCGCGGTCGCTCGGCGCGGTGGCCAACCCGTACCGCGAGCTCGAGTACTCGAGCGACAAGCACTACCTGGGCGACCTGGCCGCGCGCGGGGTTCCGATCGTCGCGACGACCTTCTGTCGACGTCGGCGACGCCGTCGGCGTGTCCGACGGGCGACGTCGTCGTCAAGCCGACTGTGGGCGCCGGGTCGATCGACGCCGACGCGCTACGGCACGGGCGAGCGGCGAGCCGCCACCGAGCACGTGCGCGCGCCTGCACGCCGCGCGGCCGCGACGCGATGGTCCAGCCCTACGTCGGCCAGCGTCGACGACGACGGCGAGCACGCGCTGGTCTTCGTCGACGGCGCGTTCACCCACGCCATGACCAAGGCCGCGATGCTCAACACCCCCGCCGACGGCCGGACCCGGCTCTTCCGGGTCGAGGCGATGAGCCGGGCCGAGCCCGAGCAGGGCGCGCTCGAGGTCGCGCGCGCCGCGCTCGCGGGCTTCGACGGCCTCCTCTACGCGCGCGTCGACCTCGTGCGCGATCGCCGCGGCTGGGCGGTCCTCGAGCTCGAGCTGGTCGAGCCGTCGCTCTTCCTCACCCACCACCCGCCGGCGGCGGCCCGCCTGGCCGGGGCGCTCGCGAGGCGCTAGGCCGAGTCGCGCGTCGACTCGGCGGACTCGCGCGCCGCGCGCAGCACCTCGTCGGGCACGACGGTGCCGGGCCGGTTGGCCGGGTCGTCGGCGAGGAACCGGCCCGACGACCGGCAGCTCGGTGATCGACTCGGCGCGCAGCGTCGCCACGACGACCGGCACGAAGCTCTCGAGCGCGGGGTAGACGATGTAGCGCGGGAGCCAGCTCGGGTCGTACTTGGCGTTGAAGCTGCCACAGGGTCTCGATCGGCAGCATCCCCGAGAGCCGCTTGAGCGCCCAGCGCTCGCCTCGTCGCGAACTCCCTCGCCGCGCTCGCCGTCGAGCACCGAGCGGAACGCGGCGAAGTTGAGGCTCAGGCCCCGGCCGCCCTGCGCGGCCAGGTGCGCGATCGTCGAGCAGAGCGCGTAGTCGAGCAGGCCGTTGGGGTGGTCGCCGGGGTCCCGTCGCATCAGGTCGAGCGAGTAGCCGCGGATCGCCGGTGAGGGCACGAACTGGCAGACCGCGGCGGGCGCGCCGTCGGGCCCGCTCACGACGGTGAGCAGCAGCCCGCGGTCGCGCGGGTCGAAGAGCCGCCCGAGCATCATCGAGAAGCCGCGCTCGTCCTCGCCGCGGCGCAGCAGCGTGCATCAGCGCGACGATGCGCGGGACGCGCGCGGGGTCGATCGTCGCGGGGTCGAGGAACTCGACGGTGTAGCCGTGGCGCGCGAGGCGCGTGCAGGCCTGGCGCAGCCCCTTCATCTTGCCGCCCTCGAGGGTGAAGATCGGGCAGTCGACGATCGCCTCGTCGCCGAGGTAGATGTAGTGCAGCCCGGCGGCGTGCGTAGAGGCGGCAGCCACTCCTCGCCCGGCGCCGATGACGCCCGACGTCCAGCCGCGCGGCTCGGCGAAGGCGCGGAACGCGCTGAAGGCCTCCGCGCGCTCGTCGACGGGCCCGATCGGGTCGGGCGAGACGAGGCACACCCCGCCGTAGACGGCGTAGGCGACGAGCGTGTCGCGGTGGAAGAACCACTGCTTGTCGTCGCGCAGCGCGAAGTAGTCGAGCGTGCCCGCGCCCGTGGCGGCGCACGATCGTCGCGCGCGCGCAGCTCGGCCGCGCGGCGCTCGGCGCTGGTGTGGCGCTCGCGAGAGGCGGCGGTCGACGACCGGGCGCGTGACCAGGTACAGAATCGCGACGGCGACAGCGAGAGCCCGACCGCGAGCATGCGCGGGGTAGACGAAGTCGCCGACGCGGTCCGCGGCGCGGCAGCGCGATCGTCGTCACCCCGACGAGCCGCTCGACGCAGCGCCGATGACGACCACAGCGGCGGAAGCGGGCAGGTCGCCGGTGGCTCGTCGCCTCGATGCCGAGCGAGCCGCGGCCACCGACGACCGCGGCGCACGTGACGCCGAGGTACGGGGCAGCGACGCCGAGCGGGCCGCGGTCCGATGGTGCCCGGAAGTGGTCGCGCCGGATCACGAGGAAGGCGAGCACGCGCGACGGCGACCACCGGGCCGACGACGCGCCGCCGCGCGCCACGTGCGCGACGACCGTGACACGCCAGGGCCGAGGCACGGCGAGCGACCCACGCGCGGCGCTGGCCGCGGCGGACGCCCGCGCGCGAGCATGATCATCGCGACCCCGGTGAGCGCGACGAGCGCGGCGGCGGTCTGGGCCACGCCGAGGGGCAGCACGGCGAGCACGGCGTGGAGGCGGGCGCGCAGCGGCGGCGACACGGCGACCGCGACGTTGGCGAGGCCGTCGAGGACGATGAGCCCGCTGGCCAAGCGCCGCACCGAGCGCCGCCGGCGCTGGGCGCCCTGGCGGTCGAGCGCGTCCGGGAAGGGCGAGCCCTGGGGCCACGACGCCGAGCGTCGACGTGGCCTCGGACGGCGCGTCTGGCGCGGCGGCCCCGGCCGCGAGGCGCTCGAGCAGGCGCGCCGCGCGCGCCCGGTCCTGGCCGGCGTAGAGGCGGACCTGGACCGCGCTGGCCGGCCTCGAGCTCGACGACGCCGACGCGCTCGACCAGCTGAAGACCGGCGGCAGGCCGAGGCGGCCGGGCCGCTCGCGGACGACCTCCGGGTCGGCCCCGGCGCGGCGCAGGACCGCCCGGTCGAGGAAGGCCAGAGCCGGGCGCGGCGCGCCGCCGACCACGCAGCCCGCGTCGCCGCGCTCGGCGACCCGGCGCGCCACCTCCAGGGGGTCGACGCCGTCGACGCTCGGTCAGCGCGAGGGGCTCGGCCGTGCCGGCGCTCGACGCGGCGTGCGCATCGCGCTCGAAGCGCCGACGCACGACCAGTCCGGTCAGCGCCGCGACGAGCGCCTCGAGCGCGACGACGGCGAGGACGTCGAGGGCCAGCGTGTCCCGAGAAGCCCGCGGCGTGCGGGCGGCGTGGACGCGCACGCGATGGTGCGCGACGTGGTGAGCGATCCGCACGACGATCACGTTGAAGTGCGTCGGCGACGCGCCGAGCGAGCGACGAGCAGCGCGATCCACAGGAGGCGCGCAGGCGGCGGTAGCGCACGCGGCTGACGCGACGAACCTGCGCGCCGCGGCGGGGTCCTCGAGGTGCTCCGCGCCGACCGTCCACTCCGGGTGGGCGGGCGTCGCGTCGAAGTCGGGTCGTGCGGTCTCGACGACGACGCGAGGTCGCGCACGCCGTGAGCGAGGCGACGCTCGAGCAGAGGTCGCGCGCCAGCGTCGCGCCGAGCTGCGCCAGGCTGGCGCGGCACCTCGGCGCGCTCGGCGTCGTCGTCGGCCCGGCAGCACGACGAGCGCGGCGACCCTCGGCCGAGCAGAACGAGCGGATCGCGTCGCGGAGCCGGTCGTGTGCGTCGAGCGCGGACTGGAGCGAGCGCGCGACGTCGGTGGTCGCCGAGGGGTCGACGAGGTTCGCCGGCGAACACGAGCACGCCCGGCCTCGTCGAGGTCTCCAGCTCAGCCGCGAGGTCGGCGCTCGGGACGCGAGGCGTCGGTGATCTGCGCGGGCGAGAGGCCGAGGTCCGAGACGACGAGCGCACGGGCGCCCGTCGGGATGAGACGACGCGGACGTCGGAATCCGCTCCCGCAACTCCACGGCGCCAGTCTCCCAGAGCTTCGGCCCGCGGCGGAGTTCGTCAAGTACCCCTCGGTAGTGTGCCGAATGGCGACGACCCCGTGCGGGCACACTGGTGGTGGCGCGACGCGCCGTCGGCGCCCCGCCCGGCCGTCGTCGTCGACATCGACGGCGTCCTGGCCGACGCGCAGGGCCGTCAGCACCACCTCGACTGGGATCGGCGCGACTGGGACGCGTTCTTCGACGCGTGCGGCGACGATCCCGTCATCGACGAGATCGAGCGGCTGCTCGAGCTGCTCGACCGATCGCTCGTCGTCGTGCTCGTGACCGGCGGCCCCGACGCGTGCGAGACCTCACCCGTGGCGTGGCTCGAGCGACTACGGGCTGCGCTGGGACCTGCTCGTGATGCGCGCAGCCACGAGCAACTCGCCGGCGGTCGACGGTTCAAGCGCGGCGTCGTCGACGAGCTCCGCGGCGAGGGCTTCGACCTCGAGCCTCGCGCTCGAGGACGACCCGAGGAACCACGAGATGTACGTCGACGAGGGCGTCCCCTGCCTCTACGTCCACTCCGGGTACTACGACTGAGTCAGCGCAGCCAGGGCTCGAGCGCGCGCGCCGCGGCGCGCCCGCCCGAGCCGATCGCACGCGGGGACGCCGACCCCGCGGTACGACGCGCCCGCCACGGCGATCCCCCCGAGCGGCGGCCGCGGCGCGCTCGACGCCCTCGACGCGGACGAGGTGGTTCACCCGGTACTGGGGGAAGCGCGCTCGGCCAGCGCGTCACGAGCGACGCTCGAGCGGCGTCGCGTCGAGGAGCCCGCAGCGCCTCGCAGCTCCTCGACGACCCGGTCACGAGCTCGTCGTCGTCGAGCTCCGTCGAAGCGCAGGTCGTCGATGCGGCCCGACGTGAGCGCGCAGCATCGTCTCGCCGTCGCGTCGCGAGGTGCGGCCACTTGCGGTCGAGGAAGGTCACGGCGGTGACGAGCGTCGCGCTCGCCGCGCACCCTGCGTGGCCGAGCGGCACGAGGACGCCGGTGCCCTCCTCGGGGAGGGTGACGTCGTCGGCGGCGAGCGCGAAGCGTGACGATCGCGACCGAGGCGGCATCGATCGCCCCCAGCATGGCGGCGGCGTCGCCGTCGTGGGGGCCGAGCAGCCGCGCGGTGACCGGCGCCGGGCGTGGCCAGGACGACGGCGTCGGCCGGCGTGGTCGTCGTCGGCCGTCTCGACGACCCAGCGCGGGTGCGCCGGCCGCGCCGCGCCGCAGGGCCGTCGCCGTCGCGCCGGATCGCGCACGTCACGCCGCGTGCGGCGAGCACGCCCGCCACGAGGCCGGGCAGCGGCGCCCGACGCCGTCGCGGAGCGAGTGACGAACACCGGGCCCGTCGCGGTCGACGGCGCGACTGCCCGCGGCGGCACGGCAGCGCGCGCATGAGGCTGCCGCGACCCTGGCGCGGCGGCCGAGCAGCGGCGGGAAGACCGCGCGCCGCCGAGAGGTCGCGACCCGGCCGGCGTGGATCCCGCCGACGAGCGGGTCGACGAGGATCGTCGACGACGCGCTGACCGAGCTTGTCGCGCGACGAGCGGGCCGATCGCGCGGTCGGGGAGCGGCGAGCGTCCGCGCGGGCCGGGGCGCGACGAGGTCGACGGCCGCGCGCAGCGCGCCGCGGAGCCCGAGCAGCCCGATCGCGTCACGGACGCCGAGCCGGCGTGGGCACGCCGAGCGCGAGGCCCGCGGGGAGCTCGGTCGGAGCGCGCCGCGCGCGAGACCGACGCGCCGCTCGCGCCGATGGGCTCGAGGTCGTCGCGTCGCAGCCGAGCTCGCGCGACGAGCGCGACCGCCTCGGGTCGCCGGGCGAGGAACCCGTCGGGGCCGACGTCGACGGCGCGGCCGCCGACGACGTCGCGTCGCGAGCTTGCCGCCGAGCTCGCCCGCCTCGAGGACGGTGATCGACGGCGCGGAGGCGGCCGACTCGGCGCCGCCGGTGAGCTCGTAGGCGGCCGCGAGCCCCGCGATCGCCGGCGCCGACGACGACGACGTGGGTCACGCCGCACTCGGCGTCGCGCACGACGTCGCGCCAGCATCGCGCAGAACGTCGGGGTCGTCGTTGAGCGAGGCGCGTCCGGCGGAGGGCGATGCCCGCGCTCGCGCGCGACGCCCGGCGCCTCGACGTCGATGTCGTAGAGCACCTCGAGGTGGTCCGAGACGAAGCCGATCGGGCAGACGACGACGTCGCGCACGACGGCGGCGTCGAGCGCGCGAGCACGCTCGAGGACGTCGGGGCCGAGCCAGGCGTCGCGGTTCGCCCGGCGGTCTGCCAGCAGACGTCGTAGGTCGTCGACGCCGGCGAGTCGGCGCCGCGCGGCGGCGCTCGCGCGCAGCTGCTCGGGGTAGTGTCGCCGCTGCCCGACGATCGCCTCGGGCAGCGAGTGCGCGGTGAAGACGACGAGCGTCGCGCCGTCGCTCGGGCACGCGCGCGAGCGCGTCGCGGACACGCGCCGCGCGAGCAGCTCGGCGAAGCCCGGCGCGTCCCACCACGAGCCGACCTCGACGAGCTCGACGCGGTCGCCGAGCGACGCGGCGGGCGCGCGTCATGTACTGGTCGGTCGACATTGACGCGCGAGTGCGGCGCGAGGACGAGGCCGACGACCGGGTCGAAGCCCTCGGCCGCGAAGTCGCGCGGCGGCCTCTTCGAGCAGCGGCGGCTCGTACTTCGTCCCGAAGCGCGACGTCGAATCGCGCCGGCGTCGGCGCGCCTCGAGCGCGGCGGCGATGCCGGCGACCTGGTCGGCGGTGCGCTGCGGCGAGCGGCGAGGTCCCGCCGATCGCGTCGTAGCGCCGCACCAGGTCGGCGAGCTGCTCGGGCGTCGGCGGCGCGCCCGTGGCGGATCGCGCGTGTAGTACGCCTCGACGCCCTCGCGGCGTCGACGGGCGTGCCGTAGGAGAGGACGAGGACGCCGGTGCCGTCACGCGCGACCACCCCGCCCGGCCCTCGTCGTGGACGACGTCGACGACCTCGGCGAGGACGCCGGGGTCGGTCGTGGGCAGGACGCCGTGGCCGAGGTTGAAGACGTGGCCCGGCTCGGTGCCCGGCGCGCGCCAGCACCTCGCGCGTCGCCGGCCAGCGCCTGGTCGACCGCGCCGCGACGCAGCGCGCGGGGTCGAGGTTGCCCTGCACGGCGAGCGTCGCCGACGCGCCGGCGCGCCTCGTCGAGGTCGACGTGCCAGTCGACGCCGACGACGTCGGCGCCCGACCCGCCATGAGGCCCAGCAGCTCGCCGGTGCCGACGCCGAACAGGATGGTCGGCACGCCGAGGTCGGCCGACGCCGGCGAGGACCTCGCGCGTCGCGGGCAGGGCGAAGCGCGCGTACTCGTCGCGCGTGAGCGCCCCGGCCCACGAGTCGAAGAGCTGGACCGCGCGACGCCCCGGCGCGCGACCTGGGCGCGCAGGAAGGCGACCGTGAGGTCGCCGCGAGGCGGTCGCAGTGAGGGCGTCGAAGAGCGTCGGGGTCGGCGTGCATCAGCGCCTTGACGCGCGCGAACGTCGCGCGACGGCCCGCCCTCGACCAGGTAGCTCGCGACGGTGAAGGGCGCGCCGGCGAAGCCGATCAGCGGGGTGCGCCGCGTCGAGCTCCTGGCCACGACGCGCTCGACCGTCTCGGTCACGTGCGCGACGTCGTCCGGCTCGAGGTCGCGGAGGCGAGCGAGGTCGGCCGCGCCGCTCGGAAGGGCCGCTCGACGACCGGGCCCGCGACCGGGCACGACGTCGACGCCGAAGCCGATCGCGTGGTAGCGGCACGACGATGTCCGAGAAGAGGATCGCGGCGTCGACGCCGTAGCGGCGAACCGGCTGCAGCGTCGACCTCGCAGGCGATCGCCGGGTCGGCGATGGCCTCGAGGATCGAGCCCGCGCCGCGCAGCGCTCGGTACTCGGGCAGGGAGCGGCCGGCCTGGCGCATGAACCACACCGGGACGTGGTCGACGGCCTCGCCCGCGGCAGGCCCGCAGGAACACCGACTCGCACGCGCCTCCCTCGACCCACCAAATCTAGGAGCGGCGCCCGCGGCCGCCGGGAGCGAGAGCGACGTTCCACTAGGCTTGACAGTTCCCAAATCGGGTCGCGAGGAGGTTCGTGGCGCACGAGCGGGAGATCGCCGAGGAGCAGGCCTTCCTCGACGTCGCCCTGGGCGCGCTCGACCACATGCGCGACGAGGCCCGGGCGCTGCGCGACTCGGCCGCCGTGGCCACGATGCGCGGCGCCGGCGACCTGGTCGAGCGCGACGTCGTCATGGGCACCGCGCTGCACCGCCTCGACCAGCTGGCGATCGGCGACCAGCCGCTGTTCTTCGGCCGGATCGACTACGCCGCGCCGGCCGACGGGCGCGCCGAGCGCTACCACGTCGGGCGTCTGGCGGTCTCCGACGAGAACCTCGAACCCCCTGGTCGTCGACTGGCGCGCTCCGGTCGCCGAGCCCTTCTACCGCGCGACCGGGGTCGAGCCGCTGGGCCTGGCGCGCCGGCGCCACATCGCGGTGCGCGGCCGCGACGTGACCGGGGTGGAGGACGAGTACTTCGCCGACGCCAACGGCGAGCTGGCGCTGCCCGACGACGAGGTGCGCGAGGCGACCGCCGACGGCATGGTCGTGGAGCGGGCTCGCCCTCGGCGGGCCGGGCGCGCTGCTGGCCGCGCTGGGCCGCGCGCGCACCGGGCGCATGGGCGACATCGTCGCGACGATCCAGGGCGAGCAGGACCGGATCATCCGCACGCCGCTGGCGGGCATCCTGCTCGTCCAGGGCGGCCCGGGCACCGGCAAGACCGCGGTCGCGCTGCACCGCGCGGCCTACCTTCTCTTCACGCACCGCGCGACCCTCGAGCGCCAGGGCGTGCTGGTCGTCGGGCCGAACCCGCTGTTCCTGGACTACATCGAGAACGTCCTGCCGAGCCTCGGCGAGTCCGGCGTGACGCTCTCGACGGTCGTCGGGGCTGGTGGCCAACGTCTAGGTGCGCGGCGAGCGACCCCGACGACGTCGCGCGCCTCAAGGGCGACGCGCGCATGGTGCGCGTCGTCGCGCGCGCGCTGCGACGCGCCAGCGCGCGCTGCGCGAGGACGTCGAGATCCCGATGGGCCGCGGCGATCGTCGTTCTGCGCGCGCGCTACACCCGCGACGTCGTCGAGCGCGCCCGGCGCCGGCCCGGGAACCACAACCAGCGGCGATCGGCCGTCGGGCGCGAGCTCGCGCACCGCCTGGCGGTGGAGTACCGCGTCGCGGTTCCGCGGATCGACCGACGCCGAGGCGAGGGTCGACGAGCTCGCCGACGCGATCCGCCAGACCCCGGAGTTCCAGCGGGCGCTCCAGCGGGTCTGGCCGCGCCTGTCGGGCGCACGAGCTCCTCCTCGACCTCTTCGGCGCGCGCGCCCTGATCCGCGCCGCCGGCCGAGGGCCTGCTCAGCGACGCTGAACAGGCGCTGCTCTACCGCCCGCGCGCGGGGGCGCTCGAGGACGTCGCGTGGACGCCGGCCGACGCCGCGCTGATCGACGAGGCGCGCGTGCTGCTCGGACCGCGCCGCCGGCCCCGCCCGGCCGCGCGCCCGGCCGACGCGCTCGAGGGGATCGACCTCGACGCCTACAGCGGCGACGTGCGCGCCGCCGCCCTGCGCGAGGCCGCGCGCATCGCCGCCAACGGCGCGGCCGAGCTCGACGAGGCGGAGTTCGTCACGCTACGGCCACATCGTCGTCGACGAGGCCCAGGACCTCTCGCCGATGGAGCTGCGCGTCCTGCACCGGCGCGACCTCGCCGGGTCGATGACGATCGTCGGCGACATGGGCCAGGCCACCACGCCGTCGTCGCCGGCGTCGTGGGACGCCGTGCTCGGCGCGCTCGCGCCGCGCAAGACCCGTCGCGCGTCGACCTGACGGTGAGCTACCGCACGCCCGAGGAGGTCCTCGACTTCGCGGCGCCGACGCTGCGCGCGGCCGCGCCCGACGCTCGAGCCGCCGCGCCCGGTGCGCCGAGTCGGCGTCTCTCCCGAGCGTGGAGGTGGTCGTCCCCGGACGAGGCCCCGGCCGCCCTGGCGGCGGCGACCGCGCGTGAGCTGGCCGCGGTGGCCCCGGGGCGCGTCGCGGTCATCGCACCGTCCACCCTGGTCGACGCGGTCGTGGCGGCACTGCGGGCGGCCGGCCTCGACCCGTCGGACCCGCGCGACGCCGAGTCGCGGGGCCTAGCGTCGGACCTGGTCGTCCTGGGCGCCGAGGCGACGCAACGGTCTGGAGTTCGACGCGGTCGTCGTGCGTCGAGCCCGCGGCCATCGCCGGCGCGGCTCGCTCGACGGGCGCCGACGACCGCGCGCGGACTGCGCACGCTCTACGTCGCGATGACGCGCCCGACGCGGCGCCTCGCGGTGGTCTCGGGAGAGCCCCTGCCGTCGACGATCGCGGCCCTCGAGGCGCTCGCGTAGACCCGACCGCCGTGGCGATTTCTACTAGAACAGTGACCGGTGAGTCAGGCGGTCCCCCTCGATGGCCTGGCGAAGCCGGAGAAGATCGTCCACGACCGCCCGCCGATGCTCGCCATCGGCGTGATGATCTGGCTCGGCAGCGAGCTGATGTTCTTCTCGGGGCTCTTCGCCGCCCTCTTCACCATCCGCGCCCACCTGGCCTCGTGGCCGCCCAAGGGCACGGAACTCGACGTCCTGCAGGCCGGGGTCTTCACCCTCATCCTCGTGTCGTCGTCGTTCACGATGCAGTGGGCGGTGTACCTGATCGAGCGCCGCCGCCGGGCCGAGGCCCGCACCTGGATCTACATCACCATCGTCCTGGGAGCGCTCTTCCTGGGCAACCAGGCCTACGAGTGGACCCACCTGGCCACGCGCTGGTACACGAACTCCTACGGCTCGGTCTTCTTCATCACCACCGGCCTGCACGGTCTGCACGTCTTCCTCGGGCTCGTCGCGATGGCCTTCCTCATCTACCGGATGCGCGGCAGCCAGGGCGACCCCGGCGAGCTCTCGGTCTTCCAGGGTGTCAGCTACTACTGGCACTTCGTCGACGTCGTCTGGATCGGGCTCTACTCGTCCCTGTTCCTGCTCAAGTAGACCGTGCGCCCCACCCGTCCCTCCCACCTCGTCCTGATGCTCTGCGCGGGCGCCATCGCGGCCGCGCCGCTGCTGCTCGCCGCGTCCGCGTCCGCGTCGACCAAGCCGCCGTACCAGACGACGCGCTTCAACTCGGGCACGCCCAACTCGAGCAGCGTCGTGAAGAACTCCGCGGGCCAGGTCGTCAAGTACGGCAACTCGGCGATCACCTACGCCAACCCGCCGTCCTCCCTCGTCACCCTGGGACAGGCGCTCTTCCTCGAGAACTGCGCGAGCTGCCACGGCACCGACGCGAACGGCGTGCCGGCCAACGGCACGTCGGGCGCCTACCCCAACCTGGTCGGGGTGGGCACCGCGACGATCGACTTCTGGATCGAATCGGGGCGCATGCCGGCGGAGAACCCGCGCGCGGTCCAGGCGCTGCGCCGCCCGCCGCGCCTCACGCACCGCCAGGCCCTGGCCATCGCCGCGTGGATCAACTCGCTCTCGCCGGGCTACCCGGCGATCCCCAGCGTCAACCTGAAGAACGCCAACGTCTCGGACGGGCTGACGCTCTTCGCGCTGAACTGCGCGGCCTGCCACACGATCGAGGGCGACGGCGACGCGCTGGCCTTCAGCACCTTCTCGCCGTCGATGCGCCACATCCCGGCGTCCCAGGTCGCCGAGGCGATCCGCACCGGCCCGGGCAACATGCCGCGCTTCACCGGCAACCTCTCGGACTTCCAGGTCCGCGACATCGTCAAGTACGTCGTCACCGAGATCCAGCACCCGCGCAACCCCGGCGGGTTCGGCCTGGGCGGGCTCGGGCCGGTGGCCGAGGGCTTCGTCGGGCTGGCCCTCGGCGTGGGCCTGCTCTGCCTGATCGCCTTCTGGGTGGGGGAGCGCACGTGAGCGAGCACGCCACCCCGGTCGAGCTCTCGGGCCTGCGCGAGGACGACGTCCACCTCCAGCCGGCGACGCGCCACCCGGCGCGCGCCGAGCGCGCGATCGCCCTGTCGCTCGCGCTCGGGGTGCTCGGAATCGCCGGCTTCGGCGCCTGCTACTGGGTCAACGCCAAGCCCTGGACCCTCGGCGCCACGCTCGGCGCGGGGTTCTTCTTCCTGGGCGCCGGGCTCGTCGCCTGGGGCAAGTACCTCATGCCGCGCGGGCCCTTCGTCGAGTCGCGCCACGAGTTCGCCAGCCCGGCCGCGGACCGCGCGGCGGTCGCCGCGGCCATCGTCCAGCGCGGCGGCGGCACCATCAAGAGGCGCAAGATGCTCGGCGGGCTGCTCGGCGGCGGGCTGGGGGTCTTCGGCGTCGTCGCGGTCTTCCCGCTGCTGCGCTCGATGGGGCCGCTGCCCAAGGGCACGCTCTTTCACACCGACTGGCGCAAGGGCTCGTACCTGGTCGACCAGACCGGGCGGCGCGTCGAGGTCGGCGACCTGGCCGTCGGCTCGATCATGACGGTCTTCCCCGAGGGCGCCCAGGACACCGACCGGGGCCAGGCGGTCGACCAGACCGTGCTCATCCGAATCTCCAACGAGGACTTCGTGACCCAGAAGGGCCGCGAGTCGTGGGCGCCGCGCGGCTACGTCGCCTACTCCAAGCTCTGCACCCACCTGGGCTGCCCGGTCGGGCTCTACGAGCAGCAGCTCCAGCTGCTGGTCTGCCCGTGCCACCAGTCGATGTTCGACGTCAACAAGGCCGCGATCCCGACCTTCGGCCCGGCGCCGCGCGCGCTGCCCCAGCTGCCGCTCTACGTCGACGCGAGCGGCTACCTGCGCGCGCAGTCCGACTACAACCAGCCGGTCGGCCCCGGGTTCTGGGAGCGTGGCGGGTGAGCGACGTGGCCGGCACGGTGCGCACGAGGCGCAAGGCCCGCGGGCCCTACGGCGCGGTCGGCCAGGTCCTCGACGAGCTCGACGACCGCCTGGGCGTCTCCAAGGGCACCCGGTCGTTCCTCGACAAGATCTACCCCGACCACTGGTCGTTCCTGCTCGGCGAGATCGCCCTGTACTCGTTCGTGGTGCTGCTGGCGACCGGCGTCTTCCTGACCTTCTACTACTCGCCCAGCCAGGCCCTGGTCACGTACCACGGCGGCTACCTACCCCTCGACGGCCAGCGCGTCACCGAGGCCTACGCGTCGAGCGTGAACCTCTCCTTCGCGGTGCGCGCCGGGCTGCTCATGCGCCAGATGCACCACTGGTCCTGCGACATCTTCGTCGGGGTCGATCGTGGTGCACATGGCGCGCGTGTTCTTCACCGGCGCGTTCCGCAAGCCGCGCGAGCTCAACTGGACCATCGGCGTGACCCTGCTCACGCTGGCCATCCTCAACGGCTTCATCGGCTACTCGCTGCCCGACGACCTGGTCTCGGGGACCGGCATCCGCATCGGCTACTCGATCCTGCTATCGATCCCGCTGGTCGGCAGTCTACCTCGCGTTCTGGATCTTCGGCGGCAACTTCCCGGGCCACCTCGTCCTCGAGCGCTTCTACGTCGTGCACATCCTGCTGCTGCCGGCGATCATCGTCGGGCTGGTGACGGTGCACATGGTCCTGATGTTCCGCCAGAAGCACACCCAGTTCCGCGGGGGCGGGCGCACCGAGGACAACGTGATCGGCAAGCCGTTCTTCCCAGTCTTCATGGCCAAGACCACCGGCTACCTGTTCCTCATCACCGGGGTGATCGCGCTGCTCGGCGCCTTCGCCCAGATCAACCCGATCTGGCAGTTCGGCCCCTACGAGGCGAGCCGCATCTCCTACGCGGTCCAGCCCGACTGGTACATGGGCTTCCTCGACGGCGCGCTGCGCATCTGGCCGTCGTGGACCTTCCACAGCTTCGGCCACACGATCCCCTTCGAGGTCCTGATCCCGGCGGTCATCCTGCCCGGCGCGGTCTTCGGCCTGGCCTACGCCTGGCCGGCGATCGAGCGCGCCTGGACCAAGGACTCCGCGGCCCACAACCTGCTCGATCGCCCCAGCGACCGGCCCAAGCGCACCTCGGCCGGCGTGGCGGTCTTCACGCTGCTGGCGATGATGTTCGTCGCGAGCTCGACCGACGTCCTGGCCAACTTCTTCCACGTCTCGCTCAACACCGTCCTGTGGGTGATGCGCGTCGCCGTGCCCCTGAGCCCCTTCATCGCCTACCCGATCAGCTACAAGATCTGCAAGGAGCTCCAGGGCGTCCACGGCGCCGGCAAGCGCAAGACCGTGAACGTCGTCACGCGCTCGGACGACGGCGAGTACCTGGCGACCCCGGCGCCGGCCTACCCCGACGACCACCCGGCCAAGCCCGATCCGATCGAGGTCCCGGCGTACATCCACCCGGTCGAGCCCGAACCGTCCGAGCGCGGGGTTCGCACGGTCGAGCGATAGGCCGTGGCCGGCGCGCGCCCGCGCGCGGGCTCGCTGGCCGCCGCGCTGGTCCTGGTGGCCGGCGTGGCCCTGGCCGGCGTCGAGGCCGCGAACGAGCGCTCGCCCGCGACGACGACCACGACGTCGACCACGACCACGACGACGATCCCGCGCGAGCGGTCCCAGGCCGGCTGGGCGGTGGTGTCCGCGTCGGCCCGCGGCGTGATGGTCGACACGACCTCGGTCGTCGTGGGGTCGGCGCGCTTTAGGGTGCTGCGCCTGCGCGCGCGCACGACGCTGCTGCGCTGGCACGTCGGGCTGGGCGACCCCGTCGCGTACGCGAGCGCGCCCGCGGACGCCGGGCCGTCGGTCGACTGGGCGGCCGAGGGCCGCGCCGGGGTCGTCGCGGTGTTCAACGGCGGCTTCAAGCAGGACGCGCGCGCCGGCGGCTCGATGGCCGACGGCGTGACGCTCGTGCCTCCGGTCGCCGGGGACATGACGATCGCGCTCGACGCGGCCGGCCACTGGGCGATGGGGGCGTGGGGCTCGCCGGGCTTCCCCCCGGCCGGTTTCGCGCCGATCAGCTACCGCCAGAACCTCGCGCCCCTGGTCCTCGGCGGCGCGCCGACGGCGCTGGCGTCGGGGCCGACCTCGGCCTGGGGCGACCCGCTCCACGGGCTGCCCCTCCAGCCGCGCTCCGGGCTCGGCGTCGACGCGGCCGGCAATCTCCTCTACGTCGCGACGATGGACCCGGTCGACGCCCTCCAGGTCGCCCGGGCCCTCGTAGCCGAGGGCGCGCGCGTGGGCATGGAGCTCGACATCAACCCCTTCTGGCCGATCATGGGCGCGGCGACGTCGCCGCGCCACGCGCCGGCCGGGGGCTACGCCGTGCAGCTGCCCGGGTCGAGCCACTCGGCGACGGTCTACGACACGGGCTGGATCCGCGACTTCTTCGTCGCGCTGGCCGAGCCCGGCCCGTGGTCGTGCTCGTGGGTCGCGCCCGGGCTCGGCCCGGGCGCGAGGGCGCGCGCCCAGCCGCTGCACGAGTCCTGCGCCGGCGCCGCCCGGGCGAGCCCGCGAGGCGCCCAGCCGTAGCATGGGCCGGTGACCTCGGCGCCCGACCCGCTCTGGCCGGCCGCGTCGACGCTCCTCGCCCCCACGCCCTGGCCGGGGCGGCGCAACGTCGGCCTGGTCGGGGTCTCGACCTACCTCACGTCGGTGACCCCGCGCTCCTGGCGGTCGACCCCCGAGGCGGTTCGCGAGGCGCTCGGGCGCTACTCGACGTGGTGCCCGTCGGCCGGCGGTGACCTGGCCGAGCGCGTCGGGCTGGTCGACTACGGCGACGTCTTCGACCCCGACGGCGAGAGCGGGACCCAGCGCGTCACCGACCACCTCGCGCGGCTCGACCCGGGGCTCGCCCTGACCATCGTGCTCGGCGGCGACAACGCCGCGACCCACCACGCGCTCCTCGCCCTGTCCGGGGGCGACCCCGCGGGGTGGGGCCTGGTGACCCTGGACGCCCACCACGACCTGCGTGACGGGGCCACCAACGGCTCGCCGGTGCGCCAGCTGCTGGAGGCCGGGCTGAGCGGCGAGCGCGTGGTGCAGGTCGGCGTCGCCGACTTCGCCAACTCCCCGGCCTACGCGCGCGTCGCGGCCGACGCCGGGATCGGCGTCGTGAGCCGCGCCGACGTGGCGCGCCGGGGGGTCGAGGCGGCGGCCGCCGACGCGATCGAGCGCGCCGGGGCCGGCGGCGGGCCGGTCTACGTCGACGTGGACCTCGACGCGGCCGACCGGGCCGCGGTGCCCGGGTGCCCGGCGGCGCTGCCCGGCGGCCTGTCGGCCGACGAGGTGCGGCGCTTCACCCGCGCGGCCTGCGCCGACGCGCGCGTCGCCGCGATCGACTTCACCGAGGTCGACGTGGGCCGCGACAGCGACGACCAGCGCACCGTCCGGCTCGTCGCCCTGTGCGTGCTCGAGGCCCTGGCCGGGGTGGGGGAGCGGCCGTGACCGTCGTCGTCGGGCGCGGGGCGCTCTCGCGCGCCGACCTGGTCGCGGTGGCGCGCCGGCGCGAGCGCGTCGAGCTCGACGCCGAGGCGCTGGCGGGCCTGGTCGCGTCGCGCGCGGCGATCGACGCGCTGGTCGCCTCGGGCCAGCCGGTCTACGGGCTCTCCACCGGGTTCGGCGCGCTCGCGTCGACCTTCATCTCGCCCGAGCGGCGCGCCGACCTGCAGCGCTCGCTCATCCGCAGCCACGCCGCCGGCGTCGGCGACGACGTCGAGACCGAGGTCGTGCGAGCGATGATGGCCTCTGCGCCTCTCGACCCTGTGCACCGGGGCGACCGGGGTGCGCCCGCGAGGTCGCGGCCGCCTACGCGGCGATGCTCAACGCCCAGGTGACCCCGGTCGTGCACGAGTTCGGGTCGCTGGGCTGCTCGGGCGACCTCGCGCCGCTGGCCCACGTGGCGCTCACCCTCATGGGCGAGGGCGACGTGCGCGACGCCGGGGGCCGGCGCATGGCCTCGGCCGACGCGCTGGCCGCGGCCGGGCTGGCCCCGGTCGACGCTGGCCGAGAAGGAGGGGCTCGCCCTCATCAACGGGACCGACGGCATGCTCGGCCAGCTGGTGCTGTGCCGTCGAGGACCTGGGCGACGCTGCTGACCGCTCGCCGACCTCGCCGCGGCCGTGTCGATCCAGGCGCTGCGCGGGACCGCGATCGCGTCTTCGCCGCGGACGTGGTCGGCGCTGCGGCCGCACCCCGGCCAGCTGGCGAGCGCGGCCAACCTGCGCGCGCTGCTCGCCGGCTCGCCGATCGTCGACTCGCACCTCGACGACGAGTCCCAGGTCCAGGACGCCTACTCCCTGCGCTGCGCCCCCCAGGTCCACGGCGCCGCGCGCGACACGCTGGCCCACGCCCGGCGCGTCGCCGACGTCGAGCTCGCCTCGGCCATCGACAACCCGTCGGTCCTCGCCGACGGGCGAGCTCGTCTCCAACGGCAACTTCCACGGCGCGCCGGTCGGCTACGTGCTCGACTTCCTGGCCATCGCCGCGGCCGACGTGGCCTCGATCTCCGAGCGGCGCACCGACCGCCTGCTCGACGCCCACGCGCAGCTTCGGCCTGCCGCCGTTCCTCGCGCACCAGGCCGGCGTCGACTCGGGTCTGATGATCGCCCAGTACACGCAGGCCGCGATGGTGGCCGAGATGAAGCGCCTGGCGCGCGCCGGCCAGCGTCGACTCCATCCCGTCGTCGGGGATGCAGGAGGACCACGTGTCGCATGGGCTGGCACGCCGCGCGCAAGCTGCGCCGCAGCCTCGACGGCGCTCGCCGACGTGCTGGCCGTCGAGCTCCTCGCCGCGGCGCGCGCGCTGGCGCTGCGCGCGCCGCTGGTCGGCTCGCCGGCCACCGCAGGCGGTCGTCGAGCGCGTCAACGCCGCGGCCGGCGGCCCCGGCCACGACCGGTGGCTGGCCCCGGAGATCGCCGCGGTCGGCGAGCTGGTGCGCTCGGGCGAGCTGCCTGGCCGCGGCCGCGCGCTCGGTCGAGCTGCGAGTAGCGAGTGACAGGAGGGCCCGCCCGGTGCGCGCGGCGCGTGGCCGCGAGATCAGCGCGAGGGGCTGGCCGCAGGAGGCCGCGCTGCGGATGCTCATGAACAACCTCGACCCCGAGGTCGCCGAGCGTCCCGACGACCTCGTCGTCTACGGCGGCACCGGCCGGGCGGCGCGCGACTGGGCCAGCTTCGACGCGCTGGTGCGCACGCTCGCGACCCTCGGCGCCGACGAGACGATGCTCGTGCAGTCCGGGCGGCCGGTCGGGGTCTTCCGACCCACGAGTGGGCGCCGCGCGTCCTGATCGCCAACGCCAACCTGGTGCCGCGACTGGGCGACCTGGCCGGAGTTCCGGCGCCTCGAGGCGCTCGGGCTCACGATGTACGGCCAGATGACGGCCGGGTCGTGGATCTACATCGGGACCCAGGGGATCCTCCAGGGCACCTACGAGACCTTCGCCGCGGTCGCCGAGCGGCGCTTCGGCGGCACGCTCGCCGGCACGCTCACGCTGACCGGCGGCTGCGGCGGCATGGGCGGCGCCCAGCCGCTGGCCGTCACGATGAACGACGGGCGTCTGCCTGGTCGTCGACGTCGACGCGGCGCGGCTCAGCGGCGCGTCGAGCAGCGCTACCTCGACGAGTGGACCGCGGACCTCGACGCGGCGCTCGCGCGGGTCCTCGACGGCCAAGGCCGCGGCGCGCCGCGCTCTCGGTCGGGCTGGTCGGCAACGCGGCGACCGTCTTCGCCGAGCTGCTCGCGCGCGGGCGTCGAGGTCGACATCGTCACCGACCAGACGTGCGCCCACGACCCGCTGTCGCTACCTGCCCGAGGGCGTCGAGCTCGAGCGACTGGCACGACTACGCCGAGGCGCAAGCCCGAGGAGTTCACCGACCGCGCGCGCGCGTCCGATGGCCGCACCAGGTCGAGGCGATGGTCGGCTTCCTCGACGCCGGCGCGGAGGTCTTCGACTACGGCAACTCGATCCGCGCCGAGGCGCTAGCTCGGCGGCTTCGAGCGCGCCTTCGCCTTCCCCGGGTTCGTGCCGGCCTACATCCGGCCGCTGTTCTGCGAGGGCAAGGGGCCGTTCCGCTGGGCGGCGCTGTCGGGCGACCCGCGGACATCGCCGCGACCGACGACGCGGTGCTCGAGCTCTTCCCCGACAACGACGCGCTGCGCGCGCTGGATCCGCACGGCGCAGCGAGCGGGTCGCCTTCCAGGGCCTGCCGGCGCGCATCTGCTGGCTCGGCTACGGCGAGCGCGACCGCGCCGGGCTCGCGTTCAACGAGCTCGTCGCGAGCGGGCGACGTGGCCGCGCCGATCGTGATCGGCCGCGACCACCTCGACTGCGGGTCGGTCGCCTCGCCGTACCGCGAGACCGAGTCGATGGCCGACGGCTCGCGACGCGATCGCCGACTGGCCGCTGCTCAACGCGCTGCTCAACACCGCGTCGGGCGCGACGTGGGTGTCGATCCACCACGGCGGCGGCGTCGGGATCGGCCGCTCGCATCCACGCCGGCCAGGTCTGCGTCGCCGACGGCACCGACGCTCGCCGCGCGCGAAGCTCGAGCGGGTGCTCACGAACGACCCGGGCATCGGGGTCATCCGCCACGTCGACGCCGGCTACGAGGTCGCCGAGGCGACGGCGCAGCGCCTCGGCGTGCGCGTGCCGATGCGCGAGGGCTAGTGGCCTCCCTGCTCGTCGACGGGGTCGGCGAGCTCACGACCAACGACCCGTCGCTCGGGCGCGGGCCCGGCGGGCGGCGTGAGCGGCGCGGCGCTGGTCGTCGAGGACGGCCGCGTCGCCTGGGTCGGACCGGCGGGCCGACGCCCCGGCCGCGACGAGCGCGTCGACGCGGCCGGGGCCGCGGTCGTGCCGGGCTTCGTCGACACCCACACGCACCTCGTCTTCGCCGGCGAGCGCAGCGGCCGAGTTCGAGGCCCGCGTGGCCGGCGCGACCTACGACGGGCGGCGGCATCGCCGACACCGTGGCCGCGACGCGCGCGGCCACGACCGGGGGTCGCTGCTCGCCTCCGCGGTGGCGCGCGCGGCGGCGCTGCGCGCCGGGGGCGTCACGACGCTGGAGGCCAAGTCCGGCTACGACCTCACCGTCGAGGGCGAGGCGCCGGCTCCTGCGACGTCGCCGCGGAGGTCGCCGACGAGGTCACGTTCCTCGGCGCGCACGTCGTGGCGCCCGAGTACGAGGGGCGACGCGAGGAGTACGTGGAGCTGGTCTGCGGGGCGATGATGGCGGCCTGCGCGCCGCGCGCGCGCTGGGTCGACGTCTTCTGCGACGACGGCGCCTTCGACGTCGACGAGGCTCGCGCCGTGCTGGGCGCCGGCGCCGCGGCCGGCCTGGGGCTGCGCCTGCACGCCAACCAGCTCGGCGCCACCGGCGCGGTGGCCCTCGGCGTCGAGCTCGGCGCGGCCAGCGTTGACCACTGCACCCACCTGAGCGACGCCGACGTCGCGGCGCTCGCGGGGTCGTCGACCGTGGCCACGCTCACTGCCCGGCGCGGAGCTCGCGACGCGCTCGGCGCACGCCCCGGCGCGCGCGCTGCTCGACGCCGGCGCGACCGTCGCGCTCTCGACCGACTGCAACCCGGGGACGAGCTACGTGACGTCGATGCCGCTCGTGGTCGCGCTGGCGGTCGCCGAGCTGGGGATGAGCGTCGAGGAGGCGGTGTGGGCCGCGACGCGCGGCGGCGCGATGGCGCTGCGCCGCGACGACGTCGGCCACCTGGGCCCCGGCGCGCGCGCCGACTTCTGCGTGCTCGACGGCGAGCGCGCGGCGCACCTGGCCTACCGCCCCGGCGCCGCGGTGGTCGCCGCGGTCTACCGCGAGGGGCGGCGCCTGGCCTAGGCGCCCGTAAAGTGCGGGGGTGACCGCCCCCACGCCCCCCTCGCTGCCCACGACCCTCGGCGCCCTGCGCGCGTCGGGCTGGCGTCCGCGCCGCGTGCGCGAGGAGATGCGCGCCAACCTGGAGGCCCGCCTGGCCGAGGGCCGGCCGCTCACCTCGAGCGTCCTGGGCTACGACGACACGGTCCTGCCCCAGCTCGAGACCGCGCTGCTGGCCGGCCACGACGTGATCCTGCTCGGCGAGCGGGGCCAGGCCAAGACCCGCCTGATCCGCTCGCTGGTCGAGCTCCTCGACGAGTGGCTGCCGGTCGTCGACGGCAGCGAGGTCCGCGACGACCCCTTCGCCCCGATCTCGGCGTTCGCGATCGACCTGGTGGCCGAGCGCGGCGACGACACGCCGGTCGCCTGGGTCCACCGCTCCCAGCGCTTCGCCGAGAAGCTGGCCAGCCCGGACACCTCGATGGCCGACCTCATCGGCGAGGTCGACCCGATCAAGGTCGCCGGCGGGCTCTTCCTGGACGACCCGCGGGCCCTCTCCTACGGGCTGGTGCCCAAGTCGAACCGGGGGATCTTCGCGATCAACGAGCTGCCCGACCTGGCCGAGCGCATCCAGGTGGGACTGCTCAACGTCCTCGAGGAGCGCGACGTGCAGATCCGCGGCCACCTAGTGCGCCTTGACCTCGACGTGATGGTCGTGGCCACGGCCAACCCCGAGGACTACACCAACCGCGGCCGGCTTATCACGCCCCTGAAGGACCGCTTCGGGTCCCAGATCCGCACCCACTACCCCGATGACGTCGAGACCGAGGTGGCCATCGTCCACCAGGAGGCGACGCTGCCGACGTCCGACCGGCCGATCGTGGTGCCGTGGTTCATCGACGACGTGGTCGCCCGGGTCAGCCACGTCGCGCGCGCCAGCCACGTGATCAGCCAGCGCTCGGGCGTGAGCGTGCGCCTGTCGATCGCCAACTACGAGACCGTCGTGGCCAGCGCGCTGCGGCGCAGCCTGCGCACCGGGGACGCCACGGTCGTCCCGCGGGTCTCCGATCTGGCCGCGGTCGTCCCCTCGACCCAGGGCAAGATCGAGCTCGACACGATCGACGACACCGACGTCGAGCAGGTGGTCGCCGCGCTGGTCGGCCTGGCGGTGCGCCAGTGCTTCACCGAGCACGTCGTCCTCGAGGAGGCCGGCGACATCGTCGAGGCCTTCAGCGGCGAGGTCACCGTGCACACCGGCGACGACCTGCCCGACGCCGACTACGTCGCGGTCCTGGCCGCGCTGCCCGCGCTCGACGCGCCGGTGCGGCGCGTCGCGCGCGACGGCGCGACCGACGGCGAGCTGGCCGCGGCGACCGAGTTCGTCCTCGAGGGCCTCTACCTGACCAAGCGCCTCGCCAAGGACGCGTCGGGCGCGCGCGCCCTCTACCGCGCCCGGCACCGTTAGTGCCCGTCCGCTACGGCTTCCGCTCGCGCGACGGCGACGAGCCCGACGACCTCGACGCCGACGAGCTCCTCGAGCTGATCGCCGACGACTACCTGCGCACCGGGGACTTAGAGGAGGCGATGGACCGGCTGCTCGACGACGGCTACGTCACCGAGTCGGGCGAGCGGGTCGAGGGGCTGCGCGACCTGATGGAGCGGCTGCGCACGCGCCGGCGCGACCTCGAGCGCCGCGCCGACCCCGACGGCGAGCTCGCGCGCTACGCCGAGCGCCTCGACGCCATCGAGGCGCTCGAGGACGCGGAACTGTCCGAGCTGCTGGCCGAGGCCGAAGGTTCTGGCGACGAGCGCCGCGCCGAGGTCACCCGCGACGTCGTCGACGCCAAGACCCTCCAGCGCGAGATCATGAGCGACCGCCTGGGCGAGCGGATCCGCCAGCTCGGCGACTACGACTTCGTCTCGTCGGACGCGCGCGAGCAGTTCGACGCGATGGTCGAGGAGCTCAAGCGCGACGTCGTCAACACCTTCTTCGAGCGCTCGCGCGGCTTCCTGGCCGACCCCGACCCGGCGGCGCTGGCCGACCTGCGCGAGATGATGGACGCGATCTCGACGATGATCGAGCAGGACCGCCGCGGCGAGGAGCTCGACCCGGGCTTCGAGGAGTTCATGGCGCGCTGGGGCGAGCACTTCCCCGGCGCCGAGAGCCTCGAGGACGTGGTGCGGATGCTGGCCGAGCGCGCCGCGGCGGCCGAGGCGATGTTCAACTCGATGTCGGCCGAGCAGCAGTCCGAGCTGCGCGGGCTCTTCGACTCGCTCCTGGGCGACATGGACCTCGACCTGTCGCTCACGCGCCTGGTCGCCAATCTGCGCGAGGCGACCCCCGACCTCGACTGGGGCCGCGCGCACCGCATGCGCGGCGGCGAGCCGACCTCTTTCGCCGACTCGGCCGACGTGGCCGAGCGCCTCGGCGAGCTCCGGCGCCTCGAGCAGCTGCTGGGGCGACGCTCGGCGGCCCAGGCGCTACCCGAGGTCGACGTCGACGCGGTGCGCCGGCACCTCGGCGACGACGCCGCGCGCCACGTCGAGCGCCTGGCGCGCGCGCTGCGCGCGCTGCGCGACGGCGGGTTCGTCGACCGCGCCGGCGGGCGCCTCGAGCTCACCCCCAAGGGGGTCCGCACGATCGGCCAGCGGGCCCTGCGCGACCTCTTCGACCGCCTGCGCGACGCGCCCGACGCCGGCGAGCACCGCGACTCCACCCTCTCGGGGGGCGGGGACCGCGAGGAGACCAGCCGGGCGTGGTCGCCGGGCGAGCCGGTGAGCCTGCACCTGGGCGCGACGCTGCGCAACGCGCTGCGCCGCTCCGGCCCGGGCACCCCGGTCCGCCTGCACCCCGACGACTTCGAGGTCGAGGAGTACGAGTCGGTGCGCCGGTCCTCGACGGTCGTGGCCGTCGACCTGTCGCTCTCGATGGCCATGCGCGACAACCTGGTGCCGGCCAAGAAGATGGTCCTGGCCCTGGCCGAGCTCATCCGGGCCCGGTACCCCCGCGACTACCTGGCGGTCGTCGGCTTCGGCGAGACGGCCCGCGAGCTCCGGCTCGAGGACGTGCCCTCGCTCACCATCGACCACCGCTACGGCACCAACCTCCAGCACGCCCTCGCCCTGTCGCGCCACCTCATGCGCCACCTGCGCGGCGACAAGCAGGTGATCGTCGTGACCGACGGCGAGCCGACGGCCCACCTGGGCGACTCGGGGGAGCCCTTCTTCTCCTGGCCCCCGGTGCGCGAGACCCTCGAGCGCACCATGGCCGAGGTGCTGCGCTGTACGCGTGCGGGGATCACCATCAACGTCTTCGCCCTGGACATCGAGCGCAGCCAGTTCCCCTTCGTCGAGCAGATCGCCCGGGTCAACGGCGGGCGGACCTTCTACACCGACGTCGACGACCTCGGCCGCTACGCCATCGCCGACTTCGTTCGCCACCGCCGGGCCGGCTAGGCCCCCGAGGCCCCGGCCCAGATTCCATTTGCGATTTCGGCCGGAATCGGCCACAATGACACCCATGTAATTACACCGGTGGCGGCCGGGCCACCGGGCGGGGAGGGTCATCGTGGACATCATCGAGCTGCTGAGCGGGCTGGAGGATCGGGGCTGGCAGGCGCGGTCGAACTGCATGGGCGTCGACCCCGACCTCTTCTTCCCCGAGCGCGGCGCGTCGACCCGAGAGGCCAAGGAGGTCTGCCGCGGCTGCGTGGTGCGCGAGGACTGCCTGGAGTTCGCCCTCGACAACGGCGAGAAGTTCGGGATCTGGGGCGGGATGAGCGAGCGCGAGCGGCGCCGCCTGCGCCGCGCCCGCGCCATTGAGCGCCGGGCCCAGGCCAGCTAGGAACCGCCGTGCGCTGGCCCCGTCGCGGGGCCGAAGATCCCGACTGTGGCGGGCGGCTTCCAACCTGAGCGACTGTCGCCGGCTCGCGCCGAGCCGGCGCGCAGGGCCCATCGGGTCGCGTTCACCTGAACG
This sequence comes from uncultured Actinomycetota bacterium, assembly GCA_963820815.1. GTDB lineage: Bacteria > Actinomycetota > Acidimicrobiia > Acidimicrobiales > RAAP-2 > RAAP-2. The sequence continues at coordinate 725,662 of CAWGBL010000003.1, read as the reverse complement.
ACACACGCGCGTCGTCGCCTCGACACGCCGCCGTGACTCGGCGCGAAATTACATAAGTGGATTCAACGTAAAAGGACCTTCGTCCCAGCGGCCGACGCACCCGTACGTGTTAGGCATGCCCAACGAGCGCGCTGTCGGGGTGCTCAACACTGATAGGCGACGCGATAATCCACGGGCCGTAGATGGCCGCCTGACCCGTGGGGAGCGACTGGCGAACCCGACGCCTCGAGACGTGAGTGGGCGCCGATGGGGCTACGCAGGGTCGAGGCTCGACTCTACGACCGCAACAGCGCTCGGTTCCTAGACGGCTCAGCCGGGCAACGCCCCCACCGGAGCGCCGAACACCGCGCGGACGTCGTTGGAACTGACTCACTAGATGTTGCGGCCCACCCCGGCGGCCCAGAAGTCCCGTCCGGACAGTTCCGCACCAGCAGGCATCCACTGACAAGGGGGAGGCCGCGCAGTAAGGGGTGACGCAGTGATCCGCTGGCCCCGATTGGTCGCCTGGCCGGCGGGGAGCGAACGGCGAATCCACCGCCCGGTTCAGAAATACCACCATTGAAATGAATAGGAGACCATCGAAGATGAAATTCTTCAAGACCCACAAGAAATGGACGGCGTCGGGGGCAATCCTCGTGGCCGCGATTGTCGCGAGCACGGCGGCGTACGCGTACTTCTCCTCACCGGGGAGCGGTGCGGGCGGCGCGCAGGCGGCTACGACGACGCCCGTCGAGATCAACCAGCTGGGCACAGCCATGTACAGCAGCCTGGTCTCGCCGGTCAACTACCCGTTCTCGCAGTGCTTCTACTGCGTCCAGATGGGCGAGTTCGGCAACGAGATCACCTTGGCCAACGGCGGAGGCCCGCTGAGCGACGTCGTCGTCGGGATGTCCAACTTCGGCACCACCCCCGGACCGATGACGATGACCATGAAGATCTTCAATCAGGGGGTCGGCGGCCCGGGTTCAGTCCCCGGCAGCCTGATCGCCTCGGACACCCAGACCTTCAACATCCCGGCCACCTCGACCGGGTACCAGTCGACTCTGCCGTGGCCTCACGGAATTGCAAAGTTCAAGATCACCTTCAACTTCGCCCCGCAGAACAAGGTCCTGCCGGCGACAGTCGTCTACGAGCTGCAGTACAACGACGCGCAGACCTCGGTGTCCGGAGGCGTGAACCCGCAGCTGGCGTATGAGTCCCAGATCAGCGCGGGCTCTGACACGGCGAGCGGGTTCCTGTTCGCGTCATTGGCTTCCACGAGCAATGGCGATGGCTATGACTTCGCCTATAACGGTGTTGGCCCTGGCGAGATTTCCTGCTCCACCGCGACCACGACGTTCCAGGAGCTCTCGACGGCCGCCTGTGGCAACAACGGTTACGGGACCCCGCCTCTGGTCCCGGCAGTCGAGTTCGACTCGAGCACGATCTCCGACCTCTACCCGGGTGACTCTGCTCAGCCGCTGAACTTCAGCCTGACCAACAACAGCGCCACCCCTGAGACGGTCAACGACGTGACGATCACGATCGCGGCGGACGCCGGTAACGGCTACGTCGTCGAGTCAATCCCGGGTGACACGTCGTCCGACGTCGCTGGATGCTCGGCGAGCTGGTTCGACATCAACGGCACCTCCTACACGGCGACCGTCGCGGTCGACGCGACCATCCCCGGCGGGACAACGGTGGACGAGACGGGCTTGGCGCAACATCTCCATGCCTCAGTCGAATTCCAACCAGAACGCCTGCCAGGGCGCGACAATCGGACTCAACTTCACGTCCGACTGACCGTTCGGCCGGCGACGGGGGTCCTGACCCCCGCCGCCGGCTGGTTCGGGCCCGTGGTCAGGGATTGCACCCGTGACCTCGGTCTCGGAGCATCCTCCAAACAGAGGGGCGAACATGTCCGCCCCCGGAATGCTCGCCGACGTCGTCGGCGAGCGTAGGAGTCGTTTCTTGACTGTAAGCGGGTTCTTCGGTAGAGCTCGGGGGTGCCGCCGCGGCCCGCTTTGGGCCTCGGCGGCGCCCGACCGTCGGCGCCGAGCGCCCACGAGCTCGAGGCGGGACACGTCACGCAGTGGGGCGGCACCGTGTCGCTGATCGCCGCCCTCGGCCGTCGGTTCTCGCGCCACCGGGGCGCGAAGCTCCTGGTCGCGACCGTCTTCGGACTGTGCGTCCTCGGAGCGGGGGTGGCCACGTGGGCCTTCTTCAGCAGCCCCGGCCTCGGTGGCGGGAGCGCGCGGGTGAGCGCAGCGGTCCTGAGCCACCTCGAGATCTCCCCGACGTCGACCACGGTGGTCGCCGGCCAGCCGGTGACGTACGTCGTCACTGCGGTCGACGACTTCGGCAACTCGACTGACGTCACCTCGACGGCCTTGCTGTCGATTACCAGTGGGGCGTGCGCTCCGGTCACTGGCGTCTGCACCTCGGACGCCGTGGGGTCCCAATCAGTAACCGCGACCTACGAGGGCCTGACGGCCCAGGCGACCCAGGTCGTCTCCCCGGCGGCCACGGCCACCGCCCTCAACTCCTCGGTCAACCCCTCGGTCACCGGCCAGTCCGTCACCTACAGCGCGACCGTCTCGGTCAGCGCCCCGGGGCTCGGGCACCCCGACCGGGTCCATCGAGTTCTCCGACGAGTCCGGCCCGATCGCCGCCTGCGGCGGCTCATCAGGCGTTTCGCTCTCGGGCACCTCGGGCGCGAGCTGCACCGTGACCTACCTGGCCGCCGCCACCCACACGATCACCGCCCAATACCTGGGCGACGCCAACTACACCGCCTCGACCTCGTCGACCCTCACCCAGGTCGTGGGCCCGGCGGCCACGGCCACCGCCCTCAACTCCTCGGTCAACCCCTCGGTCACCGGCCAGTCCGTCACCTACAGCGCGACCGTCTCGGTCAGCGCCCCGGGCTCGGGCACCCCGACCGGGTCCATCGAGTTCTCCGACGAGTCCGGCCCGATCGCCGCCTGCGGCGGCTCATCAGGCGTTTCGCTCTCGGGCACCTCGGGCGCGAGCTGCACCGTGACCTACCTGGCCGCCGCCACCCACACGATCACCGCCCAATACCTGGGCGACGCTAACTACACCGCCTCGACCTCGTCGACCCTCACCCAGGTCGTGGGCCCGGCGGCCACGGCCACCGCCCTCAACTCCTCGGTCAACCCCTCGGTCACCGGCCAGTCCGTCACCTACAGCGCGACCGTCTCGGTCAGCGCCCCGGGCTCGGGCACCCCGACCGGGTCCATCGAGTTCTCCGACGAGTCCGGCCCGATCGCCGCCTGCGGCGGCTCATCAGGCGTTTCGCTCTCGGGCACCTCGGGCGCGAGCTGCACCGTGACCTACCTGGCCGCCGCCACCCACACGATCACCGCCCAATACCTGGGCGACGCCAACTACACCGCCTCGACCTCGTCGACCCTCACCCAGGTCGTCTCCCGGCGGCCACGGCCACCGCCCTCAACTCCTCGGTCAACCCCTCGGTCACCGGCCAGTCCGTCACCTACAGCGCGACCGTCTCGGTCAGCGCCCCGGGCTCGGGCACCCCGACCGGGTCCATCGAGTTCTCCGACGAGTCCGGCCCGATCGCCGCCTGCGGCGGCTCATCAGGCGTTTCGCTCTCGGGCACCTCGGGCGCGAGCTGCACCGTGACCTACCTGGCCGCCGCCACCCACACGATCACCGCCCAATACCTGGGCGACGCTAACTACACCGCCTCGACCTCGTCGACCCTCACCCAGGTCGTCGCCCCGGCGGCCACGGCCACCGCCCTCAACTCCTCGGTCAACCCCTCGGTCACCGGCCAGTCCGTCACCTACAGCGCGACCGTCTCGGTCAGCGCCCCGGGCTCGGGCACCCCGACCGGGTCCATCGAGTTCTCCGACGAGTCCGGCCCGATCGCCGCCTGCGGCGGCTCATCAGGCGTTTCGCTCTCGGGCACCTCGGGCGCGAGCTGCACCGTGACCTACCTGGCCGCCGCCACCCACACGATCACCGCCCAATACCTGGGCGACGCTAACTACACCGCCTCGACCTCGTCGACCCTCACCCAGGTCGTCTCCCCGGCGGCCACGGCCACCGCCCTCAACTCCTCGGTCAACCCCTCGGTCACCGGCCAGTCCGTCACCTACAGCGCGACCGTCTCGGTCAGCGCCCCGGGCTCGGGCACCCCGACCGGGTCCATCGAGTTCTCCGACGAGTCCGGCCCGATCGCCGCCTGCGGCGGCTCATCAGGCGTTTCGCTCTCGGGCACCTCGGGCGCGAGCTGCACCGTGACCTACCTGGCCGCCGCCACCCACACGATCACCGCCCAATACCTGGGCGACGCCAACTACACCGCCTCGACCTCGTCGACCCTCACCCAGGTCGTGGGCCCGGCGGCCACGAGCGCCACGGCGCTCTCGACGGACTCCGCGACGTACGTGACCGGCCAGACGATCACGGTCACCGCCTCGGTGACCGCCGTGGCGCCGGCGACGGGCACGCCGACGGGCACCGTCGAGGTCTCCGACGGGCTTTCGCCGGCCCAGACCTGCCTCGTCACGCTGGTCGCCGGGTCGGGGAGCTGCTCGATTGTCGAGCCGTCGCCCGGGACCGAGACGTTCACCGGGTCCTACGGCGGTGACGGCAGCTTCACCGGGTCCACCGCCAGCGCGGCGGCGGTGGTCGTCGGCCCCGACGCGACCTCGACCGCGGTCAGCGACGACGCCGCCAGCCCGGTGACGGGCGCGACGTTCACGTTCACGGTGACGGTGAGCGCCCTGGCGCCGGGATCCGGCACGCCGGGGGGCACGGTGGCCTGGACGGTCACCGACCCGGCCGGCCACCCCGTGGCCTGCGCGGACACCACCCTGGTGGCGGGGGCCGCGACCTGCACCGTGACTGGCGCGGCCGCCGGCCACTACACCGCCAGCGCCGCCTTCACGGACACGGACGGCGACTACGCCGACAGCGCCTCGGGCGTGGACACCGTGGCCGTGGCGAGGGCGGCCACGGCGACCAGCATCGTCTCGGTCTCGGCGTCGGTGACCGGGCAGCCGTTCGCCGTCTCGGTGTCGGTGGCCCCGGTGGCCCCCGGGGCGGGGACCCCCACCGGGTCGGTGACGGTGTCAGATGGCACCCACAGCTGCGTCGTTGCCCTGTCGGGGGGCTCGGGGCACTGCTCGCTGACCGACAAGGCCGGGACTTACACCTTGACGGCGACCTACGGGGGCGACGCGAGCTTCGCGCCGTCGGCCACGACCAGGGTGGACACCGTGGCCCGGGCCGCGACGACGACCGGAATCTCGGCGGTCTCGGCGTCGGTGACCGGACAGCCGTTCGTCGTCTCGGTGTCGGTGGCCCCGGTCGCCCCGGGGGCGGGGACCCCCACCGGGTCGGTGACCGTGTCAGACGGCACCCACAGCTGCGTCGCGGCCCTGTCGGGGGGCTCGGGGCACTGCTCGCTGACCGACGACGCCGGGACCTACACGCTGACGGCGACCTACGGAGGCGACACTGGATTCCTGACCTCGTCTACGAGCGGGTCGGACACCGTCGAGCCGGCCCCCCAGACGATCACGTTCACTTCCAGCCCCCCGACCAGCCCGACGGTGGGCGGGCCGACGTACCTGATCAGCGCGGTGGGCGGGGCGTCGGGGAACCCGGTCACGTTCAGCTCGGCGACGCCCGGGGTGTGCACGGTCTCGGGCGCGACGGTCACCTTCGTGGGGGCCGGGACCTGCACCGTCGACGCCAACCAGGCCGGCGACGGCGACTACCTGCCCGCCCCGACCGCCGCGCAGAGCTTCGCGGTCGGGCGCGTTGTGAAATGCCGGACCCGGCTCGAGCTGTCGCCCGAGCTCTCCTGGCCGGCGTTCGTGGGCACGAGCGTGACCTACGGCGCCTTCGTCGAGCCGGTGTCGGGCCCGGCGCCGCTGACCGGGACCGTGACCTTCTTCGTCAACGGCGTCGCGGTGCCCAGTTGTGAATCGATGGCCCTGATTCACAACGGAACGCGCTGCGCGATCACGTTCGCCGCGCCCGGTGTCGACCTCGTCACCGCGACCTACTCCGGGGACCCCGTCTACCCCGCCGCATCCGACTCGGGCGTCCAGATCGTTCTGCGGGGCGTGACGGCGGTGACGCTCCCGTCGGCCGCCCCGGTCGCCCCGGGGGGCCGGGTCACCTTCCGCGCGAGCGTCCACGAGACCCTCGGGTCGGGGCCGCTGACGGGCACGGTGGCCTTCAGCGAGAACGGGGCGGCGATCGCGGGCTGCCAGGGGCTCGCCCTCAGCTCGTCGAGCGCCTCGTGCGCCGTCACATTCGACAGCGCCGGCCTGGTCACGATCTCGGCGGCCTACTCCGGCGACGCGGACTTCACCGGGTCGAGCGCCGCGGTCACCCAGGTGATCGGCCGGGGGCCGCCGCGGGTGACGACCACGGGGCTTCCCCGGTGCGACCGGGGCGGGCCGCACTACTCCGAGGCGCTCACCGAGAGCGGCGGGAGCGCACCCTTCGGGTGGTCAGTATCGTCGGGCACGCTGCCGCAGGGCCTCACCCTCAACGGTGCGACCGGAGTGATCAGTGGCACCGCGGGCCCGTCCGCCCGGACCGAGACCTTCACGGTGGAGGTGACCGACGCCTCGGGCGCCACGGCCAGCCAGGCCTTCACCCTGGGGGTGGGCGCCGGGCCGTGACCTTCGCGCTGGCCCGTCGCCTCTCGCCTCAGAGCCCCAGGCGCGCCTCGATCGTCGCGCCCTCGGAGAGGCCGAGCTCGTCCAGGCGCGCCGGGTCCTCGGCCTCGACCACCGAGCGCGGGGCCAGGCCGACCAGCTCGGCGTGGTCGATCGCCTCGCCCGGGGCCAGGCGCTGCGCCACGGAGTCGTAGACCTGGCTCGGCCGGGTCGCGGCCGGGTCGACCAGGTTGCAGCTGACCTGGACGTCGACGCCGACCTCGAGGCCGAGCGCGCGCACGCTCTCTGAGCGCACCTCGGCGGCCAGCTCGCGGGCGCGTTCGGGCGTCGACCCGGTCAGCCAGAGGTTCCAGGCCACCAGGACCGGCCGGCAGCCCACGGCGACGGCGCCGCGCGACTCGCTGGCCTCGGCCGGGCCGAGGTCCGGGGCCAGGGTGGAGAAGGCGTCGCGGCGCACCTCGGGCAGGGTCCGGGTCGAGCCGTCGGCCAGGGGCCCGTAGAGGAAGACCGGGACCGCCTGGTCCTCGGCGAACCAGGCGGCGGCCACGTCGCGCAGCGCGCAGGCCGCCTCGGCCGTCTCGTCGCCCAGGGCCACGAAGGGGACCACGTCGACGACGCCGAAGCGCGGGTGGACGCCCTCGTGGCGTCGCAGGTCGATGCGCTGGTAGGCGGCCGCGGCCAGCGTGCGCACCGACGACATCAGCTCGTCGGGCTCGTCGATCAGCGTGAAGACCGAGCGGTGGTGGTGGCGGTCGCGGTGGCGGTCACGCAGGCTCGGCCCGCAGGCGCGCGTCAGGGCCTCGAGCAGGGCCGGGTCGCGGCCCTCGGAGACGTTGACGACGCACTCGAACACCCCACGAGCGTAGGGACGGGGCTAGGCCTCCGGGAGGACGGTGCGCTCGCGGCGCCTCGCGCGAGCGATCCGGCGCCGCTCGCGCTCGGACTTGCCGCCCCAGACCCCGTGGTCGACGTGGTTGAGAATCGCGTACTCCAGGCACTGGTCGGCGACCGGGCAGGTGGCGCAGATGCGCTGGGCCTTGATGACCCCGAGGCCGTCGCGCGGGAAGAAGACCCCCGCCGGGTACTCCCGGCACTTGCCATCGGCCATCCACTCAGTGCCCACACCCACCCCCTTGTGGTCAGGAGCCTCTTTTCCTCACCATAGCCACGGGCCCCTCGGACTTACGGTGGGCGCCGTTGCGGTTCCGTTACGATTCGCACGCCTGCCATACACCAGTCGGCCCTGGGGTTCGCGGGGCCCCGGCCGGTAGGATGGGGCCGCCCAAGGAGAGCCGTGAGCCACATCCCCAGCGCCGAGCCCATCGTCCTGACCGACCCGGTCGGCCACGTCCAGGTGGTCTACCTGGGCCCGGTGGCCCCGCACTGGGAGTGCCGGATGGTCTTCGGCGACGAGGAGCAGATCCAGGCCTTCGTCGACCGGATCGACGCCCGGCTGCGCTTCCTGCCGCCCCACGACCCCCAGTTCCGGCGCAATCGCGAGCGGGTCAACCGCGACGCCGAGCGCGAGAACCTCCTGGTGGAGTGGAACCTCGGCTACGACGAGGAGTCCTAGGCCAGCGGTGACGACTCGACCCGGGCCCGCCAGGCCGCCGGGTCGCCCAGCTCGTCGGGCCGCGGCAGCCCGTCCACGCGCAGGAAGGCGCTGAAGGCCCCGAGCCCGTCGACCTGGGCCACCGCGTCGACGAAGTCGCGCGCCGCGTCGTGGTGGGGGCCCTGGAGCGAGATCCCGAAGAGCGCCGCCGCGGCGTCCTCGCCGCGCGCGTCGCTGCGCCGGTGGCGCCGGTAGGCCTCGGCGAGCGCCGGGCGCGGGCCGAGCAGCGCCTCGGTCACGAAGAGCGCGGCGGCGTCGAAGAAGGCCGACAGCGCCGCGGTGGCGGCGTTGAGCGCGGCGACCGCGGGGGAGTCCTCGGGCGCGGTGATGCCCTCGAGCAGCGCCGCCGGGTTCTCGACCAGCGCGCTCAGGTCCCCGGGGTCGGCGAGCGAGCCGAGCCGCTCGATGAGGCTGCCCTGGGCCGCGGCGGCCGCGGCGACCGTGTCGAGCAGTAGCGCGCGCAGGGCGTCGCCGGTGCCCGGTCGCGAGAGCACCAGGGAGGCGACGAACTCCTGGGCCAGCGCGAAGACGTAGACCTCGTCGCGCTCGAGCGACCAGGACTCGGCGAACCCGGCCAGGTTGTTCACGGCGAGGAGGCGCTCGTCGGAGTCGCGAGGCAGGGCCAGCGCCGCGAGCGACCAGGCCCGCTCGGTGAAGTGCCCGGCGACCGACCCCATCTGGAAGCCGGTGAAGAGCGGCCCGAGCGCCGAGAGCATCTGGGCCAGCGCCGCGCCCTCGGCGCCGTCAAGGTCGTCGCCGGCGGCCGGCGGCGCCGCGGGGCGCGCGACCAGCGGCGCGACCAGCGGCCGCCACTGGGCGAGCGCGGCGCCCGCGAGCGCCGAGCGGTTGACCGCGGTGACCGAGGCGTCGCGCGCGACCCCGAGCAGGGCGTCGACGTGGCGCTCGACCAGGGGCGCCCACTCCTCGAGGGTGGCGCGCTCGGCCGGCAGGGGGTTGGGGTCTCCGTCGTCGCCGCGCGCGATGGAGAGCGCCATCTGGGTCGCGGTCTCGAACCAGGCGTCGGGGCCCTGCTGGCCCAGCACGTGGAAGATGTCGCCGAAGAGGTTGGCGAACGGGTTGTCGCTCACGCCCTCAACCTAGAGGGCGCAGGCCAGGATCACCTCGGTGTGGTGGATCGCCGCGCCTCGCGAGAAGGTGATCGGCGCCACCGACCCGGCCGGGGTGAGGTAGAGCACGGTGAGCAGCGAGTCCCAGTTCTGCACGGCGTGGCCGGCCACGCGCGTGATGACGTCGCCGACCTCGAGGTGGCTGGTCGCCGGGCCGCGTCGGCTCACCCACGTGACCTCGGCGCCGCCGCCCTGGGCGCTCTCGCCGCGCACGTCGAGGCTCGAGTGGCAGCCGTCGCCGGTGGCCACGATCTGGGCCACTCGCGCGACGAACGTCGCCGGGTACCAGCGCTTGTTGCCCGAGAGGACGGCCACCACCTGGCCCTTGGCGTTGACCGCGATCGCGTCGGTCAGCCCGTTGAGCCGCCAGTTCGACGGGGTCGAGAGGTAGCTGACGACGCCGTTCGCGGTGAGCGCCGGGTCCCCGAGCGTCGTCGGGGCCCAGGCGAAGCGCGGCGGCGTGCGCACGCTCGTCACGATCGGCGCGACCGCGATGACCGACGCGGTCGCCGGCATCGCGCCCAGGCGCGGCGCCGGCACCCGGACCGAGAGCCGCACGATCGAGAACCCCAGCGTCCGGTCGCGGCCGACCCAGGCGACCGGGAGGTTCGTCGTCGTCCCGGTCGACACCGTGAGCAGTGCGCCGGTGGGGATCGGCGTCGTGGTCACCGCGAGGTCGTGGGGCAGCACCAGGGCGGCGACGGTGCTGACGTGCCCGGCCTCGGCGATGGTGAGGTCGACCGTGCGCGCGGCCGCCTCGCGGGTCCCGACCGGGAGCCGCGCGATGGCGGAGACGAGGTGGCTCTGCATGTCGGCGTTCACCGGGTTGCGGCCCCGGGTCGAGGCGAGCCCCGCGCCGCCGGCCAGCAGGGCGATGACCATCGCCGACGCGACGGCGCGCGCCAGGCGAGAGCGCACGCGCTTTCGCGTCTCGGCCAGCGAGTCGAAGCTCGGCAGCTCGCTCGGGTGGACCCACGTCCGCCCGTCGACCGGCGGCGGCGCCGGGTGGCGGCGCCAGGGGAGCCACGCAAACGTCCGCGACACCCAACCCATGGGCCTCCACGCTACGGCCCGAGGGTGCACAATTCCGGTCGCTCTAACATCGGACTCCATGGCCACGGACGTCGCGATCGACGTGGGCACCGCGAACACCCGGCTGGCCACCCGCGAGGAGGGCCTCCTCTTCGACGAGCCGACGGTCGTCGCCATCGACACGCGCAGCGGCGCGGTCGTCGAGCTGGGCGTCGGCGCGCTGGACCTGGTCTGTAGCGACCCGCGCCACATCGTGGCGTTCCGCCCGCTGGCCCAGGGCGCCACGGTCGACTTCGACGTCACCGCGCGCCTGCTGGCCGGGCTCTTCGAGCGCGCGGGCGATCTCCAAGGTCAGCCGGGTGCGCGCGTGATGGCGGTGCCGTCGCTGGCCACGCCCATCGAGCGCCGCGCGCTGCGCCAGGCGGCGATCCAGGCCGGCGCGCGCGAGGTGTCGCTGCTCGAGGCGCCGATCGCCGCGGCCATCGGGCTCGGCCTGCCGGTCCAGGACCCCGTCGGGTCGGCCGTCGACGGTGCTCGGCGCCGGGGCGTCGGAGGCCGCGGTCATCTCGCTCGGGGGCATCGTGACCTCGGCGCACGCGCCGCCTCGGCGGCGACGACCTCGACGCGGCGATCGCGGGCCTGCTGCGCCAGCGATTCGGCGTGGTGGTCGCCCCGGCGGTCGCCGAGGGCCTCAAGGTCGGGCTCGGCTCGGCGCATGGCGCACGACCCGCGGGCTGAGCGAGACGGTGCGTCGCGCACGGTCGACGCCGGCGACCCCGTGGAGGTCGAGGTCGTCGCCGAGCTCGTCAACGAGGCGCTGCGCGACGTCGTGGCTTCGACGGTGCGCATGGTCCAGGACTCGCTCGGCCGGCGCCCCGCCCGACCTCTCCCAGGACGTCAGCGCGCGCGGGCTGACCCTCGTCGGGGGCCTGGCCCGCCTGAGCGACCTGGCCGAGCTCCTGGCCAGCGCACCGGGGTCGAGGTCCGGCTGGCCGAGGACCCCGAGCTCGCGGTGGTGCGCGGCCTGCAGCTCTGCCTCGACGAGATGTCGGCGCTGCACCCGCTGTTTCGCGAGGCCGACCTCTAGTCGCCGTCGAGCTGCTCGGCGGCCGACCGGGATCTGCCAGTCGCGGTCCTCGCGCGCCGCGGCGAGCGCCGCGTCGACCTCGGGGCCCTCGAAGGCGGCGAGCGCGACGACCGCGCGCCGGCGCACGGGTGGCTTGTCGCCGACGGCGGCGATCACCGCCGCGAGCCCGCGCTCGTCGCCGATCGCCCCGAGCGCGGCGACCGCGGCCTCGCGGACCCTCGCGTCGTCGTGGTCGCGCGCGGCCCGGCTCAGCGCGTCGACCGCCGCGGCGTCGCGGTGCTCGCCGAGAGCGAAGGCGGCGGCCTCGGCGACCAGCGCGTCGCCGTCGCCCAGGCGCGCGCGCACCTCGCCGGCCAGCGCGGGCGAGGGTGGCTCGTGGGCGACGAGCGCGAGCGCCTCGCGGCGCACGCCCGCGTCGGGGTCGCCCAGCGCCGCGCGCCAGCGCGCGGCGGTGAGCAGCCCGCGGCGCCGCGCGGCGCGCAGCGCGAGGACGCGCGCCCGCGCCACGGGGCTCGAGAGGCTCTCGGCGACGAGCGCCGCCGACGACCCGTCGCCCTCGTGCCCGGCGCGCACGAGGGCCTCGGCGAGGCCCTCCGGTAGCGTGGACGCATCGCCGGACACGACGCCATTCCAGCACCCCGCCGGCGCGCCTGGTTCCGCGGCGTCCTGATCGCCGCCCTCGTGGTCCTCCTCGCCGTGACGGTCCTCCAGCACGTCGGGACGAACGTCTACTCCCTGACCCCGGGCGACGCGCAGCCGGTCTCCCCGCTCATCAAGGTCTCGGGGCTCCGGTCGGAGGCGCCGCGCGACAACATCCTGCTGACCGACGTCTACCTCACGCCGCTGTCGGCGTGGCAGTGGCTCACGTCGCACCTGCACTCCCACGTCCAGTACGTCACCAGCGACCAGCTCGTCGACCCGGGCATCCCGACGTCGGAGCTCGACGCCCAGGGCTACCTCGAGATGTACGACTCCAAGCAGGCGGCCGAGGTCGCGGCGCTGCGCGCGATGGGCTGGACGGTCCCCGCGACGCCCGACGGCGCGGTGATCGTCGGGGTCATCGCCCCGTCGCCGGCGCGCACCGCCGGCGTCGCCGTCGCCGACCGCGTGGTCGGGCTCGACGGGCGGGCGGTGACGAGCGGCTGCTCACTCGTGCGCGCGATGGCGCTCGGTGCGCCCGGGCGACGCCGTGAGGATCACGGTCGCGCCGGCGCACATCGGATCGCACGGGGCGATCCGATGGGGCGCGACCCGGACGTTCACGATCGATGCGAGGCGACCGCCGTCGGGCCCCGGCGCGGCCGGCTGCCCCGGGGTCGGGGCCGACCGCGCGTGGCTCGGCGTGGAGATCGAAGACGGCGTCGCCTACGCGCTGCCCGGGCGGATCACGATCGACACGCGCGACATCGGCGGGCCGTCCGCGGGCCTGGCGATGGCCCTCAGCCTCGTCGAGCGACTCGAGCTCGGGCTCGCTCACCGGCCACGCGGTCATCGCCGCGACCGGCACGATCAGCCCGGACGGCGACGTCGGCGACGTCGGGGGAGTGGCCGAGAAGACGATCGCCGTCGAGCGCGCGGGCGCCCGCATCTTCTTGGTCCCGCCGGTGGAGGTCGCCGGTCGCGCGCGCCGCCGCGTCGCCCGGGCTCACGGTCGTGGGCGTGTCGACGCTGGCCCAGGCGCTGCGCGACCTCGAGCGCCTCGGCGGGGCGGCGCCGAGGCCCCTGACGCGCCCGCACTAGGCCCCGTCCCTGGTGGGGCAGGCCGTAGTCTGGGGGCGTGGACGACCGCCGGCTGATCTCGTCGACGCGGGTCGTCCTCGGCCGAAGTCGCGCGCGCGACGTTCACCACCGTTGCGCAAGGGCGGCGTCGACCCCCAGGAGGTCCGGCTGTACCTGGAGTCGGTCGCGCGCGAGCTCGCCCACCTCGAGGCCCGGATGCGCGACCTCTCCACCCAGCTGGCCGAGGCCCAGCAGAAGGCGGCCAACCCGGTCATCGACGAGGCGACGCTGGCCAGCGCGCTGGGCGCCCAGAGCGCCGCGATCCTGCGCTCGGCCCACGAGGAGGCCGGGCGGGTGACCGCCGAGGCCCAGGAGCGCGCGGCCCAGCTCTTCGCCGAGTCCCAGCAGCGCGGCGCGTCGCACCTCATCGAGGCCCAGGAGCGCGCCGCGGCGATCATCTCGGAGGCCGAGTCGACCGCGGCCGCGATCGACCACGACGCCCGGCTCGCCGCCGAGCGGCTCATCGACTCGGCCAAGGTGAACGGCGAGGCGCTCGTCGAGCGCGGCCGCGAGCAGGGCCGGGCCATCGTCGACCAGGCCCACGAGGCCCGCCGGAGCGTCCTGAACGACCTCGCGGTCAAGCGCAAGGCGCTCCACCTCCAGATCGACCAGCTGCGCGCCGCGCGCGACTCGCTGAGCGGGTTCGTCGCCTCGGTGCGCGAGCAGGTCGAGTCGCTGCTGACGAACCTCTCGGGCTCCGACGACGCCGCGCGCACCGCGGCCCTCGAGGCGTTGCGGCTGCGGCCGCCGGCGCGCGAGCCGACCGAGGAGGAGCTGCTCGCCGGCACGCCGCTGCGCGAAGTGCCCGAGGTAGTCCCCGTGGCCCCGGGCGAGCCCGCGCCCGAGGGCGCGCCCGCGCCGCGACGTCCCCGGCGCCCCCCGCCCAAGGCCGAGGCGCCCGCGGTCCCGGCGCCGGCGGACCAGAGCGGCACCGACGTCGTCGACGAGATCTTCGCCCGGCTGCGCAAGGCGACGCTCGACGAGCGCGGGGCGACCGCGCCGCCCCCGCGCCGCGCCCCGTCGCCCAAGGCCTCGACCGCCGACGGGGAGCTCTTCGCCCGGCGCGACGCGGCGCTCGACGAGTCGCTGGCGGCGCTGACCCGGCGGGTCAAGCGGGTCCTCCAGGACGACCAGAACGTGGTCCTTGAGCGCCTGCGCGACGTCAAGGGGATGATCACGACCGAGCTCGAGGACGAGCACGACCAGCGCGCGCGCTACGCCGAGGCCGCGCGCGACGCGCTGGCCGACGCCGCGGCCGCGGGCGGCCGGTTCGCCTTCGACGAGGGCGGCGTGAGCGGCCCGTCCGCCAGCCGCGCCCAGGTCGCCGACTGCGCGGCCGACCTCGCCGTCACGATCGTGCTGGCGCTGCGCCGGCGCATCCTCACCGACGGCGCGGGCACCGCCGTCGAGCGCGCCAACACCGCCTACAAGGAGTGGCGCGGCGCGCGCGTCGAGCGCCTCTGCGCCGACGCGGCGCGGCGCGCCTTCTCCCTCGGGGTGGCCGCGGCGTGCCAGGGCCACCTCGTTCGCTTCGTGGTCGCGCCGACTGACGCGCCGTGCGACGCCTGCGCGCTCGACGCGCGCTCGGGCGAGCGGCCGGCCGGCGAGGCGTTCCCCAGCGGATCGGCCTACCCGCCGCTGCACGCCGGGTGCGCGTGCGCGGTCGTGCCGGTCTCGGCCGCGCCCTAGGCTCGGCCCGTGCGCAGCCCGACTGACGTCCCGCGTCGCGCGCCGCGCATGGGCCGTCTGTCGCGGCGCTTCTGGATCGGCCTGGTCGTCGTCGTCCTCATCGTCGGGTTCCTGTCGCTGCGCTCCCTGGCGGTCCTGTGGACCGACCAGATGTGGTTCTCCTCGGTAGGGCTCGGCGGCGTGTTCACGACGCTCTTCCTGGTGAAGGTGGGCCTCGCCCTGACCTTCGGGGCGATCTTCTTCCTGCTCATGTGGGTGAACCTGCTCCTGACCGACCGGTTCGGCGCGCGCGACCTCTCCTTCGAGCCCGAGGACGAGATCGTCCGGCGGTTCCAGAACGTGGTCCGGCCCTACGCCGGGCGCATCTACGCGGTCATCGCCCTGCTGATCGCGCTGGTGGCCGGGCTCAACGCGACAGGGGAGTGGCAGAAGTACCTGCTCTTCGCGCACCGCCAGAGCTTCCACGTCAAGGACCCGCTCTTTGGCAAGGACATCGGCTTCTACGTCTTCACGCTGCCCTTCGTGCAGTTCGTCGTGACGTGGCTTCTCGTCGTCCTCTTCGTGGTCCTCATCGTGACGACCGTCTTCCACTACCTCAACGGCGGGATCCGCGCGACGCGCACCCGCCCGCGCGTCGCGCCCCGGGTGAAGGCCCACCTGTCGGTGATCGGCGCCGGGATCGCGCTCATGAAGGCCGCCGGCTACCTCATCGCCAAGTGGGAGCTGGTCAACTCGACGAACGGCTACGTCCAGGGCGCCGGCTACACCGACGTGCACGCGCGCATGCCGGCGCTGACCATCCTGTTCTGGCTCTCCCTGGCCGCGGCGGTCATCCTGCTGGTCAACGTGCGCTCTCGCGGCTGGTCGCTGCCCGCGGTCGCCGTCGGGCTGTGGGCCTTCGTCGCGCTGGTCATCGGCGTGCTCTACCCGACGATCCTCCAGGCCCTCAAGGTCACGCCGGCCCAGGCGACGCTCGAGCGGCCCTACGTCCAGCGAAACATCGTGGCGACGCGCGCGGCCTTCGGCCTCGACCGCGTCATCTACCACACCTTCGCCGGGCTCCCGGCGATCACCGCGTCCCAGGCCAAGGCCGACTCGGCGACGCTGGCCAACATCCGCCTCTGGGACCCGTCGAGCAGCATCTCGCTGGCCACGGTCATCAAGCGCCAGTCGGTGCGCTCGTACTACACGTTCGCGACGGTCTCGGTCGACCGGTACTTCATCAACGGCAAGCTGACCCCGGTGCTGATCGGCGCTCGCCAGCTCAACACCTCGAGCCTCCCGAGCCAGAGCTGGGTGAACCAGCACCTGCAGTACACCCACGGGCTGGGCGCGGCGGTCGTCGAGGCCAACACCGTCGAGTCGTCGACGGGCAACCCGCTCTTCGTGGTCTCGAACGTGCCGCCGGTCTCGGCCAGCGGGATGCCGGTGCTGACCCAGCCCGACATCTACTTCGGGATCAACGACCCCGGCTGGGTCGTCGCCAACACCCACCAGAAGGAGCTCGACTACCAGGTCAACTCCGGCCCCAACGCCGGGACCCCGATCGAGACGCACTACCGCTCGACCGGCGGCGTCCCGATCGGCGGCTTCTTTCGCCGCATGGCGCTCGCGCTGCGCCTGGGCGACTTCAACTTCCTGATCTCCAACCAGATCGACTCGCACAGCCGGGTCCTCTTCGTGCGCGACGTGATGTCGATGGCCAGGAAGGCGGCGCCCTTCCTGACCTTCGACTCCCAGCCCTACGCTGTGATCGCCAACGGCGAGGTCCAGTACGTCCTCGACGGCTACACGACGACCGACCAGTACCCCTACAGCCAGAACGCCAGCGGGCTGGACGTCAACGAGGGCGGCCTGCCGGGGAGCTTCAACTACGTCCGCAACGCCGTCAAGGTGGTCGTCAACGCCTACACCGGCTCGATCAAGTTCTACGTGATCAACCCGTCGGACCCCATCATCCAGGCCTACCGCGCGGCCTTCCCGTCGATGTTCCTGCCGCTGAGCTCGATGCCCACCGCCGTCCGCGACCACCTGCGCTACCCGAGCGACCTCTTCAGCGTCCAGGCGGCGACGCTGGGGCGCTACCACATCACCAGCGCCAGCGCCTTCTACACCGCGTCGGACCGCTGGCAGATCTCGCCGTCGACCGGGGCCGGCACGCCGAGCCAGTCGCTGGCGCAGACCCAGGTGACCAACAACGCCGGCAACGTCGTCTCGACCTCGCTCACCCCGATGAGCCCGATCTTCCAGGTGGGGTCGCTGCCGTCGGTCAACCACGAGCAGCTGCTCGAGAACGTGGCCTACGTGCCCGCGGGCAACTCGGCGACCGTCCAGAGCCTCTCGGCGTTCCTGATCGCGACCAGCGACCCGAGCGACTACGGCGAGCTCCACGCCTACATCACCCCGCGGGGGTCGCCGGTCATCGGGCCGGTGCAGGCCGACTCCGAGATCCAGGAGAACGCCAACGTCTCGTCGACCATCACGCTGCTCGACCAGCACGGCTCGAGCGTGCTGCTGGGCAACAACCTCATGGTTCCCCTGGACCAGAGCGTGCTCTACGTCCGTCCGCTCTACGTCACGAGCTCGTCGAACACGCTGCCCCAGCTCAAGTACGTGATCGCGGTGTTCAACCAGGACGTGGCCATCGAGCCGACCGTCGGCCAGGCGCTGTCGGCCGTGCTCGGAGCGAACATCCTGGGCACGACCCCGCCGCCGTCGGGCGGCTCGGGGTCCGGCCACACCGCGGCCTACTACCTGACCCAGGCGGCCAAGGACTACTCCTCGGCCCAGTCGGCGCTGCAGAAGGGCAACCTCGGCCAGTACCAGGACTACGTGAACCTGATGAACAAGGAGCTCCAGCTCGCCCAGTCGGCGCTGACCAAGGCCGGCTAGGCCGGCCGCCGCGGCGCTGACCTTCGGCACTGGTGGCCCGGGCCGACCCTCCCTACGGTGAAGGTGCGGGGGTCGTGGGCGCGGCTGCCCACCCCGCCGCGAGGAGGCACCATGTCAACTCGCACCCCCAGAGCCGATCGCGCGCCGCGGCGTCGCGGCGCGGTCATCGGGGCCGCCCTCGTCGTCGGCCTGCTGATGACGCCGCTCGCGGCGTACGCGCCCGCGGCGTCGGCCAAGACGCTGCCGGTCTGCCCGTCGACCGCGACGTGGCCGGTCAAGCCGGTGTCGTCCGCGGTGAGGGCCGCCCTGACGCGGTACTACGCGGCGCGACGCCTCACGCCGGTGGTCGTGCGCCACAACCAGATGTGGGTCCTCAACGTGGCCACCGAGCGCGTGGGCGTCCACTGGTGCCAGAACGCGGGCGGCGGGCGAAGCGGGTACGTGGGGGTCGTCCCCAAGGCCGCGACCGCCGCGGTCCTGGTGCAGGTGAGCCACCGGGCCTACCCGGTGACCGGGTCGGCGGTGACCTTCGCCACGGTCGTCAAGACCGCGACGGGGTGGAGGGTCGTCTCGGACGACACCGGCCCGTAGCCCGGCGCACGGATCCCGCGGGTCGCCGGCCGCGGCGGTGACGCGCGTCGTCCCGGTCAGTACCCGGTCGGGACGGCGCGTGCCATCGCCGCGGCGATGGCGGCGTACCCGGCGTCGGTCGGGTGGATGTTGGGCCCGTACGGCGCCTTGGCGCACATCCAGGTGAGCCGGCATTCGTAGGTCACGTTCACCGCGATGGCCTCGTGGCCGGGCTTCTGGATAACCGTGGTGTCGGGTTCGTGGAACGCCTCGGCGACGTCCACGAAGCGCGCGTGGGCCGAGCCGTAAACGGCCGCCAGGGCCTGGTTCATCCGTGCCATGGCCACGACGCTGTTGCGCGCGAACGCCTCGGTCTTGCCCTCGGCGCCGGCGCGAGTGAGGTACGGGTTGTAGTGGCCGAGCCCGAGGAAGACGACGTGGGGCCCCGCGCTTCGCTCGAGCGTCGACATAACCGTCGCGAGCTGCGATCGCATCTTGGCGAGCTGGGGGTTGACGCAGGCCAGGTCGATGTCGAGGTGGTGGAAGCAGACATCGAGAGTGTTGAAGCCGAGGTCGACGCTGACCAGCGTCGTCGCGGCGCGGTGCGCCTTGAGGAACGCGACGGCGTCCGACAGCTGGGTGTCGGGCGGCAGGTAGCACGGGTCGGGCCCGTTGATCATCGTCGCCAGGGACTCGCCCGGGCAGCCCAGCTGTGTCAGGTGAAGGTGCACGCCTCGGGTGCCCTGGAGCGTGACGAGGCGGTTCGCGTATCCGCGGGTGGTCGGCTGGCCGAACGGGTCGGCGGGCGTCGGCTGGACTCCACGCGAGACCGACGCCCCGAGGTCGAGGTACAGCACGGTGCGCGGTGCCGTCGCGGAGGAGGCCCGTGCGCCGAGCGGCAGCGCGACGGCCGCCGCGAGCGTCGCCGCGAGGATCGACGCGGCTCGCCGGCGTCGGGACCCACCGCGGCGCGAATCGCGGCCACCCCCGGTCGCGCGCGCCGCCATCGCCGTCGGGGTCGCCACGAAGCGACGGTAACCCCACGTGCGCTGACGCTCGCCGGGCCCAAGGTCACTGACGCCCGCGCCCCCGGTCGGGGCGGTGGCGACGGCGCTGCGCCGCCGGTAGACTGGTGTCCCCATCGCGGGGTGGAGCAGTTTGGTAGCTCGTCGGGCTCATAACCCGAAGGTCGCAGGTTCAAATCCTGCCCCCGCCACTCAGAAGAGACGCCGCCCGAGAGGGTGGCGTCTCTTGCGATTCAGGCGGTCAGCGGCCCGACGACCACCCAGGCGCCTCGGGCGCAAGAGGGCGTGGGGGTCCCTCACCCGGCCTGGGCGCGGTCGTAGCTCGGCTCCGTGCGCTCGCCGAGGAACTCGACCCACGCGAGCTTGGCGCAGGGGTAGTTCACCGACGCCTCGACCAGCTCCATGAACGAGCCGATGGTCTCGGAGAAGCGAGTCGCCAGCTGGGCGTCGGCGAGGCCGCCGTCCGCCGCGAACGCCCGGTCGGCCTGGGCCAGGGAGAACATCGCGGGGTAGACCCTCGAGCCCAGGTGCTCGAGCGGGACGCGAAGCGCCCACAGGCCGCGGTTGCCGCCGATCATCGAGGGCGACGCCGCCATCAAGAGGGCGTGGCGCTCATTGAACGGCTGAGGCGAGAATCGCGACGTCCAGTCGATCGCGTTCTTGAGGGCACCGGGCATCGATGCGTTGTACTCCGGCGAGACGATCACGAAGGCGTCACAGGCCTCCAGGCGACGGCGCAGCTCGTCCGCGCCGTCGGGCGCTCCGCTCGCGGCCTCGTCGTCGGCGTCGAAGGAGGGGCAGTCGAAGTCGGACATCGCGCCGCGGTCGACCCGGCCGCCGCGGCCGGCGACCTCGGCCTCCACGAGGTCCGCGAGGCGGCTGTTGAGCGACACCGACCTGCGCGAGGCGGAAAAGACGAGGTAGCGGACCTCGCGGGCTGTTGGCGAGCTGGTCACGGTGCCTCCCGGTGGTCGTTTCGAGCACTGTACGGGGGTCGTCGAGCACTGTACGGGCGGGGCGCGGACGGTCCGCCAGCGCTATCCTCTTCGCCTAGGCGTTGTCCGTCCGTTGTGACGGCGGCGCGCCGTCCGGGGGGCGGAGATGGCAACTAGGCGGGGGACAGCGACGCGGCGCAGCCTGGCGCGGACGCTCGCGCGCGGGGCCGTCGTGGCGGTCGCCGCGGCGACAATCGCCACGGTCGCCACGACGACGGCGTTCGGCGCGGGCTCGAACACCCCCCTGGGCTTCGGCCCGCCCGCCACCGGATCCAACGGCTCGTACTCCCTTGACGGTCCCCTTCACGGGGTCGGTGGCCCTTCCGCCGGTCACCGGCGGTGTCAGTGGCGGCACCGTGACCTTCTCCCTCTCGGGATCGAACACCGCGGGCTGCGCGGTGGCGTCCACCGGCGGAACGGTGTCGGTGGCCTCGCGGGGCGGTGCGACGTCGTCGCGACGCTCACGGTGGGCTCCACTGAAGGGCGCGACACTAACCGGGAGTGCGACGGCGACGGCGACTCGGACGACCAGGGGTGCTCGGCGACGCTCGCGATCACCGTGGCTCTGGCCACCCAGTCGATCTCGGTGACGCCGGAGACCGGGACGGTCGATTCGTCGCTCGCGCTCGTGGCGACCGGCTACGCGGGGAGCGGGGCGATCACGTTCGCGCTGGCCAGCGGCGGGACGGCGGGCGGCTGCGCGTTGAGCGGCGCGACGGTGACCGCGACGAGCGCCGGGCCGTGCCTCGTCACCGCGACGATCGCCGCGGACTCGGGCCACCAGGGTGCGACGTCGGCCCCGGCCGTGATGACCTTCACCCGCAAGTCGCAGTCGATCACCGTGGCCGCGGCCAGCGGGACCGTCGGCACCCCGGTGACGCTCGTGGCCACCGGCTACCTGGGCACCGGCGCGTCACCTTCGCCTCGTGTCGGGCGGGACCGCCGCCGGCTGCTCGCTCTCGAGTGGCCACCTCAGCGTGACCGGCCCGGGGACGTGTGACGTGACCGCGTCGATCGCGGCCGACTCGGTCTACGCCGGGCGACGTCGCCGATTCGGCGTCCATCACCTTCCCGCTCGCCGCCCGGGGCACCTTGTGGTGACCGCGTCGAGCGAGACCGTCAACGCCGGTTCGCGATCAGCGAGACCGCGTCGGTGACGGGCCTCGCAGTCCGGCGACTCCGGACGCTGACGTCGGTGACCTTCACCTACACCGGCACCACCGTGTCGTACGGACCGACGACACGCGCCGACCGACCCGGGACGTACTCGTGACGCCCTCGAACGCAATCGTGGTCCATCTCCCCGGCCCGACGCGTCGAGCTACGGCTCGGTCATCTACGACGGCGGGACCCTCGTGATCAAGGGCGGCGAGCTGACGGTGACGCGTCGAGCGGGTCGATCACCGCGGGCGACCCGTTCAGCCCGAGCGCGACCGTGTCGGACCTGGCCACGGGGACACCGGGACGGTGGCCTCGGTGACCTACACCTACACCGGGATCGGATCGACCAGCTACGGCCCGTCGGGCGCAGTTCCCTAGGGCGTCGGCGCGTACGACGTGACGCCGTCGGCGGCCACGGTGACCATCTCGCCGTCGTCGGACCAGGCCTTCTACCCGCCGCCCTTCACCTACGTCGCGGGCTCGCTGATCGTCGAGCCCAAGCCGGTCGTCGTTCCGGTCAACGCGCCCAAGGCGCCGCCGCGCGCACCGTGACGGTCAGCCCGTTCCCCGAGGGCTCGTACGCCCTGGGCGCCAAGCTCAAGCGCCAGGTGATGGTGATCGCCAGGGCCGTCAAGTCGGCCGGCTACGGACGGTGAGCCTGACCGGCTACACCGACAACGTCTTCACCCCGCCTTCAACGCGCTGCTCGAGCTCAACCGGGCCAAGGCCGTGTCGCTCCAGCTGAGCGTCGACCTGACGGGCCTGCACGTGCACGGCGTCGTCATCACCGTCGTCCCCGCCCCGTCGATCGTCCTGGTGGCCACCAACACCACGGCGAAGGGTCGTGCCGCCAACCGCCGGGTGGTGGCCACGCTCCGGTCCAGCTGAGCCCAGTGGGCCGACGTCGGGTCGCCACCGCCTCGGCGCGCGGTCCGCGCCGCGCGCGCGTCCTCGCCCTCGTGGTCCTCGCCGTCGCCACGGCGCCCCTGGCGCTGTCGGGCGCGGCGGGCGCGGCCCCGGGTCCGACACCCGGGGCCGTCTACGTCACCAACCTGAACCAGAACACGATCTCGGAGATCAAACCCGTCACCCACGCCGTGACCACCGTCGGCGGCTTCAACGGCCCGCTGGGGATCGCCATCGCTCCCGAGCGGCACGGTGGCCTACGTCACCAACTCACTGTCGAACACCGTGACGCCGGTCTCGCTCGGGTCCGGCCGCCCGGTCGCCGCGGGCGCCGATAAAGGTGGGCGCGGCGCCCGCGGCGATCGCGATCACGCCGGACGGCTCGACCGCCTACGTCTCTAACTTCAACGCCAACACGGTCACCCCCATCGACCTGACCTCGTCGCCGCCGTCGGCCGGCGCGCCGATCAAGGTCGGGCTCGGCCCCTGGAGCATCGCGGTCTCGCCCTCGGGGCGGTTCGTCGTGGTCGCCGACTCCGAGGGCGTCGGGGTCACGGTGATCGACCGGACGGGCGGGTCCACGACCTTCGTCGGGGTCGGGGGACGGCCCCAGGCGGTGGCAATCGCGCCGGGCGGATCGGTCGCCTACGTCGCCGAGCCCCAGGGGGTGACCCCGGTCGCCCTGGGCGCGTCGCCCCACGCGCTCGCCGAGATCGCGGTCGCCGGCGGGCCGGTCGGGGTCGCGGTGACCCCCGACGGGCACTGGGCGTTCACCGCCAACAACGACAACACGGTCACGCCGATCAACCTGCGCGCCGCTTCGCCTCACGCCGGGTCGCCGGTGAGCGTGGGCACGCTGAGCCAGCCCGACGGGGTGGCCATCAGCCCCGACGGGTCGACTGCCTACGCCGCCAACGCGAGCAACACCGTGACCCCGATCAACCTGCGGTCGACCCCGCCGGCGCCCGAGGCCCCGATCACCGTGGGCACGCCGACGTTCGGGATCGCCGTCGCCCCCGACCCCGCGCCGGTCGCGCACCTGAGCGTGACGCCCTCGCGCGCCGGGACCGCGTCGACCCTCGACGCCACGGCGTCGACCTCGGCCGACGGCTCGATCTCGCGGTACCGCTGGGTGTTCGGCGACGGCTCGAGCGAGGTCACGACGACGCCGGTCGTCCACCACGTCTACGCCTCGGGCGGCACCTACCGCGCGTCGGTGACCGAGACCAGCCGACTGGGCACCTCGACCGCGTGACCTTCACCGGCCAGACCGTCTCTAACCGCGGCGGCGTCGGGCGCGACGGCGCGCTCGGCCGTGCGAGTGCCGGGCGCGCTGAGCACGATCCCGGCCTCCGGGCCGCCGGGGATCCGCGTGGACCTGCGCGACGCGACCCTGACCTCGACCTGCACGTCCGTCGACGTCCTCTTCGACGGCCGGTGGATCGGCCAGACGACCCGGTCGGGCCACCTGGTCGACGACCGCTCGGTTGTCGTGCCGGGCAACGCCACCCTGGGTGTCCACCACCTCGAGCTCTCGTGCCAGGCGGCCCGGCCGTACCTCGTGAGTAGTCGGTTCACCGTGGTGTCCACGCGCAACCACCTCTCGGAGTTCTCGGTGGCGATGCCCAGCCCCGGCGAGCTCGGCAAGCACCTGGTGGGCGCGGGCGGGATCAGCCTGGGGATGCTGCTGATCACCCGTCTCATTGCCGCCGGGTTCCCGAGCGAGTGGCTCGACTCGACGTACGAGAACAACCGGCACCGGTTCCACGCTCGCCTGGCCAAGCGCTTCCCGCGGCTCTACGCCCACCGCGAGGCCTCGCCGTCGCGCTTTGCGCGCGCCTCCAAGGGCACCGCGATCTTCCTCGGCTTCATCTTCGCGGCCGGCGCCATCAACGCGGTCCTGGACCCGGGCTTCGGGTGGAACCGCACGACGCTCTTCCTCTTCCTGGGCCAGGCAATCGGCGTCGGGATCGTGACCATGGCCTCGCAGCTGCCGGTCGCGGTGATGGGCGCGCGCGAGCACCGGCGCGTGCATCTCAAGGTCTTGGTCGGCGGGCTCGTCATCGCGATCATCTGCGTGTCGATCTCGCGGATGGTGGGGCTCTCGCCGGGCTACTGCTACGGCCTGATCGCGGTCTTCGTCCTCAACCCCAAGACGCCCGAGGAGGACTGGGGTCGCATCCACGCGGTCGCGTCGCTCGTCCTGTTCGTCGTGGCGTCGGCCGCGTTCATGCTGACGGTGCCGGTCTTCCACGCCGCGACCTCGCCGTCGCCCAACCCGTTCTGGCTCATCCTCACACCGGCGCTCGACGTGACCTTCCTCGGCGGCTTCGCCAGCCTGGCCTTCTCCATGTTCCCCCTGCCGTTCCTGCCGGGGCGCCACGTCGCTCGATGGCGGCGCAGCGCGTGGCTCACGATCTCGACCGTCGGGATGGTCGGCTTCCTCGCGGTGCTGCTGTCGCCGGGCAGCGGGTCCTCGGCCGAGCTCAAGCACGTCGCGGTCATCCCGCTGGTCGTCGCCTTCGGCCTCTTCGCGATCGTCTCGCTGGGCGTGATGCTCTACTTCCACCGCCACCCGTCCCCGCCGGTCGAGGGCGAGGCGGCGCCGCCGGCGCCGGAGCCCGCGCCGGCGCCGGCTTCGTGACCTAAGGCCCCAGCCCTCGAAGGGGGGCCACGGTTACGGTCGATGCATGAGCTGGTCGAGCCTCGACGGCGCAGCGCCGGACCCGTTCGAGGTCCGCATCCACGGCCGCGGTGGTCAGGGAGTGGTCACCGCGGCCGAGCTCCTGTCGGTCGCGGCGTTCGACGAGGGCCGCCACG
Organism: uncultured Actinomycetota bacterium; assembly: GCA_963820815.1. Taxonomy (GTDB): domain Bacteria; phylum Actinomycetota; class Acidimicrobiia; order Acidimicrobiales; family RAAP-2; genus RAAP-2. Next base: position 700,299 of record CAWGBL010000003.1, on the reverse strand, counting down.
CCCAGGCCTTCCCGAGCTTCGGGTCCGAGCGCACCGGCGCCCCGGTCGTCTCGTACTGCCGGATGAGCCGGCGGCCCATCCGCACCCGCGAGCCGGTCGTCGCCCCCGACGCGCTCGTCATCCAGGACGCCACCCTCATCCACCAGGTCAACCTCTTCGAGGGCGTCGGCGACGACGGCTACGTCCTGGTCAACACGTCGCGCACGGTCGACGAGCTCGGACTCGGCCCCGCGCTGGCCGGGCGCCCGGCCGACCGGGTCGCCACCTGCCCGGCGACCGACCTGGCGCTCGAGCACCTCGGGCGACCCCTGCCCAACGCCGCGCTGCTCGGCGGCTTCTGCGCGCTGACCGGCCAGGTCTCGCTCGAGGCCCTGACCAAGGCGCTGCTCGAGCGCTTCGCCGGAGCGGTCGGCGAGCGCAACGCGGCGGCCGCCGCGGCGGCCTACGACCACGTGGCCACGGCCCGGGGGGTGACCGGTGCGCGAGCAAATTGAGGGCTCCCGGGCGATCGCCGCGCACGGTCGCGCTCTGCCGGCCCCAGGTGGTCTGCGCCTACCCGATCTCGCCCCAGACCCACATCATCGAGGCCGTCGGCGCGATGGTGAAGTCCGGATCGCTCGCCCCGTGCGAGTTCATCAACGTCGAGTCCGAGTTCGCGGCGATGTCGGTGGCGCATCGGCGCGTCGGCCGCCGGCGCGCGCGCCTACACCGCGACCTCCAGCCAGGGACTGCTCTTCATGACCGAGGCCGTCTACAACGCCGCCGGCCTCGGGCTGCCCGTCGTGATGACCCTGGCCAACCGGGCCGTCGGCGCCCCGATCAACATCTGGAACGACCACTCCGACGCGATGGCCCTGCGCGACGCCGGGTGGATCCAGCTCTTCGCCGAGGACAACCAGGAGGCCGCCGACCTGCACGTCCAGGCCTTCGCCATCGCCGAGGAGCTCTCGGTCCCGGTGATGGTCTGCGTCGACGGCTTCGTCCTGACCCACGCGGTCGAGGGCGTCGACCTGCCCGACCAGGCCCAGGTCGACGCGCTGCTCGCGCCCTACGAGCCCCGCCAGGTCCTCGACCCCGACCACCCGATCTCCATCGGCGCGATGGTCGGCCCGGAGGCCTTCGCCGAGGTCCGCTACCTCGCGCACCTGCGCCAGCTCGACGCCCTCGGGGCCATCCCGCGCGCCGCCGCGGCCTTTGCCGCGGCGACCGGGCGCGACTCGGGCGGGCTGGTCCGGCCCTACCGGGTCGACGACGCCGACGTCGTGGTCGTGGCCATGGGGTCGATCCTGGGCACCCTCAAGGACGCGGTCGACGCCCGGCGCGACGCCGGCGACCGGGTCGGCGTGCTCGGAGTGACGACCTTCCGGCCGTTCCCGGCCGACGCCCTCGCCGAGGCGCTGACGGGCGCGACGCGCGTGGTCGTGGTCGAGAAGGCCTTCAGCGTCGGGGTCGGCGGCGTGCTCTCCGCGCGACGTCGCCGCGGCGGTGCCCGGCGCCACCGTGCACACCGTGGTCGCCGGGCTCGGCGGCCGGCCGGTGCTGCGCGCCGGCCTCGAGGCGCTCGTCGCGCGCGCCGCGGCGGGCGGGCTCGGCGCCGAGGAGTTCCTGGACCTCGACACCGGCGCCGTCGAGCGCGAGCGCGAGCGCATCGCCGCGTCGCGCGGCTCGGGCCCGACGGCCGAGAACCTGCTGCGCGACCGCTCGGCGGCCCTCGCCCCGGGGGCGTCGTGACGAAGGTCCGCTTCTACCAGGTCGGCTCCTTCGCCGTCGGCAACCGCCTGCTCGGCGCCGAGGACCGCACGGTCCAGTCCGACGCGGAGCGCGCGAACTCGATCGACTCGGGCCACCGCGCCTGCCAGGGCTGCGGCGAGGCTCTCGGCGCGCGCTACGCGCTCGACGCGGCGATGCGCGCGACGGGCGGGCGCCTGGTCGCGGTCAACGCGACCGGCTGCCTCGAGGTCTTCTCGACGCCCTTCCCCGAGACGAGCTGGCGCATCGCCTGGCTGCACTCGCTCTTCGGCAACGCCGCCGCGGTCGCGACCGGGGTGGCCGCGGCGCTGCGGGTCACCGGGCGCGAGGACGTCCGCGTCGTGGCCCAGGCCGGCGACGGCGGCACCGTCGACATCGGCTTCGGCTGCCTGTCGGGGATGTTCGAGCGCAACGACGACGTCCTGTTCGTCTGCTACGACAACGAGGGCTACATGAACACCGGCGTGCAGCGCTCGGCGGCGACGCCGCCGGCGGCACGCACCGCGACGACCGAGGCGGTCGGCCCCGAGCCGGGAAACGCCTTCGGCCAGGGCAAGGACCTGCCGCGCCTGGCCATGGCCCACGACATCCCCTACGTCGCCACGGCGACCGTCGCCGACCTGCACGACCTCGAGCGCAAGGTCGAGCGCGCGATGTCGGTGCGCGGCGCGCGCTACCTCCACGTCCTGGTGCCCTGCCCGCTCGGGTGGGGCTCGGCCAGCGGCGACACGATCCGCCTGGCGCGCCTGGCCGCCGAGACCGGCCTGTTCCCGGTCTTCGAGGCCGAGCGCGGCCGCGTCACCTCGGTCTCCGCCCATCCGCCGCCGCACCCCGGTCGAGGAGTACCTGCGGCCCCAGCGGCCGCTACGCCCACCTCTTCTCCGGCGAGGGCCGGCCCGACGTCGATCGCGCGCCTCCAGGCAATCGCCGACGCCAACATCGAGCGCTACGGCCTCGTCGACGCCGAGACGACGCGGGCGCCGTGACCGGCCACCCCTTCGCCATCACCCTGGACGTCGGCACGAGCCGCGCCAACCACACCGGCACCTGGCGAGTCGAGCGCCCCGTCTACGTCCACCGCCTCCCGCCGTGCAGCCACGCCTGCCCGGCCGGCGAGGACATCCAGCGCTGGCTCTACCTGGCCGAGCCCGGCGACTACGAGGCCGCGTGGCGCCACCTGGTCGAGGCCAACCCGCTGCCCGCCGTCATGGGCCGGATCTGCTTCCACCCCTGCGAGGCCCAGTGCAACCGCGCGAGCCTCGACGAGGCGGTCGGGATCAACGGCATCGAGCGGTTCCTGGGCGACCAGGCGATCGCGCGCGGCTGGGCCCTGCCGGGCCCCGGGCCCGACACCGGCCGGCGCGTCCTCGTCGTCGGCTCGGGGCCGGCCGGGCTCTCGGCCGCCTACCAGCTGCGCCGCCTCGGCCACGGCGTCCACCTCGTCGAGGCCTCCGAGCGGCTCGGCGGGATGATGCGCTACGGGATCCCCGCCTACCGCCTGCCGCGCGCGGTCCTCGACGCCGAGGTCGCGCGGATCCTGGCCCTCGGGGTGACGGCCGAGACCGGGCGGGCGGTCACCGACGTGGCCACCGAGCGCGACGCCGGCGGCTACGACGCGGCCTTCCTGGCCGTCGGCGCCCAGCTGGGCAAGCGCGTCGACATCCCGGCGGGCGACTCGGGCGGGTCGTCGACGCCGTCACCTTCCTGCACGCGGTGGCCGACGGCGAGCCCGTCTCGGTCGGCCGGCGCGTCGCGGTCTACGGCGGCGGCGACACGGCGCTCGACGCCGCGCGCACCGCCAAGCGCCTCGGCGCGACCGACGCGGTCATCGTCTACCGACGCACCCGCGAGCGCATGCCGGCCCACGACGAGGAGCTGGCCCAGGCGGTCGACGAGGGCGTCACCGTGCGCTGGCTCTCGACGATCGACCGCTTCGAGGGCGACCGCCTGGTGGTCGAGACGATGCGCCTCAACGACCAGGGCTTCCCCGAGCCGACCGGCGAGTTCGAGGAGCTCGACGCCGACTCCCTCGTGCTCGCGCTGGGCCAGGACGCCGACCTCTCGCTCATCGCCGACGCGGCCGCCATCGCCGTGCGCGGCGGCTCGGTCGAGGTGGCCCCGTCGATGATGACCGGCCTGCCCGGCGTCTTCGCCGGCGGCGACGTCACCCCCGACGACCGCACGGCGACCGTCGCGGTCGGCCACGGCGCGCGCGCCGCGCGCGGGATCGACGCCTACCTTCGCGGCGTCGCCTACGCCGAGGCGCCCGCGGCGGCGCCGGCCACCTTCGAGAGCCTCAACCCCTGGTACTACTCCGACGCCCCGCGCACCGAGCGCCCCGAGCTCGAGGCGGTGCGCCGCCAGAGCGAGTTCGACGAGGTCGTGGGCGGGCTGACCGAGGCCAACGCGCTCTTCGAGGCGCGCCGGTGCCTGTCGTGCGGCAACTGCTTCGAGTGCGACAACTGCTACGGGGTCTGCCCCGACAACGCGGTGATCAAGCACGCCGACGGCAGCTACGAGTTCGACTACGACTACTGCAAGGGCTGCGGGATCTGCGTCGCCGAGTGCCCCTGCGGGGCGATCGAGATGGTCCCCGAGCAGATCTAGCGGTCCACTGAGGAGTCCGCCGCTCCGCAGCGAGCCCCGGCATTCATCGGCCGTGCCGCCGAGGCGCGCGAGCCCGGACGCGTGCCTCTCGGGCCGGACCCTTCTGGGAAGATGTCCGCCGTGAGCCGAATCGACAGAGCGCTGCGTCGACTCGTGAACCCAGTGTCGACGGGGCTGACCGGGGCGTGGTGCAAGTCGCGACTGCGCGGGTGGGCACTGCGCCGCGGAACCCGACGCCTCACCGAGATGCCCACGTCACGCCGCGCGACGCGATAGGCGCTGTCCCCCACGCGAGCTAGGGCGGTCCCCCCAGCGGTCTAGAGCGACGGGTCAGCGCCGGCGAGCGCGCCGGCGCGCCAGGAGATCTCCGGCGCCCCCAGGCGGGCGAGCGCGCTCGCGACCGTGCCGAAGCGCCCGGTGTCGCCGGCCCAGGCGGCGCGCGCGGCCTCGAGCTCTGTGCGGCTGCGCGCGACGAAGTTCCACCACATGAGGACCTCCTCGGCGAAGGGCTCACCGCCGAGCAGCAGGGCGCGGGCCTCGCCGACCGGCGCGAGCGCGACCGACGCCGCGCCCGGCGCCAGGTAGGCCGACTGGCCCGGGAGGACCAGCGCGCCGTCGACCACGAGCGTGCCGCGCAGCGCGACGACCGCGTGCTCGAAGCCCGGGTCCAGCCCGACCTCGCACGGCCCGGCGAGCTCGAGGTCCGCGCCGACGAGAGCCGAGTCGACCGACGCGGGGCTCGTCGCGCCCAGCAGCGACCCGACCAGGACGGTCGCCGCGCCCGCGCGCAGCTCGGCGCGCGGCGGCCCCGCCACGTGCTCGAAGCGCGCCGGGCCGTGGCGAGTCGCCTCGGGCAGGGCGACCCAGAGCTGGACGCCTTCGAGCGCCCCCGCGTAGGCGCCGGTCGCCTCCTCGGAGTGGGCCACGCCGTGGCCGGCGGTCATGAGGTTGAGCTGTCCCGGGGCGATCAGCTGCTCGCTGCCCAGGCTGTCGCGGTGCAGGGCCTCGCCCTCGACCAGCCACGTGACGGTCTGCAGGCCGCAGTGCGGGTGCGGCCCGACGTCGAGCCCCGACTCGGCCGTGACCGACGCCGGCCCCATGTGGTCGACGAAGCACCACGCGCCGACCGTGCGCCGGCCCCGGCGCGGCAGCGCGCGCCGGACCGTGAACCGCCCGACCGTGGCCGCCCGACTGGTCGCGACCTCCACGCCCACGGCCCCGACCCTAGGCGCGCGCAATGCGCGAGGCCCGGGCGCTCGCGCGCCCGGGCCTCGCGTGCTGGGGGAGGGGTGGGTCAGACGATCTCGGACGGGTCGGCCTGGCGGTAGTGGCGGACGCCGAGCAGCGTGAGCACGAGCATGATCAGCGCCGCGACGAAGCAGCCGAGCGCGCCGAAGAAGGCGATCGTGCCCATGAAGCCGAAGGCGTAGGCGTTGAGCAGCAGGCCGCGCAGGGTGTCGCCGCGGAACACGGTCTCGACCTGGTTGGCCAGCCCGGTGTTCGACGGGTCGGCGAGGGAGGCCGCGGAGAGCTCCGCGTAGGTCTTTCCGCCGGCGATCGCCGCGGTGTCCACGCCGATGATGTCGTCGGCGAAGATCTGGGCCTGCGAGCCGGTGAGGACCTGCTGGCCGGCGAGCGCGGTCTGGTGGGCGGAGACCAGGTCGTGGTAGTCCATCGTTCCCTTGGTCGGGAAGAAGATCTTCTGCTCGGACAGCTGGTTGCGGACCTGGCTGTTGGTGAAGGTGTATCCGACCAGCATCCCGATGCCGGCCACCAGCAGGATGACCGTCAGCAGGGTGCCGACCCAGTTCAGCAGCAGGTCCAGGGTCTTGCGTCGCATCGTGCGTCCCATCTCTCGAGGTGTCGCGTCCAGCCTGGCAGCGCGCCGTCGCGACGCCCTAGGGAAGAAGGTCACCGATCGGCGAGGGTGGGACCTAGGTCCCGTGGACCTCGATCCCGAAGCGCGCGAGCAGGCCGAGCCCCATGACCGCGGCCTCGCACCCGACGGCCTCGAGCGCGTCGAGGTCGGCGTCGTCGCGCACGCCGCCGGCGGCGACGACCGCCAGCGGCGACGCGCAGGCGCGCTCGTAGAGCGCGAGGTCGGGGCCGCCCAGCGTGCCGTCGCGGTCGATCGCCGTCACGTGCACCCGCGCCACCCCGGCGTCGACGCAGGCGGCCAGCGCGTCGTCGAGAGGGACCCCGGTCGACTCGCGCCAGCCGCGCACCGCGAGCGTCCCGTCGCGCACGTCGACGGCCACCACGAGCCGCTCGCCGAGGGCGGCGGCGAACTCGCCGAGCGCCCCGGGCTCGCGCCAGGCGGCGGTTCCCACGACCACGCGCGCGGCGCCCGCGACCAGCGCCGCGCGGGCCGCGGCGACGTCGCGCAGCCCACCGGAGAACTGGATCCGGGCCCCGCCCGCCGCGCCGGCCAGGCGCTCGAGCACGTCGAGGCGCGCCACGCCGTCGCGCGCGCCGTCGAGGTCGACCACGTGGACGAGCTCGGCGCCGCGCGCCACGATCGCCTCGAGGAGCCCGAGGGCCGGGCGGCGGAAGACGACGCGGTCGTAGTCGCCGCGCTCGAGGCGCACCGCGTCGTCGCCGAGGAGGTCGAGGGCGGGGATCAGTTGCATAGCAGCGTTCTAACATGATAGCATGATGTCATGACCACCGGACGAGTCGTCCCGGCCGACGCGCACCCCGAGACGGCCCACCGCTTCGACGACCTGGTCGCGGCGGTCTGCGCGCTGCGCGACCCCGCGACGACCGCCGCCTTCCTGCGCGACCTGTGCACGACCAACGAGCTTGACGCGATGGGCCAGCGCCTGCAGGTGGCGCGGCTGGTCGCCGACGGCGTGCCCTACCAGGAGATCTCGCGGCGCACCGGGGCGTCGACGACCACGGTGACGCGCGTCGCGCACTGGCTGCACTACGGCGAGGGCGGGTACCGCGCGGTCCTGAAGGGCCGGCGGTGAGCCGGCGCCTGACCCTCGCGCTGCCCTCCAAGGGCCGGCTGCGCGACCCGGCCTGGTCGCTGCTCGTGGCCAGCGGCGTCGACCCCCAGGAGCCGGGCGAGCGCATCCTGCAGGTCGCCTGCCGCAACGCCGAGGTCGACCTGCTCTTCGTGCGCGCCGACGACGTGCCCGAGTACGTCCAGGACGGGATCGTCGACTGCGGGATCACCGGGCTCGACCTGGTGCTCGAGCGCGAGTTCGACGTCGAGGTCCTGCTGCGCCTGGGCTTCGGCGCGTGCACCCTCGAGGCCGCGGTCCCGCGCGAGGACCCGGCCCAGTCGCTGGCCGACCTGGCCGGCCGGCGCGTCGCGACCTCGCACCCGCGCCTCGCGGCGCGCCTGCTGGGCGAGGCCGGCGTCGCGGCCGAGGTCGTCACGGTCGCCGGGTCGGTCGAGATCTCCCCGCGCCTCGGGCTCGCCGACGCGATCGTCGACCTGGTCTCGACCGGCAGCACGCTGCGGACCAACGGGCTGCGCAGCCTCGGCGCGCTCTTTCGCTCCGAGGCGGTGCTGGTCGGGCGCGCGTCGACGGACCTCGAGGCGCGCCGCACGCTGACGACCCTGCTCGCGTCGGTGATCGACGCCCGGGCCAACCGGTACCTCCTCTTCAACGTCGGGCGCGACCGCCTCGACGAGGTGGCGGCGCTGCTGCCCACCCGGGGCTCGCCGACGGTCATGGACCTCGCCACGCCCGGGCTGGTCGCGGTGCACGCGCTGGTGCCGGCGGCCGCGGTCTGGTCGCTGCTGCCGGCGCTGTCGGCCGTCGGCGCGTCGTCGATCCTCACCCTGGGCGTCGAGCGGATGCTCCCGTGAGCGAGGCGACGCGCACCGACGCGGCGTTCAGCGTCGCCGGGATCGTCGCCGACGTGCGCGCGCGCGGGGACGTCGCGCTGGCCGAGTGGTCGGCGCGCCTGGACGGGACCGACTGGGACACGCCGCCGCGCGCGGTGCCCGACGGCGGCCTGCCCGAGGCCGCCCTGGTGGCCGCGGCCGACGCGGTGCGCCGCTTCCACGCGGCCCAGCGCCCGGCCGACCTCGTGATGGAGGTCGCGCCCGGGGTGACCCTGGAGCGCCGCTGGGTGCCGCTGCGCGTCGTGGGGCTCTACGTGCCGACCCGGCTGGTCTCGTCGCTCGTCATGACGGCCGTGCCGGCCCAGGTCGCCGGGGTCGAGCGGATCGTCGTGTGCACGCCGCCGCGCGGCGCCGGCGCGGTCGCCGCCGCGGCGCGCCTGATCGGCGTCGACGAGGTCTACGCGGTCGGCGGCGCCCAGGCCATCGCCGCGATGGCCTACGGGACGCGCACGATCCCGGCGGTCGACAAGATCGTCGGCCCGGGCGGGGGAGCGGTCAACGAGGCCAAGCTGCTGGTGAGCCGCGACGTGGCCATCGACCTGCCGGCCGGGCCGAGCGAGGTGGTCGTCGTCGCCGACGACTCCGTCGAGCAGTCGCTCATCGACCAGGAGGTGGCCGCCCAGCTCGAGCACGGGCCCGACAGCCGGGCGCACGTCGTGCGCGTCGGCGACCTCGAGGCCGCCCTGGCCCGGGTCGAGGCCCTGGCCCCCGAGCACGTCGCGCTCGTCGGAGCGCGCTCGGAGTCCCTGGCCGGGCGGATCCGCAACGCCGGCGCGGTCTTCGTCGGGCGGTACGCCCCGGTGCCGGTCGGCGACTACGCGACCGGCGCCAACCACGTCCTGCCGACCGGCGGGCGGGCCCGTTCGACCGGCGGGCTCGGGCTCGAGTCGTTCCTCAAGGCCGTCACCGTCCAGCGCGTGACCCGCGAGGGGCTCGCCGCGATCGCCCCGACGGTCCGCGCGCTGGCCGCCTTCGAGGGGCTCGACCACCACGGCGCGGCGGTCGCCCGGTGAGGGGGGTCGCCGCGCTCGACGCCTACCGCTGGCCGCCCTCGACCGAGGAGCTGGCCGCGCGCCACGGCTTGGACCCGCGCGACGTCGTGCGCTTCGACGGCAACGCCGCCCCGGCCCCGCCGGCCAGCGCGCGGCCGGCCGCGCTGGCGCGCGCGCTCGCGCAGATCAACGAGTACGACCGGGGCCGCTACGAGCCGCTGCGCGCGGCCATCGCCGCGCGCCACGGCGTGGGGATCGACCAGGTGGCGATCGGCGCGGGCAGCGACGAGTTCATCGTGCTGTGCGCGCGCCTCTTCGCCGAGGGCGGCACGGTCGCCACCGTGCCCGACCAGACGTACTCGATGTACCGCTTCGCGGCCTCGATGGCCGGCGCGGCGATGGTGGCCGACCCGGCGGCGGCCGACCTCGTCTTCGTCTGCCGGCCCAACAACCCGACCGGCGAGATGGTCGACGTGCCCGACGTGCCCGGGCGCCTCGTCGTCGACGAGGCCTACGCCGAGTACGCCGGGGTCGACGCGCTCGACCGGATCGGCGACGGCGCGGTGGTGCTGCGGACCTTCTCCAAGGCCTTCGGCCTGGCCGGCGCGCGCGTCGGCTACGCGCTGGCCGCGCCCGAGGTCGTCGACGCGATCGCCAGCCGCCAGGCGCCGCTGTCGGTCTCGGCGCTGTCGGCCGCGCTGGCCCTGGCCGCCCTCGACTCGCCGCCGGACCTCGCGCCGCAACTGGCCGAGCGCGAGCGCCTGGCCGCCGCGCTGGCCGGGCTGGGCCTCGCGCCGGCCGAGTCCTTCACCAACTTCCTCTTCGTGCCGATGGACGACGCGCCCGCCTTCGTCGAGCGGATGCTGCCCTACGGGATGGTGCTGCGCGCCTACCCCGGGGGCCTTCGCGTCAGCGTGCGCGACGCGACCGACAACGACGCGCTGCTCGACGCGCTGCGCGCCGAACTCACCGGCGCGCCGCGCGCGCCGCGCTGGACGCGCGCGACGCGCGCGACGGCCGAGACCGCGCTCTTCGTGCGCCTGCGCCTGGGCGGCGAGGGGCGCGTGCACGTGGCGACCGGAGGCGGCTTCTACGACCACATGCTCACCCAGCTCGCGTTCAACGCCGGGCTCGACCTGCGCCTCGAGGGCTCGGGCGACCTCGAGACCGGCGACCACCACCTGGTCGAGGACGCCGCGCTGGCGCTGGGGGGCGCCCTCGACGACGCCCTGGGCGACCGCAAGGGCCGAGCGCGCTACGGCGAGGCGCGCGTGCCCATGGACGAGGCGCTGGCCCACGCGGTGGTCGACCTCTCGGGCCGGCCCTTCGCCGCGGTCGACGTGGAGCCGGACCCGGGGATGGCCGCGCACGCGCTCGCCTCGCTGGCCCAGGCCGCGCGCCTCACCCTGCACGTCACCGCGACCGGGCGCAACGCCCACCACGTGGCCGAGGCGGCCTTCAAGGCCGTCGGCCGCGCGCTCGGCGCCGCGCTGGCGCCGCGCGGGTCGGTCGTGCCCTCGACCAAGGGCGCGCTGTGAGGGTCGCGGTCGTGGACTACGGCGCGGGCAACACCCGATCGGTGCGTGCCGCGCTGCGCGCCCTGGGTCTGGACAGCGACCTGACCAGCGACCCCGGCGCGATCCTCGGCGCCGAGCGCGTCGTGCTGCCCGGGGTCGGATCGGCGGGCTCGGCGATGGCGCACCTGCGAGCCTCGGGCGCGGCCGACGCGCTGGCCCGCCGCCACCTCGACGGCGCGCCGATCCTGGGAATCTGCCTCGGCCTGCAGCTCGCGCTCGAGGCGAGCGAGGAGGACGGCGGGGTCGAGGGGCTCGGACTGGCCGGCGGGGTCGCGCGCCGGATCTCCGCGCCGCGCGTCCCGCGCCTGGGCTGGGCCGACGTCGAGCCCTGGGGCGAGGCCTACTACTTCGCCCACTCCTACGCCGCCGACTCGCCCGACGCCGTGGCCACCAGCGAGGGCGTCTGCGCCGCGGTGGCCAACGGGTCGTTCCTCGGGGTGCAGTTCCACCCGGAGAAGAGCGGCCCGGCCGGCCGGGCCTTCCTGGAGCGATGCCTTACGGCCGCCTGATCCCCTGCCTGGACGTCGCGCACGGCCGGGTGGTCAAGGGGGTCAGCTTCGTCGGGCTGCGCGACGTCGGCGACCCGGTCGAGCTGGCGGCCCACTACGCCGCCGGCGGCGCCGACGAGCTGGTGCTGCTCGACATCGCCGCGACGCCCGACGACGCGGCGACCATGGTCTCGGTCGTCGAGGCGGTGGCCGACGTCGTCGACATCCCCTTCACCGTGGGCGGGGGGGTGCGCACGGTCGAGGACGCGGTCCGCCTCATCGAGTCAGGGGCCGACCGGGTCTCGCTCAACTCGGCGGCGCTGGCCGACCCGTCGCTCATCACGCGCGTCGCCGACCGCTTCGGCTGCCAGGCCGTCGTCGTCGCCATCGACGCCGGCGACGGCGTGGTCCACACGCACGGCGGGCGGGTCGCGACGTCGACGGCCACCGTTCCGTGGGCGGTCGAGGCGACGCGCCGCGGCGCCGGCGAGGTCCTGCTGACCTCGATCGCGCGCGACGGGCGGCGCGCCGGCTACGACCTGGCGCTCACGCGCTCGGTGCGCGACGCGGTCGGCGTGCCGGTCATCGCCTCGGGCGGCGCCGGGAGCGCGGCCGACGTCGCCGACGCCCTGGCCGTCACGGACGCGGCGCTAGTGGCGTCGATCGTCCACGAGGACCCCGAGGGCCTGCCGGGGCTACGCCGCCGGGTCGAGGCGCTCGGCGGGCGACTGCGACCGGAGGTGGGGGATGGCTGAGGAGCTGCGCGCGGCGGTGGTCCAGGACGACGACACCGGCCGCGTCCTGATGCTGGGCTGGATGGACGACGAGGCGCTCGCCGCCACGCGCTCGACCGGGATGGTGCACTTCTACTCGCGCAGCCGCCAGCGGCTTTGGCGAAAGGGCGAGACGTCGGGCAACTCGCTGCGCGTCGTCGAGGTCGTGCCCGACTGCGACGACGACGCGGTGCTCATCCGCGCCCGGCCCGACGGACCGACCTGCCACGACGGCGCGACGTCGTGCTTCACCCCGTGGCTCTGGCGCAAGATCCTGCGCCGCGAGGCCGAGGCGGCGCCCGACTCCTACGTAGCGGCCCGGCTCGCCGAGGGGACGCCGGCGCTCGCGCGCAAGGTCGGCGAGGAGGCGGTCGAGCTCAGCGTCGCCGCGCTGGCCGAGGGCGACGAGCGCGTCGTCGCCGAGGCGGCGGACCTGTGGTTCCACGTGCTGCTGCTGCTGCGCGCGCGCGGGCTGGACCCCGCCGCGGTCGAGGACGAGTTGCGCGCGCGCGAGCGCTAGTCGACCACGTAGGCGGTCATCGAGAGCGACCCCATCTCGTAGCCGTCGACCAGCGTGCGCGCCGGCGCTCCGGCCGCCGCGCCGAGCCCGGCCAGGTAGGCCAGCGGCCAGAAGTGGTCGGGGGTCGGCACCGCCGTGGCGTAGTCGGGGAGCTCGGGCGCGCGGCCCAGCAGCGCGGCGTCGGCGGTCATCACGTCGCGCACCGCGTCGTCGAAGCGGTGGGCCCAGTCGGCGCCCCGGCCCTCGAGGTGCGGGTTCATCAGGCGCAGGTTGTGCACGACGTTGCCGCTGGCCAGGACGAAGACGCCCTCGTCGCGCAGCGCGTCCAGCCTCGCGCCGAGCCCGAGGTGGTACTCGAGCGGCTGGTCGGCGTTGACCGACAGCTGGACGACCGGCACGTCGGCGGCGGGGAACATGTGCACCAGCACCGACCAGGTCCCGTGGTCGATGCCCCAGCTGTCCTCGTCGCGCCCGACCCAGGTCGGCTCGACCAGGTCGACCACCCGGGCGGCGAGGTCCGGGTCGCCGGGCGCGGGGTAGTCGACGTCGAAGAGCTCCTGGGGGAAGCCGAAGAAGTCGTGGATGGTGCGCGGGGCGCGCATCGCGGTGACCGCGGTCGCGTTGATGAACCAGTGCGCCGAGACGACGAGGACCGCGCGCGGCCGCTCCATCGACGCGGCCAGCTCGCGCCAGGCCTGCGTGTAGCGGTTGGTGCTGATCGCGTTCATCGGGCTGCCGTGGCCGACGAACGCCGCGGGCAGTCGGGCCATGGGACCAGGGTAGCGACGCCCCGGCCGCCGGCCCCCCGTAGCCTCGACGCGTGAGGAAGGTCGCTATCGCGCTGGTCGCGACGCTCGTTGGCGCGCTGGCCCCCGCGACCACGACCGACGGCGCCGGGCCGGGCGCGTACGCCTGCGCTCAGGCCCTGGTGACGCGCTGGACGCTGCCGCGCCTGGCCGCGGAGGTCGTCGTCGTGCCCGTCACGGCGGGCGCGGTCTCGACGATGGGCGCGGCCGCCGCCGCCGGCTACGGCGGGATCATTCTCTTCGGGTCGAGCGCCCCGGCCGACTTCGCGGCGCGCCTGGCCGCGGTGCAGGCCCGCAGCGCCTCGGGCTACCCGCTGCTCGTGATGACCGACGAGGAGGGCGGCGGGGTCTGGCGCCTGTCCAACCTGGTGCCGTCGATCCCGTGGGCCCAGACGATGGGCCGCACGATGCGCGCCCCAGCGATCACCGCGACGGCGGCGAGGGTCGGCCGAGAGCTCTCCCGCCTCGGGGTCAGCGTGGACCTCGCGCCGGTGGCCGACGTCGACGGCCGCGCGGTCGAGCCCGGCGCGGCCGACCCCGACGGATACCGGTCGTTCAGCGGGTCGCCGGCGACGGCCGCGGCCGACGCGACGGCCTTCGCGCGCGGGCTGGCCGCCGGCGGGGTCACCGCGGTCGTCAAGCACTTCCCGGGCCTGGGCGGCGCGTCGGGCAACACCGACGACGGCCCCGCCCACACCCGGGCGTGGTCGGTCCTCAAGACGACCGGGCTGGTGCCGTTCCGCGCCGCGATCGCCGCCGGGGTGCCGGCCGTCATGCTCTCGAACGCGACCGTGCCCGGGCTCAGCGCGACGCCCGCGGGCCTCTCGAGCGCGGTGGTGACCTACCTGAGGACGACGATGGGGTTCACCGGGCTCATCGTCACCGACTCGCTCAGCGCCGGGGCGATCGGGGCGCTGCACCTGTCGGTGCCCGCGGCGTCGGTCGACGCGCTACGCGCCGGCGCCGACGAGGTCCTCTTCAGCCCGCCGGCGGCGCCGGCCACCCCGCTCTCGCGGGCGAACCAGGTGCGCGCGGGGATCGTCGCGGCGGTCGTGCACGGGACGCTGGCGCGCGCGACCCTGGTCGACGCGGCCGCCCAGGTGCTGGCCGCGCGCGTCGACACCTGCGCGACGCCGACGACGACCGCGCCCTAGCTCCCGTGGTGCGGCGGGACCTCGGCGTCGCGCCGGCGCGCGTCGCGCAGCTCGGCGCGGAGCCGCTCGACCTCGGCGGTGAGCCGGGCGACGCGCTCGCGCAGCTCCTCGACCGTCTCGAGGTCGCTCAGGGGAAGAGTCCCCGGTACTCGGTGGCCTCGGCGATGCGCTCGACGCCCACGGCCAGCGCGGTCTCGCGCAGGCTCACGCCGAGCTCCTTGTGGCGGGCCCAGACGTGGTTGAAGGCCTCGTGCATCGTCTTCTCGAGGCGCTGGGTGAAGAGCTCGCGCTCCCACATGTAGCCCTGGAGGTCCTGGGCCCACTCGAAGTAGGAGGCCACGACGCCGCCCGCGTTGGCCAGCACGTCGGGGACCGAGCGGATGCCTCGCGCCGAGAGCACCGCGGCGCCCTCGCCGGTGGTGGGGCCGTTGGCCGCCTCGACGACGATGGAGGCGGCCATGGTCTCGGCCACCTCCTCGTCGATCACCCCGCCGAGGGCCGCGGGGATGGCGATGTCGCTGGGGATCGTGAAGAACTGGTCGGGGCTGACGTCGTCGGCGCCGGGGAGGCCGACGACCGTGCCGGCCTCGGCCACGTGCTCGGCCAGCTTGAGGTGGTTGATCCCGCCGGGCACCGAGATCGCGCCCTTGATGTCGGCGAGGCCCACGACCTTCATGCCGCGGTCGCTCATCAGCTTGACCAGCGGCGCTCCGACCTTGCCGTAGCCCTGGATGATGACGCGCTGCTCGTTGGCGAGGCGCCCGAGTCGCTGGAGGATGGCCGCGGTGCAGATCGTGACGCCGAGCGACGTCGCGCCGGCGTGGCCCATCGTCCCGCCGATGGCCAGCGGCTTGCCGGTCACCGCGCCGGGCGTGGAGTGGCCCGACAGCATCGAGACGGTGTCCATGATCCAGCTCATGATCTGGGGGTCGGTGTTGATGTCGGGCGCCGGGATGTCGCGGTCCGGGCCGATCATCGGCGCGATCGAGTAGGCGTAGCGGCGCGTGAGGCGCTCGAGCTCGCCGTGGCTGAGCAGCGACGGGTCGACGGCGATGCCGCCCTTGGCCCCGCCGTAGGGGATATTGACCACCGCGCACTTGATCGACATGTCGGCCGAGAGCGCGGCGATCTCGTCGGCGTTGACGCTCGGGTGGAACCGGATGCCGCCCTTGCCGGGGCCGCGCGCGGTGTTGTGCAGCACTCGCCAGCCGGTGAAGATCCGGATCTGGCCGCTGTCCATGCGCACCGGGATCGAGGCCTCGAGCACCCGCTCGGGCGCGGTGATGCGCGCGATCAGCCCGTCGTCGAGGCCGAGCAGGTGCCCGGCGCGCTCGATGAGCGACGACACGTGCAGCCACGGGTTGAACTCGTGCGGGTGCGCCTCATGGGGACGTGTGACCACGGTGTCACGGACCTCCAACGGGGCCGAGTGCCCCGTCCCAGCGTAGGGCAGCCCCGCTAGGGCCAAGTGTCACGCCGCGTGGGTTAGCGTGACCGCTCGAAGGGGGTGGGCGTGAAGGTCTCGACGATGATGAGCTACGCCGGCGGCTTCCAGGCGGCCGCCCGCGAGGTCGCCGAGATGGAGCGCGCCGGCCTCGACCTCGTCTGGGTGGCCGAGGCGTACGGCTTCGACGGCCCGTCCCTGATGGGCTACCTGGCCGCGCTCACCGAGACGGTCGAGATCGGCGCCGGGATCCTGCCGATCTACACCCGGACCCCGACGCTGATCGCCATGACCGCGGCCGGCGTCGACGCCCTGTCGGGCGGCCGGTTCCACCTCGGCCTGGGCGCGTCGGGGCCCCAGGTGATCGAGGGCTTCCACGGCGTGCCGTACACCAGCCCCGTCGGGCGAACCCGCGAGGTCATCGAGATCTGCCGCGCCGTGTGGGCGCGCGAGGCGCCGCTCGAGCACCACGGCGCCTTCTACGACCTGCCCCTGCCCGAGGGCCGGGGCACCGGGCTGGGAAAGCCCCTCAAGATCATCGCCCACCCGGTGCGCGCGTCGATCCCGGTCTGGGTGGCCGCGCTGGGCGAGAAGAATGTCGAGCTCGCGGCCGAGGTGGCCGACGGGTGGATTCCGATCCTGTTCATCCCCGAGCGCGCCGGCGAGGTCTGGGGCGCCTCGCTGGCCGCCGGGCGCGCCAAGCGCGCCGCGGGCCTGGGCGACCTCATGGTCACGGCCGGCGGTCTGCTGGCCATCGGCGAGGGCGAGGAGGTGACCCGCGTGCGCGAGCTCGCGCGCTCGATGGTCGCGCTCTACGTCGGCGGCATGGGGGCCAAGGGCAAGAACTTCTACAACGAGCTGGCCGTGCGCTACGGCTACGGCGAGGCGGCCGCCCTCTGCCAGGAGCTCTACCTCTCGGGCGACAAGCGCGGCGCCGAGGCCGCGGTGCCCGAGGAGTTCCTCGAGCTCACGACGCTGTGCGGCCCGCCCGCCTACGTCGCCGAGCGCGCGGCCGCCTTCGCCGAGGCCGGGGTCACCCACCTCCAGGTCCACCCGGTGCCGATGCCCGGCCAGACCAGCGCCGGGCTCATCGAGCAGCTGCGCGCGCTGATCTAGGCGGCGTCGCGCCCGCCCGCCGCCAGCCACGCGGCGTACATGCGCGCGTAGGGGCCGCCCGCGGCGACCAGGTCGCGCGGCGCGCCGGCCTCGACGACCCGGCCGCGGTCGATCACGACGACCCGGTCGGCGCGCTGGGCGGTGGTGAGCCGGTGGGCGATGAGGATCGCCGAGCGGCCCTCGAGCACGGCGTCGAGCGCGCGCTCGACGATGGTCTCGGAGCGCAGGTCGAGCGAGCTCGTGGCCTCGTCGAGGATGAGCACGCGCGGGCGCGACAGGAAGGCGCGGGCCAGCGCGAGCAGCTGGCGCTCGCCGGCCGACAGGGTCTGGCCGCGCTCGTGGACCGCGGTGTCCAGCCCGGCCGGCAGCCGCGACACCAGGTCGCGCAGGCCGACGACGTCGACCGCCTCGTCGACTTCGCCCGCGGTGGCGTCGGGGCGGCCGAAGCGCAGGTTGTCGCGGATGCTCCCGGCGAACAGGAAGGGCTCCTGGGGGACGACGCCGAGCTGGGAGCGCAGCGAGTGCAGGGTCACGGCGCGAGCGTCGACCCCGTCGAGCAGGACCCGCCCGGACGTCGGGTCGTAGAACCGGTTGGCCAGCTTGGCCACGGTCGACTTGCCCGCGCCGGTCGGGCCGACGAGTGCGACCGACTCGCCCGGGGCGACCTCGAAGCTGACGTCGGTCAGCACGGGGGTGCCGTCCCCGTAGGAGAAGCCCACGTGCTCGAAGGTGATGCGGCCCTCGAGCGGGGCGAGGTCGGGCGCGCCGTCGGCCTCGTCGACGCTGGGCGCGGTCTCGAGCAGCTCGCGTAGCCGGATGATGGACGAGCGCCCCTGCTGGAGGGCGTTGTACTGCTGGACCAGCAGCTGGATCGGGGCGAAGAAGCGGTTGAGGTAGAGGAAGAAGGCGACCAGCGCGCCGAGCGTGAGCTGGTGGTGCAGGTACTCGCCGCCGCCGATGCCCAGCAGGAGGCCCTGGCCGAGGATCCCGATGGTGATCGTCGTCGGGCCGTAGATCGCGGTGACCCGGCCGGTGTAGATGTTGGCGTCGCGGTAGGCGCCGACGACGTGGCGGTGGTTGACGATGTTGCGGCGCTGGCGGTTGTTGGCCGTGACCACCCGGATGCCGTAGAGCGACTCCGAGAGGTCGGCCAGCACGATGCGCGATCCGGTCGCGGCTGAGCAGGTAGCCGCGCTCGCTGGCGCGGTGGAACCAGATGGTGAGCACGAAGAGCAGCGGGACGATCAGCGCGACGGTCCAGGTGGCGAGCGCGACGTTGGTCGCGAAGAGGATGACGGTGATCACCACCATCGTCAGCCCCTGGAGCGCGAACTGGCTGAGGCCGTCCTGGACGAGCTGCTGGAGGTTCTCGATGTCGCTGGTCATCCGGCTCATGAGGACGCCGGCCTTCTCCTCGGTGAAGAAGTCGAGGCTCAGGCGCTGGAGGTGCGTGAAGACCCGGATCCGCAGGTCGTGCATGACCCGGCTGGCGAGCCAGCCGGTCACGTCGACCCGCCCAGCGCTGGAGCACGACGCTGACGAACCCCAGCACCAGGTACAGGCCGCCGCAGACGGCGATGACGGCGAGGCTGCGGTGGCCCGGCACCATTCCGTGGTTGATCGCGAACTCGGTGATCTTGGGCCCGGCCTGCAGGACCAGGCTGGTGGCGATCACCAGGAGGGACGCGCCGACGAGCTGGCGCGGGTAGGTCGAGACGAGCTGCCAGAGGGTGAGGCGGCGACGCTCGCGCTCGCTCGGACGCTGGGTGAAGTCGATCGCCGAGGGAGCGCGCGCCGGCTCGGTGGCGAGGATCTGGGTGGCGCCGGCCATGAGCTCGCTGGGGATGCCGCCGAAGGGCAGGCCGGGCTGGGCCGCGCCGGGTCGGCCGCCCGCCCCCCACATCCCGCCACCGAACCCGCCGCCCCAGGACATCAGTCGGGCTCCCCGGTGGCCTGGGCGAGGACCTGGGCGTAGAGCGGGGTGGTGGCCAGCAGGCGCGCGTGGGTGCCGGTGGCCACCACGCGCCCGCCCGTCGAGCAGCACGACCCGGTCGGCGAGCGCGATCGTCGAGATGCGGTGCGCGATCACCAGCGTCGTGCGCGAGCCGAGCAGGGCGCGCAGCGCCTCGTAGATCTCGGCCTCGACGTGGACGTCGATGGCGCTGGTCGAGTCGTCGAGCACCAGGATGGGCGGGTTGACCAGCAGGGTGCGCGCGATGGCGATGCGCTGGCGCTGGCCGCCCGACAGCGTGTAGCCGCGCTCGCCGACGACGGTGTCGTAGCCCTCGGGGAGGTCGACGATGAACTCGTGGGCGTTCGCCGCGCGCGCGGCGGCCTCGACCTCGTCGTCGCGTCGCGTCGGGCCGGCCGTAGGCGATGTTGTCGCGGATCGAGATCGAGAAGAGGAAGGGCTCGTCGGTCACCACGCCGACGCGCGCGCGCAACGACGACAGCGTCACGTCGCGCACGTCGTGGTCGTCGATGGCGACCGCGCCGTCGCTCACGTCGTAGAAGCGCGTGAGCAGCCGCGCGACCGTCGACTTGCCCGACCCGGTGCGCCCGACGATGGCGACGGTCTCGCCGGGCTCGACGGCCAGGTCGAAGTCGCTCAGGATCGCGGGGCCGTCGCCGTAGGCGAAGGACACGTGGCGGAACTCGATCCGGCCGGTCGCCTCGGTCAGGTCGAAGGCGCCCGGGCGCTCGACGACCTCCGGACTCTCGTCGAGGATCTCGAAGATCCGCTCGGCGCTGGCCTTGGCGCGCTGGCCCATCATCACCAGCTGGCCGAGCATCATGAACGGCGCCTGCAGCATCAGCAGGTAGGCGTTGAAGGCCAGGATCTCGCCGACGCCGAGGTGGCCCGTTGATGACCATCCAGCCCCCGAAGAACAGCACGAGGGCCAGCCCGAGCTGGGGGAGGTTCTGGACCCACGGGGACCACTCCCGCGGATCTGGGCGTCCTTGACGTAGGCCCAGGCCACGCGCTCGGCCGCGTCGGCCAGCCGGTTGACCTCCGGCCCTCCTGGGCGAAGGACTTGACGACGCGAACGCCGTTGACGTTCTCGTCGACGATGGTGGCCACGTCAGCGAGGCGCGCCTGGATGACCCACGAGATCGGGAACATCACGCGGCGCATCTTGATGCCGATCGACGTACAGGATCGGCATGACGGCCATCGCGACGAACGCCAGCGGAACGGTCGATGCTCAGCATGAAGCCGAACGCCAGCACGCCGATGCAGCACTGCACGAGGATGAGCGGCGCGAAGGTCGAGTACATCTGGACGCTGCGGATGTCGCTGTTGGCCCGGCTGATCAGCTGGCCCGACTGCACCCGGTCGTAGAAGCTGAACGACAGCCACGTCAGGTGCTCGTAGATCAGCGATCGCAGGTCGGCCTCGACGTTGTAGGCGGTGGAGTAGAGGAACTGGCGCGACGACGAGCCCCGTCACCCCGGCCAGCAGTCCCACGACGATGATGACGCAGGACGTCGTGGTGCAGCGACTCGCTGTGGTGCACCAGAGCGCGTGGTGATGGCGCCGTTGAGCAGGTTGGGGACGAGTGTCTGGAAGATGAGGCTGAGCGAACGACAGCCCGATCGCGGCGATGAAGGCCGCCCGGTGGGCGCGGATGACCGGCAGGACCCGGCGCCACCACGCGAGTGACGGGTCGCGGCGCACCCGCGCGCGCGGCCCGGGGTAGTCGAGCGTACCCCGCCGAGGGGGTTGGCACCCGGTCTCCGCCTTCGCCCGGTCGCGAGACGCGGGGAGAGGACGCGTGCCACCGGGGCAGTTTACGGTCGGCGCCCCGCGGCCCGCCCCCGGCGCGTCACGTACAGTGGCGCTCGTGCCCGAGCCGATCGTCATCACCCACCCGCTCGTCGCCGACAAGGTGCGCCGCCTGCGCGACCGCGCGACGAGCAACGCCGACTTCCTGCGACTGGCCGGCGAGATCTCGCGCTTCGTCGCCTACGAGGCGTTCCGCGAGACCCCGGTCGTCGCCACGACGGTCGACACGCCGGTCACCGCCGGGCGCCCCGGCGACGCGCGTCGACGTCGAGTACCTGATCGTGCCGATGCTGCGCGCCGGGCTCGGGATGAGCCCGGCCGTCCAGGAGGTCCTGCCCCACACGCGCGTCTGCCTCGTCGGGCTGCGCCGTAACGAGTCGACGCTCCAGCCGACGTCTACCTCGACGGCCTGCCCGAGGGCCTCGACGGCGCCCACGTGGTGGTCTGCGACCCGATGCTCGCCACCGGCGGCTCGCTCGACTGCGTGCTGACCATGCTCGAGGCGCGCGGCGCGCGCGAGGTCACCGTGCTCTGCCTGATCGCCGCGCGCCCCGGCGTCGAGCTGGTGTCGACGCGCCACCCCGGCGCGCGCATCGTCGCGGCCGCGCTCGACGAGGAGCTCAACGACGTCGGCTACATCACCCCGGGCCTGGGCGACGCCGGGGACCGCCTCTTCGGGCCGCCGGTTCGCTGACTAGAGCCCGATGTCCTCGTGCCAGAGCTCGGGGTGCTCGGCGATGAACCCGCCGAGGATCGACACGCAGTCCGGGTCGTCGAGGACCACGACCTCGACGCCGAGCTCGGACAGCCAGTCGTGGCCGCCGTGGAAGTTCTCCGCCTCGCCGATCACGACCGCGCCGATGTTGAACTGGCGCACCAGGCCCGAGCAGTACCAGCAGGGCGAGAGGGTCGTCACCATCACGCAGCTCGGGTAGTCCCGGCGTCGACCGGCCTTGCGGAACGCGTCGGTCTCGGCGTGGATCGACGCGTCGCCCTCCTGGACCCGCCGGTTGTGGCCGCGGCCCAGGAGCTCGCCCCCGCGGGTGAAGAGCGCCGCGCCGATGGGGATTCCGCCCTCGGCGAGCCCGGCGACCGCCTCGTCGTAGGCGACGCGCAGCATCGCCCGGGCCGAGTCCTCGCTGATCGGGGGGGTCGGTCACCCCGTCAGTATGCTCCAGCCCCGTGGCGGGCGGCGTCTACCGCGTGGAGATCGGGACCCAGAGCGTGGAGCTGCCGCTGGTGGCTCTCTCGGCGGACCTGACCCTGGCGCTGCTGATCACGGTGGACATGGGCGTCGCGTTCATGGACCGCGCCGGGGCCGAGCTGGCCGCGCTCGTCGAGCCCGCGGGCGTCGACATCGTCGCCACGGTGGCGACCATGGGCATCCCGATCGTCGTCGAGGCGACCCGCCACCTGGGCCTCGACCAGTACGTGATCCTGCACAAGACGCCCAAGATCCACCTGGCCGACGCGGTCTCCGAGCCGGTGCGCTCCATCACGACCGACGCCCCCCAGCGTCTCCTCTTCGACCGTGCGCGCGTCCCGGACGTCGCCGGCCGGCGCGTGGCGCTGGTCGACGACGTGATCTCGACGGGCGCCACGACCGGGGCCGCGCTGCGCCTGCTACGCGGCGTGGGCGCCGACGTCGTCGTCATCGGCGCCCTGGTCACCGAGGCCTCGGCGTGGCGCGGCGCGCTGGGCGACGACGCCGAGCTCGTGCGCGCGCTCGGCTCGATCCCGGTCTTCCGGCCCGACGGCGCCGGGGGGCTCGTCGAGGACTGGGTCGGGTGAACTAGCCCGTCGGCTCGAGCTCGCGCTGGCGCGCCACCTGGCGCGTGACGACCCCGCTCATCGCGCCGAACGCCCAGTAGAGGATCCCCCCGACGAGGATGCCCACCGGCACCGAGAAGTCCGCGCCGGAGTAGTGGTTGGAGATCGGGGTCATCCAGTGGAGCGGGAAGTTGTAGCTCGGCGCCTTCGAGAAGCAGGCCATCGACGCGCACAGACCGATGACGAAGGCCGCGAGCCCCGCCCAGTTGACGCCCGACCGGCCGTTGAAGTACAGGCCTCCGGCGTCCGAGCGCTGGAGCTCGCCGGGGTTGTACTTGAAGCGGCGCATGATCCAGTCGACGGTGAGGATCCCGAACCACGGCGCGATCCAGACGATGATCACCGCGACGAACTCGCTCATGTAGAGGGCGAACGTCGACTGGAAGACCGCCCACAGGGTGATGAGCCCGGCGAGGACCGAGTCCAGGAGCACGGCCTGGTAGCGCTTGAGGCGCACCCCCAGCGCCTGGAGCGACACCCCCGAGGAGTACAGGTCGAGCGAGTTGATGCCGAAGAGCTGGACGACGGCGAAGACGAGGAAGACCACGACCACCCACTCGGGGATGAGGTGCTGGCCCTGGAGTGCGGCGAAGGGGTTGGACCCGGACCCGAACTTCGGCAGGAAGGTGAAGACCACCGCGCCGAGGGTCATGACGATGATCTCGGGGACGGCCGTGGCCAGGAAGAGCCAGCCGACGATGGCGCCCTTCTTGGCGTCGCGCGGGATGTAGCGGGTGTAGTCGTTGCCGCACTCGGTCCAGCCCAGGCCCGACAGGGCGATCGTGAAGGCGATGCCCGCGGTGTAGATCTCCCAGCCGTGGCCGTAGGACTGGGCGGAGACGGCCGCCCCGTGCTTGATGGCGTAGTAGCTGATGAGCGCGAAGATGGCGATGAACGGGACGATCAGGGCGCGCAGGACCTTGACCATCGTCGCGTGCCCGAGGTAGGGCATGACCGCCTGGATGGCCGCGGCCAGGATGACGAGGATCACCTTGGTCGGGGAGTTGACGTGCCCGCCGGCCAGATCGACCAGGACCGTCACGCACCCGACGATGAGGATGAGGCCCTCGGTCTCGAAGCCGAGCTGGGTGATCCAGTTGAAGAAGCTGAGGACCCGAGACCCGCGGGTGCCGAATGGCGCGCGAGAGACCATGAACGCGGTCGTCCCCGTCTCGGGGCCCTGCAGCGAGGCGACGCCGAGCAGCAGGTAGGAGATGTTGCCGAGGACGATGATGCTGAACGCGGTCCAGAAGCTGAACCCGAAGCCCATCAGCAGCGCGCCGTAGATGAAGTATTCGACGTTGATCGACGTCCCGGCCCAGAGCGCGCCGATGTTGCGCGCGGTGGCCCACCGCTCAGACTCCGGGATGTAGTCGATCCCGTGCTGTTCGATGTGGAACGGCTGGTCCTCGACCGACCCGTCGTGCGACTGCAGCGTTGACGCCACTGGCGACCCCTCCCCGTCTCGCGCCCCGCCCGACCGAGAGGCCCCCCTGATACCGCGCCAGTATGCCCGAGCGCCTGAGCCCGTGGCGCCATGTCGGCCCCCGGAACTCGCCCGACTCTGAGGCCGTCCACAGCCGGGCCACAGGTTGGACGGCCACGATGGTGCTGTCCCGGGCGAGGAGAGCGCCGGGCACACCACAGAGAGAGGTCCGCACATGACACAGAGCACCCTGAGCGGGCGGGTCGCCCGCTCGATCACGGCGGCGGCGCTCGCCCTGGGCGTCCTCGTCCTGGGCGCCGGAGCCGCTGGCGCCTCCGAGCACCACCACGACGGCGGCGGATGGGGCGGACGAGGGTCGGGCGGCACCTGCGGCGTCGCCTCGGGCGTCTCGGCCACGTCGATCACCGTCACGAGTCACGACGGCACCGCGACGACCTTCGCCATCGCCACGTCGACCACGGTGAGCGAGGGCTCGACCGCGGCCACGGCCGCGGCGCTGGCCAACGGCGAGCGCGTCTGCGTCCAGCCGTCCTCGACGAGCGCGACGACCGCCGGAGCGATCTGGATCATCCTGTCGAAGATCCACGGAACAGTGACCGCGGTCAGCGGAAACACCATCACGGTCCAGGGCCACGACCAGCTGACCCAGGGCGTCGTGGTCAGCTCGACGACCACTTACACCAAGGGCGGCGCCAGCGCGACCCTGGCCGACGTGACGGTCGGCGAGAAGATCTGCGCCACCGGCCTCGTCGACTCGACGAACAACGTGCTCGACGCCCTGAGCGTCAAGATCTCCTCGGGCGTGCGCACGTCGTACGTGATCGGCAAGGTGGCGGTGGTGACCGGGAACAACGTCTCCGTGACGCTGTTCAACGGGCTCAACGTGACGGTGACCGTCTCGTCGACGACCACGTACCGCATGGGCGGCCAGTCCGCGACCCTGTCGAACGTCACCGCTGGTGAGTGGATCGTCGCGGCCGGCACGGTCGACACCACGGCCAACGCCCTCGACGCCGTGAGCGTCTGGATCGGCTCCGCCAAGGCCTCCGACGGAGACTCCGACGACGTGTCGACGGGACAGTCATCGCACTCGTCGGTCAACGTGGGCGTGCGGCTCGGCGGGCTGGGTGGCGCCTGGGGCGGCCTCGGCCGCCACGGCGGTCACCACCGCGGTTGAGCCCTCCCTGACTCGGCGATTGCGGGACCCGGGCCCTCGGCCCGGGTCCCGTGACGCCGGGGTGACAGTTGGGGGGCGTGCACTCGCGCGCGAGGCCGTTCTTGCTATGTTTCTGCGCAGCAGGGGGGTCGGCAGACGGCCGGCGTTCCCGGGGGGAAAGCAGGGATGATGTCTTCAAGCGTCGATCGGCGTACGTTCCTCACGCACTCCGCGGCAACGGTCGGCGGGATCGCCATGGCCGGGACCGTGGTTGACGAGCTCCTGGCGACCGCCGCGGGCGCGACTGTCGGGGTCACCAAGGGCAAGCCCAAGATGGGCGGGACGCTCAAGGTCGGCCTGCTCTCGGACGTCCCCAACTACCACATCTTCAACGGCGCCCAGGGCAAGATGGACGCGTCGGGCTTCTGCGTGGCCAACGCGCTCTACGACCCGCTCTTCGTCTCGGCCGCCAACGGCAAGACCTGGCTGCCGATGCTCGCCCTGTCGGCGACGCCCAACTCGAACTACACCGTCTGGACCGTCAAGCTTCGCCAGGGCGTCACCTTCACCAACGGCGACGCGTTCAACGCCGACATCGTGGTTGCCAACTTCAACGCCGCCGCGGCCGACCAGACGGTCGGCCTGGCCGTGCGCCCGATCATCGCCTCGGTGACCAAGGTCGACAACTACACGGTGGCCTTCAACCTGGTGGTCCCGTTCTCGACCTTCCCCTACACGGCCCTGAGCGAGCAGCAGACCTGCTACATGGCACACCCGTCGTCGTTCTCCCCTTCGTTCAGCGGCACCCCCGTGGGCACCGGGCCCTTCAAGGTGTCGTCGTGGCAGGTCGGAGTGCAGTCGGTCTTCACGCGCAACAAGAACTACTGGCGAGCGGACGCGGCCAACCGCCAGCTGCCCTACCTGAACGGCGTCATCTTCAAGACGATCGTCGACGACAACGCGCGCAACCAGGCGCTCCAGTCCGGCTCGATCGACATGCTGCTGACCCAGGACGGGACCAGCATCGGGGCGCTCAAGAAGATGAAGGGCATCACCTACCGCACCGACGCGCACGACCCGCTGGACCCGTCGCTCAACTGCCTGATCCTCAACACCACCGGGACGCTCAACCAGTACTTCGCGTGGGCGGGGTACTTCTCGAGCCTGGGCGTGCCCGGGGTCCTGCCCTACATCGAGCAGGGCAAGGCGGCGCCGGCCCAGGTCCAGTTCGCCGTCTACGAGGGAACGCTCGGCGCGGTCAACCCCAGCACCCTGCAGTGGGACACCACGCTCAAGCCGGTGCTCAACGACCCGACGATCCGCCTGGCCTGCGCGATGGCGATCAACCGCAACACCTACGCCAAGGTGGTCGCCGGCGGCCAGAACCCGGTGGCCAGCTCGATCTACCGGCCGACGTCGCCGTACTACCGCAAGGGCACGTACCCGGCGTACAACCCCTCCAAGGCCAAGACGCTGGTGGCGGCGTTCAAGTCGAAGAACAACGTGTCGTCGGTCGGCTTCGTGATCGACATCGTCGCGGGCAGCTCGAGCGAGAACAAGGCGTTCGCCTTCTTCAAGCAGCAGCTCGGCGCGGTGGGCATCAACGTGACGCCCCGCCCGCTCGTCCAGAGCACGCTCATCCAGAACGTGATCTACGGCGAGTACGACTGCGCGACCTGGAACCAGTTCGGCGGCGTCGACCCGTCGCTCAACTACGTCTGGTTCAACTCCCAGCCGGCGACCACCGCGCCGCCGGCCGGCCTGGGCATGCCGGCGCTGCCGGCGGGCACGTTCATCGCCGGCGCGGTGAACTTCGCGCACCAGGCCGACCCGCTGGTCGAGCAGGCGATGCTCACGGCCATGGCGTCCAAGCCCGGCTCGCCGGCCTTCGTCTCGAACTGGGCCGCGGTCAACACCCGGTTCGTCAGCGACCTGCCGTACATCTACCTGACCGAGCTGGTCACCGCCTGGGCGGCGCGCACCAACGTCCAGAACTGGGCGTACGCGACGGCCGGCGACGGGCGGACCCGGTGCCTCAACCCCGACGCGGGCTCGACCCGGTGGGACCAGATCTGGAAGAAGTAGCCAGGCACCCGTGAGGGCGTAGGGGGCGGCCCGCGGGCCGCCCCCTCGTCACGTCCGGGCCGGCGCGACGTGCCCCTCGACGCGCCGCCACCACCACAGGGTCGACAGCCCCAGGGCGGCGGTGGCGACGGCCATCGCGGTGAAGGGCAGCGCCGGGTCGTGGCTGAAGAGCGCGCCCGAGAGCGCGGCCGCCGCGGCCAGCGCGCCCGTGTTGGCCGTCGCCGACAGCCCCTGGCGCCGCCGAGCTCGCGCTCGGCCGCGTCCTCGGTGAGGAGCGACGCGGCGGCCGGGGCGGTGAGCGACGTCCCCACCGACTCGACCGAGCCGAGGAAGAGCAGCGCGACGTTGGAGTGGATGTGGGGGTAGAGCGCTAGGAAGAAGGCCACGTTGACGACTCCGACGGCCACGATCGCGCGGCGGTTCGCGTGGTCGGCCAGCCAGCCGCCGACCCCCGACAGCGCGACCCACGGCAGGCAGAAGAACGTCCAGCTGAGCCGGATCTGCAGCGTCGAGGCGTGGTGGGCGTGCATCAGCAGGCTCCAGCAGGCCTCGTAGACCCCGGTCGCGGTCCCCATCGCGGCCGCGGCGAAGAGCGCGCCGGTCAGGCGACCCGACCAGCGCACCCGCGGCAGCGGGCCCGCGGCCGGGTCGGTCGCGCCGAGCGCGATGCGCGCGCTCACCGCCGCGGCGACCAGGCTGAGGACCCCGGTCGCGCCGTAGGCGGCGCCCAGGTCGCGCACCGAGACCGCGACCCCGGCCACCGGCCCGATGGCGATGCCGAGCAGCTGGGCGGCGTAGACGCGGCTGATCGCCCGGCCCCGCTCCTCCTGGGGGAAGAGGGCGGCGACCGCCGAGAGCGACGCGACCTCGATCGCCCCGGCGGTCGCGCCCTGGACCGCGCGGGTCAGGGCGAACCAGGGCGCGGCGACCGGCAGCAGGAAGGTCATCGACGCGAGGCCGTAGACGACGAGGCCGACGACGAGCACGGGGCGGCGCCCCACCCGGTCAACGACGTGGCCCAGGGCGAACTGCGTGGCGACCCCGGCGACGAAGAAGGACGCCATGATGAGGCCGATCACCCCCGGGGTGCCGCCGCGGTGCTCGAGGAAGAGCGGCAGCAGCGGCAGGCCCAGGGTGGCGCCCATCCACTGGATGGCGACGATCGCGGTGAGGCGGCGCAGGGTGCGCCGAGGGGCCGAGGTCACCCGGCGACGCTACCCGCGCGACCCTCAGCCCAGCGTGTGGCACTCGGCGAGGATGAGCACGCCGAGGCCGAGGTAGACCCAGGGGACGAGAAGCGGGCCGCGGGCCGCCCCCCAGGTCACGACCCGCGGGTGGGCGGCGAGGGCGACGGCGCTCGCGACGAAGAGGACCTCCCACGCGGCGAAGGTCGCGACGACGCCGAGGCCGCCGAGGACGCCGCGCGCGCGCAGCAGGGGAGTCCAGACCGCCACGTTGTCGCCGCCGAGCCCCAGGGTCAGGACGAAGGTCGTCAGCGCGCCGCGCCGGTACGCGGTGCGGCGCGCGTCGCGGCGGTGGCGCCAGGCGTGCAGGGCGAGCGCGAACGGCGCGACGCAGAGCAGGCCGATCGCGCGCAGCGGCACCGGCGCGAGCAGCGAGCCGACCCCCGCGCTCACCACGACCAGGGCGGCGACGCCGAGCGCCTGGCCGCCCGCGACGCGCCGGTAGCGCGAGCGGTCGGTCACGAGGAGCTGGGCGCCGAACGCGAAGTAGTCGTCGAACATCGTGCCGACGAAGGCCAGCGAGCCGACGCCCACGACGTCGAGCAGGCCGCGCACCGCCGCGACACTACCGGCGCTCGGGGGCCGGCCGGGGGCGTCACTAGTGTGGTCGCGGTGACGATGACGAGCCCGGTGCGCCACCCCACCGCCGAGGACCTCGAGGCCGCGCGCCGCGTCATCGCCGACCACCTCGCGCCCACCCCGACGGTCGCGCTCGACGTCGCCGGGCGGCGGGTCGCGGCCAAGCTCGAGGGCCTCCAGGTGACCGGGTCGTTCAAGGTGCGCGGAGGGCTCGCGGCGATCGACGCGGCGCGCCGCGAGGACCCGGGCGTCGCCGTGATCACGGCGTCGGCGGGCAACCACGGGCTCGGCGTCGCCCACGCCGCCCAGGAGCTCGGCGTGCGCGCCACCGTCGTCGTGCCGGCCAACGCGTCGGTCGCCAAGGTGGCGCGCCTGCGCCGCTACGACGTCGAGCTCATCGAGTTCGGGAGCAGCTACGACGACGCCCAGGCGCGGGCCAAGTCGCTGGCCGAGGAGCGCTCGCTGCGCTACGTCTCGGCGTTCAACAACCCCAACGTCATCGCCGGCCAGGCCACGGCGTTCTTCGAGATGCTCGACCAGTGCCCGTGGCTCGACCACGTCGTGGTGCCCATCGGCGGGGGAGGCCTCATCTCGGGGGTGCTGCTCGCGCGCGACGAGCGCGGCCGGGCCGACGTCGCGGTGACCGGCGCGCAGCCCGAGCGCAGCCACGCGATGTTCGACGTCATGGCCGGGCGCCGGATGTCCGAGGTCGTCCACCACGAGACGATCGCCGACGGCCTGGCCGGGGGCGGCGACGAGGACTCGGTGACGAACTCGATCATCGCCGAGCACGGCGTCCCCATCGTCCTCGTGCCCGAGGCGCGCATCCGCGCCGGCGTGCGCGAGGCCGCGACGGCCCACGGGCTCGTCCTCGAGGGCTCGTCGGCGACGCCGTACGCGGCCATCGCCGACGGCCAGGTCGGCGCCGACGCTGCCGGCGTCGGGTTCATCGCGAGCGGCCGCAACATCGCCGCCGACCTCCTCGCGCGCCTCCTCCTCGAGGTCTGACGCCCCGGGTCGCCGGCCCCGCCGCCGGTAGGGTGGTCGCGTGAAGGCCCCGAGACAGTGGGCCGGGATCGCCCTGGCCCTGGTCGCGACGGGCCTGACGGTCACCGGGGTGGTGCTGGCGGCGACCGACCACAACCCGTCGCGCGGGGGCAAGGACCCCCTGGCGCTCAACGGCTACCCGCCGCGCAGCGCCCAACTGCGCGTCGTGGTCTCGACCGGCCAGCGCTACGAGGTCAGCGCCGACGTCAACGTGGACTTCGCGCGCAACGCCGTGTCCGCGGCGCTGCACGTGCCCCTGGCCTTCTCCACCACGGACCTCAACGTGCGCATGGTCGGCGGGCGGCTCTACCTCGGGTCGTCGGCACTGAGCCGCGTGGCCGGCCAGCGTTGGCTCGCGCTCACGGCCCGCCTGCCGGACCTCTACGGCATGTCGCTCGAGGCGACCCGACCCGACATCGCGCTCATCAGCGGGTTCACGCGCGAGTCGGTGACGCACTCGGGCTACTCGACGACGTACTCCTACCACCGCGACAACGTCGCAATCGGCCTGCCGAAGTCCTTCGGGATCACCGTGCCGCCGCGCGCGTCGGTGGACTTCTCGATCACCCTGGGCGCGCAGGGCGAGCTGTCCGCGATGCGCTTCGCCGTGGCGTCGGGCCGCACCCACGCCTGGGTCACCGTCACGGTCGTCTCCTACAACCACGGCGCGCCCGTCATCGCGCCCCCTCGCTCGTCGGTCACGTTCGTGAGCCCGAAGCAGATCTCCTCGATGCTGGGCGGCGGGTCGCTCGGCACCCTCCTCACCCCATCGGGCGGCTTCTCCGTCGGCCCGATCACGCTGAGCTAGCCCGTGGCGGTCGAGGCCACGCCCGAGCCGCGCTGGCCGGCGTCGCTGGCGCTGGCGGTCTGCGTCGGGCTCTACCTGCTGCTGCCCGGGCGCCTCGTCGTCGGCCCCAAGTGGATCGTTCCGAGCATGATCGCGCTGCTCATCGTGCCCGCTGCTGGGGGGCCGGCACCGCCACCCCAACGAGCCGCGCGGCGTGCGCCACCTGACCATCACCCTGATCGCGCTGGTGACGGTGGCCAACGTGGTCTCGGTGGGGCTGCTCGTGCACCACCTGCTGCACGCCAACGTCGTCCAGGGTCGGGCGCTCATCTACTCGGCCGTCGCCGTCTGGCTGACCAACGTGATCGTCTTCGGGCTCTGGTTCTGGGAGGTCGACCGCGGGGGGCCGCACCTGCGCGCCGGCGGCCCGATCGGGCCGCCCGACTTCCAGTTCCCCCAGATGGAGAACCCGCAGCTGGCCCCGCCCGGCTGGCGCCCGGGCTTCGTCGACTACCTCTACACGTCGTTCGCCAACGGCACGAGCTTCGCGCCGGCCGACGCCATGCCCCTGACGGTGCGGGCCAAGGGGCTGTTCCTCGCCGAGTCCATCGTGTCGCTGGTCACGATCGCGGTGGTCGCCGCGCGCGCGGTCAACATCCTGCGCTAGCCGAGCAGCCGGTCCAGCCAGCGGCCCCAGTGGCCCGCGCCGCCGGCCTCCTCGGCGGCGTCGGCGCGCGCGGCGAGGCGCAGCCCGGCGTTGATGCCGAGCCAGCGCAGCGGCTCGACTCCCAGCGCCGGGAGCTCCGTGCGCACGAAGGGGAGGCGGCGTCACCCCGGTGTCGGCGTCGGGGCTCGACGATGAGGTCGGCGAGCGCGGTCGCGGCGACGCGGCTGAGCACGACGCCGTCGCCGGTGTAGCCGCCGGCCGCGCACAGGCCGGTCGCGTGGTCGACGACGGCACGAACGGCGCCCGGTCGCGCGGCATGGCCGAGCGGCCCGCCCCAGCGGTGGGTGACCGTCGGCGTCGAGCGCGGGGAAGAGGTCGTGCGAGCGTCGACTTCGAGCGCGCGCGAAGACCTCGGACTCGGGGTCGAAGCGCGGCTCGACGCGTCGAGCCGAAGTGGTACGGCGCGCCGCGACCGCCGAAGACGATCCGGTCGTCGGCGGTGCGCTGGCCGTAGATGATGAGGTGCCGGTCGTCGTTGAACGTCTCGCGCTCGCGCCAGGCCGACCGCGTCCCAGAACGCCCGGCGACGAGCGGCTCCGTCGCGACCATGAGCGAGTAGAGGGGCACGACCGTCGCGCCGCTCGCCCGGCAGGGTCGGGGTGAACCCCTCGGTCGCGCGCACCACGAAGTCGGCGCGCACGATCGCCGCCGCACGGTGACCGCGGCGGCGCGTCGCCCCGCGTCGCGGCCACGATCGCGCGTGACCGCCGTGCCCTCGTAGATCGTCGCGCCCCGCGCGCTCGACGCGCCGCGGCCAGCCCGCGGGCCAGGCGAGCGGGGTGGACCGCGCGCGCAGTGGGGCGTGAACGTCGCGCCCGGGCGCGCGTCGCGCGAGCCCGCTCGCGTCGGCGTCCGCGCCTTCGAGCCAGGCGAGGTCGGCCGCGGCCGTCCCCGAGTCGCCGCCGCGACGACTCGTCGCTCGCGCGCAGGCGCGCGGCCTGGAGCTCGGTGCGCGCGAGCGTGACCGTGCCGCCGCGCACGGTAGTCGAGCTCGATCCCGTCGGCGACGCGCCGACGCGCCGAGAGCGGCGACGGCGTCGTGGAGGACGTGGCGCAGGTGGTCGAAGGCGTCGCGGCCCGTCGCGCCGGACGACGCCTCTCGCTGCGTGCGATCGGGAAGAGTCGCCGACGCCCAACCGCCGTTGCGGCCCGAGGCCCCGAACCCGCAGACGTTCTGTCTCGAGGACCGCGACGCGCAGGCGTCGGGTCGCGCGCGAGCAGCTCGAGCGCCGTCCACAGCCCGGTGAAGCCGCCGCCGACGATGGCGACGTCGACGTCGAGGTCGCCGGCCAGGGCGGTCGCGCGGACCGGTCGTCGGCCCAGGGTCGCCCACCACAGCGACGCGTGGCGGCGCGCACTAGGCCTAGAGCTTCGGGCGGCTCCGGAGAAGACCTCGCGCAGCGTGCCGACCATGAAGTCGATGTCCTCGCGCGTCGCAGATGAGCGGCGGCGCGACCTGGACGACGGGGTCGCCCCGGTCGTCGGAGCGGCAGATGAGGCCGCGGCGGAACAGCTCGGGCGACACGTAGCCGCGCAGCAGCCGCTCGGCGCTCGTCGCCGGACCAGGTCTCCTTGGTCTCCTGGTCCTTGACGAGCTCGACGCCCCAGAAGTAGCCGGTCGCCGCGCACGTCGCCCGACGATCGGGATGTCGCGCAGCGCCTCGAGGCTCTCGCGGAAGTAGGCCTCGTTGCCCAGCACGTGCTCGAGCACGTGCTCGTTCTCGCAAGATCTCGATGGTCTTGAGCGCGACGGCGCACGGACCGGGTGGCCGGCCCACGTGAAGCCGTGGCGAAGGAACGTGTCGTCGTGCTGGAATGGCTCGGCCACCCGGTCGCGGACGATCATCGCGCCGAGGGGCGCGTAGCCGCTCGTGATGCCCTTGGCGCACGTGATGATGTCGGGGACGTAGTCGAACTTCTGCCGCGCCGAACCACGTCCCGAGCCGCCCGAAGGCGCAGATGACCTCGTCCGAGACGAACAGCACGCCGTAGCGGTCGCAGATCTCGCGCACCGCGCGCCCAGTAGCCCGGCGGCGGGCGTGAAGCAGCCCCCGGCGTTCTGGACCGGCTCGAGGAAGACCGCGGCCACCGTCTCGGGGCCCTCGCGCAGGATGGCCTCTTCGATCTGGTCGGCCGACCACAGGCCGAAGGCCTCGAGGTCGTCGCCGTGCTCGCGCGCGCGGTAGAAGTTGGTCGTCGGCACCTTGATCGCGCCCGGGACCAGCGGCTCGAAGGGCGTGCGGTAGGCGCTCACGCGACGTGATCGTGAGCGCGCCCATGCGTCGTGCCGTGATAGGCGATGTCGCGGCTGATGACCTTGTAGCGGTCGTGGTCGCCGCGCATCTTGTGGTACTGGCGCGCGAGCTTCCACGCGCTCTCGACGGCCTCGGAGCCACCGGAGGTGAAGAAGACGCGGTTGAGGTCGCCCGGGGCGAGCGCGGCGAGCCTCTCGGCCAGCTCGATGGCCGGCGGGTGGGCGTACGTCCACAGCGGGAAGAAGGCCAGCGTCTCGATCTGGTCGCGCCGCCGCCGCGGCGATGTCGGCGCGGCCGTGGCCGAGCATGTTGGTGAAGAGTCCGGACAGGCCGTCGAAGTACTCGGTGCCGTTGGAGTCGTAGACGTGCGTGCCCTCGCCCGCGCACCATGATCGGGCACCTCGTTGTCGTCTCGAGTACGTGCCCATGCGCGACATGTGCAGCCAGAGGTGGCGCCGTGCGCGCTCCGAGAGCGTAGTGGCTCTCGCGTGTCGAGCGTCATCGACGGTCGATGTCCGTCGGTGATGATCGTCGTTGAGCGTCACTTGTGTCCCCCAGTGTAGGTCTGCTTCGAGAGCTTCAGGTAGAGGAATGTCTCGACCTCCGTCACGCCCGGGATGCTCCGGATGGAGTCGTTGAAGAGGTGCACGAGGCGTCGTCGTCGACGGTGATCGAGCTCGGCGATGATGTCGAAGCTCCCGGCGGTCATGACGACGTAGTTGGCCTCGTCGATCGACGCGATCTTGTCGGCGACGAGCCGCACGTCGCCGTGGACGCGGATGCCGACGAGCGCCTCGCGGCCGTAGCCGAGCTGCAGCGGGTCGGTGATCGCGACGATCTGCATCACGCCGGTCTCGCGGAGGCGCTGGACCCGCCGGCGCACGCGCGGCCTCGGAGAGCCCGACCTCGCTCGGCGATCGTGCCGTAGGCGCGGCGGCCGTCGACGCTGCAGCACGGCGATGATCTTGCGGTCGACGCGGTCGAGCGCGTTGGGCGTCGACGGGACCTCGAGGTTCGCGCGCTCGGCGCTTCGTCCGGTTCGACTCGGCTTGCGCTCGCTGGCATTGGTTGCTCCCGGTCGGTGGCGCCAGGCGCCCTCGACTGCGGATAGAGACAGTATAGCGGCATGTGACGACGGAATGCGTCGTGAAATTGCCTTTTGGGACCGTATTCCACATCCCTGAAGTTGCAGGGGTTCTGGCAACGTCTGGCAGAGTGGCGGGGGTCGTGCCCGGCCGGGCCGCGGGGGAGGTGCCATGCGTCGCTTGACAACTTCGTCGGCGGGGAGTCCGTCGCGCCCCGGAGCGGAAGTACGTCGAGCTCATCAAGCCCGGCGACCGGCGAGCCGTTCGCCGAGATGCCGGTGTCGGATGCCGACGACGTCGACGCCGCCTGCGCACGTGGCCGCCGCGGCGTTCGCGACGTGGCGGCGCACGACGCCGTCGCGAGCGCAGCCGCATGCTCCAGCGCATCGCCGACGTCATCGAGGCGCACGCCGAGGAGCTCGTGGCCATCGAGGCCGAGAACACCGGCAAGATCATCTCGGTCACGATGGCCGAGGAGATACCGCCGATGATGGACCAGATCCGGTTCTTCGCGGGCGCCGCGCGCGCTGCTCGAGGGCCGCGGCGCCGCGGAGTACATGGCCGGGCATGACGAGCTACGTGCGGCGTGAGCCGATCGGCGTGTGCGCGGCGGTGACGCCGTGGAACTACCCGATGATGATGGCGGTCTGGAAGTGGGCCCCGGCGCTCGCCGCGGGCAACACGATGGTGCTCAAGCCGGGCGACTCGACGCCGGCGTCGACGCTGTTCGAATGGCCGAGCTCATGGCCGAGGTCCTGCCGGCCGGGGTCTTCAACGTCGTCTGCGGCGACCGCGACACCGGGCGCGCCCTCGTCGACCACCCGACACCCGCGATGGTCTCGGTGACCGGGTCGGTGCGCGCCGGCATGGAGGTGGCCGCGAGCGGCGTCCAAGACGCTCAAGAAGGTCCACCTCGAGCTCGGCGGCAAGGCCCCGGTCGTCGTCTTCGACGACGTCGACATCGCGACGGCGGCCGAGGGGATCGCCATCGGCGGGCTACTTCAACGCCGGCCAGGACTGCACCGCGGCGACGCGTGTGCTCGTCGGCCGACGGCGCCTACGGCGACTTCGTCGACGCGCTCGCCGAGCAGGCCCAGAACACCGTGGTCGGGCGAGCCCGACAACGACGACGCGCTCTTCGGGCCGGTCAACAACGTCAACCAGTTCGAGCGCGTCACCGGGTTCCTCGGCGCGCAGGCCGGCCCACGCGTCGATCGCCGGCGGGCGGGGTCCAGGTCGGCGACCGCGGGCTACTTCATCGCGCCGACGGTCGTCGCCGACCT
This sequence comes from uncultured Actinomycetota bacterium, assembly GCA_963820815.1. Classification (GTDB taxonomy): domain Bacteria; phylum Actinomycetota; class Acidimicrobiia; order Acidimicrobiales; family RAAP-2; genus RAAP-2. The sequence continues at coordinate 663,899 of CAWGBL010000003.1, read as the reverse complement.
GCGCCAGGACGACGAGATGATCCAGAACGAGATCTTCGGGCCGGTCATCACCGTCCAGCAGTTCAGCGACGAGGCCGAGGCGCTCGCCTGGGCCAACGGCGTCGACTACGGGCTGGCCTCGTCGGTCTGGACGTCCGACCACGGCCGCGCGATGCGCTTTACCCGCGACCTCGACTTCGGGTGCGTCTGGGTCAACACCCACATCCCGATCGTCGCCGAGATGCCGCACGGCGGCTTCAAGCGCTCGGGCTACGGCAAGGACCTGTCGGTGTACGGGTTCGAGGACTACACGCGGATAAAGCACGTCATGCACAACATCGAGGCGTAGCCCGGTGCCAGGCGCTGGGCGCTGGGCGCCGCGAGGCTGCCCGCGAGAGGGGTGATCAACGGTGATCATTGGAGTCCCGAGTGAGGTCAAGACCGACGAGTACCGCGTCGCCCTGACCCCGGCCGGGTCGCGCGAGCTCACGAGCCACGGCCACCGGGTCCTGGTCGAGCGCGGGGCGGGGGAGGGCTCGTCGATCACCGACGCCGACTACGTCACCACCGGCGCGACGATCGTGGCCACGGCCGACGACGTCTGGGCCGACAGCGAGATGGTGCTCAAGGTCAAGGAGCCGATCGCCGAGGAGTACCCGACGCCTCGGCGCGCGCCCCGGCCAGGTCCTCTTCACCTACCTGCACCTCGCCGCGTCGCGCGAGTGCACCGACGCCCTGGTGGCGGCGAGGAACGTGGCGATCGCCTACGAGACGGTGCGCCTGCGCGACAACAGCCTTCCGCTGCTCACGCCGATGAGCGAGGTCGCGGGGCGCATGGCGCCGATGGTGGGCGCGTACCACCTGATGCGCCCGGGCGGCGGGCGCGGAACGCTGATCAGCGGCGTGCCCGGGGTCGCCACGGCGAACGTCGTCGTGATCGGCGCCGGGGTCGCCGGCCTGGCCGCGACGACCCTGGCCGCCGGGCTCCACGCCAGCGTGACCGTCCTGGACCGCAACCTCGAGCGGCTGCGCCAGGTCGACCACCACTTCGACGGCCGGGTCCAGACGATGGCGTCCTCCCAGCACGCCATCGAGGAGGCCTGCCTGGGGGCCGACCTCGTCATCGGCGCGGTGCTCGTCGTCGGGGCCAAGGCGCCCCAGCTCGTGCCCAACGACCTCGTCGCGCGCATGCGCGAGCGCTCGGTGCTCGTCGACATCTCAGTCGACCAGGGTGGATGCTTCGAGGCAACGCGCCCGACGACGCACTCGGACCCGGTCTTCGAGTTCAACGGGTCGGTCTTCTACTGCGTGGCGAACATGCCCGGCGCGGTGCCCAACACCTCGACCGCGGCGCTGGCCAACGCCACCCTGCCCTACGTCATGGAGCTGGCCCGCCTGGGCTGGCGAGAGGCGGTGGTGGCCGACGACTCCCTGGCCGAGGGGGTCAACGTGGTCGACGGCGCCGTCACCTACGGCCCGGTGGCCGAGGCGCACGGAATGGTGCACGTCCCGCTGCGGTCGTTGATTTAAGGTACGAAAGAAATATTTTCTTGACCGGTTCACGGGGGGCGTCATCCGGGGGCCGCGGTCGGCTGGCGCGTGAGGTCGAGGGCATGACAGGCACGGACACGAGGCCCGGCGCGGGCGCGAACAACGTCGTGCACGCCGACGAACCCGATCCGCGTCGCTGGTTCGCCCTGGTCGTCATCGCCATCGCCCAGCTCATGGTGATCCTCGACGCGTCGATCGTCAACATCGCGCTGCCCCACGCGGCGCTGCCGCGCGCCCTGGGCGGGCTGGGGATCTCCAAGCAGAACTACCAGTGGGCGGTCACCGCGTACCTGCTGACCTTCGGCGGCCTGCTGCTGCTCGGCGGGCGAATCGGCGACTACATCGGGCGCAAGAGGGCGTTCCTGATCGGCCTGGCCGGGTTCGCCGCGTCGTCGCTCCTCGGCGGCTTCTCCCAGAACCAGCAGATGCTCTTCGGGGCGCGCGCGCTCCAGGGCGTCTTCGGCGCGCTGCTCGCGCCGGCGGCGCTCAGCCTCATCTCGGTGACGTTCACTGACTCCAAGGAGCGCGCCCGCGCCTTCGGCGTCTACGGCGCCCTGTCGGGGGTCGGCGCGGCCATCGGGCTGATCGCCGGCGGCCTGCTCACCCAGTACCTGTCGTGGCGGTGGTGCCTCTTCGTGAACACCCCGATGGCCATCGTGGCCCTGACCCTGGCCATCCCCGAGGTGAGGGAGTCGCGCGTCGAGGGCCACCCGCACTACGACGTGCCCGGGGCGCTGACCGCGACCCTGGGCATGGTCAGCGTCGTCTACGGCGTGACGCAGGCGTCGACCGATGGCTGGGGCTCGTCCAAGGCCTGGCCCTTCATCGCGCTGGGGGCGGTCCTCCTCGCGCTCTTCTTCGTCATCGAGGCGCGGGTCAAGCAGCCGCTCATGCCGCTTCGCCTCATCCTCGACCGGGTGCGCGCGGCGTCCTACCTCACCAACATCCTCGTGCCGCTCGCGATCTTCGGGATGTTCCTGTTCATGACCTTCTACTTCCAGAACGTCCACTCGTACACCGCGGTGAAGTCGGGCCTGCTGTTCCTGCCGTTCTCGCTCGGGGTCATCGCGTCGGCCGGGGTCACCAGCCAGCTCCTGCCCAAGCTCGGGCCGCGGCCGCTGGCCACCGTGGGGTGCCTGATGGGGGCGGGCGGGATGTTCTACCTGTCGTTCATGCGAGTGGGCAGCAGCTACCTGACCGAGCTGCTGCCCCCGATGCTCATCATGAGCGTCGGGCTGGGATTCGTCTTCGTGTCGGTGGCCTCGACGGCGCTCTTCAACGTCGCGCCCGACGACACGGGCGCCGCGTCGGCCGTGCTGTCCACGGCCCAGCAGATCGGCGGGTCGTTCGGCACCGCGATCGAGAGCACCATCTACGTGTCGAGCGCGACCGCGCTGGGCGCCGCGCTCGCCCTCAAGGCGCGCCACGGCGGCCTGCACGTCGCCAACGTCGCGCGCTACATCCACAACACGTCGTGGGTCCACGGCTACGACATGGCCTTCCGCTTCGGCGCGTCGGTCCTGGTCCTGGCGGCGGCGGTCTTCTACCTGATGGCCAACGTCGACCGCCACCACCTGGCCCAGCACGACCAGGTCCCCTCGGCCTAGCCCCCCACGTACGGGCAGTGGCGGCACCCGGTCTCGCAGCAGCCGCCACGCGCGAGCAGGGTCGCCACGGTCATGACCGACAGCCCGGTCGCCGGGTCGCGGTAGGTCGCCTCGCCGCGCTCGACCGCGGCGGCGTGCGCGGCGAGGATCAGCGCGTAGTCGGGCCGCGACGGGTCGAGCCGCGACGGGTGAGGGGCCGGGACCTCCACGGGGGCAACCTACGCGGCGCCACGGCGGCGCCGAGCCGTTAGTTTCACCCCGTGGCCCTCTACGACATCCCCCTCACGACGCTCGCTGGCGAGCCGACCAGCCTCGAGCCGTACCGCGGGTCGGCGGTCCTGATCGTCAACGTCGCGTCCAAGTGCGGGCTCACCCCGCAGTACGCCGGGCTCGAGGGCCTCCACGAGCGCTACGCGGCGCGTGGGTTCAGCGTCATCGGCTTCCCGTGCAATCAGTTCAAGGGCCAGGAGCCGGGCAGCGCCGAGGAGATCGCGACCTTCTGCTCCACGACCTACGGCGTCACCTTCCCGCTCATGGAGAAGGTCGACGTCAACGGCGAGGCCCGCCACCCGCTCTACGCCGAGCTCGAGGAGACGGCCGACGCCGAGGGCTACGCCGGGGACGTCCGGTGGAACTTCGAGAAGTTCCTCGTGGGCCGCGACGGCGCGGTGACGCGCTTCTCGCCGATCGTCGCGCCCGAGGACCCCGCGCTGGTCCACGCCATCGAGGCCGCGCTGGCCTAGCCGGCGCCGATCGTGCGATGCAGGCGCACGTAGGTGGGCGTGAACCCGCGTGCGACCCAGAAGCGCGCAGCCGCTCGGTTGGTCACGCGCCAGTTGGTCTCGGCGTAAGCGAAGCCCGCGGCGCGCGCCGCGGCTAGGGCGTGGTCGACCAGCGCGGCGCCGAGGCCGCGGCCGCGCTCGCCCTCGGCGACCGACACCGCCGAGAGGTGCACGGTCGCGGGGAAAGCCCCGCGGCGGTGCGGGAGCGCGAAGGTCAGGCACTGGGCGACCGGCGCGCCGTCGCGCTCGACGAGGAAGTGGGTGACCTCGGGGTCGGCGAGGGCCTCGGCCAGGTCGGCGCGGTCGTCACCGCCCTCGACGCGCGAGAAGCTCGGCCCGAGGGCCTGCGCGCGGTCGAGCGCCGCCGACAGCTCGACCGCCGCGTCGAGGTCGTCGGGCCCGCCCACGCGCAGCGCCAGCCCGTCGGCGAGGCGCGCTGGGCGCGGGTCGCCGACGGGCCGCACCCCGCGCTGGTGCATGCGCGCGAAGCCCAGCTCCATCCAGGGAGCGGTGCGCGCCCCGGTGTCCAGGACCCAGGCGTAGTGCTCCAGCGCGCCGTCTCCAACCCAGGCCTCGCCGGCGGCCGCGTAGAGGTCGGCCAGGACGTCCGCGTCGTCGTACGACGCACCGTCGGGCGGGACCCACACGCCGCGCCCGTACGCGGCGCTGTCGAGGCGCGCCCCGGAGAGGTGCCCGACGACGGCGCCCAAGCGCCGCGCGACCCACGTGTGGGGCGCCGCGGCGGCGAGCGAGTCGAGCAGCCCCTCGCGGTCGGCGTCGGCGCTGACCATCGGCTGGAGCGCGGCGTCGTCGGCGAGCGCGCGGCGCACGCGGTCGGCGACGTCGTCGGCGTCGGCGGGGGTTAGGAGGCCGACCACCGTCACGCGGTCACAGTAGTGAGCGTGTGCCAGGCTCTGGCGGTGAGCCTGGCCGCGACCCTGTTCGACATGGACGGCCTGCTCATCGACTCCGAGGTCCTCTGGCACGAGGCCGAGGTCCGCGTCTTCGGGGCGCTCGGCGTGCCGATCCGAGAGGCCGAGGACCGCTCGACCAAGGGGATGTACGTCGACGAGGTCGTCGCCTTCTGGCGCGAGCGCTACCCCTGGGAGGGCCCCGACGACGCCGCCGTGGTCGCGACGCTGCTCGAGCGCGTCGGCGCGCTGGTCGAGGCCAAGGGCCGCCTCCTGCCCGGGGCGCTGCGCGCGCTCGACCTGGCCGGCGAGCGCGGCCCGGTGGCGCTGGCCAGCTCCACGCCGCTGGCGCTCATATGGCGCTGCCTCGACCACTTCTCGCTGCGCGAGCGCTTCGCGGCGATCACGTCGGCCGAGTTCGAGGCGGCCGGCAAGCCTGACCCGGCGGTCTTCCTGACCGCGGCCGGGCTGCTCGGCGTCGAGCCGGGACGGTGCCTCGTCGTCGAGGACTCAGCCGCCGGGGTCGAGGCGGCGCTCGCCGCGTCGATGATGGTCGTCGCCGTCCCGGCGAGCGAGGACCGGGGGCTTGAGGCCTTCTCCCGCGCCGACCTCGTGCTCGGGTCGCTCGAGGACCTCACCGAGGAGTGGCTCGACCAGCGCTTCGCGCGCTAAGCCGGCGCCGCGCGGGCGCCTCGGTAGCATGGACGATTCAAAGGAGAGACGTGTTCCGCCCCGTGAGCCCTGACCCCGACTTCGTGGCGGTGGAGAAGGACGTGCTGGCCCGGTGGCGCGAGAACCACGTCTTCGAGCGCTCCGTGGAGCAGCGCGAGGGCGCCGAGCCGTGGGTCTTCTACGAGGGCCCGCCGACGGCGAACGGCAAGCCGGGGCTGCACCACGTCTGGGCGCGCGTCTACAAGGACCTGTTCTGCCGGTACCAGACGATGCGCGGCCGCCTCGTCGTGCGCCGCGCCGGATGGGACACCCACGGCCTGCCCGTCGAGGTCGAGGTCGAGAAGCGGCTCGGCATCTCCGGCAAGCAGGCGATCGAGCGACAAGATCGGCGTCGCGCGCGTTCGTCGAGCTGTGCCGGGAGTCCGTCGAGGCCTACGTCGAGGAGTTCGAGCGAGCTGACCGAGCGCATCGGGTACTGGGTCGACTTCGACGCGGCGTACCGCACGTACGCCCCCGAGTACGTCGAGTCGGTCTGGTGGCACCTCAAGACGCTCTTCGACAAGGGGCTGCTCTACGAGGACCTGAAGGTCCTGCCGTACTGCCCGCGGTGCGGCACGGCCGCTGTCGAGCCACGAGCTCGGCCAGCCCGAGGTCTACACGCGACGAGGCGGACGCGAGCGCCGTACGTGCGGCTCGCGCTCGTCGACGGCGACGTCGCGGCCTCCGCGGGCGCCGACGCGCCTCGTGGTGTGGACGACGACGCCGTGGACGCTGCTGAGCAACGTCGGCGTCGCCGTCAACCCCGAGCTCACCTACGCCGTCGTCGACGGCCACGTCGTGGCGGCCGACCTCGTCGAGGCGGTCTTCGGCGAGGGCCGGCCGTCGACGCGCACCGTGCCCGGGACCGCGCTCGTCGGGCTGCGCTACGAGCGACCGTTCGACGACGTGGCGGTGCCCGACGGGGTCGACGCCGGCGTCGTCGTGCCCGCCGACTACGTCACGTCGACGAGGGGACCGGCATCGTCCACCTGGCGCCGGCGTTCGGCGAGATCGACCGGGTCGTCGGCGCGCGAGTCACGGGCTCGCGACGCTCAACCCGGTCGGCCCGGACGGCCGGTTCACCGCGGCGATCCCGTGGCTCGAGGGCCAGGCCGTGCGCGACGGCGAACGACGCAGATCAACGACGAGCTCGAGCGGCGCGGCGCTGCTGCGCCGGCGCGAGCCACACGCACTCGGTGCCGCACTGCTGGCGGTGCGGCGACGGTCCTCATCTACTGGGGCAAGCCGAGCTGGTACGTCGCGACCACCACGGCACAAGGACGGACCTGCTCGCGCGAGAACGCCTCGATCGACTGGCACCCCGAGCACATCCGCGACGGGCGGTTCGGCGAGTGGCTCGACGAACAACGTCGACTGGGCGCTGTCGCGCGACCGCTACTGGGGGACGCCGCTGCCCGATCTGGCGCTGCGACGACGGGCACCTCACGTGCGTCGGCTCGCTGCGCCGAGCTCTCCGACGCTCGCCGGGACGCGACGTCTCCGCGGATCGACCCGCACCGTCCGGCGATCGACGAGGTCGACGTTCGCCTGCCCCGACGTGCGCCGCGACGGCGCGCCGCGTCGCAGCCGGTCATCGACGCGTGGTTCGACTCGGGGTCGATGCCCGCGGCCCAGGTGGGCTACCCGCACGTCGAGGGCTCCGAAGGACGCGTTCGCAGTTCCCCGCCGAGTTCATCGCCGAGGCGATCGACCAGACGCGCGGCTGGTTCTACTCGCTGCTCGCGGTCAACACCCTCGTCTTCGGCGAGACGCCGTACCGCCACGTGCTGTGCCTCGGGCACATCGTCGACGAGGACGGCCGCAAGATGTCGCAAGTCGCTCGGCAACGTCATCGACCCCTGGGACGGTCCTCGACACGCGCGGCGCCGACGCGCTGCGCTGGTGGATGTTCTCCCAGGGCTCGCCGTGGACGCTCGACGCGCGCGGTCGCTCGGCGCGATCGACGCGTCGATGCGCGACACGCTGCTCACGCTCTGGAACACCTCTCAGCTTCTTCATGACCTACGCCGTCGCTCAACGGCTTCGACCCGAGGCCGACCCGACGTCCCGGCGCCGGGCCGGCGCGCCCGATGCTCGACCGCTGGATCCTCGTCGCGCCTCGAGGCGACGACGCGGGCGGTCACCGAGGCCCTCGACGGCTACGAGCCGCTCGCCGGCGCCGACGGCGATCGCCGCGCTCGTCGACGACCTGTCCAACTGGTACGTGCGCCGGTCACGCCGGCGGTTCTGGCGCACCGATCCCGACGCGCCGCGCTCGGACTCCCTCGCCGCCCACGCGACCCTGCTCGAGGTCCTCGCCGCGATGGCGCTGTCCTGCTCGCGCCGCTCTGCCCGTTCCTCGCCGACCACCTCTTCCGCGACCTCGCGCGAGGCGCGACGCCGACGCCTCGGTGCACCTGGCCGACTGGCCGAGGCCGACGCCGCGACGCCGTCGACGAGGCGCTCGAGGCGCAGATGGCCGTCGCCCGCGAGCTCGTCTCCCTCGGCCGGGCGGCGCGCGCCGAGGCCGGGGTCAAGGTCCGCCAGCCGCTCGCGGCGCGCGCTCGTCTTCCTGCCGCTCGGTCGCGTCGCGGCCGCCGACGGGCATCGTCGAGGACGAGCTCAACGTCGACCGCCTCGAGTACTGCGACGGAGCTCTCCGACGTGCTCACCTTCGAGCTCGTGCCCGAACTTCCGGGCCGTCGGCCCGCGGCTCGGCGAGCGCGGTCAAGGAGCTGCCGCGCGGCGCTGCGCCGGCCTCGACCCGGTCGCGGCTCGCGCGCGCCGCTCGAGGCGGGCGACGCCGGTCGTCGTGCCGCTCGTCGAGCGACGTCGTCGAGCTCACGCGCCGACGACGCTCGAGCTGCGGGTGCGCGCCGAGGGCGGCTTCGCGGTCTCGCGCGACGGCGCCGAGGTGGTCGCGCTCGACCTCGAGCTCACCGACGACCTGCGCCGGCGCGGGCTGCTGCGCGACCTCGTCCGACAGGTCCAGGACCTGCGCAAGAGCGCGGGCTTCGACGTCGCCGACCGCGATCGAGCTGTACCTCGACCGGCTGCGACGACCTGCCACGGGTTCGACGACGCTCGCGCGCGAGGTGCTGGCCGACGAGGTCGTCATCGGGTCCGGGCGAGGGCGAGGGCGCGGTCGCTGGAGCTCGACGACGAGCGCGACGCGCGCGCCTGGGTCGCGAGGCGCTAGACGGGCGCGTTCAGCTTGGCGAGCAGCGCGGCGAGGTCGCGCGCTCGCTCGTCGGTGAGCTTCGGGTGACGAGGTCGCGCTCGACGTACTCGACGTGCACCTCGAGCGCCCCGGCGAGGCGTCTCCTCGCCCGCCGCGGTGATGCCACGTGCACCGCCCGGCGGTCGACTCGGCAGACCTGGCGCTCGACGAGGCCGGCCTCCTCGATCCGGTCGATGAGGCGGGTGGTCCCGCCCGAGGAGTGGACGATCGCGTCGGCGACCTGGCTCATCTTGAGGCGCCCCTCGGGCGAGCGGTGGAGCTGGAGCAGGACCTCGAACCAGGCGAGGGGCAGGTCGCAGCCGGCCTCCAGGGCCAGGCCGAGGCTGGCGCTCCAGGCGGGCGTTGGTCTCGAGCAGGAGGCCGAAGAGCACGACGCGCTCGTCGCTCGAGGGGCAGGCGGTGCGGGCGCCTCGGGGCACAGCGTCACGTACCATACTCTCGTCTCTTGACAATATCTGCTTGACAAGTAGTTGCTAAAGCAAGTATACTGCGAGGCCAGCACGGAGACGTGCCCAGACCCCAGCCGAGACACAGTGACCAGCACCCAGACTGACGCACCCCCTCCCGCCCCCGGCACCTACACCGTCGACTCGGTCCACTCGACGATCGGCTTCGTCGCCCGGCACCTCGTCGTGTCCAAGGTCCGCGGCCGCTTCACCGAGTTCGACCGGCACGATCACGATCGGCGAGACCCCCGAGAGCTCCTCGGTCGAGGCGACCGTCCAGGCGGCGAGCATCACGACCGACCACGCGATGCGCGACGCGCACCTGCTCACCGCCGGACTTCCTCGAGGTCGAGACGTACCCGACGCTGACGCTCTGGTCTCGACGTCGGTGACCCCTGCGGGCGACGGCCGCTTCGAGGTCGTCGCCGACCTCACGATCAAGGGCGTGACCAAGCCGGTCACCTTCGACCTCGAGTACCTGGGCACCGGCCCCGGCGATGGCCCCCGGCGTCGCGGTCGCGGGCTTCGAGGCCCGCGCCGAGATCGACCGCCGCGACTTCGGCGTGAACTTCGAAGGAGCGCTCGAGAACGGGAGCCTGGTCGTCGGCCACCGCGTCGCCCTCGAGCTGGCCGTCGAGGCGGCCGTCAGCGCCGACGCCGTCACCGCCGCCGCCTAGGCGACCGGCCGGCCGGTCCGACGCGGCGCCCGGGGCCGAGGCCCCGGGCGCCGCGTCGTTACGCTTCGTCGTGGATGAGCCCCGGGCGCGCCGCGCGTCGATCCCCTGGCTCGGCGTGATCGCGACGATCGCGTCGATCTGGTGGTTCGCGCTGCGCCCGCGCCGGCGCCGGCGCGCGACGCGCCCGTCGAGGGCGACGGCGCTCGCCCCGCTGCGCCACCGCTCCTTCGCCCTCGCCCTGACCTCGTCGTTCATCTCCTCGACGGGGAGCTGGATGCAGACGGTCGCGCTGGGCGTCTACCTGACCGAGACGACCCACGACGCGCTCTGGCTGGGGCTGCTGACCGTCGCGGCGTGGGCGCCGAGCATTGTCGGCTCGCCGCTCGGCGGGCTGGCCGCGGACCGCTGGCGGCGCCCGCGCTTCATCCAGGCGACCAACCTGGTCATGGCGGCGTCGGCGTCGGCCCTGGCCGCCCTCGCGCTGGCCGGCAGGCTCACGCCCCGGCTCGCTGTCACCCTCGCCGTCATCGAGGGGCTGTTCTCGGCCGCGGCGTGGCCGGCGTGGCAGTCGCTCCTGCCCGACCTGGTCGAGCGCGACGAGGTCCTGGCCGCGGTCTCGCTCTCCTCGGCGCAGTTCAACCTGGGCCGGATCATCGGGCCGCTCCTGGCGGGGGTCGCGCTGGCCGTCGGGTCGGCGGCCGTGTGCTTCGCCGCCAACGCCGCGAGCTACGTCGTGGTGGTCGTCATGTTCGCCCTGGTGCGCGCGCCGCACCGCGGCCGCCCGGCCGGCCCGGCGCGCCCGCTGGCCGACCTGGCCGAAGGCGCGCGCGCCGCGTGGGCGGCCCCGGGCTGCCGCTACCCGATCCTGGCCATCGCGGTCGTCGCGCTGACGGTCTCGCCGTTCATCGCGCTGGTGCCGGCGATGGCCATCGGCGTCCTGCACTCGGGTCGGGTGGGGACGTCCTGGCTGGTCACGGCCCAGGGGGTCGGCGCGGTCGTGGGCGCGGTGACCCTGCCGGCGCTGGCCCGGCGCACCTCGCGGCGCACGGTCCTGCGCCTGTCGCTGGCCGGCGCGGCCATCTGCGAGGCCCTCTACGGCCTCGCCCCCGACCTGGGGTGGGCGATGGCCGCGCTGGCGCTGCTCGGCGCGGCCTACGTCGGGGTGCTCACCGGGCTCAACACGTCGGTGCAGCTGCACGCGCCGGTGCGCGAGCGCTCGCGGATCCTCTCGCTCTACACGCTCTCGCTCTCGGTGGCCTACCCGATCGGGGCGCTCGTGCAGTCGGCGGTCGCGCGCGCCCAGGGCGTGCGCGCGGTGACCGAGGCCGGGGCGCTCGCGCTCGGCCTCGTCGTGGCCGCGGTGGCCGCCACGGCGCCGCGCGCCTGGGGCGAGATCGGCTCGCCCCCGCAGGCCGCGGCGGGATTGCTGGCAGACTGAGGCCATGGCCTTTCGTTCCGTGAACCCCGCCACCGAGGAGGTCGTCGCCGAGTACCCGTCGCACACCGACGCGCAGATCGAGCCGCGCTCGAGCGCGCGCCGACGCCTTCGACGCGTGGCGCGCGACGCCGTTCGAGGAGCGCGCGCGGCTCATGGTGTCGGCCGCCGAGCTGCTCGAGGGCGAGCTGCCCACGGTCGGCGAGCTGCTCACGACCGAGATGGGCAAGACCTTCGCCTCGGCGAAGGGCGAGGTCGCCAAGTGCGCGCTGACGCATGCGCTACTACGCCGAGCACGCCGGGCGCTACCTCGCGACGAGCCGATCGCGACGGCCGGCGTCGGACAGCGGCGTGCGCTACGAGCCGCTCGGCCCGGTGCTCGCGATCATGCCGTGGAACTTCCCGCTCTGGCAGGTGATCCGCTTCGCCGCGCCGGCGCTCATGGCCGGCAACGTCGGCGTGCTCAAGCACGCGTCCAACGTCCCGGGCGCGGCGGACTTCCTCGAGCAGCTCTTCGTGCGCGCCGGCGTTCCCCGCGGGCGTCTTCACCAACCTCTTCGTCGACCATCGACGACGTCGACCGGCGTGATCGCCGACGACCGGATCGCCGCGGTGACGCTCACCGGCTCGGAGCGCGCCGGGCGCGCCGTCGCGTCGCAGCCGGGCCAGCACCTGAAGAAGTGCGTGCTCGAGCTGGGCGGCTCGGACCCCTTCGTCGTCGGCGCCAGCGCCGACCTCGGCCGCGACCGTGCCGCTGGCCGTGACGGCGCGCGTCCAGAACAACGGCCAGTCGTGCATCGCGGCTCGAAGCGCTTCATCGTCGTGCGCTCGCGCGTCCGACGAGTTCGTCGAGCGCTTCACCGACCGCGATGGACGCGGTGCTCGATGGGCGACCCGTTCGACCCGGCGACGGTCGCTCGGGCCCGTCGTGTCAGGCCAGCCCAGCGCGACGAGCTCGCCGGTCAGGTCGGCCGACTCGGTCGCCAAGGGCGCGATGGCGACGACCGGCGGCGCGGTGCCCGACGGCCCGGGCTTCTTCTACCCCGCGACCGTCCTCACCGACGTGGACCCGTCGACTCGCGCGGCCGGCTGCGAGGAGCTGTTCGGACCGGTCGCGGTCGTGCCAGGTCGCCGACGACCTCGACGACGCGATCGCGATCGCCAACGCGTCGCCCTGGGGCCTCGGCGCGTCGGTCTGGGCCGAGGACCGCGACGAGCAGCGCACGCGGGATCGAGGGGCTCGAGGCCGGGATGGTGTTCGCGAACGCGGTCGTCGCCTCCACGCCCGAGCTGCCCTTCGGCGGGATCAAGCGCTCCGGCTACGGCCGCGAGCTCGGCGCCCACGGCATCCACGAGTTCACCAACGTGAAGTCGTTCTTCGTGGCACCGGTGAGCGCGGCCGCGACCCGAGACGACCGACCGCCCCTCCTCTACTTCGACCACGCCGCGTCCGCGCCGCGGCGCGACGAGGTCGCTCGAGGCGATGGCGCCCTGCACGAGCGGCGTCGTCGGCAACCCGACGGGCGCGCACCGCGCGTCCCGCGAGGCCGCGCGCGCGCGCTCGACGACGCCCGCGAGGAGGTCGCCGCGCTTCGTCGGGCTCGGCCCGGCGGCGTCGTCTTCACCGGCGGCGGGACCGAGTCGTGCAACCTCGGCCGTCTTCGGCGTGGCGGCGGACCGCGACCCGACGAGGTCGCGACGACCGGTCGCGGTGTCGCGCGATCGAGCACCACGCGGTGCTCGACGCCGCACGGCTGGCTCGCCGCGGGATGCTCGCCGCGCCGTGTCGAGGTGCGTCTACGCTCGCCGTCGACGCCGACGGCGTCGTCGACCTCGACGAGCTCGCCGAGGTGCTCGTCGACGGCGCTGACCGCGTCTGCGCGTCATGACCGCCAACAACGAGGTCGGCACCGTCCAGCCGATCCACGCGGTCAGCTCGAGCTCGTCCGCGAGCGTCGCGCCCGGCGGCGGTCGTGCACACCGACGCCGTCGCCGCCGCGCCGTGGCTCGACCTCGCCGACGTCGACCGCGACGGTGCCGACCTCGTCTCGATCTGCGCGCACAAGATCGGCGGGCCGGTCGGCGTCGGCGCGCTGTGTCGTGCGCGCGCGACGTCGCCGCTCGCCCCGCTGATCGTCGGCGGCGGCCAGGAGCGCGGTCGCCGCGCGGCGGCACCCGTCGACGTCGCCGCGGCGGTCGGGCTCGCCGACGGCCGCTGCGCGCTGACGCGCGCGCGAGCGCGACGGGCACCGCCGAGCGCACCGCGAGCTCGCCGCGACCACCTCGCGAAGCTGCTCGACTCGGTGCCGGGCGTGCGCCTCACCGCCGCGGGCGCGCGCGTGCTGCCCGGCACGTGCCACGTGACCGTTCGACGGCGTGGCGAGCGACGAGCTCGTCTTCCTCGTGCGACGCAGGCGGGGCTGTGCGTGTCGGCGGCGTCGAGCTGCTCGAGCGGCGCGGCAGACGGCGAGCCACGTGCTCGCCGCGATGGGCGTCGAGCCCGAGCGCGCGCGCGGCGTCGCTGCGGCTGTCGATCGGCGCCGAGACGACCGACGACGACGTCGACGCGCGCGGTGGCGATCGTGGCCGACGGCGGTGCACCGGCTCGCGCGGCGACGGCTGAGGCGGGATCGTCGCGCCCTCTGGCACGACTGACGTCGATGCGAGTCCTGGTCGCGATGTGCGGGGGCGTCGACTCCTCGGTCGCCGCGGCGCCGCTGCGTCGACGCAGGGCCACGACGTCGTGGGCGCGACGCTGCGCCTGTGGGGCGGCGAGTCCGACTCGGGGTGCTGCTCGGCCGCCGACGTCGACGACGCGCGACGCGTCGCCCAGGTGCTCGGCATCGACCACCACGTCTTCAACCTACGCCGAGGAGTTCGAGCGCCGCGGTCGTCGCGCCCTACGTCGACGCGCACGCGCGCGGGCGAGACCCCGAACCCGTGCGTGGAGTGCAACCGGTCGATCAAGTTCGACGCGCTCGTCGAGCGCGCGCGCGGCGCCTCGGCTTCGACGCCGCTGGCCACCGGCCACCACGCCCGGGTCGCGACTGGCGCGCCTGGGCGCCGAGCTTCGCGCGCGGCCGCCGACGCGGCCAAGGACCAGAGCTACGTGCTCGGGCACCTCGGAGCCGCCGCGCTGGCGTCGCTGCGCTTCCCGGTCGGGGACGCTCGTCCAAGGCCGAGGTGCGCGCTGAGGCTCGCGCGCTCGGGCTGCGCACGCGGGACAAGCCCGACAGCCAGGACGTCGTGCTTCATCGCCGTCGCGCTCGCGCGCCGGCTTCCTCGCGGCGCCGGATCGCGCTGACCCGGGCCCGCGTCGTCGACGGCGCGACCGGCGACCGAGCTCGGCACGGTCGCCGCGGCCGAGCTCGTCACGGTCGGCCAGCGCCGGGGCATCGGCGCGCGGGCGCGACGGCAGCGGCGCGCTACGTCACGCGCGTCGACGTGGCCGGGGCGCGCGTCGAGGTCGCGCCGCCGCGGCGGCGTCGCGCACGTGAGTCGCGCTCGATCCCCGGCGAGCCTCACCCTGCGCGAGGCGCGCGGCCGGGGCCGGTGCCGGTGCTCGCCCAGACTGGAGCGCCCACGGCACGGCGCGCGCGGCGACCCTCGTCGCGGCGGGATCGGGCCTGGCTCGACCTGGCCGAGGCGCGCGCGGCCCGTGGCCCCCGGCCAGACCGTCGTCCTCTACCGACGCCGACGACCCCGACCTCGTGCTGGGCGCCGCGGTGGCGCGGCTCGTGAGCGTGACCGCGCGGCGCTCGCGCCGCCGGCTGCGCGAGCAGATCGCGTCCCACAACGAGGCCTACTTCGTCCACGACGCGCCCACGATCCCCGACGCCGACTACGACGCCCTGGTGCGCGAGCTGCGCGCGCTCGAGGCCGACCACCCCGAGCTCGCCACCGAGGACTCGCCGACGCGCACGGTCGGCGCCGCCCCGGCGGCGACCTTCGCCCCGGTCGCGCACGCGTCGCCGATGCTGAGCCTCGACAACGTCTTCGACGTCGACGAGCTGCGCGAGTGGTGCGAGCGCGCCGCGCGCAACCTCGGCGTCGACGCGTCCGACGTGGCGGTCGTCGTCGAGCCCAAGATCGACGGCCTCGCGCTCTCCATCGCCTACGAGGGCGGGGCGCTGGCCCGCGCGGCGACGCGCGGCGACGGGCGCGCCGGCGAGGACGTGACCGCCAACGTGCGCACGATCGCCAGCGTGCCCAAGCGCCTGGCCGGCGCGCCGGCGCGCGTCGAGGTGCGCGGCGAGGTCTTCCTGGCCCGCGACGACTTCGCGGCGCTGAACCAGCGCCAGCGCGAGCGCGGCGAAAAGGAGTTCGCCAACCCCCGCAACGCCGCGGCCGGCAGCCTGCGCCAGAAGGACCCGTCGGTCACCGCGTCGCGGCCGCTGTCGTTCCTCGCCTACCAGCTCGAGGCGCCCGGTCGCGCGCGCCCCGGCCACGCACTTCGACGCCCTAGCGCAGACTGCGAGCCTGGGGGCTCTTCGTCGCGCCCGAGGCGACGCGCGAGGTCGGGCTCGAGGCGATGCTCGCGCGCAGCGAGTGGTTCGAGGCCCACCGCCACGACCTCGCCTACGACATCGACGGCGTGGTGGTCAAGGTGGACGACGACTCGACCAGCGCGCGCGCTCGGCGCGACCAGCCGCGCGCCGCGCTGGGCGATCGCGCGCAAGTTCCCGCCCGAGGAGCGCACCACGCGCCTCCTGTCGATCGAGGTCTCGATCGGGCGGACGGGGCGCGCGACGCCCTTCGCCGTGCTCGAGCCGGTGAGCGTCGCCGGGTCGACGGTCGCGCTGGCCACGCTCCACAACGAGGACCAGGTCCGGCTCAAGGACGTGCGCCCCGGCGACCTGGTCATCGTGCGCAAGGCGGGCGACGTCATCCCCGAGGTGGTCGGCCACGTCCCCGAGGCCGGGCGCCGTCGCAAGCCGGCCTGGAGGTTCCCGAGCGACGTGCCCCGTGTGCGGGTCGGCCGCTCGTGCGCCTCGAGGGCGCCTCGGACACCTACTGCGCCAACCTCGACTGCCCCGCCCAGCGCTCGCCCAGGTCGTGCACTTCGCGTCGCGCGGCGCGCTCGACATCGAGGGCCTGGGCGAGCAGCGCGTCGTCCAGCTCATCGACGAGGGGATCGTGTCCGACGTCGCCGACCTCTTCGGGCTCGCCGCCGAGCGACTGGCCGCGCTCGAGGGGCTGGGCGACCTCTCGGCGCGCGACCTCGTCGAGGCGATCGCCGCGGCGAGGCGCCAGCCGCTCAGCCGGCTGCTCGTCGCCCTGGGGATCCGCCACGTCGGGCCGGTGGCCGCGCGCGAGCTCGCGCGCGCCTTCGGCACGTACGCCGCGCTGGCCGGCGCGCCGCTCGAGGCGCTCGAGGCGGTCGAGGGGGTCGGCCCCGTGATCGCCGGCTCGGTCTACGAGTACTGCCGCGAGCCCGAGTCGATCGAGCGCGCGGCGCGGCTGGCCGCCGCCGGGCTCGCCATGGCCGAGCCCGACGCCGCGCCGACGACCGAGGCGACGCTGGCCGGGCGCGCCGTCGTCGTCACCGGGGCCGTGCCGGGGTACTCGCGCGACGAGGCCGAGGCGGCGATCGTCGAGCGCGGGCGGCACCTCGCCGGGGTCGGTGTCCAAGAAGACCTACTGCGTCGTCGTCGGTGACGCGCCGGGCGCGACGAAGGTCGCCAAGGCGCGCGACCTCGGGGTGCCGATGGTGCCGGCCGCCGCCTTCGAGGACCTGCTGGCCACCGGCGCCGTTCCGGCCACGCTCCGGGCGGCTGAGTAGGTTCTAGGCGTGCCCACGCCGACCTTCGCCACCGGGCACGACCTGGTCGGACGGTACCGGATAGGCCAGCTGCTCGGGGTGGGCCACGTCGCCGAGGCCTACCTGGCCGACGACCTCTCGCTGCGCCGGCCGGTCGTGGTCAAGGTCCTCCTGGCCCACCTGGCCGGCTACGAGGACGTCCGGCGGGCCTTCCGCGACCGGATCGTGCGCGCGGCGACGCTGAGTCACCCGCACCTCGAGCGCGTCTACGACGGGGGCCAGGAGTCGGGCCACATCTTCATGGTCACCGAGTACCTCGGCGGCGGGTCGCTCGAGGCGGTCCTGGCCGGCGGGGGCCGCCTCGACCTCGGCGACACCGCCCGGCTGGGCCGCGACGTCGCCGGCGCGCTGGCCTACCTGCACGCCAGCGGGTTCGTCCACGGGTCGCTCTCGCCGAACTCCCTGCTCTTCGACGACGAGGGCCGCGTGCGCGTCACCGACGTCGCCCTGGCCGGGCTGGGCGGGATGCACGGCGAGACGCTCACCTACGACGAAGTGCGCTACCTCAGCCCCGAGCAGGCGCTCGGCGAGGAAGCGGGGGACAAGAGCGACGTCTACGCGCTGGCGCTCATCCTCTTCGAGGTGGCGACCGGGGTCTCGCCATTCGAGGCCATGACCCCCGAGGCGATGCTGCGCAGCCGGGTGACGACGCCGCTGCCGGTCCGCCCCGAGCTGGGCACCCTCGACATGGTGCTGGCCCAGGCGGCGGTGCCCGACCCGCGGCTGCGTCTCGACGCCGACCAGCTGGCCAACCGCCTCTCGACCGCCGCGCCCGACGCCGCGCCGCTGCAGCTGGCCCCGGCCGACGAGGGCGTGCCCCTGCTCGCGCGCTACGAGCCGCGCGAGCGCGGCGGGGGTATTGGCTTCCGGCCGCCGTCGGCCGAGGCCATCTCCGCGACGCCCGTGGGCGCCGCCGCGACGGCGCCGCGCGCCGGCCGGCCCACGCGCCCGCCGCGCCACGACGCGCTGGCCGCGATGGAGGCGCGCCGTCCCCCGCGCCCTTCGCGCGGGCGAAGCGTCGCCTTCGCCGTCGCGGCGATCGTGGTCGTACTCGGCGCGGTGGCGCTCGGCGCGGCGTGGAGGCTCGGCGCCTTCAAGACGACGCACGTGGTGCCGACGCTCTCGGGCCTCACTCTGGCCCAGGCCGGCCAGGTCATCAGCGCCGACCACGTGAACTTCAGCGTGAGCGTGACGCGGCGCGCTCACTCGGCGAGCGTGCCCGCCAACGAGATCATCAGCCAGAGCCCGGCCGCCGGCACGAGCGCCAAGTCCGGGCAGGTCATCACGGTCGTCGTCTCGGAGGGCCCGATGACGGTGGCCGTGCCCGCGACGCTCGTCGGCGACGACTGCGCCAGCGCGACCCAGAAGCTGCTCGCCGTGCACCTCAACGCGCGCTGCCCGACCTCGTCCGAGGTGATCAGCTCGACCGTGGCGCCGGGCCGCGTGGTGCGCGTGCGCCTCGGCGCCCAGGTAAACCCCACCCGGGTCCCGGCGGGGTCGACGCTCCTGCTGGTGCTCTCGCGCGGCCCGGCGACGACGACCACCACGACCCCGGCCGTCACGACCACGTCCACGCCGGGCGGGCCGACCACCACCGCCGTCACCACCACCACGACGATCCCCGCGGCCCAGGCGACCACGATGCCCAACGTGGTCGGGCTCAGCCGGGCCCAGGTCTACGCCGCGATGAGGGCGGCCGACCTCTACTTCCAGACCCGCGGCCCCAACGCCAACACGTCGAAGTGGACGACC
This sequence comes from uncultured Actinomycetota bacterium, assembly GCA_963820815.1. Taxonomy (GTDB): domain Bacteria; phylum Actinomycetota; class Acidimicrobiia; order Acidimicrobiales; family RAAP-2; genus RAAP-2. The sequence goes on along the minus strand of CAWGBL010000003.1, from coordinate 644,986 downwards.
GCGACCGGTCAGTCGCCGCCGGCCGGCACCAAGGTCAAGAAGCTCTCGACCGTCATCGTCGACGTCAAGTGAGCGGCTGCGACCTCTGCGAGGCGGCGGTCGTCACGACCCGCTACCTCGAGGACGACCTCTGCTGGATCGCCGACTGCGAGATCTGCGCGGTGCCGATGGTGGTGTGGCGCACCCACGCCGCCGCGCCCGACGACGCGACCCGCGAGCGGCTGCTCGAGCGCCTGGCCGGCGTGGCCGACGCGGCGCTGGGCGAGGGCGCCTGGCGCGTCGACGACCACATGCGCAACATCCCCGACCACTACCACGCGCACGCGCGGCGCCGCCCGGCCTGGCTCGGGGGCTAGCCCGGGGCGTCGGTACACTGGCGCGTCGACAGGGAGGTCTCCATGGGTGCGCTGGACGGGCGCGTGGCGATCATCACCGGCGCGGGCCGCGGCATCGGCCGCGAGCACGCGCTGCTCTTCGCCGCCGAGGGCGCCAAGGTCGTCGTCAACGACCTGGGCGGCGGCCTCGACGGCTCGCCGGGGGCGAGCGACCCGGCCGAGGAGGTCGTCGCGGAGATCCGCGCGGCCGGGGGCGGCGCGGTGGCCAACCACGACGACGTCGCCGACTGGGCCGGCGGCGAGCGGCTGGTGCGCTCGGCGGTCGACGCCTTCGGCGCCCTGCACGTGCTCGTCAACAACGCCGGCATCCTGCGCGACCGCGTCCTGGTGAACCTGAGCGAGGACGACTGGGACTCGGTCATCAAGGTCCACCTGAAGGGCCACTTCGTGCCGCTGCGCCACGCCGCGGCCTACTGGCGCGAGCGGGCCAAGGCCGGCGAGCCGGTCACGGCCGCGGTCATCAACACGTCGTCGACGTCGGGGCTGCTCGGCAACATCGGCCAGTCCAACTACGGCGCGGCCAAGGCCGGCATCGCGGCCCTCACGGTCATCATCGCCGAGGAGCTCGGCCGCTACGGCGTGCGCGTCAACGCCATCGCGCCGGCCGCGCGCACGCGCATGACCGAGTCGACCCCGGGCCTGAGCGACCAGGTCGTCGCCCCGAGCGACGCCGCGGTCTTCGACGCCTGGGACCCAGCCAACGTCTCGCCGCTCGTCGCGGCGCTCGTCGACCGAGTCTGCCCGGTGACCGGCCAGGTCTTCTTCGTGCAGGGCGGGACCGTGCGCCTGTTCCGTAACTGGACGATGACCGCGACGCTGGAGAAGGACGACCGCTGGAGCGTCGAGGAGCTGGCCGAGGCCCTGCCCACGCTGGCGTGACCGGCACCCGGCGCGACGACCCCGAGGTCCTCGAGCCCGGGACCGACCCCGGGGGCGTCGTCGTTCGGCGCGCTCGGCGTCGAGGCCGGGAGCGACCTCAACTGGATCGCGCTGCATCACCTCGCGGGTCCGCGCGCGCGCCGTCGGGTCGCCGCGCCACCACTGGTGGCTCTTGTGGAGCCTGCTCGCCGGCCTCTTCGCGCTCAACTTCACCTTCACCGTCTTCGTCGTCGCGCTGCCCACGGTGGCCGGCCAGTTCCACACCTCGGTCACCACGCTGACCTGGACGATGGTCGGGCCCGCTGCTGGCCTACGGCCTCGCCGCGCCGGTCTTCGGCAAGGTGGGCGACGTCATCGGGCACCGGCGCCTCTACCTGCTCGGCCTGGTCGGCGCGATGGTGTCGGCGGTGCTCACCGCGACCGCGCCCAACGTCGGCATGCTGCTCTTCGCGCGCACCCTCGACGGGATCCAGGGTGCGGCCACCGGCACCGCGTCGGGGGCGCTCATCAACCTGGCCTTCGCGCCCGAGGAGCGGGTCAAGGCCATGGGCTGGTGGTCGCTGGTGGGTGCCGGCGGCCCGGTGATTGGCGTGTCGCTCGGCTCGCCGATCATCGCGGCCTTCGGCTGGCGCGCGCTCTTCTGGCTCCAGCTCGGCCTGCTCGTCGCGGCGCTGGCCGTGGTGGCGGTCCTCGTCCCGCACCGGCCGCCGGTGCGCGAGCGCGCGTCGCGCGGGTCGATGGACTGGGTCGGCAGCGGATCGCTGTCGGTCGGGGTGACCGCGCTGATGCTCGGGCTCTCCATCGGGCCGAGCCTCGGCTGGACCTCGCCGGGGACGCTCGGCGCCTTCGTCGCGTCGGTCGCGCTGATCGCGGTGTTCGTGCGCCGGGTCAGGGTGGCGCCCCACCCGTTCATCCCGGCGCACTACTTCGCCCAGCGCAACTTCGTGCTGCCCATGGTGCTGCGCGCGTGCGGCAACTTCGCGTACTTCGGCGCTTTCTTCCTCTTCCCGCTCCTGATGGAGCAGGGCTACGGCTACTCCATCCCGCGCGTCGGCGCCCTGGCGATCGCCCGGCCCATCACCTTCGCGATCTGCTCGCCGATCGCCGGCTACGTGGCGATGCGCGTCGGCGAGCGCGTGAGCGCGGTGGCCGGCGCGCTGTGCCTGACCGCGTCGCTGGCGCTCTTCGCGCTCCTCGCCCCGCACTCGAGCGCCTGGGACGTCGGCCTCGCCCTCGCGCTCTCGGGCCTGGGGATGGGCGTCGTCGGCCCGTCGACGAGCTCGGTGATGGCCAACGAGGTCGACCCCGGAGAGTTCGGCGTCGTCGCCGCGGCCCAGCTCCTCGCGATGCAGGTCGGCGAGGTGGCCGGCATCCAGGTCCTCGAGACCGTCCGCCAGGGGCTGGTGCGCAGCCGCCACCTGGCCCACGCCGGCCCCGGGCCGTCGCTGCTGGCCACCTTCCGCGCGCCCTTCGTCGTGGGCGCGGCGGTCGCCGCGGTCGGGCTGGTGGCCGCGTTCTTCGTGCGCAGCGTGCCGCGCGCGACCGGGCGCGCCTCCCCGGCCCGGTAAGGTCTGCGACCGTGGTCGACGTCGTGCCCGGGTGCGAGCCGCTGTCGGTGGCCGGCGACGCCGGCGCGGTGCTCGTCCTGCACGGCTTCACCGGCAACCCCTCGTCGATGCGGCCCCTGGCCGAGCGCCTGGCCGCGGCCGGCTACTCCGTCGAGCTGCCGCGCCTGCCCGGCCACGGCACCGCGATCGACGACCTGCTGGACAAGACCTGGGACGACTGGAGCGGCGCGGCGCTCGCCGCCTACGACGACCTGGCCGCGCGAGCGCCGAGGGTGGCGGTCGTCGGGCTCTCGATGGGCGGGGGGCTCACCGCGTTCGTCGCTCAGCGTCGCCCCGTCGCCGGCTGCGTCTTCATCAACCCGCTGGTCAAGCCGGTCGACGCGTCGCTGCTGGCGATGCTCGACGACGCGCTGGCCCAGGGCACCGCGGTCATGGAGACCGGCGACGAGTCGGACATCAAGCGCCCTGGGGTGAGCGAGCTGGCCTACCCGGGCTGGCCGCTGGCCGCGCTGCGCAGCCTGATGGACGGCCTGGTCGGCGTGCGCGGGGCCCTGGGCGCGATCCGCGCGCCGAGCCTGATCATGACGAGCCGCGAGGACCACACCGTCACGACCGACAACTCCGACGTCCTCGCCGACGCGCTCGGCGGCGAGGTCGAGCGGGTCTGGCTGGAGGAGTCGTACCACGTGGCCACGATCGACTTCGACCAGGAGCTGATCGAGGCCGAGACCCTGGCCTTCGTCGCGCGCGTCCTGTCGTGAGCCTGACGCGCGAGGAGGTCGCGCACGTCGCCGCGCTGGCGCGCCTCGAGCTGAGCGAGGCCGAGCTCGACCGCTTCACCGCCCAGCTAGCCCAGGTCCTCGAGCACGCGGCCGACATGGCGGGCCTGGACCTGGCCGGGGTCGCGCCCACGTCGCACCCCTTCGGGCTGGTCAACGTGCTGCGCGCCGACGTTCCGGGCGAGTGCCTGGACCGCGACGAGGTGCTGGCGGCCGCGCCGAGCGCCCAGGACGGGCGCTTCGCGGTGCCGCGCGTCGGCGCGGAGGCGCCGTGAGGACCGCCGTCGAGACCGCGCGCGCGGTGCGCGCCGGGGAGCTCTCGGCCGCGGAGTCCCTCGAGGAGTCGCTCGCGGCCGTCGCCGCGCGCAACGGCGAGCTGCACGCCTTCTTGCGCGTCGACGAGGCCGGCGCGCGCGCCGCGGCCGCGGCGGTCGACGCGGCGGTCGCCGCGGGGCGCGACCCCGGGCCGCTGGCCGGCGTGCCGGTCGCGCTCAAGGACAACCTCTGCACGCGCGGCGTCGCCGACGACCGCGTCGTCGAGGATCCTCGACGGGCTGGCGCCCGCCCTACGACGCCACGGTCGTCGAGCGCCTGGCCGCGGCCGGGCGCGATCGTGCGTCGGCAAGACCAACCTCGACGAGTTCGCGATGGGGTCCTCGACCGAGAACTCGGCCTTCGGCCCGACGCGCAACCCCCTCGACCCGACGCGCGTGCCCGGCGGGTCAGCTCGGGCGGGTCGGCCGCCGCGGTCGCCGCGCGGCATGACGCCGCTCGCGCTCGGCTCGGACACCGGCGGGTCGATCCGCCAGCCGGCCGCGCTCTGCGGCGTGGTCGGGGTCAAGCCCACCTACGGCTTGGTCTGCCGGTTACGGGCTCATCGCCTTCGCCAGCTCGCTCGACCAGATCGGTCCGCTCGCCACGACGGTCGCCGACGCCGCGCTGCTGCCTCGAGGTGATCGCCGGGCACGACCCGCGCGACTCGACGTCGCTGCCCGAGCCCGCGCCGTCGCCTGCTCGCGCGACTCGACGACGGCGTCGACGGCCGGCGCGTCGGGCTGGTCGCCGAGCTCGTCGAGGGCGCCGACCCCGACGTGGCCGCAGCGCGTCGAGCGCGCCGCCGAGGCCCTGGAGGCGGCCGGCGCGACGCTCGTCGAGCTCTCGGTGCCCGAGCGTTCGCCTGGGGCTCACGCGCCTACTACCTGCATCGCCCCGGCCGAGGCGTCGAGCAACCTCGCGCGCTACGACGGCGTGCGCTACGGGCTGCGCGTCGACGCCGACGACGTCGACGTCGATGAACGTCGCGACGCGCACCGCGGGCTTCGGCGACGAGGTGAAGCGCCGCATCATGCTCGGCACCTACGCGCTGTCGGCCGGCTACTACGACGCCTACTACGGCCAGGCGCTCAAGGTGCGCACGCTGCATCATCCGACGCCTTCGCGCGCGCCTACGAGCAGCTGCGACGTGCTGCTCGGCGCCACCACGCCGACGCGTCGCCTTCGCGTTCGGCGCGAAGACCGCCGACCCGATGGCGATGTACCTGTACGACGTCTTCACGATCCCGACCAACCTGGCCGGGCAGGCCGGCGATCTCGCGTGCCCTTCGGCACCGGCGACGACGGCCTGCCGATCGGCGTGCAGCTGCTCGGCCCGGCGCGCTGCCGAGGCGAGCTGTTCGCCGCCGCCGCGGGTCCTCGAGGCGCACGAGGGCCGGCGGATGACGCTGCCCGACGGCTGGCGAGATGGTGGTCGGCCTCGAGGTCCACACCGAGCTGCAAGACCGCGACCAAGCTGTTCTGCGGCTGCCCCAACAGTTCGGCGACGAGCCCAACACCAACGTCTGCCCGGTCTGCCTGGGCCTGCCCGGCTCGCTGCCGGTGCTCAACGAGCGGCGGTCGAGCTCGCCATGGCGATCGGCGCGGCGCTCAGCTGCACGGTCCAGGCCTCGACCTTCCACCGCAAGAACTACTTCTACCCCGACATGCCCAAGGACTACCAGATCAGCCAGTACGACCAGCCGATCAACGTCGACGGCCACCTCGACCTGCCCGACGGCAGCCGGGTCGGCATCGAGCGCGCGCACCTGGAGGAGGACACCGGCAAGTCGACCCACGTCGGCGGTCGAGCGGTCGCATCCACGGCGCCGACCGCTCGCTCGTCGACTACAACCGCGCCGGCGTGCCGCTGGTCGAGATCGTCTCGGCGCCCGACATGCGCTCGGCCGCGCAGGCCCGCGCCTACGTCGCCGAGCTGCGCGGCGATCCTCGTCGCCATCGGGGCCTCCGACGGCAAGATGGAGGAGGGCTCGCTGCGCGTCGACGCCAACGTCTCGGTCCGCCGCGTCGGCGACGCCGCTCGGGACCCGCTGCGAGATCAAGAACCTCAACTCGCTGCGCAGCCTCGGGCGCGCCATCGAGTACGAGGCGCAGCGCCAGGTCGACCTGATCGCGACGGGGGCGAGTCGGTCGTCCAGGAGACGCGCCACTGGGACGAGGTCGACGGGCGCGACCTCGACGCTGCGCTCCAAGGAGGAGGCCGACGACTACCGGTACTTCCCCGAGCCCGACCTGGTGCCGATCTGGCGCCGTCGCGCGAGTGGCGTCGACGCGCGTCGCCGCGGCGCTGCCCGAGCTGCCCGCGAGCGCGGCGCGCCCGCCTGGTCGCGCGCCTCGGCGCGACCGGCGACGCGCGCGCCGACGCCGTGGTCGTGGTGGTCGACCACGGGCTCGACGCTTACGTGCTCGCCGCCGCTGACGCCGGCGCCGACGCGCGGCCTGGCGCTCAACCGCGCGGCCAACGAGCTCGCCGGCGACGGCGGCGCCGGGGCGATCTCCGACGGCGGCGTTCGCCGACGGTCATCGGCCTGGAGGCCGCCGGGCGGCTCACCGCGACCCAGGCCAAGGCGGTGCTGGCCGACCTGCGCGTCGGCGGCGACTCCGTCGCGACGTCGTCGCGGCGCGCGGGTTCGAGCGCGCTCGGCGACGACGAGCTCGACGCCGCGCTCGACGCCGCGCATCGCGGCCCATCCCGACGAGTGGGAGCGCTACCGCGCCGGCGACGACAAGGTCGCGCAGTTCTTCGTCGGCCAGGTGATGAAGGCCACGCGCGGGCGCGCCGACGGCAAGGCGGTCGTCGAGCGGCTCAGCGCGCGCCGCTAGCGCGCCGGGCGAGCCCGCCGACCAGCACCGGCGCGAAGCCGGCCGTAGCCAGGGCCTGGCCCACGAAGAGCTGGTGGCCCGGGCCGAGGACGGCCAGGCCCGCGACGACGACCCCCGCGGCCTCGACGAGGAGCGCCGCGGCCAGGGCCGGCCCGCGCGCCAGCCAGGCGCTGAGGGCGAGCTGGTAGGCGACGAGCGCGGCGCCGACCGCCACGTGCAGGTCGTGCCAGGGCTCGCCGTGCTGGTAGGGATAGGTCGAGGCGAGCGTCGCGGCCACCAGCGCGGCCTCGGCGCCGAGGGCGGCGCGCAACGCGCGCCGCGCGCCGCGCGCGGCGAGCGCGAGGAGTGCCGCGTCCAGGCCGAGGGCCGCCGAGTACCACGCGGCGGTCGCCGCGTGCACCCCGTAGTTCGAGACCCCGCCCTCGCTCGCCCCGGTGACCGCGTGCGGGGCGACGGCCACGCACGCGCCGAGCCCGGCCAGCAGCGCGACCTGGGCCGCGCCGACCCAGACCACCGTGCGGCGCGCCACCGGCGCCAGTGTACGGAGCACCGGATCGCCCCCCGGGGCCTCCCTAGAATCCGCGCATGGCCCCGCACCCCAACCCCCGCAGCTCCGACGTCACCCTCGGCAAGAATCGCGCCCCGGCGCGCGCGATGCTGCGCGCGATGGGCCTGACCGACGACGACATGGTCAAGCCCCAGGTCGGCGTGGCGTCGAGCTGGAACGAGGTCACGCCCTGCAACCTGCCGCTCGACCGGCTGGCCAAGCGGGCCAAGTCGCGCGTGCGCGACGGCCGGCGGGTGCCCTTCGAGTTCGTGACCATCGCGGTGTCCGACGGCATCTCGATGGGCCACGAGGGCATGCGCGCGTCGCTGGTGAGCCGCGAGGTCATCGCCGACTCGGTCGAGACGGTCATGCACGCCGAGCGCTTCGACGCGCTGGTCACCCTCGCCGGGTGCGACAAGTCGCTGCCCGGCATGCTGATGGCCGCCGCGCGTCTCGACGTCCCGAGCGTCTTCCTCTACGGCGGCACGATCATGCCGGGGCGCCTCGACGGCCGGGCCCTCGACATCGTGAGCGTCTTCGAGGCGGTCGGGCGCCAACGCCGTGGGCCGATCAGCGACGCCGAGCTCGACGCCATCGAGCGCCACGCCTGCCCCGGCGAGGGCAGCTGCGCCGGGATGTTCACGGCGAACACGATGGCCAGCGTCGGTGAGGCCCTCGGCATGTCGCTGCTCGGCAGCGCCTCGGTGCCGTCGATCGACCCGCGCCGCGACGACTACGCCTACGATCGGAGCGGCCGCGCGGTCCTCGACCTGCTCGACGCCGGTGTCAGCGCCCGCCAGATCATGACGCAAGCCCGGCCTTCGAGAACGCCATCGCCGTGGTGATGGCGCTCGGGGGGTCGACGAACGCGGTCCTGCACCTGCTGGCCATCGCCCACGAGGCCCGGGTCGACCTCGTCGCTGGACGGACTTCAACGACGTCGCGCCGCGCGTGCCGCACATGGCCGACATGAAGCCGCACGGCCGGTTCCACATGAGCGACCTCGACCGCGTGGGCGGCGTGCCCGTCGTGATGCGCCACCTGCTCGAGCACGGGCTGCTCGCACGGCGACTGTCATGACGGTGAGCGGCAAGTACGCATGGCCGAGAGCCTGGCCGACCACGCGCCGCCGGCCCCCGACGGCGAGGTCGTGCGCGACCTCTCGCGCGCCCATCCACGACCGCGGGGGCATCGCCATCCTGCACGGCTCGCTCGCGCCGCGCGGCGCGGTCGTCAAGGTGGCCGGTCATCGACGCGATGTCCTTCTCCGGGGTCGCGCGCGTCTTCGACGGCGAGGAGGCCGCGCTGGCGGCGATCCTCGCGGGCTCGATCGAGCCGGGCACCGTGCTGGTCATCCGCTACGAGGGCCCAAGCGCGGGGCCGGGCATGCGCGAGATGCTCGCGGTGACCGGGGCGCATGAAGGGCGCGGGGCGCGGCGGCGACTGCGCGCTCATCACCGACGGCCGATTCTCGGGCGGCACGCACGGCTTCTGCGTCGGCCACGTCGCGCCCGAGGCGCTCGACGGCGGCCCCATCGCGCTCGTCGCCGACGGCGACCGGATCGCGATCGACGTCGCGGCGCGCACGATCGACCTCGCGTGCTCGACGACGCGAGCTCGAGCGCGCGCCGCGCCGTGCTCGCAGCCGTTCGCGCCCCGCTACACCACCGGGGTGCTGGAGAAGTTCGCGCGCCTGGTCCAGGGCGCCGAGGTCGGGGCGATCACCAGCGCGTAGCGCGCTTGTGCGCGCTCTGGCGAGTGTGGCACAATGGGCGCGTGACGAGCGCGTGACCTGATCGTGGTGGTACGTGGCGCAGCGCGCCGGTAGTCACGCTCCCGTGAACGACCGGAGGCCTCCCATCGCGGGAGGCCTTTTTTCTGTATCCCGAACAGAGGAACAGCTGTGCAACTCACCGGAGCCCAAGCACTCATCAAGAGCCTGGAGCACGGAGGGCGTCGACACGATCTTCGGCCTGCCCGGCGGCGCGATCCTGCCGGTGTACGACCCGATCCTCGACTCCTCGATCCGCCACATCCTCGTGCGCCACGAGCAGGGCGCCGGCCACATGGCCGAGGGCTACGCCCTGCGCGACCGGCCGCCCGGGCGTCGCCATGGTCACGAGCGGCCCGGGGGCGACCAACATCGTCACGCCGATCGCCAACGCCCACATGGACTCGACCGCCGCTGGTCGTGATCACCGGCCAGGTGGCGACCGCGCGCCATCGGCACCGACGCCTTCCAGGAGTGCGACATCACCGGCATCACCCATGGGATCACCAAGCACAACTTCCTGGTGACAGAGCGCCCACGAGCATCCCGCGCGCGGTGCGCCGCGGCCTTCCACATCGCCACCACCGGCCGGCCCGGGCCCGGTCCTGATCGACGTGCCCAAGGACGTCGACCCAGTCGACGATGGAGTGGTGGTACCCGGCGACGTCCGACGAGTACGACCTGCCGGGCTACCGGCCCGACGGTCGCCCTCGACGAGGGCGCCGTGACGCGCGCCGCGGCCCTGATCGCGGCCAGCGAGCGACCGGTGCTCTACGTCGGCGGCGGCATCGCTCAAGTCCGCGCGCCGCCGAGGCGCTGCTGGCGCTTCGCCGAGCGCACCGGCATGCCGGTCGTCACCACGCTCATGGCCCGCGGCGCCTTCCCCGACGCCACCGCCTGCACCTCGGCATGCCCGGCATGCACGGCACCTACACCGGCGGTCACCGCGATCCAGCAGTGCCGACCTGCTGATCGCGCTCGGCGCGCGCTTCGACGACCGCGTCACCGGCAAGGTCGACGGCGTTCGCGCCCGACGGCCAAGGTCATCCACGTCGACATCGACCCCGCCGAGTTCGGCAAGGTCCGCCGGCCCGACGTGGCGATCGTCGGCGACGTGCGCGACCGGCGCTCGCGCGCGCTGGACGCCTCGGGCGCCGATCGCCGCGCGACCTCGGCGCGTGGTGGTCGCACCGCTCGGCGACTGGCGCGAGCGCTACCCGCTCGTCTACGACCCGCCGAGCCGGCGCGAGGGCCCGCTGCGGCCCCAGCACGTCATCGAGGCGATCGCGACCGCCGCGCCGGCGGGACGATCGTGGCCTCGGGCGTGGGCCAGCACCAGATGTGGGCCGCGCAGTTCTGGCAGTTCGACGAGCCCGGCACCTGGGTCAACTCCGGGGGCGCTCGGGACCATGGGCTTCGGCGTGCCGGCGGCCATCGGGGCCAAGGTCGGCCGGCCCGAGCGCACGGTCTGGTGCATCGACGGCGACGGCTGCTTCCAGATGACGGCCCAGGAGCTCGTCACCGCGCGCTCCGAGCGGATCCCGGTCAAGGTCGCCATCCTCAACAACGCCTACCTCGGCATGGTGCGCCAGTGGCAGGAGATGTTCTACGAGGAGCGCTACAGCGAGGTCTACCTCAGCCACGACCTGCCCGACTACGTGAAGTGGGCCGAGGCCATGGGCTGCGTCGGGCTGCGGGCCCGACGCCCCCGAGATGGACGCGGCGATCGACGAAGGCCAACGCGATCAACGACGTGCCCGTCGTCATCGACTTCCGGACCGACGCCTCGGAGAAGGTCTTCCCGATGGTCGCCGCCGGGCGCCAGCAACGACGACATCATGGTCCACCCGAGCCTGCGCGGCGCCCGGTGAGCCCCGAGCCCTTCCTGGGCGACGCGCCGCACACGCCGGTCCGCCACCACATCCTCTCGCGTGCTCGTCGAGAACAAGGCCGGGCGTGCTGGCCCGCGTCGCCGGGCTGTTCGCGCGGCGCGGCTTCAACATCTACTCCCTGGCGGTCGCGCCCAGCCGAGAGCCACGCCCGGTTCTCGCGCGTCACGATCGTCGTCGACGTCGAGTCGGCGCCGCTCGAGCAGATCATCGGGTCAGCTCGACAAGCTGGTCAACGTCGTGGAGATCACCGACCTCGCGCCGCGCCGACGCCGTCGAGCGCGAGCTGCTGCTGGCGACCATCACGACCGACGTCGACGACCGCACGCCCGCTGCTCGACGTCATCGGCGAGTCTTCGGCGGCGGCGATCGTCGACGTCGGCGCCGACGCGGTGACCGTGATGCTCGCCGGCACCCCGGCAGCGTGCGACGAATTCGAGAACGCGCGCTCGAGGACTTCGCCGGTGGTCGAGCTCCACCGGACCGGTCGGGTGGCGCTCCCTAGACTTGGACCGACCCCGACGCGCTGCACCGGCGGCCACGACGGAAAGGACAGCGATGACGACGATGTACTACGAGAAGGACGCCGAACCCCGAGACTCGCTGGCCGCAAGAAGGTGGCGATCCTCGGCTACGGATCCCAGGGCCACGCGCACGCGCTCAACCTGCCGCGACTCGCGGCGTCGACGTGCGCGTCGGGCTTCGCGCCGAGCTCGTCGTCGGTCGCCAAGGCCGAGGACGCCGGGCTCGCGCGTGCTGTCGATCGCCGACGCGTGCGCCGAGGCCGACGTCATCATGGTGCTCGCTGCCCGACACCGAGCAGAAGCGCATCTACGACGCCGACATCGCGCCGAACCTGTCGGCCGGGCAAGTGCCTGCTCTTCGCCCACGGCTTCAACATCCGCTTCGGCCTGATCACGCCGCCCGCCGACGTCGACGTGGCCATGGTCGCGCCCAAGGGCCCCGGCCACCTGGTGCGCCGCACCTACGTCGAGGGCGGCGGCGTGCCCGTCGCTCGTCGCCGTGCCACCAGGACGCCACCGGCCACGCCCACGACATCGCGCTGGCCTACGCCCACGCGCATCGGCGCGACGCGCGCCGGCGTGCTCGAGACGACCTTCACCGAGGAGACCGAGACCGACCTCTTCGGCGAGCAGGCCGTGCTCTGCGGCGGGCGTCACCGCCCTGGTGCGCGCCGGGCTACGAGACCCTCGTCGAGGCCGGCTACCAGCCCGAGTCGGCCTACTTCGAGTGCCTGCACGAGCTGAAGCTGATCGTCGACCTCATGTACGAAGAGGGCATCACCGGCATGCGCTTCTCCGTCTCGGACACCGCCGAGTACGGCGACCTGACGCGCGGCCCGCGGATCATCGACGACCGGGTCAAGGCCGAGATGAAGAAGATCCTCGACCGAGATCCAGGACGGCACCTTCGCCGCCGAGTGGATCCCGGAGAACGAGATCGGCCGGCCGCGCTACCGCGAGCTGCGCGACGCCGGCAAGAAGCACCCGATCGAGCAGATCGGCCAGCAGCTGCGCGCCATGATGCCCTTCGTGTCGGCCGGCAAGCAGAAGGTCAGCGACGTCTCGGGCGGCGACACCGACTAGGTCGGCGGGTACCCGGCGGCGCCAGGCGCACGGGCCAACATGGGGGAGTGAGGTTCTTCACGGCCGACCTCCACTTCGGCCACGCCAACATCATCCGGTACTGCCGCCGGCCCTTCGCCAGCGTCGCCGACATGGACGCCGGGCTGGTCGCGCTCGGAACGACACCGTCGGTGACGACGACACGGTGTACGTCGTGGGCGACGTGGCCATGGGGACTGTCTCGGACACCCTCGCGTCGGCCCGGCGACTGCGCGGCGAGAAGGTCCTGGTGCCCGGCAACCACGACCGCTGCTGGGTCGGGGCGCGCCACCCGGAGCGTTACGCCGAGCCCTACGAGTCGGTCGGCTTCCGCCTGGCCGAGCCGCACGACCTCGACGTCGGGGGTCACGCCGTCACGCTCTGCCACTTCCCGTTTGCCGATGACGCCGGGGCCCCGGACCTCTTCGCCGCCTACCGGCCGGCCGACGACGGCCGGTGGCTCCTCTGCGGCGCACGTCCACGAGCGGTGGCGCCAGCGCGGACGGGCGATCAACGTCGGGGTGGACGCGTGGAGCGGGCGGCCGGTCCCCGAGGCCGAGGTGCTCACGCTGATCGAGCAGGGCCCGTCCGATCGCCCCGTCCTCGGATGGCCTAGAGGTGCCCGACGACGAAGTTGATGCACCCACACAGGCAGGCGACGTCCTCGGGGTCGATGGCCGGGAACATCGCGATGCGCAGCTGGTTGCGGCCGAGCTTGCGGTAGGGCTCGGTGTCGACGATCCCGTTGGCGCGCAGCGCGCCGCGACGGCGGCGGCGTCGATCTCGTCGTCGAAGTCGATCGGTGCCGACGACGGGCTGCGCTGGCCGGGTTCGCCACGAACGGCGACGCGAAGTCCGACGCGCTCGGCCCAGCCGTAGAGCGATCTCGGCCGATCGGTCGCGAGCGCCCGGCGGAGAACGCCAGGCCGCCGTTGTCGTTCATCCACGCGACCTGGCTGGCCAGCAGGTGGAGCGTGGCCAGCGCCGGCGTGTTGTAGGTCTGGTTGAGCCGGGAGTTGTCGAGCGCGATCTTCAGGTCGAGCGACGCCGGGATCCAGCGCCTGCGCGGCGAGCCGCTCGATCCGCTCGATCGCCGCCGGCGACGCACAGCGCCAGCCACAGCCCGCCGTCGGAGGCGAACGACTTCTGGGGCGCGAAGTAGTAGCAGTCGAACTGCCGCCGGGTCGACGCAGCAGCCCGCCGGCCGCCGGACGTGGCGTCGACGACGACCAGGCCCGTTGGCCCGGCGGGGCGCTTCGACCGGCATCATGCACGCCGGTCGAGGTCTCGTTGTGGGTGAGCGCGTAGACGTCGACGCCGTCGTCGGGGACCGCGCGCGGGTGGGTCCCCGGCTCGACTCGCGATGACCGAGGGCTCGTCGAGGTGCGGCGCCGCGGCGACGGCCGCGGCGAACTTGGACGAGAACTCGCCGAAGAAGAGGTGCTGGCTGCGCCGCTCGATCAGCGGGAAGGTCGCGGCGTCCCAGAACGCGGTGGTCCCGCCGTTGCCGAGCAGCACCTCGTAGCCGTCGGGCAGCGAGAACAGGTCGCGCAGCCCGTCGCGGACCTCGGCGACCTTGGCGCGAACGGTCGGCTGGCGGTGCGAGGTGCCGAGGTAGTGCGTCGCGTCGGCGGCGAGAGCGTCGACCTGCGCGGTCCGCACCTTCGACGGGCCCGAGCCGAAGCGTCCGTCGCGCGGGCAGCAGGTGCGTGGGGATCGTGAGGTCGGCGATGGAGGCCATAGACTTACATTCTTACGGGAGCGTCGACGGAGCGATTCATGGGCGAGCGGGTGAGTGACCGGCTGGGCGGCTCGCGCCGAGCGCGACCCTGGCCGTCGACGCCAAGGCCAAGGCCCTGCAGGCCGCCGGCGAGCCGGTGATCGGCTTCGGCGCGGGCGAGCCCGACTTCCCGACGCCGGCGCACATCGTCGAGGCCGCCGATCGCGGCGTGCCGCGACCCGCGCAACCACAAGTACACGCCGACCGCCGGCCTGCCCGAGCTGCGCGAGGCGATCGCCGCCAAGACCCGGCGCGACTCGGGGCTCGAGGTGTCGGCCGAGCCAGGTGCTCGTGACCAACGGCGGCAAGCACGCCGTCGCGACGGCCTTCGCCGCCCTCCTGGACCCGGGCGACGAGGTCCTGATCCCGGCGCCGTACTGGACGACCTACCCCGAGGCGATCTACCTCGCCGGCGGGGTCGCCGGTCCCGGTGCCCGACGCGCGAGGCGGACGGCTTTCGCGTGACCGTCGACGAGCTCGAGCGCGCCTACGCACCCCGGAGCAAGGCGCTGATCTTCGTCTCGCCCGACAACCCGACCGGCGCGGTCGTGCCGCCCCGAGGACGTGGCGGCGATCGGGCGCTGGGCCGCCGACGCGCGGCGTCTGGGTGATCACCGACGAGATCTACGAGCACCTCACCTACGACGGCGCTCGAGTTCACGTCGATGCCGGTCGCCGCCCCGGAGCTCGCCGACCGGTGCGTCGTCGTCAACGGCGTCGCCAAGACCTACGCGATGACCGGCTGGCGCGTCGGCTGGATGATCGGCGCCCCCGGACGTGACGGCCGCCGCCATCAACTACCAGAGCCAGACCACGTCGAACATCTCCAACGTCTCCCAGCGCGCCGCGGTCGCCGCCCTGACCGGCGACCTCGTCGGCGGTCGCCGAGATGCGCGTCGCCTTCGACCGGCGCCGGCGCGCGATGACCGCGATGCTCAACGAGATCGACGGCGTCACCTGCGTCGAGCCGCAGGGCGCCTTCTACTGCTTCCCCGAACGTCGACGGGGCTGCTCGGCCGCCCGCTCGAGGGCCGGGTGAGCACGACGTCGGCCGAGCTCGCCGCCGAGCTGCTCGACCGATCAAGGTCGCGGTCGTCCCGGGCGAGGCGTTCGGCGCCCCCGGTTACTTCCGGCTCAGCTACGCCCTGGGCGACGACGACCTCGTCGAGGGCCTCGGCCGGCTGTCGCGACCTCGTCGGCGCGGGCTGACGCCGCGCCCTTAGCCTTGAGTCCGAGACGAAAGGCAGCCACGTGGCCCGAGTACTGGTGACCGAGCTGATCGCCGAGTCCGGCCTCGACCGAGCTGCGGCGCGCCGGCCACGACGTCGACGTCCGGCTGGGGCTCACCCCCGACGAGCTGCTGCGAGGCGCTGCGCGGCGCCCACGCGCTCATCATGCGCTCGGCCACCCAGGTCGACGCCGCGGCGCTCGACGCGGCGACCGACCTCGTCGTCGTGGGCCGCGCCGGCATCGGCCTCGACAACGTGGACGTCGACGCGGCGACCGAGCACGGCGTCATGGTGGTGAACGCGCCCGAGTCGAACATCCTCTCGGCGGCCGAGCAGACGATGGCGCTGCTGCTGGCCCAGGCGCGCAACGTCCCCCAGGCCCACGCCGCGCTCACGGCCGGCAAGTGGGAGCGCAGCCGGTGGGAGGGCGTCGAGCTCCACGGCAAGACCCTCGGCGTGATCGGCCTCGGCAAGATCGGTGCGCTGGTCGCCCAGCGGGCCCTGGCCTTCGGGATGCGCTGATCGCCTACGACCCGTTCATCTCCGAGGAGCGCGCCCGCCACATGGGCGTCGAGCTGGTCGACCTCGACCGGCTGCTCGCGCAGCAGCGACTTCATCACGATCCACCTGCCCAAGACCAAGGACACGACCAACCTGATCGACGCGGCAGCGCCTGGCCCGGGCCAAGCCCGGGCGTGCGCATCGTCAACGTGGCGCGCGGCGGCATCGTCAACGAGGCCGACCTGGCCGCGGCGATCCGCGTCGGGCCACGTCCAGGGCGCCGCGCTCGACGTCTTCGAGAACGAGCCGACCACCGAGTCGCCGCTCTTCGAGCTGCCGTCGGTCGTCGTCGTGCCGCACCTCGGCGCGTCGACCGTCGAGGCCCAGGACAAGGCCGGCGTGACGATCGCCGAGCAGGTCGCCGCTGGCCCTCGCCGGAGATTTCGTGCCGCTACGCCGTCAACGTCGCGGCCGGCGAGGTCTCCAACGTCGTGCGCCCGTTCATGGGGCTCGCCGAGCTGCTCGGCCGCTTCATCGGCGGGCTGCTCGACGGCGAGCCCGGCGACCTCGAGGTCTACTACCAGGGCGAGCTGGCCGGCGCGGGCACGAAGATCCTGACGCTCTGCGCGCTCAAGGGGCTCATGTCGTCGACCGGCCACGAGGGCGTCTCGTTCGTCAACGCGCCCCAGATGGCCGACCGAGCACGACCTCACCTGGGAGCGAGTGCTCGGTCGTCGACTCACCCGGAGTACGTGAACCTCATCACGCGTGCGCTCCGACGACCACTCGGTGTCCGGGCACGCTGATGACGATCGGCACGCGCGTCGAGACGCGGATCGTCGCGGTCGACGGCCACAGCGTCGAGATACCGCCCGCGCCGTCGATGCTGGTCGTGCACAACGACGACCAGCCGGGGATGATCGGGATCGTCGGCACCGCGCTCGGCGACGCCGGGGTCTCCATCTCGTCGATGGCCGTCGGGCCGGAGGCCGTGTCCGAAGACCGCGCTGATGGTCCTCTCGACCGAGGCGCCGACGCCGCCGGAGGTGGTCGAGCGCCTGCGCGACGCCGACGGGATCCAGGACATCCACCTGATCACCCTGCGGTGAGCGACCCCGCGACCCGGGCCGACCTGTGGGTCGTGGACCTCGACGACCCGGGCGCGCCGTCGGGGGAGGCGCTGGTGGCGGGGGTCTCGGGCGCCGAGGCCGAGCGCGCCGCGTCGATGGCGAGCGAGCTGGCCGGCCGGCGCTGGCTGCGGGGCCGCTTCGCGACCCGTGCGGTGCTGTGCGCCGCGATGGGCGTGGGGCCGCTCGACGTCGCCTTCTCGCGCACCGGGGCGGGCAAGCCCTTCGTTGAGGGGGGGCCACGCTTCAACGTCGCCCACTCCGGGCGCCGGGCGCTCGTGGTCGTGGCCGCCCTCTGCGAGGTCGGGGTCGACGTCGAGCTCGTCCGCCCCCGCCTGCGCGAGCGGGCGATCCTCGCGCGGGTGGTCGGCGAAGCGGCGGAGCGACGCTGGGAGAGGCTCCCCGAGGGCGAGCGCACGGCGGCCTTCTTCGACGAGTGGGTCCGCTTCGAGGCGGCCGTCAAGTGCCGCGGCGCGACCGTGGCCGGCTCCTTCGGCGTCGACGTCGCCGAGGACCTCACCGTCG
This sequence comes from uncultured Actinomycetota bacterium, assembly GCA_963820815.1. GTDB lineage: Bacteria > Actinomycetota > Acidimicrobiia > Acidimicrobiales > RAAP-2 > RAAP-2. Next base: position 627,215 of record CAWGBL010000003.1, on the reverse strand, counting down.
CGCTCGTCGACGCCGGGCGGGCTACGCCGCGGCCGTCGCGCTCGACGGAGTGCCGGCGCCGGCCCCGGCGCGGTTCGCCTGGGCGAGCTAGAAGAGGCTGATCAGGTCGACGCGCTCCATGACCTCGGGGGTCAGGAGTTCGACGGCGTCGAGGGCGCCCATGTTCTCGCGCACCTGGGCGGCGCTCGACGCCCCGGTGATCACCGTCGAGACGTTCGGGTTCTTCACGCACCAGGCCAGGGAGAACTGGGCCAGCGAGACGCCGAGCTCGTCGGCGATGACCTTGAGGTCGGCGACCTTCTTGTTGCGAGCCTCGTCGGTCAGCAGGTCGCGCAGCCACTCGTAGCCGGGCAGCGTCGCGCGCGACCCCTCGGGCACGCCGCCGAGGTACTTGCCGGTGAGCAGCCCCGACGCCAGCGGCGACCAGATCGTGGTGCCGCAGGCCGATGTCCTCGTAGAGGCGGGCGTACTCGCGCTCGACCCGGCGCCGGTGCAGGATGTTGTACTCGCGGCTGCTCCATCAGCGGCTTGTGGAGGTGGTGGCGCTCGGCGATCGTCGTAGGCCGCGCGGATCTCGTCGGCCGTCCACTCCGAGGTCCCCCAGTAGAGGGCCTTGCCCGAGCTCGACGATGTCGCTCATCGCCCAGACCGTCTCCTCGATCGGGGTCTCGGGGTCGGCGCGGTGGCAGTAGACGAGGTCGACGAAGTCGAGGCCGAAGCGCTCGAGCGAGCCGTCGATCGCCTGCGGCCAGGTACTTGCGGTTGAGCGTGTTGCGCATGTTGACGGTCGTCGTGCAGGCCCCAGAACAGCTTGGTCGAGACCACGTACTCGTGGCGCTTCCAGCCCAGCTCGGCGAAGGCCGCGCCCATGACGCGCTCGGTCTCGCCGCCGGCGTAGGCCTCGGCGTTGTCGAAGAAGTTGACGCCCGGCTCGCGCGCCGCCGACAGGCACTCGGCGGCCGAGGCCGCGGTGTCGAGCTGGTCGGCGTTGCCGAAGGTGACCCAGCTGCCGAAGGAGAGGACGCTGACCTTGCAGGCCCGAGCGGCCCAGGCGGCGGTACTCCATCTCAGCCATGGTGACTCCTTGGTCGCCTACGACGCGGCGGGGTTGTGGGGGACGTCGGGCCACTCGTCGAACGACGCGGAGGGCCCGTCGCCGTCGCGGCCCGCGAGGAGCTTGGCCACCTGGGTCAGCACCGCGATGATGGCCATCGCGACCGCCAGCTTGAGGACGACCTTCAGAGCGCTCACGGCTGCGAGGCTAGCGGCCGGCCTGGACCGGGCCGCGCGCGCGACGCTACGATGACGGGCGTGAACCCGAGCGCGGAGCGACTGCTGGTCTAGGAGGGGCGTCTCATCCCCCTCGCCCCCGCCGCGGCGGGGGCTTTTCGCTTTCCCGGTCGGTGGAGACGAGGAGGAGTCATGGCCCGGAGCGAGCAGCAGCCGAGCCCGATGGCGTTCGACAAGTACCGCGCGACGGTCCCGGTCGACCTGGCCGACCGGACCTGGCCGAACCGTCGCCTGGTGGCGGCGCCGCGCTGGTGCAGCGTCGACCTGCGCGACGGCAACCAGGCCCTGATCGACCCGATGGACTCCGAGCGCAAGGGCGTCATGTTCGACCAGCTCGTGGCGATGGGCTTCAAGGAGATCGAGGTCGGCTTCCCGGCGGCCAGCCAGCCCGACTTCGACTTCGTGCGCGAGCTCATCGAGGCCGACCTGGTGCCCGACGACGTGACCATCCAGGTCCTGACCCAGTGCCGCGAGGACCTCATCCGGCGCACCTTCGAGTCGCTGCGCGGGGCCGCGCGCGCGATCGTCCACTTCTACAACTCGACCTCGACGCTGCAGCGCCGGGTCGTCTTCGGCCTCGAGCGCGACGGGCATCACGAGGATCGCGACGGACGCGGCGGCGCTCTGCAGGAGCCTCGAGTCGACGTCGCCGGCGACGGAGTTCTTCTTCGAGTACTCGCCCGAGAGCTTCACCGGCACCGAGCTCGACTACGCGCTCGAGGTCTGCGAGGCGGTCACCGACGTATCGCGCCCACGCCCGAGCGCCCGCTGATCCTGAACCTGCCGGCGACCGTCGAGATGTACACGCCCAACCTCTACGCCGACGCCATCGAGTGGTTCTCGCGCAGCGTCTCGGACCGCGAGTCGCGTCGTGCTCTCGCTGCACCCGCACAACGACCGCGGCACCGCGCGTCGCCGCGGCCGAGCTCGGCGTGCTGGCCGGCGCCGACCGGGTCGAGGGCACCCTCTTCGGCAACGGCGAGCGCACCGGCAACGTCGACGTAGTCACCCTGGCGCTCAACCTCTTCTCCCAGGGGGTCGACCCCGAGCTCGACCTGCGCGACATCGACAAGGTGCGCCACGTCGCCGAGTTCGCCAACCGGCTGCCGGTCCACCCGCGCCACCCCTACGTCGGCGAGCTCGTCTACACCGCCTTCTCCGGGTCGCACCAGGACGCCATCAAGAAGGGGATGGGCGCGATCGGCGACGACTACGACGTCTGGGAGGTCCCGTACCTGCCGATCGACCCCAAGCACACCGGGCGGACCTACGAGGCCATCATCCGGGTCAACTCCCAGTCGGGCAAGGGCGGCGTCGCCTACCTGCTGGAGGCCGAGCACGGCCTCGACCTGCCGCGCGAGATGCAGGTCGAGTTCTCCAAGCGCGTCCAGGAGCTGACCGAGGCCTCGGGCACCGAGATCAGCCCGGCCGAGATCTGGGAGGTCTTCACGACGACCTACCAGCCGGAGAACGCCCCGATCCAGCTGCTCTCGAGCGAGGTGGCGGCCGACCAGCACACCACGCGCATCGTCGCCCAGATCCTGGTCGACGGCCAGCACGCCACCGTCAAGGGCGAGGGCAACGGCCCGATCGACGCGCTGATGGGCGCGCTGCGCGACGAGCTCGGCGTCACCTTCAGCGTGCGCGACTACCACGAGCACGCGCTCACCGCGGGCTCGGCGGCGTCGGCGGTCGCCTACGTCGAGGCCCAGGGCGAGGACGGGACGACGTGGTGGGGAGTGGGCATGAGCTCGTCGATCCTCGACGCGTCGCTCGCCGCGGTCGTGTCGGCCGCCAATCGCCGACGTTAAAGAACTTCACACCTACGATGGAGGGGTGAACTTCGCGTCCTCGTGCGGCTACCTCGGCGTGGCGCTGGGCGTGGTGGGGACGCTCGCGCAGTTCCGCCGGGTGGCGCGCGACGGCGCCGCCGGCGTCTCGCCAGCCACCTGGACCCTGTTCTGCCTGATGGGAGGGTTCTGGATCGCCTACGGGACGGCGGCGCACAGCCCCGAGGTGGTGCTCGGGAGCGTGGCCATTCTGCCGATGCAGCTCTCGATCGTCCGCCGGCTGCGCCCCCTCGACCCGGTCACCATCGGGCGCGCGGCCGCCTTCTTCGCGCTCTGCTGCGTCGCGCCGGCCCTCGTGCTGGGCTGGGACGCGGGCGTGCTCGGCGTCGGCGTGGCCATGGTCGTCACCCGGATGCCCCAGCTGGTCGAGCTCGTGCGCGAGCCCGACGCGTCCGGCGTCTCGGCGGCGTCGTGGTACGTCGCGGTCGCGGGCTGCGCGCTCTGGATCGCCTACTACGCGTCGAGGGGCATGGCCGCGGCGCTGACCGCCACGGCCGCGGCCGGGCTGGCCAGCCTGGCGATCGCGGTGCTCGCGACGTGGCGCCACGCGGGGTCGCGCCCGCGCCTGGGCGCCCTCGAGGCCGTCGCGCCCTAGCTGCGCACCACGACGTTTAGGGGCTCCTGGCCCGCGACCATCCGCTCGGCCTGGACCCTGATCAGGCTCAACGCCCGGGGCCAGGCCGCCGACGTCGCCCCGCCGACGTGGGGCGTGATGAGCACGTTGTCCATCGCCCACAGCGGGTGGCCGACGGGCAGCGGCTCGGGGTCGGTGACGTCGAGCGCGAGCGACAGGCGCCCGGTGCGCGCGTGCGCGACCAGCGCGTCGGTGTCGGCGACCGGGCCCCTCGAGACGTTCACCAGCAGCGCGCCGTCGCGCATCGACGAGAGGAACCGGTCGTCGACCATCCCTCGCGTGGAGTCGTCCAAGGGCACCGCGACGACCACGACGTCGCTCGCGCCGAGCAGCCTCTCGAGGTCGCCGGGGCCGTGCACGAGCCCGCGCGCGTCGTCGCGCGCGCGGCGCGCGACGCGCGCGACGCTCACCTCGAAGGGCGCCAGGCGGTCCTCGACGGCGCGGCTGACGCCGCCGTACCCGACGAGCAGCACCGTGCGGTCGGCGAGGCTCGGGCGGAACGCCTGGGCCCACCGGCCCTCGGCCGCCGCGCGCACGAAGCCGGGGACCCCGCGCAGGGACGCCAGGATGAGCGCGACCGCGAGCTCCGCGGTCGACGCCTCGTGGACTGACGCGGCGTTGGCGTAGGTGATCCCCGGTGGCAGTGCCTCGGCGACGCCGTCGTAGCCGAGCCAGAGGCTCTGGACCAGGCGCGTTCGCACGTCGGCCAGGCGCGCGAGGCGCTCGCGCCCGCCGAGGTACGGCATGACGACGAGGTCGATCTCGGGCCTCGGCGGGTCCGAGTCCATTCCCCACACCAGGGTCTCGACGCCGTCGACCTCGCCGAGCGCGTCGGACATTGCCGCGTCGGGCACGCTCAGCGTGAGGCGGGCGTCGCTCAGCAGAAGAGCCCCGCGTAGGCGTTGAGCGCCGGCTGGCCGCCGAGGTGGGCGAAGAGGACGTTGGCCGCGGGGTCGATCTCGCGGCTCTGGACCAGGTCGATGAGGCCGGCCAGGGACTTGCCCTCGTAGACCGGGTCGGTGATCATTGCCTCGAGCCGCGCGCCCAGGCGCATCGCGTCCAGGGTCCGGGCGTCGGGGATCCCGTAGGTGCCCGCGTGGAAGCGCTCGTCGAGCGTGACCTCGGCGACCTCGTGGCCGACGCCGATCTTGTCGGCGGTCAGGCGCGCGAGCCGCGTAACGGCCTCTCGCGTCTCGGCCGGTCGCGCCGACGCGTCGATCCCCCAGACCCGGCCCTCGGTGCCCGAGAGCGCGAAGCCGGCGACCATCCCGGCCTGGGTCGAGCCGGTGACCGAGCAGACGATGACGTGGTCGAAGGTGACGCCGAGCTCGGCCTCCTGATCCTGGACCTCGAGCGCCCAGCGCGCGTAGCCCAGGCCGCCGAGCGGGTGGTCCGACGCGCCGGCCGGGATGGCGTAGGGGGTGCCGCCGGCGTCGACGACCTCGGCCAGCGCGGCCTCCCAGCTCTCCTTGAACCCGATGCCGAAGCCGGCGCGCACCAGGCGCACGTCGGCGCCCATGAGGCGGCTGAGCAGGATGTTGCCGGTGCGGTCGTAGGTGACGTCGGGCCAGTCCACCCAGCTCTCCTGGACCAGCACGCACCTGAGCCCGACGCGCGCGGCCACCGCGGCGACCTGGCGGGTGTGGTTGGACTGCACCCCGCCGATCGAGACGAGGGTGTCGCAGCCCTGCGCCAGGGCGTCGGCCACCAGGTACTCGAGCTTGCGGACCTTGTTGCCGCCGAAGGCCAGCGTCGGAGCTGACGTCGTCGCGCTTGGCCCAGACGGTCGCCCCGCCGAGGTACTCGCTCAGGCGGTCGAGCCGCTCGATCGGCGAAGGCCCGAGGGTCAGGGGAAAGCGCGGGAACGAGTCGAGCGACACGGCGTCCTTTGAACGCGCCGAGGCTACCCCCGGCGCGCGTCGCGCCGGGCGCGCTTGAAGAGCTCGGGCAGCGCCGCGGCGCGCGCGGCCACAGCCGCCGCATCGTCGGGGTTGGGCGTCGAAGTCCTCACCCTCGACGGGCGCGCCGGCCAGGTCGGCCGAGCGTCGACCCGCCGACGCCGCGGCGGCGACGCGCGCGGCGCCGCGCAATTGGGCGGCCATCGGCTCGGGCGTACGCACGACCGTTCGTTGGGTCGCGTCGGCCCAGATCTGGCACCACAGGCGTGATAGCGCCCCTCCGCCGAGCGCGCGCAGCGGCTCGAGACGGCGCCCGGCGAACCGCTCGGCCGTGACCCAGCAGCCACGCGCTGTTGGTCGGCCACGCCCTCGAGGACGGCGCGCACGAGGTCGGCCGGCGAGGTGGTCAGCGACACGCCGGTGAAGGCCCCGCGCGCGCGCTTGTCCTCGGACGGGGAGCGCTCGCCGGCGAGCCACGGGGCGAACCTGACCCCGCGGGCGCCCGGCGGCGACGTCGCGGCCAGCGCGGTGAGCGCGTCGTAGCTGTGGCGCTCGCCCAGGACGACCCGCAGCCAGTCGAGCGCCTTGCCGCCGGTCTCCTGGTTGTCGATCATCAGGTATCCGCCGGGGGTCAGGCCGGGCGCGGTGGCGATGTTGTGAAGCGCGTCGGTCTTCTTCCTCGGAACCGGGCAGCTGATCCACGACGTCGTCGAGATCGCGACGTGGGCCTGGTAGAGGCCGGTGGCCCCCGACCCGACTGCCCCGGCGTGGACGTCCGGCATTCCCGTCACGACGAGCGCGCCTGCGTTGAGGCCCAGGTCGTCGGCGGCGGCCGGAGTCAGCGGGCCGACCACCGACCCGAAGGGGACGAGCGGCGGCAGCCGGTCGACGCCGAGGCCGACGAGCCGGGCGAGCCCCTCGTCGTAGGCGAGGCGCTCGAGGTGACGGTTGTCGGTCAGCCACATGGCCACGCGAGACGCGTGCGTCGCCGACGCCACGCCGGTCGCGCGCATCGTGAGGTAGTCGACGGGCTCGAGGAACCAGCGCGTGCGCTCGACGAGCTCGGGCTCGGCCGCCGCGAGGTAGAGGAGTTGGCCGACGGGGTCGGCGCCGCTGAGCGACGGCGCGCCCCCGGTCCGGCGCACGAAGCGCGCGACGGCGAGCGGGCGGTAGCCCAGGACCGGCCCGCCGATGGCCGCGCGCGTCATCGGACCGCCCCGGGTGTCGAGCCAGGTCAGGCAGGGGCCGGTCGGCCGGCCCGACGCGTCGACCGGCACCGTCGACGCGTACTGCCCGGTCACGGCGACGGCCACGACCCGCTCCTTGGCGACCCCCGTGCGCGCGAGCAGCTCGCGGCTCGTCGCGGCGAAGACCCGCCACCACTCCTCGGCGTCCTGGGTGGCGCCCCCGTCGGGCGTGAACTCGGTCGCGACCGGCGCGGCGCTCGAAGGCCAGCACCGCTCGCCGTCGAGGCTCGACCAGGCCGATCTTGGGGCCGCTCGTCCCCAGGTCGATGGCCAGGCAGACGTCGTCGCTCACGGCGCGGGGACCGCCGACTGCTGGTCCATCAGGTCCGACATGAGGCACGCGCAGGAACTCGTCGGCCTCGGGGGTCAGCCCGCCGGGCAGCCCGCCGTAGATCGCGCCGGAGCGCGCGGCCTCGTCGCGGTGGGCGAGCGCGTACTCGACGGCGTCGGCGAGGTCGGCCGCCCAGCGCTCGGCGACCCCGGGCTGGGTCTGGGGCCCGGTGACCGCCATGTGCAGGGCGTTGGGGTACTGCTGGCCGTTGAGCCGCCAGCCCTTGGCGCGCAGGGCGTCGTTGACGAGGTAGACGTCGTACTCGTCGCTGGTGAAGGAGAACAGGAAGGTCGGATCGCCGAGGACCCGCAGCGACGGGTGCGTGTCCACCGCCGCGCGCATCGCCGCGGCGGTGGCGAAGACGCGCGCGGCGCGCTCGAGGTAGCCCTCGCGCCCCAGGCTGACCATCGCGGCCCAGGTCGCGGCCAGCAGGCCGCCCGAGCGCGACCCGTCCATCCCGGGCGAGCAGTACTTGCCGCCGGACCACCCGGTCTCGAAGAAGTACTGCGCGTTGCGCAGCGCGCGGTCGGCGAAGAGCGACCACGCTCGAGCCCTTGAGGGCGTAGCCGTACTTGTGGGTGTCGGCCGAGATCGAGGTCACGCCGGGCACCGAGAGGTCGAAGTCCGGGATGGCGTAGCCGAGCTCGCGGCCGAAGGGCAGGATGAACCCGCCGAGGCAGCCGTCGACGTGCAGGCCGACGCCGCGCTCGAGCGCGAGCGCCCCGAGCTCGGCGATCGGGTCGACGGTGCCGTAGCCGTAGTTGGTCGCCGAGCCGATCAGCGCCACGGTGTCTGAGTCGACGTGGTCGGCGACCCAGTCGAGGTCGACGCGCGTGGTCGCCGGGTCGACCGGGGCGACGCGCACCTCGACGCCGAAGAGGTGGCCGGCCTTGGTGAAGGCCGGGTGGGCCGTCTCGGGCTTGATCACGTTGGGCCGCGCGGTGCGCGCCGCGTTGGCCTCGCGGTAGGCGAGGATCGGCGTGGGCGATCGATCCCCGAGCCGCCCGAGGTGATCAGCCCGGCCGGGTCGGCCAGCGCGCCCCCGCCGAGCAGGTCCAGGGCCATGGCCACGACCTCGGCCTCGAACTTGGTCGCGCTGGGGCACAGGTCGCGCTGGAGGGTGTTGACGTGGCTGAAGCGCGCGAAGACCTCGTTGAGGAAGTCGTAGTGCGCGTGGTCGCCGGCGTAGAGGCTGCCCGAGCACTGCCCGCCCTCCCAGGCGCGGTCCTCGCGCGCCGCGAGGTCGGCGGCCATCGCCAGGACCTCGTCGCGCGCCACCCCGCGCTCGGGCAGCGCGCGGCGCACCTCGTACTGGTCGGCGTAGGGATACTGGGCCACCGGGCCTCCTTCGTCGAGCCCGAGCGTAGAGGGTGGCCGGCGCGCCCCTAGTCGACGAGGCGGCCGGCGGCGTCGAAGCGCCCAGCCAGGGAGGGCGCGGCGTGGGCCGACTCGTAGGCGTCGATGTCGGCGGCGTGGCGCAGGGTCAGGCCGATGTCGTCCCAGCCGTGCAGGAGGCGTTCCCGGGTGAACCCGTCGAGGCCGAAGCCGCGTGACCAGCCGTGCGACGGCACCTCCACGGCGCCGTCGCTCGACGTCGACCAGGACGTGGGCGCCCGGGTCGGCCGAGACGAGCCCGGCGAGCTCGTCGACGTCGGCCGCGCCGAGCTCGACGACGACCAGGCCGGACTTGCCCGCGTTGTTCTTGAAGATGTCGCCGAAGCTCGGGGCGATGACGGCGGCGAAGCCGTAGTCCAGGAGCGCCCAGACGGCGTGCTCGCGCGACGAGCCGATCCCGAACCGCGCTCCGGCGACCAGGATGGTCGCGCCGGCGTAGCGAGCGTCGTTGAGCACGAACCCCGGGTCGTCGCGCCACTCGCTGAAGAGCCCGCGGCCGAACCCGGTGCGCTCGACGCGCTTGAGCCACTCCGACGGGATGATCTGGTCGGTGTCGACGTCGGCGCGCCCGAGCGGCACCGCCCGCCCCTCGACCGCGCGGACCGGCCTCACGCGAGGTCCCGCGCCGCGGTGAGGCGCCCGGCGACCGCGGTGGCGGCCGCGGTGGCCGGCGCGACGAGGTGGGTGCGCCCGCCGCGGCCCTGGCGGCCCTCGAAGTTGCGGTTCGACGTCGACGCGCAGCGCTGGCCCGGGGCGAGATGGTCGGGGTTCATGCCCAGGCACATCGAGCAGCCGGGTTCGCGCCACTCGAAGCCGGCCGAGACGAAGACGGCGTCGAGGCCCTCGGCCTCGGCCGCGGCCTTGACCCGGTGCGACCCGGGCACGACGAGCGCGCGCACGCCGGGCGCGACGTGGCGCCCGCGCGCGACCGTCGCCGCCGCGCGCAGGTCCTCGAGCCGGGAGTTGGTGCACGAGCCGATGAAGACCACGTCGACGGCGACGTCGCGCATCGGCGTGCCCGGGGCGAGGCCCATGTAGGCCAGCGCGCGCTCGGCCGATCGCGCGCTCGTCCGGGTCGGCGAAGGAGTCGGGCGAGGGCACGGCGCCGTCGAGGGCCACCACCTGGGCGGGGTTGGTGCCCCAGGTCGCGCTCGGGGCGACGTCGGCCGCGTCGAGGACGACCTCGGCGTCGAAGCCCGCGTCGTCGTCGCTCGCGAACGAGCGCCAGCGGGCCTCGGCCGCGGCGAGGGCGCCGCCGGCCGGCGCGCCGGGCCGCGACGCGAGGTAGGCGACCGTCACGTCGTCGACCCCGACGAGGCCGGCGCGCGCGCCGGCCTCGATGCTCATGTTGCAGACCGTCATCCGGCCCTCCATCGACAGGGCGCGCACGGCCGGGCCGCGGTACTCGATCACGTGGCCGGCGCCGCCGCCCGTGCCCAGGCGGCCGACGATGGCGAGCACGAGGTCCTTGGCGGTCACGCCGTCGCCCAGCTCGCCCTCGACGGTCACGGCCAGGGTGCGGCTGCGCGGCTGGGGGAGGGTCTGGGTGGCGAGCACGTGCTCGACCTCGCTGGTGCCGATGCCGAAGGCCAGCGCGCCCACCGCCCCGTGGGTCGAGGTGTGCGAGTCGCCGCAGACGATGGTCATCCCCGGCTGGGAGAGCCCGAGCTCGGGGCCGATGACGTGGACGATGCCCTGGTTCTCGTGGCCGCGCGGGAAGACGGTGATTCCGCTCTGCGCGCAGTTGGCGTCGAGGACCTCGAGCTGGCGGCGCGACGTCGGGTCGGCGACGGGGGTCGAGGGCGGGTCGGTCGGGACGTTGTGGTCGGCCGTCGCGATGGTGAGATCCGGCCGGCGCACCGAGCGCCCGGCCAGGCGCAGGCCCTCGAAGGCCTGGGGGCTCGTGACCTCGTGGATTAGGTGCAGGTCGACGTACAGGAGGGGCGGCTCGTCGGAGGGCTCGGCGACCAGGTGCGCGTCGTAGATCTTGTCGTAGAGGGTGCGCCCGGCCACTCAGCGCAGCCCGACGACGGTAACGCGCAGCGCGCCCGAGGGCGCGTCGTACTCCACGACGTCGCCGACGACGTGGCCGAGCAGCGCGGCGCCCAAGGGCGAAGTCGGCGAGGCGACGGCCACGCCCTCGGGCCGCTCCTCGATCGAGCCGAGGAAGAACTCCTGGGCGTCGTCGGGGGAGTCGCCCTCGTAGAGGACCGCGACGATCGACGCGTGCTGGACGGTCTCGGCCGTGGCGTCGCGCTCGACGATCTCGTGGTGGCGGATGACCTGGTCGATCTGGCGGATCCGCGACTCCATCTTGCCCTGGGCGTCCTTGGCGGCGTGGTAGTCGCCGTTCTCGGACAGGTCGCCGTGAGCGCGCGCGGACTCGATGACCCGGGCGATCTCGGTGCGCCCGACGGTCGTCAGCTGGTGGTGCTCGGCCTTGAGCTTGTCGAGCGTCGACTGGGTGATGCGATGGATCTCGGCGGCCACGGTTCCTCGGTCTCTCGAGACGTCAATCCTACCGGCAGGCCCCTTGATCGGCCCACGTGTGGCGCGCGCGCGCCGCGTCCGACCAGACTGTTGCCGGGAGGCGAGCGTGGAGACATCTCGCGGGCACCAGGTGGCCGTCATCGGCGGCGACGGCGTCGGGCCGGAGGTCACCGCCGCGGCGCTGGCCGTCGTCGCGGCCGCGGGCGTCGAGCTGCGCGTCACCGACTTCGACCTGGGCGCCGCGCGCTTCGCGCGCGACGGGGTCGTGCTGGCCGACGAGACGCTCGAGGAGCTGCGCGGCTTCGACGCGATCCTGCTCGGCGCGGTCGGGCCGGCCCACGGCGACGCGAGCGTCCCGCCGGGGGTCCTCGAGCGCGGGCTCCTGCTCCGGCTGCGCTTCGGCCTCGACCTCTACGTCAACTACCGGCCGTTCCGCGGGGTCGCCGGCTCGATCGCGCAGGGCTGCGAGTTCTCGATCGTCCGCGAGAACACCGAGGGCCCCTACGCCGGCGAGGGCGGGACCCTGCGCCGGGGCACGCCCCACGAGGTCGCGACCCAGGGGTCGGTCAACACCCGCTTCGGGGTCGAGCGCTGCGTGCGCTACGCCTTCACCCGCGCCGCTGCGCTGGCGCACCCGCGCCTAACCCTGGTGCACAAGACCAACGTCCTCACCTACGCCGGGGACCTCTGGAGCCGGGTCGTCGCCGAGGTCGCGCCCGGAGTTCGGCGGCGTCGCCGTCGACTACCACCACGTCGACGCCGCGTGCATCTACCTGGTCGAGGACCCCGCGCGCTACGGCATCATCGTGACCGACAACCTCTTCGGGGACATCCTCTCGGACCTGGCCGGAGCCGTCTCCGGGGGCATCGGCTACGCGGCCAGCGCCAACCTCAACCCCGCGCGCACCGGGCCGTCGCTCTTCGAGCCGGTCCACGGCGCGGCCCACGACATCGCCGGCACCGGGCGGGCCAACCCGCTGGCCGCGGTCTCGTCGGCGGCCCTGATGCTCGACTTCCTGGGCGAGGAGGCGGCCGCGCGGAGGGTCGCGGCCGCGGTGGCAGAATTCAATGGGGACGTCGCGGCGCTGGGCACCGCCGGTGTCACCGACTGGCTTATCGAGAGGCTCTAGATGTCGATCACCCCCACCGAGACGATCTGGATGGACGGCGAGTGGGTCGCCTGGGACGACGCCACCGTGCACGTCCTCTCCCACACCCTGCACTACGGCACCGGGGCCTTCGAGGGGATCCGCGCCTACAAGACCGACCGCGGCCCGGCGATCTTCCGGCTGCGCGAGCACATGGAGCGCCTCCAGCGCAGCTGCCGGATCCTGATGATCGACCTCAAGTTCGGCCTCGAGGACCTGTGCGACGTCGCCGTCGAGCTCGTCCGGCGCAACGACCTGACCGAGGGCTGCTACCTGCGCCCGATCGTCTACCTCGGCTACGGCGAGATGGGCGTCAACCCGATCGGCGCGCCGGTCAACGTGGCCATCGCCGCGTGGCCGTGGGGTGCCTACCTGGGCGAGGGCAGCCTCGACGCCGGGGTGCGCATGAAGGTCTCGTCGTGGGTGCGCCACAACCCCAACGCGATGCCGACGTCGTCCAAGACCAACGGCGGCTACGTCAACTCGAGCCTCGCCAAGGCCGAGGCCGTGCAGCGCCGGCTACGACGAGGCGATCATGCTCGGCGTCGACGGCCGGGTCTCCGAGTGCACCGGCGAGAACCTCTTCATCGTGCGCGACGGGGTCGTCGTCACGCCGCCCACGTCCGAGGCCGGTGCGCTCTCGGGCGTCACGCTGGCGTCGGTCGTGCACATCGCGCGCGACCTGGGCTACACCGTGAGCTTCGAGGCGCTGCGCCGCGACGACCTCTACGTCGCCGACGAGGCCTTCCTCACCGGCACCGCGGCCGAGGTCGTGCCGATCCACTCGGTCGACGACCGCCTGGTCGGCGACGGCGAGCCGGGGCCGATCACCCGGGCGCTGCAGTCGACGTACTTCCGCGCGGTGCGCGGCGAGCTGCCCCAGTACGAGGGGTGGCTGACGAGGGTCGACCTCGTGAGTGCCAGCCCGCCTTCGCCCCGGTGTCGGCGACCGGCGAGGTCCGCGCCGTCATGGCCACGGCCAACGCCGAGGTCGGGCGCGCGCCCAAGGCCGGGCTGCTTGCGCCCCACCCGCCTCGAGTCCACGCCGCGTCGGGCACGCCGGCGCCCGACGCCGGGTTCGCGCTCTCGATCGCCCACCGCGTAGTCGGGCGCCGGGAGTTCGAGCGCGAGGCCGACCGCCACGACGTCGAGCTCGGCGTCGCCCTCGTCGCGGCCAAGCGCGCGAGCCTCGTCGGGCGCGGTCCGATGGTCGGCGACGTCGACGTGGCCCTCGAGGCCCTCGGCCTGGCCGGCGAGGGAAGAATCGACGCGGCGGCCAGCGCGCGCTTCGCGGGCCTGGCCCACAGCTACGTCACCCAGCGCGAGCTGGTCGACGTCGGTGGACGCGGCGACCCTGGCTGGGGCGCTGAGAGCCGTGGGCTTCACCCTCACCGAGGAGCAGCGCGCCTTCCGCGACGTGATGCGCACGTTCGTCGACGAGCGGATCGCGCCCAACGCCGCCGAGCACGACCGCGAGCAGACCTTCCCCCAGGACGAGCTTACGACGCCTGCGTCGCGATGGACCTGCCGGCGCTCTGGGTGCCCGAGGAGTACGGCGGCGCCGGCGCGGACATGGTCACCCAGGCGATCATGGCCGAGGAGCTCGCGCGCGGCTGCGCGTCGACGTCGGTCACGATGCTGATCTCGAAGCTCGGGATGCTGCCGATCATGAACTTCGCCTCCGAGGAGGTCAAGCGCGAGTACCTGCCCCGGATCGCCTCCGGCGAGATCCAGGCCAGCTACTGCCTGTCGCGAGGCCGACGCCGGCAGCGACGTCGCCGGCGATGCGCGCGCGCGCCGTGCGCGACGGCGACGACTACGTGATCACCGGGTCCAAGTACTGGATCACGAACGCGGGCGTCTCGGACACCTACACCGTCTTCGCGTCGACCGACCCCGAGGCCCGCGGCCGCGGGCATCACCTGCTTCCTGGTGGAGAGGGACTGGGGAGTCGAGTTCCCCAAGCACGAGGACAAGATGGGGCTGCGCGCGTCGCCGACCGGCGAGGTCGTCCTCAACGAGGTCCGCGTCCCGGCCACCCACCGCGTCGGGCGACGAGGGCGAGGGCTTCCGGATCGCGATGCACACCCTGGACCGCTCGCGCCCGACCATCGGCGCCCAGGCGGTCGGGATCGCCCAGGGCTCCATCGACTACGCGGGGGAGTACATGAAGGGGCGCAAGGCCTTCGGCAGACCGATCGCCGACCTCCAGGGGCTGCGCTTCATGCTCGCCGACATGGCGATGCGCACCGAGGCCGCGCGGGCCCTGGTCTACCGGGCGTGCGCGACGATCGACGCCGGCGACCCCGAGGGCGAGCTCAGCGTACCTCGGCGCGGCGGCCAAGTCCTTCGCGTCGGACACCGCGATGAGCGTCGCCACCGACGCGGTCCAGCTCCTCGGCGGCTACGGCTACACCCGGACTTCCCGGTCGAGCGCTACATGCGCGACGCCAAGATCACCCAGATCTACGAGGGCACCAACCAGATCCAGCGGGTGGTCATCGCCAAGCACCTGCTGGGCTAGCCCAGCGCGATGGTCGCCAAACGCGGGCGCGGCTCACGGAGGACCGGGTGCTCGGGAGACCCGCCGGTCGAGGGGATTTGCTGCCCACGGTCGTAACCAGAGTGGTATCACCTGCCCATGCATTCGCGGAAGTTCGCACTCGCCGATGCCCTTGAAACGTCGTCGACCCCGAGCGCTTCGAGCGGTGTCCGCTGGCCGCGTCCGACACCCCCAGATGGCACGAGTCAGCGGCTCGGCCGGTGCCGACGTCGAGCTCGACCGAGGATGCCATCGGCTGGAAAGGATTCGGATGGCTCGATCCGCAATCAGACCTCGGTCCAGCCTCTTGCGCATCCGACTGGCAGCGGCGGCACTGTTCAGCGCTGGTGAATAACCATGCCGGTGGATCGCGACACGGCTGGCGTGTTCGCCATCGTCTTCTACATCCCAAGCGCAGTCACAATGACGAGCATCAGATTGGAAGGCCGTGATGAGTCGTCCTGTACCTGAGTGCAGTGGGCACCGTCGGATGAGAGACTCCCGGCCTGGACCAGCGGTCCGGCATGGTGCTCCCTCGGCCTGGCGAAGACGCCGCGGCCCCACCTGAACCAGAGGCTGCTACGACCACAACTGGAGCCGTCAAGAGGTCTGCAACCACCGCTGGTGAGTGCGACCCTAAGGCGCCGAAGCCGGCCTCACCGGAATTCGGGCGGTCTATGACGCCCCCCATCGCTGAGACTCGGGTCGCACTGACGATAGGCGCTCCTGAGCGAGGCTCGGGGGACTATCTGGAGTCACGACGAGGGTGAGCGTTGGGGATGTGAACTTAGCGACAACCGATCGACCTGTCGCCGTTCTCATTGACGGCCGATTCAAGGGCGACCCTTCAGTCTGGCGGTCTATCCAAACGGATACGATTCAACACTCACTTTTCCGTGTCTTCAGCCCGACGCAACGGGTCTGCTACTAGGCACTGGCAACTTGGCTTGTCAGTTGGGACTTGGGTCGGTCCCCTTGCGCTATGACATCCTTGTGCAGTGCCAGATCACTATCAACATGAGAATCCCTTGGCCGCCCAGATCGACCTCCATCAACAGTATCTCTCTGCATTCGGCGAGCTGATGGCGGCCAAGGCTGACGGTGATGCGAGCGAAGTTCGTCGTCTGACACCACTTGTCGAAGCCTCTCGTCGACGATGGATCAAAGTGAATCGACTACTCGCACGAAATGATTAGTTGTCGTGAATGATCGACGGGTCGTTGCCGGGGTTCCAATGCACTCACAAGTTGCTAAATGGACGGGAGCCCAATTGGCAGTCCGCCGACAGGTGAAACCGGCTTCAGGCTCATACAGGCCAATGAACTGAGCCTCGACTGGTGTCGGAGGGCCGACGTCAACAATCACCGACTGGCGCCTCGCAGAGTGGTCAATCAAATCGCTGTGAACGAACCCGGCTTGACCTCATCTGCCGATGGCCAGGGCGAGGATGGTATCGATCGCAGTTTCGAAGGGACGGGTAGTCCGAAGTGCCTGGGAGAGTAAGAGTCCTCCTTCGAGCGTCGCGAGCAGAGTAATGGCAAGGTCGTCCGGGTCAATGCCGGACGGGAGTTTCCCGTCGGTATGAAGCGACCGGAGCTCATCGCTGATGGCGGCTGTCCACTGGTCGAAACCTGACGCAATGAGCGCACGGGCCCCGGGGTCACTCTCGGCTAGTTGACCAACGAGCGAGCCAAGTGGGCAGCCCCCCTTTGCTTTGGTGCGCTTCGCAGCGGCGATCACCATCTTCCGCCAGGCCTCGACGCCGTTCGCGGCTTCGAGCGCGTGCCGATTGCGACTGACGATGGTTTCAGCTTGGAAGTCGATGACCGCCTGCACGAGTTCGTTCTTGTCGGGGAAGTAGTGGTACATCTGGGAGCCGCTGACTTCCGCCGCCACCTTGACGTCTTCCAGGGTGGTTCCCGCCACCCCGCGCTCATGGATCAGGGCGGCGGCCTCCTCCACTATGCGTGCCCGGGTGCGTGCTCCCTTGGGCGTGAGCCTCGGCCGATCAATCGCTTCGTTGACCACGCACCGATGTTAGCAAGGTTGTGAGTTTGACAACTCAGTCCGGCTATGTCATAGTGAGTTGCACAACCCAGTTTTCGAGTAAGAGGACGAAACTTCGCATGAGTGACCTAACGGGCAAGACAGGAAAGACAGTGCTCATCACAGGCGCCAACGCCGGGATCGGCAAGGAGGTGGCCCGGCAACTGGCATTGCGTCCCGAGATAGCCCGCATCTACCTTGCATGCCGAAACCATGATCGGGCGACAGCGGCAAAGGCCGAACTCGAAGCCGCGACCGGCCGGCACATCTTCGACACCATTGTCATGGACGTCGCCAATCTGGCTTCGGTCCGCGCCGATCTTGCGGCCATCGATGGATCCATCGACGCGGTGGTCATGAACGCTGGTGTAATCGGCGACAAGAGGTTGATGAACTTGACGGCTGACGGTGTCACCACCCTGTTCGCGACGAACGTGCTTGGTCACGTCGTTCTCCTCGAGGGGCTCCTCAACGAGAACCGGCTTGGTGAGACGGCGGTCCTCGTCGGAAGTGAAGCGGCCAGAGGAATTCCAAAGTCCGGACTATTCGCAGCAATGTTGAAGATGCCACAGCCTTCCTTCGTCTCAACCTCTGCCGATGAACTTGCCACCGTCATCGACGGCAGCTACTTCGACGGCAAGAAATTTGAACCCAACCTGGCCTTCGGGCAGGTCAAGTACATCGGGGCGCTCTGGATGGCCCACCTGGCCCGCCAATACCCTGACCGACGACTTCTTACCGTGAGCCCGGGCAACACCACCGGCACCCAAGCCCCCGACGGCCTTGGGCTACCACTACGTGTGGCGGCCAAGTACGTCATGCCTCATCTGGGTATCTCCCACGAGCTGGACGTGGGCGCGAAGCGATTGGTCGACGGCGTCATCGACCCGACTTTGAAGAGCGGCGTGTTCTACGCCAGCCCGGCCGGCAAGTTGAAGGGTCCCTTAGTGGACCAGACGGACATCTTCCCCGACCTGGCCAATCCGAGCTTTCAGGACCACGCCAACGAGGCCATCCACCGCTTCATCTCCTAAAGACATTCGGTAGCACTGCGTCGACTGGCCACTCGAGATCAGATTAGATATCGGGTCGGCGCGTTGATCGTCGATCCTTCACCGTCAAGGTGCGCTCCTTGTATCACATCACCCGCACACCGCATCGGCAAGCAATCGCGGTCGGTCAACTAAGCAATCACAGCGAGATCGCACAGTGGGAGACTGTTGGTGTCGGAGGGCCGAAAACCACAATCTCCGACTGGAGAATCACTCGTTGGGGCGACGATCAGAATCGTTTGATTGCCCGCCTTTAGTCAATGGGTTGCCCTGCGACCCAATGTTCGATGAAGGCCTGGCCCCGGGGGGTGAGAACGAAAGCGATCACCACGGGGAAATCTGGTACGTCGGGCTGACCGAAGCCGATCTGGATGGCGTTGACTGAAGCTTGAGTGACGATTCCATCCGCCACTAGGTTCGCCATGAGGAGTTCCAGTCCTCCTGAGAGCATGGTCACAGAACCTGCGACCGGCCCTAGGTTTGCTTGACGATTGAGGTACCTTCGTTCGAGTTCACCGTAGCGATGACTCAGAATCGAGAGGTTGGCCTTGATCTGAAACATCGCCTTTCGGTCAATTTCTCCGTTTGTATATCGGCGGTGACAATTTGGGCAGAGAGCGACAAGGTTGTCGAATGTGTGCTCCTGAACCTCCACGTAGGGAACGATGTGGTTGATGTCGATCTGGGTTTCCCTGCAGTGCGGCATCGCGCACCGATAGCCGCTTTCGATGAGGACGTCGCGCCGCATCTGTGCTGGGATTGCAGGTCGGTCCGTCATGCTGAGAACGATATGCCAGGAGGTTGGCGTTACGCCGAACCGTGCTGGGTCAATAGTTCTTCGGGCCGAAGTCAACTATCTCCGACTGGCGGAATGTCAGTTAGGGGACTCCGTTGCTTTCCGCAACCGCGTAATTCTGACGTGGCCGGTAGGGGCTCTGGGAAGTTACGTACCCCTAGGGCTTCGGTGGTCGTATACCACTCTCGTTGCGCAAGCGATGCTTAGTCGCGCTGTCGGCAATTGGCGACGCCTGCTGAATGAGTAGGTTCATGAGCTTGTTTTGGACGAGCGGATCGAGGGAATGGACACGGTTTGTTGCGAGAAACGTGCGCCACCTCAAGAACTTAGAACGATGCCTGTCGATGGACGGCTGGAGGATACCGCGCGGCAACATGTAGGCAAGGAGTTCCTCTTCGGAAACCATGCCACCAGCCTAATTGGACGACCAGTGGGTCAGGTGACGGGGTGTCGCCATTGGTGTGCCGGGAGTGAGCGCATGTTCGACTTACGGCAGACACAACCCAAGCGATGAGTCCCACACGCCTGGAAAGTCAACGCCGGGATTCGCTTCAGGGTATTGACCGGTGATGCACTCGGTTTGGGTTGCCGCGTTTCCCTTCAAGAATGACGCTGTCGAATTTCCATAGATGTCTGTGGAAGCGACTCCCGATTGGGTGAGCGGGAAGGTGTCGTAATACGTCTCGCCGTCCGGTCCAATGTACGGGACGTTCTTACATTGAGGACTTATGTAAGTGGGTCCGAGAATGTACCAATTGTCTTGGCCCTCGGCGGGCGTGCCTCCTATTCGACTACAAGCCGCAATGACCGTTGCGGGAACCGTGGGCTCTGGAGAAGAGGTAGCAGACGGCTGGACGGTTGTGGTGGTAGGGGGCGGCGTGATGGTCGAAGTGGAGGTCGTCGAAGGAGCAGGGTGGGGAGAGCCGGAGGGCGTTCCCACCGTCGTCCTGCCCACAAAATAGGCGCCAGCAGCGATCGCAAGTGCGGCGACGACAATGGTCGTTAGCAACCTATTCCGGTTCATGGTCACTCCCTGGAGTGAAAGCCACCGCGCTTCGAGTGTAGGGCGCGGGCTCGATCGGGTCCTGCCGGGTGCGCACCCTGTATCACAGCACCCGCAAACTTCATTGAAGAACACTCGCGTCCGAATGGCCGTGCAACGACTGCGGGATAGCACCGTCGGAGATCGTTGGTGTCGGAGGCCCGACGTGAACCCTCACGCTGACATGAGAAGAATTTCAAGTTCACGATGGACCTCGTAGATCACCCAGCTCTATGAGGGCGCCAACGAGTCCTCGCGAGAGAGTGTTCTGAAATACCTGTTCATGAGGGTATTCCAAGCCTGATTTTTCCTCCGAATCGCCAGAATTTCGGATTTCATCCCATTTTTGTCCCTAGTGAACGACCGTTGGGTCGCGTGGCGAGTGTTCGGGAACGCAAACCAGGCGTGTGGGAGGTTCGCGCCTTGGTGGGGAACGATCAAAACGGCCGACCTATGCAGTCCAGTCGCACCGTGCGTGGAACGAGGAGGGACGCTCTTCGCGTTGCGGCCGGGATGACCTTGCGGCGCCCCACCGCGGCCGTGCACCGGGTTTCGGTGGGCGAGATGCTCGACCTCTGGGCGGAGAACCAGCAGTCCTCATGGTCGCCGTCCACCGTGCACAACCACCGAAGCCGTATCCGGATGGTGAAGACGGATCGGATTTACGAGCTTCCACTGGCCCGATTGACCGCGGTCGACGTCGATCTGTGGCACGCGCGGCTGGTGCGACGAGGGTTGGGGGAGGGTGCCGTCCGAAATCAGCACACGGCGTTGCGGGCAGCGGTCACGCTGGCCGTGCGATGGGGCTGGCTGCCGACGAACGTGGTGGCGATCGCCCGTCTTGGCCGGCGGAAGACTCAGCCGCGAGGGACCTTGAGTCAAGAAGAGGTTCGTGCCGTTCTCTCGAGCGCCGAGAAGATGTCGCGCGAGGGCAGGATAGAGCCCCATGCACCGATTGCTATGAGGTTGGCCGCGGTCACTGGGGCGCGCAGATCGGAACTGGCGGCGCTTCGTTGGGAAGATCTGGTCGGGGGTCGCCTCACGATTGACTCGAGCATCGTCGTCATTCGCCACACCAGCCCCCAATCGAAGCCCACACTGAGAGATGATCCGACAAAGACGGCGAATCGGCGGGTGATCACGCTCGACGTGACCACACTTCGAGCGTTGGAAGAGCTCAAGGCCGATTTCGCTCGATACGGACCCTGGATCCTTTCCGCCGGAACGACGCCGGCCAGTCCTGAGCGCGTGTCGACGTGGTGGCGTCGAGCTCGAGACGCGTCCGAGGTCGATTCAAAGTGGCGCCTCCACGATCTCCGGCACTGGTCCGCCACGATGTCCATTGCTGAGGGTCACGACAACCGGACCGTCGCCAATCGTCTGGGTCACGCGAACCCTTCGATGACTCTTCGAACGTATGCACATGCCGTCGAATCGACCGACGCCCCGTTGCGACAAGTCTGGGTCGAGCACTGGATTCGGCTCAAGAGTGACTCGCAATTGTCAGTCTCGGCTCGAGAACGGGAATCGTGCCCTAGAGCCCATCCAGACCTCGAGCTACCAGATCCTCGATCGCCGACACCGGAACGAGGACACGTCGTCAGAGTCGGATGGATGCCAAGAATCCACTCGCAACCAACTCGTAGGCGTAGGACCGCGATATGCCCAGCGTCTGAGCTGCCTCCGTCACACTGACCAGCAGCCGTGGAAGTAGTTCGGTTTCGCTCATTTCCGGGTCGAAACTGTTGAGCTGGCACCTTGACGGCTTCCTTCAGTCGCCGACTGCAAATCAGACGCGACATTCATGGATCTCCTTTGAATGGAACCGAAAGGTCCCTCTATAGAAGTAGCCACTCGAGAACGCCGTTTTGTGACACAACTTTTTGTGATCGGACGAAAAAGGTGTTTGATCCCTGTGATTTCAACGGTTTTGACTATCTCTCAGAGTGCCCGGTCGGCCGGCTTAGCGCTTCGCGCCCGCCGTCCCCGGGCAAGGGGCCTTGAGAGTTTCAGTGCTTTGAAGGGCATTTCGAGGATGAACTCTTCTTTACGTACCAACAAGGGACAGCGTTTGACACCTCGAATCCGAATGACCCAATCCACACTGGAACCGCCGCGCTAGTTTGCGAGCGATGAAGTGGACACTGCAAACAGTGCTTGCAGCAGTCATTGGCGCCGCGGTAGTTCTTGTGCTCGACGTTGGTGTGTGGGCGTTGGCTTATTGGGGTCATGTCGATCTTCACCTGCCGAGCCAACTCACTTACGAAAATGTCGACCTATACATCAAGAGGATTCTTCCTCCTCGGTATACATTCACTGTTCAAGACGTAGCTAACTTCCGAGGAACTGGTTCGGATACCCTCGTTGTCACGGCAAACGACAGCCAAGACATGTTCCGCAGGGGAGGGCCACCGAGGAACATAAATGGAATTCTCATGTTGCTGGATAAGAACGAGTCTGGAACGTATCAGATTGACTACGAGTACGAGCCGAAGTTTGTAGTGACCGACCGCTATGACATCAGCGACTACCTTCTGGGCGACGTCTCCACGACTCAACTTCCAACTCTTGGTACGACGGCGTTGATCGCTCAGTGGAATCCGTTTTCCAACGGCGCACCTCCGATCATCGGTGCGGTAGTCACGAGCACCGCCGGTAAGACTCAACTGCAACCGATCAATTTTGGCATTCCGGGTAGTCACCTGCCGAGTTCGAAAACGTATAAGTACTCGACGCTGGTCGCAGTAGACGCGTTTGAACATCGCCAACGGCAACTCTTCGATGAATACCAACTCCTGGGACTCGCACCTGACCAATCACTCCGAGCTCTTTACCGAATTGACAACAACTGCGACGGTTGCAGCCATCGATACGCCGCTGTTGTCTACTACTTCGCCGAGACATCACTCATTCCTGGAATGATTGCGTCGACGAAATACTCCGATCCAAGTGTTAACTCCTTGCTCCACATCTTCAATCCATATGGTTTCTAAGAGGTCGGGGCAAATCGATCAGCCCTAAGGTCGAGAGCGATGGAAGAATCCAGCGGCAACTTTACGGTTGAGAAGTGGCAACGCACGGTCGGAGCCACCACCTACTTCATTTTCAATGTGTTTCACCAATTGCGGGCAATTGAAGATTCTGCACTCAGCGAACGGATGCTCTCGGTTGACGAACTCGTTTCTACAATCGCAAATGACCTACCCGATGAAGAGTCTTCCAGTGCAGCGTTAGTCGATTTTGCTCGAATCAATCTGGCTCAGTTCTACGACGGGCAGGCGCGCGCGGCACGCAGAGAATATGTTGCTCCACCCAACGTCGCGTTTGCAGATATCGCTAGTGCATTCGTCGATAGCCCGCTAGGTGACCATCTCAATCAAGTGTCGCAGAGAGTCCAGTCAGCCATTGAACCACTAAGAGAGTCGGTTGGGGGGCTTCAGTCGCATCAAGGACCCCTATTTAGGATTCAGGCATTGACGCAACCAACGTCGGATCTTCTTCGCGCCGGCATCCTAGCTGTCGCAGTTGGAAAGTTTGAGCAGCACTTGCTGCAACTCAAGTCCATCGATGAAGATCGAGAAAGTGGAATACCCGCGGGTGAGTCTCGGATATCTCAACTCTTGACCGAAATGGTCTCTTGCTACGCACCGGCTCTTGATTATGCAGGGCGGCACCTTCCCGAAGTCAAGCACATCATCGAAGAAAGAAACGCATTCATCCATCGAGAAGGCAGGGTCGATACGCGTTTCGTTGACGCACTACCAGCTCTCCAGATCGACGACGATAGCCGAGGTCTTCTTCTCGATACTTCAATTCAGGCAATGAAGCACCGGGTCGTTGGCTTGCTTGGATTTGGACTCCGCGCCTCGATCTGCTCACTCCTCTCGCAGAACGCCTTAGGTGCAGCAGGTTTCTCCTTGGAAGGACACACAGCGCTCTTGGAGTATCTGGCGCCGGGATTGTCCCAGATACATCTCGATGACTTAGAGATCGCCCCCATTTAGGCAGTTCGTCATCCGAAACCAGTGGTTGGGATCAGATCGATTCTGTCGGGCCCACGAAACTTGGGCCGGAGCAGGGCATCCCTACTGAGCAATAGGGATGAGCGCTCTTACAGACGTCTTCAGGCGTTCTCGGCGGCGCTCATATCCATATGAAGATCCATTCCAGAAAAACCCAAGAATCATCACTAGCCTTCGGAGAAGACGCTCAATATCTGGTGGACGTGTCGGACGAAAGAACAGACCAACATTGATGTCTTGGATGCAGTGGGTGGGACCAAGGCAACATCCAGATCTACAAGAACCGCTCCTGCCAATCTCCGAGCCGCCAGTCGGAGAATGTGCAAGTCGGCCCCCCGACTCCACCGTTCTCATGCCTCCGTGTCGTCGTACCTTATCGAGGGAACGTATAGGCGGTCAGCGCAAGTGCAACGCGATACCGAAATCGGTCAGGCGGATGACAAGGCTGTAACCGTTGTACTTGGGTGCTGCTCGATATTCCTCAGGCACAATTGGCGACTCCATGCCTTCGTAGTCCTCTGGAGAGCAACTCACTGCCAGCGCACTCGGCAGCGGGTCGCGATCCACGAGCACCACTGTCCCAGTGGGAAGTAGGTCGTCAATACCGCCAGTAAATGGTGCTCTCCAGTGTGTTAATGCATTAACCGGCAGCATTACAACTACCTCCCAGCGCTGTCCCTTGCAAACGTTCACGAATCGAAAGGTACTCCGTCGTTTGGCTCACGCGTCATGCAAGGAAACTGTTCTAGCCGAATGAGGGTGGAAGCTGAACGAAGACGGCGGGATGAAGTCTCGGGTCCCAAATACTGGCAGATTGATGCACAATGGAACGGTGACCGGAAGCGAAACATACCCATCGTCTGCGGTCTTCACCATTGACGGGACCAAGTTCTCGGAGCTTGACGGTTTTTATGCGGAGGTGTCTCGGGTGCTTGTGCCCGGCAAGCCGTGGGGTAGGAATCTCGAAGCGTTTAACGACATCTTGCGTGGAGGTTTCGGAACCCCGGAAGGAGGCTTCTTACTGGTTTGGAAGGACTCTCAGACATCTCGCGACCGGCTCGGGTGGGACGAAACCATCAAGTATTTAGAAAGGAAACTCAATTCAGCTCACCCGGCCAACCTTTCAAAGATTCATCAGGAGATCGAGCAGGCACGCATGCACGAAGGCGGAACTTTGTTTGACACGATTGTCGAGATAGTCCGCCAGCATGGTCCAGGCGGTGATGAGGCCTCCGACGGAGTCACCCTCTCTCTAAACTGAACGGTTCCAACGTGCAGTGCGTTGGGTCAGATCAATGACGACGGCCTCCGAAACTTGCCCTGGATCAGGACATCCCTAGTCGGCACTAGGGATGAGTGCTTTTTGGGACGTTCGGAACATCAAAAAGGGGACCCCGTATCTATGCAAAAATCCATCGCGGAAAAATCCCACATTTCATCCCTAGTATTCGGAGAAAACACCCAATATGGGATGGACGTGGCGGACGAAAGTCCAGACAAACACTGACTTCTTGGATGCTGTGGAATGGGCCAAGCCAACACCCAGATCTATTAGGGCACGAACCAGATCCAGCGAGTCGTAGTGGTCGAGTACTTGCTGAAATAGCCACCGACGTGCCACTTGGTACGAAAGTCAGAGCGGAGAGGACTCGGAGGGGACTGCCCACCGTTGAGAGTTCTCATCAACATGCGAGACTCTGGGCATGGGCGACGGCTCCTTGAATCGCGCGCAACGCGTCGTCATCGTGATCGGCCTGGCCATCGCGCTCTACGTGCTGGGCGGCTGGGTGACGGCCCTGGGCTCGCACCCGCCGTCGGGGTGGGTGGCGTACGGGCCGCTGAGCACGCAGCAGGTCTTCGGCGGTCTGCACCCGTGGGTCCGCCTCGTCGTGTGGGTCGCCCTGGTCGCGGTATGGGTGACGAGCTCGGTCTCGATCCTCGGTGGGGGAGCCTCCGACTCGGCGGAGTAGGCGCGACGACTGATCCGCGCACCGAGGACGATGAGCGCGGTGTGTCGACGGGACCATCACTCCTTGGTGAGGACCGCGACGTAACGGTTCGGCCGGCCGCTCGTCGCTCACGGCGTCAATCAGCCACCCGGTGCCGACGAGGAGCGCGCGCAGGTCGCGCCGCGAGACGTAGAACCAGTCGAACCACCGCCCGACCAGGTGGTCGTAGTGGTAGCGCAGGCGCACCTGCCCGGGCGGCCGGGAGGCCTCGCGGTTTCGCCGGTAGTAGGAGCGGGTGAATCCGGGCGCGCCCCCGAAGTACGGGTGGTGCTCTCGACGAAGACGCGAGCGTCGGCCTTCGTGGACGCGGCGAGCGCCGAGAGCACCCGGCGGGCGCGCGCGGGCGTGCCGAATATCGCCGAGTTGTTGCCGAACAAGACGATGGAGTCGAAGGCCGCGGTTCGTCGGCCGAGGTCCTCGAGTCGGTCGCTCCACACGTGCCTCACCCCGCGCAGTCTCGCCGCCCTCGCTGCCAGGGGGACGCGTCGAGCCCGACCACCTCGAGGCCCCGGCGCTGGAGCTCGAGCGCCACCCGTCCGGCGCCGCAGCCCACGTCGCAGGACCCGTCCGCGCACGAGTCGAAGGACGCGGCGCTCGGCGGCCGGCCAGCCGCGGAACGTCGACAGGTAGACGTCGGGGCCCGCGCCGACTTGGGTGAACCCGTCGTCGCGCTCGAGCAGCTCGACCGTCGTCCCGCCCGTCGCCCAGTCCACGAGCGCGCGCCCGAAGACGTCCTGGTCGCTGGGCACGCTGTCCCAGTCTCGCCCAGGGCCCGGGTGGGCCTCAACCGAGGCGCGGCCAGAGCGGCCGAGCCGCAGCCCCGAGAGGTGGGTCCCGCCGCCGCGAAGCGCGGAATCGCCACTCGTATACTCCGGCTGATGGGGCTCGCGATCCTCTTCTGGCTGGTGATCATCCTGGTCTGCGCCTTGGCCGAGATGCACTCCAACGCCTTCATCGCTGTCTTCGTGGGCGCCGGCGCCATCGTCGCCTTCTTCCTGGCGCTCTTCGGGGTGCTCTTCGCGGCTCAGGCCATCGTGTGGCTCGTCCTGTCCGGAGTGCTGCTCGTCGCCCTGCGACCGGCGACGATGCGTCGATTCCGACGGATGGCGAAGCCCGACTTCTCGGTCCCGGCGGCGACCGCCATGACCAACCTGCCCGGCGTGGTCGGAGGCCGAGGTGGGCGACGACATTCACCCCGGCCGGGTGATCGTCAAGGGCGAGTCGTGGCGCGCGGTCACCGAGGGCCCGGCACCCATCGCCCAGGGCGAGAAGATCGTGGTGCGCAAGGCCACGGGCACGACCCTCTGGGTCGAGCGCGGCTAGCTCCCGGTCGCAGCGCCTGTCGGCATCTCGCCGATCACGCTCTTGATCGCCTGGACCGCGCCGAGTAGGCCGGCCGTCTCCACCGGCACCACGAGCTTGGCGTTCGGGCTCTCGGCGAACTTGCTCAGCGTGTCGAGCTGGAGGATCGCCACCAGGGTGGGGTCGGGGTTCTGGGCCTTGATCGCCTCGTAGACGAGGGCGATGGCCTGGGCTCGGCCCTCGGCCTCGAAGATCTGCGCCTGGCGCTGGCCCTGGGAGCGCAGGATCGCCGCCTGCTGGGCGCCCTCGGCCTCCTTGATCGCGGCCTGGCGCTGGCCGTCGGCGACGTTGACGGCCGACTGCTGCTGGCCCTCGGACTCGAGGATCCGCGCGCGCTTCTCCTGGTCGGCCTGCTTCTGGAGGGCCATCGCCTGGAGGATCTGGTCGGGGGGAGTGATCTCGAGGACCTCGACCCGGTTGATGCGCACGCCCCACTTGTCGGTGGCCTCCTCCATCTGGGTCTGGAGCATCGTGCCGATGCGCTCGCGCTGGGAGAAGG
Organism: uncultured Actinomycetota bacterium; assembly: GCA_963820815.1. Lineage (GTDB taxonomy): Bacteria > Actinomycetota > Acidimicrobiia > Acidimicrobiales > RAAP-2 > RAAP-2. The sequence goes on along the minus strand of CAWGBL010000003.1, from coordinate 599,562 downwards.
CGTCGTCGAGCGTGATCGACCCGAACACCGCGCGCAGCGACGTTCGCGCCAGGTTGTCCACGCTGACCAGGTAGTCCGAGTTGGTGAAGAGGGCGAGGCGCACGTCGACCACCTGGGAGAAGATCGTCGCGTTGACGATCACGGCCACGTTGTCGCGGGTGATGACCTGCTGGCGGTCGCCGGTGCGCGGGGTCTCGCGCACGTCGACCATGCGCATGTTCTCGATGAACGGGATGATGAAGGTCAGCCCGGCCTCGCGGATGACCCGGAACTCGCCGAACCGCGTGACCACCCCGCTGAAGCCCTGGTTGACGATCTTCACGGACTTGGACACCGTGACGATGCCGAGCAGCACGATGATGCCCGCGATGACGGCGATGGTGATCGTGGTGGACACCCCGGCCTCCTGGGTTCGCGACACCGGAGCCGACTCGGGGCCTTTTGGTCGAGTGTATCGAGGGGATTCTGCGCTGCGCCGGGCGACGCCGCTCGATCGAGGCGGGACTAGCGGTCGACCGACCGCGGGGCCCGACGGTCCTCGTCCTCCACCCACTTCGCGTGGTGGTGGACCGCCCACGAGCGCTTGACGCGGCCAAAGATCATGCCGGGCAGGGCCGGGCGAGTGACGGGGTTGATCACGGCCATGAAGACGTGCACGCTGAGCAGGACGAGGGCGACGACGACCGCGGCGGAGTGTGGGCCGGAGGCGTCACCGTCCGTCTGCCACGAGTGGATCCCGGTGTAGATGATCGCCCCCACGGAGCCGACCATCATCCACGCCAGGCCCTTCTGGCCCAGGTTGAACTTGCCCCACTTGACCCCCGTCGAGTGGAAGGGGTGGGTCAGGAGCCGGGCCACGAACTCGAAGTCGCTGCGCTCGGGCACGAACGCGTCCCGGGCGAACCTCAGGACCCCCATCGTGTTGCCGACCACGAGCGCGACCACGAAGCCGGCGCCCATCGCGATGACGGCCGCGACGTGGAAGTGGAAGATGGTCCCGCCCTCCATCTCTGAACCCATGGCGACGCCCGAGAGCAGCGCCGCCCCGAACGTCGCGACGGTCCACCAGTGCAACAGCCGCTCGGTCAGGCCGAAGCGGAAGATCGTCTCGGGGGCCGGGGGGCTCGGCGGCGGCGGGCTGGGGAGCTGGCGGGTCGCCGACGCGCTCAGGGCCGGGAAGTCGTCCATCCTGAGCCCTCCCTGTCGATTGCGGGCTTGCCACCGACCGTAGGCCCGACGACGACCCGGGCCTCAGGGGACAAGGTCACTCACGGACCACACGTGGCGCCCCACCACCGACACGTCGTTCCGAGGATCGCGCGGTGGCTCGAGTTCGGCGGGACGGGGGGCGAGCCTTGGCCGGCCCGACGGTGAAGTCCGCCGGTGGCGACGCCTATGGGGCCGAGGCCCCCTCAGCCTCGGCGAGGATGAGGTACATCTGGCGGCGGACGTCGTCGAGCGACTTGAGCGCGCGCGACTTCTGGTCGTCGGTCCCGGCGTCAATGACCTGAGAGGCGGCCTTGAAGAGCTGGCGGATCGCCCGGCGCAGGGCGAGGTCGCCCTGGTCGGCGTCGCGCATCATCGACTCCCACGGCGTGGTCGCCGGGCCCTTGGCGAGCTCGGCGCGCCCCTCGTCGGTCAGCGCGTACTGGCGCCGGCCCTCGGCGCTCGACGAGGTCACGAGGCCCTGATCCTCGAGGAGCGAGAGCGCGGGGTAGACCGAGCCGGGGCTCGGGCGCCAGACACCCTGGGTGCGCTCGGCGAGCTCCTGGAGGATCTCGTAGCCGTGCATCGGCTTCTCGGCCAGCAGCGCCAGGATGGCGCCGCGGACGTCGCCGCGCCGGCCGCGGCCTCGACGGACCGGCCCGCCCGGCCCCCGGACGTGGTCGGCGTGGGCACCGACGGACTCGCTCCACTCGCCGAAGTGCCCGCCCAGCCGTCCGCGCCGGCGGCCCTGATTGTTCCGCGTGTCATCTCTCATGTCGTCCTTTCGACTATTTATGACTATAACGATATATCGGTAACGCTCGGAAGTCAAGGCCCCCGAGGATGTTTTCGGGTCGTCCCTGGTCACGGCGGTCCCAGCATTCGCGCCCGAGCCCCTGATCGGCGGGCACGATGGAGGGATCGCGCAGGCGACGCCACTCGAGCCCCGCGGCCCGGCGCCGCGGGGCGGCCCCGGGGGCCGACGGCCGCCGGCCCGGCGGATCGGGGCTCTCGCGGGAGCGCTCGCGGTCGGCGGCGCCGTCCTCGCCGCGGGGTCGGGCGCGACCGGGGCCGACCCGACGACGACCGTCGCCACGACGACGACGGCCGCGCCGACGACCACGACGACGCCGACCACGGTCCCGTCGCTCAACCCGTTCACCTCCCCGGCTCTCGCGAGCTACCTGCGTTCGCGCCGCGACGTCCTGACCGCGGGCCTCTACGACGTCGCGACGGGCCAGACGTTCCTCTACCGCCCCGGCCTGCCCGAGGTGACGGCGAGCATGTCCAAGATCGACATCCTCGCGACCCTGCTGCGCGAGGCCCAGGTCCAGCGCCGCGCGCTGAGCCCGGCCGAACAGCGCCTGGCGACGTCGATGATCGAGGTCTCGGACAACGTCGCGGCCCAGCGGCTGTGGAACGACGTCGGGGGGCTCGGGCTCTCGCGGCGGGTCAGGGGCGTGAGCGGCGGCTACTACGCGGTGGGCGACTTCAACGCCCGCCTCGGGTTCACCCACACGACGACCAGCTGGGGCTGGGGCCTCATGACGACGACCCCGGCCGACTTCCTGCGGCTCCTCGCCGCGATCTGGCTGCCCGGGCCGACGCTCGCCCCGGCCTCCCAGGCGTACGAGCGCGGCCTGATGGAGGGCGTGGCCGCGAGCCAGCGCTTCGGGGTCCCCAACGGCGTGCCGAGCCGGGCGGTCGTGGGCGTCAAGGACGGGTGGTACAAGGAGAGGGTCACCGGCTGGCAGGTCAACTCGGCCGGCTACGTGCACCTGGGCGCCGTGACGTACCTGGCGGTGGTCATGACCGGGTACAACCCCGACGAGCACTACGGGATCGACACCGTCAACACGCTCGGCCTGCTGCTCTGGCGCTTCGAGCGCGCGCGGGCCTAGTCGCTCGAGCGCTCGAGACGCAAGACGACGTAGTCGACGGCGTCGTCGCCGCGCACCAGCTCGTGGTGGGCGACGACCGTCTCGGCCAGGCCCGCCGCGCGCGCGAGCGATCGCAGGTAGTCGAGGTCGCCCGTTGTCCCGAAGGCGACCAGGACGACCCCGCCGGGCGCCAGGTGGTCGTCGACCCCGGCGAAGAACGTGCGCATCATCCGGTAGCCGCCGTCGCTCATCGCCGCCTCGAGGGCGTCGCGCGGCTCGAACCACCGGTAGGGCGGGTCGATGACGACGAGGTCGAAGAGGCCGTCGACGTCGCCGAAGACGTCGCTGACGCGCGCCTCGACCCGCCGGGCGAGGCCGTTGGCGGCGGCGTTGGCGCGCGTCGCGGCGACCGCCGAGGGGTTCACGTCGACGGCGAGGACGCTCGCGCCGGCTCGCGCGGCGAGCAGCGCGTTGACCCCGGAGCCCGCGCCCATGTCGAGGACCCGCTGACCGGGTCGGGCGTGGCCCTCCACGGCGTCGCCCAGGAGGTGGGAGGTGCCCGTGATGGGCATCACGTCCGCCGGCACGTCGAGCTCGAGCCCGTGGTAGGTGAAGCGCTGGCCGCCCTCGCCCTCCTCCACGGCGGCCTCGTAGGCCGCCTCGTGCCATTCGCGGATGAAGGCGACCCGCTCGGGGGACAGCGAGGGCGTGTAGGGGGTCCCCAGGACCGCGGGGTCGGTCGCGCGCGCGGGGCGCTCGACGCTCACTGCGCGACGCGCGTGAGCTCGACGACCGGGATCACCCGGTGGGTCTTGGACTCGTACTCGGCGAAGCCGGGGTAGCGCTCGGCCTGGACGGCGTAGACCCGGTCGCGCTCGGCGCGCTCGAGCGCCGTCGCGTCGGCGTCGAAGGTCTCGCCGCCGAGCTCGACGCGCACGCGCGGGTGGCGCTTGAGGTTGTGGTACCAGTCCGGGTGCGTGTGAGCCCCGGCCTTGGAGGCGAAGACGAAGACCCGGCCGTCGAGCTCGAGGTACATCATGGGGTTGACCCGCTCGGCGCCGGTGCGCGCGCCCGTCGTGTGCAGGAGCAGGACCGGCGCGCCCTCGAACCGGCCGCCGACGCGCCCTTCGTTGGCGCGGAACTCCTCGATGATCTGGCGGTTCCAGTCGTTGACGGGGTTGGCGCTGGCGTTCGTCTCAGACACGGCGGACCTCCTCGGGGTCGAAGGTGACCTCACCCTACGGGTACGAGATCGCGGCCTGGCCCCTCGGACTCGCGCCAGCCCCGCCTCGGCGGGGCTGGCGCGGGTGCGAGCGTCAGTTAGCCGGGCGTCCCGTGGCTCGGGTGGGCCGCAGGGACCCCGGTGGTGTTTCGGTCGTGGGGCCGGCTCACGCGAGGTCGCGTCGGCGCGGCCGTCCAGTCGGGGCGTCGAACGGACCGGGTGGACGTTGCCCTCACGCCGCCTCCGTTCCGTCGGCGCCCGCCGAACTCGGGCCATGGTATCCGTGCGGACGCCGGCCGCGTGGGGAAAGCCAGGTCCTTCACCGCGTCAGGCGTTCGACCCCCGGCGCCGCGCGGCCCGCCACGCGACGACGACCCCAGTGGCGGCGAGGGCGAGGCCCGCCGCCTGCACGCCGAGCGACCCCGCGTGCGACTCCTCGCCGAGCAGGAGCCGCTCGTCGACGCTGCGCACCACGCCCCAGACGATCATGGCGGCGGCGGTCGCCGCGCCGGGCCGGCCCAGCCAGCCCGCGCGCTGCCCGGCGACGAGGCCCGCCCAGAGCAGCCCGTCCTCGGCGCCCTGGATGAGGGGGACCGGGACTCTCTGTCCCACCTGGCCGTGGTAGCGCAGGCCGAACCACTGGTGCGTCGGGTGTCCGCCGCCGCCGACCATGAACTGGGGGCCGAGCACCCGGCCCAGGGCCCAGCCGGCCACGACCGCGGGCACGACGGCGTCGGTGAAGGCGAGGGGTGCGACCCCCGGCCACCACCGGCGCTGAAGGACGACCGCCAGGGGCAGGGCGACCGCCAGGCCGCCGAAGCTGGCCAGCCCGCCGTTCCACACGGCGAACCACTGGCCCGGGTGGCCCGAGTAGGTCGCCCAGTTGGTGGCGACGTGGGCGGCGCGCGCGCCGACGAGCCCGCCGACGAGGAGCCACGCGACGTAGCGGGCGAAGGGCGCGAGGTCGACGCCGGCCGCGTCCAGGCGGCGCCGGGCGTAGAGGTAGGCGACGTAGGTCGCGACGGCCAGGCCCAGGCCGTAGAGGTGGAACGTCAGCGGGCCGAGGTGGACGCTGGTGGGGACCCCGGACACCCCGGGGGCCTAGACGCGCGGCCGGCCGGCCCCCGCGAAGCCCCAGCCGAACCGCACGGGCACCACGTGGACGCGCGTCCCGGTCATCTCGGCCTCGATCATCTGGTGGTGGCCCAGGTACATCGCGACGTGCTGGTCGCCGTGCCAGCCCCAGAAGAGGAGGTCGCCCGGGCGCAGGTCCCAGAGCGGGACGCGCACGGTGTCGGAGTACATCGCGCCCGAGTAGTGGGGGAAGAAGATCCCGGCCGCGGCGTAGGCCAGCATCACCAGGCCCGAGCAGTCGACGCCGCTGTGCGACGCCCCGCCCCAGACGTAGGGGACGCCGACGTAGGTGAGCGCCGCGTCGATCGCGCGGTTGGCGCGCGAGTTGGGCGGGGGCGCGGGGATGCTGCCGCGGCCCGGGTGCGAGGAATGGATCGCGCCGGCGGCCTTGCGCTCGGCCGCGGCGCGTATCGCGGCGATGTACTGGGCGATCTGGCCCTTGACCTGGTTGAGCGCGCGCTGGAGGGCGGACTGGACCGACTGGGCCGAGTGCAGGGACCGGGCGGCCGCCGCGGCGGCGCCGGCCGCCGACCGGTCCTCGGCCGCCAGCAGGGAGCGCTCCTGGGTGAGGCGGACCCGGTCGGACTTGAGCCCGGCGAGGGTCGTGGCGATGTTGCCCTGGGCCAGCTGGCTGTAGACGTTGGTCGCCCCGATGGAGGAGGCCTTGGACGAGAACAGCGGGTTCGAGGCCGAGGCCGCGCCGTTGGTCACGTAGGCGAAGACCGCGTCGGAGCGCAGCTGGGCGACGCCGGTGGCCTCGTGGCGCTGGATCGCCTTGACGATGGCGCGGGTGTTGACGATCTCGTTGTTGATCCGGTGGAGCTTGACCTGGGCCAGGTCGTAGCGCTGGCTGAGCAGGTCGACCCGGTTGTTCATCGTCTGGATCTGGTTGTAGAGCTGCTTGGCCCGCGCCTGGTCGGACTTGATCGAGGAGGCCCCGGCGACGGTTGGCGCGACCGCGACCGCGCCGGCCGCCAGGGTCGCCGCGGCCAGCACGAGTCCCAGCGCGCGGGGGGAGGGGCGTCCCGGCGTCGGGCGGCGCCCCAGGCGCTCGACGACAGTCATTGGGGGCAACCTTACCGTCCGGGGGCGCCCCGGCCCTCGGGGACGAGGGTAGCAACCCGCGTACTCCCTGGTGGGCTGGGTTGAGAGGAGCCCGGGGCCCGACGGCGTCGCGCGCGGGTCGGGGGGCCCTCGCGTAGGCTCCCCGGCGTGTCGAGCCGCAGCCGGGACCTGCCGCGCCGGTCGTGCCTGTCCACGCCCGGCTCCTCGGACCGCTTCCTCGCCAGGGCCCCGACCGCGGTCGCCGACATGACCTTCCTCGACTTGGAGGACTCGGTGGCGCCGGGCGAGAAGGCGGCGGCCCGGGCCAAGGTGATCGCCGCGGTGCGCGATCTCGACTGGGACGAACGGGTGCTGTGCGTCCGGGTCAACGGCTGGGACACCGCGTGGACCTACCAGGACGTCATCGAGGTCGTCGGCGGGTGCGGTCCGCGACTCGACGAGGTCATGCTGCCCAAGGTCGAGTCGGCCGCCCAGGTCGTCGCCCTGGACCTGCTGTTGACCCAGGTCGAGCGCCAGTGCGGCCTGGCGCCCGGGCACGTCGGCATCGAGGCCCAGATCGAGACCGCGCGTGGCCTGATCAACGTCGAGGAGATCTGCGAGGCGTCGCCGCGCCTCGAGACGATCATCTTCGGGCCGGCCGACTTCGCGGCGTCGGTCGAGATGCCTGTCCTCACCGGCGGGGTCGCCATCCCGGAGTACCCGGGCGACCACTTCCACTACGTCTTCTCCAAGATCCTGATGGCCGGGCGAGCCAACGGCCTCCAGGTCATCGACGGCCCGTTCCTCAAGGTGCGCGAACTCGACGCGCTGCGCGACTTCGCCACGCGCACCCGGGTCCTGGGCTACGACGGCAAGTGGGCGCTGACCCCGGACCAGGCGGTCGTCCTCAACGAGGTCTACTCGCCGACCCAGGAGCAGTTCGACCGCGCGCACGAGATCCTGGGCGCCTACGGCCACGCCACCGCCGGCGGGGCCGGGGCCGTGATGTTCGGCGACGAGATGATCGACGAGGCCAGCGCGAAGATGGCCCGCAAGTTCGTGGCCCGCGGCGAGCGCGCGGGCCTCACGGTTACGTCACAGTAAGTTCTCCTTATTGGGGGGAGTTCCCAGTAAGGTGGGCCGGTGGCCACGCTCACCTCAGCGCCGCAGGCCGGCCAGCGCGCCCGCCTGAGCCCGCGCGAGCGCCGCGGCGTCGCCGGCATGGCCGGGTTCATCGCCCTGCTGCACGTCGCGGGCTGGACGCTGCTGGTCGTCGCGTCGACGCGCCACTACGGCATCGGCGCGACCAAGGTCCTGGGCATCGGCACCGGGGTCCTCGCCTACACCCTGGGGATGCGCCACGCCTTCGACGCCGACCACATCGCGGCGATCGACAACACGACGCGCAAGTTCATGTCCGAGGGCCAGCGCCCGCTGTCGACCGGATTCTGGTTCTCGCTCGGCCACTCGTCGGTCGTCTTCGTCCTCACGGTCCTGCTCGGCCTGGGCGCGCGGGCCCTGGGCGGTCAGGTCCGCAACTCGAGCTCGCCGCTGCACCACTACGGCGGGCTCGTCGGGACGCTCGTGTCCGGCGGCTTCCTCTACCTCATCGCCACCTTGAACCTCGTCATCCTGGTGGGGATCGTCCGGCTCTTCGTCCAGATGCGCCAGGGCCGCTTCGACGACTCCGAGCTCGAGAAGCACCTCAACGCGCGCGGGTTCATGTTCCGCTTCTTCGGCCCGCTGGCGCGCTCGATCGACCGCCCGGGCAAGATGTACCCGCTCGGCTTCCTCTTCGGCCTCGGCTTCGACACCGCGACCGAGGTCGCCTTCCTCGTGCTGGCCGGCACGTCGGTCGCCGAGGGCCTGCCCTTCTGGGCGATCCTCAGCCTGCCGCTGCTCTTCGCCGCCGGGATGAGCCTGCTCGACACGATCGACGGCTCGTTCATGAACTTCGCCTACGGCTGGGCCTTCTCCAAGCCGGTGCGCAAGGTGTACTACAACGTCGCCATCACGGGCCTGAGCGTGATCGTCGCCTTCTACATCGGGACCCTGGAGCTGGCCCAGGTGCTCGCGGGCCAGCTGCACCTGCGCGGCGGGTTCTGGACGTACGCCGCCGGCTTCGACATCAACAAGGCCGGCTTCACGATCGTGGGGCTCTTCGTCGGGGTCTGGGCCATCGCCCTGCTCTACTGGCGCTACGGCCGGGTCGAGGAGCGCTGGGAGCGCTCCGCGCGCGCCGCGCGCGCCGCGCGCGGCGAGGCCGAGGACCGCCACGCGGCCGGGCTCACGCTCGGCGGGGTCCACGCCCCGTTCACCATCGACGAGGCCTAGGGGGTCTGCCCGCCGCCGTCACCGCGTCGCCCCGGCGCGCTCGACCAGGCGCCGGGCGATCACCTTGAGGCACAGCGTCTCGTCGGCGCCCTCGAAGATCGAGAGCACCCGGGCGTCGGCGAAGTAGCGGCTCACCGCGTACTCCTCGGCGTAGCCCATGCCGCCGTGGACCTGCATCGCCTCGCGGGTCACCCACTCGGCGGCCCGGCAGGCGTAGGCCTTGGCCATCGACGCCTCCAGCGTCCCCTCGCCGCGGCCGACGGCGCGCGCGGCCGACAGGGCGAACTGGCGCGCGCACTGGATCGTGGCCGCCATGCGCCCGAGCTTGACCCGGGTGAGCTCGTAGTCGAGGATCGGCGCGCCGAAGACGACGCGGTGGCGCGCGTAGTCGAGCGCCGCCTCGTAGGCCGCCTGCATCACCCCGAGCGCGCGCGCCGCGGTCTGGAGCCGGCCGTTCTCGAACCCGGCCATCTGGGCGTAGAAGCCGCGCCCGACCCCGGCCTCTCCGCCGACGACGTCCTCGTCGGGCACGAGCCAGTCCTCGAACGCCAGCTCGTAGGAGTGCATCCCGCGGTACCCGAGGGTGTCGATGGGCCGGCCGGTGAGGCGCCCGCCGGGCCCGGCCTCGGAGTACTGCGCGGAGCTGAACCCGGCGCCGGGGGCGCGGCCCTTCTCGACGAGGAAGAGGGTCAGCCCGCGGTGCCCGAGCGAGCGGTCGGGGTCGGTGCGCGCGAGCACGAGCAGGACGTCGGCGCGCGCGGCGAAGGTGCACCAGGTCTTGACGCCGGTGATCCTCCAGCCGCCGTCGACCCGGCGCGCGGCCGTCGTGATCGACGCGACGTCGCTGCCGAAGTCGGGCTCGGTCACCGCGATCGCCGGCATCGCCTCGCCGGCGGCCACCCGCGGCAGCCAGCGCTCGCGCTGGTCCTCGGTGCCGCCGGCCATGAGCGCGCGCGTGAGGATCTCGGGGCGCGTGACCAGCGACCCGCCGATCCCCAGCGACCCCCAGCTGAGCGCCTCGGTCGCCACCACCATGCCGAGGTACTCGGCCTCGCCGCCGGCGCTGAAGCCGCCGTAGCGCTCGGGGACCGAGAGGCCGAAGGCGCCGAGCTCGGCGAGGCCCGCGATCACCTCCTCGGGGACGTCGGCGTTGCGTCGGTGGACCTCCTCGGCGTGAGGGCGGATCCTCTCCGCGGCGAATCGCAGGAACGTGTCGGCGACGAGCTCGTAGTCCGGGCCGAGGTGGCGGGCCCCCGGCGTCTCGGCCAGCGCGGCCAGCGCCGCCGGGTCGCGCGCGCCGGCGATGGCCGGCGCGAACGGCGCCAGCCAGCCCGTCTCGAGCCCCCAGAGCCGCTCTCGTCCGAGCACGGCGCCGGCGAGGTCCGCGAGGGCCAGGCCGAAGAAGGCGCTCGCGAGGCGTGACTCGACCTCGCCGCGCGCTCCGTAGTCGAGGCCGGCGCGCGCCACCGCGAGCGCGCTCGCCGCGTGGGCCAGGTCGTAGGCGAAGGACTGCGCGGCGTCGGGCCCGCCGAGCTCGGCCAGCCGCGCCGCGGCCCGCGCGACGACGCCGTCGGCCGCGTCCAGGAGCGTCGCGGGGTCGGGGTCGCTCGCCACGGACCGAAGTTACCCTTAGGGGAGGTCCGGACCCCGCGCCTAGTCTGGTCGCGTGAACGTCACCCTGCTGCTGGCCGACGCCGCGCAGGTCGCCGACGGCAAGCTCTACGTCCTGGGCGGGGGCTGGTCGGTCACCGGGCCCGAGCCGACGCCGTCGGCGGTGGCGATCAAGGTCGGCGTCGACTGGCACGAGTTCAACGACACCCACCACTGGGAGCTGTTCTTAGAGGACGCCGACGGCGCCCTCGTCACCTTCGACACCCCCGAGGGCTCTCAGCCCATCGAGGTCCGCGGCGACTTCTCGGCGACGGCGCCGCCGGGCGTGCCCGTGGGCACGCCGGTCGACGTGCCGATCGCGGTGAACTTCTCGCCGCTGCTCCTGGCCCCGTCGTCGCGCTACACGTGGCGCATGGTCATCGACGGCGAGTCGCTGCCGGGCGCCACCGCGTCGTTCTCGACCCGGCCGGCCCACGAGGAGGCCGAGTGACCGAGTTCGAGCGCCCCTTCGGCCGGTGCCTCGAGGACTTCGCGGTCGGCGACGTCTACCGCCACTGGCCGGGCAAGACGATCACCGAGGCCGACGACCACCTCTTCTGCCTGCTCACGATGAACCACCACCCGCTGCACACCGACGCCTACTTCGCCCAGCACTCGGCGCCCCACGGCCGAAACGTGGTGGTGGGCAACCTCGTCTACTCGCTGGCCCTGGGGATGTCGGTGCCCGACGTCTCGGGCTCGGCGATCGCCAACCTCGAGGTCGAGTCGCTCGTCCACGCGAACCCGACCTTTCACGGCGACACGATCTACGCCGAGACGACGGTGCTCGAGGTCACCGCGAGCCGCTCCAAGCCCGACCGCGGGGTCGTGCGGGTGAGGACCCGCGCGACCAACCAGGGCGGCGTCGAGGTCTGCACCTTCACTCGGCGGGTCATGGTCTGGCGCCGCGACGCGCTGCCGGCGCGGCGCCGGCCCGAGAGTGCCGGCTGACCCGTACCGGGCGCTGCGCGCCGCGGTGCGCGCGGCCGCCCCGGGCCTGGCCCGGGACCTGCCCTGGGCCGGGGCCGACCCCTGGGGCGTGCTGGTCAGCGAGGTGATGCTCCAGCAGACGCCCGCCGCGCGGGTCGCGCCGAAGTGGTCGGCCTTCGTCGCGCGCTACCCCGAGCCGGGCGCGCTGGCGGCGGCGCCGCTGGCCGACGTGCTGAGCGACTGGGCCGGGCTCGGCTACCCGCGGCGCGCGCGCGACCTGCGGGCCGCCGCCGCCCGGATCGTCGAGCGCCACGGGGGGCGGGTCCCGTCGGACCCCGCCGACCTGCGCGCGCTGCCCGGGGTGGGAGAGTACACCGCCGCCGCGGTCGCGAGCTTCGCCTACGGCGCTCGCGTCGCCGTGGTCGACACGAACGTCGGCCGGGTCCTGGCGCGCGCCGCCGCCAACCGCCGCCTGCGCGCCGCCGACGCCCGTGAGGTCGCGGCGCGCCTGCTGGCGCGCGCCGATGCGCCGGCGTTCAACCAGGCGCTCATCGACCTCGGGGCGCGGCACTGCCGGCCGGCGCCGCGCTGCGCGCCGTGCCCGGTGGCGCGCGCCTGCGCGTGGCGGCGCGCCGGGGGGCCCGACCCGGCGCCGGCGAGCCACGCGGTCTCGCGTCCCCAGGCGCGCTACGCCGGGTCGGACCGCGAGCTGCGCGGCCGGGTGCTGGGCGCGCTGGCCGAGGGCGCGCGCACCCGCGAGCGCCTCGGGGGCCTCGGCGACCCCGACCGGGTCGACGCCGCGATCGAGTCGCTGCGCGCCGACGGACTGGTCGAGGCGCGCGGCCGTCGCGTCGCGCTGGCGCGCTAGTCCATCGCCGGGGCGCGCCGGGCCGGGTGGAACAATGACCGGGGACCGGGAGGGCCACGTGGATGAGGCGGCGTCGCCGGTGGAGGTCGAGATCCGCACGTTCTCCCTGCGCGGGATCCTCGGCGTGGACCGCGTCCGCGGCTCCGCCCCACTCTGGGTCGCGCCGCTCGCGCTCTTCGTCCTCACCCGCCTGGTCCTCTACCTGGCCGCGATCTACGGCGGCCACGCGACGCTGGTCGGCGGGACCAGCGCCATGCTGTCGGGCTGGGACGCGGGCCACTACCTGGGCATCGTCACCCAGGGCTACCCGGCGCACCCCGACGTCACCCAGTACTCGCCGATCGCCTTCTTCCCGGGCTTCCCGATCCTGGTGCGCGGAGTGATGGACCTGCTGTCGATCACGCCGCTCGAGGCCGGGATGGCCGTGACCATCATCGAGGGCGCGCTCTTCGTCGTGGTGTGCGCCAAGCTCGTCGCGGCGGTCGTCGACGACGCCGCGGGCAAGCGCGCCGGCCTCCTGATGGCCGCCTTCCCCGGGACGTTCATCCTCTTCATCCCCTACGCCGAGGCCCAGGCGGTCCTCTTCGTCGCCCTCTGCCTCCTCGCGACCCTCGACGGCCGGCCCTATAGGGCGGGGGTCTTCGCCGCGATCGCGACCTTCTCCTCGCCCCTGACCGCCCCGCTGGTCCCGGCGCTGCTGGTCGCGGCGTGGCGGCGCCGCGACGGGGCGCTGGCCGCGGGCGCCGCGGTCGGCACCCTGGGGTTCATCGCCTACATGGCCTACCTCGGCCAGCACACCGGCGACGTCATGGCGTGGTTCCGCGAGGAGTGGACCGGGTTCGACCACCGCTTCAGCCTCGCCGCGCCCTTCAGCCACCTGCGCCTGTGGCCGGGGATCGGGACGATCGAGCTCACGAGCCTGGCCGTCTTCTTCCTCGGCGTCTACGCGCTGTGGCGGATCCGCGCGCCGATCGAGTGGACGGTGTACTCGGTCCTGCTCGTGCTCTCGACGATCTTCGACTCGGCGCTGTGGGCCAACCCGCGGATCCTGCTCAACGCGTTCCCGCTGATCCTGGCCCTCGGCGCGTGGCTCAAGCGCGACTCGCTTCGCGTGACGCTGGCCGCGTCGGCGGCGATCCTGCCGGTGCTCTTCTTGATCTACATGACTCTCGGCACGACCACCGCCCAGCCCTGATGGCCCGCCTCGTCGTCGGCGTCGCCCAGGGCCGCGCCGGCCGAGACGTCGCGGCCAACGTCGGGGCCGCCGCGCGCCAGGTCGGCGAGGCGCTGTCGCGCGGCGCCGCCTACGTCCAGCTGCCCGAGCTCGCGACCTACTACGGGCCCTCGTCGGGCTACGCCGACGCGGCCGAGACCGTGCCCGGCCCGACCACGCGCGCCCTGGGCGCGCTCGCCGCGCGACACCGCGCGTGGGTGCACGTCGGCAGCCTGCTCGAGCGCGCGCCGGCGCCGGGGTGGTGTTTCAACACCTCGGTCGTCATCGGCCCCGACGGCGAGGTCGCCGCGCGCTACCGCAAGGCCCACCTCTTCGACGTCGCGGTCGGCGACGTGAGCGTGCGCGAGTCGGCTTCGATCCTCGCGGGCGACGAGGCCGTCGTCGCGCTCGTCGCCGGCGCGGCCCTCGGCCTCTCCGTCTGCTTCGACCTTCGCTTCCCCGAGCTCTACCGGCGCCTGGCCCTCGAGGGCGCGCAGGTGCTGTGCGTGCCCTCGGCCTTCACCGCGACGACGGGCCGGGCCCACTGGGCGACGCTGCTGCGCGCCCGGGCGATCGAGAACCACGCGTTCGTGGTGGCCGCGGCGCGCGCCGGGGCCGGCGACGGCGCCCCCGACACCTACGGCCACTCCATGGTCGTCGACCCTTGGGGCGAGGTCCTGGCCGAGGCCGACGGCGAGGGCGAGGCCGTGCTCGTCGTCGAGCTCGACCTGGGAGAGGTCGGCGCGCGCCGCGCCCAGATCGACGTCCTCGGGCTGCGCCGCCCCGACATCTACTGAGCGGCCGGTAGGGTCGGCGCGGTGGACGCCGCCGCCTACCGCCAGGTCGTCGGCCACTTCGCGACCGGCGTCGCCGTCGTCACCGCCGACACCCGCGACGGCCCGGCCGGCTTCACCTGCCAGACCTTCGGGTCGCTCTCGCTCGAGCCGCTGCTCATCACGTTCTCGGCCCACGTCGGCGGGCGGTCCTGGCCCCGGGTGCGCGACGTGGGCGTCGTGGGCGTCTCGATCCTGGCCGAGGGCCAGGACGACGTGGCCAAGGCCTTCGCCACGTCCGGCGCCGACAAGTTCGCCGGGGTCGCGTGGACCCCGGGGCCCGCGGGGTCGCCGCTGCTCGACGGCGCCCTCGCGCACCTCGAGGCGCGGATCCTCGGGGTGACGACCCACGGGGACCACGACCAGGTGGTGGCCGCGGTCGCGCACGCCGCGTCGCACGCCGGGCGTCCCCTGCTCTACTACCGCGGCGGCTACGCCGGCGTCGGCTAGGCCCTCTACGCTGCCCCCCGTGGGCGAGCGCGGGGTCGGGCCGTGACCACGGCGCTGCGCGCCCTGGCCGGCCTCGTCGCCGCCCTGGCCGTCTCGGTGGTCGCCCTGCGCTGGCGCAAGCTGCGCCGCGACGAGCGCCGCCTCCTCGACCGGCCGGTCGACCGCCGGCTCCTGGCGCCCCCGCCCTCGCCGTACCGGCCGAGCCAGGGCTTCAAGCTGCTCGACGGCGCGGAGCCCCTGGCGCAGCGCCCGACGCCTGAGCGCCCGCGCCTCGACCCCGACCACGACTACGTGTTCTCCGACTCCCCGGGCGAGGACCGCGCGGGCGCGCCGGGGCGCCACGACTCGCGCTGGGCGCTCGAGCGCGCGACGCGCCGCTCGGGGGTCTCGGGCGGCGTGCGCGCCCTGCTCGTCGTGCTGGTCGCCGCGGCCCTGATCGGGGGGGTCGGCTACGCCCTGCACCGCGCCCGCCACCCGGGCCGGGGCCCGACCGCGACGACGACCGCGCCGCCGGGCGCGACGACGACCACCAACTGGCCCGCGGCCTTCGCGCCGGTCGGCGGGCCGTCGGGGACCGACTACTCCGTGCCGGCCGCCAGCTACGAGCTGACCGTGACCGGCGAGCGCGGCGCGGTCGGGACACTGGTGCGCGTGGGCGCCGCCCACGCCGTGGCCTACCAGGGGACGGTCGCGAGGGGGGCGGCCAAGAGCCTCGTCGTCACCGGCGTCGCCCGGGTGACCCTCGACCTGCCGGGCAACGCGACGCTCACCATCGGCGCCAGCCCCGTCACCCTGCCGAGCCCGCTCACCTCCCCGGTGACCCTGACCTTCACCCCGAGGGGGTGAGCCGGCTCACGAGGAAGGCGAGGACCTGGGCCTCGTCGCGCCAGGCGTCGTAGCGCCCGCTCGGCCCGCCGTGCCCGGCGCCGAGCTCGACCTTGAGGTAGGCGCGGTTCTCGGGGTGCGCCGCGCGCACGGCCAGCACCCACTTGGCCGGCTCCCAGAAGCCCACCCGGCTGTCGTTGAGCCCGGCGGTCGCGAAGACCTCGGGCAGGCGCGCCCCGGGCGCGACGTTGTCGTAGGGGCTGTAGCCGGCGATGGTCCGGTAGGCGGTGGGGCTCGTGATCGGGTCGCCCCACTCCTCCCACTCCCCGGCGGTGAGCGGCAGGGTCGGGTCCATCATGGTCGTGAGCACGTCGACGAAGGGGACCTCGGCCACCACGCAGGCGAAGAGCCCGGGCGCCGCGTTGACCGCCGCGCCCATCAGCAGCCCGCCGGCCGACGCGCCGCGCGCGCCGAGGCGCTCGGGCGTCGTCCAGCCCGACGCCACCAGGTGGCGGGCGACCGCCACGAAGTCCGAGAACGTCGTCGGCTTCTGGGCCAGGCGGCCCATCTCGTACCACCGCCGGCCCATCTCGCCGCCGCCGCGCACGTGCGCCACCGCGAAGGCGACGCCGCGCTCGAGCAGGCTCAGGCGGGCCACGCTGAACGCGGGGTCGATCGACGACTCGTAGCTGCCGTAGCCGTAGAGCACCAGGGGCATCGGCGCGCGCGGGGCGATCTCGCGCGACGCGTCGACGAGGTCGGCGCGCGCGACGACCGTGACCGGCACGCGCACCCCGTCGCTGGCCTCGGCCCAGAGCCGCCCGGTGGCGAAGCGCGCCGGGTCGTATCCGCGCACCGGCTGCTGCTTGCGCACGGTGGGCGCGCGAGTCGCCAGGTCGACGTCGGCGACGAGCCCCGGGGTGACCATCGAGGTCATGCCCACGCGCAGCTCGCCCGTCGCGTACTCGGCGTTGCCGCCCAGGCCAATCGTGCTCGGTCGCGCCGGGCCCTCGATGAGCCACGACGCGGCGAGCAGGTCGAGCGCGAACGGGTCGGCGCCGGGGGCGAGCGGCACCACGCGCACCGCGGTCGCGCCCTCCAAGCGCTCAGAGACCGCGAGCACGCCGGCGAAGGCGTCGGCGCCGTCCAGGCGCGTGCCGGGCCGCTCGGCGACGACCTCGCGCCACTCGGCCTCGTCCTCGGCGCGCGCGAGCAGGCGGAAGTCGGTCGCCGCGTCGTTGGTCACGCAGAGCCACCAGCCACGCCCGGCCCCGTCGGTGTAGTGCTCCAGGGCGGACTCGACGCCGGTGCGCCGCTCGAGCACGACCACCGGGTCGCCCGTGGGGTCGGCGGCGCGGATCGCGCGCGCCTCGGTCGTCGTCGACGACCCGGCCACCAGCACGACCGCGGCGTCGTCACGGGTGCGCCCGACGCCGAGCGAGAACTGCGGGTCGTCCTCCTGCCAGACCAGCGCGTCGGCGCCCGGGTCGGCGCCGAGCTCGTGGCGCCAGACCTGCCAGGGCCGCATCGCGTCGTCGACCCGCGTGTAGAAGGCGTGGCGGCTGTCGCTGGCCCAGGCCCAGCCGTAGTAGACGTCGTCGATCGCGTCGTCGACGCCGGCCTGGCCGGCCAGCGGACGGATGGTGACGCGGTGGCGCTCGCTGCCGGAGAAGTCGACGCCGACGGCGACCCAGGCGTGGTCGGGGCTCACGTCGAGCACGCCGACCGAGAGGAAGTCGTGGCCCTCGGCCTCGGCGTTCTCGTCCAGGACGACCTGCTCGCCGGCGAGGGCGACCTCGGGGTCGACCACCGGCGGCGCCTCGCCCGGTGCGGCCGGGGCCCGGCAGCTGATGGGGTAGCTCAGCCCCTCGCGGGTGCGCCCGTAGTACCACCACGGGCCGCGCCGGATCGGCACTGAGATGTCGGTCTCGACGACCCGCGATCGGATCTCCTGGTAGATCGTCTCGGTCAGGCCGGCCAGGGGGCCGAGCGCGTCGGCCAGGTAGGCGTTCTCGGCCTCCAGGTGCGCGACGACCTCGGCCGACTCGCGCTCGCCCAGCCAGTAATAGGGGTCGGTACGGACGTCGCCGTGGGCGCGGATCTCGTGGGGCCGGGCCGGTGCGGCGGGGGGCTGGGGCATCGCCCCACTCTGCCAGGCGAGGCGAGCGGGCCCGCTGCTCGCGACACGCGAAGAGCGGCGTGGACCCGGTGGGACTCGCCGCCCGGGCGAGGTCACTTCGGCCGTCGGGCGACCGGGCTGCGGGCGGCGCGCGGGCGCGGTCAGCGCTCTCGGGCCGGCGTCGTGGGTAGTCTGCTGCGCCAGAGAACCGCTCAAAACGGGCAACTTCCCTCTGTCAAAAGGGATGTCGGAGTTAGTACTATGGACGTAGGGTTAATAGGGAGAGTCCGTGGCGGTTGAGAATCTCGACTTTTCGCGGTACCAGCTCGGCTGGTCCGACGAACAGATCCCCGTGTTCAAGCCGAAGAAGGGCCTCAACGAGGCCATCGTGCGCGAGATGAGCGACATCAAGGGCGAGGACGCCTGGATGCGCGACTTCCGGCTCAAGGCCCTCAAGCGCTTCATGGCCAAGCCGATGATGCCGTGGTTCGCCGACGCGCATGCCCGACCTCGACTTCGACGACATCTACTACTACGTCAAGCCCACCGAGAGCCAGGTCGACCGCTGGGAGGACCTGCCCGACGCGATCAAGAACACCTACGAGCGCCTGGGCATCCCCGAGGCCGAGCGCAAGTACCTCGCCGGGGTCACCGCCCAGTACGAGAGCGAGGTCGTCTTCCACCGCAATCGCGAGGACCTCGCCGCCCAGGGCGTGCTCTTCTGCGACATGGACACCGCGGTGCGCGAGTACCCCGACCTCGTGCGCAAGTACTTCGGCACGATCATCCCGCCCAACGACAACAAGTTCGCCGCGCTCAACTCCGCGGTCTGGAGCGGCGGGTCGTTCATCTACGTGCCGCCCGGGGTGAAGGTCGAGCAGCCGCTCCAGGCCTACTTCCGCATCAACACTGGAGAACATGGGCCAGTTCGAGCGGACCCTGATCATCGCCGACGAGGGATCCCAGGTCCACTACGTCGAGGGCTGCTCGGCGCCGGTCTACTCGACCGACTCGCTGCACTCGGCGGTCGTCGAGCTCGTCGCGCTGCCCGGGTCGCGCATCACCTACACGACCATCCAGAACTGGTCGAACAACGTCTACAACCTGGTCACCAAGCGCGCGCGCGCCGAGGCCGAGGCCCACGTCGAGTGGATCGACGGCAACATCGGCTCGCGCCTGACCATGAAGTACCCGAGCGTCTACCTGATGGGCCCGAAGGCCTCGGGCGAGGTGCTCAGTCGGTCGCCTACGCCGGGGCCGGCCAGGTCCAGGACGCCGGCGCCAAGATGATCCACTGCGCACCCGAGACGACGTCGACCATCATCTCGAAGTCGATCTCCAAGGACGGCGGCACGACGACCTACCGCGGCCTGGTCAAGGTCGAGGAGGGCGCGACCGGCGCCAAGAGCTTCGTGCGCTGCGACGCGCTGCTGCTCGACGAGACGGTCGATCTCCGAGACCCAGCCCTACATGGAGGTCGGCGAGCAGGACGCGTCGATCGGCCACGAGGCGACGGTCTCGAAGATCGGCGACGACCAGCTCTTCTACCTCCAGAGCCGGGGCCTCACCGAGGCCCAGGCGATGGGCATGATCGTCAACGGCTTCATCGAGCCGGTGACGCGCACGCTGCCGATGGAGTACGCGGTCGAGTGGTCGCGCCTCATCGAGCTGCAGATGGAGGGCGCCGTCGGCTGACGCCGGCGGCGTGGCAGGCTGTCACCATGCCGATGCGCGAGGAGTGCAAGCACTTCCAGAGCCGCACCTACGCGTCGGGCGAGGTCGCCCGGTTCTGCGTCCTGGGCCTCGCCCCCGACCAGCCCTGGTCGTGCCCGGAGAACTGCGTGACCTACGAGCGGCGCCTGGCCGACGTCGGCTGGGTCCACGGCTCGCTGGTCCAGCGGCCCGTGGAGTCCGAGCCCGCGACCGAGATCCCGATCGACGACCGGCGGGCGCTGCTCGAGCAGGCCAGCGAGATCGTCGACGCCGTCGCGCCCGAGCTGCTACGCCGAGCGCCGCGCCGAGATCGAGTCCAGGTGCGCCGGGGCCGGCGCGGCTGGCGGTTCTGGCGGCGCTAGTCGCCGGTGAAGGTCGGCGGCCGCTTCTCGACGAACGCGGCCATCGCCTCGGCCAGGTCGTTGCTGCGCAGGTACAGCGCGTTCCAGCGCGCGACGAACTCGAGCCCCTGGGCCACGGTCGCGCCGTCGTTGGCCGCGAGCACGGCCTTGGTGCCGCGCACCGCGAGCGGCGAGTTGGCGGCGATCTCGTGCGCGACCTCGAGCGCGGCCGCGTAGGCCTCGTCGGCCGAGCCGTCGACGACGCGCCCGACCAGCCCGACCGAGAGCGCGGTCGCGGCGTCGATGTCGCGCCCGGTGTAGGCGAGCTCGGCCGCGACGGCCGGGCCGACGATGCGCGGGAGCCGCTGGAGGGTGCCGAGGTCGGCCACGATCGCGACGCGCGTCTCGCGCACCGAGAAGGTCGCGTCGCTCGAGCAGACCCGCAGGTCGCACGCGGTGATGACGTCGAGCCCGCCGCCCAGGCAGTAGCCGTGGACCGCCGCGACGACCGGCACCGGCAGATCGGCCAGGGCGCTGACCGAGTCCTGCCAGTCGCGGATCCCCTGGTAGTTCGCGGCGTTGGTCGCCGCCGGCGAGGCCTTCGGCCCGCGCCCGGCGATCCCGGCGAACTCCTTGAGGTCCAGGCCCGACCGTGAAGCACGGGCCGCGCGCGGCCACGACCAGCGCGCGCACGTGGTCGAGCCCGGCGACCTCGGCGCAGGCGCGCCCGAGGTCGGCCCAGAAGGCGCGGCCCAGCGCGTTGCGCGCCTCGGCGCGGTCGAGCCAGAGCGTGGCGACCGGCCCGTCGGCCTCGAGCGTGATGACCTCGGACTCGAACACGCGACCTCCTCGGGCGCCGAGCCTAGGGCGCCGGCGCCGGCGGCGGGCCGCCGGTACACTGCCTGGGTTCTGAGCGTCCATGACCTCCTTCTCTGACTCCGTCGCGCGCGTTCCTGCGCGCCCGCCCCGACGAGCCCGCGCGCGCGCGCGGCGTGGGCGCGCCTTCGAGGCGGCCGGGCTGCCCACCACCGTCGACGAGGTCTGGCGCTACGCGCCGCTGGCCGACCTCGACCTCGACCGCTACGCGGTGCCCGCCGGGCCGGGCGAGCCCGGCGCCGGGGCCGACCCGCTGGCCGACGGCGCGGCCGCGCACGTCGTGGTCGTCGACGGGTTCCTGCACGGCGCCCCGGGCGCCGTCGCGGGCCTGAGCGTCACGGCCGACGCGCCCGGGGAGCCGCGTGACGACGACCCCGACGCGTTCAGCCACCTGAGCGCGGCGCTCGCCCCGGCGACCGTCACGCTGCGCGTGGCCGCCGGCGCGCGCCTGGACGCGCCCGTCGTCGTGAGCCACCGGGTGGGGGCGAGCGCGGCCTTCGCGCGCACGCGCGTCGAGCTCGCCGAGGGCGCGCACGCGACGGTGGTCGAGCACCTCGTCGGCGGGGCCGACGCGCTGGTCGTCCCCGTGCTCGAGGTCGAGCTGGCCGAGGGGTCGCACCTGCGCCTCGTGACCTGCCAGCGCCTCGACCCCACCGCCTGGCACGTGGGGCGCTCGAGCGCGCGCCTGGGCAAGGGCGCGTCGCTGCGCCAGGCGGTCGTGGGCGTGGGCGCGCGCTACGACCGGTCGCGCAACGACGCCGTGCTCCTCGGCGCCGAGAGCCACAACGAGCTGCGAACGACCTTCCTCGGCTCGGGCGACCAGGTCCACGACTTCCGGACGCACCAGCTGCACCTCGGCGCGCGCAGCCGGTCGACGCTGCTCAGCAAGGGCGCGGCCGGCGACGTCTCGCGCTCGATCTACACCGGGCTCATCGAGATCGAGAAGGGCGCCCGTCGCACCGACGCCCGCCAGACCAACCACAACCTGCTGCTGAGCCGCCACGCCCACGCCGACTCGGTCCCCAACCTCGACATCCGCGAGAACGACGTCCTGTGCGCCCACGCGTCGACGGTCGGCCCGCTCGACGCCCTGCAGCTGTGGTACCTCGAGTCGCGCGGCGTCGAGCCGGCGAGGGCCCGGGAGCTCCTCCTCCTCGGGTTCTTCCTCGAGATGCTCGACGACATGCCGCCCGCGGTCGCGCGCCTGGTCGAGGCCGACGTGTCGGCGACCCTGGCCAAGGTCGGGGGGTCGTGGTGAGCGAGGTCGACGTCGGCGCCCTGTCCGACTTCGCCGACGGGGCGGCGGCCCAGGTGCGCGCCGCCGACCGCGTCCTGCTCCTGGTGCGCCTGGGCGACGACGTCTACGTGCTCGACGACCGCTGCAGCCACGAGGAGTTCTGGCTGAGCGAGGGCGAGGTCGACGCGGGGTCGCGCGAGATCGAGTGCGCGCGCCACGGGTCGATGTTCTCGCTCGTCGACGGCGCGCCGACGTCGCTGCCGGCCACGCGGCCGGTGGCGCGCTACGACGCGCGCGTCGTCGACGGCCGCGTGAAGGTCGTCGTCGCGTGAGCGAGCTGCGCGTCGAGGGGCTGTGCGTCGAGGTGGGCGGCCGCGAGGTGCTGCGCGGCGTCGACCTCGTCGCGCGCTCGGGCGAGGTCCACGTCGTGATGGGCCCCAACGGCTCGGGCAAGTCGACGCTGGCCAACTCCCTGGCCGGGCACCCCGGCTACCGGGTGACCGCGGCGGGTCGTGACCCTCGACGGCGTCGACCTGCTGGCCCTGAGCGCCTTCGAGCGCGCGCGCGCCGGGCTGCTCCTGGCGCTCCAGCAGCCGCTCGAGGTTCCCGGGGTTCGCCCGATCGACCTGATGGCCGCGGCCGGCGCGGGATCCGACGGGCTGGCCGCGCGCATGGCCGACGAGGCGACGCGCGTCGGCCTGCGCCCCGAGCTCCTCGAGCGGTTCGTCAACCTCGACCTGTCGGGCGGGGAGCGCAAGCGCGCCGAGGTCGTCCAGGTCGGGGTGCTGCGCCCGCCGCTTCGCCCTGCTCGACGAGATCGACTCGGGCCTCGACGTCGACGCGCTGCGCGCCGTCGCGCGCCGCCTGGCCGAGGCCACGCGCGAGTGGTCCTGCGGGGTCGTGGCGATCACCCACTTCCGCCGGCTGCTCGAGGTGCTGACCCCGACCGCGATCCACGTGATGGTCGACGGCCGGGTCGTCGCGACCGGCGGGCCCGAGCTCTCCGAGGTGCTCGAGCGCGACGGCTACGAGGCGTTCCGCGCGGGCGCGTGACCCGGGGCGGCCGTGGGCCAGCTGGTAAAGTTGCTCGATGCCTGACGGACGCCACGGCGCGTCGCGGGGCCAGCCGGACAGTTCCGACGAGGCCCGGCGGCGCGCGCTCGCCAATGAGGAGCGCCTCAAGGCGCTCGGCGACGCGGTCGACCAGCGCAACGGGCACCACCGGCGCCAGCGCGGCCACGTCGCGCCGCGCGCGGCGTCGGCGCCGGCGCCGGTGGCTGGTCGGCCGGGCTCTCCTTCCTCGTGCTCCTCGGTCTGCTGCTGGGCGGCGGCTATCTCTACGCCCAGTACCGGTTCGACAAGATCCCCAAGATCAACCGTCCGCGGGATCACCTACCCCGATGCCGAACCAGCCCTTCAACATCCTGGCCGTCGGCTCGGACTCCGCGCGGGGCTGAGCGGCCAGGTCGCCAAGGCCACCGGCGCGTCGAGCGGTCGGTCGGCGGCCAGCGCAGCGACGTGGTCAAGATCATCCACGTCGACCCGGTCCAGCGGGACGATCATCGATCGTCTCGATCCCGCGCGACACGGTCGTCACGCTGCTCGCCAACCAGAACCTCTACGGCCAGTTCAACCGGATCAACGTGAACTACGGCAGCGGCCCGTCGCTGCTGGTCCAGACGATCACCGCCAACTTCGGCATCCCGATCAGCCACGTGGTCCAGGTGAACTTCGCCGGGCTGATCAACGCCGCCGACGCCATCGACGGGGTCTACCTCGACTTCCCCTACCGCAGCCGCGACCCCGACTCCGGGCTCAACATCCGCCACCCCGGCTGCCAGCTGGTGAACGGCTTCCAGGCCCTCGCGGTCGCGCGGAGCCGCCACTTCTACTACTCGCCGACCGACATGGTCGTGGCCCAAGGACGGCAACGCACTGGTCGCTCAGGGCTACAACCCGCCGGGCTGGAACTACGACGGCACCAGCGACTTCGGCCGCATCGACCGCCAGAACGCGTTCCTGCGCGCGATGCTCAACCGCGTCAAGGGCGACCTGGGCAACCCGCTCGCGCATCAACGGGTTCTTCTCCAGCATCCCCCAGGGCGTGACGATCGACAACACGTGGTCGCTCAACGAGCTCATCGGCCTGGCGCTCAAGTTCCACTCGCTGAACTCCAGCGCCGATCCGCACCTACACGCTGCCGACGGTCGGCGGGACCCTGGGCGCGGCCGACGTCCTGTTCGTCCAGCAGCCCTACGCCCAGCAGCTCCTGGTCAGCGTCTTCGGGACCGAGCTGACGGCGCCGACGAACCCGCCGCCCAACCAGGCCGGCCAGACGCCGATGCCGCCCCACGTCACCGTGACGACCCAGTCGACGGCGACGACCACGACGGTCGCCGGGCACCACCACGCGCGCCGACGACCACGACCACCAACCCGACGCTCGCGGTGCCGCCGTTCGACCCGGTGCCCTGCGCGCCGAAGTAGTTAGGCGCCGGCCTCGTCGAGCCCCTGGGCGAGGGTGTTCCAGGCCAGCGTCGCGCACTTGATGCGCACCGGGAACTTGACCACGCCCTGGAGCGCGGCGAGCTCGCCGAGGGCGCGCGGGTCGACCGGCTCGCCGTCGGCGTCGCCGACGGTCATCAGCGCCTTGAAGCGGGCGATGGTCTCGCGGACCTCGGCCGGGCGCTTGCCCTTGACCGCCGCCGATCATGAGCGACGCCGACGACTCGAGATCGAGCAGCCCTGCCCGGCGACCTTGATGTCGGCGAGCCGGCCGTCGGCCACGACGAGCGTAGAGCGACGATCTCGTCGCCGCAGAGCGGGTTGAAGCCCTCGACCCGGGTCGCCGGGCGGCGCTGGCGAGCTCGCCGCGGTTGCGCGGCGTGCGGTAGTGGTCGAGGATGATCTCGCGGTAGAGGTCGTCGAGCCCGTCCACGGTCAGCCGAACATCTTGAGGGCGTCGGTCGAGCCCCTCGACCAGCGCGTCGACGTCGGCCGGGACCGAGTACGGGCCGAAGGACGCGCGCGCCGTCGCGGCCAGGCCGAAGCGGCGCATCAGCGGCTTGGCGCAGTGGTGGCCGGGCCGCACGCAGACGCCGATCTGGTCGAGGACCTGGGCGACGTCGTGGGCGTGGACGCCCGGCACGTCGAGGCTGATCACCCCGCCGCGATCCTCGGTCGTCGCCGGCCCGATGACGCGCACGCGGTCGCCGAACTCGTCGTCGAGGCGCGCCAGGGCCAGCGCGGTCAGCTCGCGGTCGTGCGCGGCGACGTTGGCCATGCCGAGACCCTCGAGGTAGCGCACCGCGGCCCCGAGCCCCGCGGCCTCGGCGATCGGCCGGGGTGCCGGCCTCGAAGCGCGTTGGCGACGGCGCCGGGGTGAAGCCGTCGAGGCGCACGTCGGCGATCATCCCGCCGCCGCCGAGGAACGGCGGCATCGACGAGAGGAGCTCCTCGCGCGTCCAGAGCACGCCGATGCCGGTCGGTCCGAGCATCTTGTGGGCGCTGAAGCGCGACGAAGTCGACGCCGAGGGCGACGACGTCCACGGGGCCGTGCCCGACCAGCTGGGCCGCGTCGACCGCGACCAGGGCGCCGGCGGCGTGCGCGGCGTCGGCGAGTGCGCGCACCGGGGTGATCGTGCCGAGCACGTTGGACATCCCGGTGACCGAGAGCAGGCTCGACCCCGGCGCAGCGCGCCTCGAGGTCGGCGAGGTCGAGGCGGTAGTCGTCGGTCGACGCCGAGGAAGCGGACCTCGATGCCGACCTCGTCGCGCAGCTGGAACCACGGCACGATGTTGGCGTGGTGCTCCATCTCGCTGAGCAGCACGACGTCGCCGGCGCGCAGCGTCGACGCGCCCCAGGACCGGGCGATGAGGTTGAACGACTCGGTCGTGTTGCGGGTGAAGACGACCTCGGGCGCGCCGCCGGGCGCGCCGATGAAGCCGGCGACCGACTCGCGCGCGCCCTCGTACTCGGCCGTCGCCTCGGCGGCCGTCTGGTAGACGGCGCGGTGGACGTTGGCGTGGTGGCAGCTCGTAGTAGCGGCTCATCGCCTCGATGACCGCGCGCGGGGGCAGCGACGTGGCGCCGGAGTCGAGGTAGGTGATCGGCCGGTCGAAGATCACCCGGCGCAGCCCCGGGGTGTCGGCGCGGACCCGGCGGGCGTCGAAGCTGGTCACGGGGCGACCCGGCGCCACGCGTCGTAGCCGTCGCGCTCGATGCGCCGGGCCAGGTCGGCGTCGCCGCTCTCGACGATCTCGCCGTCGACGAGCACGTGCACCTCGTCGGGGACGAGCTCCTCGAGGAGCGTCGCGTAGTGGGTGACGATGAGCGCCCCCATCTCGGGTCGGCGCTCGCGCACCGTGCGCACGCCGTGGGCGACGACGCGCAGCGCGTCGATGTCCAGGCCCGAGTCGGTCTCGTCGAGCAGGGCGAGGTCGGGCTCGAGCATCGCCATCTGGAGGATCTCGTTGCGCTTGCGCTCGCCGCCGGAGAACCCCTCGTTGAGGTGGCGCTCGGCGAAGGCGCGGTCCATGCCCAGGCGGTCCATCCACTCGACCAGGTCGAGGCGGACCTCGAGCACGCTGAGTTCGTCGAGGCCCTTGCGCGCGGCGACCGCCTGGCGCAGGAACTGGATCGACCGAGACCCCGCTGATCGCCTCGGGGTACTGGAAGGCGAGGAAGAGCCCCATGCGGGCCCGCTCGTCGGGGGTCGACGCCGGCCAGGTCGCGCGCCGCGCAGCAGCACGCTCCCGCCGGTGACCACGTAGCCGGGGTGGCCCATGACGACGTTGGCCAGGGTCGACTTGCCGGCGCCGTTGGGGCCCATGAGCGCGTGGACCTCGCCCTCGCGCACCACCAGGTCGACCCCGCGCAGGATCGGCGTGCCGTCGGCGTCGACCCTCGAGGTCGCGCAGTTCGAGCAGGGGCGCGGACACGGTGACGAGCCTACCGGCGGGCCCCGTTTTCCCGGCCTACCAGCCGCGCTCGACCCACTCGTCGAGGTGCGGGCGCTCGGCGCCGATCGTCGACGGCGGCGCCGTGGCCGGGCCAGATCGTCACGTCGGCGTCGAGCGGCGCGAAGAAGCGCTGCTCGATCGACGAGATGATCGTCGGGAAGTCGCCGCCCTCGAAGTGAGTGGCGCCCGGCCCGCCCGGGAAGAGCGTGTCGCCGGTGAAGAGCAGCGGCGCGCCCTCGACCTTGAACGAGACCGACCCCGGCGTGTGGCCCGGGGTGTGCATCGCGCGCAGGCGCACGTCGCCGACCTCGATCACCGACTCGTCGTCGATCAGGAGGTCGTAGCCGGGGAGCTGGCCGGCGTCGGCGGCGCCGACCATGACGTCGATCCCGGCCTCGCGCACCGCGGCGACGGCCTGGATGTGGTCCCAGTGGCCGTGGGTCTCGAGGACCGACCTCGACGCCCAGGTCCCGGCAGACCTCGAGCAGGCGCTCGTGCTCGTTGGCCGCGTCGATCAGGGTGGCCTCGCCGCGGCGCCGGTCGCGCACGACGTAGACGTTGTTGTCGACCGGGCCGACGACCAGGCGGTGGACCTCGAGCGCGGCGTCGCTCCAGACCAGCTCGACGGCGCTCACGCTCCCAGGATGCCACGGGGCAGGGCCCCGGCGGATTCGCTATCCTCCGGGGGTCGGCCCGGTCGGGAGGTACAGGGTGAACTTCGGCTTTACCGAGGAGCAGGACGAGCTGCGCAAGGTGGTCCGGCGCTTCCTCGAGGACAAGTCGCCCGAGACCGAGGT
Source organism: uncultured Actinomycetota bacterium (assembly GCA_963820815.1). GTDB lineage: Bacteria > Actinomycetota > Acidimicrobiia > Acidimicrobiales > RAAP-2 > RAAP-2. The sequence continues at coordinate 571,927 of CAWGBL010000003.1, read as the reverse complement.
CCGTCGCCTCATGGCCACGACCGAGGGCTACGACCCGGCGGTCTGGGCCCAGATGGCGACCGAGCTCGGCCTCCAGGGCCTGGGCCTGCCCGAGGAGTACGGCGGCCAGGGCTTCGGCCCGGTCGAGCTCTACGTCGTGTTCGAAGAGATGGGCGCGGCCCTGCTGTGCGCGCCGTACTTCTCCACGGTCGCGCTGGCGGCCAACGCCCTGCTGTGCGTCGGCGGCCCCGACGACCTCGCCGCCCACCTGCCGGGGATCGCGTCGGGCGAGACGATCGCGACGCTCGCCCTCACCGACGACACCGGCGACTGGGACCTCGCCGCCACCTCGACGACGGCCGAGCGCGACGGGAGCGGCTGGGCCGTCTCCGGGGTGCGCTCCTTCGTGACCGACGGGGCGACCGCGACGCTCGTCCTCGTGCCCGCGCGCACCGACGCCGGGCTCAGCCTCTTCGCGGTCGCCGGCGACGCGCCGGGGCTCGCGCGCGAGCCGCTGGCGACCATGGACCAGACGCGCAAGCAGGCGCGCCTCACCCTCGAGCGGGTCCCGGCGACGCTGGTCGGCGTCGACGGCGGCGCGCGCGAGGGGCTCGAGACGGCCACGCAGATCGCCTGCGCCGCGCTGGCGGCCGAGCAGGTCGGCGGCGCGCAGCGCGTGCTCGACAACTCGGTCGAGTACGCCAAGTCCCGCGTGCAGTTCGGACGGCCGATCGGGTCGTTCCAGGCCATCAAGCACAAGTGCGCCGACATGCTCCTGCAGGTCGAGTCGGCCAAGTCGGCCGCCTACTACGCGACGTGGGCGGCCCAGGAGCGCGCCGACGACCTGGCCGTGGCGGCGTCGCTGGCCAAGTCGTACTGCTCGGAGGCCTACTTCCACTGCGCGGCCGAGAACATCCAGATCCACGGCGGGATCGGCTTCACCTGGGAGCACCACGCGCACCTCTACTTCAAGCGCGCCAAGTCCTCCGAGCTCTTCCTGGGCGACCCCGCCTACCACCGCGAGCTGATCGCCCGGCGACTGGGCATCTAGGGCGCGTGCTCAGCCACGAGCGCCTCGAGAGCGGCGCCTCGGTGCTCGACCTGCGCGTCGCGCGGCCCGGGCCGCGATCGGACGACGACCACGTCCTCGTCCTGGTCCACGGGCTGCCGCGCGCGATGGGCATGGGCCGCCAGGCGGCCGGATTGCTGCCCGAGCTCGCGACGCACCTCTCCCAGGAGTCGGGCTGGGTCGTGGCCTCCGGGACGCTCTCGGGGGTCGGCGGATCGACCGGGACGTTCTCGGCGACGCAGTGGCGCGCCGACCTCACCGCCATCCTCGACGCCGCCGCGGGCGAGGCGGGGCCGCTCTCGCTGGCCGGCTTCGGCTTCGGCGGCGCGCTGGCGCTGTGCGTGGCCGCGGGCGACGAGCGCGTGCGCGGCGTGGCCACCTTCGCCGCGCCGGCGCACCTGGGCGCGTGGTGCGGCGGCGCCGCGGACTTCCACCGCTCGGTCCAGGTGGCCGGGGTCGTAGGGGACCCGGCCGACCTGCTCGACCCGGAGGCCCTGCGCGCCGACGTCCTGGCGATCGACCCCCTCGCCGCCATCGCTCAGGTGCCGCCGCGGCGCCTGCTGGTGGGCCACGGCACCGAGGATCCCGAGGTGCCGCCCGGCGACGCGCGCGACCTCGTCGCCGCGGCCGAGGGCCGCGCCGAGCTGCGCCTGATCCAGGGCGCCGGCCACCAGCTGCGCGCCGACCCGCGGATGGTCGCGACGCTGCTCGGCTGGCTCGACCGGCACCGCTAGCGCCCTCGACGTCGCCGCGCCGTCACGGGCAGGCAACCCAGCGAATGGGCTCGACGCCGCCGGTCACCTTTATGCACACCCGCAGGCCATTGACGCGGATCGTCACCGCCGTCACATGGTCACTCGGGCTCGCAGCGAGGAGCGTGGAACCCTCGTACGCCGGGGTCCGAAGGGCCGCGCGAATCCTCGCGGCGGTCAACGGGGAGGTGCCGGCCGACTTCAGGGCGGAATACACGACCGATGATGCCTCGCCGGCGGCGCGCTCAAATCTGAGGCAGAGGCCTTCCATCGCGCTCGTCACCGCGCCGATGGGAGCGGTGCGGGTGTCGGTGGCCGCCGCGGCGAGGTAGCGGTTCTCAAGTGTCGTCACTCGGGAGCGATTGGCGGTGTCCGGGGCGGAGGCGTAGATGCGTACGGTGCCTTCGAGCCCCCGGGTCATGGCCGCCAGCGAGGACGCGTCGTGCGCGATCCGCGAGTATTCAGCCTTGAGCTTCGCGTTCGGCGCCCGCTCGGCCAGGCCGGACGCGAGAGTCGCCGTGGACTCGTCCTCCGAGACGTACACCGCGATTTCCGACTCGAGCTCGGCGGGGTTCACACGAAGCTCTGCGAAGTCCGCTCGAATCAGCGTGTTGATGACAACCGAAGTGGGGCTACCGCCGTAGAGCGCGTAGATGCAGAACACCTGTTGTGCGTGAGTCATGGCCGCCTCTGCGCTCGAGGGCAGGCCATCGCCTAAAGCGAGGACGATCGCGACGAGAACGGCGCAGAGGGCTGCGAGTCGATTCGGGGAACCCACTGGGGCCAGTCTGGCCCCGCCGAGCGCCACCGCGCTTTGAATGGACTTACCGAATCGCGGCACCGCCCGTATCGGCCAGCGCCTCGTCGATGGCGTCGCGGAGTTGGCGCGTGGTGAATCCGGGATCGGGGCCATCGAGGATGGCCCGCACCGCGACGAAGTGGCGCAGCCCCGCCGCGACCAGGCCGCCGACGGTGGCGGGGGTCACGCCGCCGGTCACGAAGACCGGCCGGTCGCTCGCGCGCTCGCAAGCGAGCGCGTAGTCGAGCCCGGTGCCGGCGCGCCCGGGCTTGGTCGGCGTCGGCTCGATCGGCCCGGCGCTGAGGTAGGACGCCGACGTGGCCAGCGCCGCGGCGAACTCGGCCGGGGCGTGGGTCGACAGCCCGACCAGCGCGTCGTCGCCCAGGATCTCGCGACAGCGCGCGACGCTCGCGTCCTCCTGGCCGACGTGGACCCCGTCGGCGCCTGACTCGAGCGCCACGGTCGGGTCGTCGTTGACCAGGAAGGGGACCCCCAGGTCGGCGCAGACCGGGGCGAGGCCGCGCGCGGCCGCGAGCACCGCGACGCGCGGGGCGTCCTTTTCTCTCAGCTGGACGACGTCGACGCCCGCGGCGACGACCGCCGCGACGAGGCCGGCCAGGCCGTCGCGCAGCCCGACGCACAGGTAGAGGCGCCGGCCGCCCAGGTCGAGCACCCGACCACCCTAGGGTCGGGGACCGGCCGCGCCGGGCCGCGGCGGGCAGAATGGACCCGTGCAGGTCCCCGCTAAGGCTGAGTACGCGCTGCGCGCGCTGCTGACCCTCGCGGCGAGCGACAAGTCGATGTCGGCCGAGCACCTGGCCCAGGACCAGGAGCTGCCGGCGAAGTTCCTCGGCGCGATCCTCTCGGACCTGCGACGCGGCGGGCTCGTCACCTCCCAGCGCGGCCCCGAGGGCGGGTTCCGCCTGGCCCGCGACCCCGACGAGGTCACGATCGCCGACGTGCTGCGCGTCGTCAGCGGCCCGATGGCCGGCGTGCGCGGCATGCGGCCCGAGACCCTGCACTACGAGGGCGAGGCGGAGCACCTGCGCGACGTGTGGATCGCCGTGCGCGGGACGCTGCGCGAGGTCCTCGAGCACGTCACCCTCGGCGAGGTGCTGCGCGGCGAGCTGCCGCTCCAGGTCACCCGCTTCACCGAGGACCCCGACGCCTGGGTCACCCGGCGGATATGACCCGAGTCCACACCGACGGCTCGTGCCGCGGGAACCCCGGGCCGGGCGGCTGGGCGTGGGCCAGCGGCCCCGGCGCCTACGCCAGCGGCGCCGAGGCCCACACCACGAACCAGCGCATGGAGATCCGCGCGGTGATCGAGGCGCTCAAGTCGAACTCCGGCGACGTGGCGGTGGTCAGCGACTCGAACTACGTGGTGAAGTGTTTTCACGACCGCTGGTACCTCGGCTGGCGGCGTCGCGGCTGGCGCAACACCCAGGGCAAGCCCGTGGCCAACCGCGAGCTCTGGGAGGAGCTCCTCGGCCTGGCGCTCGACGACGCGCGCACCGTCACCTTCGAGTGGGTCAAGGGCCACTCCGGCGACGCGATGAACGACTTCGTCGACGCCCTGGCGACGAGCGCGGCCGACGCCCAGCGCGGCGAGCGCGCCCCGCGCTAGCCCCGGCCCCGCGCGCACGGCGCGAACATTAGGATTCCGTTGCTCTCACCCCGGACACCGAGAAGGGACCGACCGTGGCCGACGCCGCCCAGCAGTTCGATGTCGTCATCGTGGGGGGTGGCCCCGGGGGCTACGCCGCGGCCCTCTACGGCGCGTCGGCCGGCCTGAGCGTCGCGCTGGTCGAGCGCGACAAGGTCGGCGGGACCTGCCTGCACCGTGGCTGCGTCCCGGCCAAGGAGTTCCTCGAGACGGCCCACGTGCGCCGCACGATCGCACACGCCGGCGGAGTTCGGCCTGGCCGTCGGCGAGCCGGTCGTCGACTTCTCGGTGAGCCAGTCGCGCAAGAACGAGGTCGTCGACCGGCTCTTCAAGGGCCTGTCGGGGCTGCTCAAGGGCCGCGGCGTCACCGTGGCCAACGGGACCGGTCGCCTGGACGCCGACGGCGTCGTGCGCGTCGTCGACGGCGCCCGACGCCGGGGCCGAGCTGACCGGGCGCTTCGTCGTGCTCGCCGCGGGGTCGGTGCCGCGCACCCTGCCCGGCGTCGACGTCGACGGCAGCGTCGTCGTCACCTCCGACGAGTTCCTCGACCTCACGGCGCTGCCGGAGAGCCGCCGCGGTGATCGGCGGCGGGGCGATCGGCTGTGAGTTCGCGTCGATGCTCTCGGACATGGGCGTCACCGTCACGGTGCTCGAGGCGCTGCCGGCGATCCTCACCGGGTGCGACACCGAGGTCGCCGCGGTCGTCGGCCGGTCCTTCAAGAAGCGCGGGATCGACGTGCGCACCGGCGTCGCCATCACGAAGGTGGCGGCGAAGAAGAAGTCGGCGACGATCTCGATGGAGGGCGCCGAGGACCTCAGCGTCGACCTGGTCGTGGTCTCGGTCGGGCGGCGCCCGCGCACCGAGGGCCTAGTGGGCGAGGGCACCGGCGTCGTGGTCGACGAGCGCGGCTTCGTCGTCGCCGACCGGTACCAGCGCACGGCCAACCCCACGGTCTTCGCGGTCGGCGACGTGGTCGCCGGCACGCCCCAGCTGGCCCACGTCGGGTTCGCCGAGGCGATCGTCGCGATCAAGACCATGCTCGGCGAGCCGACGGTGCCGGTCGACTACGACCGCGTGCCCTGGGCGATCTACTCGAACCCCGAGGTCGCCTTCTGCGGCCTGACCGAGGCGGCGGCCAAGGAGCGCGGCACGACGTCGTGGTCAAGAAGGACCCCTTCGGCGGCAACAGCCGCGCGCAGATCATCGGCGAGACCGAGGGCGTGGTCAAGGTCATCGCCGAGAAGCGCCCCGACGGCTCGGCCGGCCAGATCCTCGGCGTCCACATGGCCGGGCCGTGGGTGACCGAGCAGCTCGGCGCCGGCTACTTCGCCGTCAACTGGGAGGCGACGGCCGAGGAGGCCGCCGCGCTGATCCAGCCGCACCCGTCGCTGTCCGAGACCTTCGGCGAGACCCTCCTGGCCCTCGCCGGTCGGGGACTGCACGTTGGCTGACGTCACCCTGCCCTCGCTCGGCGAGTCGGTCACCGAGGGGATCATCACCCGGTGGTTCAAGGCGGTGGGCGACCGGGTCGAGCGTGACGAGCCGCTCTTCGAGGTCTCGACCGACAAGGTCGACTCCGAGATGCCCTCTCCGGCGTCGGGCGTGCTGCGCGAGATCCTCGCCGGCGAGGGCGACACCGTCGCGACGGGCGCGCGCGTCGCGGTGATCGACGAGTCCGCGGCCGCGAGTCCGCCGCCCGCGCCGCCGGCGCCCGAGGCCCCGGCCGCGACGGCCCCGGCGCCGGAGACCCGTCCGCCCTTCCCGGAGCCGACGGAGGTCTCCGGGGTGGTGGTCTCGCCGGTCGTGCGACGCATCCTGGCCGACGCCGGGGTCGACCCCGCGGGGCTGCGCGGCTCGGGGCCCGGCGGCTCGATCACGCGCCGCGACGCCGAGCGCGCCGCCGGCGCCGGTCCGGCCGACGAGGTCACGGTGGCGCTGTCGCCCGGCCGGCGCCGGATGGGCGAGCACCTGGCCGCGGCCGCGCGGGTCGTGCCCCACGGGTTCGTGGCGCGTCGAAGCCGACGCGTCGGCGCTCGACGACCTCGACGTCGCCGGCGCGGGTCACCCGCGACGGCGTGGGCGTGCCGGGCGAGGTCGTGGTCGCGCTCTGCGCCATCCGCGCCCTCGGCGAGTTCGAGGCGCTCAACGCGACCTTCGAGGACGACTCGCTCGTCGTGCACCGCAGCGTCAACGTGGGATTCGTGCGCACGACCGGGGACGCGATGCTCGTCCCGGTCGTCCACGCCGCCGGCGGGCCTGACCCTGCGGTCGCTGGCCCGGCGCGTCAGCGAGCTCGACGAGCGCCTGGCCACCCGCCGCCTGACCGCTGACGACCTGATGGGCGGGACCTTCACCGTCGCCGGGCCGCCCGGCGCGTCGACGCTCTGGGCCCAGCCGATCGTCGTCGCGCCCCAGGTCGCCGTCCTCTCGGTCGGCGCGGCGCGGCGCGTCCCGGTCGTCGACGCGTCGGGCGCGCTCGCCGTCGGCCGGCGCGTCGTGCTCGGCCTCTCCTTCGACCACCGGGTCTGCGCGCCGTCGACCGCGGCCGCGTACCTAGAGCGCGTCGCCCAGCTCCTCGCGGGCCTCGACGTCGGGAGCGAGCGGTGACGCTGCGCCGGCGCCACCTCGGGCCGCGTCGCCTTCACCGAGGCCAACGACCTCCAGCGCGCGCTGGTCGACGCGCGCGACGACTACCTGCTGGTCTTCGAGCACCCGCCGACCTACACCCTGGGCGTGCGCGCGGTGCCCGAGCACTTCCTCGTCCCGCCCGAGTCGCTCGACGCCGTCGTCGTCGAGGCCGACCGCGGCGGCGACGTCACCTACCACGGGCCGGGCCAGGTCGTGGCCTGGGCCGTCGTCACCGTGGCCGACGACCCGGCGGCGGGCCGCGAGCACGTGACCCGCCTCGAGGACGCCGTCATCGCCGCGGTCACCGGCCTCGACCCCGAGGGCCGGCTCGGCGGCGTCGGGCGCCTGAGCCGGCTACCCCGGGGTGTGGGCCGACCTGGCGGGCCGCCCGGCGAAGGTCGCCGCCGTCGGGGTGCGCACCGAGCGCGCGGCCGACGGGCGACGGCGCACCCTGCACGGCGTCGCGCTGAACGTCGACGTCGACCTAGCGGCCTTCGCCGCGATCGTGCCGTGCGGCATCCCGGACAAGCCGGTCGCCTCGCTCGCGTCGCTCGGCCTCGGCGTCACCGCCCTCGAGGTCGAGGAGCGGCTCGGCGTCGAGCTCGACGCGCGCTTCGGCGGGCCGGCGGCCGTCGCCGCGGTCGATCGGGCGCGCGCCGAAGTGACCGGCGAGCGCCCCCTGCTGCGCCGGCTGCGCCGAGCCGGGGTGGACCCCGACGCCGGGCTGCCGATCGCCACGCGCAAGCCCGAGTGGCTGCGCGTCGAGGCCCACATGGGCCCGAGCTACCAGGGGCTGCGCGAGCCTGACGCGCGACCTCAAGCTCGTCACCGTCTGCGAGGAGGCGGGCTGCCCGAACATCTTCGAGTGCTGGGCCAGCGGCACGGCCACGTTCATGGTCAACGGCGAGCGCTGCACGCGCGCCTGCGGCTTCTGCCTGGTCGACACGCGCCACCCGCTGCCCCTCGACCCGACCGAGCCCGACCGCGTCGCCGAGGCGGTCGGCGCGCCTCGGGCTCGCTCACGCGGTGATCACCTGCGTCGCGCGCGACGACCTGCGCCGACGGCGGGGCCGGCGCGCTCGCGGCCGTCGTGCGCGCGGTTCGCGAGCGCTCGGGCGCCGCGGTCGAGGTGCTCACCAGCGACCTGCGCGGCGACGCCGCGTCGCTGCGCGATCCTGATCGACGCGCGGCCCGACGTGCTCAACCACAACGTCGAGACGGTCGCGCGACTCCAGCGCGCAGTGCGCCCGAGCGCCGGCTACCTGCGCAGCCTCACCGTGCTCGCGCGCGCGCGCGCCGCCGGGCTCACGACCAAGTCCGGGCTGATGGTCGGGCTCGGCGAGACCGCCGACGAGGTCGAGGAGGCGCTGGCCGACCTGGCCGCGGTCGGCGTCTCGATCGTGACGATCGGGCAGTACCTGCGCCCGACGGCCGCGCACCTGCCGGTCGCGCGCTACTGGGCGCCCGAGGAGTTCGAGGACCTCGCCGTACGCGGACGGCGGCTCGGCCTGTCCCACGTGCAGGCGTCGCCGCTGACGCGCTCGAGCTACCACGCGCGCGAGGCGCTGGCCGCCGCGCCGGTGTCGGTTGGGGCGCCGTTGCGCCGCTAGTCGCCACATGCGCGCGCCGGTCTGGTAGACACGGGTCGCGGCCGACGGGCCGCCGGCGCGCCGAGAGCCAAGGGGGATCCGTGAGGACCCGACGACACCTGATCACCCGCGTGGGCGCCGCCGCCGCCGCCGCCGCGGCCGCACTGGCGCTCGCGGCGCCCGTGGCCGGCGCGTCGAGCCACGCCACGGCGTCCGAGAGCGCGTTCTGCCACACGATCCTGACGTTCCACTCCAAGGCGCCGACCGGCACCAGCTTCACCACTTGGCAGAAGTGGGCCAAGACCTACCTGCCGTTCTGGCAGAAGCTCGCGTCCCAGGCCCCGAGCAAGGGCTCCAAGGCCGTGCTCAACGAGCTCGTCTCGATCGTCAAGTACGAGGCCAACGCCAAGAACTACACCCAGATCGGGGCGTACGTCGCGGCGCACCAGAAGTGGTGGACCAACGGCTGGGCCTCGTTCGCCAAGGACGTCGAGGGCTGCGCGGCGTCGCTCTACTAGCGACGCGCCCGGCTGAGCCGGCCTAGGCCACGAAGTACTTCGCCCTGGGGTGGTGGCAGACGATGGCGTCGGTCGTCTGCTCGGGGTGGAGCTGGAAGCCCTCCGAGACGCTGACCCCGATGCGCCCGGCGCCGAGCAGCTCGGCGACGGTCGCGTTGTCGGTCAGGTCCGGGCAGGCCGGGTAGCCCCAGGAGTAGCGACCGCCGCGGTACTGCTGGCGGAAGAGCCCGGTGAGCGTCGGGCCGTCCTGGTCGGCGAAGCCCAGCTCCTCGCGGATGCGCCGGTGCCAGAGCTCGGCCAGGGCCTCGGCCATCTCCACGCCGAGGCCGTGCAGGAGCAGGTACTCGCCGTAGCGGTTCTCCTCGAAGAGCGCGCGGCAGCGCTCCGAGACGCGCGGGCCCATCGTGACGAGCATGAAGCTCGCGTAGTCGGCGTCGGGGCTGGCGACCGGCCGGAAGAAGTCGGCGACGCACAGGTGCGGCGGCGCCGCCTGGCGCGGGAAGGTGAAGCGCGCGGCCACCGCTCGCGCGCGACTCGTCGGCGTAGACGACGAGGTCGTCGCCGTCGGACGCCGCCGGGAAGTGGCCCCAGACGACCTGGGGGACGAGGAGGTCCTCCTCCTTGGCCCGGCGCCAGCTGCTCGCGCAGGACCGCGCCGACGCGCACCTTGAACGCGGGGTCGTCCTCGCCCTCCTCGGGCCGGTAGCCCCACTGGTTGCGGAAGAGCGCGGTGAGGTTGAGGTACTCGGCGATCTCGTCGACGGCGATCCCGCGCGCGACCCGGCTGCCGACGAACGGCGGGGCGAAGAGCGGGTTGTCGGCCTCGACCTCGGGGCTGCGCGTGGGCAGCCCCTCGGGCTTGGCGTCGTCGCGGAACCGGCGCGGGACGTTGCGCTCCGAGATGGTCACGACCGAACTCGGCGTCGACGTCCTCGCCGCGGCGCAGCTCGCCCAGGCGCTCGAGGACGCGCAGCCCCTCGAAGGCGTCGCGGCCGTAGAAGAGGCGCCCGTGGTACACCTGGCGCAGGTCGCGCTCGACGTAGGTGCGCGTCAGAGCCGCGCCGCCGAGCAGGACGTCGACGTGGCTCATCTCGCGCTCGTTCATCAGCTCGAGGTTCTCGCGCATGATCAGCGTCGACTTGACCAGGAGGCCGCTCATGCCCAGGGCGTCGGCCCGGTGGTCCTCGACCGCGGTCAGCATCTCGTTGATGCCGACCTTGATGCCCAGGTTGACGACCTCGTAGCCGTTGTTGGTCAGGATGATGTCGACCAGGTTCTTGCCGATGTCGTGGACGTCGCCCTTGACGGTGGCCAGCACGACGCGGCCCCGGCCGACGTCGTCGGTCTTCTCCATGTGGGGCTCGAGGTGGCTGACGGCGGCCTTCATCGTCTCGGCGCTCTGCAGGACGAACGGCAGCTGCATCTCGCCGCTGGCGAAGAGGTCGCCGACCTCGCGCATCCCGTCGAGCAGGACGTCGTTGACGATGCCCAGCGGCGCCTGGCCCTGGGCCATCGCCTCGTCGAGGTCGCCCTCGAGCCCGGGGCGCAGGCCGTCGACGATGCGCCGGCGCAGCCGGTCGCGCAGGGGCAGGTCGGCCAGCGCGTCGGCCGACGTGGCCGGCGCCGCGGCGCCCTCGTAGAGCGCGAGGAGCTCGGCCAGCGGGTCGTAGCCCTCGCGGCGGCGGTCGTAGATGAGGTCGAGGCAGGCGGCGCGCGCGGCGTCGGGCACGCGCGGTGAGGGGCAGGAGCTTGGCCGCGTGCACGATCGCCGCGTCGAGCCCGGCCTCGGCGCACTCGTGCAGGTAGACGCTGTTGAGCGCCTGGCGCGCCGCGGCGTTGAGCCCGAAGGAGATGTTGGAGATCCCCAGGATCGTGCGCACCCCGGGCAGCGCGGCCTTGACCGCGCGGATCGCCTCGATCGTCTCGATGCCGTCGCGGCGCGACTCCTCCATGCCGGTCGAGAGCGGCAGCGCCAGGCAGTCGATGAAGAGGTCGGTCGCGGCGAGCCCGTAGCGCTCGACGGCGAGGTCGACCACGCGGCGTGCCACGCGGGCCTTCCACTCCGCGGTGCGGGCCTGGCCCTCCTCGTCGATGCAGGTCACGACGACCCCGGCGCCGAACTCCGCGGCCAGGGTGAGGAAGCGGTCGAGGCGCGTGCCCTCGGCGTCGCCCTCTTCGAGGTTCACCGAGTTGAGCAGCGGCTTGCCGCCGAGCCAGGTCAGCGCCGCGCGCGCGACCGTCGCCTCGGTCGTGTCGACCATGACCGGCACCGACGACTGCGTGGCCAGGCGGCGCATCAGCTCGTCCATGTCGGCGACGCCGTCGGCGCCGGTGTAGTCGACGCAGACGTCCAGGATGTGCGCGCCCTCTTTGATCTGGTCGCGGCCGATGGCCACGCAGGCGTCCCAGTCGCCCGCGAGCATGGCGTCGCGGAACTTCTTGGACCCGTTGGCGTTGGTGCGCTCGCCGACCAGCAGGACCGAGGTGTCCTGGCGGTACGGGGTCGACGAGTAGATCGACGCCGCCGCCGGCTCGAGCTCGGGGTGGCGCGCCGCGGGCGACCAGGGGCGCCAGGGCCGCCACGACGGCGGCCAGGTGGGCCGGGGTCGTCCCGCAGCAGCCGCCGACCGCGCGCACGCCGTACTCGGTGACGAAGCGCGCCAGGTGCTCGGCCAGTTGCGTCGGGGGAGAGGTCGTAGTGCATCGCGCCGTCGACCACGCTGGGCAGCCCGGCGTTGGGCAGGCAGGCGAGCGGCGCGGGCGCGCTGGCCGAGAGCTGGCGCAGCGGCTCGTACATCTCGACCGGCCCGGTCGCGCAGTTGAGGCCCATGACGTCCACGCCGAGCGGGGCGAGCGCGGTGACCGCCGCGCCGATCTCGGTGCCCGGCAGCATCCGCCCGGTCAGCTCGATCGTGACCTGGGCCTGGACCGGCACGACGCGCCCGGCGCGCGCCATGGCGCGCCGGCACGCGGCGATCGCCGCCTTGGCGCTGAGCAGGTCGTAGACCGTCTCGACCAGCAGCAGGTCGGCCCCGCCCTCCGAGCAGCCCCAGGGCGAGCTCCTCGTAGCTCGCGCTCAGGTCGTCGTAGGAGATCTGGCCGAGGGTCGGGAACTTGGTCCCCGGGCCCATCGACCCGGCGACGAAGCGCGGCGAGCCGGGCGACGCGTACTCGTCGGCGCAGCGCCGGGCGATGGCTGCGGCCGCTTCGGCCAGCTCCCTCGCGCGCTCGGCGATCCCGTACTCGCCCAGCACGACCGAGAAGCCGCCGAAGGTGTCCGTCTCGACCACGTCGACGCCGACGTCCAGGAAGGAGCGGTGGAGGCGCTCGACCGCGTCGGGCCGGCTGACCACCAGGACCTCGTGGCAGCCCTCGAGGGCGGCCCCGCCGTAGTCGTCGGCGCGCGAGGCCCATCAGCTGGAAGCTGGTGCCGGTGGCGCCGTCGTAGACGAGGACGCGCTCGGCGAGCGCGCGCAGGTACGGGTCGTCGGGGGTCGCCCGCTCGCTCCCGCCGGCGCGCCCCATGGCGCCTCAGGCTACCGGGGTGGTCCTCTTCACTACGCTGAGGCCGTGAAGGTCTACACCCGCGCCGGCGACGACGGCACGACCGGCCTCTACTACGGCGGGCGGGTGGCCAAGAGCGACGGGCCGATCGTCGTCAACGGCGCGGTCGACGAGGCGCAGGCCGCGCTGGGCTGGGCGCGCTCGCAGTGCGAGCCGGGCGGCGACGTCGACGAGCTGCTCGTCAGCGTCGAGCGCGACCTCTGGGTCCTGATGGCCGAGGTGGCGACGCGCCGAGACCAACCGCGTCAAGCTCGTCGACGGCAAGAGCCGGGTGACCTCGGCGATGGTCGAGCGCCTCGAGTCCGAGATCGACGCGCGCGACGACGTGGTCGGCGAGCTGCGCGACTTCATCGTGCCCGGGCGAGAACGCGCCGTCGGCGGCCCTGGACGTGGCGCGCACCGCGGTGCGGCGCGCCGAGCGCGCGGCCGTCGCCTACGGCCTGGCCGGGTCGCTGGTCGTGGCCTACCTGAACCGGCTGAGCGACCTGGTCTGGACGCTGGCGCGCGTCGCCGAGGGCGACCGCCACCGCACGGCGCGCCGCGCCGACTGACCCGAGGAGACCACATGGCACTGTCGGCCCGCGTCGCCACGCCCACCGAGGGCGCTACCCGGACGACCGTCGTGGTCCCGGTGACCTTCGACGCCGGGGAGGCCTTCGTCGCGGCGTCGGTGCCCGCGGTGATCGGCGGGCACTCGCTGCCGCGGCGCTTCAGCGCCGCCTGGTGCGCCCAGCAGGGGCTCAAGGAGCGCCCGGGCGGCTCGACCGTGGTGCGCAGCTTCGCCGGCCTCAACGTCGCGCTGGTCTCGCTGGGCCCGACGCTCAACGACCCCGACGCCTACCGGCTGGCCGGGGCGTCGGCGGCGCGCGCCGGCGGCGGCGGCGACGTCGCCGTCCTGCTGCCGACCGACGGCCTGGACGACCCGGCGGCGCTGGCCCAGGCCCTCGTCGAGGGCGCGCTGCTCTCGTCGTACCGCTTCAAGGCCGGGCCCGACGCGTCGTTCGACGTCGTCCCGCTCGGCGACCCGCTGCCGAGCGTCGCGGTGCACGACGCGGTGAGCGAGGGGGTGCGCCGCGGCACGGTCGTCGGGACGCGGCGTCAACTGGGCCAAGCGGCTCGTCGACTCGCCGGCCGCCGACATGACGCCCAAGCGCCTGGCCAAGGCGGCGCGCGAGCGCCTCGAGGGCGACCCCTTCGTCGCCGTCGAGGTCTGGTCGTCGTCGCGCATCGCCGAGGAGCGCCTCGGCGGGCTGCGCGGGGTCGCCCAGGGCTCGCGCCAGCCGCCGCGCCTGGTCTGCGCGACCTACGACCCGGCGCCCGGCGAGGCGCTGGCCCACGTGGCGCTGGTCGGCAAGGGCGTCACCTTCGACTCCGGCGGCCTCTCGCTCAAGACCAACGAGGGCATGATGGCCATGAAGACCGACATGACCGGCGCCGCCGAGGTGCTGGCCGCGCTCTCGATCGCCAGCCGCCTGGGCCTGCGCGTGCGGGTGACGGCGATCGCGCCGATGGCCGAGAACCTCCCGGGCGGGTCCGCGATCAAGCCCGGCGACGTGCTGACCGCGCGCAACGGCGTCTCGATCGAGGTGCTCAACACCGACGCCGAGGGCCGGCTCCTGCTGGCCGACGGGCTGAGCCTCGCGGTCGAGGCCGACCCCGACGCGATCGTCGACGTCGCGACGCTGACCGGCGCGCAGAAGGTCGCCCTGGGCGACGAGATCGGCGCGTACTTCGCGACCACCGACGAGCTCGCCGCCTACGTCGCGGCCGCCGCGGCGCGCGTCGGGCGAGCCGATGTGGCGGATGCCGATCTACCCGTCCTACGACGCCCAGGTCGAGTCCGAGATCGCCGACGTGAAGAACGTGGGCAAGGTCGGGGTCGGCGGCGCGCTGGTGGCGCGCGCTGGTGCTGCGGCGATTCACCGGCGGGCGGCCGTGGGTCCACTTCGACGTGGCCGGCCCGGCGCGCGCCGACGCCGAGCGCGGCTACACGACGCGCGGCGCGACGGCCTTCGGCCTGCGCACGCTCGTCGCGATGCTCGAGGCCGTCGCCGCGGACTCGCCCGGCTAGTCGACGCGGCGCACGCGCGACGAGCGCGGCGGCACGGCGCGCTCGAGCGACGCCGAGCGCGCGTCGCGCCCGTCGGGCCGTCCGACCAGCACGGTGGCCACCAGGGCCTCGCCGCCCGCGCCCACCAGGCCGAGCACGCGCTCGCCGTGGCGGAAGTTGCCCCAGATCGTCGCGGCCAGGCCCGCCTCCTCGAGCAGCAGCAGGACGGCCATCAGGGCCATCGCCGCGTCGACGTACCAGTAGGGCACCGGCCAGGCGTCGGGGTCGTCGCCCAGTCCCGACGTCGGCCTTGTCGGGCTCGCGGTAGCGCGCGAGGTAGTCGTCGACGCGCGCGGTCACCACGACCGCGGCGCCGGCGCGCGCGAGCCCCGGGTAGCGGCGCGAGCGCTCGCGCCACTCGCCGTCGGTCGCGGCGGCCAGCAGGTCGCCGACGCGCTCGGCCGCGACGACGTGCAGGCGCACCCCGGCGGCGTTGCCGGCCGTCGGCGCGCGCAGCGCGTCGGCGCAGAGCGACTCGAGCCACGCCGCGTCGACGGGCGTGCCGTCGAAGGAGCGCACCACGCGCCGGCGGGCGAGCAGGTCGCGCAGCTCCACGACCGGTGTCTAGCAGCCGGCCGAGAAAGGTGACCCGGCCGGTAGTCTTTCGAGTCGAGCCAAGGAGCCCCCGTGCCCACACCGCGTGACCTGCTGAACGCCGCCAAGGCCGAGATCCGCGAGGTCGAGCCGCGCGCGGTGGCCGAGCGGCTCGCCGACTACCAGGTCCTGGACGTGCGCGAGCCCGACGAGTACGAGCAGGGGTCCATCCCCGGCGCGGTCCACCTGCCGCGCGGGCAGCTGGAGTTCAGCGTCGAGGGGCGCCTGCCCGACAAGGCGCTCCCGGTGGCCGTCTACTGCGCCGGGGGGACGCGCTCGGCCTTCGCCGCCAAGACCCTCCAGGACCTCGGCTACGCCGACGTCGTGTCGGTCGCCGGCGGCTTCAACCGCTGGAAGGACGAGGGCCTCGCGTGGTCGACGCCGCGCAGCCTGACGCGCGACCAGCGCACCCGCTACCACCGCCACCTGCTGCTGCCCGAGGTCGGCGAGGCGGGCCAGCAGCGGCTCCTGGACGCCAAGGTCCTCCTGCTGGGCGCCGGGGGCCTCGGCTCTCCGGCCGCGCTCTACCTGGCCGCGGCCGGGGTCGGGACGATCGGCATCATCGACATGGACGTCGTGGACGCGTCCAACCTCCAGCGCCAGGTCCTGCACACCCTCGACCGGGTGGGCATGCGAAAGGTCGACAGCGCTCGCGTCGCGCTCGAGGCGATCAACCCCGACCTCACCGTGCGCACTTACGACACGCGCCTAGGCGCCGACAACATCCTCGACATCATCACCGGCTACGACGTCATCGTCGACGGGACCGACAACTTCCCGACGCGCTACCTGGTCAACGACGCGTCGCTGCTCGCGCGAATTCCGGTCGTCCACGGGTCGATCTTCCGCTTCGAGGGCCAGGTCACCGTCTTCAGCCCCTACGTGGGGCCCTGCTACCGGTGCATGATCCCCGAGCCGCCGCCGGCCGAGCTGGCGCCGAGCTGCGCCGAGGCCGGGGTGCTCGGCGTGCTGCCCGGGATCATCGGGTCGATCCAGGCCGTCGAGGCGATCAAGCTGCTGCTCGGCCTCGGCGACCCCCTCGTGGGGCGCCTGCTCAGCTACGACGCGCTCGAGGAGAGCTTCCGGACCTTCCGGGTGCGCCGCGACCCGGCCTGCCCGGCCTGCGGCGAGTCGGCCGGCCCGATCGTCATCGCCGAGTACGACGAGCTGTGCATGCCCCACCCGGTGGCGGTGCCCTCAGTCCCGTAGCACCACCGTGTTGGCGATGCGGTCGTGCCAGGTCTGGCGCCGCGCGCTGACCAGCGGGTAGAGGTTGTCCACGACGATCGCCAGAGTCAGGGCGGCCGCGACCGCCCGCGTCGCGCCCGCGCCGCGCGCGGTGGTGAACTCGGGCGTCAGGTACAGCGCCATGACCATCCAGCGCAGCAGCGACTGGGACGCGCTGATCGGCGCCAGGGTCGTCGCGTCGCGCACCCGCGTGCCGACGACCCGGTTGCCCAGGGTCTGGCCGCGGGGCCGCCAGAGCAGGACCACCGTGTACGCGCCCTGGACGACCAGGGCGAAGGCCGCGCCGACGAAGGTGTTGGCGATCGCGTCGCCGACGAGGTAGGCGGCCGACTGGGGGACGAAGAGGATGAGGTTGTCGAAGAGGGTCGCGCCGAGCCGGCGCCCCCAGCCGGCGTAGTCGGGCAGGCCGGGCTCGCCGGCCGGGGCGCGCGCGCCGCAGACCGGGCAGGGCATCGCGTCGATACGGGCGCCGCAGCGCGGGCAGTCCACGGCGACAGTCTGCCCCGGCGCGCCGGGGCCCGCGGCGTGGGTACGCTTCGCTCGGAGGTGTGACGTGAGGAACATGATGCGCCTGGCCTCGGCCGGCCCCTTCTTCTTCGTCAGCGCGTGGCTGCTGATGCTCTTCGCCGGGGCCGAGCACGGCGAGGTCGGGATCCGGCCCTTCGGGTACCTGACGTCGATGGTCGTGACGATTGGCCTGTGGCTGGCGATGGCCCCGGCCATCGGCGCCGTCGCGCGCCGGCGGCACCGCTAGCCGTGGACCTCGACGCCCTGCTCTCTCGCCTTGGCGCCAACCTGTCGGTGGCGCGCGCCTTCGGCGACCCCTACGAGCGCGACGGCGTCACCGTGATCCCGGTCGCCTTCGTCTCGGGCGGCGGGGGCGGCGGCGGGGGCACCGAGGCGCGCGAGCCCGGCGACGACGCTGCCCGAGCCCTCGTCGGGGTCGGGCGGGGGGTTCGGCGGCGTGGTTCTGCCCTTCGGGGTCTTCGAGGTGCGCGACGGGCGCGCGCGATTCGTCCCGGCCTTCAGCCTCAACGTGGCCCTGGCCGTCGGCGCGCTCGCGCTGGTGTGGCTGGCGCGCCGACGCCGGCGCCGCGCCTAGCGCCGCGCGGACGGCCACGTAGTCTGACCGCGTGACCAGGGGCGAGCGCCGCACCGACTCGGGCATCGAGGTCGCCGCGAGCTACGGCCCGGGCGAGCCCGCGGGCTTCGACCCGGCGCGCGACCTCGGCGAGCCCGGCGCGTTCCCCTTCACCCGCGGGGTCCAGGCCGACATGTACCGCGGCCGCCTCTGGACGATGCGCCAGTACGCCGGGTTCGGCACGGCCGAGGAGACCAACCGGCGGTTCCGCTTCCTGCTCGACGCCGGCCAGACCGGGCTGTCGTGCGCCTTCGACCTGCCCACGCAGATGGGCTACGACTCGGACCACTCGCGCGCCGAGGGTGAGGTCGGGCGCGTCGGCGTGGCGATCTGCTCGGTCGAGGACATGGGCGCCCTGCTCGACGGGCTGCCGCTCGACCAGGTGACGACCTCCATGACGATCAACGCCACCGCGGCGACGCTGCTGCTGCTCTACCAGCTCGTCGCCGAGGAGCGCGGGGTCGAGCCCGGCGCGCTGCGCGGAACGATCCAGAACGACATCCTCAAGGAGTACGTGGCGCGCGGCACCTACGTCTACCCGCCGCGGCCGTCGATGCGCCTGGTCACCGACACCTTCGCCTACTGCGCGGCCGAGCTGCCGCAGTGGAACACGATCTCGGTCTCCGGCTACCACATCCGCGAGGCCGGCTCGACCGCGGTCCAGGAGGTCGCGTTCACCCTGGCCAACGCGCTGGCCTACCTCGACGCCGCGGTGTCCGCCGGGCTCGACGTCGACGTGGTGGCCCCGCGGCTCTCCTTCTTCTTCAACGCCCACAACAACCTCTTCGAGGAGGTGGCGAAGTTCCGCGCGGCCCGGCGCCTCTGGGCTCGGCTGGTGGCCGAGCGCTACGGCGCGCGCGACCCGCGCTCGACGATGATGCGCTTCCACGCCCAGACCGGAGGCTCGACGCTCACCGCCCAGCAGCCCGAGAACAACGTCGCGCGCGTTACGGTCCAGGCCCTGGCCGCGGTCCTGGGCGGGACCCAGTCGCTGCACACCAACGGGTTCGACGAGGCCCTCGGCCTGCCGACCGAGGCCGCGGCGCGCATCGCCCTGCGCACCCAGCAGGTGCTGGCCCACGAGTCCGGTGTCGCCGACACCGTCGACCCTCTGGGCGGCTCCTACTTCCTCGAGAGCCTGACCGACGAGGTCGAGGCGCGCGCGCGCGACTACCTGGCGGCGATCGCCGAGCGCGGCGGGGCAGTCGCGGCGATCGAGGCCGGCTACATGCAGGCCGAGATCGACGCCGCGGCCTACGACGCCGCGCGACGCGTCGAGAGCGGCGAGCAGGTGGTCGTGGGCGTGAACCGGTTCGTCGACGCGCCGGCCGGCTCCCCCGAGGTCTTCCCGATCGACGAGGAGAAGCAGAGGCGCCAGGTCGAGCGGGTGGCCGCGCTGCGCGCGCGCCGCGACGCGCGCGCCGTCGCGGCCGCGCTGGGTGACGTGGCCACCGCCGCGCGCGGCAGCGCCAATCTGCTCTACCCGATGAAGGCGGCCCTGGCCGCGCGCGCCACCCTCGGCGAGGTGGCCGACGTGCTGCGCGCCGAGTTCGGGGAGTACCGCCCGGGCTAGCGCGCCAGCGGCTCGGTGAAGTGCGTCACCACCGGGGTCGCGTCGTAGAAGCCGTGGGTGAGCGCCTTCCACGTCGCGAACAGCTCGGTCTCGCGGAAGGCCAGGTGGGCCTCGACTGAGTCCCAGGCCACCAGCAGCAGGTAGGCCGACGGGTCCTCGACCTGGCGGCGGACCTCGGCGCCGCGGCAGCCCGGCGCCGACTCGATCACCGGCAGGGCCGCGGCGATCGCCGCCTCGTACTCGGCCTCGCGCCCCGGCGCCACGTGGAGCCACGCGTGCTCGGTGATCACGCGGCCCTCAGTCGCGCCCGCAGCGTGGCGTCGCTCGCGACCGCGACGCCGGTGGCGGCCAGGATGTGCGCGCCGTCGACGACCGCGAGGTCGGCGCTCTCGGTCGCGCAGGCCGCGGCGAAGGCCGGCTGGTGGTTGACCGCGCCGTGGGTCTCGATCCCGATGAGCGGGTGGATCGTCGGCACGACGAGCGAGACGTTGCCCATGTCCGTCGACGCGGTGGGCGCCGGCAGCCCGGCGTCGTCCTCGGTGAAGCGCCGGCCGCGCGCCTCGGCGGCGACGCGGTAGTGCGCCAGCAGGCCCGGGTCGCTCACCAGATGGCTGAAGGAGTGGCCGAGGTCCTCGACCTCGAGGACCGCGCCGGAGGCCAACGCGCCGGCGGCCAGGCAGTGCTCGACGCGCGCGCGCAGCTCGACCAGCCGGCTGGCGGTGACCGAGCGGACCATGAACCGCCCCGTCACGTGCGCCGGGATGATGTTGGCAGCGACCCCGCCGTCGACCACGTAGCCGTGCACCTGGTCGCCCGGGGGGAGCTGCTGGCGCAGCAGGCCGATGGCCACCTGGGCGATGGTGAGGGCGTCGAGCGCGTTCACCCCCTCCCACGGCGCGGCCGACGCGTGCGCCTCGCGGCCCCGGAAGGTCGCGTCGAAGTGGTCGACGGCCAGGCAGCGCATCTCGAGCCGGTCGCTCGGCCAGGGGTGGACCATCATCGCGGCGTGCACGCCCTCGAAGTAGCCCGCGTGGATCAGGTCGATCTTGCCGCCGCCGCCCTCCTCGGAGGGCGTGCCCAGCAGGACCACGGTGAGGTCGAGCTCGTCGGCCACCGCCGCCAGCCCGATGGCCGCGCCGAGCGACGACGCGGCGATGACGTTGTGGCCGCAGGCGTGCCCGACGTCGGGCAGCGCGTCGTACTCCGCGCACAGCGCGACCACGAGCGACCCGGACCCGGCCGTCGCGCGAAAGGCGGTGGGCAGCCCGGCCGCGCCGCGCTCGACCGCCAGCCCCGCGGCCTCGGCCGCCGCGGCGACCCGCTCGGCGCACTGGACCTCGGCGTAGCCGAGCTCGGGGTGGGCGTGGACGAAGCGGCTGACGGCGACGAGCTCGCCGGCCGCGGCGTCGACGGCGGCCGCGGCCCGCTGCGCGGCGCTCACTCGACCACCGCGACGACGTCGCCGGCGCTGACCGAGTCCCCGGCGGAGACCGAGATCGACTGGACGACGCCGCTGCGCTCGGCGTTGACGAGGTTCTCCATCTTCATGGCCTCGAGGATGACGATCGTCTCGCCGGCCTCGACCGCCTGGCCGACCTCGGCGACGACCTTGACGATCGTCCCCTGCATGGGCACGATGACCCGGTCCGAGCCGGACCCGACGACCCCGGCGTGGTGCTGGCGGCGCGGTTTGGCTGCGGTCGAGCGCGGCCGGCCGAGGTCGTCCTCGGGTGAGTCGGGCACGAAGAGCGCGACGGCGATGCGCCGGCCGTTGACCTCGGCGGTGACGTCGCGGCGCACCGGGCCGGTGCCCGCGGCCACCGCCGGCCCGGCCGGGCCGGGCAGCGATGAGAAGTCGAGCCGCTCCTCGACCCACTTGGTCGAGTGCGTGCCGGCGACGAAGTCGTCGCTGGCCAGGATCAGCGCGTCGGCGGGAAGAGTGGTCGCCACGCCCTCGATGCGGGTCTCTTCGATGGCGCGCAGCGCCCGGCGGCGCGCGCGCTCGCGGTCGGGCGCCCAGACCACGAGCTTGGCGACCAGGTTGTCGTAATACTGGCTGACCGTGTCGCCGGCGGCGTACCCGGCGTCGAGGCGCACGCCGGGCCCGGTCGGGACGTCGAAGCGGGTGATGAGCCCGGGCGACGGCGCGAACCGCCCGCCGGAGGGGTCCTCGGCGTTGATGCGGACCTCGATGGCGTGCCCGTGGCGCGCGACGTCGTCCTGGGAAAAGTCCAGCGGCTCGCCGGACGCGACGCGCAGCTGCCACTCCACGAGGTCCAGGCCGGTGACGAGCTCGGTGACCGGGTGCTCGACCTGCAGGCGCGTGTTCATCTCGAGGAAGTAGAACTCGCCGTCCTGGAAAAGGAACTCGACCGTGCCGGCATTGACGTAGCCGCACGCGCGCGCGACGCGCACCGCGGCGTCGCCCATCGCGGCGCGCACGTCGTCGGCGAAGTTCGGCGCCGGTGACTCCTCGATGAGCTTCTGGTGGCGGCGCTGGGCCGAGCAGTCGCGCTCTCCCAGCCAGAGCGTCGCGCCGTGGGCGTCGGCCAGGACCTGCATCTCGACGTGGCGCGGCCAGGACAGGTAGCGCTCGACGTAGCACTCGGACCGCCCGAAGTAGCTCTGAGCCTCGCGCTGGGCGCTCTCGAGCGCGCCAGCGGCCTCGTCGGGCCCGCGCACGACCTTCATCCCGCGCCCGCCGCCGCCGAAGGCCGCCTTGATGGCAATCGGCCAGCCGACCGCCTCGCCGAAGGCGACGACCTCCTCGGCCGAGGCCAGGGTCTCGCTGCGCCCGGGCACGCCCGCCACGCCGGCGGCCTCGGCCGCCAGCCGCGACGAGATCTTGTCGCCCATGACCTCGATCGCCTCGGGCGGCGGGCCGACGAAGGCGACCCCGCGCGCGGCGATCGTGCGCGCGAAGTCGGCGTTCTCGGAGTAGAAGCCGTAGCCCGGGTGCACCGCGTCGGCGCCGGAGCGGTCGAGCGCGGCGAGGATTGCCGCGGTGTTGAGGTAGCTCTCGGCGGCGGTGGCCCCGCCGAGCGCGTAGGCCTCGTCGGCAAGGCGCACGTGTAGGGCGTCGCGGTCGAGGTCGGAGTAGACGGCCACGGTGGCGACGCCCAGCTCCCGGCAGGTCCGCATGACGCGCACCGCGATCTCGCCGCGGTTGGCGATCAGGACCTTCTCGAGCACCGCGACCTCCGACCGGGACGGACTTTTTCTAGCACCGGACCCGTAAACCCTAGTGTTTGAGCGTGCTCCCGGTCGTCTGGCGCGTCCACCACTTCGACGACATCGACTCGACCAACTCGTGGGTCGCCGACGCCGCCCTGCGCGGCGAGCCCGAGGGCCTCGTCGCGCTGGCCGACCACCAGAGGGCCGGTCGCGGGCGCCACGGCCGGACGTGGGAGGCGCCGGCGCACAGCGCGCTGCTCTGCTCGCTCCTGCTGCGCCCGGCGATCGACCTCGACGACCTTCAGCTCGTGGTGGCCGCCGTCTCGCTCTCGCTGCGCGCCGCGCTGGTGCGGCTCTCGGGCGTGCGGCCCGACCTCAAGTGGCCCAACGACCTCGTCGTCGGCGACGCCAAGCTCGGCGGCGTCCTGGCCGAGGCGGTCCCGGGCGACGCCGGACTGGCCGTGGTCGTCGGCTTCGGCGTCAACTTGAGATCGTGCCCCGAGGGCGCGGCGAGCGTCGCCGGGCTGGCCGGCGTGACCCTGGTCGCGCGCGGGCTGCTCGACATCGTCTTAGAGGAGCTCGACGCCCGGCTCGAGGCGATGGCCTCGGCCGAGGGCCGCGCCGCGCTGCGCGGCCAGTACGAGAGGGCGTTGGCGACGATCGGCCGGCGGGTTCGCGTCGAGCTGGCCGGCGCGGCCCACGAGGGCGTGGCCCGCGGCGTCGACGCGACCGGGCGGCTGCTCGTCGACGTCGGGGGCGCCGAGCGCGCCTTCAGCGCCGGCGACGTCGTGCACCTTCGCCCGGGCGATTCGTGAGCCCGACGCGCGTCCTGGTCACCGGGGCGAACGGGCAGGTCGGCGTCGACCTGGTCGACGCGCTGGCCGGTCGCACGCCGCCCGGCGGCGACGCGTCCTTCGCGCCCGACGGCCGCCCGGTCGACGCCGGCGAGTTCGCCGTGGCCGGGCTCGGCCGGGCCGACCTCGACGTCACCGACGAGGCGGCGGTGCGCGCGGCGCTGGCGCGCCACGCGCCCGAGGTCGTCGTCCACCTCGCCGCGTACACCGCCGTCGACCGCGCCGAGGACGACGCCGAGGAGTGCTTCCGGATCAACGCGACCGGGACCGCGGTCGTCGCGCGCGCGTGCGCCGAGGTCGGCGCGCACCTGGTCGCGGTGTCGACCGACTACGTCTTCTCCGGCGACAAGGGGAGCGCCTACGTCGAGGGCGACGCCACCGGCCCGATCAACGTCTACGGCGCGAGCAAGCTGGCCGGCGAGGGCGCCTGCGGCGACGGCGCCACGGTCGTGCGCACGTCGTGGGTGATGGGAGCGCGCGGGCGCACGGTGCTGCGCGCGATCGTGGCGCGCGCTTTATCGGGCGAGACCGTTCGCTTCGTCGACGACCAGACGGGGACGGTGACCAACGCCGCCGACCTGGCGCGCGCGCTGGTCGCGGTGGTGCGCGAGCGCCCCGGCGGCCTCTGGCACGTGGCCGACGCTGGCGCGGCCACGTGGTTCGACGTCGCCGCCGCGGCCGGAGCCGCGCTCGGGCGCGGCGCGGGCTTCGCCACGGCGATCGCCACCGCCGAGCTCGACCCGGCGCCGCGCGCGCGCCGCCCGGCGCGCAGCGACCTCGACTCCACGCGCTTCGCGGCGGCCTTCGGACCGATGCCCGAGTGGCGCGACGCGCTCGGCCGCCTGGTCGCGGTGATGGGGGAGGGCTAGTGGAGCGCGTGGCGGCGGTCGTCGTGGACTACCACGCCGGCGAGGCGCTGGCGACCTGCGTGGACTCGCTGCGCGCCAACGGCGTGGGCGAGGTCGTCGTGGTCGAGAACGGCGCCCCGGGCACCGCGCCCGCGGCCCTGGGCGCGCGCGACGTTCGCCTCGTCGAGCCCGGGGTCAACCTCGGCTACGGGCGCGGGGTCAACCGCGGCGCGGCCGCGGCCGCGCCGAGCCGCTACCTGCTGGTCTCCAACCCCGACCTGGTCGCGCACCCCGGCGCGGTCGACGGCGCTGGCGGCCTACCTCGACGACCATCTCGACGTCGGCGTCGTCGGCCCGCGCGTCGAGCGGCCCGACGGGACGACCTACCCGTCGCACCGGGTCTTCCCCAACGTCTGGCTGGCCGGCGCGCACGCGCTCCTCGGCCCGTGGTGGCCGACCAACCCGGCGACCCGGGCGTACCGGTCGGCGCGCGCCGACGGCAGCGTCGACTGGGTCTCGGGCGCGTTCATGCTGTTTCGGCGCGACGCCTTCGAGGCGGTCGGTGGCTTCGACGAGCGCTACTTCATGTTCGCCGAGGAGATGGCGGTGTGCTGGTCGCTGGCGCGCGCGGGGTGGCGCGTCGCCGCGGTCGACGACGCGGTCGTCACCCATCTCGAAGGGCTCAGCCGCGAGCGCGAGCCGCGCCGCGCGCTTGTCGCCCACCACGCGAGCGCGCTGCGCTTCGAGTGGCAGACCGCCAGCCCCGCTCGGCGCCTGCTCTTCCCACTGGCCGCTGCGGTGATCGGTGTGCGCCTGGCCGCCTCGCTCGTCGCCGGACGGTGGACGTAGACTGGCGCGGGGCTGTGGCTGGTTCTGTGGTTGAAAGTCGATGCCAGCCGCGGGCGAAGCGACCCACGTAAGGCGTCTCGTCGACGCTGAGCATGGCGCGGTTTAGAAGTAAGACCTGCCCCGGGGCGGCCGACCGGCCGTTACGGGAGACGGAGTGGGGGCGCGAGCCCGCCGCTGGAGAGGGCAACCTGCCGGCGGCGCGCGCCGCCGACCGCCGCAGGCGGGTGTGGGGTCAAAGACCAGGTCAGACAGCCGCAGCCCCGAGATCGCCGGTCCCCGACCGGTAGGCTGGGGTCCCTCATGAGCGTGTTCACCAAGCTCCTGCGCGCCGGCGAAGGCAAGCGGGTGCGCCAGCTGGCCGAGCTGATCGGGCCGATCAACGACCTGGCCGGGGAGGTCAGCGGCCTGACCGACGCCGAGCTGCGGGCCAAGACCGACGTCTTCCGCCAGCGCCTGGCCGAGGGCGAGACCCTCGACGACCTCCTGATCGAGGCCTTCGCCGTCGTGCGCGAGGCTGCGACCCGCGTGCTCGGCCAGCGCCACTACGACGTTCAGCTGATGGGGGGGATGGCCCTGCACTTCGGCTGGATCGCCGAGATGAAGACCGGCGAGGGCAAGACCCTGGTCTCGACACTGCCGGTCTACCTGAACGCCCTGGCCGGGCGGGGCGTCCACGTGGTGACCGTGAACGACTACCTGGCGACGCGCGACGCCGACTGGATGGGCCAGGTGCACCGCTTCCTCGGGATCTCCGTCGGCCGGGTCGGCCCGGACCTGGCGGACTTCGAGGACAAGCAGGCGGCCTACGCCTGCGACGTGACCTACGGAACCAACACCGAGTTCGGCTTCGACTACCTGCGCGACAACATGGCGCGCCGGCCCGAGCACATGGTCCAGCGCGGCCACCACTACGCCATCGTCGACGAGGTCGACTCGATCCTCATCGACGAGGCGCGCACGCCACTCATCATCTCGGGGCCCTCGGCGGACGTGTCGAAGCTCTACTACCAGTTCGCCTCCATCGCGAGAACTTTGGTGCGCGACCTCGACTACGAGGTCGACGAGGAGAAGAAGACGGTGATGCCCCTGCCCGAGGGCATCGAGAAGGTCGAGCGCCAGCTGGGCGTGGCCAACCTCTACGACGCGGTCGGCACCAACTACGTCCACCAGCTCGGCCAGGCGCTGCGGGCCAAGGAGCTCTACCACCGCGACCGCGACTACCTGGTCGACGCCGGCTCGGTCAAGATCGTCGACGAGTTCACCGGGCGCACCCTCGAGGGGCGGCGCTGGTCCGAGGGGCTCCACCAGGCCGTCGAGGCCAAGGAGCGCGTCCGGATCCAGGAGGAGAACCACACCTGGGCCACCGTGACGCTCCAGAACTACTTCCGCCTCTACGACAAGCTCGCCGGCATGACCGGCACCGCCGAGACCGAGGCCAGCGAGTTCGGCAGCACCTACTCCCTGTCCGTCGTGCCAATCCCGACCAACCTGCCGAGCGCGCGCGACGACCACGCCGACCTCATCTTCAAGACCGAGGCGGCGAAGTTCCGCTCCATCGTCGAGGACATCCAGGAGCGCTTCGACCGGGGCCAGCCGGTCCTCCTGGGCACCGCCAGCGTCGAGAAGTCCGAGCTGCTGAGCCGGGAGATGGCCAAGGCCGGGATCCCCCACGAGGTCCTCAACGCCAAGCAGCACTTCCGCGAAGCCGAGATCGTGGCCCAGGCCGGCCGCCTGCACGCGATCACCGTGGCCACCAACATGGCCGGGCGCGGCGTCGACATCGTGCTGGGCGGCAACGCCGACGGCTTGGCCCGGCGCGACGCCCTCGCCCAGGGGCTCGCGCCCGGCACCGAGGAGTTCGACGCCGCGGTGGCCACGGCCCTCGGGCCGCTGCGCGAGACGTGCGCCGGCGAGGCCGACGCGGTCATCGCCGCGGGCGGGCTCTACGTGCTCGGGACCGAGCGCCACGAGTCGAGGCGCATCGACAACCAGCTGCGCGGCCGCTCCGGGCGCCAGGGCGACCCCGGCGAGAGCCGCTTCTACCTGAGCCTCGAGGACGACCTGATGCGCCTCTTCGCCACCGGTGCCGTCTCGTGGGTGATGGACCGCACCATGCCCGACGAGCTGCCCATCGAGGCCAAGATGGTCTCCAAGGCCATCGAGCGCGCCCAGAACACCGTGGAGGCGCGCAACGCCGAGATCCGCAAGGACGTCCTCAAGTACGACGAGGTCATGAACGAGCAGCGCAAGGTGGTCTACGCCCGCCGCCAGCAGGTGATGGAGGGCGACGACATGCACGACGTGACCATCGCCATGATCGAGGAGATTCTGGCCGACCGGGTCCGCGACCGACTGGCCTCGGAGTTCTCCGAGGAGTGGGACCTGGCCGCGCTGATGGTCGACCTCAACACCTACTACCCGACGCGCCTGTCGGCCCAGGGCCTCGGCGAGTACGAGGACCGCGACGACGTCGAGGCGGTCGTCATCGAGGACGCGGTCGGGCTCTACGAGGCCAAGTGCGAGGCCTACGTCGGCGGCCTCGACACCGCGGTCGAGATCGAGCGCGACGTCATGCTCCAGATCCTCGACCAGCACTGGCGCGAGCACCTGAGCGACATGGACTACCTGCGCGACGGGATCCACCTGCGCCAGGTCGCCCAGCAGGACCCGCTCAGCGCCTGGCAGCGCGAGGGCTATCAGATGTTCGAGGCGATGCTCGACCGGGTCAACCGGGACTACGTGCGCTACATCACCCACGTCGAGGCCGTCGTCGAGGCGCCGCCGGCCGCCGACGAGGGCCTCGAGGGCGCGGTGACCAACGCCGAGCAGGTCGCCCCGGGCGGCGCCGAGCTGCCGCGCCACTCGCGCGCGCCCGTGGCGCTCAAGAAAGAGGGCGACAAGATCGGGCGCAACGAGCCCTGCTGGTGCGGGTCCGGCCGCAAGTTCAAGCAGTGCCATGGCCGACCATAGGGCCGAGAACGCGCTGCGCGACGCCCTCGCCACCCTCGAGGACCTGGGGGAGCGCTGGCGCGCCGCGGGCGAGTACCTGGACGTGGCGGGCCTGCGGGCCCGACGCGACGAGCTGAGCGCGCGCGCCGCGGACCCGGGCCTCTGGGACGACCCCGAGGTCGCGCGCGCCGTCACGACCGAGCTCGGGCGCGTCTCCTCGGACCTCGACGGCTACGACCGGCTGCGCCGGAGCCTCGACGACGCCGAGGTCCTAGGCGAGTTCGCGCGCGAGGCGCTCGCCAGTGGAGACGGGTCCCTGGTCGACGAGGCGGTCGAGGCCGTGGGCTCGGCGAGCGCCGAGCTCCGCGCGCTCGAGGCCCGCAGCCTGCTCTCGGGCCCCTACGACCAGAACGACGCACTGGTCGAGCTGCACGCCGGCGCGGGCGGCACCGACGCCCAGGACTGGACCGAGATGCTGCTGCGGATGTACCAGCGCTGGGCCGAGCGCCGGGGCTTCGGCGTCGAGGTCGACGACGCGACCGAGGGCCAGGAGGCCGGCCTGCTGTCGGCGACCTTCATCGTCAAGGGCCGATACGCCTACGGCTGGCTCTCGGCCGAGCGCGGCGTGCACCGCCTCGTGCGCATGAGCCCCTTCGACTCCCAGGCGCGCCGTCAGACGAGCTTCGCGAGCCTGGACGTGACGCCGCTGCTGGCCGACGAGTCGGCCGAGGTCGAGATCGACGAGAAGGACCTGCGCGTCGACACCTACCGGTCCTCGGGCGCCGGCGGCCAGCACGTCAACAAGACCGACTCGGCCATCCGCATCACCCACCTGCCGAGCGGGATCGTGGTCAGCTGCCAGAACGAGCGGAGCCAGCACCAGAACCGCGCGCGCGCCCTGCAGATGCTCGAGGCCAAATTGGCCGAGCGCGCCCGCGCCCAGCGCCAGGCCGAAATGGACGCGCTCACCGGAGAGCGGCCCGACAACGCCTGGGGAAGCCAGATCCGCTCCTACGTGCTCGCGCCCTACCAGATGGTCAAGGACCACCGCACCGACCACGAGACCGGCAACGTGGCGGCGGTCCTCGATGGCGACCTCGACGACTTCATGGAGGCCGAGCTTCGCCGCCAGCGCCGCCGCGCGTAAGAAACCCCAGCCGGCCTCGCCGGGCGGCCCCCGGTGACCCGGGGCCAACCACCCCGGCGCCTAGAATGGGTGCGGACATGCGCGTCGCGCACACATCGATGAGTCCCAAGGTGACCGAGTGATTCGATTCGAACACGTCTCTAAGACGTACAAGAACGGGACGCCGGCGCTGCGCGACCTGAGCCTGGACATCGAGAAGGGCGAGTTCGTCTTCCTGGTCGGCCCGTCGGGCTCGGGCAAGACGACCTTCCTGCGCCTGCTGCTGCGCGAGGAGCTGCCCGACTCGGGCCGCATCCTCGAGGCCGGGCGCGACATCGTGGCGCTGCCCAAGTGGCGCGTGCCGTACCTGCGGCGCAACATCGGCTGCGTCTTCCAGGACTTCCGCCTGCTGCCCAACAAGTCCGTCTTCGAGAACGTCGCCTTCGCCCTCGAGGTGATCGGCCGGCCTCGCTCGACGGTCGAGTCCCAGGTGCCCCAGATCCTCGAGCTCGTCGGCCTGACCGACAAGAGCTCGAACCTGCCCCACGAGCTCTCCGGAGGCGAGCAGCAGCGCGTGGCCGTCGCGCGCGCCTTCGTCAACCGGCCCCTCATCCTGCTGGCCGACGAGCCGACCGGCAACCTCGACCCGGCCAACTCCGAGTCGATCATGGCGCTGCTCGAGCGGATCAACCGCACGGGCACGACGGTCGTCATGGCGACCCACGACAAGGCCCTGGTCGACCGGATGCGCCGGCGCGTGGTCGAGCTCGACCGCGGCGAGATGATCCGCGACCAGCTGCGCGGCGTCTACGGCGTCGACGAGGCCGCGGCGGCGATCTAGTGCGCGTCTACCTGCGATACGCGCTCAAGGAGACCGTCACCAACCTCTGGCGCAACCGCCTGATGACGATCGCGGCCGTCCTGACGGTGGCCGTGTCGCTCAGCCTGGTGGGCGCGTCGCTCCTGCTCAAGCAGAGCGCCGCCCAGGCCTCGGCCCAGTGGCAGCAGGGGACGCGGGTGACGGTGTGGATGGAGCCGACCGCGTCGTCCACCGAGATCGCCAACGTCCGCACCAACCTGGCCAGCCTGCCGATCGTCAAGTCGTGCGTGTACTACACCCAGGCCCAGGACTACGCCGAGGCCAAGAAGCTCCTGCCGCCCGACGAGTTCGGCGTACTGAGCGTGGCGGCCATGCCCTCGTCGTTCCGCTGCGTGCCGACGGTCCCGGCCGACGCCTTCACGGTGGTCTCGCAGTTCTCGGGCCAGCCCGGCGTCTACCAGGTGACCGCGCCCGAGCAGCAGATCCGCCAGATGAACCGGGCGATCCGGATCCTCCAGATCGTCTTCCTGGTCCTGGCCCTCGTGCTACTGCTCTCGGCCGGGGTGCTGATCCTCAACACCATCCGCATGGCGATCTTCGCGCGGCGAAGAGAGGTGTCGGTGATGAAGCTCGTCGGCGCCACCAACTGGTTCATCCGCGTGCCCTTCATCACCGAGGGCTTCATCCAGGGGCTGCTCGGCTCGGGCGTGGCGATGCTGGCCGTCCTGGCGCTGCACACCTGGTACCCGCTGCACAACGAGTTCCAGCTCGACACCCGCGCGCTGTGGGGCACCAACGCGGTCGTGCTCGCGGTCGGAGTGGTGATCGGCTCGGTCGGGTCGGCGGTCGCCATCCGGCGCCACCTCGACGTCTAGGCGGTCGGGTCGAACTCGATCGCCAGGGAGTTCACGCAGTAGCGCAGCCCGGTCGCCGTCGGGCCGTCGTCGAAGACGTGGCCCAGGTGGCCGCCGCAGCGCGAGCACAGGATCTCGGTGCGGCTGCGGCCGATCGAGTGGTCGGGGCGCTCGATGATCGTGCCGGGCTCGCAGGCGTCGAAGCTCGGCCAGCCGCAGTGCGAGTCGAACTTCTGGGTGTTGGTGAAGAGCCGCTGGCCGCAGCCGGCGCACGTGTAGCTGCCGGTGTCGTCGACGTACAGCAGTGACCCGGTGAAGGGGGCCTCGGTCGCGGCGCGGCGCAGTACCGCGAATCGCTCGGCGCCGAGCTGGGCGCGCCACTCGTCGTCGGTCTTGTCCACCTCGTAGGTCATTGGATCCGCCTGGTCGTTCGTCATCACGCTAACGGTCACCGGGATCCCCGGTGGCGTTACAGCGGGTCGACGTAGCGGGCGCGCGGGGCCTCGGGGACCTCGCGCGGGTACTCCGGCTGGTCGCGCAGGAACCGCGCGAAGGCGCCGGCCAGCCCGTCGGCGTCGAGGCCGAGCTCGGCCAGCAGGGCGTCGGGG
This sequence comes from uncultured Actinomycetota bacterium, assembly GCA_963820815.1. Classification (GTDB taxonomy): domain Bacteria; phylum Actinomycetota; class Acidimicrobiia; order Acidimicrobiales; family RAAP-2; genus RAAP-2. Next base: position 540,613 of record CAWGBL010000003.1, on the reverse strand, counting down.
CGGTGGTGCTCGATGTACGCGCGCGGGACGCCGAGGATCCGCGTCGTCGGCAGCGCGCGGCCCTCGTCCTGGGCGAGCGAGCGCAACGCGGACACCATCAGCGCGCCGGCGCCGCCGAATCGCGTGCCGTCCTCGACGGTGACGATGCGCTCGTGGTCGAGCGCGTCGGCGATCATGGCCGGGTCGGGCGGCAGGACCCGCACGTCGTAGACGGTGACGCGTCCTCGGTCGCCGTCGAGCAGGTCGAGCGCGCGCCAGGCGGCCGGCGCCATCTTGCCGACGGCCAGCACGCACAGCGACCCGTCGCCCGCGGCGAGGCGGCGCGCGGCCAGCCCCTCGCCGACCTCGCCGTCGAGCGGCTGGGGGGGCGTCTTGGGGAACCGGATGGCGGTCGGCGTCGACATCGAGAGCGCCGTGGCCAGCATCCCGGCGACCTCCTCGGCGGTGGAGGGCGCGAAGACCGTGAGGTTGGGGATCGCCAGGCAGAGCGCCAAGTCGAGCAGGCCGTGGTGGCTCGGGCCGTCGTCGCCGGTCACCCCGGCGCGGTCGAGCACGAACACGACGGGCAGTCCCAGGAGGCCGACGTCGAGGTTGGCCTGGTCGAAGGCGCGGCTGAAGAAGGTGGAGTAGATGGCCACCACCGGCTTGAGCCCGCCCATGGCCATGCCGGCGGCCGCGGTCACCGCGTGCTGCTCGGCGATGCCCACGTCGAAGAATCGGTCGGGGAATCGCTCGGAGAAGCCCAGCAGGCCGGTCGGGCCGGCCATGGCCGCGGTGATCGCGACGATCCGCTCGTCGACCCCGGCCATGGTCAGCAGGGCGTTGGCGAACGCCTCGGTGAAGGACTGGGGGGCGACGCCGTCCTCGTCGACCTTTGGCGGGAGCTTGTAATCGTGCATCTTGAGGTCGTCGTGCATCGCCGGCGCGTAGCCCCGGCCCTTCTCGGTCAGCGCGTGCACGACGATCGGCCCGTCCCAGGTTCGCGCCCGGCGCAGCACGCCCTCGAGGGCCTCGACGTCGTGGCCGTCGACCGGGCCGACGTAGCGAACGCCGAGGTTCTCGAAGAAGGTGTGGGGGGTCACGAGCTCGCGCACCCCGGTCATCACCGAGTCGATGCCCTTGTAGGCCATTTTGCCCGCGCTGGGCAGCCGGGGCACCACCCCGCGCACGCGCTCGCGCAGGCTCAGGTAGGAGCGGTTGAGGCGAAGGGCAGTCAGCGACTCGCTCAGGCGCGAGATCGTGGGCGCGTAGCTGCGCCCGTTGTCGTTGAGCACGATGACCACGCGCTGGTCCGAGTGGCCGAGGTTGTTGAGCGCCTCGTAGGCCATTCCCCCCGTCAGCGAGCCGTCGCCGACGACCGCGACGACGTGGCGCGTGCCGCCGTGGCCGACCAGCTCGCCGCGGCGCTCGAGGGCGACCGAGAGCCCGTGGGCGTACGAGAGCGCGGTCGACGCGTGGCTGGACTCGATCCAGTCGTGGGGGCTCTCGGAGCGGCTGGGGTAGCCCGACAGGCCGCCGCGCTGGCGCAGTCGGGCGAACCCGTAGCGACGTCCGGTGAGCAGCTTGTGCACGTACGACTGGTGGCCCGTGTCGAAGAGGAGAACGTCGCGCGGGGAGTCGAAGACGCGGTGCAGGGCCAGGGTCAGCTCGACGACGCCGAGGTTCGAGCCCAGGTGCCCGCCGGTCGTGGTGACCGTCTCGATGATGAAGGCCCGGATCTCCTCGGCCAGCTGGTCGAGCTCCTCGTAGGAGAGCCCCCGCAAGTCCGCCGGGGACTCGATGGAGGGCAGAATCACCCGGTCAGCCTACCGGCGCCCCCGCGCGGGTCCCGGGCGCCTAGCCGCGCGCCGGCGCCCGCCAGGCGGGCGCGCCCAGCGCGCCGACGAGGCGCTCGACGCGCGCGGCGACCTCGAGCACGGTCCACTCCGCGCCGGCGCGCCCCACGACGGCGAGCCCGACCGGCAGGCCGTCGACCAGGCCGAGGGGCACGCACGCGATCGGCCAGCCGGCGATGGCCGGCGCGCACGTGACCGGGCTCGCGGTGCCCGAGTCGCCGTTGACCAGGTCCGCCTTCCAGGCCGGCCCGTAGCTCGGCGCGACGAGCGCGTCCGCCCCCTCGAGCGCCGGGGTGAGGCAGGCCTCGAGCGCCCATGCGAGGTTTCGGCGCCGGGCCTCGGCGTAGGCCGCGCCGGCGCGCCCGCCGCCGGCGATCGCGGCCGTGAAGTGCTCGTGGCCGAAGTGGGGCTGCTCGACGTCGCGGTGCTCGTCCTCGTAGGCGACGACGTCGGCCAGCGAGCGCACGCCCCCGCCGGGGCGCGCGGCCAGGTAGGCGCCGAGGTCGTCGACGAGCTCGGCGAGCAGGACAGCGAGCTCGTCGGCGTGGACCTCGGGGGTCGGCTCGGCCACGTCGCGGCGCTCGACCGCGACGCCGGCGCCGGCGAGCGCGGCGACGACGGCGTCGCTCAGGGCGTCGGTGCCGGCGTGGCCCGTCCGGTATGTCCGAGCGTCGACCACGCGCAGGCCGCCCACCGGCTCGGGGTCGCGGCCCGAGAGCACCGAGAAGAGCGCGGCGACGTCGGCCACCCTGCGGGCCATCGGGCCGGGGCTGTCCTGGCTCGAGCTGATCGGCACGACGTGGGTCGTGTCCACCGCGCCCACCGTCGGCTTGAGCCCGGCGACGCCGTTGAGCGACGCCGGGCAGGTGATCGACCCGTCGGTCTCGGTCCCGACGGCGAGCGGGGCGAGCCCCGCGGCGAGCGCGGCGCCCGAGCCCGACGACGACCCCCCGGCCGACCGGTCGAGCGCCCACGGGTTGGCGACCAGACCGCCGGTGGCCGACCAGCCGCTCGACGACCTCGTCGAGCGGATGTTGGCCCACTGGCTGAGGTTGGTGCTCGCGATGACGACGGCGCCGGCGCCGCGAAGTCGCGCGACGAGCGGCGCCTCGCGCGCCGGGCGCCCGACGAGGGCGGTCGACCCGGCCCACCCGCCCAGGCCCGTCGCCTCGACGTTGTCCTTGATCACGACGGGCAGGCCGTGCAGCGCGCCGAGCGAGACGCCGGCGCGGCGCTGGGAGTCGCGTTCGCGCGCGACGGCGAGGGCGTCGTCGGCGACCCCGGCGACCGCGCGCAGGGCCACGTCGGTCGCGGGACCGTCGATCGCCGCGACCCGCTCGAGCAGCCCGGCGACGAGCGCCTCGCTGGTCAGGTCGCTGGCGGCGATGGCCGACGCCGCCTCGGCGGCCGTGAGGGACGCGAGGTCGGCGCTGGCGGGGTGCGGGTCGCTCATCGGACCAATTTACGGTCGCGCCGGCGCGCGGGGGGCTACTCGCTGGGCGAGGAGACCGCGGGGGCCGGCGCGGGCGGCGGCGTGGCGGCGGGGGCGGCGTCGGTCTTGGCCGGCGCGCCCGGGGTCTTGGCGGACGAGGCGGCCGAGCGGCTGTCGTTCTTGTAGAAGCCGCTGCCCTTGAACACGATCCCCACGGGGGAGAAGACCTTGCGCAGCTCGCCGCCGCACTCCTCGCACGTCGTCAGCGCCGGGTCGTGGAACGACTGCACGGCCTCGAGGCGGAGCCCGCAGGACTGGCACTGGTATTCGTAGGTCGGCATCGCACCCCGGAAACGGACCCGACCACTCTACCGGCCGGGGACGGGCCGACCGCCGTCGGTAGCATGGCGCGGTGGACGACTTCCACCAGCTGCGCGCCGGCGCGCGCGACCCCGGGTTCCCGCGCGAGCGGGGCCCCTCGGAGGTCACCGCGCGCCGGGCGTTGGCCCGGTGCCGGGTCAACATGGCCGCGGCCACCACGGCCGCGGTGGCCGCCAACGCGATGAACAAGGGCGACGTCCTGGCCACCGCCCGGGTGGCCGGGATCCAGGCGGCCAAGCACGCGGCGACGCTCTTGCCCATGGCGCACCCGGTCCTGATCGGCAACGTCCACGTCAACTTCACCATCGCCGACTCGCACATCGACGTCGAGGCCAGCGTCGACGCCCTCGACCGCACCGGCGTGGAGATGGAGGCGCTGACCGCGGTGACCGTCGCCGCCCTCACCATCTACGACATGTGCAAGTCGGCCGACCGGACGATGACCATCGAGGCGGTGGCGCTCTGGGAGAAGTCGGGCGGGCGCTCGGGCACCTGGCGGCGCGAGGAGCCCTAGCCGGTACCCTCGTCGCGTAAGGGAGGGCCGTGGCGGCGATTCGAGGCGAGGTCGAGGTCCGCCGGGAGCGGCTGACGGCGCTGGTGCTGATGCTCCAGAGCGCGTCGCGCGCCGCGCCGCTGACCCAGGAGGCCATCACCGAGAACCTGAAGGTCGACGAGTTCCCGGCGACCTCCAAGGCGCCGCGCAAGGTCCTCGCGTACCAGGGCAGCGCGGTGGCCACGCGCCAGAAGTTCGAGCGCGACAAGTCCGACATCCGCGAGCTGGGCTTCCCGATCGAGACCGTCGCGCTCGACGACGGGGCCACGGGCTACTGGATCGACCCGAGCGCCGCCTACGCGCCGCCGATCCACTTCACCCCCGAGGAGTCGCGGGTCGTCCAGCTGGCGCTGCGCCTGTCGGGCTTCGGGTCGCGCGGCGCGTTCTCGATCTTCGGCGACGCGCCCCTGGCCGACGGCGGCCTGGAGTTCTCGAACTACTACACGCCGGTGCTGCACGCGCTCCGGGCCCGGCGCCGCCTCTCCTTCGACTACCACTCCTCGGCGCGCAAGACGCGCGTGGTCGAGCCCCTCGTCATCGAGGTTTTCCGCGGCACCCCCTACCTGGTCGCGCGCGTCGCCGGCACCGACGAGGTCAAGGGCTACCGGCTCAGCCGCATGACCTCGACCCCAGTCGTTCTGGCCGACTCCTTCAGCGTCGACGACGAGACCCTGGCCGCCGCGCGGGGCTGGCGCCCGGAGTTCACGCGGGCGCCCGTCCCGGTGGACGTCGTCGTGGAGACGTCCCCGACCTATCGCGACCTCATCCTGGCCCACCACCCGGGCGCGGCGGCCGTCGACAAGCGCGACGGCCGCTGCGAGGTGGGGCTCTCCTTCGACAGCCAGTGGGCGGCGATGCGGTTCCTGCTCGACGCCGCCGACCGCGTGACGCTCAAGGGCCCGCGCGCGCTGCGCGACGCGCTGGCCGAGTGGCTCGAGACGGTCAACCGCGGCCACGCGCCCGACCCGTCGACGCTCACCTTTCCCGGCCCGGCGAGCGCCGACGTCCTGGGCCAGACCCTCCAGCTGCTGCACGCGGTCTACAACTCCGAAGACGGGCTGCGTATCAGCGAGCTGGCGTCGCGATTCGGCCTGGACCCGGCGCTGGTGCGCCTGATCATGGACCGCCTGGTGTCCCTGCAGCCCTTCGGCGACAGGGTCGGCTACCTGGCCCACGTGATCAAGGAGTGCGACGACTGGGACGACGAGGCGCACGACGACTCGACCTACCGCGCCGACTTCTCCGACACCCCGCGCGGCGAGCCCGAGCCCTCGGCGCTGCTGCTGCGCGACCTGGCCGAGCTCAACGTGGCGCTGCGCGAGGCGGCGCGCGCCTACGCCGACCCCTCGGTCTTCTCGGCCATCGAGAAGATCGAGGCCGCGATCTCCGACGTCATCCAGGTCGACTCAGTGACCGACGAGCCGTTCCTGCCCGCGGTGCGCGACGCGGCCGAGGGCGGCCTCCAGCTCAAGGTCGAGTACGCGTCGGGCCTCGGCGGGGAGTCCCAGGAACGCTGGATCGAGCCGCGCGAGGTCCGCGTGCTCAACGGCCGGGCCCTCACGCGCGCGTGGTGCGCGACGCGCGAGGGCTGGCGCACCTTCCGCGTCGACCGGATCGTGCGCGTCCTGGCCACGTCGCCGGCGACCCAGCCGCGCCCCGCCGACCCGGTCGCCAATTGGCTGACCCACGTCGGCGAGGAGGGCGAGGAGGTCGTCGTGGTCGTCGAGCCGTGGCGGCGCTGGCTCTTCGAGCCGCTGCCGAGCGCGCGCTGGACGGTGCTCGACGACGGGCGCCTGGCCGTGAGCATCCGGGTCTCGGACCCCGCGTTCCTCGACCACCTGATGCTCCAGGCGGGCGCCGGCGCAGTGGTGGCGACGCCGTCCCACGCCAGGGCCGGCCACGCCCTGGCCAAGCGGATCGCCGAGCGGCTCTAGCGCCAGGCCAGCGGGAAGAGGGCGTACGGGCCGGCGAGCCCCTTGAGCTCGGCCGACCGCACGCCGTCGAAGGCGAAGGTCTCGCCGAGGCTTTGCTGGACCGGCTCGGACACGAGGATCTCGCCGCCGGTGGCCGCCGCGCCCACGCGCGCGGCCACCACGACGGTGCGCCCGAAGAAGTCGCCGCCGTCGGACAGCGCGTTGCCCGAGTGCAGCCCGATGCGCACCGGCACCGGGACCCCCTCCCAGCCCGGCGCGCTCGCGCGCTGGATGGCCACCGCGCAGGCCGCGGCCATGCCGGCCGCGGGGAAGGCCAGCATGTAGCCGTCGCCCTGGCTCTTGACGACCGTGCCGCCGAAGACCGCGACCTGGCGCCGCACGACGCCGTCGTGCCAGGCGAGCAGGTCGAGCCAGCGCGACTCGCCGAGGCTCTCCATGAGCGCCGTCGACCCCTCGACGTCGGTGAAGGCGATGGTCACCGACCCGTCGCCCGCCAGGGCCGACTCCGGCGCGCCATCGCCCTGGACCGAGACGAGCAGGTCGTCGAGGGACGTCGTGATGGACCGTCCGAAGATCTCCTCGTTGGCGACCGACAGCGAGATGTGCCACTGCACGACGCGCCAGTAGGCGCCCTCCTCGTGCAGCACGAAGGTCAGGCGCGCCGCGGTCTCCGGTCCGGTCAGGCTCCCGTCGACCTCGATGGCCACCCAGCCGACGGAGCCCTCACGCCAGGCCTCGCAGCGCGCGACGCCCAGCGGCGGCGGGCTGGGGACGCTCCCCTCCTCGGCCTGGACGCGAAAGATCGCGGCGATCGTGTCGAAGCCGCGCCACCACTCGCGCCGGTCGGTCCCGATCACGAGCGTCCCCTCCTCGTGGCTCATCGCGTCGATCGCCGGGCCGACGTCGCCGTGGACCATCGCGGCCCAGACGCGCTCCATCAGCTGGCCGAGCTCTGGGGCCGGTTCCACGGCGCCACGCTAGACGCCCCCCCACGAGCGCGACCGTTGCCGGTGGTGCTGCGAATCATGGTGCGCCGCTCGCGCGACGCGTCCTACCTCGAGGACGACCCGGCGCTCGAGCTCGACGGTGCCCGGCCCGGACCGGCCGCGTGGTGGCCGATCGGCGCGCCGGGGGTCGTCGGCGACGTCCTGCGGGGCACCGAGCGATCGCGCGCGGTGGGCTACGACCTCGTCTTCGCCGCGCCGCGGGCGATCTCTCTCCTGCTCGCCCTCGACCCTGAGGCCAGCCGAGGCCTGGTGGAGGCGCACCGCGAGTCGGTGGCCGCGTCGCTCGACTACCTCCAGGAGCGCGGCGTCGTGACGCGCGACCGGCGCGGCGGCGGCCTGGTGGTCGCGCCGGGGGAGTGGCCGTCGGCCGCCGCCTTCACCCACGGCGTCAACCGCCACGGCGAGCCCCACCTCCACGACCACGTGCTGGTGGGCGCCGCGCCCGCTGGGTCTGAGCGGGTGCTGGACTCGCGGTCGCTCTACGCGCACGCTCGCAGCGCCGACGCGCTCTACCGCGCGGGGCTGCGCGCCGGCGTGGCCGAGCGCACGCCGTGGCGGGCCTGGCGCTCGTTCTCGGGGGTCGAGCACGTCGCCGGCGTGGACGAGGGCTACCGGGCGCTGTGGGGCGGCCACCACGACGAGCGCGGCGACAAGCTCGAGTGGGGACGGGCCCAGGCGCTCGCGCGCTGGGCCGACGACCGCCAGCGGCTGGACGAGCGCGGGGCCATCCCGGCGCCGGCGCCGCGCGACACGCTCGACGAGCACGCCTTCGGCGCGGCGCTCGAGGGGCTCGAGCGCGTCAATCGCCGCGACCTCGTCGCCGCCTGGGCCGACGCGGCGACCTACGGCGCGCGTGCCACGGAGGTGAGCCGCGCCCTCGACGCGCTCTACCCGGCGCTCGCCGCGTCACGCGGGCTGGCCGGGCCGACGCTCGGGCGCGCGAGCGCGCGCATGTCGGCCGCGGTGCGCGAGCGCGGGGCGCGCCCCCTGGACCCCGGGGAGCTCTCGCGCTGGGCGTCGCGCGAGCGCGGGCACCGCGAGCTCACGCGCTAGGCGCGCTCGGCGCACGACCGGGGCGCCCGGCCCGGGCGCGTTGGCCAAGTCAGGGTCCCACCGCGTCGGCTCGGACCGCCCTAGCCGGCGGGTGGGTAGCAGCTGCCCGCGGGCCAGTGCCAGGCGGCGAGCACCGGCGCGGGGATCGTGACCGGGCAGGTCGAGTCCTGCGCGCCGCCGAGTCCGTCGCTGTAGACGTGCCACGCGCCGCCGGCGCGCCGGACGAAGAGGTTGTAGGCGCCGTCGTCCTGGGTGCTGACCTGGGCCGGGGTCGACGCGGGGCTCGCCGCCAGGCCGGCCGCGGCGTAGTAGCGCGCCGTCGCGCGGTCGTACGCGTAGTAGGTCTCGCCGGGGCGAAGGCCGGTGAAGTCCGACACCGCCAGCGAGTGGCTCTTCGCTCCGGCGGCCAGCAGGCTCGCGCGCACCGCGGCGGTCGCGCGCAGCGCCCCGGTGGCCGGGGTCGTCGGGGGATGGGCGCTGGAGCCGCACGCGGCGAGCGCCAGCGCGGCCGCGCCGAATGCCCCCACGCGGCGTGCCGCTGCGATCACGCGCCCCCTTCGGCTCGGGGCGACACTAGCGTCACGGTCGTCCAGCCCGGCGTCGGGCCGTGGTAGGAATGTCCGACCGTCCTCGAGGGAGCCGACCATCGCACGAACGGCCGTCGCACGAACGCTGATCGCCGGGGCGCTGGCCGTCGCGCCGCTGAGCCTCGCGTGCACCGCCGGCGCCTCGGGCTCGTGCGCCCCGGCGGCCGGCGCCGACCTGTCCGGGTGCAACCTGGCCCACGCCCACCTCGCCGGGCTCGACCTGCGAGGCGCCAACCTCTCGCACGCCAACCTGACCGGCGCCAGCCTCGTCGGGACGAACCTCCAGCTGGCCACCATGACGGGCGCGAACCTCACGGGCGCCAACCTCACGACCGCCAACTTCTACGGCGCCAACCTCAACCGCGCGAACCTCACGCGGGCGAACCTCACCCACGCGGCGGGCCCCGACGCGTCGCTCGACGGCGTGAGGTTCCTCCACACGAACTTCGCGTTCGCCTACCTGGCCGGCGCGGACTTCGCGCGCGACAGTCTCGTGGGGATGTCATTCCCCCACACGAACTTCGCCGGCGCCGACCTCTATAGGGCTAACCTGACCCGCGCGAGCCTCGCCGGCGACGACATCTCCGACGCAGACCTCGAGGCGGCCAACTTCACGGGCGCGAACCTGCGCGGCGCCGACATCTCGGAGTCCAACCTGGCGGGCACGATCTTCGCCGGCGCCCACCTCGCCGGGATCGTCTCGGGCAAGAACAAGGGCACGCCCAAGTCGCTGCCGACGGGCTGGTACTACAACAACCACACGATCGTCGGCCTCTAGGCCGGGGCGAGCCCGCGCTCGGGCTCGAGGCGGTCGCGCCAGCGCACGTCGCGCTGGGCCGGGGTCAGCGCCACCCACGACACCGACTTGTCGGCGGCCAGCGCCAGCGCGTGGCCCGGCCGGCCGCGGGCCAGGTCGGCGACCGTCGCCCGGTCGCGCTCGACCCAGGCGGTCGAGGACCCGACGCGCCGGCCGCGCCGGCCGCGCTGCTCGGTCGTGGTGGCCACGAGGTCGCGCCCGGCGAGACGGCTAAGCAGCTCGAGGGTCGACCGGTCGGCGATGCCGGGCAGCACGACGGTGGTGGGGAAGAGCGAGAGGAAGCCGTCGGCGCCCGCGCCCCAGCGCGACCGCGCCTGGCTGAGGTCCTGGAGGCAGGCGAGCGTGAGGACGCCCTGGCCGCCGCCCTCGGAGACGACGCTGGCCAGGCGCGGCAGTGGCGCGACGTTGGCCAGCTCGTCGAGGGCCAGCAGCAGCCGCGCGCCGCGCGCGTGGCGGTCGTAGGTGGCGTGGACCAGCTCGTCGATCAGTCCGACGACGAGCGGGGTCGTCACCATCTGGTGGCGGCTCGGGGCGACGACGTGGAGCCGGTGGGGTCCGGCGAGGAACGCGTCGACGTCGAGCGGCGGGTCGAGCGCGGCCGCGCGCGCCGCCTCGGTGCGCACGCCGGCGAAGAGCCCCGACGCGGTCGACCAGATGCCCGAGCGCTCTCGCTCCTCGGTCGCCAGGATCCCGCGAAGCAGGGCGACCGACGGGTGGGCGTCGCCGTGGGCCCCGACGAGGGCGTCGAGCGCGTCGCCGGCCCGGCGCTCGTCGACGCGCCGGGCCAGGGCGCCGAGGGGCTCCCCGGCCAGGGCGGCGGCGTGCATCAGGGGAGCGACCAGGGCCCCGGCGCGCTCGGTCCAGTGGTCGTCGGAGCGGTCCAGCCGGCCCCGACGCGCCACGTCGACCAGGGTGCGCGCGGCGAGGACCGCGCCGTCCCAGCGCTGTGCCTGGCGCAGCGGGGAGTACCCGACGCGCGTGCACGCCGCGTGGCGCGTCGACGGTGCCCGACGGGTCGAAGAGCAGCGTCGCGCCGTCGGCTCGCGACGCCGCCGTCATTCGCAGCACGTCGTCCTTGGTCGACGTCGCCACGCACGATCGCCCGCTTAGCAACAAGTTGGGCACAACGATCGACGACGTCTTGCCGCTGCGGCTCGGTCCGAGCACGAGCGTCGATCGCTGCGCGCCACTCGTCACGTCGCCGCGTGGGCCGCGCCCGATGTACACGCCGAGCTCGCTGGTCACTCGCGAGCAATGGTCGGAAAAAACTCTCGAAATGCTTGACATTGGTGGTGCCACCGACTGAACTTTTGTATGTCCTTCTGCGGAGGAGGTCAACGTTGGGCGTCGGCGCCCTGTGCGCCAACGTGAAGCGCTCCGCCGTGTGAGGACCGTGCACTGCGACCGGTCGCGGCACAGCTGAGAAGCTGGGCGGAACACGATCGAGTACACGACGTGTCAATGCGGTACCGATTAACGGGGCACCACGGTGGTGTTTCCGCGGTCCCCCGTTGATTCAACGTTGAGTCCCAAGGAGGGAAAGTGGCACCAGCCGCGAAGAAGAAGGCTCCGGCCAAGAGGGCGCCGGCCAAGAAGGCCGCCAAGAAGCGCCCGGCCGCCAAGAAGGCGGCGAAGAAGGCTCCGGCCCGCAAGGCGGCGAAGAAGGCCCCGGCGAAGAAGGCTGCGAAGAAGCGCCCGGCCGCCAAGAAGGCTGCGAAGAAGGCTCCGGCCCGCAAGGTGGCCAAGCGCCGCCCGGCGAAGAAGGCTGCCGCCAAGAAGAAGTAACCACCCCATCGGGTGTGGAGTTCGAGGGGGCCTGCGGGCCCCCTCGAACTGCGTCTAGGCCCGGGTGAGGTCCCCGGGCTCGTCGACGTCGAGCCCCCAGCGCGCGTGGCGCGCGACCGTGAGGGCCAGCCCGAGGCGCCGGGCCTCGGCGGCGTGGCGCGCCGCCGAGCGCGGCCCGTAGGCGAAGGCGAAGGCGGTGCCCGTCGGCAGCGCCAGCAGGTTGGTTCCGCGTCCGCGCCGGTCGGGCACGACGGTCACGCCGGGGGCGAGGTCGACGTCGCCGAGACCGGCCGGGTCGGCGAGGTCCCCGGGCACCACCGCGACGAGCGCGCCCGCCGGCGCGCCCCGGTAGGCGAGGGAGACGGCCTGGGAGAGCGACGCCGCCGCCGAGAGGATGGCCGTCGCGCCGAGCCCGGCCGCGAACTCGGCGACCTCGTCGCTCTCGGTGACGACGACGACCGGGACGGGGGCGCACGCGGCGATCACCCCGGCGGCCAGGCCACGGGCGATCGCGTCGACCCCGGGCGAGCCGCCCGCGCGCAAGCGGGCCTTGGCGGTGTCGAAGCCCCGCAGGGGCAGGTAGAAGGCGTCGGGGCGCACGCAGAGACATGGTACGGGCGCCGGGCGTCGGTACCCTGGGGCGTGGCCCCCCTGAGCGCGCTGTCCGCCGACGAGCGCGCACCGCTGGCGCGCGGGTCGGTGGTCGTCGGCCTCGACGAGGTCGGGCGCGGCGCCCTGGCCGGACCGGTCGTGGTCGGCGCGGTCGCCCTGGCCGGCGCGGACCGGCCCCCGCCCGGGCTCGACGACTCCAAGGCCTTGTCGCGCGGCGCGCGCGAGGACCTGGTCGGCCCTATCACGGCCTGGGCCGCCGACTGGTCGCTCGGCTGGGCCGGCGCCGACGAGGTCGACGCCTGGGGGCTGCGCCTGGCCCTGGCGGTGGCCGCGACCCGGGCCCTGACCGCGCTGCGCGTTGACCCGGGCGTCGCGCTCGTCGACGGCAACCTCAACCTCCTGGACGCCCCGGCCGGCGTGGCGCTCGGCGCCCCCGAGCCGCCGGCGCTGAGCTACGCCGGGCTGGACTGTCGGCCGTTGGTCGGCGGGGACGCCCGGTGCGCCGCCATCGCCGCGGCGTCGGTGCTCGCCAAGGTTCACCGCGACGCGGCGATGCGCGACGCTCACCGGGCCAACCCGGCCTACGGCTGGTCGAGCAACGTCGGCTACGGTGCGCCGGCCCACCTGGCGGCCCTGCGCGCCCTCGGCCCCACCCCACTGCACCGGCGCAGCTGGGCCCTGCCGGAACGGTCCGCGCAGCCCGTCGTGCTCGGGCCCCCCGGGTAGGATTGTCAGCCATGGCTCCGCTGCTCACGGTGCAGGACCTGCGCGTCCAGTTCGCCACCCGCAAGTCATTCGTCACCGCGGTCGACGACTTCTCGCTGAGCATCGAGCCGGGCGAGTGCGTCGGGCTGGTGGGCGAGTCGGGCTGCGGCAAGACCACGACCGGGCTGGCGGTCATGCGGCTGCTGCCCAACAACGGCCACATCAAGGGCGGGTCGGTCGTCCTGGACGGCATCGAACTCACCGACCTGCCCGAGCGCGAGATGCAGTCGCACCGGGGCCGCTCGGTCGCGCTGATCCCCCAGGACCCGATGAGCTCGCTCAACCCGACGATGAAGATCGGCCGCCAGATCGGCGAGGGCCTCCAGATCCACGAGGGCGCCACCGAGGAGCAGGCCCGGGCCCGCGCCCTCGAGGTCCTCGAGATGGTCGAGATGCCTCGCCCGGCCGAGCGGCTCGACCAGTACCCGTTCGAACTCTCGGGCGGCCTGCGACAGCGCGTCATCATCGCGATGGGCCTGGTCTGCCGGCCCAAATTGCTGATCGCCGACGAGCCCACGACGGCGCTGGACGTGACGATCCAGGCCCAGATCCTCGACATTATCGACTCGCTGCGCGAGCAGCTCAACATGGGCGTCCTCCTGATCACCCACGACATGGGCGTCATCGCCGGTCGCGCCGACCGGGTGGTCGTGATGTACGCCGGGAAGAAGGCCGAGGAGGCCGAGACCAACTCGCTCTTCCACGACATGCGCCACCCCTACGCCCAGGCGCTGCTGGCCTCGATGCCGAACCTGGAGAACACCTCCAAGCACGAGCTCAGCTCGATCGCCGGCCTGCCGCCGGACCTCTCCAAGGGGATCGTCGGCTGCCGATTCGCTCCGCGCTGCGAATACGCGACGGACGGCTGCCGGGCCGAGGAGCCGCCGCTCACCATCGCGGGCAACCGCTCCTACGCCTGCTACCACCCGGTTGGCGGGCCCAAGCCGGTGGTGGTGCGCACCGACGAGGCGGTCGTCGCGGCGCGCGCCGAGCGGCGCGAGCTGCTGCGCGTCGAGCACCTGGTCAAGGAGTTCCCGATCAAGGCCGGGTTCGTCCGCCACAAGGTCGGGGCGATCAGCGCGGTGGCCGACGCGAGCTTCACGATCTACGAGGGCGAGACCTTCGGCCTGGTCGGCGAGTCGGGCTGCGGCAAGACGACGATCGGCCGGATGATCGTCGGCCTGGAGAGCCCGACGGACGGCACGGTCGTCTTCGACGGCAAGGTCGTCTCGGCCAAGGGCCACCGGCCGTCGCGCGAGGAGCGCCGGGACCGTCAGATGATGTTCCAGGACCCGTACTCGTCCCTCGACCCGCGCATGAAGGTGAGCCAGATCCTGGCCGAGCCCCTCATGGTCCAGCGCGAGGGCTCGCACGCCGCCCAGCGCGACCGGGTGGCCGAGCTCCTGACCTCGGTCGGCCTGGAGCCGGCCGTGGCCGACCGGTACCCGCACGAGTTCTCCGGTGGCCAGCGACAGCGCATCGGGCTGGCGCGCGCGATCGCCCTCAACCCGCGCCTGGTCGTGGCCGACGAGCCGGTCAGCGCGCTCGACGTCTCGATCCAGGCCCAGATCCTCAACCTGATGAAGGACCTGCAGAAGCGCGCACCACCTCTCGTACGTCATGGTCAGCCACGACCTCGCCGTCGTGTACTACATGGCCGACACGATCGCGGTCATGTACCTGGGCAAGATCGTCGAGATCGGCGACGCCGAGGCGGTCTTCCGCACCCCGGCCCACCCCTACACCCAGGGCCTGCTCGACGCGGTGCCGATCCCCGACCCGATCCTGGCGCGCGCCCAGCGCGGCAAGCAGGTGCGCGGCGAGCTTCCGTCGCCGGTCAACCCGCCGTCGGGCTGCCGGTTCCGCACGCGCTGCCCGCGCGCCCAGGACATCTGCGCCAACGAGGAGCCACCGCTCGCGTCGTTCGGCCCGGCCCACGAGGCGGCCTGCCACTTCCCGCTACGCACCCCGGTCTCGATCGGCGCGCGCGCGGACGCGACCTCGAACTAGCTAGGTTCGCGTCGGCGCCGCGCGGGCGCCTAGCGCTCGATCAGGCGGACCTCGAAGGCGTCGCGCAGGGCGTCGCCGATGTAGTTGATCGCGACGACCACCAGGATGAAGACGGCGGCGAGCGGGATGACCTCCCACCAGAAGCCGTTCTGGAACTGCACCGCGCCGGCCTGGAGCATCGTGCCCCAGTCGGTCTGGGGCGCCTGGATGCCCAAGCCCAGGAAGCCGAGGGCCGACAGGAACAAGATGGCGTCGGCGACCGAGAAGGTGGCCACCGTCACGATGTTGGAGATCGAGTTGGGGAAGACGTGGCGCCGGATGATGTGCATCCGCCGCCCGCCCATCGCGGTGGCGGCCTGGGAGTACTCGAGGTTCCGTATCAGCAGGGCGTCGCCCCGGATGATGCGGGCGTTGCCCCACCACCCGGTCAGGCCGATCACGCAGATCAGGAAGACGGTCGAGCGGCCGAACAGGGCGATGAGCGACAGGAGCAGGAAGATGTACGGGATTGAGAGCAGGGCGTCGAGGAAGCGCATCATCAGGGTGTCGGTGACGCCACCGATGAAGCCCGAGATCATCCCGTAGAGCGTGCCGACCACGATGGTGATCAGGCCGGCCAGGAAGCCGAGCGTGAGGGAGTACTCGCCGCCGTAGAAGATCCGGCCGAGCTCGTCGAAGCCGCTCGAGTCGGTCCCCAGCCAGTGGTGGGACGAGGGAGGCTGGTTCCAGGGCGACCCGAAGGTCGCCGCCTGGTTGGTCTGGTTCGTCGGGTGGAAGAATGGGACCAGGAAGCAGAGCAGCGTCATGATCACGAGGTAGACGACCGAGGCGACCGCGAGCCTGTTGTGGAAGAAGATGCGCAGCCGCTGGCGCCACATCGGGATGATCTCGTCGGCGGCCAGGCTCTCGTCGAGGTGGTCGAGCGGCGCGGTCGCGCGCGGCGACAGCTCGGAGCCGGGGGTCGTGGTCGTCGTGGCCATCAGCGGGTCCCTTCGATCCGGATACGCGGGTTCACCAGGCCCAGGAACACGTCCGCCAGCAGGTTGCCGATCAGGGTGAGGATCGACACCAGCAGCGTGATGCCCAGGACCGTGGGCACGTCGAGGTTCTGGACGGCGGTCAGGGTCTGGATGCCCAGCCCGCCGTAGTTGAAGACGCTCTCGATGATGAGCGCCCCGCCGATCAGCCCGGGGATGGACAGGCCCAGGATGACGATGATCGGCCCCAGGGCGTTGCGGAAGGCGTGGCGGAAGAGGGTGCGGCGGCTCGAGCACCCCTTGGCCTTGGCCGTGCGCACGTAGTCCTGGACCAGGACCTCGAGCACCGTGCCGCGCATGAACCGGCTGAGCCCGGCCACCGACAGCATGGTCAGGCACGCCACCGGCAGCAGGAAGCCGACCGGGTCCGTGAACATCGCCCAGGGGGCGACCCCGCCCGGCGGCGAGCTCGGCAGGTGGGGCCCGTGGAAGCTGAACGCGTCCAGCACGAGCAGGCAGAGGAGGAACGAGGGCGTCGCGTAGAGGATGAACGCGACGCCGGTCGCCGAGTAGTCGAAGACGGTGTTGCGCCGCGACGCCTGCATGATGCCCAGGGGGATCGCGATGAGGATGGTCAGGATCAGCGCCGCGGTCGCCAGCCAGATCGTGCGCGGCACGTAGAGCTTGATGATCCCCCAGACGCTGAGGTTCAACTTGTACGAGTACCCGAGGTTGAGGTGGCCGAAGACCTGGGATATGTAGGTCCAGAAGCGTGCGAGGTACGGGTGGTCCATGCCGTGCTGCTGGCCCCATATCGCCACGTTCTGAGGTGTCGCGTGCGTCTGCAGCACCTCGTAGGCCGGGGCGAGGATCCCGTGGGGCTGGAAGTAGGGGAGCGTGAACGTGATCAGGATCACGATGAGGAGCACGACGCACGCCTGCACGAGTCGTCGCGCGATGTACGCCAGCACGGCGCAAAGTCTAGCGCCCGACCCCAAATCGGCCGGGGCGGGCCGGGGCGGGCTTCCGACCCCAAAAGGAGAGCGGCCCCCCTTTCGGGGGGCCGCTCTCCGTGGTCAGACCACTTGCCGGATTAGAAGTAGTTGTACTCCGGCATGAAGTTACCCAGCGGGTTCGGCACGAAGCCGATCGAGGAGTGCAGGGTCTTGATGACCTCGCCCGGCGCGAAGGCCTGGGGCTGGTACAGCACGGGCAGCTGCTCGGCCGCGTACTTGCCGTAGGCCGTCAGGTTCGCGGTGCCGAAGTCGGTCGCCGTGATGAGGCTGGTCATCTGGGTGTCGACGTAGCCACCGACGTTGAACCCACCGGTCGGCGCGAACAGCGACTCACCGGTCGGCTCGAAGTCCGGCGCGTAGGTCCAGCCACCGCCCCACGAGCAGATCTCGAAGCCCGAGCCACCCGAGCAGTCACCGATGACGTTGTTGAACGTCGTCTCGGTGTGCGAGAACTGGATGCCGATCTGCTGCCAGTCCGAGACCTCCGCGTTGAAGGTCTGGTCCAGCGCTGGCGAGCCAGAGGCCCAGACGATGCTGAGGTTCAGCGTGTAGCCCTGGGAGATGCCCGCGCCGCACTGGTTCGACCCGGTGCCCGGGTCGGTGCAGGTCTGGACGCCGTTCTGGATTGTCCAGCCGTGGCTCGTGAGCAACGCCTTGGCGTTGGTCAGGTTGAACGGGTACGGGTTCGAGATCGGCGCGCTCAGCGACTTGGGCGTCGTCGGGGGCAGCGGGCTGTAGATGGGAATCCCGTAGCCCTTGTCGACGTTGTTGATGATGCCCGTCTGGTCGACGGCCTCCTGAAGGGCCTGGCGGATGTACAGCTGCCCGATCGCCGCGGACTTCGCGTCAGCGCTCGAGAAGTTGAACGGCGCGTAGTTGAAGTTCCACGCCGAGCCAACGACCATGTTGTAGCGAGCCGACAGCTGGCCCCAGTTCGGGCCCGCCTTGGTCGGCGAGATCGCGGGGCTGGTGAGCACGCCCGGGTCGACGAATCCGAGGCTGAGCTTGCCGGCCTGGAGGTCGTTCTCCTCGGCCTGGGTCGAGGTGTAGGCCACTTCCTTCACCTGGGCGACGCGGGCCTTGACCGGGCCGTTGTAGTGCGGGTTCGGCACGAAGGTCAGGTTGCCGAGGTTGTCGAACGACGTGAGACGCCACGGGCCGTCAACGCCGCTCTGCCACAGCTTGCCGGTGTAGGTGCTGGTGTTGCCCGACAGGCCGTCGAGGTAGGCCTCGACGTTCTTGCACGCGACGTTGGTCGACGCGGCGTTGTACTTGCCGCCCGCGCAGTTGGCCTTCTGGGTGGCCGACGTCATGTCCCAGCTGTTGGGCATCGGCGTGATGAACGACAGGTTGTTGTAGACGAGCCACAGCGGGTTCATCGACCGGGTGAAGTTGATGGTGACGGTGTTGCCCTTGGCCGACGCGTTCTTGATCAGCGCCGGGATCGAGAAGGGCCCGTTGTCACCGCAGTAGGAGGTGGGGTCAGCGGCGAGCATGTTCAGGAAGAACATGACCGACTGGCCATTCACGACCTGGCCGTCAGCGAAGTGCCAGCCCTTCATCGTGATGGTGGCGGTCTTGTTGCCGTGGCTCATCTTGGGCGCGTTGCCTGGGGAGATCTTGTACTGGACCGCAGGGGACCCGCCGAGGCCGAAGATGTACAGCGGGCGGTACATGTCCAGCTGGAACTGGTTGATGTTGTCCACCGAGAAGTACCGGCAGCCCATGTACGGGAAGATGTAGTTCGGGTTGGCGCCAGGGCCCTCCGCGAACGTGATGGTGCCCGTGGGAGCGCTAGCGCCACTCACGGTCGGGGCAATGAGCCCCAACGACAACGATGTGCCGACCGCGGCCATCGTCATCGCGAGCCGAAGTTTGCGTCTTAATTGCATGTCAAAATTGCCTCCCAGTGCCACCCGAGTGGTCACCCTCAATTTCTCTTCCCATCACAAAATGGGTCAGATGCATGGTAATCCTAGATAAGAAGGCCTACAAGTTCACGGCCGGCCGCTTTCCGTGAAATTTCACGCCAAAGTAATGTTCGCGACCCGGCGCGGACCGGTGAAAACTAAGAAACGGCGCAACTTTCGCTAATTACGGTCGGCCAGCGCGGCGGCGAGCGCGCCGGCGAGGTCCGCGTCGAGGAAACGGTAGCCCGACGCCACGAGGGCGGCCGGGACCACGCGCTGGCTGGCTAGGACGGCCTCGCCGACGAGCTCGGCGCCGAGTGCCAGGCGCAGCGCCCACGCCGGGATGGCCAGGCGCGCCGGGCGGTGCAGCGCCGCGCCGAGGGCCCGCGCGAAGCCCTGCCCGGTGGTCGGCTCTGGCCCGACCAGGTTGATGGGCCCCTCGAGGCGCCGGTCGATCACGTGCAGGATCGCCCCGACCTCGTCGCGGCGCGAGATCGGGCTGAGCCACTGGGTCCCGGCGCCGAGCGGTCCGCCCAGGCCGAGGCGGAAGATCGGGAGCTGCCGGGCCAGCGCGCCACCGGACGCCGAGAGCACGAGCCCGGTGCGAAGGTGGGCGACCGGCCCGCCGGTGTGCGCCGCCGCCTCCCACGCGACGCACAGGTCAGCCAGGAACCCCTCGCCGCGATTCGACCCCTCGGTGAGGACCTCGTCGGCGCGCGACCCGTAGAAGCCCACCGCCGACGCCGCGACGAGGATCGGCGGGCCCGAGGCGAGGTCGTGCAGCGCGGCGGCGAGCAGCGCGGTCGGCGCGACGCGGCTGGACGCGACGAGGGCCTTGCGCGCGCTGGTCCATCTCCGGTCGCCGATGCCCACCCCGGCCAGGTGCACGACCGCGTCGAGGCCGCCGGCGCGCGCGAGGTCGGCCTCGTCGAGGAGTTCGCGCCCCGGGTCCCAGCGCACGGCGGGCGACGGCGCGACCGCGCCCGGGCGCGTGAAGCGCACGACGGTGTCGCCGCGCTCGGCCAGCGCGATGGCGAGGGCCGAGCCGACGAGCCCGCCCGCGCCCGTCAGGCCGACGCGCACGTCGCTTCGATCAGCGGCAGGAGGGCCCGGGCCAGCGGACCGGGCGCGCCCAGGTGCGCGCCGTGCGAGGCGCCGGGCAGCTCGTGGATCGTGACCGCCGGGGCGACCTCGCGCAGCCGCGCGGCGAGCGCGCGGTAGTACGGCCCGAGCGCTCCGTCGCCGAAGAGCAGGGCGAAGGGCGTGGCCAGCGCGGCCACGTCGAGGGGCTCCGGCCCGCGCAGGGTCGCCAGGTCGGCCAGCAGCGCGGGGCCGTCGGCGCGGCGCGACTCTCGCCCGGCCTCGCTGAGCCTCTCCCAACCGGCGTCGGACACGACGCGCCGGAAGAAGACCTCGGCCTCGTGCGCCGGGTCGTCGGTCGGCTCCGGGCGGCCGCTGGCGCGCGCCAGCACCCAGGGCAGCGGCGACTCGAACGTCGCGACGAGGCGCGCGAGCCCCGGGTGGCGGTCGGCCGTCGCCAGGGCGACGAGCCCGCCGAAGCTGTGGCCGAACAGCGCGACCGGGCGTGCCTCGGCGCCGGCCACGGCGGCGAGGTCGGCAACGTGCGCATCGAGGTGCGCCGGCCCGAGCGCGCGCGACCCCTGATAGCCGCGGCGGTCGTAGGCGACGACGTCGACGGTCTCGAGGCGGCGCGCGAGGCGCGAGAACGAGCCGCCACGGTCGAGCCCGCCGTGCACGCACACGAGCGTGGCGATCGGGTCAGCTACGCGGTGCTCGTAGTACGAGAGGCCGGCCACCGGCGACGCGCCCGGCGCGAGCCGGATCGCCGCGGGGGTCGAGGCCACGCCGGGACACTACCGGCGCGGCCGCGACGGGCCGGGAAAACCCTTGCCGGGCCTAGGCTGTCGAGGTGGTCCCGCCTCCCGAGACGCCGCCGAAGGGCTCCTTCGGCCCTAACGCCTGGCTGGTTGACGACCTCTACGAGCAGTTCCTCGCCGACCCGTCATCGGTGTCGGCCAGCTGGCGCGAGTTCTTCGCGGACTACCAGCGCTCCACGGTGCCCGCGGTCGGCCCCGCGCTGGCCGCGCCGATCGCCCCCGCGCCGCCGGCCGGCGTCGACGCGTCGGCGGCCCCGCTGAGGGGCGCCGCGGCGCGCGTCGTCGCCAACATGACCGCGAGCCTCGCGGTGCCCACCGCGACGAGCGTGCGCACGGTGCCGGCGCGCCTCCTGGAGATCAACCGCACGACGCTCAACGAGTGGCTCGCGCGGACCTCCGGTGCCAAGGCCTCCTTCACGCACCTGATCGCCTACGCGGTCGTGCGGGGGCTGCGCGCGGTCCCGTCGATGAACGCGTCGTTCGTCGAGTCGGTCGACGAGCGCGGCACCCCGGGCGTCGCGCGCCACGACCACGTCGGCCTCGGCCTCGCCGTCGACGTCGAGCGGTCCGACGGGTCGCGGGCCCTCCTCGTACCGGTCATCGCCGACGCCGACGCGCTCTCGTTTCGCGACTTCCTGCTCGCCTACGAGGACCTGGTGCGCCGCGTGCACGCCGGCGCGGCCGTCGCCGACGACTTCGCCGGCGCGACCGCGACCCTCACCAACCCCGGGACGCTCGGGACGGTGCAGTCGGTGCCGCGCCTCATGCCGGGCCAGGGCGTCATCGTGGGCGTCGGCGCGCTCGCGTGGCCCGCCGGCTTCGACGCCGCGGACCCGCGCTCCCTGGCCGAGGTCGGAGTCGGCAAGGTCGTCACGCTGACGTCGACCTACGACCACCGCATCATCCAGGGCGCGGAGTCGGGGCTGTTCCTGCGCCACGTGGCCGAGTGCCTGGCGGGGGGCCACGAGTTCTACGACGACGTCTTCGCCTCGGTCGGGGTCCCGGCCGAGCCGGCGCGCTGGGCCGCCGACCGTCACGCGGGGCTGGGCGCCGAGGCCGAGCGGGCGCTCAAGCAGGTGCGCGTCCAGGAGCTGATCAACATGTACCGGGTGCGCGGCCACCTCTACGCGCACCTCGACCCCCTGTCGTCGGGCCCGCCGCCCGTTCACCCCGAGCTCGAGCTGGCCACCTACGGGCTGACGATCTGGGACCTGCCGCGGACCTTCGTGACCGACGGCCTGGCCGGCCGGCGCGAGGCGACCCTCGAAGAGATCCTGGCCATCCTGCGCGACGCCTACTGCCGGAGCCTGGGCATCGAGTACGGACACATCATGGACCCCGAGCAGAAGCGCTGGATCCAGGCCCGCGTCGAGGGCGTCGAGACGACCGCGACGCCCGAGGAGCAGCGCTCGATCCTCGACGCGCTCAGCGAGGCCGAGGTCTTCGAGCGCTTCCTGCACACCCGCTACGTGGGCCAGAAGCGCTTCGGGCTCGAGGGCGCCGAGTCGACGATCGTGGCCCTGCGGACGCTGCTGGACGCCGCGGCCGACGAGGGGCTGCGCGAGGCGGTCATCGGGATGGCCCACCGCGGCCGGCTCAACGTGCTGGCCAACGTCGTGGGCAAGTCCTACAGCGACATCTTCGGAGAGTTCGAGGGCAACCTCGACCCCGAGAGCGTCCAGGGCAGCGGTGACGTGAAGTACCACAAGGGCGCGCGCGGGGTCTACAAGAACCCGCGAGGCGCGACGATCGACGTGTCGATGGCGTCGAACCCGAGCCACCTCGAGGCCGTCTCGCCGGTGGTCGAGGGGATCGCGCGGGCCAAGCAGGACGCCCTGGTGCGACCGGGCGACGGGAGCGACCCGCGAGCGCGCCCGGCGGCCTTCCCGATCCTGCCGGTGCTGATCCACGGCGACGCCGCCTTCGCCGGCCAGGGCGTGGTGGCCGAGACGCTCAACCTCTCCCAGCTGAGCGGCTACCACGTCGGCGGCGCGATCCACGTCGTCATCAACAACCAGGTCGGCTTCACGACCGCGCCGGAGTCGGCGCGCTCGAGCGTGTACCCGACTGACGTGGCCAAGATGATCCAGGCGCCGATCCTGCACGTCAACGGCGACGACCCCGAGGCCTGCGCGCGCGCGGCGCGCCTGGCCTACGACTACCGCCGCGAGTTCCACCGCGACGTGGTGGTCGACGTGGTGTGCTACCGCCGCCACGGCCACAACGAGGGCGACGACCCGAGCTACACCCAGCCCCTGATGTACCGAGTCATCGACGCGACCCGCCCGGTGCGCATGGCCTACACCGAGTCGCTGGTGCGCCGCGGCGACCTCTCGCTGGCCGAGGCCGAGGCCGCCCTCGACGAGTTCGGCGCCCGCCTCGAGCGCGTCCTGGCCGAGGTTCGAGCGGTGCCGGTGCCCGAGCTCTCGGCCCTGCCCGCGCCCGAGGCCCCGTCCGACGCGCCCGCGCCCGAGACCGGCGTGGCCGCCGAGGCGCTCGTGCGCCTGGCCGCCGCGACGACCGCGACCCCCGAGGGTTTCACCGTCCACCCCAAGCTCGCGCGACAGTTCGCCCAGCGCGCCGCGCTCGTCGGCTCGGGCGAGGTCGACTGGTCGCTGGCCGAGGCGCTGGCGATCGGCAGCCTGCTGAGCGAGGGCGTCGACGTCCGACTGGTCGGCCAGGACACGCGCCGAGGCACGTTCTCCCAGCGCCACGCCGCGCTCGTCGACTACGACACCGGCGCGGCGTGGGTCCCGCTCGCGCACCTGGGCGAGGGGAGCGGCTGCTTCACGGTGCGCGACACCCTGCTGAGCGAGTACGCCGCGCTGGGCTTCGAGTACGGCTACTCGGTCGAGGCGCCGCGCAGCCTGGTGGCGTGGGAGGCGCAGTTCGGCGACTTCGTCAACGGCGCCGAGATCATCATCGACAACTTCCTCGTGGCCGCCGAGGACAAGTGGGGCCAGGGCGCCGGCCTGGTCATGCTGCTGCCCCACGGGTACGAGGGCCAGGGGCCCGAGCACTCCTCCGGGCGCATCGAGCGGTTCCTCTCGCTGGGCGCGCGCAACAACCTGCGCGTCGCGGTCCCCTCGACCGCCGCGCAGTACTTCCACCTGCTGCGCGCCCAGGTGAGACGCGAGCACGTCACCCCGCTCGTCGTCTTCACGCCCAAGTCGCTGCTGCGCGCGGCGGTCACCCGCTCGGACCTCGACGAGCTCTCCTCGGGCCGCTTCCTCGAGGTGATCGACGACGACGGCGCGATGCCCGAGTCGGTGACGCGCCTGGTGCTGGCCTCGGGCAAGGTCGCCCACGAGGCGAGGGCGCGCCGCGACGAGCTGAGCCACGCCGGGGTCGCGGTCGCGCGCGTCGAGCAGCTCTACCCGTGGCCGGCCGACGCGGTCGACCGGCTGGTCGCG
Organism: uncultured Actinomycetota bacterium; assembly: GCA_963820815.1. Lineage (GTDB taxonomy): Bacteria > Actinomycetota > Acidimicrobiia > Acidimicrobiales > RAAP-2 > RAAP-2. The sequence goes on along the minus strand of CAWGBL010000003.1, from coordinate 516,628 downwards.
TCCTACCCGGCGCTGGCCGAGGTCGTCTGGCTCCAGGAGGAGCCCGAGAACATGGGCGCGTGGCCCTTCGTCCACCACCAGGTCCACAAGTCGCTGCGCGGGCGCATCGCCCACGTCGCGCGCGCCGAGTCGGCCAGCCCGGCGACGGGCAGCGCGCTGATCCACGCGGCCGAGCAGGACGACCTGCTGGCCCGGGCCGTCGGGTGAGCCCCCGCGCCCGCGCTGCGGGTCGTCGTCGACGGGTCGAACCTGGCGACCGAGGGCCGCACCGACCCCAGCCTCGCCCAGCTCGACCAGGCGGTCCGCGCCTTCCTCGAGGAGAACCCCGGCGCCGACGTGATCGTCGTCGCTGACGCGACCTTCGCCCACCGCGTCACGCCGGGCGAGCGCGCGCGCTTTAACGAGTCCGAGCTGGCCGGCGAGATCGTCACCCCACCCGCCGGGGCGATCGGCCGCGGCGACGCCTTCATCCTCAAGATCGCCGACCGCATCAAGGGCGTCGTGCTCTCCAACGACTCGTTCCAGGAGTTCCAGGGCGACTACCCCTGGCTCTTCGAGGAGGGCCGCCTCATCGGCGGCAAGCCGGTGTCGGGCGTCGGCTGGGTCTTCACCCCGCGATTGCCGGTGCGCGGGGCCAAGAGCCCCCGGGCCGTGAAGAAGCTCTCGGTCGCGCTGCCCGGCGGCGCCAAGCCGGCGATCGGCGCGACGCTCACCCCGGTCAAGCGCGCGGCCAAGGCTGCGACCGCGGCCAAGGCCCCGGCCAAGGCGGCCAAGAAGGCGTCCCCGGCCAAAGCGGCGAAGAAGGCGGGGGCCGCGAAGACCCAGAAGGCGGCCAAGGCCCCGGCTAAGGCGGCCAAGAAGGCGGCGGCCGCGAAGACCCAGAAGGCGGCCAAGGCCCCGGCCAAGGCGGCCAAGAAGGCGACCGCCGCCGTCGCGGCCGCCCCGGCGGCCCTCAAGCGCGACCGTCAGCCGGTCAACCCCGAGGCGCAGTTCACCGAGTTCCGCTCGTCGCACCGCGTCGGGTCCCGGGTCGAGGGCGAGGTCACGGCCTTCACCTCCCACGGCGCGGTGATCACCGTGGCCACGCGCACCGGGCGCGTCGAGTGCTACGCGCCCACCGCGATGCTCGGCGACCCGGCGCCGGCGCGCGCGCGCGACGTCCTCAAGCGCGGCGACCGCCGGACCTTCAAGCTGGTCACCGTCGACGCCGAGCGGCGAATCGCGGAACTGGCCCTGACGTGAACTTCTCGACCGAACCGACGGCCTACCTGCCGCACCGCGCGCCGTTCCTGCTGCTCGACGCCTTGACCGACGTCGTGCCGGGCGAGCGCGCCGCCGGGCGCTGGACCCTGACCGGCGACGAGTGGTTCTTCCCGGGCCACTTCCCGGGGCGCCCGACCACCCCCGGAGTGCTGCTGCTCGAGTCGATCGCGCAGTGCGGCGCGGTCGCCGTGCTGGCCGACCCCCGCTACGCCGGGCGTCTGCCGCTCTTCGGCGGGGTCGAGCGCGCGCGCTTCCGCCGCCAGGTCCTGCCCGGCGACACCGTCGACCTCGAGTGCGCGATGACGCGCCTCTCGGCGCGCGGGGGGCGCGGCGAGGGCCGCGCGAGCGTCGGCGGGGCCGTCGCCGTCGAGGCCGAGCTGCTCTTCGTCTTCGCCGACGCGCCGTGAGGGTCGCGACCTGGAACGTCAACTCGCTGACCGCGCGTTGGCCGCGCGTCGAGCAGTGGGTCGCCCAGAACGCCCCCGACGTCCTGCTGGTCCAAGAGACCAAGCAGACCGACGCGAGGTTCCCCTTCGAAGGGTTCGCCGAGCTGGGCTACGAGTCGGCCCACCACGGCCAGGGCCAGTGGAACGGGGTGGCGATCGCGAGCCGGGTCGGCCTCGAGGGGGTCGAGCGCGGGCTCGACGGCGACGCCGAGGCGCGCCTGATCGCCGCGACGTGCGCCGGGGTGCGGGTGCACTCGTGCTACGTGCCCAACGGCCGGGCCCTGGACGACCCCCACTACGCCTACAAGCTCGACTGGCTGGCGCGCCTGGCCGACCGGCTGGGCGCGCGCGCTCCGGGCGCGCCGACGGTCGTGGGCGGCGACTTCAACGTCGCCCCGGCCGACCTGGACTGCTACGACCCGAGCGCCTTCGTCGGCGCGACCCACGTCAGCGAGCCCGAGCGCGCGGCGCTGCGCGCGCTCGAGGCGACCGGGCTGGTCGACGTGACGCGCGCGCTGCACCCCGACGACGTCATCTACTCGTGGTGGGACTACCGCAACGGCGCCTTCCACCGCGGCTGGGGGCTGCGCATCGACCTCCTCTACGCCGACGCGGCGATGGCCGCGAGGGCGAGCGCGAGCTTCGTCGATCGCGACGCGCGCAAGGGCGAGAAGCCGAGCGACCACGCCCCGGTCGTCGCCGACTTCGACTAGAGGCCCGGGGGCAGCACCGCCTCGATGAAGGCCGGGCCGGGCGTCGCGTAGGAGCGGGCCAGCGCGTCGGCCAGGGCCTCCGCGGTGTGGACCCGGCTCGAGGGCACCCCGAGGGAGCGGGCCACGCCGGCCAGGTCGAGCTCGGGGCCGTCGAGGCGCAGGAGCGACTCGGTCGCCGAGCCGACCGGCGCGCCGACGCGCCGGCGCTCGAGCTCGAGGATCGAGTAGCGGCGATTGGCCAGCGCGACCACCGTGACGTCGAGGCCCTCGCGGGCCATCGACCAGAGCGCCTGGGGCGTGTACATCATCGACCCGTCGGCCTCGAGGCAGAGCACGCGCCCCCCCGAGCCCACGGCCGCGCCTAGCGCCAGGGGCAGCCCGTCGCCGATCGACCCGCCGGTGAGGCTCAGCCAGCGGTGCGGTGGGCTGAAGCGCGTGGCTCCGAGCAGGTGCACCCCGGCGGTGTTGGACTCGTCGACGACGACGACGCCCTCGGGCAGCGTCGCGCCGACCGCCGCGGCCATCGACGCGCTCGTGAGCGGCCCGTCGGGGACCCCGGGCGGCTCGCCGCGGGGCGCGGCGACCTCCGGCGCGCCCAGCGCGTCGACCAGCGCGGCCAGCGCGCCGCGCGCGTCGACACCCGGGGGGGCGAGGTCGATGACCTCGCAGCCCTCCGCGACCAGGTCGCTCGCTACGCCGGGATAGCCGAAGAAGCCGACCGGGTGGCGCGCGCCGACGAGCACCAGCGCGCGCCGCTCGGCCAGCTGGGCGAGCGCGAACTCGCTGAGGTAGATGACCCGCTCGGGGGCCGCGACGCCGGCGCCGTGGTCCATCGCCGCGGGGAAGGTCTCGAGCAGCAGCCCCGCGCCGGCCGAGGCGGCGGCGCGGGCGGCGAGCCCTAGCGACGCCGCGTCGAGGGCCGCGCCGCCCACCAGGATCGCGGCCGACCCGGCGCGCAGGGCGCGTACGGCTCGCGCCAGCGCGGCGTCGCCGACGCCGTCCGGCGCGACTCGAGGCGCGACGGGCCACGCGCCCGGCCTCGAGGAGAGCTCGTCCCACGCGGCGTCGGCGCGCAGCGCGAGCGTGGCCACGCGCCCCGGCGGGCCCATCGAGGCGCCCACGGCGTCGGCCGCGTCGCGCGCGACGTCGTCCGCGCGGTCGCACCGCCGCGACCAGCCCTCGAGCGCGCCGGCGAGCGCCAGCAGGTCGCTCTGGAGCGGCGCGTCGAGCGACGCGTGGAAGGTCGCGTGGTCGCCGACGACCGCGACCAGGGGCGTGCGCGCGCGCCGCGCGTTGTGGAGGTTGGCCCATCCGTTGGCCAGCCCGGGCCCGAGGTGCAGCAGGGCCGCCGCGGGTTGGCCGGTGACGCGTGCGAAGCCGTCGGCCGCCCCGGTGGCCACCCCCTCGAAGAGGCAGAGGACCGCGCGGGCCTCGGGCGACTCGTCGAGCGCGCCGACGACGTGCAGCTCGCTGGTGCCGGGGTTGGCGAACCAGGTCGCGACCCCGTTGGCCGCGAGCGTCGCGACCAGCGCGCGCGCGCCGTTCACGCGCCCACCACGCCACGCCCGGGGTTGAGCCGGCCGTCGGGGTCGAAGGCGAGCTTGACTCGCTCTTGGAGCTCGAGCCACGCGGGGTCGGCGAGGGCGATCGCGTCGGCGCGCTTGTCGGCGCCGACGCCGTGCTCGCCCGAGACCTGGCCCTCGAGGGAGACGGCGTGGGCGCAGAGGTCGTGCAGGAGCGCCGCGCGCGCGGCGTCGTCGGCCAGGAAGACCGAGACGTGAACGTTGCCGTCGCCGACGTGGCCGCACCCGGTGATGAGCGCCCCGGCCGCCGCGGCCAGCTCCGCGGCGCGCGACAGGAAGTCGGCGACGCGGCTGCGCGGGACGACGACGTCGACGATGTCGTTGACCCCGGAGGCCTTGGCCGACCAGAACGCGCGCTCGCGCGCCTCGACGAGCGCGGCGCCGGCGGGGCCGGCGAGCACGTAGACGTCGAGGGCACCCGAGGTCTCGAGCAGCGCGGCCAGCGCGGCGAGGTCGGCGTCTAGCTGCTCGCTCGTGCGCGTCTCGAGCACGATCACCAGGTAGGCGGCGGTGGCCGCGGCGACGTCCGGGTCGACCCCGAGGGTCAGTCCGGCGGCGGACGTGATCCCGGCCATCGCCAGCGCGTCGATGTACTCGAGGATCGAGGGCGCGAGGCCCGAGGCGACGACGCGCGGCACCACCGCGGTGACGGCGGCCAGGCCGGCGTAGGGGACGAGGACGGTCGTCGAGTGTGACAGGCGGGGGCTGAGGCGCAGCGTCACCTCGGTCACCAGGGCCAGCGTGCCCTCGCTGCCGATGACCAGCTGGGTCAGGTCGTAGCCGGTCGACGACTTGACGACCGGCCCCCCGGTGCGCACGACGGTGCCGTCGGCGAGGACCACCTCCAGGCCGATGACGTGGTGGCGGGTGACTCCGTGGCGCACCGCGCGCATCCCGCCGGCGTTGGTGTTGACGTTGCCGCCGAGGGACCCCGAGAGCTCGCCGGGGTAGACGGGGTAGTGCAGCCCGGTGCCGGCCAAGGCGGCGTCGAGCTCGCGCAGGGTCACGCCGGGCTGGACGACGGCGACGTGGTCGTCGACGTCGACGTCGAGCACTCGGTTCATCCGGTCGAAGGCGACGACGAGCCCGCCCTCGACCGGCGCGGCCGCGCCCGAGAGCCCGGTTCCCGACCCGCGCGCGACGACGGCGAGCCCCTCGCGGGCGGCGAACCGCGCGACCTGCGCGACCTCGGCGGTGCACCCCGGGCGCACGACGGCCCATGGGAGCGCCGCGGTGGGGTGGAGCGACTCGTCGCGCAGGTCGTCGGGGTTGAGGTCGGGGGAGAAGGCGGCGTGGCCCGCGCCGACGATGTCGGTCAGCTCAGCGCGCCGGTCCGCCCCCACTGGGGGGAGACGCTACCGCCGCCGACTCGAGCTCCCGTCGGATCGCATCGAGGCGGGCGCGCCGCGCGTCGCCGGTGAGGGGCGCGTCGGCCGCCTCGAGGCGCGCGATCTCGGCCTGGACGCCCGCGAGGAAGCGGCTCGGCGCGCGGTCGGGGTAGCGCGGGTCGTTGCGGCCGCGGCTCCACGTGATGAGGAGGGTCGACTCCGCGCGCGTCAGCGCGACGTAGGCGAGCCGCTGCTCCTCGGCCAATTCCGACGGGTGGGTCGACGTGTAGTGGGGGAGCTGGCCCTCGGCCCAGCCGATGGCCGCCACGTGCGCGAACTCGAGGCCCTTGGCGCGGTGGATCGTCGACAGCGCGACGGCGTCGGCCTCGTCGTCGTCGAGTCGCCGGGTCCAGGGCTCGGGCCCGGCCATCAGGTCCGAGGCCGGCGAGTGCTCGGGGCCGCGCTTCTCGAACGGGACGCCGGCGGCCTCGAGCGCGGCGGCGACCGGCTCGAGCTGGGCGTTGGTGCGCGCGAGCACCGCCATCGAGCGCCACGGGCTGCCCGGGCGGTGGCGCGCGGCCAGCCACGCGGCGACGTGCCGGGCCTCCTCGTCGTCGGTGTCGTACGCGCGCACCATCGGGACCTCGCCGTCGTCGCGCGCCGGGTTGAGCCCGGCCGCGCCGGCCTCGAGCAGGGTGTCGGCCACGGCGACGATCCGCGCGGTGGACCGGTGGTTGCGCGTGAGGTCGAGCACGACCGTGTCGGGCCAGGTCTCGAGCAGGTCGACCATGACCTGGGGGCTCGCGCCGTTGAAGCCGTAGATCGACTGGTTGGGGTCGCCGACGCAGAACAGGTCGGGGTCGTCGCCGGCCATCTCGCGCAGGAGGCCGAGCTGGAGCGGGTTCATGTCCTGGGTCTCGTCGACGAAGATTGCGCGCGTCGAGTGCCGGAAGGCCGCGCGCGCGTCGGCGTCGTCGCGCAGGACCGCCGTGGCCTCGCTGAGCAGCAGGTCGAAGTCCATCACCCCGCGGCTCGCGCAGTAGCCGACGTACCGGTCGATGAGGTCGGCCATGGCCGACGGCGCGAGCGGCGCGGACCGCCGCGCGCGCCGCGACGCGCGCACGTAGTCGGCGCCGTCGTGGCCCTGGGAGAGCGCCCACCCGATCTCGAGCTCGATGCGCGGCAGCTGCCACTCGTCGAGGCTCATCACCTTGTCCGCCCGCAGCTGCGCGGCCAGAGCGCCGACGAGGCGCCGGCGGTTGGTCTCCAGGGCCAGGGGCCGTAGCTGGCGGTCCTCGCGGTACCGGGTGACGAGGGTCAGCGCGGCGCGGTGGAAGGTCCCCGCGCGCAGGTCGCGCACGCCGGCGCGAAAGACCCGCCGGCGCAACTCCTCGCCGGCCTTGCGCGTGAAGGTCATCGCCAGCACCTGGTCGGCGGCGAGCTCGCCCTCGGTGACCCGGCGAAGGATCCGCAGGGTCAGGACGTGGGTCTTGCCCGAGCCCGCGGTCGCGCGCACCAGCAGGCGGCGCGCGTCGCTGGTGACCGCCTCGCGCTGCTCGGGGGTCAGTCCGACCAGCTGGTCGCGACGGTACGCGTCGTCCATCGCGATTGACGCTACCGGGCGAGGGTGACGGCACCCCGGGCCGGCTCGTGGCGTCGGTAACCTCGTGGTGTGCTGAGGGCGTACGCCGACGGGGCGCTCTTCGGCGCGTCCCACGGCGAGGGGCCGGCCCGCGTCCTGCTGCTACACGGTTGGGGGCGGCGCGCGGCGGATTTCGACGCGGTGGGCGCGCGCCTGGCCTCGGCCGGGCTCGCGTCGGTCGCGCTGGACCTGCCCGGCTTCGGCGCGACGCCCCCGCCGGAGCGCCCCGGGGGCGCGCGCCACTACGCCGACCTCGTGGCCCCGGTGCTCGCCGAGCTCGACGGCCCCGTTGTCCTGGTCGGGCACTCCCTGGGCGGTCGCGTCGCCGCGGTCCTCGCGGCGCGCGGGGGCGACGCTGTCGCCGGCGTCGTCCTCGTCGCCGCGCCGCTGCTGCGCCTCGGGGCGCCGGTTCGCCCGGCGAGCCGATACCGGGCGGCGCGCTGGCTGCACCGCCGCGGCCTTCTCACCGACGCAGCAATGGAGTCCGCGCGCCAGCGTCACGGCGCGGCCGACTACCGCGCCGCGACGGGCGTCATGCGCGCGGTCAACGTGGCGATGGTCGGCGAGGAGTACGGCGAGGAGCTCGACGCGATCGTCGCGCCGGTGCGCCTCGTGTGGGGCGAGCTCGACCGCGAGGTGCCGGTCGCGGTGGGGCGCGCGGCGCTCGAGCGCCTGGGCGCGCGCGCGACCCTCGACGTGGTGCCCGGGGTCGGTCACCTGGTGCCGACCGAGGCGCCCGGCGAGGTGGTCGCGGCCGTCGAGGCGATCCCCCGATGATCGCCCTCGAGGTCCTGGCGGGCCTCGCGCTGGCCGCGGCGGCGGCGGCTCAGCTGGCGCGCTGGCTGCGGGTCCTCCAGCGCGAGCACTACGACCCGCGCGCCCCGGTGCGGTTCGCCGCCCGTTGGTGGTGGCGCCACCCGGCGACGCGCGCCGCTCGCGCCGTCGCCGTGCTCCCCGCGCTGCTCGTCGCGGTGGCCCTCGCGCGCGCGGTCCTCGGCGGCGCGGTGATCGCCGTTCCCGTGGCGCTGTACGGACTCTTCTTCCCGCTCGGGCTGTCGGTGCGCGGTCGCACCGGCGCGATGCGCTGGACGGCGCGCGCGACGCGCGTGGGCGCGACCGCGCTCGTCCTCGAGGCGGCGGTCGCGGCCTCGACGCTGGCCAGCGCCCGACCGTGGGTCGGCGCCGCGGCTGCCGTCGTCGCGACGCCCTTGCTCGTCGGGCTCGCGGCCGCGGCGATGCGCCCGGCCGAGGAGCTCGGCGCGCGCCGCTACGTCGCGCGCGCCGCCGAGCGGCTGGCGCGCGTGCACCCCCTCGTCGTCGCGGTCACCGGCTCCTATGGCAAGACTTCGACCAAGAGCCACCTGGCGGACCTCCTGGGGCCCGACGCCGTCGCGTCGCCGCGCAGCTACAACAACCGCGCCGGCCTGTCGCGCGCGATCACCGAGGGGCTGGCCGACTCCACACGGGTGTTCGTGGCCGAGATGGGGACCTACGGCCCCGGCGAGATCCGCGCACTGTGCGAGTGGTGCCCTCCGGACGTCGCGGTCGTCACCGCCATCGGCCCGGTCCACCTCGAGCGCATGCGCACGCTCGACGCGATCGACGCGGCCAAGCGTGAGGTCACCGAGCGCGCGCGCGTCGTCGTCCTGAACGCCGACGATGCGCGGCTCGCCGCGTGGGTGCCCGGTCTGGTCGAGCGCGGGGTCCGCGTGGTGACGGCCGGGGAGTCCGAGGGCGCCGACGTCCGCGTCGCCGCCGACGACGGGCACCTCACGCTCCTCGTCGGCGGCCGCGCCTTCGCCTCGGCGCGCCCGCCGGTTGGCCTGCACGCGGTCAACGTCGCCCTGGCCGCGGCCGCGGCGCTCGAGGCCGGGGTGGCCGAGGCCGACGTCGCGTCGCGCCTCGCCGGCCTGCGCGCGGTCGAGAGCCGCTCGGCCGTGGGCACCGCGCCCTCGGGCGTCGTGGTGATCGACGACACCTTCAACGCGAACCCGGCCAGCGCGGCCGCGGCGATCGCGCTGCTCGCGCGTGTGGGCGAGGGCGAGCGGGTGGTGGTGACCCCGGGCCTGGTCGAGCTGGGGCCGGCCGCCGTCGAGGAGAACCGCTCGCTGGCCGCGTCGGCGCGCGCGATCGGCGCGCGCCTCATCGTGGTAGGCGAGACCAACGCCCGCGCGCTCGGCTCGGCGGGACCGGTGACGCGCGTGGCCACGCGCGAGGACGCGGTCGCGCTCGTGCGCTCCGCGCTCGGGCCGGGCGACGCCGTCCTCTACCTCAACGACCTGCCCGACCACTACCCTTGATTCCTCAACCGGAGGTGGCCGTGCGGCTCGGAGTGCTGTTTGGCGGGCCGTCGCCCGAGCACGACATCTCGATCCTGACCGGGCTCCAGGCGCTGCGCGAGCTCTCGCGCGCCGGCCGCGACGTGACCGGCCTCTACTGGACCAAGGCCGGCGACTTCGTCGAGGTCGACCCTTCGCGCGAGGCCGCGGACTTCGCCGACGGCGTGCCGCGCGGGTCGCGCGCGCTGACCCTGCGCCTGGGGACCAGCGGCGGCTTCGCGCCGTCGGGCCGCGGGCGCGACCTCGTCCTGGGCGCCGTCGTCATGGCGACCCACGGCGGCCCGGGCGAGGACGGGACGATTCAGGCGGCGCTCGACCTGGCCGGCCTCGCCTACACCGGGCCGACCGCGGCCGGCGCGGCGCTGGGCATGGACAAGTGGTCCTTCGCCGCGGTCGCCGCCGCGGCGGGACTGGCGACCCTGCCGCGCGCGCTGCTCGACGAGTCCACCGAGGGCCTCGCCTTCGCCGGCCCCTACATCCTCAAGCCGCGCTTCGGCGGGTCGTCGATCGGCATCGACGTGGTCGCCGACCTGGCCACCGCTCGCGCCCGGCTGCGCGCCAACCCCCACCTCGCCCGGGGCTGCGTCGTCGAGCCCTACCGCGCGGACCTCTCGGACGTCCAGGTGGCGATCCGCACCTACCCGGTGCTCGAGCTCTCGGCGGTGGAGCGCCCGCTGCGCGCGAGCGAGGGCGCCGAGATCCTGAACTACCGCGACAAGTACGTCGGCGGCGAGGGGATGGTCAGCGCGCCGCGCGAGCTACCGGCGCGCCTGGCGCCCGGCCAGGGTGCCGCGATCGCCGCCGCCGCCGCGACCATCGCCGAGGTCGCCGGGGTGCGCGGCGTCGCGCGCGTCGACTTCCTCGCCGGTGGCGCCGAGCTCTACGTCAACGAGGTCAACACCATCCCCGGCTCGCTGTCCAAGCACCTCTTCGTCGACCCGCCCCGGGCCTTCCTGGAGATCCTCGACGACCTCGTCGCCGAGGCGCTCGAGCGCCCGACCCACGCCTACAGCGCCGCCGGCGCCGACGGGGTCGTGCTGCGCTCGTCCCAGTCGATCGCCGCCAAACTCGCGTAGGCGCGGCACCGCCGCCAGCGCGAGCGCGAGCTCGTCGGAGTACGGGTCGATGAGCCGGCCCTGGGAGAGGGCCCAGAACGCGGTCTCGACGTCGCCGCGGTGCGTCGCGTGGCGCGCGAGCGCCAGCGCCGCCCACTCGCCGTCGCGCGCCAGGCGCGCGGCGTAGCCCTCGGCGAGAAACCACTCGAAGCCGCGCAGCGCGCTGGCCAACGGCTCGCCGCGCACGAGGTCGAGCGCCGAGGTCAGGACCGGCGCCGCGTCGCCCGGCGCGAGCGAGCGGCTCCGAGCGACGAGCTCGGTGAAGCGCTCGACGTCGCTGTCGACGCCGTGCGTCTCGTAGAGGCCCGACGACGTGACCGGGTGCAGGCGCGGGCCGCGCTCGTCGACGCCGAGGCTCCGGCGCACGGCGCTCGCCGTGTTGGCCAGGGTCCGAGCGGTCGCGTCGGCGTCGGCGCGCCCGAGGACGCGCGCGCGCAGCCGCTCGCCGGTGATCGGCTCGCGCCGGTGCAGCGCGAGGTAGGCGACCATCTCGAGGCAGCGCCGGCGAAGCGTCGGCGCGAAGGGCTCGACGAGCCCGACGACCCTTGGCGCCGCGCGCAGCAGCTCGACGCGCACGCCGGGGGCGGCGGCGGGCGCCGGGGCCGCGATCGCCGGGGCCGCCGGGGTGACGGTGACGCAGCACGCGGCGAGCTCGGCGTCGATGGCCCAGCGCGGGCCGAGGAAGACGACCGCCGACCGGCGCAGGCTTCGAGTGGCCAGGGCGCGCACCAGGTCGGCTTCGGACGTGGCTACATCGACCCGGCCCCCGTCGTGCAGCGCGACCACCGCGGCCGCCACCTCGTCGGAGCCCCAGCCCACGGGCACGCGCAGTGCGCCGCCCTCGCGGGCGTACGCGACGAGGGGCTCGCGGCCGTCCTCGACGACGCAGGCGACGAGCGGCTCGGTGGGGTCGCCGCCCGGGCCCGCCGGCGCCGGGCCGGCGACGCGCACGACCCCGTCGCGCCCGCGCAGGCGCGCGCGAAGGTCGGCGACGCGCCCGTCGTCAAGCCCGCGCAGCTCGTCGATCGCGTCGTCGACCTCGTCGTCGGCGGCGCCGTCACGCCTCAGGTCGCCGGCGCGCCGCCGCGCGGCCAGCGCCAGGGCGAGCGCGCCCAGCGGCGCGGCGGGCGAACGCGACGGTCGCGGCGCGGCGACCGCCGGGGTCGCCGCGCGCAGCGACCCCGGGTGGGGCGACGCGAGGACGCCCAGAGCGGCCACGAGCAGGGTCGCGAGCCAGGCGCTTCCCCCGCCGCGGGGCCGCTCCCCGCGCCGGAGCCGCACGACGTTTCGCGCCACCTGGGCGACGCAGGTGACCCAGCACGCGCCCAGCGCGACGAGCAGGACCCGCACGACCGGCCGATCCGACCCCGGGGCCGTCCAGCGCGACGCGACGACGTAGGGGAGGAGCGCCGTGTAGAGCGCGATGGCCGCGCCCGGCACGAGCCCGGCCCGCGGGCGGCTCAGGCGGCGGGCACCAGGCGCCACGGCGCGGCCGTCGTCGGGTCCGACGTCGAGAGGACGAGCTCGCACGTCTCGCGGACCGGGATGGTGAACTGCCCAGCGACCGCCCCCGACCCGCTCGGGCACGAGAGGCGCGCCGCGACGCTCGGCCCCGCGCTCAGGTCCCACGCCCCGGGGCCGGCCAGGGGCACGGCCACGGCCGGCAGACCGGGGCCGACCGCCCCGGAGAGAGCGCCGGTCGGCGCGCCGGCGCGCCCGATCGCGCCGCCGCCGCTCTCGCTCGACCTCGCGCTCGAGGCGGTCACGGGCGTAGAGCGCGTCGCGCTCGTCGAGGTCGTCGTCGGCGAGGTCGCCGACGGGTTCGACGTGGTCGGGATCGGCGTCGTCGCCGGCGCGGTCGTCGTAGTGGCGCTCGGCGTCGAGGTCGTCGTCGGCACCGGCGCCGGCGAGTGCGCCGTCACCGTGAAGAGGAGCACGATCAGAAGGAGCGGGCTGGACCACATCAGCACGTGGCCACCCGCGAGGGAGTGGGGGCTCCTCGCCATGCGGGTCAGACGGTAGTGACATCACTCGTTCGTGTCCAAACGAGTTCGGCGATCGTCAACGACGTCACAACAGGTGCCGGAGGGCGAAGAGGCGCAGCTCGCCCTGGAGCGACACCGGCGCGCTCTGGTCGTCGCGCGCGACGTCGCGCAGCGAGCGGCCCTCGAAGACCCGCGCGTAGGTGAGGCGCGCGAGCCGCTCGTTGGGCCCGCCGGCGTGCGCGGCCAGGCGCGCCTCGAGGGTCGAGGACTCGGGCGCGGGGAGCTCGGGGTTCGGGCCCCGCGTGAGCGCCCGGCGCGCGTCCTTCTCCTTGAGCAGCGCGCGTCGCAGGCGGCCGCGCAGCGCGGAGAGGAGGTCGGGGGCGGCGTAGGCGCGCGACTGGCCGGCCCAGTCGGTGATGAGCTCGCTCAGTAGCGACAGCGCGATCCCGACCGTCTCGCCCGGGTCGGCAATGATCCCGCGGCCGAAGCGCAGCTGCCGGCACACGCTCACCACCCCGGGCACCAGCGTCTGAAGGAGGGCGCGGCGCACGACGGGGTCACCGGCCTCCTCGAGCAGCGCCGTGACGATGCGGGCGCGCTCGAGCACCGTTCGCCCGCCGCGGGTCTCGAGGGCGAGGACCACGTCGAGGAGGTCGATGGCGCCGTCGATCGCGAGCCCCGGGTGTCGCTCTCGCAGGCCGAGGGCGGCCCGCCGGGCGGCCGGGGAGCGCCCGGCGTAGCGCCACTCGCGTCGCAGTTGGTCGAGGAGGTCGGGGGTCGTGGGCACCTGAGAACTGTTGGCCCGGGCGCGACCGGGCGCACGCCCCTGCGCGCGACCGGCCCGGCGACGTGTGCCACGGCGCCCACGGTGTCAGGGCCCGTTCACACTGTCATTCACATAGGCCCAGACATAGGCTCGGCGACATGGACATTGAGACCTTCTACGAGCAGAACGAGGCGCGCCGCGAGTCGGCCGAGGTTGAGCTCGGGGACGAGTGGACCGACCCGAGCGGCAATCGCTACGAGCTCAGCTGGGTCGAGACGACGGGCGAGCTCTACCTGATGAAGGATCCCGACGCGAAGGTCACGACTGACATGTTCGGCGACTTCTACGTCGGCGAGGAGCCGGCGTCCGAGCTTTCCGTGGTCGTCATCGGCGTCGAGGCGACCCGCTCGGCGCTCGAGGACTCCGTGGCGGGCTGGGAGGACGCGATGCTCGAGGACAACTCGCTCGCCTGGCTCTACGAGCGGTTCCCCCGCGGCGGGCGCGCCGGCGAGGACATGTAGGGCTCCTTCGAGTCGGCCACCGCGCACAGCCGCGTCAGCGCGGGCACCAGGTTCGCCAGCGGAACGCGCTCGGCCTCGTTGATCGTCGTCATCAGCGGGTTCCAGCTGCCGTCAGCCGACGTGGCCGCGGCCGCGGCCGGCGTGCCGCGCAGCAGCTCGGCCATGGCGGCGTTGGCCAGCGCGTCGCGGCGCACGGCACTGAGGCCGGGCGCCTCGGCGCGGCGCTCGATGGCCAGCGCGCGGTGGACGTCGCGGCAGGACGCTCGCGCGTCGGCGACGGCGCCCCCGGTGCCGCAGGCCGACAGGCCGACGGCGGCCAGGGCGATGGAGACGACGGCGGCGACCCGGCGGCTCAGCCGAGCCACGACTCGGCGGCCGACAGCAGGAAGTCGCTGACGTTGCGGCCCCGCTCGAAGATGTCACACAGGGGGTCCTCGCCCTTGGCCACCTGGCTCAGCGACACGGCCCGGCGCGCGACGATCGATATGCGGCGCTCGCTGGACTCGGTGGGGGACTCGAAGGTGTCCGTGGCGGTGACCTCGAGCGGCATCTCGACGCCGCCGATCGGCGCGAGGTCGATGGCCAGGCGCAGGAGGTCGGGCCCGTGGGGCAGCGGCGGCAGGCTCCAGGTGAGCACGAGCGGGAAGTGGAACTCGTCGGGCGGGTCCACGTCGTCGGGCAGGCCCATCACCGCGTCCTCGAACGCGAGCAGCGTGCGCGGGTCGACGTCGAGCTCGATGTGCAGGTCGATCGGGCCGCCGCAGCCGTCCTCGGGGTGCAGGTCGACCTCCCAGGCCTGGCGCAGGGAGTAGGTCTCGACGAAGTGGCGCTCGTCGTGGACGTGGAATCCGTGGGTCACCGCATGGTCCTTGAGGTCCGCGACGAACCCCGCGACGTCGATGGCGGCCATCGGCCTCAGGCTAGTCGGGGCCCCCACTACCGTGGTTCGGTGGCCGGACTCGTCGACACGCTCGTCGCGTGCGCGCGCGAGATCGGCGAGGCCGTGGTCGCCCACCGCGGGCGAGGCCACTCCGGCGCGCGCGAGTCGCAGTACCACCTCGACGTCGCGGCCGACGAGGTCGCGACGCGCGTGCTCCTCGGCGCGGGGTACCGCGTCGTGAGCGAGGAGTCGGGCGTCTCGGGTGACGGGGACGTGACGGTCGTGGTCGACCCCATCGACGGGTCGACCAACTGCGACCGCGGCGTCCCCTTCTACGCGACCAGCCTCGCCGCGCTGCGCGGCGGCGAGCTCGTCGCCGGGGTCGTCGTCAATCAGGCGACGGGCGAGTGCTTCTGCGCCGAGCTCGGCGCGGGCGCCACTCGCGACGGGGCGGCCATCTCCCCGAGCGCCCAGGCCGACCTGCGCGGCGCGCTCATGTGCTTCTCGGGCCACCCCTCGCGCCGGGTCGGCTGGTCCCAGATGCGCGCCCTGGGCGCCGCGGCGCTCGAGATCTGCCTGGTCGCCGACGGGTCGCTCGACCTCTTCGCCGTGGCGCGCGAGTCGATCCTGCATCCGTGGGACTACCTCGCCGGGCTGTGCGTCGCGCGCGAGAGCGGCGCGGCCGCCGGCGATTACGACGAGGCCACGCTGGTGACCGACGAACGGGTGGGGCGACGCCTCGTCGTGGCCGCGACGCCCGCACTGCTCGCCGCGGCGCTGGCCGAGGGCCTTCTCTGAGAGAACCCCAGGGCACGCCGGACCCCGTCGCGCCGCCGCGGGGTCATCTCGCTACAGTGAGACCCGTCGCGCGCGGCCCGCGTGGACGCGCGACGGCGACCGACGGGAGACGGGGAGACGAGATGGTGAACGCCCGAACTCTGCGCGCCGCGGCGGCGGCGCTCGTCCTGTCCGCCCCCCTGGCGCTGGGCGCGGGCGTCCCCGGGGCGGGCGCGTCGACGCCCCACCTCGTGGTCAAGCCCGCGACCGGGCTCAAGAACGGACAGACCGTCAAGGTGAGCGGGACCGGTTTCAAGCCCCACGACACCGTCTTCATCGTCGAGTGCCTGGCCACGGCCAAGGGCGCCGGCGGGTGCCAGATCGCGATGGCGTCCCCGGTGACGATCTCGGGCAAGGGCGTCCTGCCGACGACGAAGTTCAAGGTCGCGACCGGGAAGATCGGGAACGGCAAGTGCGGCACGACCAAGAAGAACCTCAAGAGCTGCGAGGTGAGCGCGGGCAACGCGGCGGGCAAGGACACCGCCTCGATGATCATCACCTTCAAGCTGCCGTAGGTCGGGCCATGGCCAGCGGCGCCACCACGGGCCGGCGCGCGAGCGGCGGACGAGGCTAGGCGTGGCCGACGCCGCCACCGACGCGGGCCCGATCCGGCGCCGCCTGGGCCTGGCCAACGCCGGCCTCACGACGCTGCTGTTGATCCTCTTCCTCACCTTCCTCGACAACACCGTCATCAGCGCGGTCCTGGCCAACGTCCAGTCCGAGCTTCACTGTGGCGTCGCCGACCTGCAGTGGATCGTCGGCGGGTACGCCCTGGCCTTCGCCAGCCTCATGCTCATCTGCGGCGCCCTCGGCGACGCCTACGGCCGGCGGCGCTTGATGGTCGTGGGGGTCGCGGTCTTCTGCGCCGGGTCGGTCCTGTGCGCCCTGGCCACGTCGTCGGGCATGCTCATCGCCGGCCGGGTCGTGATGGGCGCGGGCGCCGCGGCCTCCGAGCCCGGAACGCTGTCGATGATCCGGCAGATCTACCCCGACTCTCGCCACCGCGCGCGGGCCCTGGGCGCGTGGGCCGCGGTGTCGGGGCTCGCGCTGGCGCTCGGCCCGGTGCTCGGCGGGACCCTCACCGGCCTCTGGTCGTGGCGCGCGATCTTCTGGTTCAACGTCGTCTTCGGCGGGGTCGCCTTCGTGATGGCGCGCGCGACGCTGCCCGAGAGCGCCGACCCGACCGCGTCGATCCCGGACTACCGGGGCTTCTTCCTGCTGGCGGTGGCGCTCGGGGCGTCGACCTACGCGACGATCGCCGGTGAGTCGTCGGGCTACCTCGCGACCGGGCCGGACCTCCTCTTCGCGGTCGCGCTGCTGGCGATGGGCGTCTTCTTCGTGGTCGAGCATCGGGCGAAGAACCCGATGCTGCTCATCGGGTTCTTCAAGCGCAAGGCGTTCGCGGGGTCGAACTTCATCGCCCTCACCAGCTACTTCTCGATCCTGTCGATCTTCTTCTTCGTCGCGCTGTACCTCCAGATCGTCGCGTCGGCCGGCGCCTACCAGCTGGCCCAGGACTTCCTGCCGCTGCTTGGCGGCATGGTCGTCGCGTCGGTGGTGAGCGGCCGGTGGGTCGGTTCGGTCGGGTCGCGCGTCCCGATGACCGTCGGCTGCGCGGTGGCCGCGGTCGGGGTCTTCCTCACCGACGTGCGCATCACGCCTCACGCCGGGCTGACCTCGATCGGCTGGACGATGGGGATCGCCGGCATCGGGTTCGGCCTGCTCGCCGTCCCGGTGACGAGCGCGGCGCTGGTGAGCGTGCCCGCGCGGCACTCCTCGATGGCCGCGTCGATGACCAATACCAGCCGCGAGCTGGGCGCGGTGGCCGGAGTGTCGATCCTCGGCTCGGTGGTCAACGGTCAGCTCACCGTGCGCCTGACCCAGCGGCTCATCCAGATCGGGATCCCCAAGGCCTACCGCGACGAGGTGATCACCGCCGTGACGACGGGCACCATCGGCGCGCGCCTCAAGGGGCTGGGCAAGACGAGCGCCGCGGTGCAGGCGATCATCAACAAGGTGGTCGGCGCCGCCTACTCGGCCTTCCACCACGGCCTCGACCTCGCGCTCACCACGTCGGCCGCGCTGCTGCTGCTCTCGGCGGTGGTCGGCTACGTCACCGGCACGTCGGGGGGCGACGAGCTCCTCTGAGGGCCGACCGCGACCGCGGCGAGGCTCTGGCGCGCGCTCGCCAGCGGCTCGCGCCACGCGCCGGCCAGGGCCTCGGCGCCCTCGGCCAACGCCGCGTCGAGGGCCTCGACCTCGGGGTCCGGCTCGCTCGGCTCGAACAGGCTGATCCGCGGCGCGCACTCGCGCACGAAGGCCCGGGCGACGGAGTGGTCGTGGAGGTCGCCGAGCGCGGTCTGGACGCGCTCGAGGTCGGCGCCGGCGCGCTTGGTCCCCGGGATGATCCCGATGGCCAGCTCGCAGGTGTAGCGGCATCGCTTGACCAGGATCCGCAGCGCGTGCAGCTCCTCGAGCGCCGGGCTCGGGCCGAGGGCCCCCGCGGCCGCCTCGAGGCGCGCGATCTCCTTGCGCAGTCCCGGGGCGAGGACGGCCAGGGCGTCGCGCGGCCCGCGCCGGCGCAGCGGCGGTCGCAGGGCCGCGGCGGCCAGGGCCTCGACGAGGCGCCGGTAGCGGTCCGAGGAGAGGGCGCGCGCGACGTCGCGCGCCTCGCTCGTGCGGTCGCCCTCGAGGCGCGCGTCGACCGCGGCGCTGCGTGGTAGCTCGGGGTCGGCGAGCAGCCCGATAAGGACGTCGGTGTCGCGCAGGCGGCCGAGCGAGCGCCCGAGCCACCTCAGCTCGCTCTCGAGCCGCTCGACGGGTCGGGCGCGCAGCGCGCTGTCGACCACCCGCAGCTCGCTGCGCAGGTGCCGGACGTTGACGCGCATCTGGTGCACCGCCTCGACGTCGCGGCCGCGCCGCACGTCGCGGTCGAGCCTCAGGAGGTTTCCGACGCCCCGGGCGAGGAACTGTCGGGCCAGGTCGTCAACGCGCGCCGGCATCGGCCCGACGCTAGCGCCGGAGCCGCGTGGCGTCCGGGGCCGCCCCTAGGCTGGTCCGCCGGGCGCTTAGCTCAGATGGTCAGAGCAGCTGACTTACACTCAGCAGGCCGGGGGTTCGAGTCCCTCAGCGCCCACTCCACCACTGTCGCCGACGCACCAGAGGTCGGCGTCGTTGCCGGCCTGCCCGCGCGAGTCCTATTGCGGGTAGACGGTCTCACCGCGCGCGAGCATCGTGACGAACCTCGCGATCCGCTGGGCTCGCGTCTCCGGCCTCTTGGCCGTCTCAACCCGGTAGAGAATCGCGTAGCGGTTTCGGGAGCTGAGGTTCCCGAACATGGCGGACGCCTCGGGGTCGTCAGCGAGCGCCTGAGCCAGGTCGTGAGGGACCTCGATCGTGGCCTGTCCCTTGTACGCGGCGTGCCAGCGCCCCTGAGTCTTCGCCCGCTCGACTTCTCGCGCCCCGGCGGGGCTCATTCGACCCTCCCGGAACAGGCGATCGACGATCTCCACGTTGCGCTGCGACCACGCACTCGTCGGTCGGCGCGGCGTGAAGCGCCGAAGGTAGGTCGTCTCGTCGCGCTTCTGGAGCTGGCCGTCGATCCAGCCGTAGCACAGCGCCTCCTCGAGCGCCTCGGGGTAGGTGAGCGTGGTCGGCTCGACGACGCCCGTCTTGGCGAGCACGAGGTGAACCCCCGCCGGCTGGGCGTGGTGCTGGGCGAGCCACGCTCGCCAGCCGGCGGCGTCCGCGACGATCAGCTCCGGTAGATCGCCGGCGACGGGCACGAGTTCGATTGTCTCACGTCGGCCGCGCCTGTTGACGGTCGCTGCACTGCCAGGGGCGCCGTGAGGCACCGAGGGTTGGCCCGACGATCGTGGGGTGAAGGACGCGCAATCGGGACCACCGTGTCGCCGCCGCCCATCCTCACGATGGAGAGGGCACCGCGGGGCCGGTCAGCGACCGACGGCGCCGGGGTGCGAACCCACCACGGTCGCGACCGCCGGGAACGGACCTTCCTCCAGACGCGCGCCGATGTCCCTCTGGAACTCCGCGAAGGCCGGCGACGACTCGAGCGGGTTCGTGTCGCCGTCGAAGGTCGCGACGTGCACGAACGTCACGCCGTCGTCGAGGCGGAAGGACTCGTAGCGGATGCCCTCGACGCCATGGGCCGCCAGCTCGGCGAAGACGGCCCGGATGAGCCGGGCGTTCTCCTCGGCGCACTCGGGCCGGGTCCGGTAGCGGATCACCCGGGCCTCGCTCACGACGCGGCTCGCATGCTGTTGTTGCGCGCGTCGTGGGTCACCTCGGCGAGGCCCAACGCCTCGAGCAGCGGGGGGAGGTACATGGCGAAGCGCCCGCGGTACCCCTTGCGCAGTCCGTACCAGCCGCCAACCGGGTTGTCGGCCGATCGCCCGAACGCCTCGACCGTGCCGGCCGCGGGCTCCTTGGCCTCGTCGGCGGCGCCGAGCGCCACCCAGTCACCGCGCGCGACCAGCCAGGCGTGGAGGTCGTCCACCGCGCGCCACAGGTAGGTGAGCTTCGTCGAGCCGACCTGGCAGACCAGCGCCTCCGGGTCGGCGTCGGCGTCTCGGTACATCTCGTACGACGAGGTGCCCGGCGGGGTCGTCAGCCTCCACGGGTCGTCCTTGGTCCCCACGCTCATCAGTGACTCCTTCGGTCCCGGGTCGCGGCGGCCACGGCGATGGGCACGGGGCCCGGCCAACCGACCGAGGCCCGGACTGTAACGACTCGGTTGCGCAATAGCAATTGGGCGAGTGGCGCGCTGCGCCGGCCCGCGCACCCGGCCGGTGACGCCTACTGCGCGGGGCCCGACCCAAGGGTCAGCGTGGCGTGGTGCGCGACCCCCGAGGCGTCGGTCCACCCGACGTCGACCGACTGGCCCGGGCGCAGCCCGGTCACCGTCGCGACGAGCGACGACGCCGAGCTCACCGGCGACCCGTCGAAGCGGGTGATGGTCGAGCCGGCGGTCAGCCCGGCCGCGGCGGCCGGCGACCCCGGGACCACCGAGGCCACGACCGCGCCGGACGACCCCGCGCGGAGCTCGACGCCGACGAAGGCCGTGGCGCCGAGGTGGACCGAGCCGTTGGGCGTCGCGGTGATGATGTCGTGGGCGACGCGCAGCGCGGTGTCAATGGGGACGGCGTAGCCCTGGCCGCTCGACCCGAAGGCCACGGTCGCCGACGCCGCCGTGTCCAGGCCGACGACGCGGCCCTGGGCGTCGGTCATCGCGCCGCCGGAGTCGCCCGAGTAGAGGGCCGCGTCGGTCTCGATGAGCCCGGTCAGCTGCTCGGACGTGCCGGTTCCCTGGTCGCCGGCCGTGATCGACTGCCCGATCGCGGTCACCGTGCCGGTCGTCACCGTCGGCGAGCCGCCGACGCCCCCGGCGTTGCCCAGCGCGTAGACGGTCTGGCCCACGGCGACCGCGCCGGTGGCCATGGTCGCGGTGGCCAGGCCGGTCGCGCCCTTGAGCCGCAGCACCGCCACGTCGCGGCTGACGTCGTAGCCGACGACCGTGGCTGAGTAGGTGCGGTGATTGCCGAGGTCGGTCACCGAGATCGACGTCGCGCCGTCCACCACGTGGTTGTTGGTCAGCACGAGCCCGTCGCTGGTGAGGACGATCCCGGTGCCGGCGCCCCCGCCCCCCTGGTAGCCGAGCCGGGTGTTGACGTCGACCAGCGCCGACTCGGTGGAGCGCACCGCCGACGGCACGGCGGTCGCCGATCGCGGCGCGCCGGTCGACCCGCCGAAGGGGCCGAGCTCGCCGAACCCCGGCGTCGACGGCCGGCCGCCCGGGAGTCGGAACGTCACCGACGGCGCGCTCGACGAGTTGTGGCCGATCAGGTAGCCGGCGGTGCCCGCGGCGCCGCTCATTAGCACGAGCCCCGCAGTGATGGTCGTGACCGCCCTCGCGCCGAACCGCCGCGCGGGCCCGCCGGGAGCGCCGCCGGCGTCCGTGGGGACTGCGTCTGGGGCGGGGAGGGTGACGGCCGCGTCGGTGGCCGCCGGCGGCGCGACCGCCGGGTCGGTGGCGGGCTCGGGGGTGGGGGTGGTGTCGTTGTCCATTGCTCGATCCTCCAGTCCCGGCCCAAGCCGGGGACAGTCGCAGTGTGGCGCGCTGACCTTGAGAATCCGCCAAAGCAGGTGAAGAATCGCGTAACAATCGGCCGCGACGTCGGTACCGTGGCGCCGTGGCCTACGACGAGGACCTGGCCGACCGGATCCGCGAGCAGTTGGGCGCGCGCCGCGGGGTCGTCGAGAAGAAGATGTTCGGCGGCCTGGCGTTCCTGGTGGGCGGCCACATGGCGGTCGCCGCGAGCGGCCGGGGCGGGCTGATGGTCCGCGCCGACCCCGCGCGCACCGTGGCGCTGACGCGCGGCGGCGCCGCCACCGTCATGGTGATGCGCGGGCGCGAGATGCCGGGCTGGCTGCGCGTCGACGCCGAGGCGGTGCGAACCACGCGCCAGCTCGCCCGATGGGTGGGGGTCGCGCTCACCTACGTCGAGTCGCTGCCCGCCAAGGGCGCCGCGGGCCCTGGGCCTCGACGGCGATGAGGTCGAGGCCGGCGAACTCCACCGCGCCGTCGACCATCGCCGACATCTCCCGGGAGTGGCTCGAGACCGCCGGGTTGATCGAGTTGGCCACGGCCCCGCCTTAGAAGTCGAACTCCACGACGACGACGCATCGGCCCGGCCGGTCGCGGCACGAGGACGAGCGACCGGTGCGCGATCTTCGCGTCGCCGAGCTCGGCGCGCATCCGGTCGGTCAGCGCCCGGGAGTCGACGGGGCGCGTCGACGAGAACTCGACGAACTGCACGAAGCCGGCCACGGCCATCCCCGTGGCGCGTCGGTGGCCGGAACCCACCACCGGCCCGCGCCGCGTCGACGGGTCGCGGGCCAGTGCGCGTACGGCCCTGGAGGCCCCGAGGGGCACCGTGCCATAATTGGCGGGCATGGCGGAGTCACCCGAACGCGACGAGCCGCAGCCGCACTCGATCGACGACCTCGACCTCGACCTCCTCGGCGAGGGGCACCCGATGGGCCTGCCCACGTTCGCCCCGCCGGTCTCGCCGCACCTGCGAAACCGGCGCAAGGTCAACAGCCCGTCGCAGCTCCAGACGCTCCAGGAGCTGGTCCACTTCCGCGCGAGCCACGGCCGGTGGCACATCGCCAAGGACCTGGTCGGCCTGATCCGGCGCGGGGGCGGCGGCGAGGGCGACGAGTCGTACTCCGACAAGCTGCGCCGCGAGACCAAGCGCGGCAAGTCCGAGTCCTCGACCTACGGGACCGCGACGATCGACGGCCACGCCGCCGTCGTCTACGCCATGAACTGGGACTTCTTCGCCGGGTCGCTCGGCGTGGTCTCGGGAGAGGCGTTCCAGGCGGCCGTCGACCTGGCCATCTCCAAGTCCGCGCCACTGGTGAGCGTGTACGCGTCGAGCGGCGTGCGCCAGCACGAGAACTTCGCCGGCCTCACCCAGATGACCCGGATGGTCGAGGCGATCCGCCACTACAAGGAGAAGGTCCGCCAGCCCCACGTCGCCGTGCTGCTGGGCAACGTCTGGGGCGGCGTGTCGGCGAGCGCCGTGCCCAACGCCGACCTCATCGTCGCGACCTCGGGGACCAACTACGGCTTCGCCGGGCCCAACGTCATCGAGGCCTTCGAGGGCGCCGCGGTGCCGATCGACTCCCAGAGCGCCGAGGCGAACCTCCTGGACCGCAACATCGACGTCGTGCTGGCCGACGTCGGCGAGCTCGTGTGGTACCTCGGCTCGGTGCTGTCGGCGACGACCCGGCCCGACAAGGACCACCAGCTGACCAAGGAGACCCCGGCGCTGATCCGCAACGTCAGCGTGGCCGACCAGCGTCGCGTCGTCTCCTTCGGCCCGATCGGCATCCACGGCCCGCGCCTCGAGGACCCGCCCGGCGCGGCCCAGGTCGTGGCCGGCACGCCGCGGCCGTCGCGCTCGGCCGACGACCCCGAGGCGCTGCTCGAGCAGTACCAGGACCTCATCACCGACGCCAACCGCGTCGACCTCGAGTTCATCGTCCGCTACGGCTTCACCGACGCGGTCGCGATCTACAACTACGTCCAGGAGGCCGACGTCAAGCGCTACCCGGCGATCGTCGCGGCCATCGCGAAGATCGCCGCCCAGCCGTTCGTCGTCGTGGGCACCCAGCCCTCGTACCACCGCGTCGGCGACACCGTCATCAAGCGCCCGGCCAACCCGGCGCCCGAGGACTTCTACTTCATGGAGCGGATCCTCGAGTTCGGCGAGCGCCTCGGCCTGCCGGCGCTCTTCGTCACCGACACCCTGGGCGCCAAGCCGACGCTCGAGAGCGAGCGCCGCGGCCAGAGCCGGGCGATCGCCCGGGCGATCCTGCGCGGAATCGACTACCCCCGGCCGGTGATCTCCCTGGTCACCGGGGCCCTGGGCAGCGGCGGCGGGCTGGCCACGACGCCGATGGCCGACCACGTGATGATGCTCGAGAAGGCGATGGCCTACGTGGCCGAGCCGCGCTCGGCCGCCTCCATCCTCTACAAGACGCCCAGCCCGAGCGCCGAGCAGGTGCGCACGACCCTGGCCACCATGCGCTCGACCGCGCGCGACCAGCTCGAGCTCGGGCTCATCGACGAGGTCGTGCCCGAGGACCCGAGCCCGTTCCTCACCGTCGAGCGGATCCACCGGGCGATCCTGGGCGCCTACGTCGACCTGGCCGCGCTCTCGGAGAAGCGGCTTCGCGCGCGCCGGCGCGACCGCATCCGCTCCCTGCGGGCCTTCGACATCGTCCGCGACTAGCCGGGACCTCCGGCCCTAGCCCGGGGGTTGACCGCGGGGCCGGCCGGGGTCACGCTGGGAGTGCAAACAGCCACCGCCCCAGGGCGGGGCGGTGACCTCTGCGGAGCGGAGGTTGCAATGAAAGACACGATGATGCTCGAGCGGCGCGACTCGCCGCTGGGGATGACCTGGCCGACCTGGCCGGGCCGGCGCTGGCTGGACGACTTCTTCCGGGACAGCGCCTGGAGCCCGATGTTCCGGGTGGAGGAGTGCCGCGAGGGGGACTCGCTGGTCGTGCGCGCGGAGCTGCCCGGGGTCGACCCGGCCCGGGACATCTCGGTCGAGGTGGTCGAGGGCGCGCTCGTGATCTCGGCCGACCGGGCCGAGCGCCACGAGGAGCGCGGGGAGCACATGCACCGCAGCGAGTTCCGCTACGGGTCGCTGACCCGCAGCGTGTCGCTGCCCAAGGGCGTGGACCCCTCCACGATCACGGCGACCTACGCGGACGGCGTCCTGGAGGTCCGCCTGACCCTCCCCGCGGTGGAGGCCATGGGCACCTCGCACCACAAGGTCGAGGTGAAGAGGCTGTAGTCACCCGGGGGCGGTGGCCCCACCGGCAGGCCCGGTGGGACCGCCGACCCACGGCCGGGCGTCGGGCGCGCGGCTAGCCTCGCTCTCGTTCGAGGGGGGACGTGTCGTCGCAGGACGCCCAGGAAGGCCCGGCGCCCCGCGCGGGCGGCCGGGTCTTCCGTCGCGCCGACGCGAGCAACGTCCCGCTGCGCACGATCCTGGTCAGCGTCTTCACGGTGGCCGGGGTCTACATCGGCGGCCTCGTGCTCTACCGGGTGCGGGTGCTCCTGCTCATGATGCTGGTGGGCGCGTTCGTCGCGCTCATCCTCAACCCGCTGGTGGAGCGCATCGAAGGCTGGGGGCTGCGGCGCGGCTGGGCCGTGGGCCTGGTGACGCTGGTCGCGGTCGTCGTCTTCGTGGGGCTCGCGGTGGCCTTCGGCTACCCGCTCGTCAACGGCCTGACCCACCTGTCGAACTCACTGCCGGGCTACGTGAGAAAGGCCGAGGCCGGCCACGGCTGGATCGGCCACCTGCTGCGCCGGTACCACGTGGCCACGTGGATCTCGCGCAACTCCTCCAAGCTCATCAACCTGGCCCAGGGGCTCAGCAAGCCGGCGCTGGCGCTCGGGCGCGGCGCGGTCACGGTGCTCGTCGCGCTGCTCACGGTCTTCACATTCGTGGTGCTCCTGCTCCTCGAGGCACCCAAGGCCAAAGCGTCATTGCTGACGATCCTGAGCCCGGCGAGCGCGGCGCGCGTCACGCGCGTCGGCCACGAGGTCGCCCGGTCGGCGACCGGGTACGCGCTCGGCAACCTGCTCACCTCGATCTCCGCCGGGCTCGTCGTCTTCGTGACCCTGGCCGCGACCGGCGTGCCCTTCGCCTTCCTCTGGGCCCTGTGGGTGGCGCTGGTCGACTTCCTGCCGACCATCGGCGGCGCGCTGGCGGGCATCCCCACGGTCGCGTTCGCCTTCTTCCACTCGGTCCCCGCGGGGGTGATCACGCTCGTCGCCTTCCTCGTCTACACCCAGGTCGAGAACCACGTGCTCAACCCGCTGGTGATGAGCCGGACCGTCCGGCTCAACCCGCTCGCGGTCTTCGTCGCCGTCCTGGTCGGCGCCGAGGTCGGCGCGTGGGTCGGGGGGCTCTTCGGGGGGTTCATCGGCGTGCTCCTGGCGATCCCCGGCGCGGCGACGATCCACGCGCTGATCCGCGAGGTCCGCGCGCCGCCGGGCGACGCCGGCGGCTAGGACGTAGGGCCCGCCGGGCGCACCCGGCGCGCGCGCTAGAGAGGGGTCGTGGAGGGCTTCGTCGACCGCGCCGACGCCGGGCGGCGCCTGGCCGTCGCTCTGCGCGGCGCCGACCCCGGCGCCCTGGTGGTCGGCCTGGCGCGCGGGGGAGTGGTGGTGGCCGACGAGGTCGCCGCGGCGCTCGGGCTCGACCTCGACGTCCTGGTCGTGCGAAAGGTGGGGCTGCCCGGGCGCGAGGAGGTGGCGATGGGGGCGCTGGCCGAGGGCGGGGTCGAGGTCCGCGACGACGCGTTGGTGCGCGCGGCCGGGTTGAGCGAGCGCGGCTACGCCGCGGCGCGCGACCGCGAGCTCCTCGCCCTCGAGCGCCGCGTCGCGCGCTACCGCGCGGTCGTGGCCCCCGCGCCGGTGGACGGCCGCCCGGTGGTCTGCGTGGACGACGGGGTCGCGACGGGCGCGACGGCGCGCGCCGCGCTGCGAGCGCTGCGCGCGCGCGGCGCGAGCGCGGTGACGCTGGCCGTGCCGGTCGGCGCCGCCGACGCGCTGGCCGGACTCGGGCGCGAGTGCGACGCGGTCGAGTCGCTGATCGTCGCGCGCGGGGCCTTCGCGGTCGGCCAGTACTACGAGGAGTTCGACGCGACGCCCGACGACGAGGTGGTGGCCCGGCTGTCGGCGGCACGGGCGCGCCGGAGTGGCGCCTAGAGTCGGGCGCGAGGAGGTCGACGTGCTGATCGTGACGATGAACGACGTGCCGGGCCAGCGGATCGTCAAGGTCCTGGGCGAGGTGAACGGGCTGACGGTGCGCACGCGCAACGTCGGCGCGCAGCTGGGCGCGGCGCTGAAGGCGCTGGGCGGCGGCGAGCTACGGGGGCTGACCAAGCAGCTCCAGCAGACCCGCTCCGAGGCGCTCGAGCGCCTGGCCGAGGCGGCCCAGGAGATGGGGGCGAACGCGGTCATCGCGATGCGCTACGACTCCAACGACATCGCCAACACCTTCCAGGAGATCCTGGCCTACGGCACCGCGGTGGTGGTCGAGCCGGCCTAGGGGACCTTCGGCCCTAAGACCCCGTCGCGGCGCGCCGCCAGACTTGGCCCAGCGAGGACGACGGCCTTCCCCCCGGGCCGTCGTCCCGTCACAAGGAGGGGCGGTGCGCGACGAGACGCTGACCAGAACGCTGGCGCGCTACGACGCGAGCCCCCACCTCGTGTTCTGGGAGGTCACCAAGGCCTGCTCTCTGGCCTGCCGGCACTGCCGGGCGTCGGCGCAGCCGACGGCGCTGCCCGGCGAACTCAGCACCGACGAGGGCCGCGCGCTGCTCGACTCCATCGCCGCGATGCCCGGGCCGGCGCCGATCGTCGTCCTGACCGGCGGCGACTGCCTCGAGCGCCCCGACCTCTTCGAGCTCATCGACCACGCGCGCTCGCTCGGCCTGCGCCTGGGCGTGGCGCCGTCGGTGACCCCGCGCCTCGACGCCGGCGCGCTCGACCGGCTCTTCGGCGCGGGGGTACGCGCCCTCTCGATCAGCCTCGACGGCGCCGGTCCGATCCACCACGACGGCCTGCGCGGCGTGGAGGGCCACTTCACCCAGACGCTCGCGGCCCTCGCCGCCGCGGCCGAGCGCGGCTTCCGGGTCCAGGTCAACACGACCGTGACCGCGCAGAACGCCGGCGAGCTGGCCGACGTCTTCGCGCTCGTCGCGCGCCTGGGCGTGCGCGTCTGGGAGGTCTTCTTCCTCGTCGCCGTGGGCCGCGGCAGCGACCTGGCCGAGGTCACGCCCGACGAGGCCGAGGACGTCTGCCACTTCCTGGTCGACGCGGGTGCGCGCGGGATGACGGTGCGCACAGTCGAGGCGCCGTTCTTCCGGCGCGTCCAGGCGGCGCGCGAGGGGTGGCGCGGCGCCGACGTCGCCGAGGGCTTCAGCCTGGGCCCGCTCTACCGCTCGCTGGCGGCGCGGCTGTCGAGCGCGCCGACGCTCGCCGGGCGCCGGTCGTCGGCGACGCTGGCCACCGGCGACGGCCGCGGCGTCGTCTTCGTCGCCCACGACGGCGCGGTGCGCGCGTCGGGCTTCCTGCCCGTGGACGTCGGCAACGTGCGCGAGGGCGACCTGGCGGACCTCTACGCGACGAGCCCGACGTTCACCGCGATGCGCCGCGGCGAGCTGACCGGGCCCTGCGGGGGCTGCGCGCACCGGCGGCTGTGCGGGGGCTCGCGGGCCCGCGCCTACGCCGCCACCGGCGACGAGCTCGCGTCGGACCCGCTGTGCGTCCGGGCCGCCGGCCCCTACATCGGCATCGCCTCGTAGACGTCGACCGTCCCGCCGGCCTTGAGGTGCGGGCACGCGCTGGCCACCGCGGCGGCGGCGTCGAGGCTGTCGGCCTCGATGATCGAGTATCCCGAGAGCCCCCCGGCCTCGACGCGCGAGCCGTCCGGGCCGAGCGCGGTCGAGGCGACCAGCGGGTTGCCCGGGTCCTTGAGCGACTCGCCCATGGTGCCGAACCAGCTCATCCACTCCGCCATGATCGCGTCGTCCATGCCGTCTCCCTCGCCGGGGTTGCCCCCTCGGTACGCGAGCAGGTACTTGGCCATGGGTCCCCCCTGAGGTTGATGGGCCCGGTCTAGGCCCGCGGGGGGGACCGGGTCAATCGAAATGTGGGGGGCGGTCCAGTGACGGGGCCGTCCCCGAGTTGGCGCTGAGCCGCGCGACGTTGGGACACGCAAAAGCACGCTGGTTTCCCAGCGCGTTTCGCGATTGCATCCAATGCCGGGGCGAGCGCCCCGGCGCCACCGCCTACTCGGCGATGTTCTCGTCCTCGGTGTCGGCCAGCACGAGCCCGTTCGACTCAGCCGCGACGATCCCGTGGGTGACGGCCATTACGGCCTCAACCTCGTTGCCATCCATCTGTCCCCCTCTCTCAGGTAGCCCAGTTCTATCGCACCGGGGCCCCGGCGTCCAGGACCGCGGGGCTAGCGCGACAGCCCCGCCGAACGCAGGATCCGGCGGGTCATCGCGTTGGTGGTGGCGTAGGCGCGGCGTCGCGCGTAGCGCCGCGTGAACGAGAGCGGCCCGCGCGACGCCGCCTGCAGGTCGCCCAGGAGCCGGGCGTCGCGGTAGAGCGAGGAGCGAAAGCCCCGGGTGCGGGCCACGGCCCGTGTCTAGCAGCCGGCGGCGTAGGGTGTCGCGGACAGGAGGCCCCATGGCGAACCGCCGCATCGTCCTGAAGTCACGACCGACCGGCAAGGTCGACGCGTCGACCACCGAGCTGGTCAGCGCCAGCGTGCCCGAGCCGGGCGAGGGCGAGGCGCTCATCCGCGTCGGGACGATCTCCATCGACCCGACCATCCGCACCTGGATGAACGACGCGCCCGGCTACCTGCCGCCGATCCAGGTCGGCGACGTGATCCGGTCGGCCGGCACCGGGGTCGTGACCGAGAGCCGCAGCGACCGCTTCGCGGTCGGCGACGTCGTCTTCGGCATGGTCGGCTGGCAGGAGTGGGCGATCGCGGACCGCGCCTTCACCGTCCTGCCCCGGGGCCTCGGCCTGACCCTGCCCACCGTGATGAATGTCCTGGGCGTCACCGGGTGCACGGCGTACTTCGGGCTCCTCGACGTCGCCAAGATGGTCGAGGGTGACGTCGTCGTCGTCTCGGGGGCCGCGGGGGCCACCGGGTCCGTGGCCGGCCAGCTGGCCCGGGCCAAGGGCGCCGGCAAGGTCGTCGGGATCGCCGGGGGCGCGGACAAGTGCCGCTACGTCGTCGAGCGCCTCGGCTTCGACGAGTGCCTCGACTACCGCGAGGCGCACCTCGGCGCGCGGCTCCACCAGGCCTGCCCCAAGGGGATCGACGTCTACTTCGACAATGTCGGCGGTGAGGTCCTCGACGCGGCGCTCGGCTGCCTGGCGATGCACGGCCGGGTGGCCGTCTGCGGGGCGATCAGCCACTACAACGCCGTGCAGCCGACGGGGGTGCGCAACACGTCGATGCTGATCGTGCGGCGCGCGCGCATGGAGGGCTTCCTGGTCCTGGACTACGCGGCGCGCTACGCCGAGGCCCAGATCGAGCTGGCCGGGCTGCTGGCCTCGGGCGCGCTGGTCCACGACGAGCACCTCGTCGAGGGGCTCGAGAACGCTCCGGCCGCGCTCAACATGCTCTTCGAGGGCGCCAACCTCGGCAAGACCCTGGTGGTGGTCGACCCGTCGGTGACGCTTGACTGAGTGAGCGCGCGCCGCGGCGCCGTCGCCGCGCTGATCGCCGTGGCGCTGGCGTCGAGCTTCGCGCAGTTCGGGTCGATCTCGGCGCTGCACGACGTGGCGCGCCACTTCGGCCACCCCGCGACCCGGGCCACGCTGCGCGGGGCGCTGGGTCTCTCGGGCTCGACGCTCGGCCTCGGCCTCGCCGCGCTGCGAGCGGCGTCGCTGCTCGCGCTCCCGCTGGCCGCGCTGGCCGACCGCGTCGGGCGCACCCCGGTGCTGCGGGTGACGGTCGTCGCCGGGCTGGTCGTGACCGCGCTGGCGGCCACGAGCCCGAGCTACTGGGTCTTCGTCGCACTCTTCGCGCTGGCCCGGCCGATGCTCTCGGCGTCGTCGGCGCTGGTCTCGGTGCTGACCGTGGAGCTCTCCGAGGTCGGGCGCCGCGTCCCGCGCCTGGTGCTGGTGGCCGCCGGCGCCGGGGTGGGCGCGGGGCTCTCGGCGCTGCTGCACGGGGTGGTCCGGGGCCCCGACTCGTTCCGCTGGCTCTTCGCCCTGGCCGTCGTGCCGCTGGTCGTGCTGGTCCCGGCACGCCGCGCCGTCGCCGAGCCGGCGTGGGCGCGGGGCTCGGGCGACCTCGCGCGACTCGGGGTCATGCCGCGCGGCCAGCGCGCGACGCTGGCGCGCGTCTGCCTGCTCACCGCCGTGGCCGCGGTCGTGACCGGCCCGGCCAACGGCTTCGCCTTCGCCTACGGCGAGGGGATCCTCAAGCTCTCGGCCGGGCACGTCTCGGCGATCGTCGTGAGCAGCGGCGTCACCGGCCTGGCCGGCCTGGTCCTGGGGCGCCAGCTGGCCAACGGCTGGGGGAGGCGGCCGACCGCCGCGCTGGGGATCCTGGCGACGACCGCGGCGTCGACGCTCGCCTACGCCGGGGGCGTCACCGACTTCACCGCCGGTTACTTGGCCGGGGTCTTCGCCGCGGGCGTGCTCACCCCGGCGGCCATGGCCATCTCCACCGAGGTCTTCCCCCACGGCGTCCGGGCCACCGCCCAGGGCTGGGCGATCGTCGCGGCGGTCGTCGGCGCGGTCGCGGGCCTGGCGCTCTTCGGGTACGTCGGCGACGTCGTCAACGCGACCGGGCCGGGCTCGCTGCGCGTCGCCGCGCTGGTGACCTTCCTGCCGCTCACGCCGCTCGTCGCCCTCCTGGCCGGCCTGCCCGAGACGCGCGGGGTCGAGATCGGCTAGCCGAGCTCGACGTCGGCGTAGAGGGCGCGGTGGTCGCTGCCGCCGTCGCGCGACCCCGAGGCGACGACCCGCCACGGGCCGCGCGCGAGCAGGTGGTCGATCTGGGAGTGCGGGTGGCGCCCGGGCCAGGTGCGCGCGCGCGCCAGGCCACGCCAGCCCGGCAGGAAGGCGCGCAACGGCGGCCGCCAGGAGTTGAAGTCGCCGCCGACGATGACCGGCAGCGCCGGGTCGAGCGCGGCGACGATCTCGCGCACCCGCCGGTACTGAATGAACGAGCCGTGGCTCAGGTGGGCGCCGTGCACCGCGACCACGCCGAAGGGCCGGCCGCCGAGGCGAAGGCGCGCGACGACCGCCGCGCGGCTCACGCGCTCGCGCGGCAGGCGCTCGATCGGCTCGACCGCCACGGACTCGACATCGAGCCGCGTGAAGAGACCGAGGCCCCACGCACCGCGCTCGACCGTCGCGCCGTCTCGCGCGGCGTGCTGGAGCGCGCTCAGCGAGCGGTGCTCGGTGAAGTAGAGGCCGCGCTCGCCGGTGAGGTGCGCGGTCACCGGCTGCCAGCCGCGCCCCCCGCGCCCGCCGGTCGCGCGCTCGGCGCGCGCCAGCTCGGCGAAGGCGCCGACCAGCCCGGCCGCGGCCAGCGTCGCGACGAAGTCGTCGCCGTCGTCGCCGCGCCACGTCTCGGGCGCGATGAGCACGTCGGGGGCGAGGTCGATGGCGGTGGCCAGCGCGTCGGTCCTCCGGCCCCAGCCGTCGACGCCGGCGTGGAGGTTGAAGGTGACCACGCGCACCTGCGCCACCCTATTCGCGCGCGCGGCTGTGGCAGTCTTACGCGGTGGAGTTGGTGAACGTCAGCTTCGGGCACCGACTGTGGTGGGTCGACGCGTTCATCGGCGACTCCGAGCGCGGCGGCCCGGCGGTCGTCGTGCTGCTCGAGCGGCCCCTGCCCGACGACGAGCTCGCGCGCATCGCCTTCGAGCTCGCGGTCTCCGAGACCGTCTTCGTGCGGCGCGTGGGCGACGCGTGGACGCTTCGCTGGTTCACCCCGACGGCCGAGGTCGACCTCGGGGGCCACGCGACCCTGGCCGCGCTCCACGTCCTGCTCACCGAGCTCGGAGTGCCGGGCACCGACCTCGCCTTCGAGACCCGCGCCGGCCCGGTCGCCGGGCGGCGCCGGGCCGACGGGCTCCTGGGCGTGGACCTGCCGCGCGCGTACCTCGAGCCGCTCGACGCCGCGGTGCTCGGCGGCGCGCTCGGCCCGGCGCGCGAGGTCTTCCAGGCCGGCGCCCAGAGCGTCCTGGCGGTGGTCGAGGACTACGACGCGCTCTGCTCCCTGGCGGTCGACCCGGTGAGCCTCTTCCTCGTGCCGAGCTCGATGGTCGTGGCGGCGTGCGCCGGGGGGCCGGGGGTCGACGTGTCGATCCGGGTCTTCGCGCCGCGCCTGGGGGTCGCCGAGGACCACGTCACCGGCAGCGCGATGTGCGCGATCGCGCCGTGGTGGGTCGGGGCCAGCGGTTCGCCGACGGTCTCGGTGTACCAGGCGTCGGCGCGCGGGGGCCTGATGTACGCGCGGCTCTTCGAGCGCACCGTCGAGGTCGCCGGGGCGGCGCGCACCTTCTTCGGCGGTGACCTGAGAGCGTGAGCGCCGACCTGGGGCCGGGGCCGCACACCCGGGTTCGCCGCCTGCCGGCCAAGGCCGCCTACGACGAGGCGACGGTCTTCGCGATCCTCGACGCCGCGCCCGTCGCCCACGTCGCGGCGGTGGTCGACGGCGAGGCCGCCGCGCTGCCCACGCTCGTCGCGCGCGACGGCCGCGCCCTCTATCTGCACGGCAGCCCGGGCAACGCGGTGCTGCGCGCGGTGGTCGCGAGCGGCCGCGCCTTCGTGACCGCCACCCTCTACGACGGCCTGCGCCTGGCGCGCAGCGGCTTCGAGTCCTCGATCGCCTACCGCTCGGCGGTCGTGGTGGGCCGGGCGCGCGCGCTGGCCGAGGGGCCCGAACGCGACGCCGCGCTCACCCGCCTCGTCGACGCGGTCCTGCCCGGTCGCGCGGCCGAGGTGCGCGCGATGACCGAGTCCGAGGCGCGCCTCACCCTCGTGGTGCGCGTGGAGATCGACGAGGCCTCGGCCAAGGTCTCGGCCGGCCCGACCGACGACCCCGACGACGACGCGCGGGCTCGCCGTGTGGGCCGGCGACGTCCCGGCGCGCCTGGCCTACGGCGCCCCGGCCGCCTACCCCGGGGTCGACGCGCCCGTGCCCGCGTCGGTGCGCGCGCTGCTCGACGCGCCGCGCGCGCGGGCCCTGGCCGCCGCGCTCGCCGCGCACGCCCCGGCCGACGACCGCGAGGCCGCGTCGCTGGCCGCGACGATCGAGCGCCTCGGCGCCCCGGCGCCCTTCGACGAGGCCGGCGACGCCCACCACGTGACGGCGTCGGCCTTCGTCGTGTCGACCCGCGGCTTCCTGCTGCACCGCCACAAGCGCACCGGCCAGCTGGCTCCAGCCGGGCGGCCACGTCGACCCGGGCGAGGAGCCGGCCGCCGCCGCCGCGCGCGAGACGCTCGAGGAGACCGGGCTGTTCGCGCGCGCCGGGGCGCCCCTCGCCCTGCGCCAGGTCGACGTGCACCCCGGGCCGCGGGGCCACACCCACTACGACGTGCGCTACCTGCTGGTCAGCGACCCCCTCGACCCGCGGCCGGCGCCGGGCGAGAGCCCCGAGGTCGGCGTGGTTCCCCCTCGAGGAGGCGGCGGCGCTCGCCCCGGACCTCGCCGGGGTGATCGCGCGGCTGGGCGCCGAGGCGCCGTGGGAGAGTGGGGCGTGAGCGACGCCGACGCGCTGCGCGCGCTGATGGAGGCCGACCGCTGGGCCGACCGCGTCCGCGCCCAGCGCGACCGGCTGCCCGAGCGCGCGGAGCTGGCCTCAGTCGAGGACGAGCTGCGCTCGATGGCGTCGGCCCTGGCCGAGGCGCGCGCCGCGCGCGACCCCGTGCGCACCGCCTTCGAGGACGCCGCGCGCGAGAGCGAGCGGCTGCGCGCGCGTGAGTCCGAGCTCGACGCGGCGCTGGCCTCGCCGACCGCGGGGTCGCGCGAGCTGGCCGCGATCAGCGCCGAGCGCGACCAGGTGCGGTCGCGCCGCGCCGAGGCCGAGGACCGCGAGCTCGAGCTCCTCATCGAGGTCGAGCCGCTCGACGAGGTCGTCGACGCGGTGCGCGAGCGCGCCCGGCCCCTGGCCGAGCGCCGCGAGGCCCTGCGCGCGAGCGTCGACGCGCTCACCGCCGGGCTCGAGGAGGAGGCCGCCGCGCTCGCCCGCGACCGCGTCGCCGTCGCCGACGCCGTGCCGGCCGGGCTGCGCGCGCGCTACGACGACGCGCTGGCGCGCGTCGGCGCCTCCGGGGCGGCCCAGGTCGTCGAGGGGCGCTGCGACGGGTGCCGCATCGCGCTCGCCCCGCTCGACCTCGACCGCTGGCGCGCCGCGCCCGAGGGCGAGTTCCCGCCCTGCGCGAGCTGCGGGCGCCTCCTGCTGCCGTGATCGTCTTGGCGCGCCACGGCGAGTCGGTGACCAACGCCGCGGGGCTGCTGGTGGGCCGCTCGGACCCGCCGCTCACCGCCCACGGCGAGCGCCAGGCCCGGGCCCTGGCCGACCTGCTCGAGGGCGTCGCCGCGGCGTGGACGTCGCCGCTCGAGCGCGCGCGCGCCACCGCGGCGCTGGCCGCGCCCCACGTCGAGGCCGAGGTGCGCGAGTCGTTCATCGAGGTCGACTACGGGGAGCTCGAGGGCCAGCCGCTGCACACGCTGCGCGCCGAGCAGTGGCGCGACTTCGAGACCGACCACACGACGCGCCTGGGCGGTGGGGAGTCGCTGGCCAGCGTCGACGAGCGGGTCCACGCCGAGCTCGACGCGCTGCTGGCCGACCCGGGCAGCCTGCTCAACTCCAACGACCGCCACCTCCTCATCGTCAGCCACGTCTCGCCGATCAAGTCGGCGGTCGCCTGGGCGCTCGGCGTCGGCGGCGCCGTCGCGTGGCGCACGCGGCTCTTCAACGGGTCGGCGACCACCATCGGCACGCGCCACGGCACCCCGGCCCTCGTTCACTTCAACGTCGTGCCGAGGCTCACCTAGCCAGCGCCGCCCACAGCGCGCCGTAGTGCAGGCCCGCGCCCGCCAGGGTGAGGACGTGGAAGAGCTCGTGGAAGCCGAAGACCCGCGGCGCGAGGCGCGGCCGCTGTCGCGCGAAGACGACCGCCCCGACGGAGTAGGCCAGGCCCCCGGCGGCCACCAGTGCGGCGCAGGCCGCGCCGCCGCCGGCCGCGATCGCCCCGAAGAACGGCGCCGGCGCCCACCCCACCACGAGGAAGAAGCTCGCCGGGGCCCAGCGCGACGCGCCGAGGCGGCGCGCGAGCGCCCACCCGACGAGGGCGGCGCCGGCGATGGAGCCGAGCAGGCCGAAGCGCTCACCCGGCGACAGGGTCAGGCCGGCGACGGCCACCCCCGTCCCCGCGACCGCCGCGAAGATCGCCACCAGGTCGGCGCGGCGCCAGACCCGCCACGCCGCCTCGGACCAGCGCCCCCGGTGGTAGAGGGCGCTCACGACCATCATGGCGCCGACCCCGCCGAGGTACGCACCGACCCAGGCCCGCTGCTCGCTCGTCGCGCAGCGCGCGACGAGGGCCGGCGCCGCGACGGCGAGCGCCAGCGCGCCGGCGACGTGGGACCAGCCGCGCAGCGCGGGCTTGTCGGTGGGGGCCGGCACGGGCCAATCGTAGAAAGCGGCGCGGGGCCTAGACATCGAAGCCCGCCCGCACCTCGCGGTGCGGGCGGGCTTGCGAATGTTTGGCCCCCCCAGCCAATGGCTAGAAAATAGCCCGGCCCGCGACGGTACAGTGGGGCAAACAGCCCGTAATCAACGGGTTGTGAGCAAATTCACATGGAGGCCGTGGTGGAGCAGCGAAGCCTGGGCGACGGCCTGGTGGTGTCGGCGATGGGGCTCGGGTGCATGGGCATGAGCGAGTTCTACGGCACTCGCGACGACGACGAGTCGATCGCGACGATCCACGAGGCGCTCGACCTCGGGGTGACGTTCCTCGACACCGCCGACATGTACGGGCCCTTCCTCAACGAGCGGCTCGTCGGCCGCGCGATCGCCGGGCGCCGCGACGAGGTGACGCTGGCCACCAAGTTCGGCAACGAGCGCGACGAGTCGGGCGCCTTCCTCGGCGTCAACGGCCGGCCCGAGTACGTGCGCGCGGCCTGTGACGCCTCGCTCGAGCGCCTCGGGGTCGAGGTCATCGACCTCTACTACCAGCACCGCGTCGACCGCACGGTGCCGATCGAGGAGACGTGGGGCGCGATGGCCGGCCTGGTCGCCGACGGCAAGGTGCGCCACCTGGGGATCTCGGAGGCCTCGAGTGCGACGATCGAGCGAGCCCACGCGGTCCACCCGGTGGCGGCCCTCCAGAGCGAGTACTCGCTCTGGAGCCGCGAGCCCGAGGACGGGACGCTGGCCACCTGCCGGCGCCTGGGGATCGGCTTCGTCGCCTACAGCCCGCTGGGCCGCGGGTTTCTCGACCGATGCGCCGGCCGGGGGCGAGGGCACCGACCGCTTCGACTACCGCGCGCGCCACCCGCGCTTCGCCCCGGGCGCGCGCGAGGCCAACCTGCCCCTGGCCGAGGCGCTGGCCGCCCTGGCCCGGGCCAAGGGGGCGACCGCCGCGCAGCTCGCCCTGGCCTGGGTGATGAGCCGCGGCGACGACGTGGTGCCGATCCCGGGGACCAAGCGCCGCCGCTGGCTGCGCGAGAACGCCGCGGCCGCCGACGTCGGGCTGAGCGAAGACGACGTCGCCGCGATCGAGGCCGCGGTGCCGCGCGGCGCGGTGGTGGGCGAGCGCTACCCCGAGTCGTCGATGTCGACGCTCAACGGCTAGCGAGGTCGACGACCACGTCGCACCACGCCACGACCCGCGAGTCGTGGGTCGCCACGACGACGGCCGCCCCCGAATCGGCCAGCAGCGCGAGCGCGGCGTCGGTCTCGGCGGGCCCGAGCCCGCTGGTGGGCTCGTCGAGCAGCACGACGGTGGGCCCGGGCGCGAGGGCCTGGACCAGCGCGACGCGCTGGCGCTCCCCGCGCGAGAGGTCGTCGAGGCGGTCGCGCTCGGTGACGCGCAGCCCGAGGCGCGCCAGGTCGGCGACGGGGTCGCGCGCGAGCGCGCGCCCGAGGGCGAGCGAGTCCCCGGCCAGCCCGCCGGCCAGGCCGGGCTCGGCGACGACCATCGCGACGCGCGCGCGCAGGCCGGCCTCGTCGATCCGCGCGAGCGCGACGCCGCCGAGCTCGACGACGCCGGCCGCGGGGTCGTCGAGCCCGCCGAGCGTTCGCAGCAGCGCCGACTTGCCCGAGCCCGACGGCCCGACGATCGCGACGCGCGCGCCCGCGCCCACCTCGAGGTCGAGGCCCCCGACGAGCGTGCGCTCGCCCTCGGCGACGCGAAGCCCGCGCGCGCGCAGGGGCAGCGCGGGGGCGGGCCGTTCGCCGGCCCGGCCCGTCGCGGCGAGCGCCTCGAGCCGGTCGGCGGCGCCGGTCACCGCGACGAGGGCGTCGGCGGCCCCGGCCACGACCGCGAGCGCCTCGTAGGTGGCCAGGGCGATCGCCACCGCCGCGACGGCCCAGGTCGGCGAGGTGGGGGGGCGGAGCGCCGCGACGACGCCGAGCGCGGCGAGCGCTCCGAGGGGCGCGACGCAGAGCGAGGGCCGGGCCGCGCGCCGCGCCGCGGCCTCGGCGCTCGCGAGAGCCCCCAGGGGCGCGGCGGTGCGCGCGCGCAGCGGGGCCTCGGCGCCGAGCAGCAGGAGGGCGGGCGCCGCGGCGCTGAGCTCGACGAGCGCCGCCTGGTAGGCGCCGCGGGCGGCCCGCCGGGCGGCGTCCGCCCGGGCGCGCGGGGCGACGCGCGCGACGACGATCGCCGCGCCGGCCAGCTGGATGGCGGCCAGCGCGAGGGCGTCGGGGGTGAAGGAGCCGCGCGCGCGAAGTGCGGCGAGCACCGCGTCGCCGGCCAGAGCCGCGACGAGCGCCGCGGCGCCGGGCACGACCCCGCGCACCCACAGGTCCTGGAGCGCCTCGGTGTCGGCGAGCGAGCGCTCGAGGAGGTCGCCGCTGGCCGCGTCGCGCCAGCGCGCGTAGGGCCACGCGCCGACCGCCTCGATGAGCCAGCGCCGCCAGCGGGTCACCGCGTCCAGGCCGAGGCGGTGCGCGCTCAGGCGCTCGCCGTAGCGCAGCGGCGAGCGCACGAACGCGAAGACCTCGATCGCCACGAGGGTCGGGGCGACCGCGCGCAGCCCGGGCCGCGCGCTCGACGCGACGAGGAGCGCGACCGCGGCCACGACCAGACCGAGCGACGCCGCCGAGCCCACGACCGCCGAGAGCAGCGCGCGCGCCAGCGCGCCGCGCCGCGGCGCGGCGCGGCGCATCCACCGCACGAGGCGCGAGAGCTCGCTCATCCCAGCACCACCGTGGCGCCCGGCGACGAGATCACCGACGCGCCACTCGCCGCCTCGACCACCGCGGCGCTCGACGCCGCCAGGGCGAGCGCGCAGGCCGCTCGTGACGCGTCGTCGAGCAGGCCGGCGACGTCGTCGAGGACCAGAAGGACCGGCTCGGCCAGCAGGCAGCGCGCCAGGGCTACGCGGACCGTCTCGCCCGCGCTGAAGCCGCGCCCGTCGACGCCGACGGGCGCGTCCAGGTCGTCGAAGCGCTCGCCGGTCAGCGCGACCGCGTCGAGCGCGCCGCGCAGGCGCGCGTCCTCGATCTCGGCGCCCAGGGCGAGGTTCTCGCGCAGGCTGCCGGCGAGCAGCGCCGGGGCCGCGTCGACGACGCCCACGCGTCCGGGAGCGCGCGTCAGCGCGCCCCCCGCCACGGGGCGCCACCCGACGATGGTCTCGAGCAGCGTCGTCTTGCCGGCGCCCGAGGGCCCAGTCACCAGGGTCCGCGACCCCGGCTCGACGCGCAGGCTCACCGGCGCGCCGCCGGCCGCGGTGACGAGGCCCTCGGCCACGACCAGGGGCGCCGGCGGCCCGGTCGGGCGCGACCGGCGCGCGCCCGAGAGCAGGGAGCGCCCGCGCGCGGCGCCCTCGCGGCGGTGGAACTCCGCGCCGTAGCGGCGCACCAAGGCGAAGAGCTCGGCGGTGACGAGCACCGCGACGAGAGCGCGCGTCAGGCTGACGGACCCGTTGAGCAGGGAGAACCCGACGACCATCGCGACGAGCCCGACGCTCACCCCGGAGAGGAACTCGGTGACGAGCGAGGAGGTCAGCGCGACGCGCACCGCGGCGACCGCGCGATCGTGCTCGGCGTCGCTCAGCGCGGCCACCGCGCGCGCGCCGTAGGGCACGGCGCCGAGCGCGCGCAGCTCGGGGGCGTGGGTGAGGAGCTCGAGCTGGCGCGACTCGAGGCGCGCGCGCACCCGCTGGTAGTCGGCCTCGCGCTCGGCGCTGGCCCGGCCGGCGCGCGCGTAGAGGGGCGCGGCCAGGGCGAGCAGGGCGATGACGATCAGCGCGCTGAGCCACCCGGCGGCGGCGAAGACGACCGCGACGCCGGCCAGCCCGGCGCCGGCGGCGGCGCGCAGCGCCTCGAGCCCCGGCTCGGCCGACGCCTGCTCGATGGCGAGCGACAGGTCGGCGCGGCTGCGCTCGCCGGCGCGGTGGGGCACCTCGAGGTGGTCGAGGATGCTCGATCGCCACGCGGCTCGCGCCGCGCGCGCCGCCCGCTCGGCCCAGGCGTCGGCGGCCGCCCCGGCGCCGAAGCGCGCGACCACGGCCAGCGCGAGCGCGCCGATGCCGGCGCGCGCCGAGCCGTCCG
Source organism: uncultured Actinomycetota bacterium (assembly GCA_963820815.1). Taxonomy (GTDB): domain Bacteria; phylum Actinomycetota; class Acidimicrobiia; order Acidimicrobiales; family RAAP-2; genus RAAP-2. The sequence goes on along the minus strand of CAWGBL010000003.1, from coordinate 476,328 downwards.
CGACCCGGGCCAGCCCCCAGCCGGTCGCCGCCGCGGCGCCCAGGCCGACGGCCGCGCGCGCCGCTCCGACCAGGGTCGCCGCGGCCCGCGCGCGGCGGGGGACGGCGGCGACCACCGGGCAATGCTATTGAGCGGCGTCCACGGGGTCGTCGCGGTGGGGCAGGTCGCGCGCCGGGCCGTTGAGCCACTCTCGAAGCGCGCGCGTCGCGCGACAGTCGTCCTCGTTGTAGGCGAGGAGGCGCGCGCGCGACGCCTCGGCCTCGGGGCCCCGCCCGCGCGCGACCTCGTACCAGAGCATGGAGGCCTCGCCGCTGGGCGAGGGGTCGCGCCAGGCGAAGCCCGACGCCTGGGCCAGCAGCTTGAGCCCGAGCGGGCCCTCGGTCTGGATCTGGCGCTTGGCCAGGTCGTGCAGGTCGACCCAGGCGGTGGGGTCGGCGCGGAAGGCGTCGACGTCGGCGCGCGTCGGGCCGCCGGCGACGGGCGCCTCGACGGCGCGGTTCATCGCGGTGTCCTCGGCGCGCGCCCAGAAGCAGTACGCGGCGAAGCTCGCGCCGGCGGTCGCGCAGAGCTCGCGAACCCCGGTGAACCACGACCAGAACTCCGCGAAGAGCTCGGCCTCGCCCGCGGCGGAGAGGTCGTGCCAGCGCGCGATCCCGACGTAGCCGTCGGCGAGCCCGGGCACCGGCGCGCGCAGGGTCACGGTCGCGCCCCAGAGGTAGGTCACGTCCTCGTAGCTCTCCATGTCGACGTCGACCTCGACGTCGGCCGTCGGGCAGCCCATCTGGCGCCGGTCCACCGCGCGGGCCGGCACGCCGCGCTCGTGGACGCGCGCGCGGTAGATGAGCTCGTCGAGCTTGTCGATCGTGCGACCGAGGTGGTCCTCGGGCGTGGTCGCCTCGAGCGCGAGTCGCGAGCGCGCGCTGCGCGCGCGCGCCGGGTCGAGGCGGGCCAGGCTCGCGCGCGTCGCCACCCCGTGCTCGCGCAGCGCGAGCTGCTGGACGCGCGTGGTGAACCGGGTGAGCGACACGTCGTCGCGGGCCTCGAGCTCGGCCTCGCAGTGGGGCGCGTACGGGCAGTCGGGGCAGTCGCGGTGCCAGTAGGGCTCAGTGGGGAAGGGGCCCTCGCCGGCCGCGTAGCGCTCGTGGGCCTCGAGGACCGCGAGTTGGCGCGAGTAGTGCGCGTCGTAGGCGCGCAGGTTGACGCGCGGGTAGTCGTCGCCGGCCAGCGGGAGCCACCACAGCCGGCCCTGGCGGTCGACCAGGCCGCCGCGCGCGCGCGGGTCGCCCCGGCCCAGCGCCTCGAGCACGCGCGTCGCGTGGTCGAGCAGGACCGCGGCGCGCGTCACCGCGGCGCTCGAGCGCAGCCCCAGCCCGTCGGCCCACTGCGCCTGGGCCGGGAAGGGCTCGGCGAGGCTCGCCTCGAGGGTGCGGCGCGTCGGCGAGGCCTCGACGACCTCGCAGTTCTTGACGATGAGCGGCGCGTATCGGTACCCGTCCGCGTCGCGCCCGACGCGCAGCAGCGCCTGGACGAACGACACGCGCCGGCCGGCGACGTCCGGGGCCAGCCTCGGGCGCAGCACCAGCTCGGCGCCGGCGGCGAGGAGCTCGGTGGTCTGGTCGACGCTGGCGGGGACCGGCGACCCGGGGTGGGCCGCGGCCAGGGCGTCGAGGGTGCCGCGCCGGTGCTCGGCGGCGCGACGGCGCCGCCGCTCGGCCTCGGGGGTGGGGTCCGCGGGCGGGACCGGCGTCGGCGCGCCGCGGCTGAGCGCGACGCGGTGCTCGCACGCCAGCACCTCGTCGCCGCGCAGGAGCCGCGTCACGCCGACGAGCCTACGAGGCCCCTCGGCGCTCGCTCCGCCAGCTGCGCCACAGCGACGCGTACTCGCCGTCGGCCGCCAGGAGCTCGTCGTGCGTGCCGAGCTCGGCGACGCGACCGTCGATCATCACGCACACGCGATCGGCGTCGTGCGCGGTGTGTAGCCGGTGGGCGATCGCGATCACCGTGCGCCCGGCCAGCACCGCGGCGAGCGAGCGCTCGAGGTGGCGCGCGGCGCGCGGGTCGAGCATCGCGGTCGCCTCGTCGAGCACCAGGGTGTGCGGGTCGGCCAGCACGAGGCGCGCCAGCGCGAGCTGCTGGGCCTGGGCCGGCGAGAGCGGGTGCCCCGTCGAGCCGAGGACGGTGTCGAGGCCCGCGGGCAGCGCGCGGGCCCACTCCCCGGCGTCCACCGCGTCGAGGGCGCGCTCGAGGTCCGCGTCGGGCGCGCCCGGGCGCGCCAGGGCCAGGTTGTCGCGCAGGGTCCCGATGAAGACGTGGTGCTCCTGGGTGACCAGGGCGACGTGCCGGCGCAGCTGGTCGAGCGGCATCGCGGCCAGCGCGACCCCGCCGACGGTGACCGAGCCCTCGCGCGGCGCGTCGACGCCGGCCATCAGGCGCCCGAGGGTCGACTTGCCCGCGCCGGTGGGCCCGACGATGGCCAGGCGCTCGCCGGGGCGCACCGTCAGGGTGACGTCGTGCAGGACGTCGCGCCCGCTGCGGTAGGCGTAGGCCACGTGGTCGACGCGCAGTGTCTCGTCGGCCGGCTCGGGCCCGGTTGACGGCCGGTCGTCGCGCACCGTCGACACCCCGACCAGGCGGGCCAGCGACGTCTGGCCGATCTGGAGCTCGTCGAGCCACTCGACGATCCGGTCGATCGGGTCGTTGATCTGGACGACGTAGAGGGTCACCGTGGTGGCCGCGCCGATCGTGATCGCGCCGTGCAGCGCGAGCCAGCCGCTCCACATCAGAGTCGCGGCGACCGCCAGGGCGAACGCGATCTCGATGGTCGGGAACCAGATGACCCGCATCAGCAGCGTGTACATCTCGGCGTAGAAGGAGTCGCGCACGTTGGCGTCGACCCGCTCGCGCTGGCGCGCGCCGAGGCGTTGGGCGTCGATCGTGCGCGCGCCCTCGGCCGTCTCGGCGATCGTGCCCGACATCGTCGCGTAGCTCGCGCGCTCGCGCACGTAGCCCGGGCGCGCGTAGTGGAGGTAGCGCTTGGTCGAGACGTAGAGCAGGGGGAGCGACACCAGTCCGCCGAGCGCGGCCAGGGGGCTGACGACCAGCATCGCGACCAGGGTGAGGGCCGCCTGGACGATGGCGACCAGCCACTCGGGCGCGGCGAAGCGCACGGTGCGGCTGAGCGCCTCGACGTCGTTGGTCGTGCGGCTGAGCAGGTCGCCGGTGCCGGCGCGCTCGACCTCGACGAGGGGGAGCGCCAGCACGCTCGCGAGGAATCCCTCTCGCAGCTCGGCGAAGACCTGCTCGCCGAGCGTGTAGCTGCGCCGGCGCGCCAGGTAGGTGAGCCCGGCGAAGGCGAGCGACGACCCGACGAGGATCGAGACGTTGAGCGTCACGCCCGAGCTGGTGAGCCGGTGGGCGGTGGCCTGGTTGATGATGCGCCCGATGACCCACGCCGGCACGAGCCCGGCGACCGACGCGAGACCGTAGAGGGCGAGCATGACGCCGAGCTGGCGCCGGTGGTTCGCGACCAACGTGCGCGCGGCGACGCGAACCTCGTCGCGCGAGGCGATGGGGAGCTGGCTCACTCGCCCTCCTCTCGCAGGACGACCTGACGGTAGGCGGCCGAGCGCTCGACGAGCTCGGCGTGGGTGCCCGACTCGACCGCGCGGTCGCCCTCGATGCGGTAGACCCGGTCGGCGCGCTCGAGCACGAGCGGGCTGGTCGACGCGACGACGGTGAGGCGCCCGGCGCGCACCGCGGGCAGTCGCGCGGCGATCCGGCCCTCGGTGTGGGTGTCGACGGCCGAGGTCGGCTCGACGAGGACCAGCGCGGGCGCGTCGGTGAGGATGGCCCGGGCCAGGCTCAGGCGCTGGCGCTGGCCGCCCGAGAGGCTGCGGCCCCGCTCCTCGACCCAGGTGTCGAGGCCGTCGTCGAGGGCGTCGAGGATGTCCAGCGCGCTGGCGGCCTCCAGCGCGCCCAGGACGCGCGCGTCCACGGGGTCGCCGTGGGGGACGAGCTCGTAGCGCAGGACGCCCGAGAAGATGCGCGGCTCGATCTCCGAGACGACGACGTTCGCGCGGACGTCGGCCAGCGCGAAGCCGCCGAGCGCCATCCCGTTGACGCTCACGCCGTCGACGTCGGGGGTAAAGCGCCCGAGGCGGTCGGCCAGCGCCGCGGCCTCGGCCGGGGTCTCGGTGACGATCGCGACGAACTCGCCCGCGCGCACGCTCACCCCGGAGCGCTCGTCGGCGAGCGACTCGACGGCCTCGGGCCAGGGCGCGGGGTCGGGCGTGTCGGGCACGCTCGGGGCCACGGCGAGGATCCGCAGGACGCGCCCCGCGCCGACGTAGGCGCGCGTCGCCTGGATCACGTACTCGATCGCCGTGCGAAGCGGCGTCGTGAGGAACGTCGCGTAGCCGAAGAACGCCACCAGCTGGCCAACGTGCAGGGTGCCGTTCATCACGTCGCGCGCGCCGATCCAGGTGACGACCCCGGTCAGGATCGCCGGGAGGAGCACCTGGCCCGACTCGAGCCCGGCCTGGGGCCCGGCGATGCGGTACCCCGCGTCGCGCACCGCGGAGCTCTGGCGGCGGTAGTTGTCGAGGAAGACGTCCTCGCCGCCGATGCCGCGCAGGATGCGCAGGCCGGCCACGGTGTCGCTGCCCAGGGCGGCCAGGCGCCCGGCGGCCTCGCGCTGGGCCGCCTGGGTCGCGTGCAGCGGCGCCATCAGCGGGGTGGTGAGCGAGGTCAGCACCGGCACGCCGATCAGCACGACGAGGCCGAGCTCGACCGAGGTCGACAGGAGGATGAAGGACACGACGGCCCAGGACAGGATCGCCCCGGAGAACCGGGCGAAGGAGTCGAACATCCCGCCGACGCGCATGGCGTCGGCGGCCACGGTGTTGACGACGTCGCCGGCCGGGATCTCGTCGGTCAGCGCGGTGCCGGTCGTCGAGATGTGCCGGCCGATCAGCTGGACCGTGCGGTAGGCCGCGTTCATCCAGTTGGTGACCGCGAGCTGGTGGCGCAGGCCCCCGCAGATGGCCTGGGTCAGGCCGAGGGCGACGACGACGCCGACCCACGCGGCCAGCGCGCCGACGTCGTGGCGCGCGACGCCGTGGTCGATGGCCGCGCCGACGGCCGCCCAGATGAGCGCCTGGGAGACCATCCAGCCGATCCCGAAGACGGCGTTGAGCGTGAGGAGTCCCCCCTGGCGCCGCGCCAGCCACGCCAGGTACCGCACCGGCGACCGCCGGTCGGGCTCGCCGGGGTCCGAGACCGGCAGCTCTGTGAATGGAAGGTGAAGCATCTGTCTCCCGCGCGCCACGGCGGATGGTGAGTCGGCCTGTAAGCGGGGTTCTGTCCGCCCCTCGCGGGGCGGGGTGGCCATCCATCTGAGCGATCCACCCGGGGAGTGTCCTTGCGGACTCGCGGGCCGCGTCTCCCCTGTTCGATCTTGCTCCTGGTGGGGTTTACCGAGCCGCCGCGTCGCCGCGGCGCTGGTGCGCTCTTACCGCACCGTTTCACCCTTGCCTGTGGCCGGTCTCCCGGCCCATCGGCGGTCTGTTCTCTGTGGCACTGTCCTGCACGTCACCGCGACTCGCTTCGCGAGCACCCTGCCCTGTGGAGCCCCGACTTTCCTCGCCGTTTCCGGCGCGGCCACCCGGCCGGCTCACCATCCGCCAGCCAGTCTGTCACAGGCGCCGCGCGCGCGACCATGTCGAGTTCGTGACATTCCGGCGGTAGCGTGCTGGCCGTGAGCGAGGGCGGCGCGCCGGGCGAGGCCCTCGAGGTCGGGGCGTTCTACGAGCTCGTCACCGCCCACTTGGAGGAGGCCTTCGGCCGGCGCCACCCGCGCTGGGTCCGCGGGGAGGTCGCCAAGGTCTACGAGAAGAGCCACCTCTACCTCGACCTGGTCGACGCCGGGTCCAGCGCCGACGCCCGGCGCCCCGTCCTCAACGCCCACTGCTGGGCCAGCCAGTGGGGCCCCCTCAAGCGGCGCCTGGCCGAGCAGGGGGTCACCCTGGCCCCGGGCGCGGTGGTGAGCGTCTTCGGCTACGTCGACCTCTACGCCCCGTCGGGCCGCGTCGGCTTCACGGTCACCGAGGTCGACGTCTCGGCGCTGCTCGGCGACGTCGCGCGCCGGCGCGCCGAGCTGATCGAGCGCCTGCGCGCCGAGGGGCTGCTCGGCGCCCAGCGCGCGCTCGAGCTCGCGGCCGTCCCATTGCGCCTCGGCCTGGTCGCGAGCCCGCCGACCGAGGGCTTCGCGGACTTCACCGGCCAGCTCGTGCGCTCGGGCCTCGCCTTCGACGTCTGCGTGGTGCCCACGACCGTCCAGGGCGAGGCGGCGCCGCCCGCGATCGTCGCCGCCATCGATCGCCTCGCCCCCCTCGAACTCGACGCGATCTGCGTCGTGCGCGGCGGCGGGTCTCGCTCGGATCTCGCGTGCTTCGACGACGAGCGCGTCGCGCGCGCGATCGCGGCGTGCGCGACGCCGGTTCTCACCGGGATCGGCCACACCGGCGACGAGTCGGTGGCCGACCTGGTCGCGCACCTCTCGGCGATCACGCCGACCCAACTGGGCGAGGTCCTGGTCGCGCGCGTGGCCGCCTGGCGCGAGGCCCGCGTGGCCGCGCCGGCGCGCCGCCTCCTCGACGCCGCGCACGATCGCGTCGAGGAGGCGTCGGCCTATGTCGCCGAGCGCCGGCGCACGACGGTCTTCGCCGTGCGCGACCGCCTGCGCGCCGAGGCCCGCCACCTCGCGGACCGGCGGTCGATCCTCGGCCTGCACGCGCGCCACACCCTGGCCGACGCGTCGGGCTCGCTCGCCGCGCGCCGTCGCCTGCTCGGCGCCTACGACCCGGCGCGGCGCCTGGCCCAGGGCTGGGCCGTGGTGACCGACGCCTCGGGCGCGCTCGTTCGGTCGGTCGCGGGCGTCGTTGTCGGCGACGGGGTCAGCCTGCGGGTGTCCGACGGTCGGATCGGCGCGACGGTGACGGGCAAGGAGGCGACGTGAGTGACATCGGCGGCTGGGCGGAGGCGGCGGCAGAGCTCGACGCGATCGTCGCGTCCTTCGACGAGGGCGAGGTCTCGGTCGACGACCTCTTCGCCAAGCTCGAGCGCGCGACGGCGATCATCGAGGCGCTCGAGTCGCGCCTCGCGGGGGTCGCGGCCAAGGTCGAGGAGCTCGCCCCGCGACTGGCGTCGGCCGGCGACGCGTGAGCGGGTCGGTCCGGCGCTACCTCGCCGGGCGCGACTTCGCGGCCGGCGACGCGATGGCCGCGGCCATGCGCAACTTCGCCTACGCGCTCGTCGACGACGGGTCGGGCTCCGCGGCCCTGGTCGACGCGGCCTGGGCCCCCGACGAGCTCGTCGACGCGCTCGAGTCCGACGGCCTCAACGTGTCCGCGGCGGTGCTGACCCACTTCCACTTCGACCACGCCGGCGGCGCGTACGCGAGCGCGCGCGTGGCCGGCGCGGCGCGACTGGTCGAGCGCGGCGTCCCCGTCCACGTCCAGGCGGCCGAGGCCCCGTGGGTCGCGCGCGGCACCGGGCTCGCCGTATCGGACCTCGTCGCCCACGACGGCGACGACGACCTGGCCGTCGGCGCGAGCGTCGCGCGCCTTATCGCCACGCCGGGCCACTCGCCGGGGAGCCAGTGCGTCGAGTACGCGGGCTGGCTGCTCACCGGCGACACCCTGTTCCTCGAGGGCTGCGGGCGCACCGACCTGCCCGGCGGCGACGCGGCCGCACTGCGCGAGTCCCTCGTCGGGCGACTCGGGCGCCTCGACGGGTCGCTTCGCGTGGGCGCCGGCCACGACTACTCGGCCGTGGAGTCGGCCACGCTCGACGAGGTGCGCGCGGCCAACCCGGTGCTCGCGCCGATGGACGCGTCGCGCTGGCTCGCGCTCTTCGGGCCGTGACGCTCGACCCCGGTTCGCGCGTCGTCGTCGTGGGCGCGGGCCTCGCCGGCTGGCGCGTCGCCGAGTCGCTGCGCCGCGAGGGCTTCGCCGGCCCGCTCACCGTCGTCGGCGACGAGCCCGACCTCCCCTACGACCGGCCGCCGCTGACCAAGCAGGTCCTGCGCGGCGACTGGCCGCTCGAGCGCGCGGACCTGGCGACGGCTGAGCGCGTGGCCGCCGCCGGGGTCGACCTGCGCCTCGGCGCGCGCGCCGCGTCCCTCGACGCGGGCGCGCGGCGCGTGACGCTGGCCTCGGGCGAGGCGCTCGACGCGGACGCGGTCGTCGTGGCGACCGGCTCGCGAGCGCGCACGCCCGGCTTTCCGAGCGGGGGCGCGCCGGCGACCCTGCGCAGCCGGGCCGACGCGGCCGCGCTCATCGGCGCCGCGCGCGCGCTCGAGCCCGGCGCGCGCGTCGTCGTGATCGGCGGCGGTTTCGTCGGCGCCGAGGTCGCGACCAGCCTGCGCGCGCGCGGCCTCGCACCGGTGGTGCTCGAGGCCCTGGAGCACCCGCTGCTTGAGGTGCTCGGCCCGACGGTCGCTCGCTGGCTGGCTGCGCTGCCCGAGCGCGCCGGGGTCGAGCTGCGCGCCGGTTCCGGCGCCGCCGACGTGGCCGGCGGCCCGGGCGGCTACCGGGTCACCCTCGCCGACGGCGAGGGGCTCTCCGCGGCGCTCGTCGTGCTCGCGGTGGGGTCGGCGCCCAACGTCGAGTGGCTCGAGGGCTCGGGGCTCGAGGTCGACCGCGGCGTGGTCGTCGACGAGGGGCTCGCCGGCGCGCCCGGCGTCTACGCGATCGGCGACGTCGCGCGCTTCCCGCTGCGCGGCCCGGCCGGGATCGAGCGGGTGCGCGTCGAGCACTGGCAGAACGCCGCCGACCAGGCGGCTCACCTGGCCCGGCGGCTCGCCGGCGGCGAGCCCCTGCCCCCGGCGACGCCGTACTTCTGGTCCGACCAGTACGGGGCCAAGGTCCAGCTCCTGGGCCACCCCCACCCCGACGACGTCGTGACGAGGGTCGTCCACGACGGGGCCGGCGGCCGGTTCCTCGCGCTCTACTCGCGCGAGGGCGTCGTCACCGCGGTCGTCGCGCTCTCGATGCCGCGCGCGCTGGTGCTCTCCAAGCCCCTCGTCGACGCGGCCACGACGCTCGACGCCGCGCTCGCCGCGGCGCCCTGGGCGGGCTAGAACTCGACCGCGCTGAGCTCGGGGATGGTGCGCGCGACGCGACCGACCGCCTCGGCCCAGCGCGCCCGCGAGGCCGCGCGCGCGTCGTCGTCGACGCGCGGCGCGTAGGTCGCGGCAGGCTCGAAGAGCGACTCGACGTGGCTCGGCTCGATCGCGCCCGCGCCGACCAGGGCCATCAGCCCGGCGCCGCGGGCGGTGGCCTCGACCTCGCTCGAGACGGCGACGCGCGCGCCGGTCGCGTCGGCCAGCGCCTGGAGGGTCACGGGGCTCGCCGTCATGCCGCCGTCCACGCGCAGCTCGTCGAGCGGGTCGCCGGTGTCGGCGCGCATCGCCTCGACCAGGTCGGCGCAGCGCTGGGCGACGCCCTCGAGCACCGCGCGCGCCAGGTGCGCGCGGGTCGCGCCGCGCGTGAGCCCGACGAAGCCCGCGCGAGCGCCGAAGTCCCAGTAGGGGGTGCCGAGCCCCGCCAGGGCCGGGACGAAGGCGACGCCGTGGGCGTCGTCGACGCTCCGGGCCATCGCGTCGGCCTCGCCGGCGTCGGCGATGAGGCCGAGCCCATCGCGCAGCCACTCGACGCAGGCCCCCGCCGATAGCGCGATCGCCTCGAGCCCCCAGGTGAGCGCGCCGGCGCGCGAGGACGCGACGATCGGGAAGCAGCCGGCGGGCGAGCGCGCGAATCCCGAGGAAGGGACCGGGCCGACGACGGCGTCGAGCATGGCTCCGGTGCCGAGGGTCAGCTTGGCCCCGCGCGTGACGCGTGACTGGCCGAAGAGCGACGCCGACTGGTCGCCGACCAGGGCGGCGATGGCCGGGGACCCGGGCAGCGCGCTCGCGCTCGCGCAGGCCCCGGCGGTGTCGACGACGTGGGGCATGGCGAGGCCCGCGATTCCGAGGGCCTCGAGGACCGGCTCGGACCACTCGAGGGTCGCCGGGTCGACGAGGCCGGTGACGGCGGCGTTGGAGTGGTCGGTGACGTGCGCGCCGCTCAGGCGCAGTGCGACCCAGGTCTCGACGGTGGCGAAGGCGAGGCCGCTCGCCGCGCGCCCGCTCTCGCGCACGAGCCACGCCGCCTTGGTCGCCGACTGGTTCGGCGCGAGGCGCAGGCCGCTCGACTGCAGCGTCAGGCAGTCGAGCACCGTGCGCAGGTCCTGCCAGCTCAGCGCCGGCCCGACCGGCTCGCCGGTCGCGGGGTCGAAGACGATGGTCGTCGCGCGCTGGTTGGTCACACCCACGACGTCGGCGCCGCCGGCGTCGGCCAGCGTGCGCTGGGCGAGCTCGAGCGCGGCGTCGGCGACCTCGGCCGGATCGAGCTCGACGAGCCCCGGCGCCGGCGCGCTGACCGCGAGGCGCCGGCGGTGCGTGGCGCTGACTGCGCCGGACTCGTCGACGACCGCGGTGCGCACCGAGGTCGAGCCCACGTCGATCGCGAGCGCCCTCACGCGCCCCCCAGCCCGAGGACCCCGGGGTTGAGCACGTCGTCGGGGTCGAGCGCGGCCTTGATCGCGACGAGCACCGGGTGGGCGTCGCCCAGGGCGCGCTCGAGGTAGCGGGCGCGCTGGCGCCCCACGCCGTGGTGGTGGCTGAGCGCCGCCCCGGCCGAGAGCGCCGCGTCGATCGCCGCGTCCCACGCGCGCGCGTAGTAGCCGGCCGGGTCGGCCTCGGGCCGCCCGGCGAAGGTGAAGTAGAGGCACGCGCCGTCGGGGTAGGCGTGGCTCTGGTGGACCGACGCGACGACGGTCTCGGGCAGGGCGCGCAGCGCCGCGACGACGTCGCGGTGCACCGCCGCGAGGGCGCCCCACCCCGCGGCGACCTCGATGGTGTCGACACAGACCCCCGCCCCCAGAGCGGGGCGAGCGCCGAGACGTCGTTGCGCCGCTCGAGCCAGCGCGCGACGAGCGACGCGTCGAGCGCCTCGGCGCCCGTGCAGGCGTCGTCGAGGACGGCGATCGTGGCCGCGACCATCGCGGGGTCGCCCTCGTCGAGGGCGATCAGCGCGCAGCCGTCGACCTCGAAGTGGCGCGCCGACTCGGCCTCGTCGTAGAGGCGCAGGACCGCGGGGGACGCGCCGCGGGCCAGCGCCTCGCGGCAGGCGGCCAGCCCGTCGGCGAAGGCGGCGAAGCGGTAGGCGCGGCGCGCCTCGGCCGTTGGCGCGCGCCGGGCCACGAGCGTCGCCTCGGTGATGACGCCGAGCGCGCCCTCGCTGCCGACGAAGAGCCCGACCAGGTCCGGCCCGGACGCCTGGCGCGGCGCGCCGGACCCGAGGTGCGCCACGTCGCCGCTGGCGAGCACCACGGTCAGGCGGCGCACCATGTCGGCCGCCGTGCCGTAGCGATTCGAGTACTGGCCGGCCCCGCGGCAGGCGAGCCACCCGCCGACCGTCGAGATGTCGAAAGACTGGGGGAAGTGGCCGACCGTGAGGCCCGTGGCGCGCGCCGCCGCCTCGAGCTCGGGCCCGAAGCAGCCGGCCTGGGCGGTCACGGTCATGGACTCGGGGTCGACGTCGAGCACCGCGCCCATGGCCGTCAGGTCGAGGGCCAGCGCCCCGGCCGGCGCGGCCGCCCCGCCCACGACGCCCGAGCGCCCGCCCTGGGCCACGACCCCGAGGCCCCGGGCGCGCGCGGCGCGCACGACCTCGGCGACCTGCGCGGTGCTGGCCGGGCGTGCGACCAGCGCCGGCCAGCGCGCGACGCGCCCGGCGTGGGCGTCCAGGAGCAGGACCGGCCACCAGTCGCGCCCGGCGTCGGCGCGGGCCCGGGGCCCCTCGTCGACCTCGACGCCCAGGGCGCGCAGGTCGCGCGCGAGCGCGGCGTCGGCGCCGGGCGCGCCCTCGAGCGCCGCGTCGGCGAGCTCGACCGGGGGCACTCGCGGGCTCACGCGACCGGCCCGAGCCCCGCGGCGGAGAACTCGCGTTCGACGAGCGCGCGGTAGGCGCCGACCTGGCGGTCGCACTCCTCGCGGGTCCACCAGAACTCGTCGGCCACCAGCGCGGCGAGCGCCGGGGCCGCGGCCAGCGTGGCGCGCGCGTCCTGGAGGTGGGCGCGGGTGCGCCGGCAGACCAGGTCGACGAGCGACGTCGCCATCTCGGCGCGCGCGCCGTAGACGAACTCGGCGCCGAGGTAGGGCAGGCCCGGGATCGCCGGGGAGCCCAGGCGCGCGTCGCGCGCGAGGTCGAGCACCGTGGGCGCGTCCTGGCCGTAGCGTGAATAGAGGTGCCCCTCGAGCGCGCCCGACGGGCGCCAGTCGCCGACGCCGTGCAGGGGGAGTCGCTTGGTCGCGCACGGCGCCAGGCGCCCCAGGTAGGGCGAGAGCGCGTCGACCGCGTCCTCGGCCATCTTCCGGTAGGTGGTCCACTTGCCGCCGGTCACGTGCACGACGCCGTCGCCGGAGTCGGTCACGCGGTGCCGGCGCGAGAGGTCGGCGGTGCGCTCGGACACCGCGTGCCCCTCGCGAGGGGCGAGGAGCGGGCGCAGCCCGGCCCACACCCCGGTCACGTCGGCGCGCGTCAGTCCGGCCGACGTCCACGCGTTGACCGCGCCGAGCAGGTAGTCGACGTCGTCGCTCGTGGCCCGCGCGTCGTCGAGCGACCCCGTCGTAGGCGGTATCGGTCGTGCCGATGAAGGTGTAGGGCGACTCGGCGAACGGGACGACGAAGACCGACCGGCGGTCGCCGGGCACGCTCAGGACGACGGCGACGTCGCAGCCGAGGCGCTGTGACGACACGCTCACGTGCACGCCCTTGGCCGGCGTCACGCGAGGGGCTGTGTCGTCGACCAGGTCGGCGACCTCGTCGACCCAGACCCCGGTCGCGTTGACCACGCTTCGGGCGGAAACCGTGAGGCGCCGCCCGCCCAGCCGGTCGTCGACCTCGACCCCGACGGCGCGCCCGCCCTCGCGCGCGACGTCCACCACCGGAGCGTAGGTGGCGACGTCGGCGTCGAAGTCGACCGCGGCGGTGCGCGCCAGGGTGAGCGCCACGCGCGCGTCGTCGGCGCGCGCGTCGTAGTAGACGAAGCCCGCGACCAGGCGCGACGACGTCGAGGCTCGGCAGGTGGGCGAGCGCCTCGTCGCGCGACACCCTCGCGTAGCGGTGCCCGATCCGCCAGCCGCCCGAGAGGTCGTAGAGGCGCAGCGCGGTGGAGTAGCCGCGGGCGAGCGCGCGCTTGGCCACTCCGTCGTGGCCGAAGAGGGGGATGAGGAAGGGCAGCGGCGCGACCAGGTAGGGCGCGTTCTCGAGCAGCCGCTGGCGCTCTCGCAGGTTCTCGGCGACCAGGCGGAACTCGCGCTGGCGGAGGTAGCGCAGCCCGCCGTGGACCATCTTGGAGGACTTGGAGCTCGTGCCCGCGGCGACGTCGCCCGCGTCGACCAGGGCGACGCGCAGGCCCCGCGACGCGGCGTCCACCGCCACCCCGGCGCCGGTCATCCCGGCGCCGATCACGGCGACGTCGTAGGCGGTGGTGGCCATCCGCGCGAGCGCGTCGTCGCGGCGGAAGCTGGCCACCGGACCATGTTGGCACAGGGTCCGAACTACGTTGTCGGGGCGTGGACTTCGAACTGAGCGAGGAGCTGGCGGCGCTGCGCGACACGGTGCGCCGCGTCGCGAGGGAGCGCGTCGCGCCGCGCGCGCGCGAGATCGACTCGTCGGGGGAGTACCCCCAGGACGTCTTCGACGCGTTCCGGGCGGCCGACCTGCTCGGGCTGTGCGTGCCCGTGGAGTACGGCGGCTCGGGCGCGGGGATCCTCGGCCTCGCCCTGGCCATCGAGGAGGTCACCAAGTACTCCAACGTCTGCGGACTGATGCTCCTGCTCACGCGCCTGCCGACGGGCCCGGTGATGATCGCGGGGTCCGAGGACCAGAAGCGGCGCTACCTGCCGGGGGTCGCCAGCGGCGAGACGCGCGCGGCGTTCTGCCTCTCCGAGCCGGGCGCCGGCAGCGACGTCGCCGGGATGGCCGCGCGCGCCGAGTCCGACCCCGACGTGCCCGGCGGCGTGCTCCTCACCGGGACCAAGTGCTGGATCTCGGGGGGCATGCAGGCCGACTGGTACGTCGTCTTCGCCAAGACCGGCGACCCGGCGTCGCGGTCGCACCGCGAGATCGGCTGCTTCCTCGTCGGCGCCCACGCCCCGGGCGTGACGCGCCCGCGCGTCGACCGCAAGATGGGCGTGCGAGGCATCGACACGACCGAGATCGTCTTCGACCACGTGGCCGTCGGACCCCAGGACGTCATCGCCGGCGGCTTCTCGCTGGTGATGCAGTCGCTCAACGCGATGCGCCCGATCGTGGCCGCGCGCGGGCTCGGCCTGGCCGAGGGGGCGCTGATGTACGCGACCGAGTACGTCAAGGCCCGCCCGGCCTTCGGCCAGACCGTCGCCGACTTCCAGGGAATCCGCTGGGAGATCGCCAAGTGCGCGACCGAGATCGAGGCCGCGCGCCTGCTCACCTACCGCGCCGCGGCGATGGCCGACGACGGGCGCTTCACCAAGGAGTACGTCCCTTACCTGTCGATGTGCAAGTACTACGCGAGCGAGCTCGCGGTGCGCGCCTCGGGCCTGGCGGTGCAGCTGCTCGGGGCCGCCGGCTACATGGAGGACCACCCGACCGAGCTCTTCTACCGCGACGCGCGACAGCTCACCATCGTCGAGGGCACCAGCCAGGTCCAGCTCGGGCTGATCGCGCGCGGCGTGATCGACCACGACCTCTGGTGGGACTAGGCGACGTGGACGCCGCAGGGCCCCTCGAGGGGCTGCGCGTCGTGGAGCTGGCCGGCTTGGGGGCGGCCCCGTTCGCGTGCACCGTCCTGGCCGACCTCGGCGCCGACGTGCTGCGCGTCGAGCGGCCCCGGACGAGCGCCGGCTTCGCGTACGACCAGCTGACGCGCTCGCGCGACTCGGTGGCCGTCGACCTCAAGAACCCCGACGGCCGCGACCTCGTCCTCTCCCTGGCCGAGCGCGCCGACGCCCTCGTCGAGTCCTTCCGCCCCGGGGTCGCCGAGCGCCTCGGCGTCGGGCCTGACGCCTGCTCCGCGGCCAACGCGCGCCTCGTCTACGCGCGACTCACCGGCTACGGCCAGGACGGGCCGCTCAGCCAGCGCGCCGGCCACGACGTGAACTACCTCGCGGTCGCCGGCGCGCTCTGGCCGGTCGGGCGCGCCGGCGAGCCCCCGGTGCCGCCGCTCAACTACGTCGGGGACTTCGGCGGCGCGCTGTTCTGCGTGGTGGGGGTGCTGGCGGCGGTGATGCGCGCGCGCGAGACGGGCCAGGGCCAGGTCGTCGACGCGGCGATGGTCGACGCCGCGGCGATGATGACCGCGATGACGCACTCGTTCCTCAACGTGGGGTTCTGGCGTGAGGAGCGCGGCGTCAACATCCTCGACACCGGCGCGCCCTTCTACGAGGTCTACGAGACGAGCGATCGCCGCTACGTCGCGGTCGGCGCGATCGAGCCGGAGTTCTACGCGGCGCTGCTCGCGGGACTCGGCCTGTCCGACGCCGACCTCGGGCCCCAGATGGACCGCGAGCGCTGGCCGGCCACCAAGGCCGTCTTCGCGGCGGCGTTCGCGGGCGCGACGCGCGACGAGTGGGTCGCGCGCTTCGCCGGCACCGACGCCTGCGTCTCGCCGGTGCTCTCGCCGCGCGAGGCGCCGTCGGACCCGGCCAACGCACGCCGCGGCGTCTTCGCGACCGACGGTGGCGTGGCGCCGGCGCCCGCGCCGCGCTTCAGCGCGACGCCGGCGCGCGTGTCCTCGGGCCCGAGCACGCCGGGGTCGGGCACCGACGCCGGGCTCGAACGCTGGGGCGTCGACGGGCGAGAGCGCGCGCGACTGCGCGCGGCCGGCGCGATCGCCTAGAAGTTCACCACCGGGCAGGTCAGCGTCCGGGTGATCCCCGGGACCTTCTGGATGGCGCCCACGATGAACTTGCCCAGGTCGTCGACGCTCTCGGCGGTACAGCGGACGATCACGTCGTAGGGGCCGGTCACCTCGAAGCTCTCGAGCACCCCGGGGACCTCGCGGGTGGCCATGACGACGCTCTCGCTCGACCCGATCTCCGACTGAATCAGGATGTACGCCTGGACGGCCATGGGCTGCCTTTCGATTGGGGTGCCTCCATTGTGCCCGAGGCGCGCGCGGGCGCGCTACTGGTCGCGGAAGCGCCGCCCGATGTGCCACTGGTGGCAGTGGTCGCAGCGGTAGGTGTCGAGCTCGACGCGGTCCATCGTCCAGGCGAAGTGGGCGGCGCCCTGGGCCTCGTCGCGCGTGCGATACGCGGTCTTGGGGGCGCCGTCGCGCGTGAAGTGCGGCGCGACGCGCCCGAGGGGTCGAGCCGGGTCGCGGCGGCGCCGGGGCACGCGCCGACCTTAGTAACCTGCGCGCCGTGAGCGACGGCGCGCCGCTGGCGACCCGAGTGGTCACCGAGGTCGAGGCGCCGGCGGCCGCCCCGGCCGAGGCGCTCGACGACGGCGACCACGACCGCTTCACGCACCTCGTCCTGGAGGGCTACACGCCCGAGGGCGGCGAGTTCGTCGCGCTCGGCAACTCGGTCGTCGACTCGATGGTCAACGCGACGCCGGTTCGCGCGTTGTGCGGCAAGCTCTGGGTCGCCGGGCGCAACCCGAGCAAGTACCCGCTCTGCCCGACCTGCCGAGACGTCGCCGCGTCGCTCGGCTGGGAGGTGCCGGCCCCCTAGGCTTCGCGCCGTGGAGGAACGGACCCCGCGCGCGCTGGTGGTCCGCCACCACGTCGAGGACCGCCCGGGGCTGGTCGGCGAGGCGCTCGAGCGCCGGGGCTGGGCGATCGACGTCGTGATGATGGATGCGACGAGCCCGACGCCGGCCCTCGACGGCTGCGACCTCCTGGTCGTCCTCGGCTCGAAGCACTCGGTCTACGACCCGGCGGTCGAGGAGGCGTGGTTCGGCCGCGAGCTCGAGCTCCTGGGCGAGGCCGACGCGCGCGGCCTGCCGGTCTTCGGGATCTGCTTCGGCGCCCAGGCCCTCTGCCGGTACTTCGGCGGCGTGGTGTCGCGCTCGGCGAACCCGGAGGTCGGGTGGTTCGACGCCGAGGACGTCGGCGACGGCCGGGTGGGGGCCGGGCCGTGGTTCGAGTACCACTTCGACGCCTGCGAGCTGCCCGAGTCCGCCGAGGTGTGGGCGCGCAACGACAACGCGGTCCAGGCCTTCGCCATCGGCCGCCACGTCGGGGTCCAGTTCCACCCCGAGATCGACGAGCACCAGCTGGCCGACTGGATGGCGGCCGGTGGCGACGAGGACGCGCGCGACCTCGGCCTCGACCCGGCGGCCCTGGTGGAGCGCACCGCGGCCGAGACGCCGCTCGCTCGATGGCGCGTCGACGCGCTCGTCGGCCGGGTCCTCGAGCGCGCCCTGGCGCAGTCCTTGACGCCCGGCGCCGCGCCTGCGTCCATGGCGGGCGGCGCGGAGAAGGGTGGTCAGTCGTGATCTCACCGTCCAGGCTCATCGGCGCCGGCGCGCTCGTAGCGTCGGCCCTCTTCGCGGCCCCGGCGTCGGGTTCGTCGCTGCCGCCGCTGCCCACGGGCGTGGGCTGCGAGGCGCACTCCCAGGTCCGCCCGAGCCAGGTCGTCCTCTCGTGTGCCGACGACAACTCCTACTTCGGGTCGATCCACTGGGCGAGCTGGTCGCCGACGAGTGCGACGGGCACCGGCCGGTTCATGCTCAACCCCTGCTCGCCGAACTGCGCGGAATCGACCGTCGCCGACCGAGGGACGGTCCGCCTGGTGGCGAGCGCCCCCTCGTCGAGCAACGGGCGGCGCGCGTTCACGCGCCTGCGCGTGACCCGGATCTCCACCCGCCGGTCGGTCACGCTCACCTGGGCGTGGGCCTCGTCATTGACGCAGATCGGCGGCTGGCGGGGCTCGACCGCGCCCCTGCTCGCGGCCGGGTAGTGGGCGGCCCCGGTGCCGCCCCGGTGCGCGTCGGCCGCGCCGCGACCGGGGGGGCGGCGTCGCGCCTCGGCGACGGTCGGGTCGTCTTCGTGCGCCACGCCCTGCCCGGCGAGCTCGTCGAGGTGGCCCTCACCGAGGACGGCGCGCGCTTCGCGCGCGCCGACGCGACGCGCGTGCTCGAGGCGAGCGCCGAGCGCGTCGCCGCGCCCTGCCCGCACGCCGGGCCCGGGCGCTGCGGCGGGTGCGACCTGCAGCACGCGTCGGCCGCCGCCCAGGACGACTGGCGCGTCGCGGTGGCGCGCGAGCACCTGGCGCGCCTCGCCGGGGCCGACGCCGAGCTCTCCGTCGAGCGCCCGCCCCACGGCGCGCGAGGCTCGCGGGTTCGCCTGCGCGCGGCCGTCGCGTCCGACGGGCGCCTGGCCCTGCGGCGCTGGCGCTCACACGACCTCGAGGTGCTCGACGACTGCTACGTCGCCGACGAGCGCCTCGCCCCGGCCTTCGCCGCGCGCTGGCCCGCTGGCGCCGAAGTCGAGCTGCGCGCGATCGGCGACGGCGACCCCTTCGCCGTGGTGAGCGTCGGGGCAGGCGCGACGACGACCGACCTCGCCGGGCGCGCGCTCGAGGGCGCGGTGTCCGAGGTCGACGTCGCGGGACGTCGCTACCGCGTCTCGCCGGGGTCGTTCTGGCAGGCGCACCGCGACGCCCCCGAGCTCCTGGTGGCCGCCGTGCTCGAGGGCGCCGGACTGGTGCCCGGCGACACCGCGGTCGACCTCTACGGCGGCGCCGGCCTCTTCGGCGCGGCGCTGGCCGACGCGGCCGGCCCGGCCGGGCGGGTCACCCTCGTCGAGTCGTCGATCGAGGCCGCGGCCGACGCGCTGGCCAACGCGCCGGCGGCCGGCCGGCTGAGCGTGCGCGCGGCGCGCGTCACGCCCCGGGTCGCCGCGCTGGTCGCCGAGCGCGACGTCGTGGTCGTCGACCCGCCGCGCACCGGGCTGGCGCGCGGGGTGGCCGCCGCGCTATGCGCGGCGCGCCCGCGCCGCGTGGTCTACGTCAGCTGCGACGCGGCGACCCTGGCCCGGGACCTCGGGGTCCTGCTTACCTGCGGGTACCGCCTGGTCGGGCTGCGCGCGTTCGACCTCTTCCCGATGACCGAGCACCTCGAGCTCGTCGCGCTCCTTGACAGGGGGCGTCCGCGCGACGAGGCTTCGGGTGAGGGCCCGGTCCTCGGCCCTCGAGGGGGTTGACGATGCCGGTCAAGCTCGACCACCACCACCGGGTCACCGCCCAGCGGCTCTTCGGCCACCCGATCAACCACAACATCCGCTGGCCCGACGTGCTGTCGCTGCTCGCGCGATTCGGCGACGTCTACGAGACCCACCGCGGCAACTGGGCGCTGACCGACGGGTCCGGGACGCACTCCTTCGGCTCCTCGCGCCACCGAGTGCTCACCGAGGAGCAGGTCGTCAGGGTGCGGGCGTACCTGCGCGCGGCCGGGCTCGGCCCGGGCGCGACGCGCGCCGCCTAGGCGACGCGCACCATCACCTTGCCGCGCGGCTCGCCCGCGCGCGCGGCCCGCAGCGTCGACAGGGCCCGCTCCCAGTCGTCGAGGCCGAAGCGGTGGGTGACGAGGAACGACGGGTCCACGGCGCCGCGGTTGACCAGGGCGACGACGTCGGCCCACGCGCCGCGCGTGTAGCTGAAGCTGCCCTGAACGGTGAGGTCGTCGTTGACCACGTCGTCGGGCGCGAGAGCGACGCGCGTCCCGTGGGGCGGCAGCCCCAGCAGGACGACCGTGGCGCCGCGCGCCGCGGCGCCGAGCGCCGCCTCGACCGCGGCCGGCTGGCCCGCCGCCTCGACGACGAGGTCGAACCGCTCGTCCGGGGGCTCGAGGGCGAAGCGGTCGGCGCCGGCGCGCTCGACGAGACCGGACTGGGCGGCGCGCGCCCCCACCAGGGTTACCGACTCGGGGTCCAGGGCGCGCGCCAGGTGCGCGACGAGCAGCGCGACGGTCCCGTCGCCGACGACCAGGACCCGCGCCCCGGGCCGCGGGTTGGCGCGGGTGAGGGCGCGCCAGGCGACGGCCATCGGCTCGACGAGCGCGCCGACCTCGGGGTCGACGCCGGGCTCGAGGCGGTGGACCAGGTGGCCGGGCACGGCGACGAGGTCGGCCAGCGCGCCCGGCCGGGTGAAGCCGATCTCGTCGTAAGTCGCGCAGAGGTTCGTCGCGCCGCGCGCGCACGCCTCGCAGGTGAGGTCGGGGACCACGCCCTCGACGACGACCGGTGCGCCGTCGTCGGGACCGCCGACCAGCCGGCCGGACCACTCGTGGCCGAGGGTGAGCGGGTAGCGCACGTAGGCCGGGTCCACCAGACCGTCGACCAGCTCCAGGTCGGTGCCGCAGACCCCCGCGGCGACCGGGCGCACGAGGCGCTCGCCGGGGCCGGGCGAGGGGTCGGGGAGGTCGGTGAGCGAGACGTCGCCGGGGGCGCGCACGACGAGAGCCCTCACGCGACGCGCCCCGCCAGGTCGGCCGACAGGCGGTCGGCGCTGTCTCGCACCCGGGCGCCGAGCCGCCCGACGTCGCCCTCGGCGAGGTCGACGGTGAGCCCGGTCAGGCTGATCGCGCCGACGCAGGCGCCGGCGTGGTCGAAGACCGGCGCGCCCACGCACATGATGCCCTCGGCCTCCTCCTCGTTGTCGACGGCGTAGCCGACGAGTCGCACCCGCGCGAGCTCCTCGGCCAGGGCCTCGGGCGTCGTGATCGTCCGCGCGGTCAGGCGAGCCAGTCCGGCGTCGTCGACGACCCGGGCCCGCTCGGCCTCGCCGGAGTAGGCGAGGATCACCTTGCCCGCGGCGGTCGCGTGGGGGTGCTCGCGCTGGCCGAGGGGGGTGTGGAAGCGCACCGAGCCGCGGCCGTCCACGCGCTCGACGAAGACCGGGTAGCCGTCGTCGTTGGTGGCCAGGCGCGCGGTCAGCCCGGTCTCCTCGGTGAGACGGTGCAGCAGGGGCAGGGCTCGCTTGCCGAGCGACGTCTGGCGCGCGACGAGGTCGCCGTAGCGCAGCAGGGCCAGGCCGAGCCGGTAGCGCGGGCCCGGCTCGTCGATGGTCAGCAGGCCGTGGCGCGCGAGGGTGCGCGCGGCGGCGATGGTCGAGCTCTTGGCCATGCCCACGCCGTGGCTGATCTCGGTGAGCGAGAGCCCGTCCTCGCCGGCGGTGGCCACGAGTTCGAGGATGGCGAGCGCCCGCGCGACGCTGCGGACCTGGTACCGGTCCTCCACGGGGTTCGGCATGAACGAACAGAATAGTGCTCCTCCGACCTTGGGTGGCGAATGCCTTGACGTGGATGGAGGTGGGTGGTTGACTACCGTTTCGAGACGTCGAACGAGGTTCTGTGATTCCGAACGTCCGGGTGGCGCCCAGCGAGGGCGTCGCCGCGGCCGGGGTGCTACACACGGCGCGGGGCGAGCGGCGCGATCGGGGAGGCGAGAGATGAGCGAGGGGATCGTCGGGACGGGAACGCCGCGCGGGTCGTCGGGGCTCGAGCGGGCCCTCGGCTCGTTCGCCGTGCCCGTTGTCGCGAGCCCCGAGCGCTTCCCCGACGGCGCGCACTTGCGCGTGGAGATTCCGTCGGTCGAGAGCCCCGCGGCGATGCGCGCGGTGCTCGACGAGGCCGACCGGCGCGATCTGGTCGTGCACCGGGTCTCCCAGGGCAGCGGCGCGATGCTGCTCAGCGACTCCGAGCTGCGCGAGATGGCGTCGATGGGCGCCGACCGCGGCGTCGAGGTCAACCTGTTCATCGGTCCGCGCGAGGAGTTCGGCGTCGGCGCGACGGTCCGGGTCGAGGACGGCCGCGCGCTGGCCGGGCACCTGCGCGGCCTCCACCAGCTTCGCTACGCGGTCGAGGACGTGGCGCGCGCCGTCGAGGCCGGCATCCGTGGCTTCCTGGTCGCCGACTACGGGCTGCTCGAGGTCCTCGTCACGCTGGTCGAGGCCGGCGAACTGCCCGAGCTCGTCTTCAAGACCTCGGCGGTGCTGGCACCGTCGAACCCGGCGAGCTTCCGCCAGCTCGCCGACCTCGGCGCGACGACGATCAACGTCCCGTCCGACGTCACCCTGGTCGAGCTGGCCGAGATCGCGCCGCGATCGCGCCGACCCCGATCGACCTCTACCTCGAGGCGCCCGACGCCCTGGGCGGCCTCGTGCGCGGCCACGAGGTCGCCGAGATCGCCCTGGTGGCCGCGCCGCTCTACGCCAAGTACGGACTGCGCAACGCGCGAGCGGTCTACCCGGCCGGGGCCCAGGTCGTCGGCGACGTCGTCGCGAACGTCGTCGAGAAGGTCCGGCGCGCCGCGATCTCGCGCGAGTGGCTCGAGCGCTCCGGCGTCGACCTCATCGTCTCCAAGCCCGGCGCCGAAGGCATCGGGGTCCCCGGTCGCATGACCCTGCGAGCGACCCGGTGGTTCGGCGGCGACGACGAAGTCGCCCTCGACGCGCGCGTCGCCCTGGCCGATGGGCGGCGCACCCGGTCGGCGCGGGACAGCCGATCATCGGACTCGCCACTCCGCGAGCGACCTCAACCCGTGCAACCAGCCGCTCGAGGACCTGGTCGCACCGCTGCGCGAGGGCGTCGGAGGCCGCCGGCGGGATCGCGGTCGAGTTCCCGGTCATGTCGCTCGGTGAGGACCTGATGAAGCCCGTCGTCGATGCTCTACCGCAACCTCGTGGCCATGGAGATCGAGGAGTCGCTGCGCAGCCAGCCGATGGACGGCGTCGTCGTGCTCGCGGCCTGCGACAAGTCGATGCCCGGCGCCCTGATGGGCGCGTTCTGCACCGACCTGCCGACGCTCCTCGTCGCTGCCGGGCCGCGCCCGGTCGGGCACTTCCAGGGCCGTCGCATCGGCACCGGCACGGACCTGTGGCGCGACGTGGGACGAACGGCGCGCCGGCGCGACCTCGAGCGACGAGGAGTGGAGCGAACTTCGAGAGCGCGCTCACGCTCGGCAAGGGACCTGCAACACGATGGGCACGGCGTCGTCGATGGGCGTCGTCGGCGGAGCGCTCGGACTGGCGTGGCCCGGGGTCGACGTCGATTCCGGCCGGCGACCCGCGCCACGCGACGTCGCGCGCGCGATCGGTGAGCGCATCGTGGCGCTGGTGCGCGACGGGCGTTCGATCCGAACAAGTCGATCCCAGCGCCGTCGGTCGACAACGCGCTGCGCGTGCTCGGCGCGATCGGTGGGTCGACCAACGCGGTCATCCACCTCACCGCGATGGCGCGACGGCTGGGCGCTCGACCTCGACCTCGACGACGGTCGACGACGTCGGACGACGCGTCCCGGTGATCGTCGACGTCGAACCCTCGGGCGCGGCGTTGATGGAGGACCTCGACGACGTCGGCGGGATGCCCACGGTCTGTGGCGCGGGACCCTCGGCCCACTGCTCGACGGGGCAACCATCACTCGCCGACGGTCGAGACGATGGCCGACGTGCCGTCGCCGCGCCGTCCCCGGCGCGCGGCGCGCGATCCGCCCGATCGACGACGCGGTCGACGCCGCCGGTGCCTTTCGCGTCGTGCGCGGCAACCTCGCGCCCGACGGCGCGCTGATCAAACGGTCGGCGGCGAGCGCGTCGCTGCTCGCCCACGAGGGACCGGCCATTCGTGATGCCCGAGTCGGCCGCCCGAAGTGTCCGCGCGACACGGGGCCGGAGTCGACCCGGCCGAACGTCGTCTTGTGTTGAGCGGCGCCGGCCCGATCGGAGGTCCGGGTATGCCCGAGTGGGGAATGGTGTCGCTGCCCCCGGACCTCGTCGCCGCCGGGCGTCACCGACATGGTGCGCGTCACCGACGCGCGCATGAGCGGCACGAGCTTCGGCACTGTCGTTCTTGCACGTCGCGCCCGAGGGCGCCGTCGACGGCCCGATCGGGCTGGTTCGCGACGGCGACGTCGTCGCCTCGACGCCGACGCCGGTCGTGATCGACGTCGCGATGTCAGCACGAGGAGATGGCGGCGCGACGCGGCCGCGTGACCGGACTGCGCGCCGGGAGCGTGGTTATCTTTCGCTCTATGCGGCGACACGTCCAGCAGGCCCCGGCTGGATGTGACTTTGACTTCCTGGCGGGCTCGCCGGGCGAGCGCCGCGGCTCGATGAGCCGGTGGTGGGCAGGTCTTGATTGACGGAGTCAATGAAGGGGCGGTCGCCAGGTGGCGCTGTCGTGGGAGAGAGGGGAAGTGCGACATTGAAAAAGATACAACGAGGGGCGGCCTCGCCGCGGTCGTCCGCAGCGCTGCTGACGGCCGCGGTGGTGACCGCGGTCCCGTCGGGCGAGAGCACGACGACCTTGAAGCTATGGGAGAACTACGGCACCGAGCAGAACGCCGTGGCGCTCAAGAACCTGGCCAAGGCGTTCACGAAGCGAACCCGTCCATCACGATCGACGTGACGTCAGCGAGCCGGGAGCAACTACTTCCCGCTAGCTCCAGTCCGCCGCGATCTCCAAGAACGGGCCGGACCTGGCGGTGATGTGGACGGGGCTGTACGACCTTCAGTACTCGACGTCCTCGTGAACCTGAAGGGCCACGTGCCGGTCGCCGACCTGGCCAAGATGGAGGGCCTGCAGTGGATGAAGCACCGGGCTTCGACGGCGACGAGAGTCCGCTGGTCATGCCGTTCGAAACGCAGTTCTACATCGGCTTCTACAACAAGAGCCTGTTCGAGGTGGCCGGCATCACCTCGTGCCGACCGACTGGTCGCAGTTGTTGGCCGACTGCGCCAAACTCAAGGCGATCGGCGTGACGCCCTTCATCTACGGCAACGGCGGCCAGGCCATCGGGGCGGAGTTCTACCCCTGGTACGACATGAGCTACTGATGATCGGCGCGCACTCGCTCGCCAGTTGGAAGGGCCTCTACGACGGAGCGATCCCCTGGACGTCGGCGACCAACGTCGCGCGCTGTCGAACTGGGCCAAGCTGTTCAACAGATGGGCTACACCAACTCTGACGTCCTGACGAACACCACCAACATCCACGCACTTCGAACACGGCAAGGCCGCGATGATGATCGACGGCACGTGGGACACCGCGCAGTACACCAAGTCGATGGGCACCAACGTCGCGGCGTTCGTGCCGCCGTACTCGACCAACCCGATCAAGGGCGTCGTCGCAGTTCCCCGGTGACGGCGTCTCAGCGTCATGAGCTACTCGAACAACAAGTCGGCGGCCTTCAAGTTCCTCGACTTCATGACGACGACCAAGGCGGCGAACATCATCAACGCGGCCGGCCTGATCCCGGACATCACGGGCACGACCACGTCGAACTCGGTGAACCAGCAGATGCTCAACTTCGTCACGAAGTCAACACATGACGGCGTACCCGATGATCGACAACTCACCCAGGTCAACGTCGGTCAACGCCGGCAACACGGTCTTGCCGTCGGTGCTCACGACCAGGCCACGCCGATGTCGGCGCTAAGAACGCTCGGCGTAGGTTCTCTCGCAGACTCCGGCGAGCTTCAGCGAGGCACCCACTCACGCCGGATCAACCGACGTGCCGGCGGGCGGGGTCGCGCCGGCTGCCGGCCCCTGCGCGAACACGACAAGAAATGACCACGACCGTCACCACTACCGCGGCCCACGTTCGCACCCGGTGCGGCGGATGACGCTCACGTCGACGTCAGTTCGCGGGCGTGGTGTTCGCGTTGCCGGCGATCGTCCTCGTCGTGGCGCTTCATCGGCGTTGCCATCGGTCAGGCCATCTACTACTCGTTCACCCAATGGGACGGCGCCACCCGACGTGGGTCGGTCCCTCGCACTTGGTGGCCAGGCCTTCCACAACCCGACCCTGTGGAAGGCGCTGCGCAACAACGGGCGCTCCTGATCGCCGTGCCCTTCGCGCTCGCGCTGCCCCTTGGGCGTCGCGGTCATACTGCACCAGCGCGTGGCCGGCTGGCGGGTCTTCCGATCGATCTACTTCCTGCCCACGGCCATCTCCTGGGTGGTCATCGGGCTCGTCGCCGAGCATTTCTTCGCCTACTCGGGCACGCTCAACTCGATCCTGTCGTTCGTCGGGATCTCACGCGCGCACCGACATGCTGGGCAGCGAGTCCGAGGCCCTGATCGCCCTCGGCATCACCTTCGTCTTCTCCATGATCGGCACCAACACCATGCTGTTCCTGACCGGGCTTGCGACGCTTGACACCAGCCTCGAGGAGGCGGCCCGGATCGACGGGGCGGGGCCGTGGCGGATCTTCCGGCACATCACGCTGCCGCACCTGTCGCGCTTCATCCAGCTGGCCTTCGTCATGACGGTGATCGCGGCCTTCACGCGCTCTTCAGTCTCATCTTCGTCATGACCGGTGGCGGCCCGGGCTACGCCACCACGACGATGGAGTTCCTCATCTACCAGACCGGGTTCAACCAGAGCGAGTTCGGCACTGCCGCCCTCTACGGGCTCATCCTCTTCGTCATCACTGGCGGTCGTCGGCGTCGTCCAACTGCGACTCATCGGGTCCAACGAATGACGACGCCGTCACGCTCCCGGCGAGCCGACGCGACGCGCTCGTCGGCGGCCGCCGAGCCTGGCGCACGTCCTCTTCGCGGCGATGATCGTCGTGGCGGTCGTCATGCTCTACCCGTTCGCGTCATGATCGTCACCAGCTTGAAGACCGAGGCCCAGTTCCTCTCAGCGGGTCGGGCACTCCACGGCCAGCTGGACGAGCTCAACTCGTATCCTGCCGATCGGCCAAGAGGTCCTCAGTTCGACCATCATCTGCACGGCGTCGATCGTGATCATCCTGTGTCGTCGGGGTGCCCGCCGGCTTCGCCTTCGCCAAGCTCCGTTCCGCATGTCGACCGCGGTCTTCCTCGTCATCGTCTGGCGATGATGGTGCCGCTCCAGGCGATCCTCATGCCCGAGTTCGTCAACGTCACGCACTTGCGCCTCACCGGCGGCTACGCTCGGCGCGATCCTCGTCTACGCCGCGCTGGGCACGCCGTTCTCGATCTTCCTCTTCACCACGTACTTCCGGCGCGTCCCCGACGAGCTCATCGAGGCCGGGATCGTCGACGGCCTCGGCTACTTGGGCGTGCTGTGGCGCCTGGCGCTGCCGATCGCCCTGCCGGCGATCGCCACGGTGACCGTGCTGCAGTTCATCCAGATCTGGGACGACCTGCTCGTCGGGCTGCTCTTCCTCCAGAACACCGCCGAGCGCCCGATCACGGTGGGCCTGGCCGTGCTCGCGGCCGGACGCACGACGTCGATCCCGCGCTGATGGCCGGCAGCCTGGTCATCAGCGCGCTGCCGGCGATGATCGTCTACCTCGGCTTCCAGCGCTACCTGGTGAAGGGCCTCACCATGGGCATCGATCGCTGATGGCCGAGACTCTCCTTCGACACAGGAGCAGTCAGAGCAAGACCACCCGACGGGGTCACCATCGGTGACGATATTCGGGCCTCGACACCTCGCCACGTCGCCGACGGCGAGTTCATGGTGCTGGTGGGCCCGTCGGGCTGCGGCAAGACGACCGCGCTGCGCATGGTGGCCGGCCTCGAGGAGATCACCGACGGCACGATCTCGATCGGCGGCCGCGTCGTCAACCACGTCCTGCCCAAGGACCGCGACATCGCGATGGTCTTCCAGAACTACGCCCTCTACCCCCACATGTCGGTCGCCCAGAACATGGGCTTCGCCCTCAAGGTCCGCAACGTCCCCAAGCCCGAGGTCGAGCGGACGCGTTCGCGAGGCGGCCGAGATCCTGCGCCTCACCGACTACCTCGACCGCCGGCCCCGCGCCCTGTCGGGCGGCCAGCGACAGCGCGTCGCGATGGGCCGCGCCATCGTGCGCGAGCCCCAGGCCTTCCTCATGGACGAACCGCTGTCGAACCTCGACGCGCAGCTGCGCGTGGAGATGCGCACTCGAGATCGCGCGCATCCAGCGCCTGCTCGGCGTCGCCACGATCTACGTGACCCACGACCAGATCGAGGCGATGACCATGGGCGACCGGGTCGCCGTGATGCGCGGCGGCGTCCTCCAGCAGGTCGACGCGCCCCAGGACCTCTACGACCACCCGGTCAACGAGTTCGTGGCCGGGTTCATCGGCTCGCCCCCGATGAACCTGGTCCTCGCGTCGCTCGACGACGACGGGGGTCTGAGCGTGCGTCTCGGCGACCAGCGCGTGGCCGTGCCCGACAGCTACCGATCGAGCCACGACCTCGCCGGGCGCGCCGGCGGGCGCGTCGTGCTGGGCCTGCGCCCCGAGGACCTCACGCTCGGCGCCGGCGACGCCGGGGCCAGCCTGGACACGACGGTCGACGTCCGAGAGGCCCTGGGCAGCGAGAAGCTCGCCTACCTCTCCTTCACCGGGCAGACGGACATCGTCGAGACCGGCGCCGACGTCGCCGAGGGCGAGCCGACTCGCCGTCGCTCGCGCCTGGTGGCGCGGCTCGGCGCGCGAGCCGAGGTCGCCGAGGGCGAGCGCGTGACAATCTCGCTCAACCCCTCCCACCTGCACTTCTTCGACCCCGACACCGGCGCCACGCTGCGCCGCGCGCCCGGCGCGCCGTGAGCGAGGTCGTGAGCGTCAACCCGGCGACGGGGGAGTCCACCCCGGTCGGCCGCGCCGAGTCGACTCCCGCCGACGTGGTGGCTGCCTGCGCCGCGGCCGCCGCGGCCGCCCCGGCCCTCGCCGCGGGCGACCTTGGGTGGCGCGCGTCGCTGCTCGAGTCGGCGGCCGGCGCGCTCGAGGCCGACTCCGAGGCGATCGTGGCGGTCGCCGACGCCGAGACCGCGCTCGGCGGGGCGCGCCTGACGGGCGAGCTGCGCCGGACCTGCTACCAGCTGCGCTTCCTCGCCGGCGTGGTGCGCGACGGCGGCTTCCTCGAGGCCACCATCGACCACGCCCACGACAGCCCCATGGGCCCGCTGCCGGACCTGCGCCGCCAGCTCGAGCCGGTCGGCGTCGTCGCGGTCTTCGGCGCGTCGAACTTCCCGCTGGCGTTCTCGGTGCCCGGGGGCGACACCGCGTCCGCGCTCGCCGCGGGCTGCCCGGTCGTGGTCAAGGCCCACCCCGCGCACCCGGCGACCAGCGGCCGGTGCCTCGACGCCCTGGTCCGCGGGCTCGCCGCGGCGGGCGCCCCCGACGGGGCGATCGCCATGGTCGACGGCCTCGACGCCGGAGTCGCCCTGGTCGAGGACGAGCGCGTCGCCGCGGTCGGGTTCACCGGGTCCTACGCCGCGGGCCGCGCGCTCTTCGACCGGTGCGCGCGCCGCGCCTCGCCCATCCCCTTCTACGGCGAGCTCGGCAGCGTCAACCCCCTCGTGGTGACGCCGGCCGCCGCCGCGCGCCGCGCCGCCGAGATCGGAGAGGGGATCGTCGGCTCGGTCACGCTGGGCTCGGGCCAGTTCTGCACCAAGCCGGGGCTGCTGTTCGTCCCGGCGGGGGGCGACGGCGACGCCGTGGTCGGCGCGGCGCGCGAGGCGCTCGCCGCCAAGCCCGGCGCCACGATGCTGACCGAGGCGATCCGAAACCGCTTCGACGAGGGCGTCGAGCGGCTGGCCTCGCTTCCGGGCGTGCGCGTCGTCGCGCGCTCGGCGCCGGCCGCCACGGCCGCCGGCGCCGGCGCCGCCCTGGTCGAGACCGACCTCGCGAGCATCACTGGGGAGCACCGCGGCGTCTTCGAGACCGAGTGCTTCGGCGCGCTCGGGGTGGTCGTGCGCTACGACGACGACTCGGCGCTGCTGGCGGCCCTGGCCGGGCTCGAGCCGGCCCTCACCTTCAGCGTCCAGGCCGAGGCCGGCGACGAGCTCGGGGCCGACCTGGTCGCCCTGGGCGCGCGTCAGGCCGGCAGGGTCGTCGTCAACGGATACCCGACCGGCGTCGGCGTGACGTGGGCGATGCACCACGGTGGACCACTGCCGGCGGCGACGTCGTCACTCCACACCTCGGTCGGCGCGTCGGCCCTGCGACGCTGGCTCCGGCCGGTCTCTTACCAGGCGACTCCCGACGAGTGGCTGCCGTCGGCTCTGCGCGAGGGCAATCCCTGGGCGATCGTCCGACGGGTCGACGGCGCCCTGGCGTTGCCGTGACGGCACCGCTGTCGGACTCCGTCCGGGCTGCGATCACCGCCGGCCGTCTCGGCCACCTCGTCACGCTCAACCCCGACGGGAGCCCCCAGGTGAGTGTCGTGTGGGTCGGCCTCGACGGCGACGACGTCGTGGTCGGACACCTGATGGGCGGGGCGAAGGTCCGCAACCTCGAGCGCGACCCGCGCGTCGCGCTGACCATCGAGGCCGGCGGCGCGAACGCCGTCGGCATGGGCCACTACCTCGTCCTCTACGGGACGGCGACCTTGGATCAAGGCGGGGCCGCGGAGCTGCTCCAGCGCCTGGCCGAGGTCTACGTCGGCCCCGGCGTGAAGTTCCCGCCGATGGACGATCCCCCGGCTGGCCACGTGATTCGCATCCACATCGCGCGTATCGGCGGTGTAGGCCCTTGGGTCACATAGTTCACTGAGGGCAACGACTCGTGCAGCTCCGGCGTGCGGGTTTAGGTCGCGCCTCCTACACAAGGGATCTAATAGCGATCGTCGTCGTTACGAGCGGCTCGAGCTGCTTCCTCAATTCGGGCGCGATGGGTCGCCCAAAAATCCGTACCTTGATCGAGTCGAGCACCGCTGTCAGAGTTGAATCCGGTCGTCCCGTCGATCTCCTCTCGAATGATGTCCGCATGGCCCGCGTGGCGGTTGGTTTCGGTGAGGACGTGAACCATGACGTTGAATAGCAACACGTTTGGCCTAGGCCACCACGGGACGTGGCCCTCGGAGTCGAGGCTCAGTGCTTCAATCGTGGCGTCGGCGTGCCGACAAGCTCTGAGGTAGCGATCTACGATCTCGGCTCTAGTTTCGTTAGGGGTTGCCCACATGTCGGCCTCGAACTCTGCATTGTCGTCCCACCAGGGGAGACGCTCCGGGAACGGACGGCCAAAGATCTCCCCGAAATAGCGAGCCTCGGTGTTTGACAAGTGCTTGACGAGCCCGAGGAGATTGGTGCCAGTAGAGACCATCGGGCGCCGCATGTCGTATTCGGACAAGTCATCGAGCTTCCAGAGCATGACCTTCCGCACGTTTCGGAGATTGTTGAGCAAATACTCTTTGGCGAAGGCATCGTCCACTGAACAGATTCTGTCACGTCACCATTGGTATTCGATCTGAAGCCGCGTAACTCAAACTTGCAAGTCCAGCGCCGACCAAATTCGAGGTCACAGGTGCGACTGATTGAAACCCATGAGGAATCAGCGGGCTTGGACGGTTCCTTTCCAGGACTCGATTCTCCAACCGGAGAACGTGGAAGTCGATCCTCCGACACCAACATTCCCCAGTGCCTTGAGTCCGTGGCGACCGAGGAAGACGGTGAGTGGGGGGAACCGGCAAAGTTCGCCCCTGGAAGATCCGTCTTACGTTCCTCGCGAGGTTCGGTTCGAACAACCTTCAATTCACGACATTGAAAATCAACCCACCACGCGCGGAGTTACTCCCCTTCACAACCAAGGTGGTGAGCAGATAGAACCCCTTTCCTGCGTTGGCGGGAACGTGAAGCTGCATTACGGGACTCTCGGCCTTCTCGTCCGAAACGCGAACAGAAGACGCGGCGAACTTCGTCCGCCCCGCGTCCGAATGTAATCCAGTGAACGCCTTACTCGCGGCCGCGACGGTTAGAAACGGTCCAGAGGCACTCGCCGAAAGGGTGAGTGTCTTCGCGGCCGCGTTGCTCGGGCGCAGCGCGGTGCTCTTCCAGTGGAGCTTGATGGAATCTCCAGCGTGGTAGTTGACAGTGCCGAAGCCGCCGGTGCAGCACGAGTACGCGTAGATCTCCTTCATCCCCTGTGCGGACTGGGCCGACGGCGCGACGAAGACGATGAAACCCAAATTCGCCACACAAGTTGCGATCAATGTCGCACCTCGAAGGTGACGCCAAGACCGGCCAGTTTTCGTAGTCACTTGGATCTCCTTGGGGCTGAAGCGTAGACGTGCAGAGCGGCCGAGCGGGCCAATCTCACAGCTCAGTCGATTGCCCTGGTACCGATTAGACGCCAAGGAAGACATCGGGCGAGCACCGAAGCGAGGGCGCGCTAGTGGTTCCGAAGCCCTAGCGCGGTGAACTGGCTTACATATGAGCAGAGAGGGACCGGGCGATTGCGGAAGAGTTCTCGTTGTCGTGAGCCCTCCTTGCCTTGACGCACTTTTCCAGGTCTTCCCTCAAGACCGGCCGACCCAACGGGGTTGCGCCGTCGAGCGACCGAGACCGCCAATTCCTTCAAGCCTCTTCGTCGAACTCGTGAGCTTGGTCAAGGTGACACTCGCCCGTCGGACATTGTGCGTGTCGACCCTCCGACGCTCTCTAGGGCTCGCCGCACTGAGATCCGCCAACCACCGGCAGCACAATCGTCGTTACGCTCATTCGAGATGGGGGTGCGCCGCATGGTCGATCGGAAAAGGGGGCTCGAGTCGAATTGACTGAAGGGTGATGGAACAGCCATGTCGTCGCGGTAAGACTCAATAGCGGGGCCGGCTAGCTCTGTGACTAGATCCGGGAGTGAAATGCGGTTCAGGACCGATGGGGGTTGATGACGGGCACATGGGCCGGGGAGCACTGAGGAACGGTATTACCCAGAACCGTCGACCGAGAAGCATTCGTAGAGCGCGGTGCGCCCTACTCGTGGTGTCACTCGTCACCGCGTCCGTGCTACTGGAAGGTTGTGGCCGCATCGTCGCGAGCCCAGCGTGTACGACGAAGGAGTTGATCGCAGCCGCCGGCAAGGGCCTATTCAAGCTTCCTCCTTCCCACGACAACGACGCCGGACGAGGCCGGCTGCGCGACTCGCATCCCGACGCGGATCTGGACGCGAACCAACGGGCGGCGCTCTGCAAGGTCGTAACGAGCGGGAAACACCTGCCCGGATGAAGTCCTGACGGTGGCCGGTCACAGAATCGCCGCTTCGGACCTTCGACACTTATGACGACCAACTAACTGGAGGGCCGCCAACGGCCGGCAGCAGGTTCGTTGTCTCAGCCCTCCGACACTCGACCTCGATTGACCGTTGAACCTATATTCCAGGGCGCGGAAGCGGCGGTAGCCGTAGGATTCGACGACTGCGTGGAGGAGATCGATATGCCGGAGTTTCCAACCATTGCCCATGTGGCGGTCACTGTTCGCGACTTGGGCAAGAGCGTTCCTTGGTACGAGCGTCTCTTTGACGCGAAGCCGGTCCTCGACGAGGACACCGGCCCGTTCCGGCACGTCGTGTGGCTGCTGGGCGGCCAGACTCTCTTCGGCATCCACCAGTTCCCCGATCCCGTCGTCGGATCGAGCTTCGACGAGCGCCAGGTCGGCCTCGACCACGTCGCGTTCTCGTGCGCGGACCGGGCCGAGCTCGAGCGGTGGCGAGAGTGGCTCGGTGAGCTGGGCATCGACAACGGGGGCATCGTCGACGCCGGATACGGGTCCGGTGTCTCATTCCGGGACCCTGACGGGATCGCGCTGGAGTTCTTCGCCCCGCCATCCTGAGGAGAGCGCGCTCTGGTCCGCTGAGCCAGACTGGACCGGAGTGCTCAGCCAGGCGTCGTGAACTTGAAATTCGGTCCTAGGTCGTAGTTGATCGCGGAGAGGCCGTGGGCGCTCCTCGTGTAGAACCAGTTCGGCTCGAGCATCCGTGACGTCATCGTGAGGCCACCCGGGCCGTAGCCGGCCATCGCCAGGTACCGGATGGCCGGGCTCACGGCCGAGGCGGTGAGCTTGGGCGACGCGACGTAGTAGTTCGAGAGGGACACCCACACGACCGCGTACTTGTGGCTCTTGTTCAGCGTGACCTTCTTGGCGAGCGCGGCGTAGCGGTAGACCCCGGTCGCCGGGCTCGAGGCGGACACCTGGACCACTCTCATCAGGGTGTGCGTGCTCAGGTCGTAGAGGGCGACGGGCACGGTCGCGAGGCTCGCGGCCCCGTTGGGCAGCTTGGAGAGGCTCGAGTCGTACGCCCCGAGCGCGGTCACCGTGATCGCACGGGTGGCGGTGAACTTGAACCCCTCGAGGTAGCTGCCCTGGGTGTAGTTGAAGCCGCCGCTGCCCGAGACCGGGACGCTCAGGGCGACGTGGCTCACCGCCTTCGATTCGCTCTTCAGCTGCGACGCCGCCGATTCGCCGATGGCGAACCCGGCGACCACGACGGCGGCCACCAGGGCCAGCGACAACCGCTGAAGACGACCTGCTCCACGTCGCGTCATGCTGGACTCCCCGCTCGGCAATGCCCGGTCGGAACGCCGTGCCGGGCCTAGGCCCGCAACGCCGTCCCTCAACACCAGGCGTACTGGGGGGCGAGCGGCCCGGCCAGGGCCGAAAGGCCTCGACGGGCCGGCCCGCGAATCCCTTGCGGCGCTCGAGTCGCTGGACGTCGTGACGTCAGGGACCGACGCGTGGCGACGCGGAGGCCTCCTCGCGCCCGCGGTGGCCGTTAGAGCGGCGATCCGACGGGCGGGTTCCAGCGGATTTGCGCGGCGCGCGGCGCGCTGACGTACCCGTGGTCGACGAACCAGCGGGCCGACTCGTAGAGCGCGAGCTCGGCCGGGCGCGACGTGTAGCCGAGCTCTGATCGCGCCCGCGCGTCGTCGAAGGTCATCGTCGTGCTCGCCATCTTGGCGGCCTCCAGGGGCACCCGCGGCTCGCGTCCGAGGAGCGTGCCCTCGATGAGCTGCGAGGCGTGCCCGGCGAGGAGCGGG
The DNA here is from genome assembly GCA_963820815.1 of uncultured Actinomycetota bacterium. GTDB lineage: Bacteria > Actinomycetota > Acidimicrobiia > Acidimicrobiales > RAAP-2 > RAAP-2. The sequence goes on along the minus strand of CAWGBL010000003.1, from coordinate 441,511 downwards.
AAGACCCGCGGGAACCGCCGGGCCGCGGCGGGCAGGCCGGTCACCTCCGAGAGCATCGATAGGAGCTGGGCCATCGAGACGTTGTCGCCCCCGCAGATGTAGCTGCGACCCTGAAGGCCGCGCTCGAGGGCGAGCAGGTGCCCCTCGGCGAGGTCGTCGACGTGGGCGACGTTCATCGCGGTCTCGACGTAGCCCGGAATGCGGCCGTTCAGGTAGTCGAGGACGACCCTGCCGGACGGCGTCGGCCGGTGGTCGTAGGGGCCGTGGGGCATGGTCGGGAGCACCAGGACGACGGGCGCGCCCTGGGCGGCCAGGCGCAGGACCTCGTGCTCGGCGACGTACTTGGTGCGCTTGTAGTTCCCGTGGAGGTGTCCGACGTCGCAGACGTCGTCCTCGTTCGAGGGCCGTCCGGACTTCGTCGTCCACAGGCCCAGGGTGGCCACCGTCGACGTGTAGACGATCCGCTCAACGCCGCCGCGCGCGGCCGCGCCGACCACGTTGCGGCTCCCGTTGACGTTGACGGCGTAGAACGACGACGGGTCCGCGGGCCAGAAGCCGAACTTGGCCGCCAGGTGGAAGCAGAACCTCGCGCCGTCGAAGACGCCGCGCAGGTGCTCGGCGACGGTGACGTCGACCGCCCGTCGCTCGACGTCGAGGCCCTCGAGGTTGGACTCGGGCGCCCCGGGCTCGAGCAGCGCGACGACGTCGGCCCCGCGCTTCACTAGCGCCCGGGTCACCGCCGACCCGATGAACCCGGCCGCGCCGGTGACCACCACCCGGTCGCCGCTTCGGAGCTCGAGGCTCACGCCGGCGCCCTCGAGGCGTCCTGCGCCGACCGGGTCCGCCTCATCGCGCCCTTGGCCATGGTCAGGCCGAACTCCACGAGCCATCCGCTGCTGCGCTCGGCGTCGGTGAGGAGCTCGTCGAGCGCGTCGACGAACAGGTCGACTTCGGCCTCGGCGGCGATGAGGGGCGGCAGCAGCTTGATCACGTTGATGTTGTCGGCCGCGACCTGGGTGAGGATCCCGTAGCGGTGGTAGAGCGGGACGACCAGCGTCTGGGAGAACATCGCCGTGCGCGCCGCCTCGACGACCCGCCACCGACGCCTCGCCCCCATCGACGTGGGCCGGCCGAACTCGACGCCGATCATCTGGCCCTCGCCGCGGACGTCGCAGACGAACTCGTGTCGGTCGGCCAGGGCGCCGAGCTGGGCCTTCCAGAGCCCGCCCATCGCGGCGGCGTGCTCGACGACGCGGTCGTCGTCGAAGACCGAGAGGGTGGCCAGTCCCGCGACCATCGCCAGCTGGTTGCCCTTGAACGTCGTCGAGTGCACCATGGCCCGGTCCATCGAGCTGTACACGCTGCGCACGATGCGGTCGCTCGCGAGCATCGCGCCGACCGGCACGTAGCCCCCCGACAGGGCCTTGGACACCGTGACGATGTCCGGGGTCAGGCCGTAGTGCTCGAAGGCGTAGAAGCGCCCGGTGCGCCCGAGGCCCGTCTGGACCTCGTCGCAGATGAGCAGCGCCCCGGCCTCGTGGACGGCCGCCTCCATCTCGAGCCAGCGCTCGCGCTCAAGCATGTAGACGCCCTTGCCCTGGATGGGCTCGACGATGAAGGCGGCGACGTCGCCGGCGCGCAGCTCACGCTTGAGCGCGTCGAGGTCGCCGAAGGGGATCTCCGTCGCCCCCGGGACCATCGTGCCGAATCCCTTCTTGAACTCGGACGACCCGTTGAGCGAGAGCGCGCCCATCGTGAGGCCGTGGTAGGCGTGGGCGTGGTAGCAGACCCGGTCGCGGCCCGTGGCGGCGCGCGCGAACTTGAAGGCGGCCTCGACCGCCTCGGCGCCGGAGTTGCCGAAGACGACGCGCTCGAGCTGCGCCGGGCTGCGCGCGACCAGCGCCTCGGCCATGAGGCCGGGTAGGAGCGCGCAGTCCATCTGGGCCATGTTGGGCAGGTCCGCGTCGATTGCCTGGTGCAGCGCGTCCTTGATGACCGGGTGGCTGCGCCCCAGGGCGAAGACGCCGAAGCCGGCGAGCAGGTCGAGGTAGCGGCGCCCGGTGTCGTCGTAGAGGTAGCAGCCCTCGCCGCGGACGTAGAGGTTGTCGAATCCGAGCGTCTTGATGACCTTGGCGAGCTGGGGGTTGAGGTACTTCGCGTGGAGCGTGAAGTTCTCGCCGTGGCGATCCTTCAGGAGCTGGTCGAGGTCGAAGGGCATAGGCCTCCCGTGCGCTGCACCTCACCCTAGGGCCGCGCCCGATCGGCCGGCGTGGCCGTAGGTCCCGACGCGCGCCCGGCGAGCGCGCCGAGAGCCGGCTCGTAGGCTCGGGCGGTGGTCGTGTTCCTCGCGTTCCTCACGTCCGTCGCGAACGCCGTGGCCAGCATCTGCCAGCGGCTCGGGGTGGAGGACGCCCCCTCGGGCAACGGGCCGTCGGTGGGGCTGGTGCGCCACATGGTGCGCCGCCCGGTCTGGCTGGTCGGCTTCGTCATCATGGCGGCCGGCTACGCGTGCCAGGCCGTCGCCCTGCACGTGGGCGCGCTCAACGTCGTCCAGCCGATCCTGGTCTCGGAGCTGGTGATCCTGGTGCTCGTGCTCTGGCTGTGGTTCGCGACGCCCGTGCGCGCCCGGGACCTCGCGGCGACGGTGGCGACCGCCGCGGGCCTCGCCGCGTTCCTCGTGCTGGCGTCGCCCCGGGTGGGCTCGGCCGTCCCGAGCACCCCGCGCTGGGCCGCCATCGGCCTCTCGGTCTGCGCCGTGGCGGTCGTCCTCGTGGCGCTGGGCTCCTCGGGGCCGGGGTGGCGTCGCGCGCTGTTCCTCGGCGCGGGGGCGTCGACGGGCTTCGCCCTGGTGGCCGCGGTGACCAAGTCGCTGACCGACGAGCTCGTGCGCGGCTGGGGCACGGTCTTCTCCTCGTGGCCGCTCTATGCGCTGTGCGTGGTCGGGTTGGCGTCGTTCGTGGTGATGCAGAGCGCGTTTTCGGTCGGCCCGTTCGCCGCGTCGCAGTCCACGCTCATCCTGGTGAACCCGTTCGTCTCGATCGCCGTGGGCCACGCCCTCTTCGGCGAGGCGATGCGCGGGGGCGCGGCGTTCGTCACGCTCGAGGCGCTGTCGCTGCTCGTCATGATCGTCGGCGTGGTCGGCCTCTCGACGTCGTCGCTCGTGGCCGACGTGCGCGACGAGGCGTCGCACTCTCACCGGCTCTCGGGGCGCGGGCGCGCCGCGCGCCGGCGCGACTCCGCGTCGAGCCGCTGAGCGTCGCCGGCCGTTACCATTTGGCGTGCCCCCGACGGAGTCGTCTGCGACGGTCGCGCCGGTGCGGGCCCCGGTCCGCCTCGCCTTCGTGGGCCTCGGGCGGATCTACAGCCTCCACGCGCGCGCCTACGCGGACAACCCTGACGTCGAGGTCGTCGCGCTGGTGGACCCGGTTGAGGAGCGCCGCGAGCTACGCCTGCGCGACTGGCCCGGCGCGAGGGCGTTCGCGTCGGTCGACGAGCTCGCGGCGAGCGGCGTCGCGGTCGACGCGGCCGAGGTGCTGGTGCCGATCGTCCTGCACGAGGAGACCGCCATCGCCTGCCTGGGCCACGGCTGGCACACCAACCTGCAGAAGCCCATGGCCAACGACCTGGCGGGCGCGCGCCGGATGGTCGAGGCCGCGCGCGCGAGCGGGCGCGCGCTGCGCGTCATGGAGAACTACCTCTTCTACGAGCCGCTGCGCCGGCTCAAGGCGGTGGTCGAGTCGGGCGAGCTCGGAGCGGTCAGCGGCTACCACCTGAAGATGGTCGCCAGCGGGCGTGGCGGCTGGGACGTGCCGGGCGACACTTACGAGTGGCAGTTCGACCAGGCGCGCCGGGGAAGAGGGACCCTGCTCTTCGACGACGGGTGGCACAAGCTCTCCACCGCGCTGTGGCTCTTCGGCCCGGTGCGCGAGGTGCGCGCCTGGGTGGGGTCGACCGAGGTCGTGCCAGGCGTCGAGGTCGACGCGCCAACCACCGTCATGTGGGAGCACGAGAGCGGAGTGCGCGGCGTGTGGGACATCACGCTGGCGGTCGACATGTACCTGCGCTCGGACTACTACACCAACGACGAGCGCTGGGAGGTCACGGGCCGGCGCGGCTTCGCGCGGGTCAACCGGTGCACCGGCCGGGGCATCCAGGGGCCGAGCCTCGAGGTCTACGTCGACGGCGAGCTGCGCAGCCACCACGCCCTCGACGACGACTGGGCGAGCAGCTTCCGCGACTCGAGCCGGCACTGGATCGACTGGCTGCGCGAGCCCGACGGCCCGCTCCTCTGGGGCGCCGACGAGGCGCTCGACGTGCTGCGCCTCGCGTTGGCCGCCTACGAGAGCCACGCGCGCGGCGGCGCCGGGGTCGACCCCCGGACGCTGGGCTAGCGGCCGCGAGTCCGCCCCGAGCGCTGCCGCTCAGTCGTACGCCAAGGCGGTGACGACTCGGCCGGTGACGGCGTCCACGACGACGTTCCAGTAGTGGTCGGCGCTGATGCCGGGGACGGGGCCGAGCGATGGAATCGACCCCCCGGTGATGCGCACGAGGAAGGCGGGCAAGGGCTGAGGGACGAACGACCTGGTCCCCACCCAGTCGTGGATGATCCGGTTGTCGTCGACGTACCCGCCGAGTGACTCAAAGACCACGCGCCAGCGACCGCCGCCGCAGAAGCCCGTCGCGATTAGGTCGGCGTGGGCCGGCGTGACGCGCACTCGCGCCAGCTGGGACGGCGGCAGGCGCGTGAACCTCAGCTCGCCTGAGGCGAGCAGACTACGGGGCGGAGGGCGGAACACCCCTCGGCCGGAGGCCCGCGCCCCTTCGGCGCTCAGTCCGCTCGCGACGGCGACGGCCGACACAACGACGACCAAGGCCCAGATCTGGAGGAGGGGTATCGCTCGACGACGGCTCGTGACCCGAAGGCTACGGCCGCCCGCCCGTCGATGTCCGTCAGGTCGGCGGGACCCGGCCGTGGGGCCCGTAGGCCACCGAGCCCCGGGGACCCGGCAGACGCACCGTCGCCCGGGTGGCGCCGATCGCCGAGAGCGCCGCCACCGGCGCGGCGGACGCGGTCACGACGAGGGTGAGCATGCCCATGACCGAGACCACTGCGAGGAGCCCGATGGCGACCCACTCGGCGGCGCGCGTCGTCGGGCGCCGGTCGCGGCGCCACTGGGCCGACGCGGCCCACGCCGCGGCGCCCAGCGCCGTGACCACGGCGAAGGGCGCGAGGACTCGATCGCCGTTGACACCGACGAGCGTCGCGTGGCCGCTCCCCGGCCGCGACGAGTACATCGGAACGAGCAGCGCGACGGGGAGGAAGAGGAGCGACCAGGCGACCGCGACCGCGTTCGGGGTCCACCAAGGCCTGGGGCGCCGCCTCACGGTCCCAGTCTGTCGGACGGAGGAGTCGGACCGGTCGAGACGACTACTGCGCGCGCCCGCGCGCCTCGATCGGCGCCGACCCGACCACCCGGTCGCCGCGCACCAGCCACATGGTGTCGTAGCGGTCGACCGTGGGGTCGCAGTGGGGCGGCACCAGCGCGACGCGGTCGCCCCGGGCAAGGGGATGCGCCGGGTCCTGGGTCACCAGGCCGTGCTCGTCGCCGAAGAAGGAGTAGGAGTGGTCGCCGGCCGGCGTCGCGACGACCGGCGACCCGGCGTCGGTCGCCATCGCCTTGAGCCCGGCGTCGATGGTGACGTGGCCCTCGTGGTTGGCCGAGACGACCGTCGCGTCGACGAAGAGGCTCTGGGCGAACCGGCCCTCGGGGTCGTCGCCCAGGGCGTCGCGGTATTCGCGGTCCATGAAGGCGTAGCTGCCGGGCTGGACCTCGCTCAGCACGCCCAGCTCCGCGTCCAGGCCCGCCGTGCCGGTGCCCCCGCCGGTGACCAGGCCGACGCCCACGCCCGCGGCCGACAGGGCCGCGACCGCGTCGGCCAGGCGCGCGGTCGCCGCGGCCGTCGCCTCGCGCCGCGCCGCGCGACCGGCGACGTGCTGGAGGTGGCCGCCGTAGCCCTGGACCCCGGCGACGATGAGGCCGGCGTCGAGGGCTGCGCGCGCGACGGCGACGGCCCCCGGCGCCGACGTGACCCCGGTGCGGCCGAGGCCGACGTCGACGTCGACGACGACCCCGACGGCGGCGCGCACGGACGCGAGCTCGGCGACTCCCTCGACCGAGTCGACGCAGCAGAGCAGCGCGCAGCTCCTCGCGAGCGACGCCACCCGGCGCGCGGCGGCGTCGCCGACGGTCGGCGAGGTGAGCAGGACCGACCGGGGGTCGACGCCCGCTGCGTCGAGCGCGCCGACGAGCGCCTCGGCCTCGGCGAGCTTGGCGCAGGCGATCCCGGCCGCGCCGGCGCTGAGCTGGAGGCGCGCGACGAAGGACGACTTGTGGCTCTTGGCGTGGGGGCGCAGCGCCAGCCCGGCGGAGCGCGCGAATCGGGCCATCGCCGCGACGTTGGCCTCGAGGGCGTCGAGGTCGCACACGAGCGCGGGCGTGGGCAGGCGGTCGCGCGCGCCGGGGCCGGCGTCGCGCGTCACGGCGCCGTGAGCGGCCAGGGGAACTCGCGCTCGGCGCGCACGGCGAGGTCGAGCAGGAGCTCGTCCTCGTGGTGGCGGCCGACGACCTGGAGGCCTATCGGCAGGCCGTCGACGTCGCCCGACGGGATCGACACCGCCGGGTTGCCGCCGAGGTTGGCCGGGAAGGTGAGGGCGCCGTTGTTGCCGAGGGCCCGCTCGAGCCCGTAGGTCGCGACGACGTCGACGCCGCCGACCGTGGTGGCCATCGGGCCCTCGGCGGCGAAGGCCACGTCGGGGTTGGACGCGGTGAAGACGAAGTCGACCTGGTCGAAGAGGTCGGCCATGCGCTCGTTGTACAGGACGCGGAAGACCTCGGCGCGGCCGACGAGCTCGATGGAGTAGAACTCGCGCGCGTAGTCGAGGAAGAACTGCATCTCGCCGGTGAGGTCGTCGTGGCACGCGGGGTAGCGCTCACCCAGCAGGCCCATCGCGAGCGAGAGGTTCGAGATGGCCCACTCGGCCGATCCGTCGGGCAGCGCCGTGTCGACGTCGACTAAGACCAGCCCGGCCGCGGCGATGAGGGCCTCGGCGCGCTCGGTGAGCTGCGCGGCCATGCGCGGCTCGACGATCGCGCCGCCGAAGTCCATGGCGACCACCGCGCGCCGGCCGGCGAGGTCGTGCGTGCCGAGGCCGCGCTCCCAGCCCTCGACGCGCGGCAGGCTCAAGGTGTCGCGCCGGTCGAAGCCGTTGCACACGTCGAACCATCGCGCGGTGTCGCGCACGCTGCGCGAGACGCACCCGGTCACCACGGTGAGCGGCGGTTGGACCGCGTGGGGGCCCTTGGGGATGCGCCCGAAGGTCGACTTGAGCCCGAAGAGGCCGGTGAACCCGGCCGGGATGCGGATCGACCCGCCGCCGTCGCCGCCGGAGGCGATCGGCACGAGCCCGCCGGCGACCGCCGCCGCCGACCCGCCCGACGACCCGCCCGGGGTGCGCCCGTGGCGCCACGGGTTGTGCGTCGCGCCGTAGAGGCGGGTGTTGGTGCAGTTGATGAAGCCGAACTCCGAGGCCGTGGTCTGGGCGACCAGGACCGCGCCGGCGGCGCGCACCCGCGCCATCTGGGTCGAGTCGTAGGACGAGACCTTGTCCGCGAACACGAGGCTGGCGAAGGTGGCCGGCCACCCGGCGACCGGGTCCAGGACCTTGGCCGCGACGGGGACCCCGCCGAAGGGCAGCGACACGTCGGCAACGTCGGCGGCGGCGCGCGCGGCGTCGGCGTCGACGTGGGTGACGGCGTTGAGGTCGCTCGCCTCGATCGCGGCGAGCGACCCCTCGAGCGCCTCGCGCGGGCTCAGCTCGCCCGAGCGCAGCGCGTCGACCAGCGAGCACGCGTCACCCCGCCAGGCCTCGGCTGTCACCGCGCCGACACTACCTATCGGCGGGTCCGCCCCCCGACGGGCCGTCGACGAGGAGCCACCGGCCGTGGTGGTGGCACCAGCCGACGTGCTCGGGCGCTGCGCCGACGCGAGCGACGACGACCTCGGTAGCCCCGACGTTGGGCGGCTCGGTCCGGTGCGCCGGGGCCGGCCAGCGCAGGGCGAGCGGCAGCTCGACCGAGACCCACCCGGCGGCGCCGGCGGCGCACAGGGCGCTCAGCCTCCGGTGCATCTCGTCCTGGGCGGCGTCGCCCAGGTACGGCGCGAACCAGGTGTCGATCACGACGGTGGGGTAGCGCGGGTCGCACAGCGCCAGGGCGTCGTCGAGGCGCTCGAGGGCGTCACCGGCCAGCACCGTGACCGGCGGCCACGAGGGGCGGCGCTCGATGATCGCGCGCAGGCGCGCCGCGCGCCGGGGCTCCTCGGGCCAGAGGCAGGCGAGCAGCCAGAGCTGGTCGTCGCGGTCGGCGAGGTCGAGGGGCTCGAGGTCGACCCCGACGCGCGCGGCGACGTCGGGCCGCGGCGCCGACCGGTCGACCCCGCCGCGGTCCTCGCAGACCAGGGTGAGGGGGTCGTCGCCGTCGGTCGCGGCGACGGGGAACCGGTCGAAGTGGAGGTTGATCCCGGCCGACGTGCCGAGCTCGACCAGGTTGATCGTCGGCGCGCCGGGCGCGGCCAGGGGCACGACGGCCTGGAGCACGGCCGACCGGCCGGGCTCGTTGGTCTGGGTCGCGCGGTGCAGGTGGGAGCGCACGAGGTCGGGCTCGGCGCGCGCCACGCCGACCACCGCCTCGGCCCAGGCGGCCGGGTCGCCGCCGTCGCCGGCGCGCACCGAGTCGTAGAGGGGAGCCAGCGCCGGGTCGCCCTCGAGGGCGAGCAGGTGGAGCGCGGCCAGGACCAGCATCGGGTTGCGCTGCTCGGCGCGGACCTCGGCGAGCAGGGAGAGCCCGGTCTCGTCGCCGGCGAGGGCCCGGGTCAGCGCGTCGTAGTAGGGGAGGCGCGCGCGGTCCTCGTCGGTGAGCGCCCAGCCGTAGCGGCGCCGCGCGTCGTCGAGGTCCGGCACGCGCGAGAGCCTACGGGGCGGCGCGCGCGATACTGGCCCGGTGCGCCTCGCGACCCCGACGCTCGACGGCCGGCTCGTCCGCCTCGAGCGGCTGGCCCTCGGGCACGCGCCGGGCCTGGCCGCGGCGGCGGCCGACCGCACCGGGTTCGAGTGGACGCGCGTGCCCGATGGGGTCGACGACGCGCGCGCCTACGTCGCCGGGCTCCTCGACGAGGCCGGCCGCGACGCCGGCTGGCCCTTCGCGCAGGTCGCGCCCGGTGGCGCGGTGCTGGGCGCGACCCGGTACCTGAGCCCGCGCTGGCGCGACGGCGGGGGCCTCTTCGCCGTCGAGGTCGGGGGCACGTGGCTCGCGCACGGCGCGCGCGGCACCGGGGTCAACGACGAGGCCAAGCTCCTCCTGCTGGCCCACGCCTTCGACGCGTGGGGGGTCGAGCGCGTCGACTTCAAGACTGACGCGCGCAACGAGCGCTCGCGCGCCGCGCTGGCCGCGATCGGTGCCACGCTCGAGGGGGTCCTGCGTGCCTGGCAGCCGTCGGTGGCGCCCGGGGAGACGGGCCCGCGCGACAGCGCGATGTTCTCGGTCGTGCGCGCCGAGTGGGGGAGCGTGCGCGACCGCCTCGACGCGCGCGTGCGCGCGCACCGGTGAGCGACCGACCGAGCCCGGGCCAGGCGGTGCGCGCGCTGGTCGGCGCTCGGGGCCTGGACTGGGTCGTCGACCGCTGCGTGGAGACGGCCACGGGCGAGGCGGTCGACGCGGAGTTCGTCGCCGGGGTCGCCGGCGCGCACGGCGAGCTCGTGCTCTCCGGGCGCGAGGGCGGGGTCGAGGGCTACTGGCCGCGGGTCTGGGCTCTGCGCGCCCTCCTCTACGCCTGGGCCGAGCGCGCCGCGCCGGCGGTCGTCGCGGCGATCGACGACGAGGCGTGGCGGGCGCGCGAGATGGCCCTCAAGGTCGCGGCGCGCCGGGGCGTCGCCGTCCCGGCGGCCGCGCGCCGGCGCCCGCTGGACGACCCGGTCCAGCGGGTGCGCGCCGCCGCTCGCCGCCTCGACGCGCCGGCGCGCCCGGTGCGATGATGCGACCGTGACGGGGTCGCTCTACGACGCGATGGGCGGCGAGGACGTGGTCCTCGCGCTGTGCGCGTCGCTGCACCAGCGGTGTCTGGCCGACCCGGTCCTCAACCACCCGTTCAGCCACCCGAGCGTGCGCCCCGACCACGTCGAGCGCCTCGCCGCGTACCTCACCGAGGTGAGCGGCGGCCCGGCGCGCTACAGCGCGCTCGGGGTCGACCACTCCGACATGCTCGCGCTGCACTCGGGCGAGGGCGACACGACCGAGCTCGGGGCGCGATTCCTCGACTGCTTCCTCGCCGCGGCCGACGACGTCGGCGTGGGCGCCGACGAGGCACTGCGCGCGGCCCTGGCCACGGCCATGGCCGGCGCCGTCACCGAGGTCGTCGCCTACCCCGACTCGGCCGACGACGTGCCCCGGGGCCTCGCACCCCCGCGCTGGGGGCCCGACGGCACGCTGTCGCGCGGCTAGGCCGACGCGGCGGCCGCGGCCCGGCGGTCGGCCAGGTCGCGCAGGTGCACCCGGCCCCCCGTTCGCAGGATCGCCCGGCGGTAGACGTAGGCGGCGGCGCGGGCCATCGCGACGGTGCAGACCAGGTCGATGGCCACCGAGATCGTGAACTGCCACCACGTCGCCTCGCCCAGGCCCACGAGGGTCGGCATCGCGAAGGGCGCGGTCGGCGGCAGGTAGGCGAGCACCTTGAAGAACAGGCTCGCGCCGCTCGAGCTGGCCTCGGTGAGCGAGTAGACGTAGGCGAAGATCAGCGGCAGGCTCAGCGGGAAGGCCAGGGTCTGGGCCTGGTCCTGGCGCTCGACCATGGAGCCGGCCGCCGCGTAGATCCAGCAGTAGAAGGCGTAGCCCAGGAAGAGCCAGACCAGCGAGCCGAGGACGACCCAGGGCGACGACCCGTGCAGCAGCGACGAGCCGACCCCCTTGGCGAGCAGCAGCGCGAAAGCCACGATGACCGCGGCCTGGGAGAAGGCCACGGCGCCGATCCCGATGACCTTGCCGGTCATGAGCTGGATGGGCCGCACCGCGGCGAGCAGGACCTCGATGACGCGGTTGGACTTCTCCTCCATCACGCCCACGAGGATCCAGCCGTTGTACTGCGAGAGCATGATGAACGTCACGATCAGCCCGAAGATCGACGTCGCGTTGGGGCCGTTGGCCGCCTTGCCCGCGGTCACGCTCTTGACCGGCAGCGGGCGCGACGCCGCGATCGCGCCGATCTGGGAGTTGGTCAGGCGCGCCTCGACCATCGCGTTCGCCAGCCCGGCGTAGGCCGCGGCGGTCGACACGAACTGGGCCGTGGCCGACGAGGACGACGCCGAGATCGGCGCGGCCACCAGCAGGTGCGCCGACCCGACTAGCACGACGTCCAGCGCGCCGTCCCTCAGGGCGGCGCTGGCCGCGGCGACGCTCGGCTCGGTCACGAACCGGATGCGGTCGCCCTGGACGCGGGCCGCGTTGGCGACGGCCGAGCGCTCGACCGACGAGACCGCGCCCACGAGGCCGACGCGCGCGCGGAACGTCGTGCCCTTGTGGATGGTGGGGATGATGATGGCGGCGCCGATCACCAGGATGATGAGGACCGTCGCCACGCGGAAGACCCGGCCCTTGAACCGGACCTTCATCTCGCGGCCGGCCACCTTGGCGACCGCGCCGCGCGCGCCGCGTCGTTCGGACCACACGGTCGTCTCGGCCGGGGCCGCGCCGGCCCCGCGGCGCCGCGCGCGGCGCCGGACCCTAAAGACGACCCGGACGACCGCCAGGACGAGGACGATGGCGACGATCGCCGAGCTCACGCGACCGCCTCGCGGAAGACCTCGGACAGGCGCCGGCGCGCGAAGGTGAACTCCGTCACCCGCCCGGCCGCCGCCGCCGCCGCCAGCACGCCCGAGCTGTCGACGCTGCGGTCCAGGACGAGCCGGGCCTCGCCGCCGCGGACCTCGGAGACCGTGACCCCGGGCAGGGCGGCGGCCCACGCGGCGTCGCGGTCGCCCTCGACGCGCACGACGAGCCGCTCGGGGCCGCTGGTGGCGAGGTCGTCGACGCGGCCCGCGGCGACGAGGCGCCCGTGGTCGATGATCGTGACGGACTCGCAGAGGTCCTCGACCTGGTCGAGCTGGTGGCTCGAGAAGATGACGCCGCCGCCGGCGTTGGCGCGCTCGACCAGGACCGCGCCGATGTCGTCGACCCCGGTCGGGTCGAGCCCGGCGAGGGGCTCGTCGAGGATGAGGAGCTCGGGGTCGTGGACCAGCGCGGCCGCGAGCTGGACCCTCTGCTGGTTGCCGTGGCTGAGCGCCTCGACCTTGTCGTCGGCCCGATTGGCGACGCCGAGGCGCTCGAGCCACTGGGCCGTGGCGCGCCGGGCGTCCGGGATCGTCATGCCGTGCAGGCGGCCGAGGTACTCGACCTGCTCTGCGACCTTCATGTTGGGGTAGAGGCCGCGCTCCTCGGGCATGTAGCCGAAGCGGTGGCGCGCGGCCTCGTCGACCGGCCGGCCCTCCCAGCGGATCGCCCCCGCGTCGAGGTCGGCGAGCCCGAAGATCGCGCGCATCGTCGTGGTCTTGCCCGCGCCGTTGGGCCCGAGGAACCCGATCACGTGACCGGAGGGGACGTCGAAGGAGAGGTTGTCGAGGGCCAGGACCGAGCCGAACCGGCGCGTCAGTCCGTCGAGCTCGAGGGGGCCGGACATCCGACCCACCCTACCGACGGCCGGCCGGCGCGGTCGGCCCTTACGCTTCGCGCGTGGGCCTGATGGCGCTCGTCGCCCCGCCGTGCCTCTCGCTCGGCTCGATCGTGATGATGTGCGCGCCGGCGCCGAGGGCGCCGGGCCCGCCCGCCCCGGTGTCGACGCGCATCACGTACACCGAGTCGCGCGACCAGGGCTACGGCGGTGTGCTCGCCTACGCGACGCCGATCCCGGCCGCGCAGCTGCGCGAGTTCGGGCCGGCGAACCCGGTGTCGGTGCGCTGCTGGACGAGCGAGTGCGTCGGACTGGCCACCGTCGACGGCTTCCAGTACCCCGCGCTGTCGCGCGACCACGGGCGGTCGTGGCGAAACGCCGGGCACTGGTTCGCCGGCGCCTGGGCCGACGGGGCGGCGTTCGCCCTGCGGATCCGGATGCTGTCGCCGTCGGTCTTCGTGGCCTGGCCCGACCTCCACGGCGTCTACGCGACGACCGACGCGGGCCGCGTCTGGTTCGCGGTCTCGACCCCGGGCACCCCGGTCGCGGCGACGTGGCGCGCCGGGTCGCTCACGCTGAGCGTGCGCGCGGGCCCTCGCGTCACGCGCTTCGTCGCGCGCGACGGCGGCCGGCGCTGGGCGAGGGCCTGAGCTACCCGGCGACGAAGACGCAGAACGGGTGGCCGTCGGGGTCGGCCAGCACCACCAGCGGCTCACCGGCGTCGCCGCGCCGGTCGAGGAGCAGGCGCGCCCCGAGCGAGGTCGCGTGCTCGAGTACCGAGTCGAGCTCGACGGCCGAGGCGACGGTCAGGTCGAGGTGCAGCTGCTGGGGGACCCCGGGCGAGGGCCACGTCGGGGTCGTGAGCTCGCCGACCTGCTGGAAGGCGAGCCACCGGTCGCCCGACGCCGAGACGAGGTTGAGCCAGTCGCGCCCCCGGACGTCGTCGGCGCCGTCGCGCGGGGGCTCGTGGCCGGGCCGGTAGCCGATGCCCAAGAGCTCGCGCCAGAACTCGGCCGCGCGCCGGGCGTCGAGGGTGTCGAAGACCACCTGGCCCACCACCGGGTAGACAGGCTCGGGCACGGACCGACGCTATCGGCGTCCCGGGCGCCTCTGGGATAGTGGGGCCGTGCTGGATGGACGCCGCCCGACCGGCTGGCTCTGCGACATGGACGGCGTGCTCATCCACGACGACCGGATGGTCGACGGGGCGGACCGCTTCCTCGCGCGCCTGCGCGAGCTCGCCCGGCCGTTCCTCATCGTGACCAACAACCCCCTCTACGAGCCCGTCGAGCTGGCCGATCGCCTCGTCTCGATGGGCCTCGTCGTCGCGCCCGAGGAGCTCTGGACCTCGGCGCAGGCCGCCGCCGCCGACGTCGCGGCGGCGAGGCCGGGCGCGCGCGTCTTCGCGATGGGGGCGCCGGCGCTCAGCGCCGCGCTGGTGGCCGCGGGGTGCGTGCTCGACGACGCCGACCCCGAGGTCGTGGTCGTGGGCGAGACGCGCGGCTACTCCTTCTCGGCCTTCGCCGCGGCGATCGGCTTCGTGGCGCGCGGCGCGCGATTCGTCGCGACCAACCCCGAAGCGACGAGCGTGACCATCGACGGGGTGCTGCCGGGCACGGGGGCGATGAGCGCCCTCATCGCCGCCGCGTCCGGGGTCGCGCCCTACGTGGTCGGCAAGCCCAACCCGGCGATGGTCCGCGAGGGCCTGGCCCGGCTGGGGACGGACCCCGCGAGCACGGTGATGGTGGGCGACCGGCTCGACGTCGACGTGGCCGCCGGCGTGGCGGCTGGCGTGCGCACGGTGCTGTGCCTAACCGGCGTCGCGACGGCCGAGGAGGCCCGCGTCGGCGCCGTCGAGCCTGACCTCGTCGTCGGGTCGGTCGCCGACCTCGTCGACGAGGTCTGACCCTCCGTCGAGCGCGGCCAGGAACCCGTCGGCCCACTCGAAGACGTCGCGGCGCGCGACCTGACGGCGCAGGCGCGCCATGCGGCGCCGGACGGTCTTGTCGTCGGCGTTGACCGCGGCGGTGATCGCCTCCTTGAGCCCGTCGACGTCGTGGGGGTTGACGAGGTACGCGCCGCGCAGCTCGGCCGCCGCGCCCGCGAACTCGCTCAGCACCAGCGCGCCGGTGAGGTCGCTGCGGCAGGCGACGTACTCCTTGGCGACCAGGTTCATCCCGTCGCGGAAGCGGCGTGACGAGCATGACGTCGGCCGCGAGGTAGAGCGCGACGAGCTCCTCGAAGGGCAGGTTCTGGTGCAGGTAGTGCATGACCGGGCGCCCCACCTGCGCCGTGCTCGCCGTTGACCTGGCTGACCGCCTGCTCGAGCAGCTGGCGCTCGCGGTCGTAGTGGGGGTCGGACTCGCGGCTCGGGCACGGCGACCTGGACCATGACGTGGCGCTCGGGCTTGAGGACGCCCTCGCCGAAGAGCTCGGCCAGCGCCGAGATGCGCTGCTGGATGCCCTTGGTGTAGTCGAGCCGGTCGACCCCGAGCAGGACGAGCTCGGGGTCGCCGAGCTCGCGCCGGATCTCGGCCGCGCGCGCGCGCACCGCGGACGAGCGCGCCAGCCGAGAGGTCTGGTCGACGTCGATCGAGATCGGGAACGCGCCGACGCGGACCTCGCGGCCGGCGCGGTCCAGGCGCGAGTCGGTCCCGCGTCGCGCCGATCACGCGGCGCGCGACGCGCGAGAAGTTGGCCGCGGCGTGGGGCTCCTGGAATCCGACCAGGTCGGCGCCGAGCAGGCCCGTCGAGGATCTCGCGCGCGCCAGGGCAGCTGCATGAAGAGCTCGCTCGGCGGGAAGGGGATGTGCAGGAAGAACCCGATTCGCAGGTCCGGGCGGGCCCGTCGCAGCATGTCGCGGCACGAGCTGGAGCTGGTAGTCGTGCACCCAGACCGTCGCGCCCGGGGCGCGACGCTGGCGCGCCGCGGCCTCGGCGTAGCGGCGGTTGACCGCGACGTAGGCGTTCCACCAGTGGCGGTGGAAGCTGGGCGCGCGGATAGCGTCGTGGTAGAGGGGCCACAGCGTCGCGTTGGAGAAACCGAGGTAGAAGTCGGCGAACTCCGCCTCGCTGATCTCGACCGACTCGAGCGCGATCCCCTCGAAGTCGCCGGGGTCCTCGTGGGCGTGCGTGACCCCGGGCCAGCCGATCCACAGGCCGCCGTGCGACTGCAGGACCCGGGTGAGCGCCGAGACGAGGCCACCGGGGCTGGGCAGCCAGCGCTGGTCGCCGGACTCGTGGTAGCGCACCGGCAGCCGGTTGGCGACGACCACCAGTCGCGCCGGGGTGGTTGGCTCCATGGCTCCGCCCTTTCGGGTCGAGCTCGGCGTCGCCGCCGCGGCTCGAGGTGAGGCTAACGGCGCCGGCGCGCGGTGCGACCGGCCCTAGTTGGGCGCGCCGGTTTCCGCGGAGTCGGCGCCCTCGACCCGGGGGACCTCGCCGGTCACCGGGTAGGCCCGGTCCTCGGTGCCCGCCGCGTTCCACCAGGTCGTCGTGCCGGCCGGCCCGCGCCTCGTCTCGTGGCCGCGGCGCTCGGCGCGGATCACCCGTAGGGTCGCGTCCACCATCGCCAGGTGCGTGAGCGCCTGGGGGAAGTTGCCCAGCTGGCGGCCGGTCACCGGGTCGATCTCTTCGGCGTAGAGGCCCAGCGAGCTCGCCGAGGCGATGAGCCGCTCGCAGTGGCTGCGGGCGAGGTCGAGCTCGCCCACGGCCACGAGCGCCGAGACGAGCCAGAAGCTGCACACCGTGAAGGACCCCTCGGCCTCGCCGCCCATTCCGTCGTCGACGAAGTCGGCGCGGTAGCGGTAGACGAGCGCGCCGTCGCTCAGTCCGAGCGCGATGGCCACGACGGTCGCGCGCACTCGCGGGTCGTCGGGCGGGAGGAACTCGACGATCGGCAGGACGAGCAGCGAGGCGTCGAGCTCCTTGGAGCCGTAGGCCTGGGTGAAGACGCCGTCGGGGCTGAGCGCGTTCTCGCACACGTCCTCGTGGATCTCGCGCGCGGCGGCGAACCACGCCTGGGCGCGCGCCTCCTCGCCGCGCAGGCGCGCGAGCCGCGCGCCGCGGTCGAGCGCGACCCAGCACATCACCTTGGAGAAGGTGAAGTGCTGGAGCCCGCCGCGGGTCTCCCAGATCCCGTGGTCGGGCTCTCGCCAGAGCCGCAGCGCGTCCTCGACGGCCTGGACCACGAGCCGCCAGGAGCGCTCCGACAGCGAGTCGCGCGTGCGCGTGTGCTCGAAGACGCAGTCGACGATCCCGCCGAGGATGTCGAGCTGGGTCTGGCCCTCGGCCGCGTTGCCCACGCGAACGGGCCGGCTGCCGGCGTAGCCCGAGAGGTGGTCGAGCTCGTGCTCGGCCGCCAGCGCCTCGCCGTCGATCGGGTAGAGGACGTGGAGGTCCCGGCGCGACGTCGAGCGGCCGTCGCGGCGCTCGAGAGCGTCGCTGAGGAACGCGAGGAAGTCGTCGGCCTCGGTGTCGAAGCCGAGCGCGTGCAGGGCGCGCAGCGTGAACGCGGCGTCGCGCACCCAGGTGAAGCGGTAGTCCCAGTTGCGCGATCCGCCGATGGCCTCGGGCAGCGACGTCGTCGGCGCGGCGAGCAGCGCCCCGGTCGGCGAGTAGGTCAGGCCCTTGAGGGTCAGGGCGCTGCGCTGGATGAGTTCGCGCCAGGGGTGGTCGGGGAAGTGGCCGGCGTCGATCCAGCCCCGCCAGAAGCGGTAGGTCTCGGCGAGGCACTCGTTGACCTCGGCGCGCGTCGAGGGCTGCTCGTCGTCGGTCCAGCCCAGCACGACGTAGATCGACTCGCCTTCGACCAGCCGGTGCCGCGCCCGAACCGCGCGGCCCTCGATCCCGAATCGCAGGTCGCCGGTCAGGCGCAGCCGCGGGAACCCGTCGTTCGTCGTGGCGACCGAGTCGTAGCTGTCGCCCGTGTACTCCCAGACCGCGTCCTCGCGCCCGTAGTCGAAGGACGGCTCGCAGTTGACGACCACCTCGACGTGCCGTGCAGGCACGTCGCCGAGCGCACGATGAACGTGACGGGCGTCGTAGTCGCCCGGAGTGCGCCGGAATTGCCCCGAGCGGCCGTTGTCCTGTACCAGCGGCCGACGGCGAGGAAGTCGTTGACCGCGAGCCAGCCGTTGCCGGTCTGCCAGGTCGTCGAGAGCACCATCGTGCCGGGCACGTACTGGCGGTGCGCGGGGACGGCGCGGTCGGCCGGCGAGAGGCGGAATGACCCGGCGGAGCGGTCGAGGATGGTGCCGAAGACGCTCGGGTCGTGGGGCCGCGGCAGGCACATCCACTCGATCGCACCGGTCGGCGCGACCAGGCACGTGTTCTCGCAGTCCGACAGGAAGGCGTAGTCGGCGATCGGCGGGAAGATCGCCTCGAGGGTGTCGATCTGGTCCACGCCTACCTCACGGCGGCTCGTAGACCACAGGGTGCCGCCTCTTCCACCCTAACGAGGCGTCCCGCCCCGCGGTCCGCCGGCCCGCCGCGGAGGGCTGGTCCCTCAGACTCCGCCGCTGTGCGCGAGGCCCTGGGACGCCCGGTGCGCAAGGACGTCGGCGCCGCGCCCGGCCCCGGCGTCGCGCGGTGGACCTCGTGGGTAGCGTGCGAGGGAGCCGTCACGGGCCGACCTTGGCCCACAAGCCTGAGACCGCCGAGGTCGCCCTAGCGCGGAGGGAAGTGACGCGGCGTGCACCACAAGGGCATCCACTACGACACGGGGACGACCTTCCGCGGGCCCGGTTACGCGATCTCGACCCGCCGATCGGACCTCGACATGTCAGAGGTGCGGCGCGAACTCCAGATCATTCGTGACGATGTGCACGCCAACGCCGTTCGCGTCGGTGGCAGTGACGTCGCCCGAATGACGGCGACCACGGAGGTCGCCCTCGGGCTCGGGTTGGAGGTGTGGTTCTTTGCGTCGTTCTTCGAGTACGAGGCGCCCGAGACGACCTCTCGGCTCGTCGCGGCGGCTCGAGCGGTGTCCGCGCTGGAGCAGGCCCATCCCGGTCGCGTGGTCTTCGCGGCCGGAGGTGAGCTGACGCTCTTCATGGCGGGCCTGCTCCCGGGAAGGGACGTCGCGTCACGCTTCGCCGCCCTGAAGGCCGATCCGTCGCCGTTGGGCGACGGCAGGCTCAACGAGTACCTCGCCGGCCTGGCAGCGGCGCTGCGCGGCGCGTTCGCGGGACCGCTCACCTACGCGTCGCTTCCCTTCGAGCAGGTGGACTGGTCTCCTTTTGACTACGTGGGCGTCGATCACTATCGCGAGTCCCGGACCAAGGATCGCTACGTCCAGACCCTCCAGCCCTTTTTCGCGACCGGCAAGCCCGTCATCATCACCGAGTTCGGGATGCGGACGTTCAGCGGTGCCGAGAGCTCTGGCGTCCTGGGCTTCGGGGCCACCGACACCACGCGGCTGTACCTCCATACGCGACCGCTGATCGGCCGACTCTTCCGGCCGCGCCTGAACGGGGTCTACGAGCGCGACGAGGCCATGCAGGCCCGTGAGCTGTCCGAGACCCTCGACGAGCTCGAGCGCGCCGGCGTGGCCGGAGCCCTGCTCTCGACGTTCGCGACCCCCGAGGCCCCCACCGCCGACGACCCGCGCCATGACGTCGACATGGACTCGATGTCGATCGTGAAGTACCTGCCCGGCCGGCGCCGCGGAACGACCTACCCGGGCATGCCGTGGGAGCCGAAGGAGTCCTTTGCGGCAGTGGCGCGCCACTTCGCAACGCACTGACGAATCCCGGGACCCGAGGTCCGGTCCCGGGTGTGCGGTCGCCACTTCCTCGAGCGCCCGACAACGTGCCTATGAGTGGACCTGAGTGGTGGAGGTGCGGGGAATCGAACCCCGGTCCGTCGGTCCCTTGGTGAAGCTTCTCCGAGCGCAGCCGGCGGGAGATTGTCGGGGTCGCCGAGAGCGCCGGCGCCAATGGCGACCCGTAGTCAGCTGAGGTGTCCCGGCCGGGCGGCTAACGCGCCCGGGTGGTTAGTCCCGCAATATGACGCCCCGACTCCGGACCGCGGGACCGGGCCCGGTGGGACGCGCTACCTAAGCAGCGAACGCAAGCTGAGGCTTGGCGTTTGTTTGTGTTTCCGGCTCTTTAACGTGGCTCCGGAGACCACGGCTCGCTTCCTTCACCTCGACGACCCACGTCGAAACCAATCACCCCCCTCGCGAACGATCTGTCCGCGCACCCAGGGTACCGCCGAGCTCGCCGGTGGCGAACGGCGCCCGGTTACCATCGGCGCCACGCTCGACCAGGGGGACGCCACGGGAACCACGCCGCGTCGGACGCGCTCGTGGGTCGCCGCGGGGGTCGTGGCTCTGGCCGGAGCCGCGACCCTCGTGGCGGTGACGGCGCTCGCGAGGTCGCCGTCGGCCGCCCCGGGTGCGGCGCCGAACGGGTCCCAGACGCCGGGCCTGACCGACCACGGTGGACCCGTCCTGGCGACGTCGCGGACCTACGCGCTCTGGTGGGGACCGGCGGCGGCGTGGCCCGCCGCCGTTGAGCCGGGGATCGCGTCGCTCCTCTCGGGCCTGGACTCGAGCACGTTGCTGCGCGTCGCCGCCCAGTACATGCGTGGCGCGACGGTCCACTCGGCCTACGGCGGCGCGTGGCGCGACCCGTCGGCGCCGCCGGCCAAGGTCACCCCTGCGGTGCTCGGCGCCGAGGTCGCGCGGGCCCTCGGCGACGGCGCCCTCGGCGGGGCGGTCGACCCCCACGCGGTCTACCTCGTCTACACGAGCGCCCCGCCCAAGGGCGGGTCGTTCTGCGCGTGGCACAGCGGGGCGTCGGTCGACGGCACGCCGGTCGCGGTCGCCTACCTGCCCGACGTCGCCGGGATCACCGGGTGCGCCGACCCCACGCCGTCGACGTTCTCCCAGGACCCGACGCTCGCAACCCTGGCCAACGACACGAGCCACGAGTTCATGGAGTCGGTCACCGACCCGCAGATCACCGCTTGGTACGACCAGTCCGGACGGGAGATCGGCGACAAGTGCGTGACGGCCTACGGCGGGGTCACGACGCTGTCCAACGGCTCGACCTGGTACCTCCAGGAGGAGTGGAGCGACGCCGCCGCGGGCTGCGTCGCGGGCGCCTAGCGCGCGTAGCGCTCGGCGTCGCGCGCGGCGCGCGCCATCTCGCGCTCGGCGTCGCGCCGGGCGAGCTCTTGGCGGCGGTCCTGGAGGCGTCGGCCCTTGGCCAGGCCGACCTCGAGTTTGGCGCGCCCGTCGTGGAAGTAGAGCTTGAGCGGGATGATCGTGAGCGGCTGGGTCGTCGTCTGGCCGCGCAGCCGCTCGATCTGGTGGCGGTGGGCGAGGAGCTTGCGCTTGCGGTCGGGGTCGTGGCTCCCAAAGCCGGTGGCGAAGGTCCACGGCGGGATGTGGCAGCCGAAGAGCCAGAGCTCGCCGTCGTCGACGCGAACGTAGGAGTCAGCGATCTGGGCCGTGCCGTTGCGCAGGGACTTGACCTCCGAGCCGGTCAGCACGACGCCGCACTCCATCGTCTCGAGGATCTCGTAGTCGTGGCGGGCGCGCCGGTTGGTGGCGACGACGCGGTCGCCACCGACCTCCTTAGCGGCCGCGCGCCGCTCCTGCATCTTCTTGGCCCTCGCCACGCGTCGAGCGTACCGAGGCGCCGCGCGGACCTCGTTAGGGTGGCCGGGTGCTCGAGCTGACCGTCGCCCAGCGCGACGCCATCGTCGCGACCTGCGTGCGCGCGCTGCCCTTGGAGGGCTGCGGGCTGCTGGTCGGCGACGGCTCGCGCGTCGACGAGATCGTCCCGAGCCCCAACGCCGCGGCGTCGGCCCGGCTCTACGAGGTCGACAGCCGCGTCCTGCTGCGCGCGCACCGCGACGCCGAGGCGCGTGGGCTCAGCGTCGTCGGCGTCTTCCACTCCCACACCCACAGCGCGGCCGAGCCCAGCCCGACCGACGTCGCCCAGGCGCCCGACCCGTCGTGGCACTACGTGCTCGTCTCGCTGCGCGACCACGAGACGGTGGTGCGCAGCTTTCGCATCGGCGACGGCCGGGTCGAGGAGGAGCCGGTCGCGGTCATCGCGTAGGCGGCTGGACCCGCGGGCCGAGCGGATAAAGTCGACCCCGTCAGTCAGGATTCCACCCCAGCCGAGGAGAGCCCCGTGGCGGCCACCGTGCGCATCCCCACCGTCCTTCGTCCCGCGATGGGCGGGCAGGCGACGGTCGAGGCCGACGGATCCACCATCGCCGAGGTCCTCGCCGGGCTCAGCACTCGGTACCCCGGGGTGGCCGGCCAGCTGCTCGGCGACGACGGCCAGCTCCACCGGTTCCTGAACGTCTACGTCAACGACGACGACGTGCGCTACCTCGGCGGGCTGGGCGCGCCGGTCGCCGACGGCGACGAGGTCACCCTGCTCCCGGCGGTTGCCGGCGGGGCGGCGTGACCCGGGTCGCCTCGGTCCTCGACCTCATCGGGTCGACCCCGGTGGTCGACGTCTCGGCCCTGTCGCCGAGCCCGGGCGCGAAGATCCTGGCCAAGCTCGAGGGCCGCAACCCGGCCGGCTCGGTCAAGGACCGCGTCGCGCTCTCGCTCGTCGAGGCCGCCGAACGCGACGGGCGCCTCACCCCGGGCGAGCCGGGCCAGACGCTCATCGAGCCGTCGTCGGGCAACACCGGAATCGCGCTCGCGCTCGTCTGCCGGCTGCGTGGGTACCACCTCAAGGTCGTCCTGCCGACCAACGTCTCGCCCGAGCGCCGCCAGCTGCTGCTCGCCTACGGCGCCGAGATCATCGACTCGCCGGGGTCCGAGGGCTCCAACGGCGCGGTGCGCCGCGCCGAGGCCCTGGCCGGCGAGCACCCCGAGTGGGTCTTCCTCTACCAGTACGCCAACCCGGCCAACCCCGACGCCCACTACCGCGCCACCGGACCCGAGATCCTGGCCGACGTGCCCGAGGTCACGCACTTCGTCGCCGGCCTGGGCACCTCGGGCACCCTGCTCGGTGTCGGTCGGTTCCTCAAGGAGCGCCGGCCCTCGGTCAAGGTATGGGCCGTCGAGCCGCCGAGCGGCGAAATCGTCGACGGCCTGCGCAACCTCGACGACGGCTACGTCCCGCCGGTCTTCGTCGACCAGGGCGGCGCCGACCTGCTCGACCGCCGAGTGGTCGTGCGCGCGCGCGACTCGATCGAGTGGACGCGGCGCCTCACCGAGCTCGGCCTCTTCGTCGGGCTCTCCTCGGGCGCGGCCATGGCCGGAGCGGTGCGCTGCGCGTCGTCGCTGGCGCCCGGCGAGGCCGCGACGATCGTGACCGTCTTCGCCGACGACGGCTGGAAGTACCTGTCGACCGGCGCGTGGACCGACGACCTCGACGTGGTCGTCGAGCGCGCGGCGCAGATCATCTACTTCTAGGCGCGAGCCGGTAGCGTGGGCGCGGTGGACGCACCCGTGACGCGCGCCGACGGCCGCGCCGCCGACCAGGCGCGGCCCCTCTCCTTCGAGCGCGACTTCACCCAGATGCCCGACGGGTCGGTCCTCGTGACCGCGGGGCGGACCCGCGTACTGTGCACCGCGTCGGTGACCGACGACGTGCCGCGGTGGCTGCGCGGAAGGGGGCGCGGCTGGGTGACCGCCGAGTACTCGATGCTCCCGGGCTCGTCGCCCGAGCGCGTGTCGCGCGAGGCCGCGCGCGGGCGCCAGTCGGGTCGCACCCACGAGATCCAGCGGCTCATCGGCCGCAGCCTGCGCGCGGTGACGCGCCTCGAGGCGCTGGCCGACCTCCAGGTCACCGTCGACTGCGACGTCCTCCAGGCCGACGGCGGGACGAGGTGCGCGTCGATCACGGGCGGGCTAGTCGCCCTGCACGACGCAGTGACCCGGCTCGTCGAGTCGGGCCGGGTCACCGAGCACGCCATGGCCGACGTCGTCGCCGCGGTCTCGGTCGGCGTGGTCGACGGGGCGGTGGTGCTGGACCTGCCCTACGAGGAGGACTCGCGCGCCGAGACGGACATGAACGTCGTCATGACCGGCGACGGCCGCTTCGTCGAGGTCCAGGGCACCGCCGAGGGCCACCCGTTCGACCGGACTCAGCTCGACGAGATGCTCGACCTCGCGGCCGTCGGGATCGCGTCGATCCACGCCGCCCAGCGCGCGCTGCTGGCGGTCGCGCCGGCCCCGCGGCGGTGACGACCTTCGTCCTGGCGACGGCCAACCCCGACAAGGCCGCCGAGATCGCCGCCGTCCTGGCGCCCCGGGGGATCGCGGTCGCGCCGCGCCCGCGCGACGTTCCCGACGTCGAGGAGACCGAGGAGACGCTCGAGGGCAACGCCGCGCTCAAGGCCCGCGCCCTGGCCGCGGCGACGGGCCGGCCGGCCATCGCCGACGACACCGGCCTCTTCGTCGACGCGCTCGACGGGCGCCCCGGCGTGCGCAGCGCGCGCTACTCGGGCGAGGGCGCGACGTACGCGTCCAACGTCGCGCGTCTGCTCGAGGAGCTCGACGGCGTCGCGGCGCCGCGGCGCGCGCAGTTCCGCACTGTCGTGTGTGTCGCCTGGCCCGACGGGCGCGAGGTCGTCGTGCACGGCGTGCTCGCCGGGTCGATCGCGGCGGCGCCGCGAGGGGGGTCGGGCTTCGGCTACGACCCGGTCTTTGAGCCCGACGACGCGCCGGGGCGCACGTTGGCCGAGCTGAGCGCCGCCGAGAAGAACGCCCTGTCGCACCGGGGCCGCGCGCTCGACCTGCTGTCGGAGGTCCTGGCCGACGCGCACCGCTCACGCGACGTTCACCCGTAGGGTGGGGGCGTGGAGGTGCGCGAACTGCCGATGTTCCCGCTCTCCATGGTGGTCTTCCCCCACCAGGTGGTGGGGCTGTGCGTCTTCGAGCCCCGCTACCGGCGAATGCTGATCGACGTCGCCCCGACCGGCGAGTTCGGCACCTGCCTGATCGAGCGCGGGAGCGAGGTCGGCGGCGGCGACACCCGGACCATGGTCGGCACGACGATGAGCGTGGTGGCCTCCCAGCGCCTCGAGGACGGCAAGGTCCTCATGATGGCCGAGGGCCGCGAGCGCGTCGAGGTGGTCGAGTGGCTGGCCGACGCCCCGTACCCGAGGGCCGTCGTGCGCGCGGCCGACTGCGATGGCAACGCCGTCGACGCGGGGCTCCTGCGCTCGACGGAGTCCGCGGTGCGAGCCCTGCGGGCCCTCCAGAGCGAGGTCGAGGCCGACCAGTGCCTGCGCTCGAACTGCGAGATGGACGAGGACCCGGTCGTGCGCACCTGGCAGCTGTGCTCACTGGCCCCGATGCCGGTCCTCGACCAGTTCTCGGTCCTGAGCCGGGTCTGCGCCGAAGAGAGGCTGCGCCTAGTCGCCGAGATCTGCTGCGAGCGCTACGGCGACTTCCAGCGGCTCCTGGCCACCGGGGCGTAGCCGGCGTCGGTGCGGGCGGCGGGACTCGAACCCACACTCCGAAGAACTGGCACCTAAAGCCAGCGCGTCTGCCAATTCCGCCACGCCCGCGTGAGCCCACTCTACGCGCGCCACCGGGGAAAACCCAGGTGGGCACGGTAGATTGGACGCCATGTACGACTCCGACGGGAACGACTCCTTCGCCACCAACAACCTGAACCAGCGCCTCCTGCGCGAGCGGATCATCTTCCTCGGGTCCGTGGTCGACCAGGACGCGGCCAACCGGATCTGCGCCGAGCTCCTGCTGCTCGAGGCCGAGGACCGCGACCGCGACATCTCGCTCTACATCAACTCGCCCGGGGGGTCGGTCACCGACGGCCTGGCCATCTACGACACGATGCAGTACGTCAACTGCGACGTGCGCACGATCTGCGTGGGCATGGCCGCGTCGATGGGCCAGTTCCTGCTGTGCGCCGGGAGCCCGGGCAAGCGCTTCGCCCTGCCCCACAGCCGCATCCTCATGCACCAGCCCTCGATGGGCGGGATGCAGGGCCAGGCGTCGGACATCGCGATTCAGGCCGAGCAGATCGTCTACATGAAGAAGATGCTGGCCGAGCGCATCGCGTACCACACCGGCCAGAGCGTGGACAAGATCGACGCCGACTCGGACCGCGACCGCTGGTTCACCGCGCAGGAGGCCGTGGAGTACGGCTTCATCGACGCGGTGATCGACCGCTCGGCGGTCCGCCAAGGCGCCTAGTGGACGACCCCACCCCGGCGCCGGTCGAGCGTCGGTCCCTCGTCGACGCGCCGGTGCGCGTCGTCAGTGCCCGCGCGCCGCTCGCCACGCGCCTGGCCAACCTGGTCTCGCGCCGCGAGCTGCTGCGCTCGCTGATCTCATCGGACATCCGGATCAAGTACAAGGGCTCGACCCTGGGGTTCTTCTGGTCGATGCTCTCGCCGGCGCTCACCCTCGGGATCTACTTCATGGTCTTCGGGGTCGTCCTCAAGAACGGCATCCCCAACTTCGTGATCTACCTCTTCTCGGGGCTCGTGGTGTGGAACATGTTCCAGACCGCGGTGTCGAGTGCGACTGGGGTCATCGTCGACCGGTCCGGGCTGGTCAAGAAGGTCTCGTTCCCGCGAGAGATCCTCGCGCTCTCCACCGTCGGCGCGTCGGTGATCTACTTCCTCAGCCAGCTGGCGGTCCTCGCGGTCTTCCTCATCGCCGTCGGCCATGCGCCGGCGTGGG
The DNA here is from genome assembly GCA_963820815.1 of uncultured Actinomycetota bacterium. Taxonomy (GTDB): domain Bacteria; phylum Actinomycetota; class Acidimicrobiia; order Acidimicrobiales; family RAAP-2; genus RAAP-2. The sequence continues at coordinate 415,101 of CAWGBL010000003.1, read as the reverse complement.
GCTACCTCTGGCTGCTGCCGATCTCCTTCGTCGCGCTCTACCTGCTGACGGCATCGGTGGCGATCGTGATGTCGGCGATCACGGTGTACCTGCGCGACGTCAAGCACCTCATGGAGGTCGCGCTGCAGCTGTGGTTCTGGCTGACCCCGGTCGTCTACTCCTACGAGAACTCCCTGGCCGTGCGACTCCACAACTACGGCCTGTCCGCGCTCTACTTCCTCAACCCGATCACGCTCATCGTCCTGACCTTCCAGCGGGTCTTCTACGTCCAGACGACGGCGCTGTCGACCACCACCAAGGGCCTGGTGCTCAACGTCCTGCCGACGTGGCCGATGTCGACCTACGTCGAGCTCAACCTGGCGCTCGTGGGGATCGCCGCGGTTCTATTCCTGGTGGCCGAGACGATCTTCGGCCGCCTCGAGGGCAACTTCGAGTCGGAGCTCTAGTGACGACCGTCGTCGACGTCGCCGGCGTCTCCAAGCGGTTCAAGATCCACCACGAGCGCAACCAGTCGCTCAAGGAGAGGCTCCTTCACCCGCGCGCCGGCTCGACCGAGCTGTTCAACGCGCTCAGCGACGTCAGCTTCACGGTCGCGGCCGGCGAGACCCTTGGCATCCTGGGCCAGAACGGGTCGGGCAAGTCGACGCTGCTCAAGTGCATCTGCGGGGTGCTCCAGCCGACCCACGGCGAGATCCGTCTGCGCGGCAACCTGGCTGGGCTGCTCGAGCTCGGCGCCGGGTTCCAGCACGAGCTCTCCGGGCGCGACAACGTCTACCTCTACGGGTCCATCCTCGGGCTGAGCCGGCGCCGGGTCGACGGCATCTTCGACGACGTGGTGGCCTTCAGCGAGCTCGAGCAGTTCATCGACACGCAGGTAAAGTTCTACTCGTCGGGCATGTACGTGCGCCTCGCGTTCGCCGTCGCCGTCAACGTCGACCCCGACGTGCTGGTCGTCGACGAGGTCCTGGCCGTCGGCGACGAGCGGTTCCAGGCCAAGTGCCTCGACCGGATCAGCGCCTTCCAGCGCGAGGGTCGGTCGATCCTCCTGGTCACCCACAGCGCCGACACGGTCAAGTCGATCTGCGACCGGGCGATCGTCCTCGAGGCCGGGCGCCTCATCGCCGACGGGCCGGTCGGCGAGTCGCTGGCGACCTTCCGCGAGCACCTGCTGGGCGAGGGCGCCGAGAACGCCGAGGCCGGGGTGCCGGGGCTCTCCATCGACGCCGTCACGACGTCCAGCGGCTCCTTCGAGGTCAAGAGCGGGGCGCCGCTGCACTTCGACGTCGAGCTGACGTGCGACCGGGCGACCGGGGGGAATTTCGTGATGGAGGTCTTCACGCGCACCGGGACCCTGGTGAGCCGCTCGGACCCGCGCGCCGCGCCGGTCAGCCTGCGGCCCGGGCGCAACGTGGTGGGCGTCGACCTGCCCGGCGTGCCCCTGCTCGACGGGACCTACGACGTCAACGTCGGCGTCCTCGACCCGCTGGGCAGCTCGGTCTACGCCTGGCGCGAGCGCGCGGCCACCCTCCAGGTCCTCTACGACGGCCGCGAGGCCGGGATCGTCGAGCTCGGCCCCTCGGTCAGCCAGCCGTGAGCGCCGGCGCGTCGGCCAGGCGCGTGAAGCGCCGCAGCGCGCCGACGCGTCCCAGGCGCCCGGCGTCGACGGCGACGTCGGCCGCGGCGAGGAGCCGCCGGTCGCCGCGCGAGTTGCCGTAGGCGTAGAGGGGCCCGGGGTCCGGCCGCGCGTCGCGCCACTCGAGGACCCGGCGCAGCTTCTCCTCGCCCCGGCAGTTGGCCCCGTCGTAGCGGCCGGTGAGGCGCCCGGCGCCGTCGACGGCCAGCCGCGTGGCCAGCACCGCGTGGGCGCCGAGGGCCTCGGCGATCTCAGACGAGTAGAGCTCGGGCGACGCCGAGACGATGACGACGTCGTCGCCGCGCGCGGCGTGCGCGCGCAGCCGCGCGACGACCTCGGCGCGCGCGTGCTCGGCCAGGTGGGCGAGCCCGAACTCGCGCGATCGGCCCGCCACGTCGCTCGCGTCGCGTCCGGCCAGCAGCGCGACGAAGAGCCGCTCTTTGGCCCCGTCGGCCGCGGGCCCCGAGAGGACCGCCCCGCGCGCGAGCGGCGCGGCGAGGCGCAGCGCCGCGCCGTAGGCGGCGGCGTCGCCACAGAGCGCGCGCAGCCACTTGAAGACGCTGCCCCCCTCGGTGAGGGTGCCGTCGAGGTCGAAGGCGGCGACGGGGCGCGGCACCGAGACAGTCTCCCAGGGCCGGCGACGGGGGAGTGACAAAGCCCACAATTCAGAGGGAATTAGGAAGGATTCGCCGCGCCCGTCGCTACAGTGGGTCCGGGCCGTCGCGCGACGGCCCGGTCAAGGAGAACACACGACATGGCTATCCGTCTCGGAGACGTGGCCCCCGACTTCACCGCTGACACCACCGAGGGACCGATCTCGTTCCACGAGTGGCTCGGCGACGGCTGGGGGATCCTCTTCTCGCACCCCAAGGACTTCACGCCGGTGTGCACCACCGAGCTCGGTGCCTTCGCCGCGCGCAAGGCCGAGTTCGACAAGCGCAACACCAAGATCATCGGGCTGTCGGTCGACGACGTCGAGAGCCACGGCCGCTGGAAGGGCGACATCGCCGAGACCCAGGGCTCGGAGCTCAACTTCCCGCTGATAGGCGACGAGAACCGCACGGTCGCCGACCTCTACGACATGATCCACCCCAACGCCAACGACACGATGACCGTGCGCAGCGTGTTCATCATCGGCCCGGACAAGAAGGTCAAGCTCACGCTGACCTACCCGGCGTCGACGGGGCGCAACATCGACGAGATCATCCGCGTGCTCGACTCGCTCCAGCTGACGGCCGGCTACCAGGTGGCCACGCCGGTCAACTGGAAGGACGGCGACGACGTCATCATCGTGACCGCGGTCAGCGACGAGGACGCCAAAGCGAAGTTCCCCAAGGGGTGGAAGGCCCTCAAGCCGTACCTGCGGGTGACCCCTCAGCCCAACCGCTAGGCGACCGCGCCCGGCGCGCCCGCGCCGGGCGCGTCGGCCAGCGCCGCGCGCAGGTCTCGCTTGAGGACCTTGCCCTGCGGGTTGCGGGGCAGGCCCTCGGCGCGGAAGACGACGCGGGTCGGGACCTCGAAGCGGCCCAGGCGCTCGGCCACGTGGCGCATGATCGCCTCGGCGTCGACGGCCGCGCCCGGGCGCAGGACGACGACCGCGCAGACCTCCTCGCCCAGGACGGGGTGGGGCAGCCCCACCACCGCGCAGTCGGCCACGTCGGGGTGCTCGAAGATCGCCGCCTCGACGATCACCGAGTAGACGTTCTCGCCGCCGCGGATGATCACGTCCTTGGCCCGGTCGACGATGTAGAGGTAGCCATCGTCGTCGAGGCGTGCGAGGTCGCCGGTGCGCAGCCAGCCGTGGCTGAAGGAGGCCTCGGTCTCTTCGGGCTTGCCCCAGTAGCCGCGCACGACGCTCGGGCCCCTGATCCAGAGCTCCCCGACGGTGCCCGCAGCGAGCGGTGGGTCGGGCGGCTCGGCGCCGCCGTAGCCCTCTGGCACGATGGCCGCGTCGCACACGGGCACCACGGGCCCGCAGCTGTCGGGGCGCTCGACGTAGTCGGGGCCGCCGTTGCTCGCGACCCCGGCCGAGGTCTCGGTCAGCCCGTAGCCGTTGGACGCGGTCGCCGTCGGGAAGGTCTCGGCGATCCGCCTCACCAGCTCGGGCGGCGCCGGCGCGCCCCCGTACCAGACGTTGCGCACGCTCGAGAGGTCGTGGCGCGCGAAGTCGGGGTGGTCGAGGACCTGCAGGGCGATCGTGGGCACGCCGCCGAAGCCGGTGATGCGCTCGCGCTCGATCAGCTCAAGCGCCTGGCCGGCGTCGAAGTGGTGCGTCATGACGATCTTGCCGCCCGACGCGGTGGACACGACGAGGACGACCAGGCAGCCGGTCGCGTGGAAGAGCGGGACGCTCAGCAGCGTCGCGTTGGGCGAGCTCGCCGTCTCGTCGAGGAGCCCGGCGCCGAAGCGCACCGACGACCGCTGGGCGTTGAAGAACAGGTTCATCATGTTGGTGACGGCGTTGCGGTGCGACCCCACGGCGCCCTTGGGCCGCCCGGTCGTGCCGGACGTGTAGAAGATGGTCGCGTCGTCGTCGGGGTCGATCGCGGCCTCGGGCGGCGTCGCGGCCGGGTCGACGTCGCCCAGGGCGGCCGCGAACTCGACGACCTCGATGCGCCCGGCCGACGGTGGGACCGGCGCCGGGCGGGCCGGGTCGACGGCGACGAGCACGTGGCGCAAGTCGGTGAGCGCGGGCAGCACCGGGGCGAGGCGCCCGGCGTGCTCGGCGTCGACCACGCACAGCGCCGCGTCGCAGTCGGCCAGTCCGTAGGCCAGCTCGTCGGGCGACCACCACGCGTTGAGGGGCACCGCGATGGCGCCGAGGCTGACCGTGGCCCAGAAGGTGATCGCCCACTCGGGTAGGTTGCGCGCGATGATCGCTACGCGGTCGCCGTGGCGGACCCCGCGCTCGGCGAAGCGCGCGGCCAGGGTCGCCGCCGCGCGGTAGTGCTGGTCGAAGGTGAGGCGCCGGTCCTCGTAGACCAGGAAGTCGCGCTGGGCGTGCTGGAGCGACAGGTCGAGCACCGTGCGCAGGGTGGGCGGCGCGTGGCGCCAGACGCGCGTCGGCACGCCGCGCACGTCGGCCTCGGCGATCTCGAAGATTTGCCCCGGCGCGGTCAGCTGGGCCGTCGCCTCGGCCAGCGAGAGCGGGGCCACCGCGCCTAGTCGCCCGCGGGCGGGAAGAGCGTCTGGCGGTAGTGGACCAGCTCGGCGATCGACTCCTTGATGTCGTCGAGCGCGCGGTGGGCCGAGGCCTTGTCGGGCAGGGCGGCCAGGACGTCGGGGCGCCAGCGGCGGGCCAGCTCCTTGATGGTCGAGACGTCGACGTTGCGGTAGTGGAAGAAGGCCTCGAGCGCCGGCATGTACTCCTGGAGGAATCGGCGGTCGGTGCCGATGGAGTTCCCGCACAGCGGGGTCGAGCCTTCCTCGCCGATGTGCTCGGCGAGGAAGGCGAGGGTCTGGGCCTGCGCGTCCGCGACGCTCAGCGTCGAGGCGCGCACCGCGTCGGTCAGGCCCGAGCGCGCGTGCATCTCGGCCACCACGTCGGCCATCTGGGCGAGCTGCTCGTCGGTCGCGTGGATGACCAGGTCGGGCCCCTCGGCGACGACGTTGAGGTGGTCGTCGGTGACCACGGTGGCGATCTCGATGATGACGTGGCGGCTCGGCTCCAGGCCGGTCATCTCCAGGTCGATCCAGGCGAGCACGGCAGCGACACTACCCAAGCCCGGCGAAGGCCCCGGGCTAGCCTGCGCGCGTGGAGGTCCAGGTCGAGCTGATCCACCCGCGGGCCGTCGCCCCGGCCCCCTCGCACCCCGGCGACGCCGGGTGCGACCTGGTGGCGGTCGAGGACCGCACCCTGGCCGCGGCCGGCGGGCGCGCGATGGTGCCCACCGGGCTGCGCGTCGCCATCCCCGAGGGCCACGGCGGCTTCGTCCTGCCGCGCAGCGGGCTGGCGGCGCGCCACGGGGTCACGTGCGCCAACGCCCCCGGGCTCATCGACGCCGGCTACCGCGGCGAGGTCATGGTCGCCCTGGTCAACCTCGACCCGACGAACGAGTACGTCGTGCGCGCGGGGGACCGCGTCGCCCAACTCGTCGTCCTGCCCGTCGAGGGCGCCGCCTTCCGGGTCGTCGACGCGCTGATTGAGTCGTCGCGCGGCCCCGGGGGCTTCGGCAGCACCGGCCGCTAGGGCCGCGCGCGGGCCCGTCGGCTAAAGTGGTCGCGACGCGGACGTAGCTCAGTTGGTAGAGCGCGACCTTGCCAAGGTCGAGGTCGCCGGTTCGAGCCCGGTCGTCCGCTCTCGACGAAGCCCCGGCCGTGCGCCGGGGCTTCGTCGTGCCGGCACCGCGACGCCACGAGCGATGACCCGCCACGTCGCTCGCCGGCGTGGGGATGTTGGGCGCGTGCCGGATGGTCGCGGGACCGCTCGCCGCGGCGCCGCGCGCCGGGTAAGGGCTGGCGCCTACTCCTCGGTCTTGGACAGCTCGCCGTGCTCGGCCTCGTAGGCCTTGAGCGTCTCGACGTAGCCGGCGATGTCCGCGTCGGTCGTGTCGCCGGCCCGTCCGGCCTTCTGCAGGTAGACCGCCAGCCCGAGCTGGCGCAGCGTCCCGTCAGCCGCGCGCTTGGCCTGCATCTCGTCGACCTTCGCCTGGCCCTTAGCCGCCGCCTCTTTCGCCGACTTCGCCGCGTTCGCAGCCTGTTCCTTGACCTTGTCCATCAGTCCCATTGCAACCTCCGTCGCCTCTTACCTGAAGGGTACCGCGCGGGCCGGGACCTCGGCCCGGGCACTGCCTAGGCTGCGCGCGGGAGGACCATGATCGACCCGGCGCTCGAACCCCTTCTGCTCGAGGCGCGCGAGCACCCGCGCCCGCACCCCTCGACGGTGACCCCCGAGGAGCGGCGCTCCGCCTATCGCGCGCGCGCCGCGTCGCTCCAGGGCGCCCCGCAGGTCATGGCCGAGATTCGCGCCACCGTCCTCGGCGTCGCGGGCCGCGTGCTCCGAGCCCGGCTCTACATCGCGCCCGGCGACGAGGACCGCGCGCTGGTCCTCTTCTTCCACGGCGGCTCCTACGTCGAGGGCGACCTCGACACCCACGACTCGCTCTGCCGACGACTGGCGACCGATCTGAAGGCGCGCGTCCTGGCGGTCGACTACCGGCTCGCGCCCGAGTACCCCTTCCCGGCCGCGGTCGAGGACGCAGTCGACGCGACGCGCCTCGTCGCGCGCACGCGCGCCGAGTTCGCGAGCCCCGGGTGCGCGCTGGTTCTGATGGGGGACTCGGCCGGCGCCACCCTAGCGACGGTCGCCGCGGCGGCCACGCGCGGCGAGGGGCTCGGTGTCGCCGCCCAGGTCCTCGTCTACCCGGCGCTCGGCCCCGGGGTCCTGACCGACTCGGGCCACGAGTACGCCCGCGGCTACTTCCTCGACGTCGACCACCTGCGCTACGACTACGCGCAGTACCTGGCCGGGGCCGACCCCACCGACCCGCGGGTCTCGCCGCTCATGAACGACGACCTCGCCGGCAGCCCGCCGGCGGTCGTCCTGCTGGCCGAGTGCGACCCGCTGCGCGACGAGGGCCTGGCCTACGCCGGGCTGCTCGAGCACTTCGGCGTCGCCGTCGAGCTCCTCGAGGCCAAGGGCATGCCCCACGGGTTCCTGCGCATGGGCGGCGTGGTGCCCGAGGCCCTCGCCGCCCTCGACGACCTGGCCGAGCACGTGGGGCGGCTGCTCGCGTGAACGTCCTCTTCGTCACCCTCGACCAGTTCCGCGCCGACGCCTACGGCGCGGCCGGTCACCCGCTCGTCCAGACGCCGACCCTCGACCGCCTCGCGCGCGAGGGCGCGCGCCTCGCGCGCCACTACTCCCAGGCCGCCCCCTGCTCGCCGGGGCGCGCCGCGATCTACACCGGCACCTACCAGATGAACAACCGGGTCGTGACCAACGGCACTCCCCTGCCCGCGGGCTTCGACAACCTCGCGCGCGTCGGCCGGCGCGCCGGCTACGACCCGACGCTCTTCGGCTACACCGACCAGGGGCTCGACCCGAGGTGGGCGGCCGGCGACGACGACCCGCGCCTCGACAGCTACGACGGCGTGCTGCCCGGTCTCTCGGTCGGCCTCTACCTGCCCGAGAGCCAGGCCGGCTGGATCCAGTGGCTGCGCGCGCGCGGCCACGACGTTCCCTACGGCTGGGCCGAGGCGCTGCGCGGCGAGCCCGACCGCCCGGCCGAGGACTCACTCGCCAGCTTCCTGACCGACCGGTTCCTCGAGTGGCTTGGGCGCCAGGACGCCGGCTGGTTCGCCCACCTCAGCTTCCTGCGCCCGCACCCGCCGTACGCCGCGGCGGGGGAGTGGTCGACCCGCTACGACCCCGACGCCGTGTCACTGCCGATCGCCCCGGTCGGCGCCGACGCTCGCCACCCCCTGCACCAGACGGCGATGGGCTACCACCGCAGCGCCGCGCCGACCGGCGAGGCCGAGATGCGCCACGTGATCGCGCAGTACCTCGGGATGGTGAGCGAGGTCGACGCCGCGCTCGGTCGCGTCGTGGCCGCGATCGAGGCGCGTGGCGAGTGGGACGACACCCTGATGGTGGTGACCGCCGACCACGGCGACCAGCTCGGCGACCACGGGCTCATCGAGAAGCTGGGCTACTTCCCGCAGAGCTACCACGTCGTCGGGCTCTGGCGCGACCCGCGACGCGCCGGGCGCGGGGTCGTCGTGGACCGGTTCACCGAGAACGTCGACCTGCTGCCGACGCTCGCCGGGGCCCTCGGGCTCGACGTGCCGGCCCAGTGCGACGGCCGGTCTCTGGCGCCCCTGCTCGACGGCGGCGACGCGCCGTGGCGGGGTCACGCCCACTACGAGTGGGACTACCGCGGCGGGTCGCTGGTGCGCCAGCCGACGCGGCGCGACCTCGACTGGGCGCTGGCCACCAACAACCTCTGCGCCTCGGTGGGCGAGGACCTCGCCTACGTGCAGTTCGGCGACGGCTCGTGGCTCGCCTTCGACCTGGCCGCCGACCCCACGTGGCGCACGCCCTGTACCGACGAGGGCCGCGTGCTCGACGCGGCGCGCGAGCAGCTCGTGTGGCGCCAGACCCACCTGCGGCGCGAGTACACCGACATGCTGCTGCGCCCGGGCCGGCCGGGGCGCTGGCCGGAGCTGGGCGCGCGGGCCCTCGGCCAGACCGCGTAGGTGGCCGGCGGCCAGCTCGGCGACGTCGCGTCGGCGTACCGGGCGACGTGTGCGCCGGGACCTCGAGCGGCGCGCGGTCGCGGCCGATGGGTGCAGAGCGCCCGGGCCACGTCGGGCGCCCGGCGGGCGCGTCCTCGGCCGAGGGCGGGCGCCTGAGCGGCGTCGCACCCGGACGTCTGGTATCAATATGGGCCGGACGCCGGCACCGGCGTGGAAAGTTGGGACACACATGGTCTTCACCTCACGGGCCCGGGGCGCACTCGCGGCGGGCTCGGCACTCGCGCTGACACTGTCGGGCGCGCTCCTGGCCGGGCCGGCGGGCGCCGCGTCGACGAAGGGCGTCTACAACGCCGCCGCCGCCAAGCTCGTGCCGATGGCGTACAAGCACGCGACCCTGCAGGTCGCGACGGACGCCACCTACGCGCCCGACGAGTCGATGAGCGGCACCAAGATGGTCGGCTTCGACGTCGACATGATCAACGCCATCGCCACGACTCTGGGCGTCAAGGTCCGCGAGAACAACGTCACCTTCAGCACGATTCTGGCCGGCATGGTGGCCAACCGCTACCAGGTCGGGAACTCCTCGTTCACCGACGAGAAGAGCCGCGAAAAGCAGGTCAACTTCGTGGACTACTTCCAGGCCGGCGAGGGCGTCTACACCAAGGCGTCGTCGGGCCTGAAGTTCACCGGCTTCAAGAGCTTCTGCGGCCACAAGGTCTCGGTCGAGCAGGGAACGTCGGAGCAGTCGGACGCGACGAAGGCCTCCAAGTCCTGCCCGTCGGGCACCAAGATCTCGGTGCTCACCTTCCCGGGCCAGACCGAGGCGAACCTCGCCGTGTCGTCGGGCCAGGCCGACTACGGGTTCCTCGACAGCCAGGTCGCGGGCTACGTGGTCTCGACGTCCAAGGGCGTCTTCAAGCTCGTGGGGCACGCGGTCAACGTCGCGCCCTACGGCATCGCCACGCAGAAGAACGCCAACGGGCTCGCCCTGGCCAAGGCGATCCAGGCCGCGCTCAAGGTGATGATCGCGAACGGCTCGTACGGCGCGATCCTGTCCAAGTGGGGCGTCTCGGCCGGCGGATTCACCGCGTCCAAGATCGTCCTGAACGGGGCGATCTTTTAGCCACCTGTAGTAGACAACTCCGGTGATGGCGAACGGGGACGGCTCAGTCGAAGTCGTCCCCGTTCGCCACGTCGGGCGCTGGGTCGGTGCGGCGCTCGCGCTGCTCGCCGTGGCGATGGTGGTCCACACCATCTTCTCCAAGATCCCCGACGGCACCTACGTCTGCCGGGTCGTCAACGGCGCGCGCGCCTGCCACCCGCACCTGCAGTGGCGGTTCCGCTGGGACGTCGTCAACCAGTGGTTCACCTCGCGGCTGATCCTCGATGGGCTGAACCGGACGCTCGAGATGACCATCGAGGCGATGGCCGTCGGCATCACCCTGGGCGTGCTAGTCGCGGTCATGCGCCTGTCGAAGTCGCGGCTCCTGACGATGGTCGCGTGGACGTACACGTGGTTCTTCCGGGGCACGCCGGTGCTGGTCCAGCTCCTCTTCTGGTTCGCGATCGCCGCGGTCTACCCGAAGCTCACGATCGGGCTGCCGTTCCTCAGTGTCGCCTTCGTGCACATCCACACCGTGACCCTCTTCACCCCCTTCCTCGCCGCGGTCGTGGGCCTGGGGCTCAACGAGGCGGCGTACATGTCGGAGATCGCGCGCGCCGGGATCCTCTCGGTGGACGAGGGCCAGACCGAGGCGGCGAGCTCGCTGGGGATGACCCGGGCCCAGTCGCTGCGCCTGGTGATCCTGCCCCAGGCGATGCGCGTCATCCTCCCGCCGACCGGCAACGAGGTCATCTCGATGCTCAAGACCACGTCACTGGCCGCCGAGATCTCGGTCTTCGAGCTCCTGGGGACGGCCAACAACATCACCGCCACCAACTACCTGCCGATCCCGCTGCTCATCGTGGCCAGCCTGTGGTACCTGATCGTCACCACGGTGCTGTCGGTCGGGCAGTTCTACCTGGAGCGGTACTTCTCCAAGGGCGCGCTGCGCTCGCCGCCGCCCACGCCGATCCAGCGGATCCGCCTGGACCTGCGCGGCATCTGGGCCAAGATGCGCCCGCGGCCCGGGATCGTGACGCGCGGGGCGCCGCTGTGACCGCGATGGTCGAGGCCCGCGGGGTCCGCAAGTCGTTCCTGGGCGTCGAGGTGCTCAGGGGCGTCGACCTCACGGTCGAGCGCGGCGAGGTGACGTGCCTCATCGGCCCGTCGGGGTCGGGCAAGAGCACCTTCCTGCGCTGCATCAACCACCTCGAGAAGCACGACGAGGGCGAGCTGCGCGTCGACGGCCACCTGGTCGGCTACCGGATGCACGGCCGCCGCCTCCACGAGCTCAACGACAAGCAGATCTGCGCCGAGCGCGCCCAGATTGGCATGGTCTTCCAGCGCTTCAACCTCTTCCAGCACCTCACCGCGCTCGAGAACGTGACGATCGGCCAGGTCAAGGTCAAGGGCGCCTCCACCGACGCGGCGCGCACCAAGGCTCGCGAGCTGCTGGTGCGCGTGGGCCTGGACGGCAAGGACAAGCTCTACCCGGCCCAGCTCTCGGGCGGCCAGCAGCAGCGCGTGGCCATCGCCCGGGCATTGGCGATGGACCCGAAGCTCATGCTCTTCGACGAGCCCACGTCGGCGCTCGACCCCGAGCTCGTCGGCGAGGTCCTCGACGTCATGAAGGACCTCGCGCGCAGCGGCATGACGATGATCGTGGTCACCCACGAGATGGGCTTCGCCCGCGAGGTCGCCACCTCCGCCTACTTCCTCGACCAGGGGGTGATCGAGGAGTCGGGCGACCCGCGGGTCATCCTCACCTCGCCAACGTCCGACCGGCTGCGCGAGTTCCTCTCCAAGGTCCTGTGATGGCCTGGCCGCTGGCGGCGTCGAACGTCGGCACGGGTCTGCCGCTCGAGGGCCTGCGGGTCCTCGACCTCTCGCGCGTCCTCGCCGGGCCGCTCGCCGCGATGGTCGTGGGCGACCTGGGCGCCGACGTCGTCAAGGTCGAGGGCCCCGGCGGCGACCCGGTGCGCGCGCTGGCCCCGCCGCGCTTCGGCGAGGACGCGACCTATTACCTGGCGGTCAACCGCCACCGGCGCAACGTCGTGGCCGACCTGAGCGACCCGGCCGACTTCGCCCGGGTCGAAGCGCTGGTCCGCGACGCCGACGCGGTCATCGAGAACTTCCTGCCGAGCCAGGCGGCGGCCCTGGGGGTGGAGCGCCTGCGCGCGGCCAACCCGGGGTGCGTGTGGGTCACCGTGACCTCGGCGACGTCGGGCGGGCCGCTGGCCGACCGGCCGAGCTTCGACCTGCTGGCCCAGGCGCGCTCGGGCCTCATGGGGGTGACCGGGGACGCCGGCGGCGGCCCGGCCAAGGTCGGCGCGCCAGTGGCCGACGTGGTCACCGGGCTTTACGCGGCGATCGCGCTGCTCGCGGGCCTCGTCGCTCGTGCGGGCGGCCGCCCGGGCCGGAGCTTCGAGGCGCCGCTGCTCGAGTGCGCGATGTCGGCCCTCGTCAACCAGGCCCAGGGCTACCTGTCGACCGGGGAGGCGCCGTCGCGCACCGGCAACGACCACCCGAGCATCGCCCCCTACGGGCCCTTCCCGACGGCCGACGGCCTGCTGCTCATCGCCGTGGGCACCGACGGCCAGTACGCGCGACTGGTCGAGGCCCTGGACGACGAGGCGGTCGCGGCGCGCGTGGAGTGGGCGACCAACGCCGCGCGCGTGGCGGCGCTGCCCGAGCTGCGCGCCGAGCTCGAGCGCGCGCTGCGCGGAGCGAGCGCCACCGAGTGGGCCGAGCGCCTGGGCGCCGCCGGCGTGCCGGTCGGGCCGGTCCTGGACGTGCCCGGGGCCTTCGCCCAGCCCCAGGTGGCCGGGGGCGACTTCGTGGGGGAGATGGACGCGCCGGGCGGCGTCGACGCGCGTGATGCGCACGCCGCTGCTCGTCGACGGCGCCCGCCCGCCGATCCGCTCGGGGCCGCGCCGTCTCGGCGAGGACTCGGCCGACCTCGCCTGATCAGGCCGGCGCGCGCCGGCAGGCGCGGCACAGGCCGGTCAGCGCGACGTGGTGGCGGTCGAGGGAGAAGCCATAGGAGCGCAGCAGCGCCCCGGCTAAGGAGTCGAAGTCGCGCGCCGGGACCTCGACCGCGGCCCCGCAGCGATCGCAGACCAGATGGCCGTGGACCGGGCCGGCCAGGTGGTAGACGGCGGCGGCCCGACCGAGGTGCGCGTGGACGACCAGGCCGAGGGCCTCGAGCTCCTCGAGCACGCGGTAGACGGTCGACGGGCTGACCTCGGGCGCGCGGGCCTGGACCCGGTGGGTGACCTCGTCGGCGGTGAGGTCGCGGCGCGCGTCGACCAGGGCCTGGGCGACGGCGCGCTTGGCGGTGGTGACGCGCTTGCCGGCCGCGCGCAGCGCGGCCACGATCTCGTCGAGCCGCTCAGACGCGCGCGCCACCGACCGAGACTACGCCGCGCCGTCCGGGCGCCTTGGCCCGTAGAGTCGCGTCGTGCGCGGATCGACGACCATGGTCGCCCCCGAGGCGGCGTTGCCCGGACGCCCGACCCCGATCGTGGTCGGGCGCCCCCACTTGGTGCTCGGCGGGAGCCTCGACGACCAGCCGCCCGACGGAGCCGCCGTGGCCTACGTCGCGATGGGCTGCTTCTGGGGCGCCGAGCGGCGGTTCTGGCAGCTGCCCGGGGTGCTCTCGACGGCCGCCGGCTACCAGGGCGGCTACACGCCGAACCCCACCTACGAGGAGGTCTGCTCCGGGCGCACCGGGCACGCCGAGGCGGTGCGCGTCGTCTTCGACCCCGCGCGGCTCTCCTACGCCGAGGTGCTGGGCTCGTTCTTCGAGGGGCACGACCCGACCCAGGGGATGCGCCAGGGCAACGACGTGGGCACGCAGTACCGCAGCGCCATCTACTACGTCGGCGACGAGCAGGCGCAAGTCGCGCGCGACGTGGCCGCGGCCTACGGCGCGGCGCTGAGCCGCGCCGGCCACGGCCCGCTCACGACCGAGATCGCGCCGGCCGGGTCCTTCTACCTGGCCGAGGAGTACCACCAGCAGTACCTGGCGGCCAACCCGAACGGCTACTGCGGCCTCGGCGGGACCGGGGTGAGCTGCCCGGTGGGGCTCCTAGGCGCCTGAGCCCAGGCGGCCGAGGATCGCCTCGGCGTCGTGGACCATCGCGGTCACGATCTCGCCGGCGGGGATGAGCGCGTCGATCGCGCCGACGGCCTGGCCGGCCGGGTAGGCCTCTCGGCCCGGGTCGACCCCGGGCGTGGACTCGTCGCCGCCGAGGTGGAAGGTGCCGTCGGCCACCGCTACCGCCAGCTGGTCGGGGAAGCGCCTCAGGCTCGCCGGGTCGGCGTCGTAGCGGTCGGTGACCTCGTTGCGCAGCGCGCGCATCGTCTTGCCGGTGTACGCGCGGGTGATGACCGTGCCGTCCTCGCGGCTCTCGATGATTCGCTCCTTGAAGCCGATGACCGCGCGCGCCTCGGGCGTCGCGATGAAGCGGGTGCCGACCCACACGCCATCGGCGCCGAGCGCCAGCGCGGCCGCGAGCCCGCGCCCGTCGAAGACGCCGCCCGCGGCGACGACGGGTACCGCGCCGTCCATTGCGTCGACCACCAGGGGCACGAGGGGGAAGGTCGCGACGGTCCCGGTGTGCCCACCGGCCTCGGTGCCCTGGGCGATGACGGCGTCGCAGCCCGCGTCGCGCGCGGCGCGCGCGTGGTCGACCTTGCCGCACATGGACAGGACGGCCACGCCGTGGCGGTGGCAGAGGTCGACGACGGCCGACGGGACGCCGAGCCCGGCGACGAACGCGCTCGCGCCGCCCTCGATCAGCAGCTCGACGTTGCGCTCGAGCTGGTCGGGGAACGCGGTGAGCAGGTCGACGCCGAAGGGCCGGTCGGTGAGCGCGCGCGTCGCGGCGATCTCCTCGGCCAGCTGGGCGCTCGACATGGTCGACGCGCCGAGGCAGCCGTAGCCGCCGGCGGTCGAGACCGCGGCGGCCAGCGCGTGGTAGGCGACGCCGCCCATCCCGGCCAGCATCACCGGGTGCTCGACGCCCAGCAGGTCAGTCAGTCGGGTCCTCACGCGCGCCTCCGGCCCCACGATACGACGGCGCGAGAGGGCCGCCTCGCCGGGCGTGAACAGGGCGGCCGTTAAGGTGGACGGGCCACCTCCGCCCCCCGGACTACCGAGGACCTCCGTGACGCCTTCAGTGACCTCCACCGGAATGCCCAAGCGCGAGCTCTACCTCGTCTTCGGCGCGCTGATGCTGGGCATGCTGCTGGCCGCGCTCGACCAGACGATCGTCTCGACGGCGCTGCCGACGATCGTCGGCGACCTGCACGGCGCGAACCACCTGAGCTGGGTCGTCGTGGCGTACCTGCTGGCCTCGACCGTGTCGACCCCGCTCTGGGGCAAGCTCGGCGACCTGCACGGGCGCAAGGTCTACTTCCAGCTGGCGATCGCCCTCTTCCTCGTGGGGTCGATGCTCTGCGGGCTGGCTCACTCGATGCTCGCGCTGATCCTCTTCCGCGCGCTCCAGGGCCTGGGCGGCGGCGGCCTGATGGTGGGCGCCCAGGCGGTGATCGCCGACCTCGTGCCCCCGCGCGAGCGGGGGCGCTACGCCGGGTTCTTCGGCGCCGTCTTCGGCGCGGCGACCGTGCTCGGGCCACTGTTGGGCGGGCTGATCGTCGAGTACTGGTCCTGGCGCTGGATCTTCTTCATCAACCTGCCCCTGGGCATCGTCGCGCTGGCGGTGACGGCGACGGCGCTGCCGTCGGCGGGCGCGCGCGTGAGCCACGTCATCGACTATCCCGGCATCCTCGCGCTGACCGCGGGCGCGTCCGCCCTTATCCTCTTCACCTCCCTCGGGGGCACGTCGTTCGCCTGGGCGTCGACGCCGTCGGTGCTGCTGGCGGTCGGCGGCGTCGTCTTCACCGCTGTCTTCGTGATGATCGAGCGGCGCAGCCCCGAGCCGATCCTCGCGCCGCGGCTCTTCCGGAACCGGGCGTTCGTCTCGGGCTCGGCCATCGGCTTCGTGGTCGGCTTCGCGATGTTCGGCGCGATGATCTTCCTGCCGCTGTTCTTCCAGGAGGTCCGGGGCGTCTCGCCGACGATGTCCGGGGTCAGGCTGTTCCCGATGATGGTCGGGCTCTTCGGCGCGTCGATCACCGTCGGCCAGCTCGTGTCCAAGGGCTGGCGGTACCGGCCGTTCCCGATCGCCGGGACGATCGTCATGACGATCGGGCTCGGCCTGATGGCGCTGGTCGGGCGAACGACCTCGAGCCTGGTGATGACGCTCTACATGTTCGTCCTGGGCGCGGGCATCGGGCTGGTGATGCAGATCCTCGTCACCGCAGTGCAGAACGCGGTCGACCACGCCGACCTCGGCGCGGCGACCGCCGGCGCCAACTTCTTCCGCTCGATCGGCGGCTCCTTCGGGACCGCGGTCTTCGGCGCGCTCTACGCCAACGAGCTGCCGCGCCAGCTCGCGGCGAACCTTCGCGGCCTAGGGCCGGTGCACCTCTCGCCGTCGTCGTTCACCCCGGCCGCGCTGCACCGCCTCCCGCCGGCGGTGCTGTCGGGCGTCCTGAACGCGATCACCCAGACAATCCAGCACCTCTACCGGGTCGCGGCGCCGATCGGCCTGGTCGCGGTCGCCCTGTCGTTCACCCTGCCCGAGATCCGCCTGCGAACCACGCCTCCATCCGGTCGCCGACGAAGTTCCGCTGTCAAACGCCGACCCGCTCGTCTGATCACCTCCAGGCAGGCGTCGAACTCCGCGTCGTCGAAGTAATACGGGTCGGCCAGGTCGAGCCCCGGGGAGTCGCCGGCCAGTTCGCGCACCAGCACCACGGCGAGGGCGCCGCCGGCGCGCGAGCGCACATCCACGGCGTGCTCGCGGGTCATGACCACGACCAAGTCCTGGCGCGCGAGGTAATCGGCGTCGGCGTAGGCGGCGAGCGTGCCCGGGCCAGTCAGGCCGGCGCGGTCGAGGGCCCGGCGCGCCCGCGGGTCCATCGCCTGGCCGACGTCCCAGCGCGCCACGCCGGCGCTCGTGACCTCGACGCGGCCGCGCAGCGCGGCGTCGCGCTCCACGGCGTCGCGCCACGCCACCTCGGCCATCGGCGAGCGGCAGATGTTCCCGGTGCACACCGCGGCGACGCGGGTGAGGGGGTCGGTGGTGACCACTTCGTGAACCGCTTCTCCTGTTTCGATGGCCCGGAGCGACGTGCGCCGC
Source organism: uncultured Actinomycetota bacterium (assembly GCA_963820815.1). Classification (GTDB taxonomy): domain Bacteria; phylum Actinomycetota; class Acidimicrobiia; order Acidimicrobiales; family RAAP-2; genus RAAP-2. The sequence continues at coordinate 397,958 of CAWGBL010000003.1, read as the reverse complement.
GTCAGAGGCAGACGGTACGATAACGCCAGACCGGGCAAGGAGTGCCGATGCCGCTATCCGAGCATGAGCAGCGGATACTGGCCGAGCTGGAGGACTCGCTCGCCAAGCAGGACCCCCGCTTCGCCAAGAGCGTGCGCCAGACGAACGTCTACTCCCACGGCGGCCGGCGCGTGCGCTGGGGGATCTTCGGGTTCCTGGCCGGCCTCACCATCCTTATCCTCTTCTTCTCGCGCAGCGTGCCCCTGGGCCTCGTGGGAGTCGCGCTCATGTTCGTCTCGGCGATCGTCATCGAGCGCAACGCGCGGCTGCTGGGCCGGGCCTCCTGGCAGGACATCACGCGCTCGGCCCAGGGCGACGACGCGCCCGCGACGTCTGGGCCCCGGGCCCGGTCGCTGCGCGACTGGCTGACCCGACAGCGCCGCAAGAAGGGATGACCGCGGCCGGGGCGGCCCGAGCGGCCGCCGCGTGCCTGGCCATCGACCTCGGCGCCACCAAGGTGGCCGTCGCCGCGGTTGACCCGAGCGGCGAGATCCGACACGCGCGGCGCGTCGACGTCACGGCGTCGCACGACCTGCTCGCCGACGTGATCGGCGCGTCGCGCGCCGTGGCGGCCGCCGAGACGGTCGGCGCGGTCGGCGTCGCGTGCGCCGGGCCGATGCGCGAGCACGGCGCGCTGGTCTCGCCGCTCAACATCCCGGCGTGGCGCGACGTGGCGCTGCGCGACGAGCTCGAGCGCGCCCTAGGCGTGCCGGTCGCCGTCGAGGGCGACGCCCGCGCGCTCGCGCTCGCCGAGGGCCGATTCGGCGCGGCGCGCGGCCTGCGCGACTACCTCGCGATGGTCGTCTCGACCGGGGTCGGCGGGGGGCTGGTCCTCGACGGCCGGCTGGTCGACGGGGCGACGGGCAACGCCGGGCACGTCGGGCACCTGACCGTCGTCGACGGCGGCGCCGCGTGCGTCTGCGGCAGCCGCGGCTGCCTGGAGGCCGAGGCGTCGGGCCGGGCGATCGCCGCGGCCACCGGGGCCGACCCGGCGCTCGCCGACGACGCGACGCGCGACCGCTGCGCGCGCCTGGTGGGCCGGGCGGTCGGGACCCTGGCCGCCGTGCTCGACTTCGCGAACTGCTTCGTCGGCGGCTCGGTGGCGCTCGGCTACGGCGAGCGGTTCTTCCGTGTGGCCAACGGGGCCGCCGGCGAGGTCGCCCGGCTGGACTACGCGCGCGGCCTGCGCATCGAGCCCACCGGGCTCGGCGCCGACGGCGGCCTCCTGGGCGCGGCGCTGGTCGGCTGGGGCGCCGCGCGGTGAGGGTGCGGGGCCTCGCCGCCCACCTCCTGGCGCACCCGCGCGACGCGTGGGTCGTCGCGCGCGCGGCGTGGCGGCTGCGCCGCGACGGCTGGTGGCGACGGCCGCCCTTCGTGCCGCGCCCGGGCGACGCGTGGATGCGCTTTCGCGTCACGACCGCGCTCGCCGACGCCGCGCCGACGCCGCGCGACGTCGTCTCGGCCGCGCGCTGGGCCGTGGGGTCGCGGGCCGGGAAGTAGTTTCGTCCCCGTGGGCCGGGTCCTCCTGCTCAACGCGACGTACGAGCCGCTCCAGCTGGTCAGCGAGCGGCGCGCCGTCGTGCTCGTGCTCGACGGCCGCGCCGAGGCCGTGGCCGTCCCGGATCGCCCAGTGCTGTGCCGCAGCGCGACCGTGGTCGTACCGATCCCGGCCATCGTGCGCCTGACCGACCTGGTGCGCCTGCCGGCGCGCGCGCGGATCCCGCCGCTGACCCGGCGCTCGCTGCTGCTGCGCGACAGCTACCGCTGCGCGTACTGCCTCGAGCACGCCGACACCGTCGACCACGTGGTGCCGCGCAGCCGCGGCGGGTCCCACGACTGGACGAACGTGGTCGCGGCCTGCCGGAGCCACAACACCCAGAAGGGGGACCGCCTCATCGAGGAGCTGGGCTGGCGCCTGCACTTCCAGCCGCGCGTCCCCGACGGGCCATGGTGGCGCTGGCGCCACGTGCCCGACCCCCACCCGCTGTGGGCGCCGTTCCTGCCGCGGGCCTCGTGAGCCGCCCGGGCGACTTGCTCGACTACGACGACCTGCGCCACCGGCCGGCGACGATGACGGTCGCGGCGGTGGCTACCCCCACCGTCGTGCTCGGCGCGGCCCAGGGCGAGGACCTGCTCGACGCGGGAGCGACGAGCGGCTGGGCCCGGGCCCGGCGCCGCGGGGGAGGGGGCATCGTTCTGCTGCGCCCCGGCGACCTGTGGGTGGACTGGTGGATCCCGGCCGGCGACCACCGCCACGACGCGGACCCCCGCGCCGCCGCGGCGCGCGCCGGCGGCTGGTGGGCTCGGGCCCTGGCGCCACGCGTCGCGGGCGCGGTGAGCGTGGCCGAGGGCCCCCACCGCCCCGGCCCGGGGCGCGGGGTCGCCTGCTTCGCCGGGGTTGGCCCCGGCGAGGTCCTCGTCGCGGGGCGCAAGGCGGTCGGGGTCACCCAGTGGCGCACCCGCGAGGGCGCCCTCCTCTCGACGCTGCTGCCGGCGTCGCCCATGTCCGACGTGGTCGCCCTACTGGCGTCGCCCCCGGAGGGCCTGCGCGCCGCCCTCGACCACGTGACCCTGCCCGAGCTGGGCCTCGCCGACCCCGCGGCGCTCCTCGACGACCTCGCGCGCGCGGGCCCCTGGACCCGCTCCACTCTCGCCCTCGGCTGAGGCGACCCGTCTCGACCCGGTTGGGGAGGAACACGCCCAGAATTGGGTGGCGAGTGGGGTGAAAGGGTGTAATGTGGCGCGAAGTGGGGGAGAGTGGTGTCTCTCCCCGGAGGGACGCAGATGCACGGGTTCGTCGGCCAGTTCCAGCACTCGCTGGACGCCAAGGGGCGGCTCATCCTGCCCGCGCGGTTCCGCGCGGAGTTCGAGCGCGGCGGCCACCTCAGCCCGAACACCGAGGGCTGCGTCGCACTGTGGACCCCGAGCGAGTTCGCGCGCCAGTCCGAGGAGCGCCTCGCCCAGAGCCGCGCCGGCGGCCCGACCGACCGCCAGCACTCGCGCTACTGGGCGGCCAACTCCAGTGACGTCGAGTTCGACAAGCAGGGACGCTTCGCCCTGCCGCCGGCGATCCGCGAGTACGGCCAGCTGACCGGCGACGTCCTCGTGGTCGGCGCCCTCGACCACGTCGAGCTGTGGAACCCCGACGTCTACGCGTCCCAGGTCAACCCAGCCGAGGACGCCTTCAAGCGGGGCGTCACCGAGTGAGGGGAGTCGTACAACAGTTTCGCCCGCGGACCATGCGCAGCCGCTCAATCGTCAAGACGGTTCGGGAATCCTCCTCCGCCCTCCCGTCCGTCTTGACGATTGAGAGGCTGCAGATGGCCCAGGACGACTACCACGTGCCGGCGCTCGCTCGAGAGGTCGTCGAGCAGTTCGCCGGGCTCGCCCCCGGCGTCGTCGTCGACGCCACGGTGGGCGGCGGCGGGCACGCCGCCGCGATCCTCGACGCCGCCCCCCAGCTGCGCGTCCTGGGCGTCGACCGCGACCCCGAGGCGCGCGCCGAGAGCGCGCGCCGCTTCGCCGACGAGCCGCGCGCGCGCGTCGTCGCGGGGTCGTTCGGCGACCTGGCCGCGGTGCTCGCCGACGCCGCCGACGTCCTCGCGGGCGACCCGGTGGTGGGCGTCCTCATGGACCTGGGAGTCTCGTCGCACCAGCTCGACGCGGCCGCGCGCGGCTTCTCCTTCCGCTCCGACGCCCCCCTCGACATGCGCATGGACCCGACGCGCGGCGAGACGGCCGCTCAGTACCTCGAACGCGTCGACGAGCACGAACTGGCCCGCGCGCTGCGCGCCAACGGCGAGGCCCGCTATGCCGGCGCCATCGCCCGAGCGGTCGTCGCCGCGCGCCCCGCCACGACCGGAGAGCTGGTCGCGGCGGTCGAATCGGCGGTACCCGCCGCCGCGCGGCGGCGCGGCCACGTGGCCACCCGCACCTTCCAGGCGGTGCGCGTCGAGGTCAACGACGAGGCGGGCGAGCTCGCGCGCGGCCTCGCCGACGCGCTCGACGCGCTGGCGGTGGGCGGCGTGCTCGCCGTGATCAGCTACCACTCCGGAGAGGACCGCGTGGTAAAGGCCTTCCTGCGCGACGCTGAGACCGGCGGCTGCACCTGCCCGCCGGGGCTTCCGTGCGTGTGCGGCGCCGTGGCGCGCGTCTCGGTGCTGCGCAACGGCGCGATCCTCGCGCGCGCCGACGAGGTCGCCGCCAACCCGCGATCTCGCTCGGCGCGCCTACGGGTCGCGCGCAAGGTGGCGCCGTGAGCGTCGTCGCCCTCCCTCGCCGCCTCGAGGCGCCCCCCCGGCGCGTCGCGACCCACCGCGCGCCGGCGCCGCGCCGGCGAGCGGTCACCGCGCGCTGGACCCGGGCGACCGCGCCGCGCCGCGCCGCGATCCTCGTGGCCGTGGCCCTGTCGCTCTGCATCGCCGGTTCGATGGTCGTGGCCAACCGCCAGGTCCAGATCCACCAGCTCCAGGCACGGCTCCTGCAGCTCCAGTCCGCCTACGCCGAGCGCGTCGGCCAGGTGACCAACGACGCCTCGCCCGGCCAGATCGCCGAGCGGGCCGGAGTCCTGCACCTGGTCGCCCCGGTCTCGGTGACCCAAGTCCCGTCGACGTCTCTTGATGCGCCCCTGCCCCTGCCGAAGTTCCTGGGATCAGCACCGGTCACATCAAGGACGCTGCGGTGACGACCCACTACTCACCGACCCACCACCGACTGCCCTCGAGGAGCATCCCGGCGCCGCGCGCGCACCCGGGGCGGCGCCTGGCGGCGATGCGCGCCGTCTTCGCCGCGCTCTTCCTAGTGCTGGCCGCGCGGCTCGTGGCCATCCAGGTCCTCGACCACCACCACTACGCCGCGCTGTCGATCAGCCAGGTGCGCGAGGACCTGACGACCAACGCGCTTCGCGCCGGGATCTACGACCGCTACGGGCAGATCCTCGCCGTGTCGCGCCCGACCTCGCTCGTCTTGGCCGACGACTTCCAGATCGCCCACCCGGCGACCGAGGCGGCCGCGCTCTCGCCGCTGGTCGGGGTGCCGGTCGACAAGCTGACCGCCCTGCTCTCGGAGCGCAACGGATACGTCGTAGTCAACGGGGCGCTCAACCTCGCGGCGGGCCACCGGGTCGCGTCCCTGCAGTTCCCCGGGATCGTCGTCCAGAGCTCCTCGGTGAGGACCTACCCCAACGGACCGATCGCCACCTCGGTCATCGGCGGAACTAACGCGTCGGGTGCCGGGTCGGCCGGCCTGGAGTACGAGTACCAGTCGATGCTCGCCGGCAAGCCGGGGGTCAGTCGCGCGTTTGTCTCGAGTGGCGGGGTCAGCCTGCCGAGCACGCACACCGCGGTCGTCTCGCGCGCCCAGCCCGGGGTCGGCCTCGAGCTCACCGTCGACACGTCACTGCAGTTCGTCACCGAGCGCGCCCTGGCGCGCCAGCTGGCCGCGGTCGACGGCGTGACCGGCGTGGCGCTCGTCATGGACGTCAAGACCGGCGAGATCCTGGCCGACGCGTCGCTGGTCAACACCCGATCCAACCCCGGGGTGCTCGGTGCGACGCCGGCGTGGGGCCAGAGCGTCGGCGTGCGCGGGGTCGAGCAGACCATCAACAACCTCGCGTTCTCCCAGGCCTACGAGCCGGGGTCGGTCTTCAAGGTCGTGACCTTCTCGGCCGCGCTGCAGGCCGGCCTCGTCGCGCCGTCCACCGTGTTCGCGGTGCCGTACTCCACGAACGTCGGCGGGCGCTACTTCCACGACGCCGAGGTCCACGGGCTCGAGCACCTCACCGCGACGCAGATCCTCGCCTACTCGTCCAACATCGGGACCTACGAGGTCGCCAGCCGCGTCGGCGAGGCCGGGCTGCTCGCCCAGGTCGAGCGCCTCGGCTTCGGCCAGACGACGTCGGTCAACTTCCCCGGCGAGACCTCCGGGCTGCTGGTCAACGCCGCCAACTGGTACGCGAGCGACCGGGTCGCCCTGCCGATCGGGCAAGTCGACGCGATTCCGCCGATCCAGGTCCTCGACGCCTACAACGCCATCGCCAACGGGGGCGTCTTCGTCGAGCCCAAGCTCGTTCGCGGCTACGTCGGGGCCGACGGCGCCGTGCACAAGACGCCGCCGTCGGCGACGCGCGTCGCGCTCTCCCCGGCGGTCGCCTCGACGATGGTCTCGATGCTCGAGAAGGTGGTCCTCGACGGCACGGGCACCAACGCCATCATCCCGGGCTACGCCGTGGCCGGCAAGACCGGGACCGCCTCGATGCCGTACCCCGGCAAGGACCGGCTGCTCAGCGGCGCCTACAGCGCGAGCTTCGTCGGCTTCGCGCCGGCCAACGCCCCGGTACTGTCGATGATCGTGGTCATCGAACGGCCCGAGACCACCATCTTCGGTGGCGAGGCGGCCGCGCCGGTCTTCCAGCAGGTGATGAGCTACGCCCTGCACCACTACGGGATCCCCTCGACCGGGACGATCGTCAAGCCGCTCACCGGCGGCGCCGCGTCGATCTCGTCGGACGTGACGTGATGCACCTCGGCGATCTCCTCGAGGACCTCACGCTCGACGCGGCCACCGGCCGCGTCGAGGTCGCCGACGTCCAGGTCGACAGCCGCGAGTGCGGGCCGGGCTCGCTGTTCTTCGCGATGCCCGGCGCCACGACCAGCGGGAGCGCCTTCGCGAGCGACGCGGTGGCGCGCGGCGCGGTGGCCGTGGTGGCCGACCGCGCGCTCAGCGTCGGCGCGCCGGTCGTGGTGGTCCCGGAGTCGCGGCTGCGCGGCCTGCTCGCCGAGGCCAGCGCGACCGTCGTCGGGCACCCGGAGTCCAGCCTCGATCTCGTCGGGGTTACCGGCACGAACGGCAAGACGACCGTGGTCACGCTGGTCGCAGGTCTCGCGCGCGCGCTCGGCTGGGCCGGCTCCACGGTCGGGACGCTCACCGGCACGCGCACGACGCCGCCGTCGCCCGAGCTCTTCCGCTCGCTCGCCCAGCGCGCCGCGGCCGCGCCCGGCGCTGCGCGGTCGATCGTCGCGGTCGAGGTCTCGAGCCACGCGCTGGTCCAGGGCCGCGTCGACGGTCTGACCTTCGCGGTCGCCGCGTTCACCAACCTCGGCCACGACCACCTCGACTACCACCCGACGATGGAGGACTACTTCGCAGCCAAGGCGTCGCTCTTCACCCCCGAGCGCGCGCGGCGCGCGGTCGTCTGGGTCGACGACCCCTTCGGCGCGCGCCTGGCCGACCAGACGCGGCTCCCGGTGGCGCGCGTGAGCCGCGCCGACGCGCTCGACGTGTCGGCCAGCTGGCGCGGCACCTCCTTCTACTGGCGCGACCGCCTGGTGACGACCGAGCTGGTCGGCGGCTACCACGTCGACAACGCGCTCGTGGCCATGGCGGTCGTCGCCGCGCTCGGCGCGTCCGACGCCGAAGTCGCCGACGCCCTCGCCCTCGCCGGCGCCGTGCCCGGGCGCTTTGAGGTGGTCGCGCGCGATCCCGTAACGGTGGTCGTCGACTACGCGCACACCCCCGAGGGGCTTGAGCGCCTGCTCGGCGACGTCCGCGCGCTGAGCCCGACCGGTCGCGTCGTGGCCGTCTTCGGCTGCGGGGGGGAGCGCGACCACGCCAAGCGGCCGCTCATGGGCGCGGCCGCCGCGCGCCTGGCCGACGAGGTCGTCGTCACGTCCGACAACCCGCGCGCCGAGGACCCTGAGGCGATCATCGACGAGGTCGTGGCCGGGGTGCCGGCGGGCGCGGGCCTCCGGCGCGAGCCGGACCGGCGCCGGGCCATCGGCGAGGCGCTGGCGCGCGCGGCGCGCGGCGACGTGGTCGTGGTCGCCGGCAAGGGCCACGAGACGACCCAGACGCTCGGCGCGACGGTGACCCCCTTCGACGACCGCGAGGTCGTGCGCGAGCTCCTGGGGGCGCCGTGCTGAGCCTCATGGAGTCCGGGTCGATCGGCTTCGTCGTCTCGGTGCTCGTGACGCCGCTGTGGATCCACTTCCTGCGCGCGCGCGGCATCGGCCAGGCGATCCGCGCGGAGGGCCCGTCGAGCCACCACGCCAAGGCCGGGACCCCGACCATGGGCGGCGTGGTGATCGTCGCCGCGGCACTGGCCGGCTACCTGATGGGCCACGTCGGGACTTCGATCGACTTCACGCGCGCCGGGGTGCTGGCCGCCGCGGTGATGGTCGTCGCCGGACTGCTCGGCCTGGTCGACGACTACCTGGCGGTGCGCAACGCGCGCAACCTCGGCCTCTCGACCGCCGGCAAGCTGGCCGGCCAGCTGGTGATCGCCGTGACCTTCGCGACGCTGGCCGTTGCGTGGGTCCACACCTCGACCGCCCTGTCGTTCACGCGCTCCTCGCTGCCCGGCTGGAACCTCACCGGCGCGGGCTGGGCGGCGCTGGCGGTGGTCGTCGTGATCGCCACCGCCAACGCGGTCAACCTCACCGACGGCCTCGACGGCCTGGCCGCCGGGTCGTCGACCTTCTGCTTCGGCGTGCTCTCGATCATCGGCTACTGGCAGTTCCGCCACTTCTCGATCTACCACCTGCACTCGGCGCTCGACCTCGGCCTGGTCGCGGTCGGCCTGGTCGGCGCGTGCCTGGGCTTCCTGTGGTGGAACGCCGCGCCGGCGCGAATCATCATGGGCGACACGGGGTCGCTGGCCATCGGCGCCGGCCTCGGGGCCCTGGCGCTGCTGATGAACCTCGACCTCCTGCTCGTGATCATCGGCGGGCTCTTCGTGGCCGAGACGGCGTCGGTCATCCTCCAGGTGGTGAGCTACCGGATCTTCGGCCGGCGCATCTTCCGCATGGCCCCCTTCCACCACCACTTCGAGCTGCGCGGCTGGCCCGAGACGACGGTGATCGTGCGCCTGTGGATCCTGGCCGGACTGCTCAGCATGCTCGGCCTCGGCCTGTTCTACGGCGACTTCCTCAAGATCGCGAAGGTGGTGGCGTGAGCCGGCCCCGGCTCTTCGGGCCCTTCCCGCGCGGCTCGAGCGCCGGGCGGTCGCTGCTCGCGGCGACCGGCCTGCTCGTCACCTTCGGCACCGTGGCCGTCGCGTCGGCCAGCGAGGGCCAGTCGAGCGCCAACGGCGGGTCGTCGTGGAGCGTCACGATCCACGACCTCGTCTACCTCGGCTTCGGACTGGGCGCGCTCTACCTGGCGTCGCGAGTACGCGTGGGCGCGCTGATCCGGCGCGCCCCCCTGCTGGTTGGCGCCGGGCTGATCTCGCTGGTCGCGGTGCGCGCGGTGGGCACGACCGCCAACGGCGGGAAGCGCTGGCTCAACCTGCACGTGATCTACCTCCAGCCGAGCGAGGTCTTCAAGCTCCTCGCCGTGCTCTACCTCGCGTGGCTGGTCGCGGCGCGCCCCGACGACCTGCGCGACGGCCGGCGCCTTGCGGTGGCCGCCCTGCCGGTCGCCCTCGGCGCCGGGCTCATCGTGCTCGAGCCGGACTTCGGCACCGCGTCGGTCGTCATCGGGGTCGGCCTCGCCACGCTGGCCGTCGCCGGCGCGCGCCTGCGGCTCGTGTTTCGCGCCGCGGTCCTGGGCGCGACCGCCCTGGGCGCCTACATCGCCGTAAAGCCCTACGCCGCGAGCCGGCTCTTCGGCTTCCTGCATCCCTCGTCGAACCCCCAGGGGTCGGGCTACCAGCTCCTCCAGTCCAAGATCGGGCTGGGCGCCGGCGGGTTCACGGGGCTCGGCCTGGGCCACAGCCGCGAGAAGTGGGGGCTGCTGCCCAACCCGCACACCGACTTCATCTTCACGATCGTCGGCGAGGAGCTCGGCCTGATCGGCACCCTCTGCGTTCTGTCCCTCTTCGTCTGGTTCCTCTTCGCCGCGGTGCGCATCGCCCAGCGCGCGCCCGACCCGGCCGCGCGGGCCCTGGCCACGGGGATCACCGCGTGGATCTGCCTGGAGGCCGTCATCAACGTCGCGTCGGTGGTGGGGGGCTGGGCGGTGACCGGGATCCCGCTGCCCTTCTTCTCCTACGGCGGCACCGCGCTCATCACCGAACTGGCGGCGGTCGGCCTGCTCTACAACGTCGCGCACGCCGCGCCGCCCCCGGCGCTCGAGCCGGCGCGGCGTGCGGCCGCGCGCGAGGGAGCCCGACGCCACCCCCGCGCGCTCGCCCCGCCACGGGGCTAGCCGTGGCCCGCCCGATCGTCCTCACCGGCGGGGGCACCGGGGGACACCTCTTCCCCATGGTCGCGGTCGCCCACGCCCTGCACGACGCCGGGGTCCCCTGGGACGGGCTGCGCTTCGTGGGCAGCTCCCGTGGCCAGGACGCCGACGTCCTGGGGCCGTCGCCGGTCGCCCTCACGCTGCTGCCCGGGCGCGGCCTGCGCCGGTCGACCTCGCCGGGTGCGCTCGTCGCCAACGCCGGCGCGCTCCTCGGCACCGCGGCCGCGGCGGTTCGCGCGCTGGCCCTCGTCGCGCGCTGGCGGCCGGCGGCCGTCGTCTCCTTCGGCGGCTACGCGTCATTCCCGACCGCGCTGGCCGCCGTCGCGTGGCGCCGCCCGCTCGTCCTGGTCGACCTCGACGCCGCGCCCGGCGCCGCCCACCGGCTCCTGGCCCGGCGCGCGGCGGCGCGCTGCGTGGCCGCGCCCGAGCCCGGCGCCGAGCTCACCGGCGCCCCGGTGCGCGCTGACGTCCTGGCCGTCGACCGCGCCGAGGGCGCGCGCGCCGCGGCGCGCGCCGCACTCGACCCGCCGATTGCCCCGGGCCGCGCGGTCGTCGTGGTCATGACCGGGTCGCTCGGCTCGGCGCGCGTCAACGCCGCGGTGACCGACCTCGCGCGCCGCTGGGCCCCGCGCGCCGACCGCGCGCTCGTGCACGTCGCCGGGCGGCGCGACTACGCGGCCGTGCGCGACGCCGCGCCGGCGACGCCCGGGCTCGACTACCGCGTGCTGGACTTCGCGGACATGACGCAGTGGTGGGCGGTCGCCGACGCCGCGGTCTGCCGCGCCGGCGCCTCGACGCTGGCCGAGCTCACCGCGCTCGGCCTGCCAGCCGTGCTCGTCCCGCTGCCCGGCGCGCCCGGCGACCACCAGGCCCGCAACGCCGCGGCCCTGGCCGGCGCCGGGGCGGCGACCGTCGTCGAGGACGGCGCCTGCACCGGGGCGACGCTCGAGGCCGCCCTCGACGCCCTGCTCGAGCCGGCCCGACGGGCCGCGGCCGCCGACGCGAGCGCGGGCCTCGGCCGGCGCGACGCCGCGGCGCGCGTGGCCGCCGTGGCCCTGCGCGAGGCGCGCCGGTGAGCGCGTTCGCGCCCGGGACGCGGGTTCACGTGGTGGGGGTCGGCGGCGCGGGGCTCTCGGGCGTCGCGCGGCTTCTGGCCGAGGCGGGCTATGACGTCACCGGGTCCGACGCCGCGGCGTCGGCCGTCCTCGACGAGCTCGCCGCCGCCGGGGTCCGCGTCGAGGTCGGGCACGCCGGACGCCTCGGCGCCGACGCCGACGTCGTCCTGTGGTCGCCGGCGGTGCCCGAGGGCGACCCCGAACTGGCCGCGGCGCGCGCGCGCGGCGCGGCGCTCGTGTCGCGCGCCGACCTCCTGGCCGACCTGGCGCAGCGCCACGAGGTCGTGGGCCTGGCCGGGACCCACGGCAAGACGACGGCGACCTCGATGATGGTCCACGTGATGGCCGCCGCCGGGCGGGACCCGGCGCGCCTGGTCGGAGCGCCGGTGACCGGGGTGGGCCCCAACGGCCACCTCGGCCCGGACGGGCTGATCCTCGAGGTCGACGAGAGCTACGGCACCTTCGAGCGGCTGCGCCCCGCGGCGCTCGGCCTGCTCAACGTCGAGGCCGACCACCTCGACCACTACGGCGACGTCGCGCGCCTGGAGGCGGCCTTCGCCGCGCTCGTCGCGCGCACCACGGGCCCGGTCGCGGTGTGGGCCGACGACCCCGGGGCGTCGCGCGCCGCCGCGCTGAGCGGTCGCGAGGTCTCGACGGTCGGCGAGTCGCGCGACGCGCGCTGGCGCGTTCGCGACCGGTCGAGCTCGCGCGAGGGCACGGCCTTCACTCTCGACGGGCCGGGCGTCGCGCTCGACGTCGCCCTGGGGCTGCCGGGCCGCCACGTCGCGGCCGACGCCGCGGTCGTCGCGGCGCTGGCCCTCGAGCTGGGCGTCGGGGGCGACGCGGTCGCGCGCGGGCTCGCCGCCTTCCCCGGCGCTCCCCGGCGCTTCGCGCGGCGCGGCCGCTGGGACGGCGCCGACCTCTACGACGACTACGCGCACCTGCCCGGCGAGATCGCGGCGACGCTCTCGGCGCTCGCCGACGCCGGCTACGCCTCGATCACCGCGGTCTTCCAGCCCCACCGGGTCACCCGCACCCTCGCCCTGGCGGCTCAGTTCGCGCCGGCCTTCGACGCCGCGGCGCGCGTCGTCGTGACCGACGTCTACGGCGCCGGCGAGGCGAACCCCGAGCACGTCACCGGCGAGGCGGTCGCCGGCCCCCTGCGCGCGCGACGGGGCGCCGACGCCGTGCGCTACGCGCCGACCCTCGACGACGCGGCGTCGGCCGTGGAGCGCTGGCGCGGGCTCGGCGACGTGGTGGTCGCGCTCGGCGCCGGGGACGTGGGCGACGTGCTGGCGCGCCTCGGGGACCCGGCGTGAGCCTCGCCGACCTGCTCGCCCTGGCCGGGGACCGCGCGGTAGCCCACGCGCCCCTGGGCGCGCGCACCACGTACCGGGTCGGCGGGAGCGCGGCCGCCCTGGTCACACTGGCCAGCGCGGCCGACCTGGCCGAGCTCGCCCCGGCCATCGAGGGGTGCGGGCTCGAGGTGCTGGTCGTGGGCAACGGCTCGAACCTGCTGGTGGCCGACGGCGAGCACGACCTGGTCGCGGTGCACCTCGAGGGCGAGCTGGCCGGCCTGGCCTGGCGCGACGAGGCGGGCGCGGTGGCGGTCGCCGCGGGCGCCGGCCTCGACCTGCCGGTCGCGGCCCGGCGCCTGGCCGGCGCCGGGGTGGTCGGCTTCGAGTGGGCCGTGGGCGTGCCGGGAACCTTCGGCGGCGCGGTCGTCATGAACGCAGGGGGCCACGGGTCGAACATGGCGGCGAGCGTGACGCGCGTGCACACCTGGCGCGGCGGCCCGCGGGTCTGGAGCGCCGAGGACCTGGGCTTCGGCTACCGCACGAGCTCGCTGCCCCCCGGCGAGGTCGTCACCTCGGTCGAGCTGACCCTCGCCCGCGGCGACCCCGAGGCCGCGCGGTCCCAGATCGCCGAGGTCGTGCGCTGGCGCCGCGCCCACCAGCCCGGGGGCGCCAACGCCGGGAGCGTCTTTCGCAACCCGCCCGGCGACACCGCGGGCCGGCTCATCGAGGCGGCCGGCCTGCGGGGCCGGCGCCGCGGCACCGCCCAGGTCAGCGAGGTCCACGCCAACTTCATCCAGGCCGACCCCGGCGGCCTCGCCGCCGACGTGTACGCGCTGATGGAGGAGGTCGCCGCCGAGGTGCGCGCGTCGACCGGCGTCGCGCTGGTGCGCGAGAACCACCTGGTGGGCTTCGGGGCCGACGCGTGAGCCGCCGGCCCGTCAACGAGCCGCGCCGCAGCCACCGCCTGGCCTGGTCGCTCGCGCTGTTGCTGCTGGCCGGCGCGACGCTCGTCGCGGCGGGGGAGTGGGCGGTGCGCTCGCCGTTCTTCCGCGTGCGCCACGTGACGGTGACCGGGCTGACGCACGAGAGCGCCGCGGCGGTGCTCTCGGCGACCGGGCTCGACGCCGACCCGCCGATGGTCGACGTGAGCGCGGCGGGGCTCGAGCGCTCCCTGGCCGGCTTCGCCTGGATCGGGTCGGTGCGCGTGACCAAGCACTGGCCGAGCACGCTGGACGTCGCGGTGACCGAGCGCGTGGCCGTCGCGGTGGCCTTCGACGCGGCCCACCGCCTGCGCTACGTCGACGCGGCCGGGCACGACCTCGGCGCGGCGCCCGTGGGGGCCAACCTGCCCACGCTCGACGTCCTGCACCCCAAGCCCGGCGCCTGGGCCTACGAGACCGCCGGGCGGTCGGCCGCGCTCGTCGCGTCGCGGCTGCCGCCGGCCTTCAGCGCCCAGGTCTCGGTGATCACCGAGGACGTGCGCGGGACCGTCGCGCTCAAGCTGACGTCGCCGGTGACGTTCGTGCTCGGTCCGGCGACCGACCTGCGCGCGAAGTTCGTCTCGATCGCCTCGGTCATCGCCCACGAGACGCTGCGCCCGGGCGACGTCGTCAACGTGAGCGTGCCCGGGTCCCTGGCGGTGACCGGGCCCGCCCCGGGGTGACATTTGACCCCCCCTGGCGCCCCCACTAGCCTGCGATGTCACTTCGCGCGGCGCTGTCGCCACCCCCGCCGGCGGTGGGACACAATTAACGAGGGTCGATCCAAGGGGAGTCCATGAGCCTCAGCCAGAGCAACTACCACGCCGTGATCAAGGTGATCGGCGTGGGGGGTGGGGGTGTCAACGCGGTGAACCGCATGATCACCTCGGGGCTGCGCAACATCGAGTTCATCGCGGCCAACACCGACGCTCAGGCGCTCCTGCTCTCGGAGGCCGACCTCAAGCTCGACATCGGCCGATCCCTGACCCGGGGCCTGGGCGCCGGCAGCGACCCGGAGATCGGGCGCCAGGCGGCCGAGGACCACCGCGCCGAGATCGAGGAGTCCCTGCGCGACGCCGACATGGTCTTCATCACCGCCGGCGAGGGCGGGGGGACCGGGACCGGGGGCGCGCCGGTCGTCGCCGACGTCGCGCGCACGATGGGGATCCTCACCATCGGCGTCGTCACGAGGCCGTTCTCCTTCGAGGGCAAGCGCCGGGCCATCCAGGCCGAGAAGGGCATCGAGGGGCTGCGCGCCAAGGTCGACACCCTCATCGTCATCCCCAACGACCGGCTGCTCTCGGTGACCCAGGCCGACACGTCGATGCTCGAGGCCTTCAAGATCGCCGACGACGTCCTGCTCTCGGCGGTGCGCGGGGTCACCGACCTGATCACGGTGCCCGGGCTCATCAACACCGACTTCGCCGACGTCAACGCCATCATGCGAAACGCCGGCACCGCGATCATGGGAGTGGGCCAGTCGACCGGCGAGGGCCGGGCGGTCAACGCGGCGCGCGCGGCCATCACCTCGCCGCTGCTCGAGACCTCGATCGACGGCGCGCGCGGGATCCTGATGAACATCGTCGGCGGGCCGGGGGTCACGCTCACCGAGGTGACCGACGCCGCCTCGATCATCCACTCGGTGGCCCACCCCGACGCCAACATCATCTTCGGCAGCGTCATCGACGACTCCATCGGCGACGCGGTGCGCGTGACGGTCATCGCCGCCGGGTTCTCCTCGGACCACAAGCCCAAGTCGTCGACCCTCGCCGAGCCGGTGATGACCGAGGGCCCGCGCGCCGACATCTTCGGCGACTCCGGCGAGGACCTCTTCGACGCCGGGGGCGAGGACGACCTCCCCAGCTTCCTCCGCTGACGCGCTGACCGCCGCGGTGCGCGGCCGACTCGACGCGCTCTACGCGCGCATCGCCGCGGCCGGGCGCGACGTTGCGGGCGTGCGGGTGGTCGCGGTGACCAAGGGCTTCGGCGCCAGCGCCGCGCGCGCGGCGCTGGCCTGCGGGCTGACCACCCTCGGCGAGAACTACGTCGACGAGCTCGAGCGAACGCGCGCCGCGCTGGGCGACGCGAGCGCCACGTGGCACTACCTCGGGGCGCTGCAGACCAACAAGATCGCGCGCGCGGCCGCCGCGGCCGACGTGCTGTGCGCGCTGGCGCGCCCGCGCGAGGTTGCGCGCGTCGCCGCGGCGCGCCCGGGCATGCGCGTCTACGTCGAGGTCGACTACTCGCGGGTCGCGGGCCGCCCGGGCTGCGCGCCCGCGGCCGCGCCGGCCCTGGTGGGCCTGGCGCGCGACGCCGGGCTCGACGTGGCCGGCGTGATGACGGTCGCGCCCGAGGACCCGGCCGGCGCGCGCGACGCGTTCGCCGCGGCGGCCGCGCTGGCCGACGCCCTCGGGCTCGCCGAGCGCTCGATGGGCATGAGCGACGACCTCGAGCTCGCGCTGGCCGCCGGCTCGACCGAGGTCCGCGTGGGCCGGGCGCTCTTCGGCCCCCGGCCGGCGCGCGACGGCCGCCTAACATGGTCCGGGGCGCCAATCGAGGAGAGCGGATGAGGGATCGGGTGCGCAAGGCCCTGGGCTTCCTGGGCCTCATCGAGGACGAGTACGGCGAGTACGGCTCGGGCGCCCAGCCGCGGCCCTTCACCGAGGAGGGCTACGAGGAGCCGGAGTGGGCCGCGCCGTCCGCGCCGGCCCCGTCGCGCCCGCCGGCCCCGGCGCCCACCCCGCGCCCGGCGCGCTCCCTGGCCCCCGCGCCGGTCGCCGAGGCCCCGCGGCTGCGCCCGGTGCCCTCGGGGCGCATCCGCACCCTGGCCAGCCACGAGGACGAGGTCGCGGTCGTCGAGCCCGTCGGCTACGACGACTCGCGCCGGGTCACCGACGCGCTGCGCGCGCGCCGCGCGGTCGCTGCTCAACGTGGGCTCGCTCGACGCCGAGACCGCGCGCCGCGTCGTCGACTTCACGTCCGGCACGCTCTACGCGCTGCGGGCCAAGATCGAGCGGCTGGCGCCGGGGGTCTACCTGGTCTCGTACCCGGAGGCGCCGGTCTCGCCGGAGACCCGGCTGCGCCTGCGCGCGTCGGGCTACCGGTCGTCGACCGCTCCATGAGCGTCGTCCACACGCTGATCTGGCTCTACGTCTGGGTCATCATCATCGCGGCGCTGCTGAGCTGGTTCCCCGCGCGCCCGGACGGCGCGCTGGTCGGCGTCCAGCGCGTGCTGGCGCGGCTGACCGAGCCGGTGCTGCGACCGCTGCGCGCGATCATCCCGCGCCCGAACGTCGGCGGCATGGGCATCGACCTCTCGCCGCTCGTCGCGGTGCTGCTGCTCACCATCGTCAACAACGTCATCTGAGCCGGGCCGCCGAGGCGGCCGAGGATATGGTTGCTTCATGGACTCAGGAGAGAACGCCTTCTCAGCGCTGGACGCGATCGACACCGTCGCGTTCAAGGTCGGGCTCAAGGGCTACAACGTCGACGAGGTCGACGAGTTCCTCGAGCGCCTCAGCAACGAGGCCCGCCAGCTCAAGGACCTGCTGACCCAGCAGCGCCAGCGCCTGCGCCAGGCCAGCGAGCGGATCGACCAGCTCGAGTCCGGCCGCGGCCCGGCCCCCGCCCCGGCGCCCGCCGCCCCGGTCCCCACGCCGGCCGCGCCCGCCGGGCCGGCCACGGGCGCCGGCGCCGAGCGCGTCACCAGCATGATCGCGATGGCCCAGCAGTTCATCGACCACGCCCAGGGCGAGGCCGAGGCCAAGGCGCGCGAGCTCACCGTGGCCGCCCAGGAGCGCGCCCGCGACATCGTCACCGAGGCGCGCAGCCGCGCCGAGGACGAGGTCACCCGCCTCAACGGCCTCAAGCAGCGCCTGAGCGAGGACGTCGAGAAGCTCTCGCGCCAGCTCGAGGGCGAGCGCGCGCGCCTGACCGCGCTGCTGGGCGAGTTCGCGCAGTGGATCGACGAGTCGCTCCAGGTCGGCGCGTCGCCGCGCGCCGCGCGCGAGCCGGCCGAGGCCGCGCCGGCGCGTGCCGCCAGCCCGCCGCCGCCGCCCGAGGCGCGCGAGGTGGCGCCCCTGCGCCCGGTGCCGCCGCCCGCGCCGCCGCCCGCGCCGGCGCCGACGCTCTCGCTCGACGACGACGAGGAGTAGGGCGCGCGCTGGTAGGGTCGGGGCCCGCTAAAGAGACCCCGAGGAGCCGCGAATGTCCCCCAGCGCCAAGCCCGCCCCCAAGCGGACCGCCAAGGCCCCGGCCAAGGCCGCCAAGGCGCCGGCGCGGGCCTCGGCCAAGGCGCCCGCCCGGCCCTCGGCTCGGCCCAAGGCGCCGGCGAAGGCCGCCAGGGGCCTGGCCAAGTCCCCGGCCAGGGCCCCGCGACCCGCGGTGAAGGCCGCGGCCAAGCCGCTGACCCCGGCCCAGCGCGCCGCGGCCGCCAAGAGGCGCGACGCCGAGCGCGCGCGCGCCGCCGCCGCCAAGGCCCGCGCCGCTGCCGCGGCCAAGGCCCAGCGCGAGCGCGACGCGACGAGGCGAGCCGCGGAGAAGTCCCGGGCCGCCGCCGCGCGCCAGCGCGCCGCCGAGGCCGCGCGCGCCAAGCGCGAGCGCGAGGCCCGGGCCCGCGCCGCCACGCGAGAGCGCGAGGCCAAGGCCCGCGTCGCCGCGCGCGAGCGCGAGGTCCAGCGCAAGGCCAAGGAGCGCGCCGCGGCCGAGGCCAAGAAGCTTCGCGAGGCCGAGGCCAAGCGAAAGGCGATCGAGGCCGAGCGCCAGCGCAAGCTGCGCGAGGTCGAGCGTCGCAACCAAGAGGAGCTCAGGCGCCAGCAGAAGCGCGAGGCCGAGGAGGCCAAGCGCCTCGAGGCGCTCGAGCGCAAGATGCACTCCAAGCCCTACGGCGAGGACGCCGAGCTGCTGGCCGAGCTGCGCGAGCGCCTGCTCGAGGTGCGCGCCACGACCCAGGACCAGATCGCCGTCAGCGAGGTCGAGGCCGACGAGATGCTGGTCGACCGCGAGCGCCTCGAGTACGACGACGAGGACGGCTCGAGCGTGGCCAGCGACATCCAGCGCGACCAGCTCAAGGAGTTCGCCGGCAACCTGCGGACCAAGATCGACGAGATCGACGTCGCGCTCTCTCGGATCGCCGACGGCAGCTACGGCCGCTGTGACGAGTGCTACGAGCCGATCACCGTGGCCCGCCTGCGCGCCCAGGTCCCGGTGTTCACCTGCGTGTCGTGCCGCGCGGCCGTCTAGGGGGCGTCGCGAACCTGACGGTGATCGCGGTGGCGCTCGCCGTCGCCGCGGCCGACGAGGTCACCAAGGCGTGGGCCGAGCACGCCCTCGCGAGCCACCCGGTCCATGTGCTGGGGCCGGCCTGGCTGCGGCTGCGCTACAACTCCGGGCTCTCCTTCTCGCTGCACGACGGCGGTTCGGCGGTGACGACCGTGGCGACCCTCGTCGTCGCGCTGGCGGTGGTCGCGGTGGGCCTGCGCGCGCGCCGCGGCGCGCCGACCGTCGGCTTCGGGCTCCTGCTCGGCGGCGGGGTGGCCAACGTCCTGGACCGCCTGGCCTCGAGCCCGCACCGGGTGACCGACTTCGTGTCGGTCGGGTCGTTCCCCATCTTCAACCTGGCCGACGCCGCGATCACGATCGGCTTCGTCGTGCTCGTCGTGGTCGCGCTGCGCGGCGGGCGGCTCCTCGCGTGAGTCTCGACGCCGTCGTCCCCGAGAGCCTCGCCGGCTGGCGCGCCGACCGCGCCCTCGCGCTGCTGGCCGGGCTGAGCCGGGCCGAGGCCCGAGCGCTCGTGGAGTCCGGGGCGGTGACCCTCGACGGCCGCGAGCTCGCTCGCGCCGCCGACCCGCTCCCCGCGGGTTCTCGCCTGGTGGCCCGGGTGCCCGAGCGGCCCGGGCCGGTCGCGCCGGACCTCGGGGTGGCCGTTCGAGTGGCGCGCGAGGGCGCGGACTACGTCGTCGTCGACAAGGCGCCCGGGGTCGTCGTGCACCCGGGGGCCGGGGTTCGCGAGGGCACCCTGGTCGCCGGCGTGCTCGCGCGCCACCCCGCGATGCTCGCCGCGCGCGACGCGCTCGGCGAGCCCGACCGCCCCGGCGTCGTGCACCGGCTCGACAAGGGGACGTCGGGGCTGCTGGTCGTGGCCACGACGCCGCGCGGCTACGCCGACCTGTCGGCCCAGGTGCGCGCGCGCACGATGGAGCGGACCTACCTGGCGCTGGTCGAGGGCACGGTGCGCGAGGACCGCGGGGTCGTCGACGCGCCGATTGCGCGCTCGGCGCGCGAGCCCACGCGCATGGCGGTGCGCGCCGGCGGGCGCGCGGCGGTCACGCGCTACGAGGTCCTCGAGCGCGTCGGGCCGCCGGCCGCGACGCTGCTGCGCGTGGGCCTCGACACCGGGCGGACCCACCAGATCCGCGTGCACCTGGCGAGCGTCGGCCACCCGGTCGTCAACGACACGCGCTACGGGCACCACCGCGACCGCGCGCTGGCCGACGGCCGGCCGTTCCTGCACGCGGCGCGCCTGGCGTTCACCGACCCCGCGACGGGGGAGCGGGTGGTCGTCGAGTCGGCGCTGCCGAGCGACCTGGCGGACCGGCTGGGCTAGACCGCGGCCTCGTGGGCGGCGATGACGCTGGGGTCGCCGCGCAGCAGGGCGAGGGCCTCCTCCTCGGCGCGACGGACCCGGCGCACGCCGATGTCCATCTTGGTGGCCGTGGCCTGGAGCGACAGCGGGGTGGCGCCGTCGAGGCCGAAGCGGTGGGTGAGGACCTCGCGCTGGAGGTCGGTGAGCTGGCCGAGCGCGCCGCGCAGCTCGCCGTCCATCATCGCGCGCTCGATCTCGCTGACCCAGTCGTAGTCGCTCGGGGCGACCAGGTCGCCCAGGGTCGTCGCCGAGTCCGACGAGGCCGGCTGGTCGAGGCTGGCCGTCACGCCGGCCAGGCCGCGCAGCCCGTCGCGCACCGCCTTGGACATCCCGGTCGCCTCGGTCAGCTCGTCGTCGGTCGGGGCGCGACCAAAGAGCGAGGTCAGCTCGGCGTTCGTGGCCTCGAGCCGCTGGAGCTGCTCGCCGACCTCGAGCGGGATGCGGATGGTGCGCCCGTGCTGCTGGACGGCGCGCTGGAGGGCCTGGCGGATCCACCAGGTGGCGTAGGTCGAAAACTTGAAGCCGCGCTCCCAGTCGAACTTCTCGACCGCGCGCAGCAGGCCGAACGTGCCCTCCTGGACGAGGTCGATCATCTCGACCCCGCGGTCCTGGTAGCGGCGCGCCCAGTGCAGGACCAGGCGCAGGTTGGCCGCGACCATCTGCTTCTTGGCCTCTTCGTCACCGGCCGTGACGCGCTTGGCCAACTCGACCTGCTCGTCGTAGTTGGGCATGGGGTACCGGTCAAGGTCCCGCATCAATAGGCCAAGCATGTCGCCGGTGTTCACCGACGAGCGGCGGGGGGTGGCGCTCATCAACTCTCTCCTCGTCACGAGTCACTCGTCGCCCTGGGAGGCACCGAATTTCTCCTACCGGGGCATTACAAATATACCACCGGCCCCGGGGCCGGGTCAAGCATCAGGCGCTGTGGGTGCGCTTGACCGGGGCCCCGCCGCGGGCCTGGGTCACCATGTCGGCCAGGGTGTAGCTGGCCAGGTGCTCGCGCATGTGCTCGCCGACGTCGGCCCAGACCCCGAGCAGGACGCACTGGCCCTCGTGGTCGCAGGCGCCGTCCTGGTGGGGCAGGCCGAAGTCCCCGGCCACGATGGGCCCGTCGACGGCGGCGACCACCTCGGCCAGGGTCACGGCCTCGGGCGCGCGCGCGAGCAGGTAGCCGCCGCCGACCCCGCGCTTGGAGCGCACGAGGCCGACGCCCTTGAGCGACAGGAGGATCTGCTCGAGGTAGGGCTGGGGCAGGCCGGTGCGCTCGGCCAGGTCGCGCACGCTCACCGGCGCCGCGGGGTCGTCGCGCAGGGCCAGGCTGAGCAGCGCCCGGCTGGCATAGTCCCCGCGCGTGGACACCCTCACGCGCCCCAGTGTACGACCGGCCCCGCGCCGCCCCGGAGCGCACGGGGGCGCCCGGCTCTCTGGCACACTGCGTAGGTGGCGACCGACGACGAAGGGCAGAGCGTGACCGTCGGGCCCGACGAGGTCCTGGCGCCGGGCGAGGCGCCCGAGGGCGCTCCGGCCGAGGAGGGCGCCGACTTCGTGAGCCAGCCGGCCAAGCTGATGCGCATCGGCACCATGGTCAAGACGCTCCTGGACGAGGCGCGCAGCGCCCCGCTCGACGAGGCCGGACGGGTGCGGCTGCGCGAGATCTACGAGACGTCGATCGCCGAGCTCTCCGAGGCGCTCAGCCCCGACCTGCGCGAGGAGCTGAGCCGCATGGCGCTGCCCTTCGGCCCCGATGTGCCCAGCGAGAGCGAGCTGCGCGTCGCCCAGGCCGCGCTCGTGGGCTGGCTCGAGGGGCTCTTCCACGGCATCCAGGCGTCGCTCTTCGCCCAGCAGGCGCAGGCGGCCCAGCAGCTCGAGAGAATGCGCGATCGCTCGCTCAACCCCGGGTCGGCCGAGCCGCGCTCGGGCACCTACCTCTAGGCCGTGGGGCGTGACGCGGCGCCGCTAGCGTGCGGCCGGCGAGGGAGGGCCGGTGGCTGACGGGTTCGTCCACCTCCACAACCACACCGAGTACTCCATGCTCGACGGCGCGGCGCGCGTCGAGGAGCTCGTCGCCGCGGCGGTCGCCGACGGCCAGCGGGCCCTGGGTATCACCGACCACGGCAACCTCTACGGTCTGATCGAGTTCTACGACGCCTGCCGGGCGGCCGGAGTGACCCCGGTGCTGGGCCTCGAGGCCTACATGGCCGCGGACTCGCGCTTTTCGCGCCCGGCGCGCCGGGGCAAGATGGACGACACCGGCGGCGACACCGAGGGCGGGGGAAAGCTCTACCACCACCTCACCGTGCTCGCGGTCAGCGACCAGGGCTACGCCAACCTGCGGGCGCTCAGCTCGATGGCGTTCCTCGAGGGCTACTACTACAAGCCCCGTGTCGACTGGGAGCTCCTCGAGCGCTACGCGCCGGGCCTGGTGGCGACGACCGGCTGCCTGGGCGGGGTCGTCCTGCAGGCGCTGCTGGCCGGCGACTACGCGCACGCGCGCGACCTGGCCGCGCGCCTGCAGTCGATCTTCGGGCGCGAGAACCTCTACGTCGAGCTCCAGGACCACGGACTGGCCGAGCAGGCTCGCACGAACCCCGACCTGGTGCGCATCGCGCGCGACCTCGGCGCGCCGCTGCTGGCGACCAACGACCTGCACTACGTGCGCCACGGCGACGCCGAGATGCACGACGCGTTGCTGTGCGTGGGCACGGGGTCGCTGGTGGCCGACCCCAACCGCTTCCGGTTCCACTCCGACCAGCACTACCTCAAGAGCGCCGCCGAGATGCGCCACCTCTTCGCCGAGCTACCCGAGGCCTGCGACAACACGCTCGCCCTGGCCGAGCGCGCGGACGTGACCATCCAGTTCGACAACGACGCGCTGCCGGAGTTCCCGCTGCCCGACGGCGCGGGCGGCGGCCCCCACAAGGAGGCGGCCGAGCGCTACCTGCGCGCCCTGGCCTACGAGGGAGCGGCGCAGCGCTACGGAGACCCCCTTCCGGCGGCGGTCGTCGAGCGGCTCGACTACGAGCTCGGCGTCGTCGCCGACATGGGCTTCTCGGACTACTTCCTCGTCGTCTGGGACCTGGTGCGCCACGCTCGCGAGCGCGGCATCCGGGTCGGCCCGGGCCGGGGCTCGGCGGCCGGCTGCTGCATCGCCTACTGCCTGCGGATCGTCGACCTCGACCCGATCCGCTATGGGCTGATCTTCGAGCGGTTCCTCAACCCCGGCCGCCGCCAGATGCCCGACATCGACATGGACTTCGACGAGCGCTACCGCGGCGACGTCATCCGCTACGCGGCCGAGCGCTACGGCGCGGACCACGTCGCCCAGATCGTGACGTTCTCGACGATCAAGGCGCGCGCGGCGGTGCGCGACGCCGCGCGCGTGCTCGGCTACCCGCCCCAGCTCGGCGACCGCATCGCCAAGGCGATGCCGCCGCTCGTGATGGGCCAGGACCTGCCGCTCAAGGCCTGCTTCGCCCCGACGCCGGGCTACGAGGCCCGCTACGGCGAGGCCGCCGAGCTGCGCGGGCTCTACGCGAGCGACCCCGAGGTGACCCACGTCATCGACGTGGCGACCGGCTTCGTCGACAAGCGCCGCCAGGACGGGATCCACGCGGCGGCCGTCGTCATCACCAAGGAGCCGATGCTCGAGTACGTGCCGGTCCAGCGCAAGTCCGCGCCCGGAGGGTCGTCCGAGGACGCGCCGATCGTCACCCAGTACGAGGCGACGGCGATCGAGAAGCTCGGGCTCCTCAAGATGGACGTGCTCGGGCTGCGCAACCTCGCGATCATCGAGCGCGCGCTCGAGCACATCCGGCGCCGCCGCGGGGTCGAGGTCGACATCGACCACGTCGCGCTCGACGACCCCAAGGTCTACGAGATGCTGCGCCAGGGCCACTCGCTCGGCGTCTTCCAGCTCGAGGGCGACAAGATGCGTCAGCTCATGCGGCGCCTCGCGCCGGACTCCTTCGACGACATCGCCGCGCTCAACGCGCTCTACCGGCCCGGGCCTCTCTCCGAGGGCGTCCACAACGACTACGCCGACCGCAAGAACCTGCGCCAGGCGGTCAGCTTCGACCACCCGGACCTCGAGGAGATCCTCGGCGAGACCTACGGCCTGATGATCTACCAGGAGGACATCATGCGCGTGGCCACGCGCCTGGCCGGGTTCTCCATGACCGAGGCCGACGACCTGCGCAAGGCCTGCGCCAAGAAGATCCGCGAGATGATCCAGGCCCAGCGCGCCAAGTTCGTCGCCGGCACCGAGGCCCAGGGCTACGGCCGGGCCCTGGGCGAGGCCATCTTCAACAAGATCGAGCCGTTCGCCGACTACGCCTTCAACAAGAGCCACGCCTACGGCTACGCGTTCATCGGCTACCAGAACGCCTGGCTCAAGGCGAACTACCCGGTGGAGTACATGGCGGCGCTGCTCACGTCGTTCCGCGAGGACAAGGACAAGACGGCCGTCTACCTCCACGAGGCGCGCACCATGGGCATCACCGTGGCCGTGCCGGACGTCAACCAGTCGGTCGCCGACTACGCGCCGAGCACGACCGACGACGCCACGATCCTCTTCGGGCTGGCCGCCGTGCGCAACGTCGGCGAGTCCCTGGTCGACAAGATCGTCGCCGAGCGCGAGGCCGGCGGGCCCTTCACCTCGGTCTACGACTTCGCGCGCCGGGTCGACCCGGTGGTCCTCAACCGCCGCTCCATGGAATCGCTCATCAAGGCGGGGGCCTTCGACTCCCTCGGGGTCACGCGCCTCGGCTTCCTGCTGCGCGTCGAGGAGGTGGTCGACGTCACGCTCTCGCGCCGCAAGGACCTGTCGCTGGGGATCTCGACGCTCTTCGCGGCCCTGGACACCGGCGGCGACGACTGGGAGGGGACCGAGCTCGAGCTCTCGGACGCCGAGTGGGACCCCGCGGTCAAGCTCGAGTTCGAGCGCGAGATGCTCGGCACGTACATCTCGGACCACCCGCTCTACAAGGTCGAGGCCCAGCTGGCCGCGCGCACCGACGGCCCCATCGCCCAGGTGATGGACCGCGCCGAGGAGCTGGCCGGCACCGGGCGCGCGGTCACGATCGGTGGGCTGCTCACCGAGGTCCAGGTCCGCACGACCCGCGCCGGACAGCCCTACGCGCGCGTCGTGCTCGAGGACCTCGGCGGGTCGGTCGAGATCATCTTCTCGGCGCGGGCCTTCTCCGGCTTCAGCGGCTTCCTGGCCAAGGACAACGTCGTGCTGGTCAAGGGCCGCCTCGACCACCGCGACGAGGAGGTCCGCTTCAGCGCGATCGACGTGACCCTGATGCACGCCGACCCCGACAGCGGCGAGCTGCGCCTCAGCCTCGGCCCGGCCGACCTGACCCAGAGCGGCATCGCCGCGCTGCGCGAGGTCCTCAGCCGCTACCCCGGGACGAGCCCGGTGGTCGTCGAGGTCGCCTCGGGCAAGGCCTTCCGCCTTGGCCCGGAGTTCAACGTCAACATCGCCTCGGTGGTCGGCGATTTGCGCACGGAATTCGGCCGGAACGTCATCAAGGCCTAGGCCCGAGGACGGGGTCACGCGCGGCCCGTAGAATGGGCCCCTATGGCCATGACCGTCACCACGAAGGACACGACCGCGCTCAGCGACGCCGAGCTGGCCGAGATGGCCGACCTCTGCGTCGACCGCGAGCCCAACTTTGACATCGGCTTCCTGTCCAAGCAGCGCGAGGAGTGGGTCCTGGTGACCTACGCCAAGGAGGGCGCCAAGCTGCGCGGCTACTCCTTCAGCACGCTCGAGCGCATCGGCGGCACCCCGTCGCTGCTGGTGGGCCTGATGCTGGTGGATCGCAACGCCAAGTCCGACCAGGCCCTGCGGGCGATCCTGCACGACCAGTTCCGGCGCGCCCTGCTGGCCTTCCCCGACGAGGACGTCCTGCTGGGCGCGCGCCTGTGCACCGCCGACGGCTTCCGGGCCTTCACCGGGCTCGAGGACGTCGTCCCGCGTCGCGGCTACCGGCCGACGGGCGAGGACCGGGCCTGGGGCCGGCGCCTGGCCAAGCGATTCGGGTCCGAGAAGTCCATCGACGACAAGACCTTCGTCATGACGTCGGCGGCCGGGCCGGTCGGCGGGCTCGACTACCTCGCGGCCAAGGCGGCCCTGCCCGAGGGCGCGGCCGACCTCTTCGACGGCGTGCGCGCGGATCGCGGTGAGCGCCTGGTCGTCTTCGGCTGGGCGATGGCCGAGTCCCTGGCGTCGGGCAAGCTGCCCCGCTGACCTACGCGCGGGGCAGCAGCCCCGTGCAGCTCTTATAGCAGTGGCCCTCGATGGGCGCCGACAGCGTCGTGAGCACGTACGTCGGCCGGAACCCCAGGGCGGTCGCCAGGTCCTTGCCCGCGAGCGACGTGCGCCGGGTCGCCTCGATGGTGCGGATGGCGTGGGTGTCCTCGCAGACCAGCCAGACGTCGTCGCCGAACCAGCCGAAGCGCACCCAGGTCGATCCGTCGTCGGGGCGGCGCAGCAGCTGGGGCCCGCGGTCCGCGGCGATCAGCGCGACGCTGGGGCGCTCGCCGCGGAACTCCCAGTAGGGCGCGCTCGGCCCGCGGAAGCCGAAGAGCGGGCCGTCGGCCGGGGTCGAGGCGCGCTCGAGCCACTCGCGCACGCGCCGCCCGCGGTAGCCGCCGAGGCGACGGGGAAGGTCGGCCACGGTGACCGCCTCGGGCTGGGCGAGGTCGGTGCGCTCGACGTCGTCGGCCAGCTGGGCCTCGACGACGTCGAAGGCGGCCAGGTCGCTGTCGACGTGCGCCGGCCACGGGATGCGCCAGCGCACGAGCGCCTGGCTGGCCAGGTCGACCACCGTCGTCGACTCGCTCGTCGAGCCCAGGACCAGCCCGCGCATGGTCGAGCCCGGGGCGAGGTCCACCGTTGCGCGCGCCGGCGTGCGCTCGACCAGGCGCTTGATCGCCCGGGCCGCCGGGTCGCGCCAGGGGCTCACCGCGCCAGCCTCTCGTCGAGCTCGGGGACCTCGCGCGCGGGCGCGTCGCAGACCCCGCCACGGCAGACGTAGGCGACGCCGGCCTCTCGACCGGCGAGCAGCGGCGAGGCCCCGGCGCCGGCGACCACGACCGCGCGGGGGAGGTAACGGGCCCGCGCGTGCTCGTAGAGCGGCCCGCCGCCGGGCACGACGACCTCCACACCCTCGTTGGCGAGGCCCGCGGCGCCGAGCAGCGCCGGGACCGCCGCGGGGTGACCGATGATCAGGGGCGCGGCCAGGTCGACCAGGCGGCGCGCGACCGCGAGGCGGTCGGCGTCGGCGTCGACGAGCGCGAGGCGCGCGAGCGCGCGGGTCGCGACCGAGTGGGGCGAGGGGGTCGCGCCGTCAAAGACCTCCTTGGGCCGCGCCGCGAGGTCGGTCACCCGTCGGCTCGGCGTCACGACGCCCGCGCCGAGGTCCGGGCGCGACGCGGTCGGCACCTCGCCGTCCCAGTGGTCGGCCAGCAGCGCGTCGGCCGCGTCGCGCGCCGCGTCGCGCCAGCGGTCGTCGCCGGTCGCCTCGAAGGCGTCGAGGCAGGCGTCGGCGAGCCAGGCCAGGTCGGCGGCGGTCGCGCGAGCGGTGCCCGTGCGGCGCCAGCCGTCGGGCCCGCGGTGGCTGAGCCGCAGCGCGTCCAGCAGCGCGAGAGCGCGGGCGGTTCGCCCCGGGTCGCGCGCGGCGAGCAGCGCCGAGGCCAGCATCGCGTTCCACTCCAGGACGACCTTGTCGTCGAGGGCCGGCGCCGGGCGCCGGGCCCGCGCGCGTCGCAGCGCGTCGAGCGCGGGGGCGAGCGCGTCCGGGGTGAGGAAGGGCTCGGCGTCGCCGAGGCGCGGCACCGACCGGCCGTCGAGGTCGTCCTCGCCGACGCGCCAGCGCGCGAGGGCCGCGGCCAGGTCGCGCTCGAGCCCGGCGGCCGCCAGCGCCTCGCCGACCTCGGCGAGCGTCCAGGTCACGTGGGCGCCCTCGACCCCGCCGGCGTCGGCGTCGAGGGAGGCGGCGTAGGCGTCGCCCACCCGCAGGTCGCGCTCGACGAAGTCCAGGGCGTCGAGGGCGACGGCGCGCCACGGGGTGCCCCCGCCGCGCGCGCGGTCGGCCGCGAGGTAGGCGCGCGCGAGCAGCGCCTGGTCGTAGAGCATCTTCTCGAAGTGCGGTACCCGCCAGCGGGCGTCCACGCTGTAGCGCGCGAAGCCCCCGCCCACGTGGTCGTAGAGTCCGCGCCGGCTCATCGCGTCGAGCGTGCGCGCCAGCGCGGCGCGCGTGGGCGCGTCGTCGAACTCCAGCAGCGCCTCGACGTAGTCGCTGCGCGGGAACTTGGGCGCCCCGCCGAAGCCCCCGTCGCCGTCGACGCGCGCCACCATCTCGTCTCGAAGCGCCGCGCGCGCGGCGCGCAGGTCGAGCCCGTCGCCCGCGGGGGCCAGGTGCTCGACGAAGGCGAGCTCGCGGGCCATCGCGTCGCCCAGCGACTTGGCCTGGGCCTCGACCTCATCGCGGCGCGACGACCAGGCCTCGGCGAGGGCGTCGAGGAGGCGCGGGAGGCCGACGAGGCCCTGGCGGTCCGTCGGGGGGAAGTAGGTGCCGGCGTAGAAGGGCTCGCCGCTGGGCAGGAGGAAGACGGTCATCGGCCAGCCGCCGTGGCCCGCCAGGAGCTGGGTCGCCGCCATGTACGTGGCGTCGACGTCGGGGCGCTCCTCGCGGTCGACCTTGACCGCGACGAACGACGCGTTGATCTGTCGCGCGATCTCGGGGTCCTCGAAGGACTCGTGCGCCATGACGTGGCACCAGTGGCACGCGGCGTAGCCCACGCTGAGCAGGATCGGCCGGTCGGTGCGCCGGGCCTCGGTCAGGGCGTCGTCGCCCCAGGCCCACCAGTCGACGGGGTTGTCGGCGTGGTCGCGCAGGTACGGCGACGCCAGCGCCCCGGGGTCGTCGCGGAGGCGTGGCACCTCAGTAGGGGAGGTCGTCGGGGTCGACGCCCCGGTAGTCGGGCGGCGGCGTGACGGCGAAGCGCACCGCGTCGAGCCGATCGCGCCCCTCGACCAGGGCCTTGACGACGCGGTGCATGCCGTCCATCACCCGGCCCTCGGCTGACAGGATGATCGGGTAGGCCGCGTCGGCCTCGGCGACGAGGCGCGCGTGCTCGACCAGCCAGCGCGGGGTGGCCGGGGCGTCGCCCCAGTAAGGCCCGTCGACCTCGTCGAGCTCGCTGAGAGCCACCGGGAGGACGGCCAGTCCCCGGCTGGCGTCGACGAGCCGGTCGACGTCCCAGGCGTCCAGCCCGGCCTCGCCGGGCCAGAAGCTGTACTGCTTGCGCACGCTTCTCTCCTCGCGCGCGGCCCGGGGCCGCTGGGGCCGGGGTGCCCGCCGGGCAACTCTACCGAGGCCCCGGGGGCGGCCCGGGCCCGGCCGCGATAATGGGGCGGTGGGAGTGCGCCTGCCGATCCGCACCGAGCGCCTCACCCTGCGCGCGCTCTCGGCCCGCGACCTCGACGACCACCACGTCCTCTACTCCGACCCGGGGGTCGTGCGCTTCCTCTACGTCGAGCCCCTCGACCGCGCCGGCGCGCACGAACACCTGACCAAGCGGCTGCGCGCGGTCGAGCCGGGCGACGGCGAGTGGCTCCACCTGGCGGTCGAGGAGCGCGGGGCGTTCCTCGGCGAGGTCGGGCTGGGCTGCACGAACGCCGAGCACCGCGGCTACGAGGTCGGCTTCGTGCTCGCCCGGGGGGCCCAGGGCCGCGGGGTGGCGACCGAGGCCGCGGCGGCACTCGTCGACGCGGCGTTCGAGGAGCTCGGCGCGCACCGCGTCGTCGGCCGCCTCGACGCGCGCAACGCCGCGTCCGCGGCGGTCCTCGAGCGCCTCGGCATGCGCCTGGAGGCCCGGTTCGTAGCCAATGAGTTCGTCAAGGGGGAGTGGTGCGACGAGCTGGTGTACGCGACGCTGGCCGACGAGTGGCGCGCTAGGCGCCCCGGGTCTGGGCCAGCTGCCCGGCGATGACCGCGCGGTCCCTTTCGTCGGCGATGAGCGCGACCAGGCCCTCGGCGATTGCCGACCAGCGGTCGTACTCGTCGGCTGGGCCGGACGAGCGGTACGCGCGGGCCAGGCCCTCGGCGGCCGAGGCCCGCAGCCAGTCCGGGGCCGAGTCGGTGAGCCCGTCGTGGGCGCGCCGGGCGAAGAGGACCGCCAGCGCGCCGCAATCAGACGCCGCCGCGGCCCGCGAGACCATCCAGTCGCTCATCACCCACTCGTCGGGCCCCCCGGCCTGGCGCCAGAGCCGGCGCGAGGCGAAGGCGCACGTGAGCAGTTCGACGATCGCGTCGTCGTCGGTCGGCGCGTCGAGTAGTTCCCAGCAGCGGTTGTAGAGCGCGGCCGCCGCCTGGCGGCCGCCGTCGGGCTCGTCCACGGACGGATCGTAGGGGACGGCGTCGTACGCTCGACGCCGTGGGGACTCGCGTGCGCTGGGGGGTGATCGGCACCGGGGGGATCGCGTCGACCTTCGCCGCCGACCTGGCGCTGAGCGGCGCCGGAGAGGTCGTCGCGGTCGGCTCGCGCACCGCGGCGTCGGCGCGGCGCTTCGCCGAGCGCTTCGGCGTCGCCCGGGCCCACGACAGCTACGAGGCCCTCGTCGCCGACGACGCGGTGGACTGCGTCTACGTCGCGACCCCCCACCCGCTCCACCACGCCAACGCCCGTCTGGCGCTCGAGCACGACAAGCCCGCCCTGGTGGAGAAGGCCTTCACGATGACTGTTGACGAGGCGCGCGACCTCGTCGCCCTGGCGCGGGCCAAGCGCCTCTTCCTCATGGAGGCGATGTGGACGCGGTTCCTGCCCCACGTGCGCGCACTGCGCGAGGTCGTGGAAAGCGGCGCGCTCGGCGACCTGGTCGCGGTCTACGCGGACCACGGCCAGTGGTTCGAGCTCGACCCGTCGTCACGGCTCTTCGACGCGTCGCTGGGCGGCGGCGCGCTGCTCGACCTCGGGGTCTACCCGGTCTCCTTCGCGTCGATGCTGCTCGGGCCGCCGCGCCGGGTCGCGGCAGTCGTCGACGATCTCTTCCCCGGAGTCGACGGGCAGGCCTCGATGGCGTTCTCCTACGACTCGGGCGCTCAGGCGGTCCTGACCTGCACGTCGAGGGCGGTCACGGGGACGCGGGCGTCGGTCATCGGCACCGACGGGCGGATCGAGGTCGACGGCGACTTCTACGCGCCCACGTCCTTCACCGTCGTGCCTCGCGCGGGAGACGCGGTGACCCACCGGTTCGAGACGGCCGGGCGCGGCCTGCACTACGAGGCGGAGGAGGTCGCCCGGTGCCTCGCGGCCGGTGAGGTCGAAAGTCCTTTGATGCCGCTCGACGAGTCGCTCGAGATCATGGAGACGATGGAGCGAGTGCTGGCGGCGGGCCGAGTTTCGCCCTATCGCGTGGATCGGCGACCGCAATAGGTACGTTTGGCCCTGGTCTAATCATGGTGCCGGCGGGCTTATGCGGGCCGTACATGGTAACTTCACCTGTTGGACGGTCGTAACGGAGCGTTCACGAATCAGAAACACAGGGGCGCCGGAAGGCGCCAACGAAGGGTTGGGGAATATATGAATTTGACGAAGACAAGGGCGCTGGCCGCCGTGGCACTGGTCGGCGGCCTCGCCGCCTCGGTGATTCCGGCAGTCAGCTCCGCGGCCACACCGACCGTCTCTAACAAGACGTTCACCGCGAACTTCACCACGATGAAGTACCTCAAGAGCATCGTGGCCAAGGGCAAGGGCTCGATTGCGGTCATCCTGCCGGACACCAAGACGTCCGCCCGGTACACGCAGTTCGACGCACCGCTCCTGAAGAGGGCGTTCAGCCTCGCAGGGATGAAGGCGAGTCAGACCATCATCCAGAACGCGCAGGGCAGCGACGCCACGCAGTTCAACATGGCTCAGGCCGACATCGCCAGGGGCGCGAAGGTGCTCCTGGTCGACCCGTTGACCTCGACCACTGGGGCGCTCATTGAGCAGTACGCCAAGGACCACGGCGTCAAGACGATCGACTACGACCGTTTGACCCTGGGCGGGGCGCGCAGCTACTACGTGAGCTTCGACAATGTGCAGGTCGGCAAGACCATCGGCCAGGGCGAGCTGTCGTGCCTGACGTCGTGGAGCGTTCCGTCCCCGACGGTGCTGTACATCTCGTACGGCTCGCCGACGGACAACAACGCGACGCTGTTCGCGCAGGGCTACAACTCTGTCCTCCAGGGCGCCGGGTTCAACACAACGGCGACCACCCTCACGGGCTCCAAGCAGACAGTGCTCGAGAGCGCGGGGACCTGGGACGGCCCGACGGCTTTGACCGACTTCCAGGGCGCCTTCGCGGCCCACGCGTCGATCAACGCGGTCCTGACGCCGAATGACAACAACGCCTCGTACATCATCTCGTACCTGCAGAGCAAGGGCCTCAAGCCCAAGACGATTCCGTTCACGGGTCAGGACGCCCAGACCACGGGCATCCAGAACGTGATCGCCGGCTACCAGTGCGGCACGGTCTACAAGCCGTTCTGGCTGGAGACCCAGGCTGCCGCGTCGCTCGCGATCTACCTGCGCGCCGGCCTCAAGCCGCCGAAGGGGATCGTGAACGGGACGACGAAGGACACGCTGCGCAAGCTCAACGTGCCGTCGTCGCTGCTGAGCCCGCTCTGGGTCACCCCCCAGACGGTCGAGGCGACTGTCATCCACGACAAGCAGGTCACGGCGGCCCAGGTGTGCACCAGCACGGCGCCGACCGTGCCGGGAGCACCGCAGCCCACGTACGCCGCGGACTGCACCACCTACGGCATCCACTAGGAACCAGTAACACTTAGCCAATGAGCTCGGCCCCCGAGTCCACTGGCGACGTCGTGACCGAGGACGGTCGCGCGTCGCGGACGGACCCGGGGGCCGAGCGCGTCGGCGACTACCTCCTCAGTCTGCGAGGTATCGCCAAGAACTTCGGCCCCGTCCAGGCTCTGTCGCGCGTCGACCTCGACGTCCCGATTGGCCAGGTCACCGCGCTCATCGGGGACAACGGGGCGGGCAAGTCCGTCCTCATCAAGACGATCTCGGGCATCTACCCGCCGTCGGCCGGACAGATCTTCTGGCGGGGCCGTGAGGTACACACCCATTCGCCTCGCGAGGCGAGCGAGCTGGGCATCGCCACCGTCTACCAGGACCTGTCGCTGTGCGACAACCTCGACATCGTCCAGAACATGTTCCTCGGGCGCGAGCTCACGCGCGCCGTGGTGCTCGACGAGATCAAGATGGAGCTCGCCACCAAAGCGCTCCTCAAGGACCTCGCGGTCTCCACCGTTAAGTCCGTGCGCCAGCTGGTCGGCTCGCTCTCAGGCGGCCAGCGCCAGGCGATCGCGGTCGCACGCGCGGTCATGCGCGACTCCCAGCTGGTCATCATGGACGAGCCAACGGCCGCCCTCGGCGTCTCCCAGACGGCCCTGGTCCTGGAGCTCGTGCGGACCCTCGCCGACCGCGGCATCGCGGTGATCCTCATCTCTCACAACCTCAACGACGTCTTCACGGTCGCCGACCGGATCGCCGTGATGCATTTGGGCAACCTCGTGAGTGAGGGCCCGATCGGCGACTACGACACGGCAAGCGCCGTCGACCTCATCACCACCGGCGAGACGCGGCGCGCGATGGCGTCGCCGACGGTCTCGGGCTAGGCGAGGGGTCTCGATGGCGTCGACCGAGAGCCAGGGAATGGCGCACCTGCCCCCCGACGCACTGCCGCCGGACCGGTCGGCCCTGGCCACGCAGTTCCGACGCATCTGGCAGAGCGAGACCGGCCTCGGGCCCATCCTCATCGGCTTCGCCGCCCTCATCGTCTACTTCTACGTGCGCTCGCCGGTCTTCCTCTCGGCGGGCAACGTCACCAACCTCTTCGTCCAGGCGACGATCTTCATCCTCCTGGGCATGGCCGAGATCTGGCTGCTGCTGATGGGCGACATCGACCTGGCCATCGGCTACACCGCGGGCATTAGCGGCTGCCTGGCGGTCATCCTCACGAACACCGTCCACCACTGGCCCTTCGAGATCGCCCTTCCACTGGCGATCCTGGCTGGCACCGCGATCAGCACGTTGTGGGGGTTCATCTGCGTGTTCTTTCGCCTCCCGTCGTTCATCGTGACCCTCGCGGGGCAGATCGGCCTCTTCGGTCTGCTGCTCTTCCTTATCAATAGCCAGGGCAGCACCGGGGGGGCACTCCCGGTCCAAGAGGGGGTCCTCTACGGCCTGGTGAACAACAACCTCACGCCAGTGTGGACGTGGATCGTCATCATGGCCTCGGTCGGCGTGCTCTCGTACCTCACCGTGCGCGGCGAGCAGCGGCGGCGCTCGGCCGGGCTCGAGGGCAAGCCGGTATGGCTCACAGTGGTCAAGATCGTCGTCCTGGCGGGGCTGGGGATATGGCTCGTCGTGGTGTTCAACACCAACCGCTCCTCCTTCACCAGCCTCAAGGGGATGCCCTGGGCAGTCCCGGTCGACTTGGGCGTCCTGGCCGTCGGCACGTTCGTCCTGACCAAGATGAAGGCGGGGCGGTACATCTCCGCCATCGGCGGCAACGTCGAGGCGACGAGGCGCGCGGGAATCGCGGTGAACCGGTACCGAATCCTCGCCTTCATGCTCTCGGGGACAATCGCGGGCGTTGCGGGACTCCTCTACGTGTCGTGGCTCAACGGGATCACCAACGGCATCCAGGGCGGCCAGTACGTCCTGTACGCCGTGGCGGCCGCGGTCATCGGTGGCACCAGCCTTTTCGGCGGGCGCGGTCGGATGATCCACGCGGTGATCGGCGGCCTCATCATCGCCACCATCGCCAACGGGATGGCGCTCATCAACGTGAGCGCCGCGGGCCTCTCCATGGTCACCGCCCTGGTCCTGCTGGCCGCCGTGATCGTCGACTCCATCGCGCGGCGCAGCGCGTCGGCCAGCGGCTGACCGGCCGCTCCCGGTGCGGGGGCTAGTGAAGGTCGGCGAGGCGCGCCCTCGCGACCTTCCCGGTGGCCGTACGCGGGATCGCCGCCACCACCCGGACCTCCTTGGGCTTGGCCCACGGCCCGATCGCGTCCTCGGCGGCCGCGCGCAGGGCCCCGTCGAGGTCGTCACGGTCTCCCACCACGAGGCAGACGACCCGCTCGCCCCACTCCGCGTCGGGTGCGCCGGTCACCGCCACGTCGCGCACCCCTGGCACCGCGGCGAGGACGACCTCGAGGTCCTCGGGCCAGACCTTCTCCCCCCCGGTGCCGATCACCGTGTCGAGCCGCCCGAAGACGGTGACGTTGCCGTTGACGACGGCCCCTCCGTCGCCCGTGGGGAACCAGTCCGCCCGGCCATCGGGCCCCGACGTGCGCGGGCGTTCCGCGTCGCGGTAGCGCGAGAACAGCGTGGGCGAGCGCACTAGCAGCTCGCCGTCGACCGCCGCGACGTCGACCCCCGGCAGCGCGCGGCCGTCGTAGACGACCCCCGAGCCGGTCTCGGTCATCCCCCAGGTCGCCACGGTGTTGGCGGGCCGCCCCGCCGGCATCCGCCCACCGCCGAGCAGGACGACGTCGTAGGCCGAGAGGTCGGCGCGCGCCAGCTGGGTGCGAACGACGGCGACGTGCGTGGCCCCGAGCCCGGGGCCCGCGGCGGGGTCCGCCGGGTCGCCCCAGACGAGGTCGGCGCCCGCGAGCACCGAGCGAAGGAGCACGGCCAGCCCCCCGACGTGCGAGGCCGGTAGGCACGGGAACCAGGTGGCGGGCTGCCCCCGGTCGAGCGCGTCGCTCGTCATTCGCGCGCTGGCCTCGAGCGCCGACCAGCTGAGCTCGGCGGCCTTGGGGTCGCCGCCAGAGCCCGACGTGCGCACGACCGCGCCGACGTCGTCGTCGACGCCGCGCCCGCCCTCGAGGGCCCGCTCGCCATCCCCGTCCACCAGGTGGGTGGGGGCGAGGGCGGCGAGCTCGCGGTCGCGCGCGCGCGCCGAGAGACGGCCGTCGAGCACGCAGACGGCGTCGCCACGCTCGGCGCACGAGCGCAGCGCCGCCTCGAGCGCCGGGCCCAGCGCGAGGTCGAGCGCGACGAGCCGGGCCACACCGGGAGGCTACGCGCCAGTAGGGTGACCCGGCGATGGCCTCCCTGCGGCACGAGCGGCGCGTCGCGGCGCCGGCCGACGCGGTCTGGGCGGTCGTGCGAGACCCCGCGTCGATCGTCGACTGGTTTCCCGGGATCGTCGCCGCTGAGGTCGACGGCGCGCACCGGCGCATCACGACGGCTACTGGCCTGTCCTTCGACGAGGAGATCGTGGCGATCGACGACGGGCTGCGCCGATTCGCCTACCGGGCGACCACGCCGCCGCTGCGCGACCACCTCGGCGTCATCGACGTCTTCGACCTGGGCGGCGGCGAGTCGCTGTGCGTCTACTCGACGACGTGCGAGCCCGACGCCCTCGCCCTGCTCATCGCGGGGGGGACCGCGGGCGCCCTCGTGGAGATCGCCCGGCGCGCCGAGGCAGCGTCGTGACCCGGCGCATCCTCTTCGTCACGACCGACCAGCAGCGCTACGACACGCTCGGCGTCAACGGCGGGCTCTACGCCCGGACCCCGGTGGTCGACGCGATGGCCGCGACGGGGGTTCGCTACACGCGCTGTCAGCCGACGTCGGTCGTGTGCATGCCGAGCCGGGCGTCGATGCTGACCGGCCAGTGGCCCTCGACCCACGGGGTCTGGATGAACGGGGTGCCCCTAGCCGCCGACGCGCCGTCGATCGCCGAGGTGCTGCACGACGCCGGGTTCGCCACCGCGCTCGTCGGCAAGGCCCACTTCGAGCCCTTCATGGACCCCTTCGGGCGATTCGTCGAGAACACCCTCGGGCCGCGAGGCGCCACGTCGGCGACCGGGCCCTGGCCCGAGGGCCGGGTTGGCCCCCACCGCGGATTCGACCACCTCGAGCTGGCGACCCACGGCGTCCAGGGCCCGCTGCACTACGCGAGATGGATGCGCGAGCACCACCCAGAGTCCCTCGGGGGCTTCTACCCGGTGGTCGACGCCGACTTCAACGTCAACGGCGAAGGCGGGGGCGAGACCGGTGCGCCCCAGGTCCGGGTCAACCCGGTCCCGCGCGACTGGTACCACACCGACTGGGTCGCCCAGCGCGCCCTCGACTGGCTGGCGGCGCGCAATGACGACGAGGACTGGTTCTGCTGGGTGAGCTTCCCCGACCCCCACCACCCCTGGGACCCGCCGGCCGCCGAGCGCGCGCGCGTGCCGTGGCGCGACGTCGACCTGCCCGAGAACTACCCCGAGCGCGCCGACGAGCGCGAGGCGCTCCTCGACGCCAAGGCCCGCCACTGGCGCGCCTGGTACGACGGCGCCGTCGTGTCGAACTACGAAGCGCCGCGCCACTGGGTGCCCGCGACGCTCACCGCCGACCAGGTCCGCGAGGTCAACGCGCTCAACGCCGTCGAGGTCGAGCTGATCGACGAGGCGCTTGGGCGCGTCCTTCAGCACGCCCGCTCGCGCGGGTGGGACGACGACCTCGACGTCGTGTTCACCAGCGACCACGGCGAGCTCCAGGGCGACTTCGGCCTCCTCTTCAAGGGGCCGTACCACGTGGACGCCCTGATGCGACTGCCCCTGGTCTGGCGCCCCGCCCCCTCGCGGCGGGTCGCCGCGGCCGTCGTGACCGCGCCGGTGAGCCTGGCCTCGCTGGCCGCGACCTTCGCGTGGTGCGCGGGGCTGGCCGCGCCCGCGTTCGTCGAGGCGCCGGCGCTGCCGACGAGCGACGCCGAGGCCGCCGACCGTGGGTTCGAGTCGACGGTGACCGAGTGGGACTCGGCGCTCTTCGGGGTCTCGGTGCACCTGCGCACGGTGGTGACCCGCGACCACCTCCTGAGCGCCTACCGCCCGGGGACGATGCACGCCGGCGGCGAGGCCGAGCTCTACGAGCTCGGCGACGACCCGCTTCAGCGCGTCAACCGCGCGGACGAGGTGTCGCGCGCTCGGGCGCGCTCCGACCTCGGCGAGCGGCTGGCCGCGCACGAGGCGCGACCGGGCGA
The DNA here is from genome assembly GCA_963820815.1 of uncultured Actinomycetota bacterium. Classification (GTDB taxonomy): domain Bacteria; phylum Actinomycetota; class Acidimicrobiia; order Acidimicrobiales; family RAAP-2; genus RAAP-2. The sequence continues at coordinate 359,643 of CAWGBL010000003.1, read as the reverse complement.
GCGCCGCGCGCCCGGCCCGCTGCTCGCCCCGGTGTAGGCCGGTAGCGTGGTCGCCGTGCCCGACACCGTCATCAGCGGCGCGCCCATCGACCCGGTCGAGGCCCTGCGCCGCGAGCCCCCGCCGGGGTTCACACGCTCCGGCGACTACCGCGACATCGTCTACGAGACCGCCGAGGGGATCGCGCGCATCACCATCAACCGCCCCGACCGGCGCAACGCCTTCCGCCCCCAGACCCTCTTCGAGCTGGCCGCCGCCTTCGAGGCCGCGCGCGACGACACCGCCGTCGGGGTGATCGTGCTCACCGGAGCCGGGCCGGACGCCTTCTGCTCCGGCGGCGACCAGGCGATCCGCGGCGACGACGGCTACATCGGCGACGACCACGTCGCCGCCCAGGGCGTCGGCCGGCTCAACGTGCTCGACCTTCAGGTGCAGATCCGCCGGCTGCCCAAGCCGGTGATCGCCCAGGTCGCGGGCTACGCCATCGGCGGCGGCCACGTCCTGCACCTCGTGTGCGACCTCACCATCGCGGCCGACAACGCCCGCTTCGGCCAGACCGGGCCGCGGGTGGGCTCCTTCGACGGCGGGTACGGCTCGTCGCTGCTGGCGCGCACCGTGGGGCTCAAGCGCGCCAAGGAGGTCTGGTTCCTCTGCCGCCAGTACGACGCGGCGACCGCCCTGGACTGGGGGCTGGTCAACGCGGTCGTGCCGCTGGCCGAGCTCGAGGCCGAGACGATCGCCTGGTGCCGGCGGATCCTCACGATGTCGCCGATCGCGCTGCGGATGCTCAAGGCCTCCTTCAACGCGGCCGACGACGGACTGGCGGGGATCCAGCAGCTGGCCGGCGACGCGACGATGCTCTTCTACATGTCCGAGGAGGCCCAGGAGGGCCGCGACGCCTACGTCGAGCGGCGCACGCCCGACTTCGGGCGGTTCCCCAAGCGCCCGTGACCCCCGGGCCGGTGCGCCGGTGGGTCCTCGCGGCTCGCCCGCGCACGCTGCCGGCGTCGCTCGTGCCGGTCGCGGTCGGCGCCGTCGCCGTGCGCCCGGCCGGCGTCTCGGCGCTCAACACCACGCTGTGCGCGGTCGTGGCCCTGAGCCTGCAGGTCGGGGTCAACTTCGCGAACGACTACTCCGACGGCGTGCGCGGGACCGACGCCCAGCGCGTCGGCCCGTTCCGGCTCACCGCGTCGGGGCTCGTGGCCGCGCGCGCGGTGCGCGCCGCCGCGGTCCTCGTCCTGGGGCTGGCCGCGGCGGTCGGGCTCGTGCTGGCCTCGCGCACGTCGTGGTGGTTCGTCGCGATCGGCGCGTCCGCGATCCTTGCCGCGTGGCTCTACACCGGCGGGCCTCGCCCCTACGGCTACATCGGCCTGGGCGAGCTCTTCGTGATGGCGTACTTCGGCTTCGTCGCGACCGTCGGCACCGCCTACGCCCAGCACCGGCACATCCCGGGCGGCGCGTGGTGGCTGGGACTGGCCACCGGGGCGATGGCTTGCGCGCTGCTCGAGGCCAACAACCTGCGCGACGAGGTCGGCGACCGCGCCGCCGGCAAGCGCACGCTGGCCGCGCGGCTCGGTCGCGAGCGCGGCTCGTACCTCTACCTCGCCTGGGCCGCGTTCGCGGTGGCGGGGATGGCCGCCGGCGGCGAGCCGTGGGTCGGGGCGGCCACCGCGCTGGCCTACGCCCCCGCGCTGCGCCTGGCCTTCAGCGCGCGCGCCGGGCGCGAGCTCCTGCCGCTGTTGGCGTACTCCGCGCGCGTCCAGCTGGCGGTCGGCGGGCTCTTCGTGGTCGTCGTCGCGTCGACGCGCTAGCCGAGGAAGCCGGCGACCAGCGCGGCCGCCGCGTCGGGTTCCTCGAGGTGCGCGGCGTGGCCGGCCCCGTCGACGAGGGCGACGAGCCCGCGTCCAACGGCCGCCGCGATGGCGTCGGCCTCGAGGGTGAACTTGGCGTCGAGCTCGCCCGCGAGCGCGAGGGTCGGCGTGGAGATCGCGGAGATGGCGTCGCCGAGCCACGCCTGGACCCCCACCCCGCACCGGCGCAACGAGCTCGCGAGCCCCGCCGCGTCACGCGATCGCGCGGCGCGCTCGTCCGGGTCGTCTGGGAGGCGCGCGAACATCGGGCGCGCGAGCCACTCGTCGAGGAACGCCTCGGCACCGACGTCGAGCGCGTGCCGGGCCAGGGCCTCGTCGCTCGCGCGCCGCGCGGCGCGCTCGGCGTCGTCGACGAGCCCCCGGCTCGCGCCCAGGAGCACGAGCCGCGAGACCCGGTCAGGGTGGCGAAGGGCGACGTGCAGCGCGACGCGCGCGCCCATCGAGTAGCCGCCGAGGTCCGCCGCGCCGTCGGGCAGCGCGGCGGCGACCAGGTCGGCCGACTCCGCGAGGCTCGCCTCGAGCGCGGCGGCTCCGCCGTGTCCGGGCAGGTCCAGCGTCCAGACCTCGCGGGCCTCTGCCAGAATGGTCCGAAACCGGTGGGCCGAGTCGCGCGTCTGCGTGAACCCGTGCAGCCACACGAACGGGCGCCCGTCACCGCGTCGCGTGACGCTGAGGAGGGACATTGGCAGGAAGCGTACTGAGCCCCGCCGGGGCCCAGTCCACCCTGGCGGTCACCCTCCTCGACGAGTGGGCCCGGGCGGGGCTGCGCGACGTCGTCGTGTGCCCCGGGTCGCGCTCGGCCCCGGTCGCGCTGGCCGCCGCGCGCCAGGGCGGCGTGCGCACGCACGTGCGCCTCGACGAGCGCGGCGCGGGGTTTTACGCGATCGGCCTCGCGCTCGCGTCCGGGCGCCCGGTCGCGCTCGTGGTCACCAGCGGCACCGCCGCCGCCGAGCTGCACGCCGCGGTCGCCGAGGCCGACCTCGCGCGCGTGCCCCTGATCGTCGTGACCGCCGACCGCCCCCCCGAGCTGCGCGGTGTGGGCGCCCCCCAGACGATCGAGCAGCGCTCGCTCTACGGCGCGATGGTGCGGCGAGCCGAGGACCCCGGAGTCGCGCGCGCCGAGGCCGCGGCGTCGTGGCGTCCGCTCGCGGCGCGGCTCTGGATCGCCGCGGCCGGCGGCGACGGCGCGCCGGGCCCGGTCCACCTGAACCTGGCGCTCGTCGAGCCGCTCGTCGAGCCGGCCGGTGACCCGCCGCCCGGCCGCGCCGACGCGGCGCCGTGGCGTACGGTCGTCGCGGCACCGTCGCGGGCCGCCACGCTCGACGTCGCCGGACGGCGAGTCCTGGCCGTCGTGGGCGCGGGGGTCGACGCCGGCACGATCACCGTGGCGACGGCCCTCGGGTGGGCCGTCGTCGGCGACGCCACCGCCCGCGGGAGCCTGCCCTACGCCGACGCCCTCTTGCGCGACGCGGAGTTCGCGGCCCTGGCCCGGCCCGACCTCGTCGTGCGCGCGGGCGGGCTGCCGGCGTCGCGCGCGCTGGGCGAGCGGCTGCGCGAGTGGGGGAGCGAGGTCGTCGCCCTCGACGCCTGGGGTCCCGTCGCGGACCCCGACGGAGTCGTGGCGCGGACCGTGGCGGGGGCGCCGGACCCGGCGTGCGCCGCGCACCGGGGCGATCCCGCCTACGGCGAGTGGTGGGCGCGGGCCGCGCGCGCGGTGGGCGACGCCCTGGCCGGGCTCGACGACACGCTGACCGAGCCGGCGCTCGCGCGCGACGTCGTGGCGGCCAGCGCCCGCTCCGGCGCCGCCCTGGTCGTCGGGTCGTCGATGCCGGTGCGCGACGTCGAGTGGTGGGCGCCGGCGCGCGAGGCGCCGACCTTCGCCAACCGCGGGGCCAACGGGATCGACGGGGTCGTCTCGACGACCCTGGGGGTGGCCGCGGCCACCGGGTCCGCGCTCGGCCTCGTCGGCGACCTCACCTTCCTGCACGACGCGTCGTCGCTGGCCGAGCCCGTGGAGGGGTCGGCGGTCGTCGTGGTCGCCGACAACGCCGGCGGCGGCATCTTCTCGTTCCTGCCCCAGGCGACGCTCCTCGGGCCCGAGGAGTTCGAGGCGCTCTTCGCCACGCCGCGCGGCAAGGACCTGGTCGCGGTGGCGCGGGGGTTCGGCCACGCCGCGGCGCGCGTGGCGACGCGCTCCGAGCTCGCCGCGGCCCTCGCCGACGGCGTGGGCGCCCCGGGGCTCAGCGTCGTCGTCGCGTCGGTCCCCGATCGCGCCGCGAACGTCGAGGTCCACGGCGCGCTGGTCGACGCCGCCGCGGCGGCGTGGCGGGCGCGGCGGTGACCGCGGCCCTGCCGAGCTCGCTGCTCGCGGCGATGCCGCTCGCGTTCGCCGCCGGGCTGATCTCGTTCGCGTCGCCGTGCGTCCTGCCGCTGCTGCCGGGCTACCTGGCCTTCCTCTCGGGGGCGGCCGGCTCGGTCCAAGGACGGGGACGCGGTCGCGCGGTGGTCGGCGCGCTCGCGTTCATCGTCGGCTTCGGCCTGGTCTTCGTCAGCGCCGGGGCGCTCTTCGGCGGCGCGGGCAAGTTCCTCAACCACCACGAGCGGGCCCTCGAGATCGTCGCGGGCGTCGTGACCGTGGCCCTGGGGCTCTTCTTCGCCGGCTGGTGGCCGTCGCGCTGGCTGGCGCGCGAGAAGCGCGTGCACTTCGTGCCGCGCGCGACCGTGCTCGGGGCCGGGGTCCTCGGGTTCACCTTCGCGCTGGGCTGGTCGCCGTGCATCGGGCCGACGCTCGCGGCGATCCTCGCGCTGGCGGGGACGTCGGGCGCGTCGGCGCTGCGCGGGTCGATCCTCGCGTTCGTCTACTGCCTCGGCCTCGGCGTGCCGTTCCTCGTCGCGGCGCTGGCCACCGAATGGATGGCCAGCGCGTCGGCGTGGCTGCGCGCCCGCGCCCGGCTGGTGGGGCGCGTCGGCGGCCTCATGCTCATCGCGGTCGGCGTCGCCGAGGCGTCGGGCGCGTGGCACTCGTTCGTGCTCTGGCTCCAGACGCACGCGCCGGCCGGCTCCACCTTTATCTGATGGGGGCCGCCCGTAGACTGACGCGCGTGAATCTGCGCCAGGACTTCGACTTCCGCGGGCTGGTGTACCAGGTCACCGACCCGGGCCTCTTCGACCGGCTCGAGGCCGGCGGTGCCACGGCCTACATCGGCTTCGACCCGACGGCGCCGTCGTTGCACCTCGGGCACCTGCTCCAGCTGACGATCCTGGCCCGGCTCCAGCGCGCCGGGAACCGGCCGATCGCCCTGGCCGGCGGGGGGACCGGGCTCATTGGCGACCCCAGCTTCAAGGACTCCGAGCGCCCCCTGCTGAGCGTCGAAGAGATCGCCCACAACGTCGAGCGCGTCGCCGGCCAGCTCGCGAGCCTGCTCGACTTCTCGGAGTCGGCCGGCGCCGCGCGCGCCCTGGTCCTCAACAACGCCGACTGGCTGACCGCGATCGCGCTCACCACTTTCCTGCGCGAGGTGGGCAAGCACTTCACGGTCAACCAGATGGTCGCCAAGGAGGCGGTGCGCCGGCGCCTCGAGCGCGAGGACGCCGGCCTGTCCTTCACCGAGTTCTCCTACCCCCTGCTCCAGGCCTACGACTACCTGCACCTCGCGCGCGAGTACGGCTGCAGCCTCCAGCTGGGCGGCTCGGACCAGTGGGGCAACATCACCGCGGGCGCCGAGTTCGTCCGGCGCGTCACGCGCGGCCCGGCCGACGGGATGACCTCGCCGCTGCTGGTGCGCGCCGACGGGCGCAAGTTCGGCAAGACCGAGGGCGGCAACGAGAACGTCTGGCTCGACCCGTCGATGACGTCGCCGTTCCGGATGTACCAGTTCCTGCTCAACAGCGACGACGAGATCACGCCCAAGCTGCTGCGCTGGTTCACCTTCCTTTCGCACGAGAAGATCGCCGAGCTCGACGCCGCGACCGGGCGCGCGCCGGCCGAGCGGCGCGCTCAGCGCGCGCTCGCCCTAGACGTGGTGGGGCGGCTCCACGGCGAGCCCGCCGCGGCCGGCGCGGCGCGCGCGAGCGACGCGCTCTTCTCCGAGGAGATCGCCGGGCTCGACGAGTCGACGCTGCTCGAAGCCGTCGGCGACGCGCCGTCGTCGTCGATCGCGCGCGAGGAGCTGCGCGCCGGGCTCGACGCCGCCGACGCCCTCGTGCGCACGGGCCTGGCCAAGTCCAAGGGCGAGGCGCGCCGCTTCCTGGACCAGGGCGGGGTCTACGTCAACAACGCGCGGCTCGCGCCCGGCGCGACCCTCACCCTGGACGCGGCGATGCACGACCGGTACGTCGTGCTGCGGCGCGGGCCCCGAGCGCTCCACCTGCTGGTCGTCGCGTGAGCCGCCGCGTCGCGGCGCTAGCCGCGGCGGGCGCGCTCCTCGCCGGCTGCACCACCCAGAGCACGGCCGCGGCGCTGCGCTCGTGGGTCAGCCAGAGCTCCTTTCACTCCGCGGTGTCGACGCTGCGCGCCGACGCGCGCCACGCGCTCACCGTGCTGCGCGACCCGCAGTCGACGCCGGGCCTGCTGCGCACGGTGTGCGCGGTGCTCGACGTCGACGCGCTGAGCGCCAACGCGTCGCTGCCCACGCCCGACGCACAGGCGACGACGCTGCTGGGCCGCGCCTATGACCAGCTGGGCGCCGGGGCCAACCGCTGCTACGGCGCGGGGTCGTCGGCCGCTCAGCGCACGAGCGCGGTGGGCCTGATCGAGCGCGGCGCCGCGACGCTGGCCGAGGCGGCCGCGCGCGTGTCCAGCGCGTCCTAGCGCGGTCGCAGGTCGATCTCGAGGCGCAGCACGCCGTCGACGAGCGTCGCGGTCGCGTCGCCGATCATCGCGTAGTCCTGGAAGTCGACCTTCGCCGCCTCGAGGAATCGCTGGCGGTCGGGGCCCTCGACCGGGGGCAGCGAGCGCCGGCGCACCGCCTCGGCGCGCTCGCGGAACCGCGCGACCATCTCGTCGGGGTCGAAGCCGTCGCTCACGACCCGATGCTAAGGGGACCGGCCGCGGGGGGCCACTGGTAACATGAGTCTCCGGCGCGGCCCGCCGCGCCGAGGCCGCCGCCCGGGGCGAGTGCGGCCAAGGAGGAGACGACGTGAAGAAGGGCCGCCACCGCCGCTTTGTCGAAGCCCGCGAGCTCAAGCGCAACACTGGGCCGCGCGCGACGACCTGCGCCGAGTGCGGCGCCGCCCCCGAGGACGTCCACGCCGACTGGTGCCGGGCCGAGGAGGACCGCTACGAGGAGATCCTCGGGTCCCTGCCGCGCGCCAGCGCCGCCGAGGAGGACCCGCTGGCCGGCTAGCGCCGGCGGATGACCGGGTGGGCGAGCCGAGTGGCCGAAGGCCGCGCGGCGCGCTCGTCGAGGTACCCCATGAGGCGCTCGACGATGTCGGCTCCGACCATCGCGACGAGCTCCTCGCGCATCGAGTCGACGACCCGCTGCTTGCCGGTGAAGGCCTCGGGGGCCTCGGTGCACCACCAGTGGAACTCTTCGCCGCCGGCGCCCCAGTCGCGCCGGTCCCACTGGCCGATGCGCGTGACGACTTGGCCCTCGTCGGTGGTGAGGTCCTCGCGGTGCAGGGGGAGCTGCCAGCAGACGTCGGGCTTGAGCCCGACGTAGCTCTCGCCGGTGTCGATGGACAGCACGTGCAGCGCGCAGCCCGGCCCGCGGTGGAACCCCGGCCGGTTGAGGAAGATGCAGGCGTCCTCGACCTGGCGCGTGACGATCTCGCCGTTGCGCTTGACCTTGGTGGTCCCGGCGCGGCCCTTGGCGCGGAACTGCCACTGGTCGTCGGTGAGGCGCGCCGCGGCGCGCTCGACGCGCTTGCGCTCCTTCTCAGACCCCAGGTGAGCGCCGTAGCTGCAGCACCCCTGGGCGAGCTCGGGTGTCGGACCGGTCAGGACGCCCTGGCAGCCGCGGCCGTAGATGCAGTTCCAGTTGCTCTCCAGGAACGTCACGTCGAACATCCAGGTGCGTCGGCGCTTGGGGTCCTCGAAGCTGAACCACTCGTGGGCGTCGGGCGGCACGGTCACGCGACGACCCTAGTGTCCGCGCGCGGGACCCACCCCTAGACTGGCCGCGTGAGCGCGGTCGACACCTTCGAGGTTCTGAGCATCTCCGACGAGGCCCGCGAGGTCGTGCGCGAGGCGCTGGTCGGCGAGGCCGGGCACGAGGGGCTCGCGCTCTTCGTCGAGGTCGTCGGCGTGCGCGGGGCCGGCTACGCCTACGACCTCTACTTCTCCGAGCTATCCGGCGCGCCGGCCGGCGCGGCCGTCGGCCGCGACGGCGGGATCGACGTCGTCGTCCCGGCGCAGAGCGTCGCGCGCCTGCGCGGCAGCCGCCTCGACTACTCGGGCGACGAGGGCGGCGGGCTCGTCCTGGTTAACCCCAACGTCCCACCGCCTCCGAGCTCAACCCCGGCGTCCCCGAGGCGATCCTCGCCATGGGCGTCGACGGCGACCTCGGCCGCGTCGCCGCGGCGGTGCTCGAGGAGCAGGTCAACCCGGCGATCGCCAGCCACGGCGGGCGCGCCGACCTCGTCGCGCTCGACGAGGAGAAGAAGGTGGCGTACCTGCGGCTGTCGGGCGGGTGCCAGGGCTGCGCGATGAGCCGGCTGACCCTCTCGCAGGGGATCGAGTCGACGCTGCGCGACGCGATGCCCGAGCTCGAAGGAGTGGTCGACGTGACCGACCACGCCTCCGGGGTCAACCCCTTCTACACCGAGGACTAGCACCGCTCGCCCGTAGGATTGGGCGATGCTGCGCTTCCTGACCGCCGGCGAGAGCCACGGTCCGGCGCTGACCGTGATCGTCGAAGGCCTGCCGGCGGGCCTAGCCGTGGACCCCGAGGAGATCGCGGGGGAGCTGGCCCGGCGCCGCCTGGGCTTCGGCCGCGGCCCGCGCATGCGCTTCGAGCGCGACGAGCTGCGCCTGCTCGGTGGCGTGCGCCACGGGCGCACCCTGGGCTCGCCGGTGGCGATCGAGATCCTCAACAGCGAGTGGCCCAAGTGGGAAGAGGAGATGTCCGCCGCCCCCGGGGCCCCATCGCGCCGGCTCACCGCGCCGCGCCCCGGCCACGCGGACCTCGCCGGCATGCTCAAGTACGGGTTCGACGACGCGCGCGACGTGCTCGAGCGCGCGAGCGCGCGCGAGACCGCGGCGCGCGTCGTCGCCGGCGTCCCTCGCCAAGTCGCTGCTGGCGCGCTCGGCGTCGCGATCGTAAGCCACGTCGTGCGCCTCGGCGCCGCGGCCGCGCCGCCCGGGTCGGCGACCCCGCCCGTCCGACCTGGACGCGGTCGACGCCGACGAGGTTCGCAGCTTCGACGCGGACGCCTCGGCGGCGATGGTCGCCGAGGTGCGCGCCGCGGCCAAGGTCGGCGACTCCCTCGGTGGCGTCGCCGAGGTTCTGGCCTACGGCGTGCCCGTCGGCCTCGGCAGCCACGTCCACTGGGACCGCCGGCTCGACGGCCGCTTGGCCGGGGCGATCATGAGCATCCCGGCGGTCAAGGCCGTCGAGATCGGCGACGGGGTTGAGCAGTCGGCCCAGCGCGGCAGCGTGGCCCACGACGCGATCGTCGCTGACCCGGGCCACGACGGCCGGCGGCGGCTACGCGCGTCGCGGCGACCACGCCGGCGGCGTCGAGGGCGGGCATGAGCTCGGGGTCGCCGATCGTGGCCCGGGCCTCGATGAAGCCGCTGGCCACGCTGAGCCGGCCGGTGATCGAGACCGTCGACCTAGCGACCGGCGAGTCGACCGTGTCGTTCAAGGAGCGCACCGACGTGACCGCGGTCCCGGCGATGGGCGTCGTCGCCGAAACGATGGTCGCCCTGGTGCTGGCCGACGAGGCGCTGCGCAAGTTCGGCGGCGACTCGGTCGCCGAGGTCGAGCGCAACCACGCTGGGTACCTCGCCGCGCTCGGGACGACGACCTCGGGCCCGCGCCCGGGCTAGCCGTGGCGCGCGTCGTCCTGGTCGGCCTGCCCGGCGCCGGCAAGACCGCCGTCGCGACGGCGCTGGCCGCGCGCTGGGGGTGCGCGGCCGTCGACACCGACGACCTCCTGGGCGCGCCCGCGGCGGACCTCCTGCGCGACGGGGGCGAGGAGCGGTTCCGCGCGGCCGAGGCGCGCGCCCTCGCGCGCGCCCTGGCCCTGGACGCGGTCGTGGCGACGGGCGGCGGGGCCGTGACGACGCCCGAGGCGCGCGCGGCGCTCGCCGGCGCGCCGACCGTCTGGCTCGACGCCGACGACGCCACGCTCGTCGCGCGCTGCGCCGGCGGCGACCGGCCGCTGCTCGGCGACGACCCGGCCGCCGCCATCGCGCGGCTGCGCGAGGCGCGCGACCCCCTCTACGCGATCGTGGCCCGCGCCCGGGTGGACGCGAGCCGGCCGCTCGACGAGGTCGCCGACCTGGTCGGGGCCGCGGTGGCGGTGGCGCCGTGATCGTCACGGTCGACCTCGGGATCCGTTCCTATGACGTGGTCGTCGAGCCCGGCGCGCGCGGCCTCCTCGCCGGCGTCATCGCCGCGCGCGCGCCGCGCGCTCGGCGCGCCGTCGTCGTGTCGACCGCGGCGGTGCGCGCCCAGCCGTGGTTCGACGTCGACCCCGGCGTGGACGCGGTGGCGGTCGACGTGGCCGATGGGGAGTCGGCCAAGACACCCGCGAGCCTGGCCGGTCTCGTCGAGTCGCTGGCCGCGGCCGGGCTGTCGCGCGACGACGTGGTCGTGGCCGTCGGCGGCGGGGCCCTCACCGACGTGGCGGGCCTGGCCGCGGCGCTCTACCGGCGCGGGGTGGGCGTCGTGATGGTGCCGACGACGCTCGTCGGCCAGGCGGACGCCGCGATCGGCGGAAAGACCGCGGTCAACCTGAGCGTCGGCAAGAACCTGATGGGCGCGTTCCACCAGCCCCTCGGGGTGCTCTGCGACCTCGACGTGCTGGACACCCTCTCGCCGCGCGACCGGGCCGCGGGGCTGGCCGAGGTGGCCAAGTGCTGGCTCCTCGAGCGTCGCGGCGCGGCCGCGGCCGCGTCGGCCGGGCTGGCCGAGCGCGTGTCGGTCGCGGCGGCCCTCAAGGCGGCGATCGTCGGCGCCGACGAGCTCGAGGCCGGTGGGCGAGCGTTGCTCAACTACGGCCACACCCTGGCTCACGCCCTCGAGGCCGTGGCCCGCGGGCGCGGCGACGACGTGCGCCACGGCGAGGCGGTCGCGGTCGGCCTGGCCTTCGCGGCGCGCCTGGCCCGCGCGCTCGGCCGGGTGGGCGACGACGCGGTCTCGGCCCACGACGAGACCCTGGCCGCCTTCGGCCTCTCGGGCCACCCCCCCCTGGCCGCGGGCGCGGGCGAGCTCGTCGCCGCGATGGGCCACGACAAGAAGGCGCACCACGACCTGGCGTTCGTCCTCGACGGCCCCGGCGGCTTCACGCTCGTGCCCGGGGTCGACCCCGGGGTCGTGGCGCGCGAACTAGAACACTTCTGGGAGGCGTCGTGAGATCGAGATCCTGCTCGTGTCGGGGCCGAACCTCGACCAGCTCGGGCATCGCGAGCCCGACGTCTACGGCACCGCTACCCTCGACGAGCTGGTCACGCGCTTCACCGACGGCGCGGCCCGCGTCGGGTTCTCGGTCCGTCACGTCCAGTCCAACTACGAGGGCGAGCTCATCGAGGCCGTTCACGGCGCGCGCGGCCACGCCGCGGCCGTCGTGATCAACGCCGGGGCGCTCACGCACACCTCGTGGGCGCTGCGCGACGCGCTGGCCAGCTTCGACGGCGTGAGCGTCGAGGTCCACCTGTCGAACCCCGCGGCGCGCGAGGCGTTCCGCCACGTCTCGACGCTGGCCGGCGTGGTCACCGGGACGATTACCGGCTTCGGCGCGACGGGCTACGACCTCGCGCTCGAGGCGGTCGTGCGCCTCGCCTCGCGGGCCTGACCCGGCCGACTCCTAGACTGGACCGGTTCCCCCTTCGAAAGGCCACGCCGGCGTGCCCGCGATCACGACCTCGGACATCAAGAACGGAATCACCATCGAGTTCGACGCCGGGCTCTTCAGCGTGATCGAGTTCCAGCACGTCAAGCCGGGCAAGGGCGGGGCGTTCGTGCGGACCAAGCTGCGCAACGCCCGCACGGGGGCGGTCATCGAGCGAACCTTCCGCGCCGACGAGCGCCTCGAGCAGGCGATCATCGACAAGCGCGACATGCAGTTCCTTTACCGCGACGGCGACGACTACGTCTTCATGGACCAGGTCTCTTACGACCAGGTGCCGGTCTCCACCCAGCGCCTGGGCGAGGCGGCGCACTTCCTCACCGAGACCGGCAAGGCGATGCTGATCCTGCACGGCGACGAGATCATCGGCGTGGAGCTCCCGGCCTCGGTCGAGCTGACGATCGCCGACACCGAGCCGGGGATCCAGGGCGACCGCGTGTCGGGCGCGCGCAAGGCGGCCACCCTGGAGACCGGGTACGTGCTGCAGGTCCCGCTCTTCATCGGGCCGGGCGAGGTCATCCGCGTCGACACCCGCAGCGGCGAGTACATCACGCGCGCCTGACGTGGGCGACCTCACCCGTTCGCGCCACCTGGCCCGCGAGCGCGCACTGCAGCTGGCCTACGAGGCGAAGATGAAGTCGCGCGACGTCGACGAGGTCATCGCGGCGCTCCCGGTCGCGCCGGACGCCTACACCGTCACGCTGCTGCGCGCGGCGCGCGACCACCGCGAGCGCGCCGACGAGCTGATCGCGCGCCACGCGCGCGGCTGGGACATCGACCGCCTGGCCGTGATCGACCGGCTCGTGATGACGCTGGCGATTGCCGAGCTGCTCGGCGACGACCCGCCGCCGGTCGCGGTGGTGCTCGACGAGGCCGTGTCGCTGGCCAAGGAGTTCTCGACCGACGACTCGGGCGCGTTCGTCAACGGCGTGCTGTCGTCGTGCGTCGCCGACCTACACTGACGCGAGTCCGGTCCAGGAGCCCCCATGCCCGGAATGACGTCGCACCCGGTCAGCCTCACCAACCCCTGGGTCGTGAGCAGCTTCCACCACGACCTCTTCGGCACCAGCCTCATCTGGCTGGCGGCGATCGCCGCACTCCTGCTCGTCGCCGCGGTGGCGTCGCGGAGGATCTTCACCTTCAACATGTCGAGCGCGGGCCTCGCCGAGCCGCGCGCGCGCACCTACCTGCGCTGGACGTTCGGCGCGCTGTGGCTCTTTGACGGCGTGCTCCAGTTCCAGCCGTCCATGCCCCTAGGCCTGGGCAGCGTCGTCGTCTACCCGGCGTCCCAGGGAGCGCCTGGGTGGCTCCGTCACCTGATGATGCACGGCGTGAACCTCTGGTACAACCACCCGATCGCGCTCGCGGTCGGCGTGGCCTGGCTCCAGATCGGCCTGGGCCTCGCGCTGCTCACGTCCAACGGGATGGTGGGGCGCGTCGCGGGGCTGGTCAGCGCCGGCTGGGGATCGCTGATCTGGCTCGTCGGCAACGGCGCGGGCGGCCTCTTCATCCACGGCGCGTCGATTCTCTTCGGCTGGCCCGGAGCCACGCTCTTCTACGTCGTCGCGGGGCTGTGGATCGCGGCCCCGATCGACCTCTTCGAGCGCCGGTTCTCGGCGGTGACACTGAGGTTCGTGGCGGTGGTGGTCGCCCTGGCGATCGTCGTCCAGTCGCTGCCGGCCGCGGAGTTCTGGCACGGCGGGCGCACCAACGCGCTGGCGGCGATGACCAGCTACATGACCGGGGTCCCACAGCCTCACTGGCTCGCCTGGCTGGTGCTGCGCGGCGGAGACCTGGGCGCGCTCATGGGTGGCGGCCTCAACGTGGCGATCCTCCTCTGGCTTGGCGTGACGGCCGTGGGTCTGTGGCTCTCCTCGACGAGGCCGTGGCGCTGGCCGGTGGCGAGCCTGGCCGTCGGGGCGGTCGTCTTTTGGATCATCGGCGAGGACACGGCGGTCTTCGGGGGAATGGCGACCGACGTCAACTCGCTCCTTCCGCTCGCGGCCTTGGCGGCGTGCGCCGCGCCCGCCTGGCGCGGCGCCGGCGCGCGGGCCCGGCGACTGGCGCGCGAGGCGGGCGCCGGGATCGGGTCGGTGGTCGCGACGTTCGCCACGGCGATGGTCGTTTTCGCGGTGGTGTCGATGGGGGTGGCCACGGCCACGCCGGCCGAGAACACCGTCTACATCGCCCAGAACGGCCCGGTGTCGTCGGCGGACACCCCGGCGGCGCGCTTCACCCTGACCGACCAGAACCACCAGCCCTACTCGCTCCTGGAACACCCCGGGCGCACGACGGTGCTGGCGTTCCTCGACCCGGTGTGCTGGACCGACTGCCCGCTCATCGCCGCCCAGCTAAAGCTTCTGCGCGCCCAGCTGGGGTCCGGGGCCCCGGTCGACATCGTCGCCGTCGCCATCGACCCCTACCACGAGACGGTCTCCGACCTGCGCCACTTCATGACCAAGCACGACCTTTGGGGCGTGCGCGACTTCTACTACGTGACCGGGCGGCTGGCGGCCCTCCGCCGGGTGTGGAACGCCTACGGGATCTCGGTGACCATGACGAGGACCGACAAGATGAGCGTCCACTCGGACTTCGACTTCATCGTGTCCAGCTCCGGGACGCTGCGCTGGATAATCCCCGACGACCCGCCGACCTCCGCGGCCGGGACGGCGTCGGCCGCGTCCCAGCTGCGCCAGCTGCTCGCCGGCCTCGGAGTGAAGTGAGTTACCGGCCGGTAGAGGCCGGGCCCTCGCGGCGGTGGACCTCGTCGAGGAACCGGTTGTAGCGGTCGAGCGCCGCCGCCTCGCCCTCGGTGGCCGGCGGGGGCGGCTCGCCCGGGGCCTCTCGGCGCAGCTTGCGCCACACGTAGACCGCGTAGGCGCCCAGGACCGGCCACTCGAAGACATAGGCCCAGGAGAGCGTGTTGCCGGACTCGGCCCGGGTGAGCTCGACGACGAAGGCGCTCGCGCAGAGAGCCTCGGCGAGCGCCAGGGCCACGTGAATGCGAAGAGATTTCTCAGCAACTCGCCTCACGAGCCTCGATTCTACGGACGCCCGCCGATACGCTCGGGGGCAGCGAGTTACGAGCTCTGGGGCGGAGGAGAGCGCATGACCTTTGGCGGAAGACTCACGACCGTCGTCGTCGCCTTCGTGGTGGCCGTCGGCCTCATCGTGGTGGCGCTGGTTGCGTTTCTGCGCCCCGGCATCCCCGGCGGCGCACTGAACTTCACGGGTGCTCCGGCCGGCCAGCCGATCAACCTGACGCTGCAGACGGTCGGGTCGATCGGGTACGGCCCGCACCCGACGTGGGTGTCCTACATGGCCAAGGACCCGACCACCGGCAAGTGGATCCACAGCACGGCGTTCCAGCTGCCGGCCCACACGACGATCAACGTCACGATCTACCAGTACGACAGCGGCAGCCCGCTTCGCAACCAGGAGTGGGGCCAGGTGCAGGGCACCATCGGCGGGACGGCGACGCTGAACGGCAAGACCTTCAGCATGTACAACTCCAACACCGGCAACGGAGTGGGGCACACCTTCGCCGTGCCCTCCCTCGGGGTCAGCGTGCCCCTGGTCGGCGTGAACGGCAGCGCCACGCTCTGCGGGGTGGCGCCGTGCTCGACCACCCAGCCGCATAACACCGAGACGTTCAGCTTCAAGACACCCGGTCCGGGCAACTACCGATGGCAGTGCTTCGTGCCCTGCGGACTGGGCTACCTCTTTGGGAATGGGGGAGGCATGTCCGCGCAGGGCTACATGGGCGGGTTCCTGGACGTGGTGAGCTGATCATGGCGAACGGGAGCAACCAGCGGCCCCTGCGCACGATGACGGCCATCTGGCTCGTCATCTCCGCGATTGGGGAGGTCATCTACTTCACCCTCGTCGGCCCGCACATCCCGCCCGGGACGCTGACCGAGACGGCGTCGTCGGCCCAGTCGACCTTCAACATCCTCTTCGGGATGTCGTTCCCGGTCCTAGTCGGGGTCTGGGTGTACATGAGCTACGCGATCCGGGTCTGGAGCGTCAAGCGCAACCCGACCGAGCCCACCGGCGGCGACGCCGCGCGCAACAACCACGGCGCGTCGGTCGCGTGGATCTCCATCACGTCGGTCGTCGTGCTCTTCGCGGCGGTCATCGGTACCTACGGCCTGGTCCACGACCACGGGTCAGGCGGCGGCGAGGGGCCGAACCCCGTGTGGTCGCCCCCGGGCGCGACGCAGGCCGAGACGGCCGCGCTGGCCGGCACCGGCTCGTGGTCGCCGGGGTCGAACCAGGTGCTGCCGGTCCAGGTCATCGCCCAGCAGTGGACGTTCACCTACCGCTACCCGACCTTCGGCGGGTTCGAGACCCAGCAGCTCTACCTGCCGGCCGACACGACGATCGCCTTCAACGTCACCAGCCTCGACGTGATCCACAGCTTCTGGGCGTACCAGCTGGGCGTTAAGGCCGACGCGAACCCCTCGGTGAACAACGTCGCGTACACCGAGACGAAGAGCCCCGGCGGCTTCGAGGTCCGCTGCTCGGAGCTCTGCGGGCTCTGGCACGGGGCGATGTTCAACGCCGGCCACGTCGTCTCCCAGGCCCAGTTCATGGCCTGGGCCCAGTCGACGGAGTCGGCCAACGCCGCCAACACGGCGAACCTGCCGGCGTTCGCGTGGACGTACGTGCCCGACGCCAACGGCGCGGCCGGCGGCTACTACATCGACGGCAAGGTCACTCCCTACTCGCCGCAGGAGATCTACGGCGCCAAGCAGCCGTCGTCGTGAGCACCATGGCGACGACTGAGACCCTCGACACGCACGGAACGGAGAGCCCGCGATGACGATCAGTGCAGAGCGACCGACCGACCAGCTCGCGGGCGCGCCGCCGGCCCCGGCGGCCCCGGCGGCCAAGGTCCCGTGGACTCAGCGCCCGGGCTGGTTCTCCCAGCACCTGGGCACCGCCATCGTGGTCGGCGTCCTGGGCTACTTCTTCGGCCACTGGCTCGGCAACGCCGTCGCGTCGAACTACATCTACATCGCCAACAACGGCCAGAACCTCGTCGCGGACTTTCTCGGCCTGCTCTTCATGGTCGTGGGCTTCCTCGGCGGGGTCGGGGCGCTGAACTACCCGTTCGCCAAGCTGATCGGTAAGACGGCCAGCGACGACGAGTACACGGTGCCCGGGGTGTCGCGGTACTTCCGCTACACGCTCGACCACAAGGTTGTCGGCATCCAGTACGTGGTCGGCGTCCTGCTGTTCATGTTCACCGGCGGTCTGCTGGCGATGGCGATCCGCACCGAGCTGCTTAACCCGACGACTCACGTCTTCTCGCCCGAGACCTACATCAAGATCGTGAGCGAGCACGGCACGATCATGATGATGATGGCGACGTCCATCATCGTGGGTCCGCTGGGCAACTACCTGGTCCCGCTGATGATCGGGTCGCGGCGCATGGCCTTCCCGCGCGTCGAGGCGTTCAGCTTCTGGACGTTCATCGCCGGCTACTTCGTCATCTTTTCGGCGCTGCCCCTGGGCGGCTTCCCGACCGGGTGGACCGGCTACGCGCCGCTCCAGACCCAGGCCGGCCCGGGGATGCTCGGCTACCTCTTCGGGTTCGCGGTAATCGGCATGGGCATGATGGCCGCCGGGTTCAACATCGCGGTGACCATCGTCAACTGCCGCGCGCCAGGCATGACGTGGAGCCGGGTGCCGATCTTCGTCTGGTCCATGCTGGCCACCGCGGCGCTGCTCACCCTCGCCACCCCGGTGCTCTTCGCGGCGGGCGTCTTCGGCGTCCTCGACCGGACCGCACAGACGGCCTTCTACGTCACCGAGCACGGCGGGAGCTCGTACCTGTGGGAGAACCTCTTCTGGTTCTTCGGGCACCCCGAGGTGTACATCATGGCGCTGCCGGGCTTCGGCGTCGTGGGCGAGCTGATCCCGGTCTTCACCCGAAAGCCGCTCTTCGCCTACAAGGTGGCGGCGGCGGGCATGATCGGCGTCGCGCTGCTGTCGTTCTTCGTCTGGCAGCACCACCTGTTCCAGAGCGGGATCAACCCCGACATGCGCCCGCTCTTCATGCTGACGACCGAGCTGATCTCGATCCCGACTGGGTTCATCTTCTTCGTCGGGATGGGAACCCTGTACAAGGCGAGAATCCGCTTCGAGGTCCCCATGCTCTTCTGCATGGCGGTGTTCTTCAACTTCCTCATCGGTGGCATCACCGGGGTGTTCCTGTCCGACGTGCCGGTGAACGTGACGGTTCACGGCGGCTTCTTCGTGCTCAGCCACTTCCATTACACGATCATGGGCGGGCTGCTCTTCGCCTTCATGGCCGGCCTCTACTACTGGCTGCCCAAGATGACCGGGCGGATGATGAACAGGAAGATGGGCCTCTGGCACTTCTGGACGATGTTCATCTTCTTCAACCTGACGTTCTTCCCGATGTTCATCATCGGGCTGCTGGGCCAGCCGCGGCGCGTCTTCACCTACGCGAAGAACCTCCAGGGCCTCAACGACTTCTCGTCGGTGAGCGCGTTCCTGCTCGGGGCGTCCTTCCTGCTCTTCTTCGTCAACTTGATGTGGTCGATGTACATCAAGCCGGAGAAGGCCCCGGCCAACCCGTGGGACTCGCTCGGCCTCGAGTGGCAGACGGCGAGCCCGGTGCCGCCGCACAACTTCGAGCGAATCCCTGTCGTGATGACCGACCCCTACCGCTACAGCGAGCCCGGCGCCCCGGCCTTCGCGAACCTGGGCGGCGGGTCAGCCCCGACCTCGAGCAGCGTCTGACCCCGAGCGGAGAAGGACCATGACTGACACCTACAAGGCTCCCAGCAGCACCCCGGAGGAGCGTGAGTACGAGATGCGCGCCAAGATCGGCGCGATGTGGTCGGGCGGCCGGCTGCTCATCGGCATGTACACGTTCCTCGTTGCGTCGCTGGTGTTCTCGTACTTCTACCTTCGCTCGAGCAACAACGAGGGGCTCTGGCGGCCGAACCACGTGACTGCGCCGGTGCCCTACGGCTGGGCGATCGCCATCTGCATGGCGCTGACGTCGCTCCTCGCCATCTACGGCCACGCGCGGTTCCGCCGCGGCGGGACCAACGACTGGCAGGTCGCCGGCTGGACTGGCGTGTTGACCGGGCTGCTGGCGCTCTTCCTGCAGTGCTGGGAGCTGACGCGCCTGGGCTTCTTCCCGGGCCAGAGCGGCTACTCGTCGACCTTCATTGGCTTCGTCGTGATCAACCTGATGACCATCGTCTTCAGCACATACTGGCTCGAGACGACGCTGGCGCGCGCCCTGCGCCTGCGCAAGGAGCAGGGCGGGGAGCGCCCCGAGCTGGCGTCGACGCCGCAGGCCCGGGCGCTTCGCGCCGACATCGCGGCGATGACCTACTGGCAGGGCTTCGTCGTCCTGGTCGTCGCGCTGACGTTCTCGATGTTCTACTTGATGTAGCTGGAACCGGGCGCGCGGGCGTCCCTGAGTGAGGGTGAGGAGGTGGAAGTGCTCGGAGGTGACATCTACATCGGCCCCGAGGTGCAGACCATGGTGGTCCTGCTCGGAGTCCTTTTCGCGGTCTGCATCTGGGGTTACTTCCAGCGCCACCCCTCGGAGTGACCCCCGGGCAGCCTGAGCCCTCGTCGCGCACGTGGGTCCCGGGCCTGCGCCGATGGCTGTGGGTTCTGGGCGTTCTCTGCCTGGTCGCGTGCCTGGCACCGCCCGTGGCCACGTGGGCGCGGCGCTACGAGTACGTCCAGGCGGTCCAGTTCGCCGGGCTGGGGTTCTGGTCGCCCACCCTGATCGTGCTCGGGGCGCCGTGGCGCGCCTGGCGCCTCGTGCGCGTCGGCGCCGACGGGTCGCCCGCCGGGGCCCTGGCGCTTCGGGGCCGGGTCAGCGTCGGGCGCGCCGTCACGTCCGCGATCGGCTTCATCGCCGCGTCGGTCCTGTGGCGCGCCGCGCCGGTCGTTGACGCCCTCGTCGCCCACCCCTGGCTGGTGGCCGTCGAGGCGGCCACGCTCGTTTCGCTGGGCGTCGCCCTGATGACCGACCTGGTCGAATCGCCGCCGATGCGCCCAGGGGTGGGCCGCCCCTTCCGCATCGGGGTGGCGGCCGCGGTGATGTGGTCGGCGTGGGTCGTGTCGTACCTCGGGGCGATGTCGGGCGCCCCGTGGTACCGGGCCTTCGCGCACGTCGCGCACCGCTCGCTCTCGGTCGCGGTCGACCAGCAGCTGACGGCCGCCGCGGTGTGGTTCATGACGGCGGTCGTCTTCGTCCCGCTCATCTTCTGGAACCTCGTGCACTGGCTGCAGTCCGAAGAGGACCCCGACGTCGAACTCTCCCAGCTGGTGCGCGAGGAGCGGAACCGGGGCTTCTTCGGCTACCGCGACTAGGTCAGGTCCCGGGCAGCCGCCCGAGGGCGGGCATCTGGAGCGGGTGCAGCGTCGTGCCGAGGTCGGCCGAGGCCCGCGCGAGGAAGGCCAGCGCCTCCTGCCGGTCCTGGGCCAGGTAGTCCTCCTGCTTGGACAGGTCGGCGAGGAGCGTCGCGTCCCCGGGGTTGGCGAAGAGCCCGATGATGTCCTTGATCGCGGCGTTGGCGTCGTGGGTCATCCAGGTGACCGTGCGGGCCTCGACGTCCTGGATCTGCTTGCCCGCGGTCGTGAGGACGATCTGGAGGTTGTTGGTCAGGTCGTAGACCGGGCCGCCGGCGAAGGAGCAGACCGACTCGTCCTGGGCGAGGTAGGTCAGGGCCACCGTCCGGTGCGCCGCGGTCATCGTGCCCGCGGCCTCCTGGCGGTAGAAGCCGAAGGCCTCCTTCACGCCGAAGGCGCACTGCTTTAGGTCGCTGTTGATCACCTTGAGCGCGGCGTTCTGGTCCCCGACGTCCTGCGCGCGGCTGAGGGGGTGAGGCAGGTCGGTGATGACCGAGACGGCCGCGATCACCACCACCGCCGCCGTGACCAGGATCCACGGGCGGCGGTACCAGACGGCCCGCGTGGTCGAGAACGACGAACCGGGCATCGAGCCGGGGTCATAGTCCGCCACCGGCTCGGTCATCGCGACAGACTACTGGCCTCGTCGGCGACGCCCCGAGCGAAGCGCGCCACGTCGGCCGCGGGGAGGTGATAGCGGCCGCCGCGGCTCTCGTCGCCGAAGGGCAGGGCGAGCGCGCGGAGCCGGCCGCCGGGGTCGATGAAGTACAGGACGTCGTTGTGGACGACGCGGCCGCTCGCGGTCACGTCGACCGCGACGCCGTAGTGGGTCCACACGGCGTTGAGCCGCGCGAGCGAGCCGGTGAGGAACGTGACGTTGGGCCGACCCGCGAGGCCCGGGGCCGTGAGCGCCGCCGGGCTCGCCTCGACCAGCAGGTTGTGCGGGTCGGTGTTGACGATCGCGACCTCGACGCGCCCGGCGGGCAAGAGGGCGAGCGTCTCGCGCAGCTCGGCGCCGAGCACCGGGCAGACGTCGGTGCAGTCGACCGAGTAGAAGGCGAGGAGGACGACGCGGCCCCGCTGATCCGAGAGCCGCCACGGCCGGCCCGCGGTGTCGGTGAGCGCGACGGGCGGTGCGGGGGAGGGGCTGACCGTCTTGAGGCCGATGTAGGTGAGCGCGGTGACCGGCAGGGGGTGGCCCGGCGCCAGGGTCGTCGTGGTGGCGACCGTGGTCGTCGGCGCGCTCGTGTCGACCGGGCCGGCGAAGAAGTGGTCGAGCACCACGCCGCCCAGCCCGAGGACCGCGAAGGCCAGCGCGACGTACCAGACGACCCGCGGCGGCGCGCCCGCCCGCAGGGTGCGCCCGCTCGCCGTCGGCGGGTGCGCGAGCTCGGCGGCGAAGATAGCCCGACGCTCCTCCTCGCTTAGGTCGGCGCCGGTGGGGTCGGGCATACGTCCGCGCCACCTTACCGGCGGGTCCCGCGCTCGTCCGGTCGCCGGGGGCGGCGAGGGGCCGCGTCGTAGGATGAGGGCGTGAAGCCCGGCGGCGAGGCCCGCGCGGACGCGGGCGCGCCCCGCGCCTCCGTGGTCAAGACCCACGCGACGCTGGCCATCGGGCTGCTCATCTGCGCGGCCGCGTTCTGGGTCGAGGTACGCCGGGCGATCGGCGGCAACGCGCTGAGCTGGGCCTACGTCTTCGAGTGGCCGCTCCTCGCCGGGTTCGCCGTCTACATGTGGTGGCGGATCCTCCACCCCGCGAGCGCCCGCGCCGAGAAGCCGGTCGCCCCGGAGTTCGCCTCGATGCTCAGGGCGTGGGAGGAGCACCGGGGCAGCGCCGCGGACCCGGCTGGCCAGCCCGGGGCCGACGGCGAGCAGGCATGACCTACGTTCTCGACCACTGGTCGTTCGACCCCATGCTGGTCATCATCGCGGTCACGGGGCTCGCCCACGGCGTCGGCCTTCGCCGACTCAACGCCCGGTCCCGCCCGGTCGCGGCGCGGAGGCGGAACCGGCGGTCCGCCTACTTCTACGCGTCCCTGGCGGTGCTGGCGCTGACCATCAGCTCGCCCGTCGACTACTGGTCGTCGGACTACCTCTACGTCCACATGATCGAGCACGTCCTCCTCGCGTTCGCGTTCCCGGTGCTGCTGGTCGCGGGCGCCCCGTGGGTCCCGCTCTGGCACGTCCTGCCCGTCGGGCCCCGCCGAGCGGTGGGTCGATTCCTCTACCTGGCCCCCGCCACGGCCGGGCTACGGGCGGTCGGCCGATTCATTCGGCGGCCCGACGTGGCGGTGGTGTCGTTCAACGTGGCGATGGTCGTGTGGCACCTGTCGGGGCCCTTCGACTACGGCGAGGTCCACCCCGCGGCGCACATCTGGCTGATGCACGCGAGCTTCATCGTCACCGGGGTCCTCTTCTGGCTCCAGATCGTCCCGTCGCACCCGATGCGCCCGACGCGCGGGCCGGTGTGGCAGGCCGGGGCGATCCTGGCGACCAACGTCGTGATGACCGTTCTGGCTATATCGATGAGCTTCCTCACCAACGTGAGCTGGTACTCGGTGTACGCCCACGTGCCCGGCGTGACGCTTTCTCCCTTCGCCGACCAGCAGATCGGCGCGGCGATCCTGTGGGTCTGCGGGGACTTCTGGGCGTACCCGGCGCTGGCCATCATCATCCACCGGGCGATCAAGACCGACGGGTCGTTCTCGGCCGCGCTCGACCGGGCGCTGCACGCGCGCGCCGAACGCGACCCCCTGACGCTCGCGTAGGCGCCTGGTAGCATCGGGCCCGTCGTGAAGCGGGTCCCGTGAGGCCCGTACGGCGGGAGGATGAGGTGGTCGAGCACGAGTCGCGCGAGGCGGCTCCGCGGCCGTTGCCCTCCCGCCGCCTCCTGGACGCCGACGCGGTGGCCCGCGCGGTGCGCCGGATGGCCCACGAGGTCCTCGAGCGCGCGGACGACCCGGCGACCCTCGTCGTCGTGGGGCTCCAGACCGGTGGCGTCCCCTTCGCCGAGCGCCTGGCGCGCGACCTCGTCGAGGTCGCGGTCCGCCCCGTCGACCGCGGGACGCTGGACGTCGCCTTCTACCGCGACGACCTCGACGCCCGGCCCCTGCCCGAGGCCTCGGTGACCGACATCCCGGTCGACCTGACCGACCGGACGGTGGTGCTCGTCGACGACGTGCTCTACACCGGGCGCACGGTGCGTGCCGCGCTCAACGCGCTGTCGGACTGGGGGAGGCCCCGCGCGGTCCAGCTCGCGGTCATGGTCGACCGGGGCCACCGCGAGCTGCCGATCCGCCCGGACTTCGTGGGCAAGAACCTCCCGACGAGCCACCTCGAGGCGGTCGTCGCCACCCTCGAGGGCGTCTGGATCGGGCCGAAGGGGGAGCGGTGATCGAGTCGCTGCGCGGTCGCGACCTCCTCGACCTGGGCGACCTGTCGCGCGAGGCGGTGCTCGAGGTCCTCGACGTCGCCGAGAGCTTCGTCGAGGTCAACCGGCGCGCCATCCGCAAGGTCCCCGCGCTCAAGGGCCGGGTCGTCGCCTCCCTGTTCTTCGAGGAGTCGACCCGGACCCGGCTGAGCTTCGAAACGGCGGCCAAGCGCCTCAGCGCCGACGTGCTGAGCCTGGCCGTCGCGTCGTCGAGCGTGAAGAAGGGCGAGTCGCTGCGCGACACGATCGCCACCATCGACGCGATGGGCATCGACGCGGTCGTCCTGCGCCACGCGTCGAGCGGCGCGCCGGTCCAGGTGAGCCGGTACGTGCCGCACGTGCGCGTCATCAACGCCGGCGACGGTCTGCACCAGCATCCGACCCAGGGCCTGCTCGACGCGTTCACGGTGCGCGAGGCGCTGGCCGAGCGCCGTGGCGCGCGCGCGACCGAGACCGGGGCAGAGCTCTTCGCGGGGTTGCGCGTCCTGATCGTCGGCGACCTGCGCCACAGCCGCGTGGCCCGCAGCGACGCCGCGGTCTACGCCGCGCTCGGGGCGTCGGTCAGCGTGGCCGGGCCCGGGACGCTGCTGCCCGAGGGGGTCGAGTCCTGGGGCGTCGAGGTCGTCGACGACCTCGACGCGGCGCTCGCGGCGGCCGACGTCGTCGTCGTGCTGCGCCTCCAGCGCGAGCGCGGCACCGGGGCCTTCGTGCCGAGCCTCGAGGAGTTCACGGCCACCTTCGGCCTCACCGCCGAGCGCGCCGCGGCGCTGCGCCCCGAGACCCTGGTCATGCACCCGGGGCCGATGAACCGCGGGGTCGAGATCGACGCGAGCGTCGCCGACTCGGCGCGCTCGCTGGTCACCCGCCAGGTCGCGAGCGGGGTGCCCGTGCGCATGGCGGTGCTCTACCTGAGCCTGGGCGGCAGCGAGGGGCGGGCCGCGTGAGGGTCCTCATCGTCGGCGGGACCGTGGTGGGCGCGGCCGGCACCGCGCGCGCCGACGTGCTCGTCGAGGACGGCCGCGTCGCCGAGGTCTCGGCGCGCATCGACGCGCCCGCCGGCGCCCTGGTCGTCGACGCCGAGGGCGCGTGGGTCGGCCCGGGCTTCGTCGACCTGCACGCTCACCTGCGCGAGCCCGGCGACGAGGCGGCCGAGTCGATCGAGAGCGGGGCGCGCGCCGCGGCGGTCGGGGGCTACAGCGCGATCGTCGCGATGCCCAACACCGAGCCGGCGCTCGACAGCGCCGCGCTGGTCGCCCACGTGCTCGAGCGAGGCGCGGCCACGCCCATCGACGTGGCTGTCGCCGGCGCGATCACCCTCGGGCGCGCCGGCGAGCGCCTCGCGCCCCTGGCCGAGATGGCGCGCCTGGGGGTGCGCCTCTTCACCGACGACGGGTCGGTGGTCGCGTCGGGATCGGTCATGCGTCGCGCGCTGGAGTACGCGCGGCCCCTCGGGGTGCGCCTCGCCCAGCACTGCGAGGACGCCGACCTCGTCGCGGGCGGGTCGATGAACGACGGCGCGCTGGCCGGCCGGCTCGGCCTCGTGGGCCGTCCGGCGGCCGCCGAGGAGGTCGTCGTCGCGCGCGACCTCGCCCTCGTGCGCCTGACCGGCGCGCCGCTGCACTTCCTGCACCTCTCGACGGGGGCGGCGATCGAGCTGGTCGTCGCGGCGCGCGCCGCCGGGTGGCCGGTGACCTTCGAGGTCGCGCCCCACCACTTCACCCTCGACGAATCCAGGTGCGCCGGCTACGACCCGACCTTCAAGGTGAACCCGCCCCTGCGCGCCGCGGCCGACGTGGCCGCGGTGCGCGCGGCCCTGGCCGAGGGCGCCGACGCGGTGGCGACCGACCACGCGCCCCACGCCCCCGAGACCAAGGACCGGGCCTTCGACGAGGCGCCCGCCGGGATGCTCGGGCTCGAGACCGCGGCCGCGCTGGCCCACGAGGCGCTGGGCGGCGGCGCCCCCGCGCGGCTCTTCGAGGTGCTGAGCCGCGGGCCGGCGCGCGTCGCCGGGCTGCGCGCCGGCGACCCCCGGAGCGGCCTGGGCGCGCACGGCGGCGCGGTCGCGGCGGGCGAGGACGCCAACCTCGTCGTCTTCGACCCGGCGGCCCGCTGGAGCGTCGACGCGTCGGCGCTCCAGAGCCGGGCGCGCAACACCCCCTACGACGGGCGCGAGATGGTCGGGCGGGCCCGCGCGCTCGTCGTGCGCGGGCGGCCGGTCCTGGTCGGCGGGGCCCTCCAGTGAGGGCGCCGGCCACGCTGGTCCTGGCCGACGGCGCGACCTTCGAGGGCTGGTCGGCCGGGGCCGAGGTCGGGGTATCGAGCGGCGAGTTCGTCTTCAACACCGCGCTCAGCGGCTACCAGGAGGTCCTCACCGACCCGAGCTACGCCGGCCAGGTCGTCGCGTTCACCTACCCGCACCTGGGCAACTACGGCGTCACGGGCGCCGACGACGAGTCGGCGCGCCCGTGGTGCGCCGGGGTCGTCGCGCGCGAGCTCAGCGGGCGAGCGTCGAACCACCGGGCCGAGGGGACGCTGGAGGCCTACCTGGAGCGCCACGGCGTCGCGGCCATCGTCGGGGTCGACACGCGTCGCCTGACCCGGCACCTGCGCTCGGCGGGGGCGCTGCCCGGGGCCTTCGGTCCCGGCGACCCGGGCGAGGTCGCGGCCGCGGCGCGCGCCGCGGTCGGCACCGACGGCCGCGACCTGGTGCGCGACGTGACGACGCCCGGGGCCTACTCCCTGGGCGCCGGGCGCACCCACGTGGTCGTCCTGGACTACGGGGTCAAGCGCTCGGCGCTCGAGAGGCTGGCCGCGAGGCACCGAGTGACGGTCGCGCCGGCGTCGCTGTCGGCCGCCGACGTCCTGGCCCTCGAGCCCGACGGCGTCATGCTCTCCAACGGCCCCGGCGACCCGGCGGCGCTCGGTGCCCAGGCGGCGGTCGTCGCCGGCCTGGTTGGCGCGACGCCGGTCTTCGGGATCTGCCTCGGCCACCAGCTCCTGGCCGCGGCGCTCGGCGCGACGACCTACAAGCTGCCGTTCGGCCACCACGGCTCGAACCACCCGGTCAAGGACCTCGTCACCGGCCGCGTCGAGATCACCGCGCAGAACCACAACTACGCCGTCGACGCGGCGGGCCTCGGGCGCGGCGTCGTCAGCCACGTGAACCTCTACGACGGCGTGGTCGAGGGCCTCGACTACCCGGGCGAGCGCTGCTTCAGCGTCCAGTACCACCCCGAGGCCGGGCCCGGCCCCCACGACTCGCGCTACCTCTTCGACCGCTTCGCGGACCTCGTCGAGGGGGCGCGCTGATGCCGCGCCGCGACGACCTGTCGTCGATCCTGGTGATCGGGTCGGGGCCCATCGTGATCGGCCAGGCCTGCGAGTTCGACTACTCCGGGACCCAGGCCTGCCAGGTCCTGCGCGCCGAGGGCTACCGCGTCGTGCTGGTCAACTCGAACCCGGCGACGATCATGACCGACCCGTCGACCGCGGACGCGACGTACGTCGAGCCCCTCGACGCGGCCGTGCTGACCGACATCATCGAGCGCGAGCGCCCCGACGCGCTGCTGCCCACGCTGGGCGGCCAGACCGCGCTCAACCTGACGATGGAGCTGGTGCGCGCCGGAGTCACCGAGCGCTACGGCGTCGAGGTCATCGGCGCGCGCCCCGAGGCGATCGAGACCGCGGAGAGCCGCGGGCTCTTCCGCGCCGCCATGGCCGACGTCGGCCTGGCGACCCCGGCGTCGGGCTTCGCGCGCTCGGTCGACGAGGCGCTCGCCGTGGCCGCGTCGATCGGCTACCCGGTCATGGTGCGCCCGAGCTTCATCCTGGGCGGCGCCGGCACCGGGATCACGCCCGACGAGCCCGGCCTGAGGGCGCTGGCGCGCGACGGGCTGGCCGAGTCGCCGGTCGGCGAGGTGCTGGTCGAGCGGTCGGTGGCGGGGTGGAAGGAGTTCGAGCTCGAGGTCATGCGCGACGCCCAGGACAACTGCGTCGTGGTCTGCTCGATCGAGAACGTCGACCCGATGGGGGTGCACACCGGCGACTCGATCACCGTCGCCCCGATCCAGACCCTGTCGGACCCCGAGTACCAGGCGATGCGCGACGACGCCTTCGCCGTGCTGCGCCGGTGGGGGTCGAGACCGGCGGGAGCAACGTCCAGTTCGCGGTCGACCCGGCGAGCGGCGAGCGCCTGGTGATCGAGATGAACCCGCGGGTCTCGCGCTCGAGCGCGCTCGCGTCCAAGGCGACGGGGTTCCCGATCGCCAAGATCGCGGCGCGCCTGGCCGTGGGCTACTCCCTCGACGAGATCCGCAACGACATCACGGAGGTGACCCCGGCGAGCTTCGAGCCGGTCATCGACTACGTGGTCACCAAGATCCCGCGCTGGGCCTTCGAGAAGCTGCCCGGCGCCGCGGCGCGTCCTCGGCACGAAGATGCAGTCGGTCGGCGAGGTCATGGCGATCGGGCGCACCTTCGCGCGAGTCGCTCCAGAAGGCGATGCGCTCCCTCGAGCAGGGCCGCCCGGGCTTCGCGCCCGGCCCCGACCGCGAGCTGGCCGCGGCCAGCGACGACGACGTCGCGCGGCGGTGCGCCGAGGCCACCCCCGACCGCCTGGTGGCGCTGCACGAGGCGCTGGCGCGCGGGCGCACGAGCGCCGAGGTCGCGCGCCTCTCGCGCATCGACCCCTGGTTCATCGACCGGATGGCCGAGATCGTGGCCGTCGAGGCGTCGGTGGCCGCCGGCGCGTCGCCGGCCACGTGGGACGCGCGGCGCTGGCGCGAGGTCAAGCGCCAGGGGTTCACCGACTCGCAGGTGGCCGCGCTGGTCGGCGAGGGCGCGGCCGCGGTCGCCGGGGCCCGGCGCGCGGCCGGGGTCGTCACGACCTACAAGACGGTCGACACCTGCGCCGCGGAGTTCGCGGCGTCCACGCCGTACCACTACAGCACCTTCGAGGACGGAGGACGAGGTCGCGCCCGCGACGCGCGACCGGGTCATCATCCTGGGGTCGGGCCCGAACCGGATCGGCCAGGGGATCGAATTCGACTACGCGTGCGTCCACGCGGCGCTGGCGCTGCGCGAGCTCGGGGTCGACGCCGTCATGGTCAACTGCAACCCCGAGACCGTCTCGACCGACTACTCGACCTCGGACCGCCTCTACTTCGAGCCGCTCACCGACGAGGACGTGGCCGCGGTCATCGCGTCCGAGGCCGCGGCCTGCGCGACGGGCGCGCGACTGCGCGGGGTGATCGTCTGCCTCGGCGGCCAGACGCCGCTCAAGCTGGCCCACTCCCTCGACCCGGCCCTGGTGCTCGGCACCCCCGTCGCCGCGATCGACTCCGCCGAGGACCGCGAGCGCTGGTCCGCGATCTGCTCGTCGCTGGGGCTGCGCCAGCCGCCCGGGGGCGTCGCGACGTCACGCTCGCGAGGCGCGCGCGATCGTCGCGCGCGTCGGCTACCCGGTCCTCGTTCGCCCGAGCTACGTCCTGGGCGGGCGGGCGATGGAGATCGTCTACGACGACGCGCGCTGGCGCGCGCGATGGACGGGCTGACCCGCGCCCACGGCGCGCTGACGCGCGAGGGCGGGGTGAGCGCCGAGCGGCCCATCCTCATCGACTCGTTCCTCGAGTCCGCGACCGAGGTCGACGTCGACGCGGTGCGCGACGGGGCCGGCGAGGTCTTCGTCGCGGGGGTCATGGAGCACGTGGAGGAGGCCGGCGTCCACTCGGGCGACTCGGCCTGCGCGCTGCCGCCCCCGACCCTCGACGCGGCGGTGATCGACGAGATCGCCGAGGCGACCGGGCGGATCGCCGCGGCCCTAGGGGTCGTGGGCCCGCTCAACGTCCAGTTCGCCGTGCGCGCGGGCGAGGTCTACGTGCTCGAGGCGAACCCGCGCGCCAGCCGGACCGTGCCCTTCGTGGCCAAGGCGACCGGGGTCGCGCTGGCCCGGGTGGCGACTCGGGTCATGCTCGGCGAGACCCTGGCCCAGCTGCGCGCCGCCGGGGTCGTGCCCGACTCCACGCCCGCGCCGGCCCACGTCAGCGTGAAGGAGGCGGTCCTGCCCTTCGCGCGCTTCCCGGGGGTCGACACCGTGCTCGGCCCCGAGATGCGCTCGACCGGCGAGGTCATGGGCATCGGCGAGAGCTTCGGGATCGCCTTCGCCAAGGCCCAGCTGGCCGCCGGGGCCCGACTGCCCGACGCGGGCCGCGTCTTCTTCTCCCTGGCCGACCGCGACAAGCCGTCAGGCCTCGCCCTGGCCACCGAGCTCGCGGGCCTCGGGTTCACGCTGGCCGCGACGGCCGGGACCGCGGCGGCGCTGCGCGCGGCCGGGCTGGAGGTGGAGGTCGAGGTCGAGCGCGTCGGCGCCGGCGGGCGCGACGCCGTCGCGATGATCGCCGACGGCGAGGTCCAGCTCGTGGTCAACACGCCCTCGGGCGGCGGCGCCCGGCGCGACGGCGCGCTGATCCGCGGCGCCTGCGTGGCCCACGGCGTGCCCGGCGTGACGACGCTCGCGGCGGGGTTCGCCGCGGCACGCGGGATCGCCGACACGCGCGAGCGGGGTTGGCGCGTCGCGACCCTCCAGGAGTTGCACCGGTGACGCCCGACCTCTCGACGCGCGTGGGCGACGTGGCGCTTCACTGCGCGGTGCTGACCGCCTCGGGCACGGCGGGCTACTCCGACGAGCTCGCCGACTACGGCGACCTCTCCGCGCTCGGCGCGGTGGTCGTCAAGTCCCTGGCCGCGTTCGCTTGGGACGGCAACCCGGCGCCGCGCGTCGTCGCGCAGTCGGGACACATGGTCAACTCGGTCGGGCTGGCCGGCCCGGGGGTCGCGGCGTGGCGCGAGCGGCACCTCCCGGCGCTGCGCGCGCGCGGCGCGACCGTCGTCGCGTCGCTCTGGGGCCGGACGGTCGAGGAGTTCGCCGCGGCCGCCGAGGCGCTCGCCGGCGCCGACGTCGCCGCGGTGGAGGTCAACGCGAGCTGCCCGAACCTCGACGACCGGTCGCGCGTGTTCGCGCACTCGGCCCGCGCGACGGCCGAGGTGGTCGGGGCGTGCCGCGCGTCGGGCCGCCCGCTGTGGGCCAAGCTCAGCCCCAACACCCCGGACCTGGTCGAGGTCGCCGAGGCGGCCCTGGGGGCGGGCGCGAGCGCGCTCGTCCTGGTCAACACGGTCCTCGGCCTGGCCATCGACGTCGAGGCGCGGCGCCCCGCGCTCGGCGCGGTCGGCGGCGGGGTGAGCGGCCCGGGGATCCTTCCCGTCGCGCTGCGCGCGGTCTTCGACTGCGCGCCGCTCGGCGTGCCGATCGTCGGCGTCGGCGGGGTGGCGAGCGGCGAGGACGCCGTCGCCATGGTGATGGCGGGGGCCCACGCGGTCGAGGTGGGGACCGCGACCTTCGCCGACCCGCGCGCGCCGTGGCGCGTCGCACGCGGGCTGGCGCGCTGGATGGAGCGCCACGGGGTCGCGAGCCTCGACGAGATCCGCGGGGCCGCGCGTGCCTGAGGCCTTCGGCGAGCGGCTCGCCGCGCGGGTGAGCGCGGTCGGCCCGCTGTGCGTGGGCGTCGACCCCAGCGCCGCCGCGCTCGCGCGCTGGGGTCGCGACGACGACGCGTCGGGCGTGGAGTTCTTCGCGCTGGCCCTCGTCGAGGCGGCCGCGGGCGTCGCGGCGGCGGTCAAGCCCCAGGTCGCGTTCTTCGAGCGATTCGGCGCGGCCGGGTACGCGGTGCTCGAGCGCGTCATCTCCGAGGCGCGCAGCGCTGACCTGACCGTCGTGGCCGACGCCAAGCGCGCCGACGTCGCCTCGACCAACGAGGGCTACGCCGCGGCGTGGCTGGGGGAGCGCTCGACGCTGGCCGTCGACGCGGTCACGGTCTCGGGCTACCTCGGACTGGGCGCGCTCGCGCCGTTCGTCGCCGCGGCGCGCGCGACCGGCCGCGGGCTGTTCGTTCTCGCGGCCACCTCCAACGAGGAGGGGCGCGAGGTGCAGCTCGCGCGCCGGCCCGACGGTCGGACCGTCGAGCAGTGGGTGATCGGCGAGGTCTCGGCGCTCAACGGCCGCGACGACGGCCGCGGGAGCATGGGCGTGGTCATCGGCGCGACGCGCGACGCGCCCGACGTCGACCTGGCCCGCCTCGGCGGTCCGGTGCTGGTTCCGGGCTCGGCGCCCAGGGCGCGGGGCCGGCGGACCTGGCTCGCGCCTGCGCGCGGTGCGCGCGCGACTCGGTGATCGGCTCGGTCTCGCGCGCGATCAGCGATGCCGGCCCCGCCGCGCGAGCGATCGCCGACGCCGGAGCCCGCTGGCGCGACGACCTGGCCTCGGCCCTCGCCTGACAGGCTCGCGGCCCCCGGGGGTACGCTGGGCCCGTGAGACCCACGCCTCCCTCCCTCTCGCACGAGCAGAGGGTCGAGGCCTCCCGACTGGCGGTGGCCAACCGGCGCCGCCGCGCCGAGGTCAAGCG
Source organism: uncultured Actinomycetota bacterium (assembly GCA_963820815.1). Lineage (GTDB taxonomy): Bacteria > Actinomycetota > Acidimicrobiia > Acidimicrobiales > RAAP-2 > RAAP-2. The sequence continues at coordinate 327,456 of CAWGBL010000003.1, read as the reverse complement.
CCAGGTGAAGTCGGGCGAACTGACCCTGTCTGAGCTGTTCGACCTGGCCGGGCGCGAGGAGTGCGTCGCTCAGATGCGCGCCTACGACCTGATCAGCGCGCTGCCGGCGATCGGCGAGGTCAAGGCGGCGCGCATCATGGAGCGCGCGTCGATCGCCAAGACGCGCCGGATCCGCGGGCTCGGGCCCAAGCAGCGCGCGGAGCTGTTCCGGGCCCTTGTCCGCTGAGCCGCTGATCGTCGTGCTGGTCGGCCCCGGCGGGGTCGGCAAGGGCACGCTGGCCCGGCGCCTCACCGAGGCCGACCCGCGGCTCTGGCTCAGCCGCAGCTGGACCACGCGACCGCGGCGCCCGACCGAGGACGGCAGCGAGTACGAGTTCGTCGACCGCGACGCCTTCGAGGCCGCGATCGCCGAGGGCCGATTCCTCGAGTGGGCCGAGTTCCACGGCCAGCTCTACGGCAGCCCGCGCCCGACCCCGGACGAGGGCGCGGACGTGCTGCTCGAGATCGAGGTGCAGGGGGCGGCCCAGGTGGTCGCGCAGCGGCCCGACGCGGTCGTCATCCTGATCATGCGCGCCGTCGGCCGAGGCGCTCGAGTCGCGGCTGCGCGCGCGCGGCGACGACGACGCGCACGTCGAGCGGCGCCTGGCCAGCACCCCGGCCGAGGTCGCCCGGGGTCGGGAGCTGGCGGCCTTCGTGGTGGTCAACGACGACGCCGAGCGGGCCGCGCGCGAGATCCTCTCTATACTGGAGGGGCTCCGGCGCCGCCGCGGCACCCCCGCAAAGGACTGACCCCATGGCCGAACGCCCCACGCTCGTCGACCCGCCCATCGAGGAGCTCCTCAGCAAGGTCGGGGAGTCGAAGTTCACCCTGGTCGCGGTGTCGGCGCTGCGCGCGCGCGAGATCAACGAGTACTACAACGGGCTCGGCTCGGGCCACGGCGCGCTGATCCCGCCGCAGGTGACGAGCCTGTCGAACAAGTCGCTGTCCCTGGCGCTCGAGGAGCTGCGCGAGGGCAAGCTGCAGTTCCACCGCCCGACCGCCGAGGAGCTCGAGGCCGAGCAAGCGGCGGCGGAGGCCCAGGCGGCCGAGGAGGCGGCGAGCGACCTCGACGCCTTCACCGATGCCCTCCGCGACGCCTGACCTCACCGGCCGCGTCATCGTCCTGGGCGTCGCCGGCGGCGTCGCCGCCTACAAGTCGGTCGAGCTCGCGCGGCGCCTCGTCGACCGCGGCGCGCACGTCGTGCCCGTGCTCACCGCCGACGCCGCGCGCTTCGTCGGGCCGCTCACCTTCAGCGCGCTGGCGAGCGAGCCCGCGCGCACGTCGCTCTTCGACGACCGCGACACCCCGATCCCGCACACCGCGCTCGGCCAGCGCGCCGACCTCGTCGTCGTCGCCCCGGCGACCGCGCACCTGATCGCGCGCTACGCCGCCGGGCTGGCCGACGACCTGCTCACCGCGACCCTGCTCGCCACCCGGGCGCCGGTCCTGCTGTGCCCGGCGATGCACGCCGAGATGTGGGAGCAGCCGAGCGTCCAGGAGAACCTGGCGGCGCTCGAGCGACGCGGGGTCGGCGTGATGGCGCCCGCGGTGGGGCGCCTCGCCGGCGGGGACTCCGGCCCGGGCGGCTCCCCGAGCCCGAGGCGATCGTCGACGCCGCGGCGGCGATCCTCTCGTCGGGCGTCGGCCCGCTCGCCGGGCGCCGGGTGCTGGTCAGCGCCGGCGGGACGCGCGAGCCGATCGACCCGGTGCGCGTCATCACCAACCGCTCGTCGGGGCGACAGGGCGTGGCGCTGGCCACGGTGGCCGCGCGCCTGGGCGCCGACGTGACGCTGGTCAGCGCGTCGGGCCTCGCCCTCGCGCCCGACGTCGCGCGCCGCGTCGAGGTCGTGCGCGTCGAGACCGCCGCGCAGCTGGCCGACGCGGTGCTCGATCGCGCGCCCGGCGACGACGCGGTGATCATGGCCGCCGCGGTCAGCGACTTCACGCTCGCCGCGGCGGCGCGCAAGCTCAAGAGCGACGACGGGCCGCCGAGCCTCGACCTCGTCCCCACCGTCGACGTCGTCGCCGAGCTCGTCGCGCGGCGCCGCCCGGGCCAGGTGGTGGTCGCGTTCGCCGCCGAGACCGGCGACGTGATCGAGCGAGGCGCGCGAGAAGCTCGCGGCCAAGGGCGTCGACCTGTTCGTCGTCAACGACGTCACCGAGCCCGGCGCGGCGGTTCGACCACGACACGAACGCGGTCGTCATCCTCGAGCCCGGCGAGGCCCCCGAGGTGGTCGCGCGCGCGCCCAAAGAGGCGGTCGCGCGCGCCATCTTGGCTAGGGTGGCCTCAGCCATGGCCCGAGGAGGGGGATGACCGACCGCACGCTGTTCACCTCGGAGTCGGTCACCGAGGGCCACCCGGACAAGATCGCCGACCAGGTGTCCGACGCGTGCTCGACACCATCATCGCCCAGGACCCGGGCGCGCGCGTCGCGTGCGAGACGCTGCTGACGACCGGGCTGTGCGTCGTGGCCGGGGAGATCAGCGACGTCGGCCGTCGTCGACATCACCCAGGTGGCGCGCCGGACGATCCTGGACATCGGCTACGACGACACCGCCAAGGGTCTCGACGGGCGGACCTGCGCGGTGCTGGTGTCGCCTCGACAAGCAGAGCCCCGACATCGCCGGCGGGGTCGACATCGCGCTTCGAGCACCGCACCGGGGTGGGCGGCGAGGACGAGCTCAACGCCCTGGGCGCGGGCGACCAGGGGATGATGTTCGGCTACGCGTGCTCGGACAACGACGACCTGCTGCCGATGCCGATCTGGCTGGCCCACCGCCTGTCGATGCGCCTGGCCCAGGCGCGCCGCAGCGGGCTGATCGGGTACCTGCGGCCCGACGGCAAGACCCAGGTGACCATCGTCTACGAGGCCGGCCGGCCCGTCGCGGTCGACACGGTGCTCGTCTCGACCCAGCACGACGAGGGCGTCGACTGGCGCACGATCCACGACGACGTCCTCGAGCACGTCATCCGGCCGATCCTGCCCGGCTCGCTCGACGCGAGCGCGATGAACGTCTTCGTCAACCCCTCGGGCAAGTTCGTCCTGGGCGGCCCGCACGCCGACACCGGGCTGACCGGGCGCAAGATCATCGTCGACACCTACGGCGGCATGGCCCGCCACGGCGGCGGCGCGTTCTCGGGCAAGGACCCCTCCAAGGTCGACCGGTCCGCGGCGTACGCGGCGCGCTGGGTGGCCAAGCACGTCGTGGCCAGCGGCGCCGCCGAGCGCTGCGAGCTCCAGGTCGCGTACGCCATCGGCGTGGCCCGGCCGGTCTCGGTGCTCGTCGAGACCTTCGGCACCGAGCGCGTCGACCGGTCCAAGATCGCCAAGGCGGTCGAGGCGATCTTCGACCTGCGCCCGGCGGCGATCATCCGCGACCTCGACCTGCGCCGGCCGATCTACCTGCGCACCGCGGCCTACGGCCACTTCGGTCGCTCCGACCACGGCTTCACCTGGGAGCAGACGCCCCGGCTCGACGACCTGCGCCGCGAGCTCTCGCTCTAGCGGTGGCCCGGGCCCTCGCGGTCCTCACCGAGGTCGGCGCGCTCGACCGGGCCTTCGACTACCTCGACCGGCCCGACGCGCCCTACGGGGTCGGCGACCGGGTCCGCGTCGAGCTCAATCACCGGTCCCTGCGCGGCTGGGTGGTGGGCGAGGGGGACGCGGCGCGCGCCGAGAAGGCGGTCACGCGCTGGCTCGGCCTCGGGCCGTCGCCGGCGGTCGTCGACCTGGCCGGGTGGGCGGCTCGCCGGTGGTACTCGCCGCGCGCGAGGTTCCTCGCGGCTGCCTCCCCGGCGCGGGTCGTGGCCGAGCTGCCCGACGCGCCGGCGCGCGCGCCCGCGCCGGCCGACGGCGCGCTGGTCGTCGAGCCGGGCACGCTCATCGTGGCCCCGACGCTCGACCCGCTCGCCCTCGTGCTCGGCGCCCTGGCGACGGTCGGCCCGGGCGAGGGCTCGGTGGTCGTGGTCGTGCCGACCGAGGCCTGGGCCGCGCGGCTGGCGGCGCGCCTCGAGCGCCGCGGCGTCCCCGCGGCGCACTTCCCGTCGGAGTGGGCGCGCGCGAGGGCGGGCTGGCCGGTCGTCGTCGGCGCGCGCGGCGCGGCGCTGGCGCCGGTGCCGAGGCTCGCCGCCGTCGTCGTCATCGACGCCGACGACGACGCGCTGCGCTCGAGCGCCGCGCCGACCTACGACGCGGCGACGATGCTCGCCGAGCGCGGCGCGCGCGAGGGCGCGCCGGTCTGGCTGCGCGTCGACCATGCCCTCACCCGCGCTCTTGGGCCGGCGGCCGCCCCTCGCGGCGGGCCCGGGGCCCGAGGGGTGGCCCCGGGTGGTCGTGGCCGACCGACGCGGCGCCGACCCCCACGACGGCGCGCTGGCGCCGGCGGCCCTCGAGGCGGCGCGCGTCGCGCTCGACTCGGACGAGCCGGTCGCGGTGGTGGTCGTGCTCCAGCGCCTCGGCACCGGCGCGCCGCTGGCCTGCCGGCGCTGCGGCGAGCTCGCGCGCTGCGCGACGTGCCACCAGGCCGAGCGCGAGGTCGACGGCGAGCTGACGTGCGCCGACGGCCACGAGCGGCGCGCGCGCTTCTGCGCGGCGTGCTCGTCGACGGCCCTGCGGCGCGTCGGGCCCGGGGTCACCACGCTGGCGCGCGACGTGGCGACCCAGCTGGGCCGCCCGGTCAGCGAGGTCACCGCGGCGACCCCCGACGGCCCGCTCGAGCGCGTCGTCGTGGGCACCGAGGCCGTCTTCGCCCGGGTTCGCCGGTGCGCGCTGGTCGTCGTGGCGGACCTGGACCAGTACCTGCTGGCGCCGCGCGCGAGCGGCGCGGCGTGGCGACCAGGTCGTGGTCGGCGGGCCGGGCGCCTGGTCGGGCCGCGGTCGTCGCCGCACGGCGTCGGTCGTCGTTCAGACCCGCCGGAGCGACGACGCGGTCGTGAGGCGCTGGTGCGGGCGACGTGTCGAGCCTGATCGTCGACGACGACGTGACGCCGCCGAGCTCGGACTCGCACCCTACGGCGCGAGGCGGTGGTCACCGGCGAAGGCGCGCGCGGCCTTCGTCGACGGTCGTCGACGCGCGCGTCACGGTTCGGACGACGACGTCCCGGATTTCACGTGCGCGCCGCGTCGCTCGACGAGCTGCCGACCGCCCTGGCGGCGCCCCGCGACCGGCACGAGGCGCGCGTCGCGGTCGTAGCGGCTTCGCCGGTCGTCCACCGACCGGGCGCACGGATCCCGGCGGTAACGTGGGTGGTGACCACGCTGCCCATCCGGGTCTACGGTGACCCGGTCCTGACCCAGCCGACGATCGAGATCGAGAGCTTCGACGGTCGGACCTCGCGGCGCTCGCCGAGACGGATGATCGAAACGATGAACGCAGCCCCGGGCGTCGGTTTGGCGGCCAACCAGATCGGGCGTCCGAAGCGCCTGTTCGTCTACGACAAGGGCGACGGTCCCTCCGTCGTCGTGAACCCCGGATCGTCGAGACCGACGGCGAGTGGACCTACGAAGAGGGCTGTCTGTCGGTACCGGGACTGCTCTGGCAGATCATGCGTGCCAACGCGTCCACCTCGTCGCATTCGACCTCAACGGCAACGAGATCGACGTCGAGACCGACGAGTACGAGGGCCGTATCTTCCAGCACGAGACTGACCACCTCGACGGCGTCGTTGCTCGTCGAACGACTGGGCGACGACGAGCGACGAGAGGCCCGCCGCGTCCTTGCCAGCGCAAGCCCGAATCGAGTGCGTCGGCGCCGACGGCCTCGACCGTCTGCTGGAGCGTAGTGCGCGTCGCATTCCTCGGCACGCCCGAGGCGGCGGTACCGTCGCTGCGAGCTCTGGTGGGCGCGGGTCACGACGTCGCCGTCGTCGTAACCCGGCCCGATCGCGCCGGGGTCGCGGCGAGGCGCCGAGCCCCGAGCCCGGTGAAGGCGGCGGCGCCGAGCTCGGTATCGAGGTCGCGTTCGACGTCACCGCCGTCGATCGGGCCGCGCGTCATCGCGGCGTCGTCGTCGCGTACGGGCGCGATCGCGCCCGGCGCTGCTCGACGAGTGCCGATGCTGAACGTCCACTTCTCGTTGCTGCCGAGGTGGCGCGGCGCCGCACCGGTCGAACGCGCGATCCTGGCCGGCGACGACGAGACCGGGGTGTCAGATGATGACCCTCGAGGCGACGCTCGACACCGGCCCGGTCCACCTGACGCGCTCGACGCCGGTCGCCGAAAAGACGTCCGCGAGTTCACGGACGAGCTGGCCGGGCTCGGCGCGGGCGTCCTGGTCGAGGTGCTCGGTGACGCCGACTCCCTGGCGCACCCGGTCGCGCAGTCGGGCGAGGTCACCTACGCCACGAAGCTGCGCGTCGAGGAGCTTTCACCTGAGCCGGGCATGACGGTCGAGCACGCGCGGCGCGTCGTCCGACTGGGTCGGGCCTTCACGGTGGTCTCGGGTCGGCGACTGCGCGTCGTGAGCTCGCGGCGCGCCCGACGGGCCCCCGCGGGCGCGGTCTCCGCGCCGGCGGGTCGGCTGCTCGTGGGCTTCGCGGACGGAGCGCTCGAGCTCGGCGAGGTCGTGCCCGAGGGCGGGCGCGCGATGCCGGGGGCGTCGTGGTGGAACGGCGCGAGGCTCTCGGTGGCGGGCGCGCGGTTCACGTAGCGCGCGCGGGCCCCCCCTAGGCTGAGCGCGTGACGGCGATCGACGCGGGCCCGCCCGGCGCGCTGCGGGTCGCCCCCTCCATCCTGTCGGCCGACTTCGGCGCGCTCGCCGCGGCGGTCGCCGAGGTCGACCCCGAGACCGACTGGCTCCACGTCGACGTGATGGACGGCCACTTCGTGCCCAACGTGACCATCGGGCCCCCGGTCGTGCGCTCCCTGCGTCCCTACAGCGGCCGCTTCTTCGACTGCCACCTCATGATGGACGAGCCCGGCCGCTACCTCGAGGCCTTCGCCGACGCCGGCGCCGACGGCTGCACGGTGCACGTCGAGGTCGGGTCGACGGCGTCGCTGCTGCGCGACGCGCACGACCTCGGCCTGCGCGTGGGACTGGCGGCGAACCCGGACACCCCGTTCTCGGCGGTCGCCCCGTACCTCGGCGACGTCGACCTCCTCCTGCTCATGACGGTCTTCCCGGGCTTCGGCGGCCAGGCCTTCATGGCCGACGTGATGGACAAGGTCGCCGAGGCGCGCCGCGAGGTCGACGGGTCGGGACGACCCCTGGACATCGAGGTCGACGGCGGCATCGACGCGACGACCGCGCCGGTCGCGGTCCGCGCCGGGGCCAACGTGCTCGTCGCGGGGTCGGCGATCTTCGGCGCCCGCGAGCCGCTCGCCGCGGCGCGCGCGCTGCGAGCCGCGGCCTCGGCGTGACCGACGACGAGGCGATGGGCGCGGCCCGGCGCCGGGCCGAGCGCGCGCGCGAGGCGGCGCCGCCGAACCCGTGGGTCGGCGCGGTGGTCGTGGCGGGCGGCGAGGTGGTGGGCGAGGGCCACACCGCCGAGCCCGGCGGTCCCCACGCCGAGGTCGAGGCGCTCGCGGCGCGCGGGCGGGCGCGCCCGCGGCGCGACGATGTACGTCACGCTCGAGCCCTGCGCCCACGTCGGGCGCACGCCGCCGTGCGTCGACGCGATCCTCGCGGCCGGCGTGTCGCGGGTGGTCGTCGCGCTGCGCGACCCCGACGAGCGGGTGAACGGCGCGGGGGTCGCCGCCCTGCGCGCGGCCGGCGTCGAGGTCGTCGAGGGGGTGGGCGAGGCCGAGGCGCGCGAGCAGCTCGCGCCCTACCTGTGGCACCGCTCGACCGGTCGGCCCTACGTGGTCGCCAAGGTCGCCGCCACCCTCGACGGCGTGGTCGCGATGGCCGACGGGTCGAGCCGGTGGATCACCGGCGAGGCGGCGCGCCGCGACGGCCACGGCCTGCGCGCGGTGTCCCAGGCGGTGCTGGTGGGCGCGGGCACGGTGCGCGCAGACGACCCCGAGCTCAGCGCGCGCCTCGATCGCCCGGCGCGCCAGCCGCTGCGCGTGGTGCTCGGGCGCGCGCCCGCCGGCGCTCGCGTCCACCCCTGCCTGGAGCGCTCGGGCGACCTCGGAGCGGTGCTCGACGAGCTCGGGTCGATGGGCGTGGTGCAGCTGCTCGTCGAGGGCGGCCCGACGACGTGGGGCGAGTTCCTCGCCGCGGGCCTCGTCAATCGCGTCGTGTGGTACGCGGCGCCGGCGCTCGCCGGGGCGCGGGGCACCCGAGCGGCGCTCGCTACGCTGACGACGGAGACGATGGAGCGCCTGGTGCGCGGCCGGGTGGTGGGGCTGGCGCGCCTGGGCGAGGATGTCCGACTGGACGTGGAGGTCGCGTGACGCTGTCGAGGATTGACGAGGCGATCGAGGCGATCCGTCACGGGTCGATGGTCGTCGTCGTCGATGACGAGGACCGCGAGAACGAGGGCGACCTCATCATGGCCGCCGAGGACGTCACGCCCGAGCACATGGCCTTCTTCCTCGAGCACACCTCGGGAGTCATCTGCGCGCCGCTCGAGTCGTCGCGCGCCGACGAGCTCGACCTGCCGCTGATGGTCGTGGCGAACACCGAGGCCCAGCGCACCGCCTTCACGGTGACGGTCGACTACCGCCACGGCACGTCGACCGGGATCAGCGCCCACGACCGCGCGGCCACGGTGCGCGCGCTGGTCGACCCGGCGACCCGGCCGACCGACCTCAACCGGCCGGGCCACGTCTTCCCGCTGCGCTACCGCACCGGCGGCGTGCTCAAGCGCGCCGGCCACACCGAGGCGGCGGTCGACCTCGCGCGCCTGGCCGGCAAGTACCCGTGCGGCGTGCTGTGCGAGATCGTGACCGCCGACAAGTCCGAGATGGCCCGACTCCCCGAGCTGGAGGCGTTCGCGCAGCGCCACGGCCTGCCGATCGTCTCGATCGCCGACCTCATCCGGTACCGCCGCCGGCACGAGAAGCTGGTGCGGCGCGTCGCCGAGGCGACCCTGCCCACCGACCACGGGAACTTCGACGCCTACGTCTTCGAGTCGGTGCTCGACGGCGAGCAGCACCTGGCCCTCGTCTACGGCGACCTCTCGGTCGCGGCGCCGCTGGTGCGCGTGCACTCGGAGTGCCTGACCGGCGACGTCATGGGGTCGCTGCGCTGCGACTGCGGGCCCCAGCTCCAGACCGCGCTGGCCAAGATCGCCGCCGAAGGCTCGGGGATCGTCGTGTACCTGCGCGGCCACGAGGGCCGCGGCATCGGCCTGGGCCACAAGATCCGCGCCTACGCCCTCCAAGAGGACGGCCGCGACACCGTCGACGCGAACGTCGAGCTCGGCCTGCCGGTCGACAGCCGCGAGTACGGGATCGGCGCGCAGATCCTGGTCGACCTCGGGGTCACCGACATGCGGCTGATGACCAACAACCCGAGCAAGTACGGCGGCCTCGAGGGCTTCGGCCTCAACATCATCGAGCGCGTGCCGCTCGAGAGCCGGCCGACCCCGTTCAACATCGACTACCTGCGCACCAAGCGCGAGCGCCTCGGCCACCTCCTCGAGGGCCTCGATGACCTCGAGTAAGCAGACCTCCTACGACCCCGCGGCCGCCGAGGCCTGGCGCGGCCGGGTCGGGTCGCTCCTCTTTGGCTCGAGCGACGGCCGGGGCGCGCGCGTCGCCCTGGCGTGCAGCCGGTTCAACGGCGGAGTGACGCTGCGCCTCCTCGAGTCGGCCCTGGAGGCGCTCGCCGAGGTCGGCGTGGAGCGGGCCGACCTGACCGTGGCCTGGTCGCCCGGGGCCTTCGAGCTGCCGCTGCTGGCGCGCGCCCTGGCGACTGGCCCGCGCCGCCCGGACGCGGTGGTCGCGCTGGGCGCGGTGATTCGTGGCGACACCGGGCACTACGACCTGGTCGCCGGCGAATGCGCGCGCGGCCTGCAGAGCGTCCAGCTCGAGACCGGCGTCCCGGTCATCTTCGGCGTGCTGGCGACCGACACGGTCGCCCAGGCGCTCGAGCGCAGCCGGCCCGATCCGTCCAACAAGGGCCGCGAGGCCGCCCTCACCGCCCTGGAGATGGCCTCGGTCCTGCGCCAGGTCGCGGCGCGCTAGGTGCGAGGGGTCGTCGCCGAGTTCGACGCGGCCCGAGGGCTCGGCGTCATCGTGACCGACGACGGCGAGTCGCTCGCCTTCCACTGCGTCGCGATCGCCGACGGCTCTCGCTCGATCGCCGTGGGCACGCGGGTCGAGGCGGCGCGGTCCGTCGGGCGGCTCGGCCGCGACGAGGCGGTCGCGGTCACGCCCGTCGCCTAGACGCGACGAGGCTCCTGTGAGTTGGGCGCGAGGGCGCTGAAGGGTCCTTGGCCCCCGGGGGGCGGGGCCGACGCGCGCACGAAGACCTGCTGGGCCTCGGCCAGGGCCTGGCGGTAGAGCTCGGCGTGCTCGCCGAGCCGCTCGCCCCCGGCCGCGATCATGGCGGCGACGACGTCGATGGCCAGGCGCGCGGGCTCGAGCTCGGGCGGGGTCGCGGCCAGGTGGACCGCGGCCAGGCGCAGCAGCCCCAGGACGTGGCCGCCGAGGACGAGCTCGACGGGCGCGTCGCGCAGGCCGGCGATCTCGTCGTCGAAGGAGGGCTCGTCGGTCCCGGCCACGCCGCCACGCTACCGGGGCGACACCGCGTGGCCCGGGGGCCGACCGTGCGGCGCGGGGCCGGCGGGCCGTCGGGGGCGCCGAGGCGCTCGTCGGTCCCGGTCGCGGCCGGCGACGCCACGGCCTGCTCCGTGGTACGCCCAACTCTCGCGCGCGAGGCGGCTGCTAGGCTGAGCGGGCTGTTCCGCAAGTGAGGCCGGTGCGCCGGCGTCCACCTGGCCATCGACGGTGCGCCGGGTAACCAGGTCTCCGCCTCGCTTGCCGCGGGGGCGCCGCCGGCGCCCCCGACAGAGCAAGGAGAGGGTTATCGCCACTGTTCCGGGAGACCACCGCGTCAACGACCGCATCCGCGTCGACACCATTCGGCTCATTGACCAGGACGGGAACCAGCGAGGCGTGACCTCGACGCGCGAGGCGCTCGCGCTGGCCCGCAGCCTGGACCTCGACCTGGTGGAGATCGCACCGACCGCCACCCCCCCGGTGTGCCGGATCATGGACTACGGGAAGTTCAAGTTCGACGAGGCCCAGAAGGCCAAGGAGTCGCGGCGCAAGAGCCTCAACGTCGGGGTCAAGGAGATGAAGTACCGGCCGAAGATCGGCCCGGGAGACTTCGACACCAAGACCCGGCTGGTCGAGAAGTTCCTCAGCGATGGTCACAAGGTGAAGATCACCATCATGTTCCGCGGCCGCGAGTCGGCCCACCCCGAGTTGGGGCGCCGGATCCTCGACCGCATCGTCGAGAAGCTCGCCGACGTCGCGCGGGTCGAGGCGGCGGCCAAGCTCGACGGGCGCAACATGATCATGGTGCTCGGACCCGAGAAGCGGAACAAGGCAAAGGTCGACAGCGTGCCCGCGGCGGGCGTAGAGGCGCCCGCGGAGCCCGCGACGGAGATGGAGGGCTGAGATGCCGAAGATGAAGACGCACAGCGGCGCGAAGGACCGCGTCAAGATCACCGGGACGGGTCGGCTGCGCCGATCCAAGGCCTTCCGCGGCCACCTGATGGAGAAGAAGTCGTCGGTGCGCGCGCGCCGGCTCGGTCGCGACGTCGACCTGACGCCGGGCACCGCGAAGAACGTCAAGCGGATGCTGGGCCGCTAGGAGAGGAGAGCCGATGGCACGGGTTAAGAGGGCGGTCAACGCCAAGAAGCATCACAAGGCGATCCTCGAGGACGCGAAGGGCTACTACGGCGATCGGAGCCGCACGTTCCGCGCCGCGAACCAGGCGGTGCAGCACTCCGGCGCCTACGCCTTCCGCGACCGCCGCGCGCGCAAGGGTGAGTTCCGCAAGCTGTGGATCCAGCGGATCAACGCCGGTGCGCGCCTCCACGGGGTGAGCTACAGCCGGTTCATCGCGGGACTCAACGCCGCCGGGATCGAGGTCGACCGCCGGATGCTGGCCGACCTGGCCGTCACCGACGACGCGGCCTTCGGCGCCCTGGTCGCGAAGGCGTCCGAAGCGCTGCAGGGGTAGATCCTGAGCGAGGCACTCTCCTCGACGCATCAACGAGTGCGCCGCCTGCGGCGCCTGGTTCAGAAACGCTCCCTGCGCTGGAGCGAGCACGTGTGCGTGCTCGAGGGCACCGACCTGGTGCTGGCCGCGCTCGAGTCCGGCGCGGAGTTCGAGGCCGTCTTCGTCGACGCCGCCGCGGAGGGCGAGCGCTACGCCGACCTGGTGGCGCGCGCCGAGACTCAGGGCGTGCGCTGCTACCGGCTGGCCGCGGGCGTGATCGAGCGCGTCGCGGACTCTAAGAGCCCCCAGCCGGTCATGGCGACGGTGCGGTTCGACCCGCCGCCGCTCGACTCGGTGGGCGGGGACGGGCTGATCCTGGTCCTGCACGAGGTCCGCGACCCCGGCAACGTCGGCACGGTCATCCGCACCGCCGACGCCTTCGGCGCGACGGCGGTCGTCCTGACCGGCCAGGGCGTCGACCCCTACAACCCCAAGACCGTGCGCGCGACCGCCGGCTCGATCTTCAGCGTCCCGGTGGTGGTCGCCGAGGTCGGCGACACGCTCGACCACCTCGGCGCGGTCGGCGCGACGCGCGTGGCCACGGTGGTGCGCGGCGGCGTCCCCCTCGGCGACGTCGACCTCGGGCGCGCCGGGGTGGTGCTCGGCAACGAGTCGGCGGGCCTCGACGACGCGACGATTGCGCGCTGCGACGTCGCGATGTCGATACCGATGGTGGGGCGCAGCGAGTCTCTCAACGTCGGGGTCGCCGCGTCGGTGGTGGCGTTCGAGGCGGAGCGTCGCCGGGGGGAGGGCGGCCCGGACCGTAGCCTGGGGGGACCGTGAGCCCCGACCCCCTGGCCGACCTCGACGCGACCCGCGACTCCCTGGTCGCGCGGATCGCCGCCGCCACGACGCTGGCGGACCTGCGCGACGCGGAGCCCGGGATCGTCGGTCGGCGCTCGCCGCTGTCGGCGCTGCAGCGCTCGATCGGCGGGCTGGAGCCCCACGCGCGCCGCGACGCCGGGGCGCGGCTCCAGGAGGCCCGCCGCGTTGTCGAGTCGGCGCTGGAGCAGCGTCGCGCGGCGCTCGCCGACGTCGAGCGGCGCGCCCGGCTGGCCGGCGACGCGCTCGACCTGGGCGACGTCGTCGTGTCCGGCGTGCGCGTCCCCCTGTCGGCGGGCCACCCGAGCCTGGTGGCGTCGACCCAGCGTGAGCTCGAGGACGTTTTCGTGGCGATGGGATTCACCGTCGCCGAGGGCCCCGAGGTCGAGACCGACTGGTTCAACTTCGAGGCCCTCAACATCCCGCCGGCGCACCCGGCGCGCGACCTGTGGGACACCTTCTACGTCGACCTCGGCGAGCCCGAGACGGTGGTGCTGCGCACCCACACGTCGCCGACGCAGATCCATCTGATGGAGGCGGCGGTCGCCCACGACGCCCTGCCGATCCACTCGGTGATGCCGGGGCGCTGCTACCGGCGCGACACGCCCGACGCGCGCCACCTCATGGCCTTCCACCAGATCGAGGGACTGGTCGTCGATCGCGGGATCACGTTCGCCGACCTGGCCGGGACGATCGAGACCTTCACCGGCGCCTACTTCGGCCCGGGCATCACGTCGCGGCTGCGCCCGGGCTACTTCCCCTTCACGGAGCCGTCGGCGGAGTTCGAGGTGACGTGCGCGATCTGCCGGGGCGCGGGCTGTCGGACCTGCTCGGGGACCGGGTGGATCGAGCTCGGCGGCTGCGGGATGCTCGACCCGGCGGTCTTCGAGGCCGTCGGCATCGACGCCGAGGAGTGGAGCGGCTTCGCCTTCGGGTTCGGGATCGACCGCTGCGCCCAGGTCCGCCACGAGATCGCCGACCTGCGCGCGCTGACCGAGAACGACGTCCGGTTCCTGAGGCAGTTCTCGTGAGGGTCGCGCTGAGCTGGCTACGCGAGTTCGTCGACCTCGGCGAGGGCGTCGACGAGCTGCGCGAGACCCTCGACGACCTGGGCCTCGTGGTCGACGCGATCGAGGTCGTGGGCGAGGGCCTCGACGACGTGCTCGTGGCGCGCGTGGCCGCCATCGACGCGATACCCGGCGCCGACAAGATCCGCCTCGTGCGAGTCGACGCCGGCGCCGAGCCGCTCGACGTGGTCTGCGGGGCCTGGAACTTCTCCGTCGGCGACCTCGTCCCCTTCGCCCCCGTGGGCGCGACCCTGCCCGGCGGCGCCTCGATCGGCCAGCGCGTCATGCGCGGGGTGACGAGCCACGGCATGCTCTGCTCGCCGCGCGAGCTGCGGCTGGCCGACGACCACCAGGGGCTGCTCGTGCTCGACCCGGGGCTGGCCGGCCACGTCGGGGACCGGCTGGTCGACGCGCTCGGGCTCGCCCCGGACGTCGTGTTCGACCTCTCGGTGGAGGGGAACCGCCCCGACGCGTGGTGCGTGGCCGGGGTCGCGCGCGACCTCGGCGCCCGGCTGGGCCGCCCCGTACGCGACGTCGCGACCGAGTCGCCGGCGTCCGGCCGGTCGACCGCGGACGCCGCGGCGGCGAGCCTGGCCGCGCCCGACCTCTGCGGGCGCCTCACGGTCTCGGTCCTGACCGGCGTCACCGTCACCGCCTCGCCGGCCTGGGTGGCGCGCCGGCTCACCTACGCGGGGATGCGCCCGATCAACAACGTCGTCGACGCGTCGAACCTAGTGATGCTCGAGCTGGGCCAGCCGACCCACCCCTACGACGCGTCGCGCGTCACGGGCCGGGCGCTGGGCGTGCGCGCCGCGCGGCCCGGCGAGACGCTGACGACGCTCGACGGCGTCGAGCGGACCCTCGGCGTGGCCGGTCGCGGGCTGGGTGACACCGGGGTGGACGCAGTCATCGTGGACGGCTCGGACTCGGTCGTGGGCCTGGCTGGGATCATGGGCGGCGCGTCGAGCGAGATCGCGCCCGACACGACCGAGGTCATCGTCGAGGCCGCCTACTTCGACCCGATGACCATCGCCCGCTCGTCGAGGCGCCACGCCCTTCGCACCGAGGCGTCAGCGCGCTTCGAGCGCGGGGTCGACCCGACGCTCGCCCTGCGCGCGGTCGGCCGCCTGGTCGCGGTGCTGCGCGAGACCTGCCCGGGCCTCGAGTGGCTCGCCGACCCGATCGACGAGCGAGGCAGCCTGCCCGACCCGGCGACGGTCCGGCTGACCGAGGGCGACGTCGAGCGCGCCCTGGGATCGCCGGTCGCGCGCGCGGAGTACGAGGCGGCGCTGGCCGGGCTCGGGTTCGCGGTCGTGCGCGAGGGCGAGGCGACCCGGGTCACCGCGCCGCCGTCGCGCCCCGACATCCGCACCGGGGTCGCCGGGCGCGCCGACGTGATCGAGGAGGTCGCCCGCCTCCACGGGTACCGGCGCCTGCCCCGGCACACGCCGTCGTGGCCCGAGCCCGGGGCGCTGAGCGGGCGCGGGGCGCTGCGCCGGCGCCTGCGCGACGCCGTGGTGGACCTGGGCGCGCTCGAGGCGTGGACCGCCACGCTGGTGAGCGACGCGGAGTTCGACCTGCTGGGTGCGGGCCGTGCCCGCGTGCGCGTCGCTAACCCGCTCTCGGCCGAGGAGTCCGTGCTGCGCGAGAGCCTGCTGCCCGGGCTGCTCGCGGCCTGGGGTCGCAACGTCGATCGCGGCCTCGGCGACGTGGCGCTGGCCGAGATCGGCCACGTGTTCACCCACCCCGACCTGGGCTCGCCGCGCGTGACGCGCGGGGGCGCCGGGGGGAGCGTCGAGCTCGCGCTGCCGCGCGAGGACGAGCGCGCACTGGTGCTGCTCGGGCGACCCGGGGACGACGCGGCGACCGGCGTCGCGCTGGCCGTCGCGCTCGCGGACCTGGTCGGCGTCGTCCGGCCCGTGGCGCGCTCGCGCGACGACGCTCCGAGCGGCTGGCACCCGACGCGCTACGCCGAGCTGGTCGACCGGGCGAGCGGCGCGGCGTGGGGCCGCGTCGGCGAGGCCGACCCCGACCTGGTCGCGCGGCTCGCCCCGGGGGCGCAGCGGCGTGCCGGGCTCGTCGAGGTCTACGTCGACGTCCTGGCCGACCCGGGGCGCGCGTCGCGCGTCGCGCGCCTGGCCGTCGTCCCTAGCCGCTTCCCGAGCGCGCTCATCGACCTCGCCTTCGCCGCGCCGGCGGCGCTGCACGCCGACGACCTGGCCGACGCGCTGCGCGACGCCGGCGAGCTGGTCGAGGACGTCGCGCTCTTCGACGTCTATCGCGGGCCCGGGCTGCCCGAGGGCGCGCGGGGCCTGGCCTACCGGGTCCGCCTCGGCTCGCCCGACGGCACGCTCGACGAGGCCGACGTGGCCGCCGCGCGCGACCGGCTGATCGCCGCCGGCGCCGGCGCCGGCGCGACCCTCCGCTAGGCGTGGACGGGGAGTTCGTCGGGCGCCCGGCTGTCGGGCGCGTATTCGCCGAGTCGCGCCGGGTCCGGCTCTCGGACGCGGACGAGCGCGGCGTGCTGCGCGTCGACGGGCTGGCGCGCTACCTCCAGGACGTCGCCACCGACGACTGGGACGACGCGGCCGTCCCGGGCGACGAGATCTGGGTCGTGCGCCGGTGCGCGGTGCGCGCCCTCGGGCCGTGGCCGCGCCTGGGCGAGACGGTGGCGCTGACCACCTGGTGCGGGGGGACCGGCGCGGCCTGGGCCGAGCGCCGTACGGACGTCGTCGTCGACGGCGAGGCGAGGCTCGTCGCCACCTCGCTGTGGGTCCCGGTGGGGCCCGACGGGCGCCCGCGCCGGATGCCCGCGGGCTTCACCGCCGTCTACGGCGACGCCGCCGGCGGTCGCCGTGTCCGCGGGCGGATCGCCGCGAGCGAGCCGGGGCCCGGCGCGCGTCGACGGCCCTTCGCGCTTCGCGCGAGCGACATCGACGTGGTGGGCCACGTCAACAACGCGGTCGCCTGGCAGGCGGTCGCCGAGGTGGCGCCGTCGCGCGTGGTCGGCGCCGAGGTCACCTACCACGCGCCGATCGAGGCCGGCGAGGACGTCACGCTCGCCGACGAGGACGGGCGCCTGTGGCTCTGCGTCGGCGGCGCGGCGCGCGTCTCAGGCCGGGTCGAAGGTGAGTGAGGGGGCCCGCGGCCCCGGCGCGGTGGCCAGGACGCTGCCGACCAGCACCAGCGGGAAGCCGGCCAGGATCGCCGCGGTCAGCGGCTCGTGGAGGAAGGCGACGCCCAGCGCCACCGCCAGCGCCGTGTTGAGGTAGGTGACGACGACGCTGCGCGTCGCCCCGGCCTCCTTCACCAGCTCGAAGAAGACGAGGAACGCGCCCGCCGTGCACACGACCGCGAGCGTCGCGACCGAGAGCGCGGTCTCGGCGTTGACGTGGCTCGGCCAGTGCGCGACCGACCACGGTAGCCACCCCAGCGCCACGACGAACGTGGCCCCGGTGACGACCGCGACCCCGGGGACCTCGGCCAGGCGACCGGCCAGGATGCGCGGTCCGACCGAGTAGCCGACCGCGACCCCGAGCATCATGAGGACCCACGTCGCCGAGCCGCCGTGCACTGACAGCCCGACCAGCAGCGCGACCCCGAGGGCGCCGACGCCCAGGCCGGCCAGCCGTCGGCGCGTGACCCGCTCCTCGGTGCGGCGCAGCCGCTGGAGCCCGACCGACACCAGGGGGACCGCGCAGACGATCAGGCTGGTCAGCGAGCTGTCGATGTGGCGCTCGGCGGTCGACATGAGGTACCAGGGCACGCCGAACTCGACCACGGCGAAGACGGCGATCCACGCCAGGTGCGTGCGGATGACCCCGATCTGGTGCCGCGCGATCACGACGGGGGAGAGCAGGAGCGCCGCCGGCAGGGTCCGCGCGAACACCAGGACCCCGGGGTCGAGCTGGCGCACCGCGACGCGGATCAACAGGTACGGGAGGCCCCAGATCACCGACATGGCCGCGAACAGGGTCCAGCCGCGTCGCGTCACCGCGACAGACTAGCGGCGCGTCGCGCAGTGACTTGCATAAAACCGTGCCCGTGTGGATAAAATGGCACCATGCGCGCCGCGGTCGTCGGGGCGTCGGGGTACGCCGGCGCGGAGGTCCTTCGACTCGCCGCGGCGCACCCCGACCTCGAGGTCGTGGTGGCCACAGGGGAGTCGTCGGCCGGCGTGCGCGTCGCCGACCACGTGCCGGCCCTCGCCGCGGCCTACCCGACGACGGTCTTCGAGCCGACCGCGGCCGCCCTGAGCGCCGACGTCGACGTCGCCTTCGTCGCGCTGCCCCACGGAGCGAGCCAGGCGGTGGTGCCGGCCCTGCTGGACGCCGGCGCGGTCGTCGTCGACCTCGGCGCGGACTTCCGCCTGCGCGACCCCGGCGCGTACCCGGCGTGGTACGGCCACGAGCACGCCGCGCCCGGTCTCCTCGCGCGCGCGGTCTACGGCCTGGTCGAGCGGCACCGCGACGAGCTGCCCGGCGCCACGCTGATCGCCGCGCCGGGCTGCTACCCGACGGCGGCCGCCCTGGCGCTGGGGCCGTTCGTCGACGCCTCGGCGGTCGCGCCCGAGGGTCTCGTGGTCAATGCGCTGTCGGGCGCGTCGGGCGCCGGGCGCGCGACGAGCGACCGCCTACACTTCGCGCGCCTGGCCGCCAACGCCGAGGCCTACGGGATCTCGACGCACCGGCACACCCCCGAGATCGAGCAGGAGCTCGGCGCGACGGTCCTGTTCACCCCCCACCTGGTCCCGGCGGCGCGCGGGCTTCTGGTCACCGCCTACGCCCGGCCCGCCCACGGGCTGACGACGGCGCTCGCGATGGCGGCGCTGCGCGACGCCTACGCCGCCGACCCCTTCGTCGTCGTGGTCGACGGGCCCCCGTCGCTTAAGGACCCGGTCGGATCGAACCTGTGCTTCGTGTCGGCCCGGGTCGACGAGCGCACCGGTTGGCTCATCGCGATGTCCTCGATCGACAACCTGATCAAGGGCGCGGCCGGCCAGGCGATCCAGGCGTGGAACGTGGCGACCGGCCGACCCGAGGGCGCGGGGCTGCCCGCGACCGGGGTGACGCCGTGACGCGCCTCGTCGTCAAGCTCGGCGGCCACGCGCTCGACCGCCTCGACGCGTCCTCGCCGGTCCTGGCCGACCTCGCCGACGACGTCGCGGCGCTGGCCTCCGACGGGACCAGCGTCGTCGTCGTCCACGGCGGGGGCCCGCAGATCGCGGCGCTCCTGGGCGCGCACGGCGTGCCCGAGCGCTTCGTCGACGGACTGCGGGTCACCGACGCCGCCACCCTCGAGTCGGTCGTGATGGCCCTGGGCTGGGTGAACGCCTCGATCGTGGCCGCGCTCGGCGCGCGGGGCTTGCGCGCGGCCGGGGTGTGCGGCCCCGACTGCCTGACGCTGCGCGCGACGCCCGCGGGCGAGCCCTGGGGCCTGGTGGGCGAGGACCCGGTCGTCGACGTCGCGCTCCTCGAGCTCCTGGTGGCCGCCGGAGTGACCCCCGTCGTGTCGCCGGTCGGGGCGGGCGGCGGCGGGCTGCTCAACGTCAACGCGGACACCGCGGCCGGGGCGATCGCGCGCGCGCTCGGCGCGCGCCTCGTCCTGCTGAGCGACGTCGATCAGGTCCGGTCCGACCCCGACGACCCGGCGAGCGGGCTCGAGCGGGTCTCTCGCTCGGACGCGGCGGCGCTGCTCTCGGCCGGCGCCGCGCGCGACGGCATGGCGCCCAAGCTGCGCGCGGCCCTCGACGCCGTGGCCGGCGGGGCCGGGTCGGTCACGCTGGCCAGCGCGGCCCGGGCGCACTCGCTGCGCGACGCGCTCTCGGGGGCCGTGCCCACGACCGAGGTGGTCGCGTGAACCGCGACCTCGTCACCGTGGCGGAGCTGGGGGACGCCGACCTCTTCGACATCCTGCGCCTCGCGGTCGCGCCGGTGGAGCGCCCGACGCTCGCCGGCCGGGGCGTCGCCCTCGTCTTCGAGCGGCCGAGCCTGCGCACGCGCGCGTCGAGCTCGGTGGCGGTCCACGACCTCGGCGGCTTCGCGACGTTCTTCTCCGACGACGAGATCGGGCTGGACCGGCGCGAGTCGGCCGAGGACGTGGGGCGCACCCTGGCCCAGATGTACGCGGTGGCCGCGCTCCGGGTGCGCCGTCACGAGGTCTTCGCACGGATCGCGGCGGCCACCGCGGGCCGCCTGAGGCTCGTCAACCTTCTCAGCGACGCGGCCCACCCGACCCAGGCGATCGCCGACGTGCTGACGCTGGCCGACCACTTCGGCGGCGGCGACGTCGGCGCGCTCGCCGGGCGGCGCGTCGCCTACGTCGGCGACGCGACCAACGTCACGAGGTCCCTCGCGGTCGCCCTGCTGCGCCTCGGCGTCGACGTCACCGTCGGCGCGCCGCCGGGCTACCAGCTCGCGCCCGGCGGCCCCGAGGACCCGCGCACGGTGGCGGGCCCGGGCCGGCTCACCCTCGTCGACTCGGCCGCCGAGGCGGTCGACGGCGCCGACGCCGTCTACACCGACGCCTGGGTGTCGATGGGGCGAGAGGCCGAGGCCGAGCGCCGGCGCGCCGACCTGGCCGGGTTCCGCGTCGACGAGTCGCTGCTGCGCGCGGCATCGGGCGCGGTCGTGCTGCACTGCCTACCCGCCCACCGGGGCGAGGAGGTCAGCGACGCGGTGCTCGACTCGCCGTCATCGCTGGTGTGGCGCCAGGTGTACCACCGCCGGTCGGCCATGATCGGCGCGCTGCGATGGATCGAGGGAGAGAGATGACGAAGACCCAGCGCCAGCACCGGATCGCCGAGCTGCTCGAGCGGCACGCGATCTCCACCGCGGCCCAGATCGTCCAGCGGCTCCAGGCCGAGGGGGTGGCCGCGACTCAGGCGACCGTCACCCGCGACCTCCAGGAGCTCGGCACCATCAAGATTCGAGACGAGCACGGCGCGCGCCGGATCATCATCTCGTCCGAGCCCAAGCTCAGCGCGGCGCCGCTCGAGCACCTCAAGCGGATGATGGGCGAGTGGGTCGTCTCGGTGGAGAGCTCGGGCAACCTGGTCGTCGTTCGCACCCCGCCGGGCTGCGCCCACGTGGTGGCGTCGGCGCTCGACCGCAGCGCGCTCGACGGGGTCCTCGGCAGCGTCGCCGGCGACGACACGGTGCTGGTGATCGCCCAGGAGGGACGCGGCGGCTCCGCGGTGGCGGCGGAGTTCCGGCGCCTGGCCGGGCTCGAGGCGCCGGCGCCCAAGAAGAAGGGGAGGACCTCGTGAGCAAGCGAGTCGCGCTCGCCTACAGCGGAGGGCTGGACACCTCGGTCGCCATCCGCTGGATGATGCAGGAGTGGGGCGCCGAGGTCGTCGCGGTCCTGGTCGACGTCGGCCAGGACGCGAGCGGCGGGGAGGGCTTCGATTCGATCCGCGAGCGCGCGGTGGCCGCCGGGGCGATCGAGTGCGTGGTCGTCGACGCGCGCGACGAGATGGCCGAGGAGTTCTGCGCGCCGGCGATCGCCGCCAACGCCCTCTACGAGGGCAAGTACCCGCTGGTGTCGGCGCTGAGTCGCCCGGTCATCGTGCGCCACCTGGTCGACCAGGCTCGGGCCTTCGGCGCGACCGCGGTCGCGCACGGCTGCACGGGCAAGGGAAACGACCAGGTCCGGTTCGAGGTGGGCGCCCACGCCCTGGCGCCGGACCTCGAGGTTCTCGCACCGGCGCGCAACTGGGGCATGACCAGGGCCGACTCGGTGGACTTCGCCGAGAAGTGGGAGATCCCGGTGCGCGCGACGAAGGAGAAGATCTACTCGATCGACGAGAACCTCTGGGGCCGCGCGATCGAGTGCGGCGAGATCGAGGACCCCTGGGCCGCGCCGCCCGAGGAGCCCTACGCACTGACGCGCGTCACGGCGTCGGCGCCGGTCGAGGTCACGGTCGCCTTCGAGGCCGGAGTGCCGACTGCCCTTGACGGGCAGCCGGCGAGCCTCGCGTCGATCATCGCCGAGCTCAACGCCCGCGCGGGGTCGACGGGCTTCGGCCGCCTCGACATGGTCGAGAACCGGCGCGTCGGCATCAAGAGCCGCGAGGTCTACGAGTGCCCGGCCGCGCTCGCGCTCATCGGCGCGCACGCGGACCTCGAGGACCTCACGCTCGAGCGCGACGTCCACCACGAGAAGGCGCGCCTCGCGCCGCGCTGGGCCGAGCTCGTCTACGACGGGATGTGGTTCAGCCCGCTCAAGGAGGCACTCGACGCGTTCGTCGCCGAGACGCAGCGACACGTGACCGGCGAGGTGCGGCTCTCCTTCGAGCCCCCCGGCGTGATGCGCGTCGTCGGGCGCCGCAGCCCCGTCGCGCTCTACGACCACGGCCTGGCCACCTACGACGCCGCCGACACCTTCCGCCACGCCGACTCCGAGGGGTACGTGCGGATCTACGGCCTCGGCGTGAAAACCTGGGCCGCGCGCCAGGGCGCGCGCAACGCGGCCCCTCGACGGCCGTGACGCTCTGGTCGGGGCGGTTCAGCGCGTCCATGGCGCAGTCGCTATGGGAGCTCTCCGAGAGCTACTCGTTCGACCACGTCCTCTACGCCTACGACCTGCGCGGGTCGCGCGCCCACGTCGCGGGCCTGGTCGCCGCCGGGCTGCTCGACGAGGCCGACGCCGCGCGCCTGGTGGCCGCCCTCGACGAGGTCGAGGCGGAGTTCGACCGCGGCGCCTTCGCGCGCTCGTCGCAGGACGAGGACGTCCACATGGCCATCGAGCGGCGCGTCACGGAGCTCTGCGGCGACGTCGGCGCCCGCCTGCACACGGGGCGCAGCCGCAACGACCAGGTGGCGACGACGCTCCGCCTCTACTCGCGCGACGCGGCCGGAGCGGTCGCGCGCGCCGCCCTCGACCTGGTAGCGGCGCTGCGCGAGTTCGCCGATCGCACCCCCGACGCCGTCCTGCCGGGCTACACGCACCTCCAGCGCGCCCAGCCGATCCTGCTGAGCCACCACGCGAGCGCCCACGCGTGGGCGCTGCTGCGCGACGTCGACCGGCTCATGGACGCGCGCGACCGCCTCGACGTCTCGCCCCTGGGCGCCGGTGCCCTCGCCGGGACGTCGCTGGCCATCGACCCGGCCGTGGCCGCGGCCGAGCTCGGCTTCGCGGGCGTCTTCGCGAACTCGATGGACGCGGTGAGCGACCGCGACTTCGTCGCCGAGCTTCTCTTCGACCTCGCGCTGCTCGGCGTGCACCTGTCGCGCCTCGGCGAGGAGCTCGTTCTGTGGACGACCGCGGAGTTCGGGTTCGCGCGCCTCGGCGAGGAGTTCACAACGGGCTCGTCCATGCTGCCCCAGAAGCGCAACAGCGACGTGGCCGAGCTCGCCCGGGGCAAGTCGGGCCGGCTGATCGGCCACCTAGCCGGGCTGCTCGCGACGCTCAAGGGGCTGCCGCTTGCGTACAACCGCGACCTCCAAGAGGACAAGGAGCCCCTCTTCGACGCCGTCAGCCAGTCGCTCCTGGTGCTGCGGGCACTGGCCGGGGCGTACCGGTCGCTCGAGTTCGACGCGGTCGCCGCGCGCGCCGCGGCCGACGACGAGTCCCTCGTCGCGATCGACGTCGCCGAGGCGCTGGTCGCCGCCGGGACGCCGTTTCGCCAGGCCCACGAACGCGTCGGGGCGTGGGTCGCCGAGGCGGCCGCGGGCGGGCGGTCGCTGTCGTCGGTGGTCGAGCGCGACGAGCCCGGCCTGGCCGGCCTCTTCGCCCCGGGCGCGTCGGTCGCGGCGCGCCGCTCCCCGGGCGGCGCCGGGCCCATCGCGGCGCCCGCCCAGCGCTCGCGCCTGGAGTCCGCGCTCGGCGCCGCCGCCGAGCGGGTCGGCACGGGCGCCGACGACGAGGTCGGCGGAATCTGCTAGAGTGGTATTCCCACTGCGGCGTAGGCGGACGGTGATTGCCACCGGTCGAACCACGCTGGTAAGGTGGGCGCCCTGTCGCCGGGAGACCGGCGGCGGATCCCCGGGGAGACCCGGGGGAGAGGCCGCACCTCCGACGTTGGTCGTGTGCGGTGTCGCTCCTTGAAAACGGAAGAACGAGAGCCAAAAGCCAGTACGGGCGACGATGGCCGGATCTAACCGGACTCGTCGGTCGTCATTTTAAGAAGTGGCGGCGCGGTCACCCCGTGACCACGTCGCTGTCAGGCGGGATTTAGAGTCGCCCGCCTGGCTCTCTGATTTTGGTGGGGTTCGCCCCATCGGAGTCTCGATGGAGAGTTTGATTCTGGCTCAGAGTGAACGCTGGCGGCGTGCTTAATACATGCAAGTCGAACGGGATCCAAGGAGCTTGCTCCGACAGATCTAGTGGCGAACGGGTGAGTAACACGTGAGCAACCTGCCCCGAAGACTGGGATAACACCGGGAAACCGGTGCTAATACCGGATATCTCCCCCTGGCCGCATGACCGGGGGAAGAAAGTTTTTCGCTTCGGGAGGGGCTCGCGGTCCATCAGCTTGTTGGCGGGGTAACGGCCCACCAAGGCACCGACGGATAGCTGGTCTGAGAGGACGATCAGCCACACTGGAACTGAGACACGGTCCAGACTCCTACGGGAGGCAGCAGTAGGGAATCTTGCGCAATGGGCGAAAGCCTGACGCAGCAACGCCGCGTGAGGGACGAAGGCTTTCTGAGTTGTAAACCTCTTTCGACAGGAACGATAGTGACGGTACCTGTAGAAGAAGCACCGGCCAACTATGTGCCAGCAGCCGCGGTGATACATAGGGTGCGAGCGTTACTCGGATTTATTGGGCGTAAAGAGCTCGTAGGCGGTTCGATAAGTCGGGTGTGAAACCCCCAGGCTCAACCTGGGGCAGCCACCCGAAACTATCGTGACTTGAGTTTGGTAGGGGATCACGGAATTCCAGGTGTAGCGGTGGAATGCGCAGATATCTGGAGGAACACCAGTAGCGAAGGCGGTGATCTGGGCCAACACTGACGCTGAGGAGCGAAAGCGTGGGGAGCGAACAGGATTAGATACCCTGGTAGTCCACGCCGTAAACGGTGGGCACTAGGTGTGGGGACTTTTCAACGGTTTCCGCGCCGCAGCTAACGCATTAAGTGCCCCGCCTGGGGAGTACGGCCGCAAGGCTAAAACTCAAAGAAATTGACGGGGGCCCGCACAAGCAGCGGAGCATGTGGCTTAATTCGATGCAACGCGAAAAACCTTACCTAGATTTGACATGCTGGGAAAAGCCGTAGAGATACGGTGTCCTTCGGGGCCCAGCACAGGTGGTGCATGGCTGTCGTCAGCTCGTGTCGTGAGATGTTGGGTTAAGTCCCGCAACGAGCGCAACCCTTGTTCTATGTTGCCAGCACGTAATGGTGGGGACTCGTAGAAAACTGCCGGGGTCAACTCGGAGGAAGGTGGGGACGAGGTCAAGTCATCATGCCCCTTACGTCTAGGGCTGCACACATGCTACAATGGCCGGTACAGAGGGCTGCTAAACCGCGAGGTGGAGCCAATCCCTAAAGCCGGTCTCAGTTCAGATTGCAGGCTGCAACTCGCCTGCATGAAGTTGGAGTTGCTAGTAATCCCGGATCAGCATTGCCGGGGTGAATACGTTCCCGGGCCTTGTACACACCGCCCGTCAAACCACGAAAGTCGGCAACACCCGAAGCCGGTGGCCTAACCGCAAGGAAGGAGCCGTCGAAGGTGGGGTCGGTGATTGGGGTTAAGTCGTAACAAGGTAGCCGTACCGGAAGGTGCGGCTGGATCACCTCCTTTCTAAGGAGCACATCTGCCCAATCAGGGCAGA
This sequence comes from uncultured Actinomycetota bacterium, assembly GCA_963820815.1. GTDB lineage: Bacteria > Actinomycetota > Acidimicrobiia > Acidimicrobiales > RAAP-2 > RAAP-2. Next base: position 301,629 of record CAWGBL010000003.1, on the reverse strand, counting down.
CAGCTACCGAGTTGAATGCTGGTTACTCGGCCGAGCGACACGCACGCCGGGATTCGGTCCCACGCCTTCGGGCGTCGCACCGCGTCCGTCAGACGGCACCGCTCGAGTCCGGACTCTCGTCTTCCGTTTTGGAGGAGCGACTCCTCCGTCGGTGCCCTTCGGGGCCGCCCGACGCCATCGCGCGCCCGTGCGGCGCGCGATGCGCGCTGACCCTTGAGATTTCTAGAACGAGCACGAGCATCTACAAATATTTCTAAACAACTATTTCTCCAAGCTACAAAGAGTCAACGGTGAATGCCTTGGCGTCTAAAGCCGAAGAAGGACGTGGGCGACTGCGAAAAGCCACGGGAAGCTGTCTACCGAGCTGTGATCCGTGGATGTCCGAATGGGAAAACCCTGCACCCGTCATGGGGTGTAACTCCCGCCTGAATGCATAGGGCGGGTAGAGGGAACCGGGTGAATTGAAACATCTCAGTAACCCGAGGAGAGGAAAGCAAAATGCGACTCCCTGAGTAGTGGCGAGCGAAAAGGGAAGAGCCTAAACCGGGCTGGTGTTAAAGCACTGGGCGTTGCCAGTCCGGGGTCGTGGGACCCGCGAGAAGGAACCAGCAACCTTCACAGAGTTACAAAGCCGATGCGTAGCAGAACGACCTGGAAAGGTCGACCAAAGTGGGTAACAGTCCCGTACGCGAAACGTTGCGGCCTCTGCGCGAGCACCCGAGTAACGCCGGATCCGGGAAAGCCGGCGTGAATCTGTCAGGACCATCTGATAAGGCTAAGTACTCATAGACGACCGATAGTGAACAAGTACCGTGAGGGAAAGGTGAAAAGTACCCCGGGAGGGGAGTGAAATAGAACCTGAAACCGTTGATTTACAATCAGTTAGAGAGTCGTCACGTCCTTCGGGACGTGGCCTCGATAGCGTGCCTTTTGAAGAATGAGCCAGCGAGTTGTGGTGCGTGGCGAGGTTAACCCGGGAGGGGTAGCCGAAGCGAAAGCGAGTCTGAATAGGGCGTTCAGTCGCGTGCTGCAGACCCGAAGCCGAGTGAGCTAGCCATGGGCAGGTTGAAGCGGGGGTAAAACCCCGTGGAGGACCGAACCCACCTCAGTTGAAAATGAGGGGGATGACCTGTGGTTAGGGGTGAAAGGCCAATCAAACTCGGTGATAGCTGGTTCTCCCCGAAATGCATTTAGGTGCAGCGTCAGTCGTTCAGCGTCGGAGGTAGAGCACTGGATGGGCTAGGGGGCCTACAAGCTTACTGACCCCAACCAAACTCCGAATGCCGACGCTCCAGAGACTGGCAGTGAGACCACGGGGGATGAGCTTCGTTGGTCGAGAGGGAAACAGCCCAGATCTTCAGCTAAGGCCCCTAATTCTGGACTAAGTGGAAAACGATGTGAGAACGCTCAGACAGCCAGAAGGTTGGCTTAGAAGCAGCCACCCTTTAAAGAGTGCGTAATAGCTCACTGGTCGAGTGGTCTTGCGCGGACAATGTAACGGGGCTCAAGTCCAGAGCCGAAGCTAAGGATTGCTCCGCAAGGAGCAGTGGTAGGGGAGCGTCGAGCCTGCGGTGAAGCGGGGGTGTGAACCCACGTGGAGCGAGCTCGAGTGAGAATGCTGGTATGAGTAGCGAGAGAGGGGTGAGAAACCCCTCCGCCGTAAGCCCAAGGGTTCCTGGGGAAGGCTAATCCCCCCAGGGTCAGTCGGGAGCTAAGGCGAGGCCGAGAGGCGTAGTCGATGCACAACAGGTTGATATTCCTGTACCACCGTGTCCGCGCCCATCCCAAGGTGGGGGTACTAAGGGGCTGACCTTCGGGTCGAACCGACAAACCCTGCGGCGGGAAGCGAAGGAGGGACAGAGGAGGATAAGTGAGCCCAGGCGTTGGTTGTCCTGGGGTAAGTGTGTAGGGCGGGACCTAGGCAAATCCGGGTCCCACGAGCCTGAGACACGATGCCGAGCCATTAGGCGAAGTCACTGAGTCCATGCTCTCGAGAAAATCTTCTAGCGAGCTGACACGGTGCCCGTACCCCAAACCGACACAGGTGGGCGGGTAGAGAATACCAAGGCGATCGGGAGAACTGTGGTTAAGGAACTCGGCAAAATTCATCCGTAACTTCGGGAGAAGGATGGCCTCAATAGCGTGAAGGACCTCGCGTCCGGAGCGTGAGGAGGTCGCAGAGAATTGTGGGAAGCGACTGTTTACCAAAAACACAGGAGCGTGCAAAGTCGTAAGACGACGTATACGCTCTGACGCCTGCCCGGTGCTGGAAGGTTACGGGGACTGGTCAGCTCTTTGAGCGAAGCTAGGAACCTAAGCCCCAGTAAACGGCGGCCGTAACTATAACGGTCCTAAGGTAGCGAAATTCCTTGTCGGGTAAGTTCCGACCTGCACGAATGGCGTAACGACTTCCCAACTGTCTCAACCACAGACCCGGCGAAATTGAAGTACGAGTAAAGATGCTCGTTAGCTGCATCAGGACGGAAAGACCCCGTGCACCTTTACTACAACTTGATGTTGGGTTTTGGTTCAGTTTGTGTAGGATAGGTGGGAGGCTTTGAAGCATTGGCGCTAGCCAGTGCGGAGCCAACGTTGAAATACCACCCTTTCTGCACCGGAGCCCTAACCTCGGCCCGTGATCCGGGTCAGGAACAGCGTCAGGCGGGTAGTTTGACTGGGGCGGTCGCCTCCTAAAACGTAACGGAGGCGCCCAAAGGTTCCCTCAGGCTGGTTGGCAATCAGCTGTTGAGTGCAATGACACAAGGGAGCTTGACTGCGAGACCTACAAGTCGAGCAGGTACGAAAGTAGGGCATAGTGATCCGGCGGTCGCTTGTGGAAGCGCCGTCGCTCAACGGATAAAAGGTACGCCGGGGATAACAGGCTTATCTTCCCCAAGAGTCCATATCGACGGGAAGGTTTGGCACCTCGATGTCGGCTCGTCGCATCCTGGGGCTGAAGCCGGTCCCAAGGGTTGGGCTGTTCGCCCATTAAAGCGGTACGCGAGCTGGGTTCAGAACGTCGTGAGACAGTTCGGTCCCTATCCGATGCAGCCGCAAGTGAACTGAGAAAGGTTGTCCCTAGTACGAGAGGACCGGGACGAACGCAGCTCTCGTGTGACAGTTGTCCTGCCAAGGGCATGGCTGTTTAGCGACCTGCGGGTGGGATAAGCGCTGAAAGCATCTAAGTGCGAAGCCCGTTTCAAGATGAGTTCACTCACTGGGTTAACCAGGTAAGGCCCGTGGCCAGACGACCACGTTGATAGGCCGGAAGTGTACGTGCGGTAACGCATTCAGCTGACCGGTACTAATCGGCCGAGGGCTTGGAGATTAGGTGTTCGTGCTCGTTCTAGGACGCTCAAGGCGGGCTCACGCCCGGGCCGCTATCGCGGTCGAGCGCACGGTTTCCGGTGGTCATGGCGGTGGAGATATACCTGTTCCCATTCCGAACACAGAAGTCAAGCCCACCCGCGCCGATGGTACTTGGGGGTTCCCCCCTGGGAGAGTAGGTCGCCGCCGGATTTCTTGAATGGCCCCCGCGCAATGCGGGGGCCATTCGTTTTTTGGAATGCCGTTTCAACCGACGCGGCGATGCCGACGGTTACATTCGACGCGAGGGCGAGGGGGCCCATGCCGAAGCCGACCACGGTCACCGCCATCCGGCTCCCGCCGGTCCGTCGATGGCTGCGGACCCTCGGGCGCGGGCTCCGGGCGGCCGGGCGCGGGCTTCGGAAGGTGGGCCACGGGCTTCGATCTGCGGCGCGGCTGTGGCGGTGGGTCGACGGGGTGCCGGGGGAGGAGCCGCCGCCCCGAGCGGCGCCCCGGAGCGCGTGGTGGCGTCCCGAGATCGCTCTGGCCGCGATGGTCGCCGCCTACGTCGGGCTCTTCGGCTGGCTTACGTGGCTCCAGCAGGCGAACTTCGGGACCTTCGACTTCGACATGGGGATCTACGACCAGGAGATCTGGCTCGCCGCCCACCACCTCAACCCGTTCGTGACGATCCGCGGCCTGAATATGTGGGCCAACCACGTGAACCCGATCGTCTACCTGCTCGTGCCGTTCTACTGGCTCGGCGCCGGTGCGCACTTCCTCTTCCTCGTCCAGACGGCGGCGCTGGCCCTGACCGCGGTGCCGCTGTGGCTGCTGGCGCGCGACCGCATGGGGAGTCCCTGGCTGGCGCTGTGCGTGCCCTTCGCGTGGCTGCTCTACCCGGCGGTGGAGTGGATGACCTGGTGGCCGTTCCAGCCCGAGTACCTGGCGGTGCCCGCGCTGGCCTTCGCGTACTGGTTCGCCGACCGCGGCCGCTGGCGGTGGTACGCGCTGTGCGTCGCGCTGGTGCTCATGACCAAGGAGGACGCCGTCTTCCCGGTGCTCGCGCTCGGGCTGATCCTCGCGCTGCGCGGGCGGCGACGAGAGGGTCTGGCCACCGTGGGCGCGGCCGTGGCGTGGTTCGTGATCTGCCTGGAGGCGATCATCCCGTCGGCGGTGCCCGGCGGCGGGCCCTACTTCATGTACCAGTACTCCCAGCTCGGGTCGGGCGTCTGGTCGATCCTGGGCAACTCGATTCGCCACCCCGGGCTGGTCCTCGGCCCGGTCTTCTCGTGGGACCGCGTCCACTACTACCTGCAACTCCTCGGGCCGGTCGCGTTCTTGTGCGCACTGGCCCCGGCGACGCTGCTCATCGCGGTGCCGACGCTGCTCGTCAACATGGTCAACAACCAGGGCTACACCTACGACCTGCACTTTCAGTACTCGGCGTTCCTCGCCGTCGGGGTCTTCTTGGCCGTCACCGAGGGCCTGGGCCGGCTGCGCTCGCCCGTCGTGCGCCGGGCGCGCCCCGTCCTGGCCGGCGCGCTGGTCGTTGCGGCCGTGTGGGGCAACGCCGTCTGGTCGCTGTCGCCGCTCAACACCTTCGTGTACCACAACGGCACCTGGTCCATGACCTCTAGCCCGCACACGGCCGAGCTGTCCAAGATGGTCGCGATGGTGCCGCCGGACGCGTCGGTCTCGGCGAGCTACACGGTCGTGCCGCACCTCGCGCACCGCGACCGGATCTTCTCGTGGCCCAACCCGTGGATCCGCAGCTACTACGGCGTCAGCGACACCCAGCCGCGTGAGCACCCGCGCATCGTCGACTACCTCGTGATCGACACCGAGACCGACTCGGCGCAGTCGACCGCCCTCCTCGCCCGGCTCACCGGGCCGACCGGGCCGTTCCGCGTCGTGGTCGCGAGCCAAGCGGACGTGCTCGCGGTGCGGCGCTAGCGGCGCGCCGGAGCGCGGTGCACGAGGGGTCGCCGACGGCGCGAGAGTAGGCTCTCTCGGTGCCGCAGCGCCCCGGGAACGACGATCGACGCCCTCGGCGCGACCCGCGGGGGCCCACGGGGCGCCCCTCGGGTGCCCGGTCGCGCCCCGGCGGCCGCCCGGGCGCGCCGCGCCCGTCGGGCCCGCGCCGGCCCCGCCCGGACGCCGACTCGCGAGCCCCCCGCGAGTCCCCGGAGCGCCGACCGCGCGCCGAAGGGGCGCGCCCCGCACCGCCGACGTCGTCGCGGCCGCCCGCCTCGGGCCGATCCCGCGCCGCGCGCGCGGGCGACGACACCCGCCCCCGCCGCCCGTCGGGTGACCCTGGCGCGCGGCCCCGGCGCCCGCGCTCGGACGAGGGGTCTCGGCCCCGCGGGCCGCGGGGCGATGCCGACGCGCGCCCGCGTCGCCCGGGCGCGCCCGGCCGGCCGCGCCCCCGGCGCGACCGCCCGGAGGGGGACCGCCCGGGTGGGGGCCCGGGGGACCGGCCCCGCGGGCCACGACCCCCGGGGCGCGCCGAGCGCGGGCCGGGCCGCCCGGCGCGCCCGGGCGCGTCGCGTCCCGGCGCCCGTCGACCGATCGAGCGCGCCGAGAGCCCCGAGGCAGCCCGCCGCCGCCGCGACGAGACGGTGGCGCGCGAGCGCGGGTGGGGCGGCGTCGCGCGTCGCGGCGCGATCCATCTCTCGAGCACCGGACGGGCGCTGCCGCCCGACCGCCCCCGTCGCCCCGGCCCTCCCTCGTCGGTCGACTGGGTTCGCGAGGACGAGCCCGTGCGCCCGGCCCGCGCCAGCGAGCGACCGCGCCCCGCTCCCTCGCTGCCCGCCGACGTCGCCACCGAGGTCCGCCACGCCGTCGCCGGGACGGCCCGGGCGCGAGAGCGGGCCGTCGCAACCCTGACGCGCGCCGCCGCGGCCTACGACCGCCACCGCTACGAGGAGGCCCTGCGCCTGGCCCGGGAGGTCTCGGACGTCGCCCCGCTGGTCGCCCCGGTGCGCGAGCTCGCCGGGCTCGCCGCCTACCGCGCGGAGAGGTTCCCGGCGGCCCGCGCCCACCTGCGCGCCCACTTCGAGATCACCGGGGACCCCGAGCACCTGCCGCTGGTGATGGACTGCGAGCGCGCGGCGCGCCACTGGCGCGCGGTGGAGCGGGTGTTCGCCGAGCTGAGCGCCGCCGGGCCGACCCCCGACGCGCTCAGCGAGGGCCGGATCGTCATGGCCGGCGCGTGGGCCGACCAGCGCCGGTACGCCGAGGCGATCGCCCTGCTCGAGGGCGCCGGCGCGCAGCGCCGGCTGCGCCACCCGGCGGACCGCCACGTGCGTTCCTGGTACTCGCTGGCCGACCTCTACGACCGCGCGGGCGACTCGACGAGCGCGCGCGAGCTCTTCGCGCGCGTGCTCGAGGCCCACCCCGACGCCTACGACGCGCGCGACCGCCTGGCCGAGCTCGGAGTGGGCGCGCCGCGCCGGCGAAAGCCGCGCCCGACGTCGAGCAAGCGCGAGCCGGGGGCGTAAGCCCCTCAAGGCTCGAGGGCCGCTCCGGTAGGCTTCGCGCATGGACATTGCCGCCGTGCTGGGCGACGAGGCGACGTCGCTGCTCGAGCACCGCGCCACGGCGTTTCCCAAGGAGTGGCTCACGCTGCCGGGCCCCGGGTTCGTCGCCGAGGTCCTGGGCCAGAGCGACCGGCGCCCGACCGTGCTGCGCAACCTGTCCACGCTGTACAACCACGGCCGCCTCGGCGGGACCGGCTACCTGTCGATCCTCCCGGTCGACCAGGGCATCGAGCACTCGGCCGCGGCCAGCTTCGCGCCGAACCCCGCCTACTTCGACCCGGCTCGCCTGTGCGACCTGGCGATCGCCGCGGACTGCAACGCCATCGCCACCACCCTCGGCGCCCTCGGCTCGGTCGCGCGCCGCTACGTCACGCGCATCCCCTTCATCGTCAAGCTCAACCACAACGACCTGCTGAACTTCCCCACGGCCTACGACCAGGTCCCCTTCGCCAGCGTGGCCCAGGCCGCCGAGCTCGGCGCGGTGGGCGTGGGCGCGACGATCTACTTCGGGTCGCCCGAGTCGGGCCGCCAGCTGCGCGAGGTCTCGGCGGCGTTCGCCGAGGCGCACGAGCGCGGCCTCTTCACCGTGCTCTGGACGTACCTGCGCAATCCGGCGTTCAAGACCGCCGACGCCGACTATCACTTGGCCGCGGACCTGACCGGCCAGGCCAACCACCTCGGCGTGACCATCGAGGCCGACATCATCAAGCAGAAGCAGCCCATCACCAACGGCGGGTTCACGGCGGTGGGGGTCGGCAAGACCGACCCGCGGGTCTACTCCGAGCTCACGACCGACCACCCGATCGACCTGACCCGCTGGCAGGTCGTCAACTGCTACGCCGGTCGGATCGGGCTGATCAACTCCGGCGGAGAGTCGCACGGCGCCGACGACCTGGCCGGCGCCGTGCGCACCGCGGTCATCAACAAGCGCGCCGGCGGCCAGGGGCTGATCCTCGGGCGCAAGGCCTTCCAGCGGCCCCTCGAGGAGGGCGCGGCCCTGGTGCGCGCGGTCCAGGACGTCTACCTCGACGCGAGCGTCACGGTCGCCTGAGCCCATGGCCGACGCGGACGCCGGCTGGCGGACGTGGGCCAACCTGGTCACGCTGGTGCGCCTCGGGATGATCCCGGTCTTCCTCTGGCTGCTCTTCGGCACCGGTCACCGCGCGATGGCGGCCTGGCTGCTCGGCGTGCTCGGCGCGACCGACTGGGTCGACGGGTTCCTGGCGCGGCGCCTGCACCAGGTCTCGAACCTCGGCAAGGTCCTCGACCCGGTCGCCGACCGGGTCCTCGTCGTGACCGGCCTGGTCGCGGTGGCCGCCGCGGGCGCGGTCCCGTGGTGGTTCGCCGGGCTGACCCTGGCGCGCGAGGTGATCGTCTCGGGGGTTACCCTCGCGCTGGCCGCGCTGGGGGCGGCGCGCATCGACGTGCTCTGGTGGGGCAAGGTCTCGACCTTCGCGCTGATGTGGACCTACCCCCTCTTCCTGCTCGCGAGCAACGCCCACCACGCCCTGGCGGCCTGGCAGCGCGTCGGCCGCGACGTCGCCTGGGTGACCGGGGGGCTCGGGCTCGCGCTGGCCTGGGTTGTCCTGGCGGGCTACGTGCGCCCGGCGCGCGAGGCGCTGACGGCGGGCCGCGCCGCGCGGGCCGCGCACTAGAGTCGGCGCGTGCTCACGCCGGACGACCTGCGCTACTCCTCGGACCACGAGTGGGCGAGGGCCAGCGGGTCGAGCGTGCGCGTGGGCATCACCGACTACGCGCAGGATGCGCTCGGCGACGTCGTCTACGTCGCGGCGCCGTCGGCCGGCGCGGCGGTCGAGGCCGGCGCGGCGATCGGCGAGGTCGAGTCGACCAAGTCGGTCTCGGAGCTCTACGCCCCGGTGTCCGGGACGGTGACCGCGGTGAACGCCGACCTGGCCGCTCACCCCGAGCTGCTCAACTCCGACCCGTACGGCGACGGCTGGATCTGCGAGATCGAGACCGCGCCCGACGCCGACCTGTCGCACCTGCTCGACGCGGCCGCGTACCGCGAGCTCACCGAGGCCTGAGCCCGGGCGCGCCCGGGCGAACTTCAGTATCGTGGCGGTCGTGCACTGCCGCCGCTGCGGGGAGATCCTCAACGCCAACGCCAACTTCTGCTGGTCGTGCGGTGCCCCCCAGGTGGCGACGGGGTCGCCCGAGACCATCGCGGTGCCCGTCGTCGCGGCCCCCGACAGCCCGTCGCCGGCGGTGAACCGCAGCCCGCGCGGCGCGCACGGTGACGAGCTGGTGATCGCCACCGGTCCACAGGCCGGCACGCACGTCGAACTGGGCAAGGAGACGACGTCGGTCGGGCGTCACGAGAGCTCGACCTGCTGCTCGACGACGTCTCGGTGTCGCGCCACCACGCGGTCTTCACGCGCACCGCGAGCGGGCGCATCACCCTGCGCGACCTCAATTCGCTCAACGGCACGTACGTCAACGGCGCGAGGGTGGAGGAGACGGCGCTGCACTCGGCCGACGAGGTGCAGATCGGCAAGTTCAAGCTGGTGTTCTGGGAGGCGACGCCATGACGGTTCCGGGGGGTCGGATGCGGATCGGCGAGGTCCACGCGCTCCTGCGCCAGGACTACCCGGACATCGAACTGTCGAAGATCCGCTACTACGAGGACAAGGGGCTCGTCGAGCCGATCCGCAGCCGCAAGGGCTACCGCCTCTACTCCGAGCGCGACGTCGCCTGCTTGCGCGAGGCCATCCGCCTCGCCCAGGAGGAGTTCGTGCCGCTCAAGGTCGTGCGACTGCGCCTGGTCGAGCAGGGGCTCCTGACCGAGCGCCCCGCGGTCGCGCCGCGCCACGCGGCGCGCGAGGCGCTGGCCCCGAGCGTGACCGCGACCGCGCCGGGGGCGAGGGCGCTCTCGGTGGTGCCCGACGCACCCGACGACCCGCCCGACGGGCCGTCGATGCCGGCGGCGGTGATGCTCCAGCTCGACGCGCTCGGCCTGTTGGACCGGTCGCGCGACGTGGCGGTGGCGCGCGCCGCCGGGGCGCTGCTCGCGCGCGGCGTCGACCCGCGCCAGATCGGGGCGCTGCGCCGGGTCGTCGAGCGCGAGGCGGGGGTCATCGAGGACGTGACCGAGCCGCTGCGCTCGCCCGCGCGCCGCCTGAGCCGCGAGCAGGTGCGCGACGCGGTGCGCGCGGTCGCCGACGAGGTCGAGGAGCTGCGCCGCCTGATGCTCGACGCGGCCCTGGCCGATCAGGCGGGGGACTGACGGGCCGCCTCGCGGGGCCCCGGTCTAGGCTGAAAACGTGGTCGAGGTAATCCTTCGGGCCGTTCGCGTTGACGTCGGGTCGTCGACGCCGCTGCTGCTGCTCGAGGAGGTCGGCGGGGACCGGTCGCTGCCGATCTTCATCGGCGCCCCCGAGGCCACGTCGATCGCCTACGCGCTTCAGAAGGTCGAGACGCCGCGCCCGATGTCGCACGACCTGATGGGCCACGTCATCGAGGCCCTGGGCGCGCGGGTCGTCTCGGTGGAGATCACTGACCTGCGCGACAACACCTTCTACGCGACGCTGCGCCTCGACCGCGACGGCGAGGAGATCGAGGTCTCCTCGCGCCCGAGCGACGCGGTGGCCGTCGCGCTGCGCGTCGGCGCGCCAATCCGGGTGAGCGACGAGCTGATGGCCGCCGAGGGGCGGGTCATCGAGCTCGACGACGATGACGACGACGCGCCGTCGGAGTCAGACCTCGTGGCGGAGCTGAGGGAGTTCCTCGACACGGTCCGCCCCGAGGACTTCAACCAGTGAGGCGCGGCCTCATCTCGGTCGCCATCTTCTTCGCCTTCGTGGTGGCCGTGACGCTCGGGCGGCACCTGGCGACGACCTCGAGCACCACGACGACCACGACCACCACCACGACCGCGCCGGCCGGGACGACGACCACGACCAGCGCGTCCACGGCGGCGTGCGCGGGGACCGACTTCCGTGGCGCCTACGTGCAGGGCGAGGGCGCGGCCGGGACGATCTACGCCAGCGTGACGCTGACCAAGACGACCGCGGGGTCGTGCGCCGTCGACGGGTGGCCGACGCTGACCCTCCAGGACCGCTACGGCGCGGTGCTGCGCTCGACCACCGTCGACGTACCGGGCTCGGGGACGCAGGTCACGTTCCTCGACTCGCGGGCCAACCAGGCTCCGAGCGCCCGCACCGTCGCCAGCGGCGCGACGCTCACGTTCTCGCTGGCGTACTCCGACGTCCCGACCGGGACCGAGGCCTGCCCGGAGGCCAAGACGGTGTCGGTCGCGCTGAGCGCCGGCGGCTCGACGGCCACCGTGACGCCGGCGGTCGCCCCGGCGCCGTGCGACCACGGCACCGTCTGGGTGAGCCCCCTGTACTGAGCGCCGCGCGCGCCCGCGGCCGGCGGGCCGCGGCTAGGCCCGCGGGCTGACCAGGACCCGGCCGCGCGTCGTCCCGGCGCTGATCGCGGCGAGCGCGGCCGGCAGGTCCTCGAGCGACGCCTCGTGGTCGAGTAGCGGCCCCAGGTCGAGGCGGGCCGCCGCCTGGGCGACCGCGGCCCAGACCCGCAGGCGCCCGGCGACGCCCATCTCCACCGCGTCCACGCCCAGCAGCGCGACGCCTCGCAGGATGAAGGGGTAGACGGTCGTGTGCAGGTCGGCGCCGGCGACCAGCCCGCTCGCTGCCACCGCGCCGCCGTAGCGCAGGGAGCGCAGGATCTGGGGGAGGGTGACGCCGCCGATGCAGTCGACCGCGGCGTCCCAGCGCTCGCTGCCCAGTACCCGCTCGGCGTGGTCGGCCACGTCGGTGCGCGAGATCACTCGCCCGGCGCCGCGCTCGTGGAGCCACGTCGCCTCGGCCGGCGACCCGGTCGAGGCCGTGACGGAGTAGCCGCGCCCGGCCAGGAAGGTCACCGCCATCGAGCCGACCCCGCCGGTGGCCCCGGTGACCAGGACCTGGGCGCCCGGGCCGAGCCCGTGCGACTCGAGGGCGAGCACGCTGGCCATCGCCGTGAAGCCGGCCGTGCCCACCGTCATGGCGTCGCGAGGCGACAGCCCCGCGGGCAGCACGTTGAGGTAGCGAGCCGGCGCGTAGACCATCTCGGCGAAGCCGCCGTCGCGCGCCACGCCCAGGTCCCCGCCGTGGACGGCGACCTGCGCGCCCACCGGGAAGGCCGGGTCGCGCGACGCGACGACCGTGCCGGCCGCGTCGATGCCGCCGACGACCCGCGCGGAGCGCCGGACGCGGCTGCCCGGACGCGCGACGAGAGAGTCCTTGAAGTTGACCCCGCTGTAGTCGACCTCGACGAGGACGTCGTCGGGGTCGGTCGGCTCGGGGGTGGCGTCGGCCAGCCCGGCGCGGAACCCCCGCGCGTCCTCCTCGACCAGGAACGCGCGCACCGGCCCACTGTAGGGTCCCGCCCTACGATGACGCCGTGACGACCGTGGCGCTCGGCGGGCACCCGACGTGGGCCCACGTGAGCGCGTCGCGGCGTCCGGCCCTCGTCCTGCTGCACGGCGGGCTGAGCTCGAGCCGGAGCCTGCGCGGGTCGATCGGGCCGCGCCTGGAGCGCCGCTTCGCCGTCTCGGCCTTCGACCGGCGCGGCCACGGCCGCACCGCCGACACCGACGAGCCGTTCCACTACGAGTCGATGGCCGACGAGACAATCGCCTTCCTGGAGCTCCTCGGGCGCCGCGCCCACCTGGTCGGCCACAGCGACGGCGGGGTCGTGGCGCTGCTCGCCGCGCGGCGCCGGCCCGACCTGGTACGCCGCGTGGTGGCCGTCGGGGCGAACTTCCACTTCGCCGGCGTGGCCAGCGAGGCGAACCTCGCCTTCGAGGGCCCGGACTTCGAGGAGTGGGCGGCCGACTTCGGCGCGCGCTCGCCCGACGGGGTCGGCCACGCGCGCGCCGTGGCCGACAAGGCGCTCACGCTCTTCGCCACCGAGCCGACGCTCGGCGCGCCGGACCTGGCCCAGATCGCGACGCCCACGCTGGTGCTGGTCGGCGACGACGACGCGGTCGACCTCGCGCACACCGCCGAGCTCTACCTGAGCCTGCCCAACGCCCAGCTGGCGGTAGTGCCCGGGGCCAGCCACGGCGTCCTCAAGGAGCGCCCGAAGCTCTGCGCTCGCCTCATCGGCCGCTTCCTGACCCAGGACCTGCCCCCCGTGACCCTCCAGCCGCGGCGCCGCGCGCGGCCCGCGGAGCCGGGGCCCCCGGGCGGGCGCCGGTAGGCTCGTGTCCGTGGTGGCGCGGCTGTCGGCGGTGCGCACGAGCGCGGCGCGCCGGGCCGCCTCCCTCGGGGGGCTGGGCTCGGACGCCACCCTCTACGGGATCTCGGCCGCCTTCGCCCTGGCCCTCGGCCTGGCTTCCAAGGAGCCCGCGCAGTGGCACTGGGGCTACCTCGCGGCCGCCCCCTACGCCGCGGCGGCCACGGCCGCGGCGATCGGCGCGCGCGCTCGCGTGCGCCGCGAGACCGCGCTGCGCGTGGGGCTCCTGGGCGTCGTCCTGCTCGGGGCGGTCGCGCTGCCCCTGGGCCTGGAGGCCCGGTGGCGCCACCTGGCCCAGCCCGAGGTCTCGGTCATCGAGCGCGCCGGGTCGTCGCTCAGCCACGGCCAGGACCCCTACCGCGCCGACGTGCGCAACGGCCACCTGGTCGGGGCGGTCAAGGGCCTGCCGGCCTTCGAGAGCTTCTTCCCCTACTTTCCGCTGATGGCGGTCTTCGGCCTGCCCTCGGCGGCCACCCACGGACATAGCGACCTCACCGACGCGCGGATCATCATGTCGCTCATGACCCTGGTGGTCGGCGCGCTGGCGCTCGCGCTGCTGCGCGCGCCCCCCGAGCGCAAGCTGCGCGCCGCCCAGGTCCTGGTCGCGCTGCCGACCGGGGCCCTCTTCCTGGCCACCGGCGGCGACGACATGCCGATCCTCGCGCTGAGCCTGCTCGGCGTCGCCTTCCTCCAGCGGCGCCAGAGCGTGCCGGCGGCGGTGAGCCTCGGGCTGGCCGCGGCGCTCAAGCTGACGGCGTGGCCGCTCGCCCTGGGCGCGCTGCTGGTCGTGCGCTCGCGCGACGGCCGACGGACGTGGCGCACGACGGCCTGGATCATGGCGTCCATCGTGGTCGTGACGGTGCTGCCCTTCGCGGTCAAGTCCCCGCACGCGTTCGTGGTCAACGTCTTCGGCTTCCCGCTGGGCCTGGCCGGGGTGACGTCGCCCGCGGCCAGCGCGCTGCCCGGACACGTCCTGACGACCCTCTGGCCGCCGATCGGCCACGTGCTCGCGCCGCTCGCGCTCGTGGTCGGCGGGTACTTCGCGGCGCGCTTCGCCCGCGCCCGCTGGCCCCTCGACCTGTCGCACCTGCTCGCGCTGCTGGCGGTCGCCGACCTGGTGATGATCTGCGTCGCGTCGGCGACGCGCGTCGGCTACGTGATCTACCCGGTCAACTTCGCGCTGTGGTCCTGGGTCTGCGCCGACCGGGTGGTGAGGGTCCCCGAGCTCGTCTAGATCGAGCTGGAGTTCTGGTACACGGTGTAGGTCCAGCGCGTCGACGACGGCCCCGCGCGATCGACGGTGACGCCGACCACCCAGTAGAAGGTGTCGGCCCCCGCCTTCTGGAAGAGCAGCTCTGAGCGGCCGTGGCTCGGCGCGCTCGAGAAGAGCGCCCAGCCCAGGACCCCGAGCTGGGCGCGGTAGTAGCCGAGGACCTTGGCGGCCGGCGCGTCGGTGCGCAGGGTCGCCGCGCACGTGAAGTCCCCGGCGCCGGCGTTGGAGACCGACGCGGGCGCCGTGACGACCGAGGTCACCGGCACGCGCAGGGCGGTCGCGATGTCGCCGGGCGGGTTGCCGGGCTGGCGGCAGCCGGCGAGCTCGTCGCCCGGCGCGGTGCCCAGGCCGCCCACGATCACCGGCAGCGTCGTCGGCGTCGTCTTGACGCTCGAGCCGGCGACGAAGTTGATCGCGATGAAGGCCGCCAGCGTCACGACCGCGATCACGAGGACGGTCATGGCGGGCCGGATGCTGGTGGTCGTGGTGAGGGGGGGCTTGACCTCGGCGGTCACTCGCTCCAGCCTAAGTGGTCGATCGGGCCGTGGCCGTGGCCGAGGCGCCAGCGCGGCCGCGCCGACGAGCGCGGCGAGCACGAAGGACTTGGCGTCGCGCACCGCGTCCTGCGACGTCGCGGCCCAGCGCGAGGCCCGCGGCGATGGCCGCCGACAGCGAGCAGCCGGTGCCGTGGTCGTTGGGCGTGTCGACGCGGGCCGCGTCGAGGACCGTCACGCGCCCCTCGCCGTGACCAGGACGTCGGGCGCGTGAGTCTCGGTGGCGCCGCCCGCGCGCGAAGTGGCCGCCCTTGACCACCACGTGGCGCGCGCCCAGGGCGACCAGCGCGCGGCCGAGCTCGGCCATGTCGTCGACCGTGGCCACCGACTCGACGTCGACCCCGCAGAGCACGCAGGCCTCGCGCAGGTTGGGCGTGACGACCTCGGCGTCGCGGCGATCAGCGCGTCGCGGTAGGCGTCGACGCCGCCGGCCGACACCAGGGGGTGGCCGGTGGAGGAGACCAGCACCGGGTCGACCACGAGGTGGGGGAGCCGGCCGTCGCTCGGCGAGCCCGGCCACGGCGCTCGACCGTCGCGCGGCTGGCGCGAGCATTCCGGTCTTCACGGCGGCGACGTCGAGGTCGTCGAGCGACCGCCTCGGACCTGGGCGACGACGAAGTCGGGGTCGACGAGCTGGCACGGCCCGTGACGCCGAGGGTGTTCTGGGCCGTCACGCGCGGTGAGCGCGGTGGTGCCGTGGACCCCGAAGGCGGCGAACGTGCGCAGGTCGGCCTGGAGTGCCGGCGCCGCCGCCGGAGTCCGAGCCGGCGATCGTGAGGACGACGGCGGGCTGCACGGCGCCACCCTACTGAGGCGCGCCGCGGCGGTCAGTACGCTGGCGCCGTGGGACGACCTCTTCGAGGTCGGTTCGACGCGCTCGACGTCGCGCCTCGTCGATGGGGACCGGCGGATTTCGCTCGATGGACGTGCTCGAGGCAGCGCCTCGTCGCGTCGGGTGCCGACGATCGCCACCGTCGCGCTGCGTCGCGTCGACCCGAGCGTCGAGGGCTCGATCTACGACCTGCTCGACGAGCTCGACTTCTCGCTGCTGCCCAACACGGCCGGCTGCTACAGCGCGCGCCGAGGCGATCAAGATCGCCGACCTGGCCCGCGAGGCCTTCGACACGACGCGCGGTCAAGCTCGAGGTCATCGGCGACGACGTGACGCTGCTGCCCGACGCGACCGAGACGATCGCCGCCGCCGACGACGCTGGCGCGACGACGGCTTCGAGGTCTGGGCCTACACGTCGGACGACCTCGTCGCGGCCCAGCGGCTCGAGCAGGTCGGCTGCGTCGGCGGTGATGCCGCTCGGCTCGCCGATCGGGTCGGGCCTCGGCGATCCGCAACCCCCACGCCATCGCGCTGATCGCCGAGCGCCTCGAGGTGCCGGTCCTGCTCGACGCCGGGGTCGGGCACGGCCTCGGACGCCGCCCTGGCGATGGAGCTGGGCTGCGACGGGGTGCTGGCCGCGTCGGCGATCAACCGGGCCCTCGACCCGGTGGTGATGGCCGAGGCGCTGCGCGACGCGGTGCAGCGCGGGCTTCGCTCGCCCGCGGCGCCGGGCGGATCCCGCCGCGCGCTGGCGCGCCGAGGCCTCGTCACCGTCGCTCGGGCCGGCCAGACCTGTTTGTCGCCTAGGGCCGGCCGAAACTACACTCGTGTAGTCCGCCGGGCTAGATGTGGCGTCCTCGGTCGGGAGGGAGACGATGGCCGAGTCAGTAGCGTACAGAGTTTCAGCGGCCCGCAGGTCTGCCGGCTCACGGGGGTCACCTACCGCCAGCTCGACTACTGGGCGCGGACCGACCTCGTGCACGCCCGTCGATCACGCGCGGCCACAGGGCAGCGGCTCGAAGCGCGGCCTACTCCTACACCGACGTCCTCGAGGTGAAGGTCATCAAGTCGCTGCTCAACGCCGGGGTCGTCGCTGCAGCGCGCGCGCCAGGCCGTCGAGTGCCTGCGCGCCGGCCTCGGCGCCGACCTCGCCTCGACGCAGCCTCGTGCTCACGTGACGGCCGGCTCGGTGCTCGCGCAGCGACGACGGCGAGCTCGTCGACCTGCTGCGCGGCGGCCAGGGCGTCTTCAACATCGTGCCGCTCGCCGGCGTGGTCGCCGAACTCGCGGACCACGATCTGCGCTCAGAGCGCAGCGCGCGACGTCGGAGAGGGAGACCCGCACGGCGTGACCGACGAGTCGCCGGTCGCGCGCGATCGCGCGCCGGCACCCGAGCACCGTGTCCCGCGCCGCCGGAGCGGTTCGCGCACCCCAGCGAGCGAGGTCTTCGCGACGCTGCTCGACCCTCTACGGCCTGCGCGTGGCGCTACGAGCCGATCGAGTTCCCGCTCGCCTGGGACGAGCTCGGCGGCCAGCCGACCAAGGCGTTCCGGCCCGACTTCTACCTGCCCGAGCGCCGCCTCTCATCGAGCTGACCGTGCTCGGACCAGCGCCTGGTCACGCAAGAAGAACCAGAAGGTCCGCGCGTTCCGCGCGCTCTACCCCGAGGTCGTCGCTCGTCGTCGTCTACCAGCGCGACTTCGTCGCGCTGCTCGAGCGCCACGGCCTCGGAGAGCTCGCGCGCCTTCGCGGCCTAGTATTGCGCCCGTGAGCGACCGCCGCCCGTATCCTCTACGACGCTCACGTCGCCCTCGGGGCCAAGATCGTCCCCTTCGGCGGGTGGGAGATGCCGCTGCGCGTACCCGACCGGGCACGCTCGCCGAGCACCTGGCCTGCCGCCGCGGCGCGGTCGTCTTCGACGTGAGCCACCTCGGGCACGGTGCGCGTCGACGGCCCGGGATGCTTCGACGCGCTCCAGTCGCACCCTGACCAACGACCTGCGCAAGATCGCGCCGGGGCGCGCGCAGTACACGCACCTCCTCAACGACGACGGCGTTCGTCGTCGACGACATCATCGTCTGGTGGGTCGACGACGATCGCTTCGACGTCATGCCGAACGCGTCGAACACCGCCGGGGTGCTCGACGCGCTCGCCGGGCGAGGACGTGACCGCCGGGCGGCGCGTGCTGGCGGTCCAGGGGCCGCGGCGCGCGCGAGCGCGTCGCCGACGGTCGACGCGGCGATGCGCCGACGTCGGACGGTTCCGGGTGGCCGCGATTCGACGTACGCGGGGCGGCGCGTGCGCGTCGCCGGGCACCGGCTACACCGGCGAGGACGGCGTCGAGATCGCGGTCGCCGAACGACGGCGCCGCCGAGGTCTGTTGCGACGCGCTCGTCGGCGCGGGGGTCGCGCCGGCCGGGCTCGGCGCGCGCGACACGCTGCGCCTGGAGGCCGGCCTGCCGCTGTACGGCCACGAGCTCACGCCGTCGATCACGACCCTCGAGGCCCGGCTCGGGCTGGGTCGCTCGGCTGGGACAAGGCGGCCTTCCGCGGCCGCAGCCGCGGTCGAGCGCGAGCGCGCCCGCGGGCGCGCACGGCTGCTCGCGCGGGCTCGTCGCCGACGGCGCGCCAGCCGCCTGCGCGACGGCGCGCGTCGTCGCGGTCGACGGCGGGCCGTCGGCGAGCGTCGTCACGTCGGGCAACTTCTCGCCGGTCCTCGAGCGCGGCATCGGCCTCGGCGCTGCTGGCGCGGCGGCCCCGCCGCGGGCGACGCGCGGTCGAGCGTCGAGCTGCGCGGTCGGCCGGTCGACGGCGACGTGTCGCCGCGCTGCCCTTCGTGGCCAGAGGCGCGCTGAGGTGGCCGACTACCTGCCGCACACCGACGACGAGGTCGACGAGATGCTGGCGTTCCTCGGGCTCGGACTCGCTCGACGAGCTCTTCGCGCACGTGCCGGCCGCGGTGCGCCTGGCCGGCGGGCTCGACCTGCCGACGGGCCGGCCCGAGCCCGACGTCGCCGCCGACTTCGACGCGCGCTCGCGCCGCCAACCGACCGTCGGCGCGCGACCTGATCTGCTTCGCCGGGGCCGGCGCCTACGACCACGAGGTGCCGGCGGTCGTCCGCGCGCTCGCCGGTCGCTCGGAGTTCGTGACGGCCTACACGCCCGTACCAGCCGGAGGTCGCCCAGGGCGTCCTCCAGGCGGTCTTCGAGTTCCAGACGATGGTCGCGCGACTGGCCGGCCTGCCCGATCGCCAACGCGTCGCTCTACGACGGCGCGACCGCGCTCGTCGAGGCGCTCAACATGGCCCACGGCAGCGACGGCGCGCTCAGCGCATGCTGCGTCTCGGCGGGCGTGCACCCGCACTGGCGCGCGGTGGCGCGCACGTTCGCCGCGGGCACCGGCCACCAGATCGTCGAGGTCCCGCTGCGCGACGGCGTGACCGACTGGGCGAGCGCGCGACGCCGGCCGACGCCGCGGCCGTGGTCGTCGGCCTACCCGAACTACCTCGGCGTGCTCGAGGACCTGCGCGCCGGCACGGCGCCGCGCCGACGCCGCACGGCGCGCTCCTGGTCGTCGCGCGCCGACCCGGTCGCCGCGGGCGTGCTGCGCTCCGCCGGGTCGTGGGGCGCCGACGTCGTCGTCGGCGAGGGCCAGGCCTTCGGCACGCCGCTCTCCTTCGGCGGCCCGTACCTCGGGCTGTTCGCCTGCGCGCTCGACCAGGTGCGCCGGCTGCCCGGGCCGGCTCGTCGGCGAGACGGTCGACGTCGACGGGCGCCGCGCGCTACGTGACGACGCTGCGCGCCCGCGAGCAGGACATCCGCCGCGAGAAGGCGACGTCGAACGTCTGCACGAACCAGACGCTGATGGCCGTGACCGCGGCGATCCAGCTCGGCTGGCTCGGCACCGCGGGGCCTGCGCCGAGGTCGCGACGCGCTGCGCCCAGGGCGCGCACTACCTCTGCGACGCGGTGACTCGCCCTGACCGGGGTGTCGCGCGGCGACCCCGACGCGCCGTTCCTGCGCGAGTTCGCCTGCGTCCCCGGTCGCGGCCGACGACGTGCTCGCCCGCGATGGCCGAGCGACGGCGTGCCTGGCCGGGCGTCGCCGTCTCGGCGCTGGCCGGGCTCGACGACCCGTCGCTCGACGACGCGGGCGACGGCCTGCTGCGTCGTCGCGGTGACCGAGCGGCGCACCCGCGCCGAGATCGACGCGCTACGTCGCGGCCCTGCGCCAAGGTGGCGCGATGACGGCGCGACGGCCGCGCCGGGCGGCCGCGCGGCGTCGGCGCCGCTGCTCGGCCACGACGCCGAGCCGACCATCTTCGAGCTGTCCGTCCCCGGTCGCGCGGCGTACCAGCTGCGCACGACGGGCGTGCCGGCGACGCCGCTCGGCCGACCTCGTGCCCGGCGACCACCTGCGCCGACGACGCCGGTCGCCCTGCGCCGAGGTCTCCGAGCGCGACCTGGTCGGCCACTTCACCCGGCTGTCGCACCGCCAGTACTCGGTCGACCTCGGGGCCTACCCGCTGGGGTCGTGCACCATGAAGTACAACCCGAAGTTCTGCGACGAGGTCGGCCGCCGACCGCGGGCTCAACGACGTGCACCCCGGCGCCCCGGCCGCCCTGACCCAGGGCTGGCTCGAGCTGCTGGTCGACGCTCGAGGAGACGCTCTGCGCGATCACCGGCATGGCCGCCGCCACGCTCCAGCCGGCGGCCGGCGCGGCCGGCGAGCTGACCGGGCCTGCTGCTGATGCGCGCCTACCACGAGCGCGAACGGCGACGCGGCGCCGCAAGGTCATCATCCCGGACTCGGCCCACGGCACCAACCCGGCCTCGGTCACCCTCGGCGGCTACGAGGTCACGACGGTGCCCTCCGACGACCGCGGCCTGGTCGACCTCGACGCCGCTGCGGCGCGTCGCTCGACCGCGACGTGGCCGGCATCATGCTCACCAACCCCAACACGCTCGGGCTGTTCGAGGAGGAGATCGACGAGATCGCCGCGGCCGTCCACGAGCGTCGGGCGGTCTGCTCTACTACGACGGCGCGAACCTGAACGCGATCCTCGGCGTCGTGCGGCCCGGGCGACATGGGCTTCGACATCGTGCACATGAACCTCCACAAGACCTTCGCCACGCCGCACGGCGGGGGAGGGCCCGGGCGCTGGCCCGGTCGCCGTCTCGGCGCGCCTGGCCGACTTCCTGCCCGGGCCCGCGCGCCGCGCGCGTCGAGGACGGCGGCTTCGCGCTGGACGACGCCGCCGCGCTCGATCGGCCGGGTCCACTCCTGGCACGGCAACGCCCTCGTGCTGGCGCGCGCGCTCGCCTACATCGGCGTCCACGGCGCCGACGGCCTGCGCCGGGTGGCCGAGCGCGCGGTCCTCAACGCCAACTGGCTGCGCCGCCGGCTGCGCGGACGACGCTACCCGCCGCCTACGACCGCGCCTGCATGCACGAGTGCGTGCTCACCGCGACGCAGCTCAAGAAGGCCACGGGGGTGCGCGGCACTCGACGTGGCCAAGCGCGCTGCTCGGAGGAGGGCTTCCACGCTCCGACCGTCTACTTCCCGCTGATCGTCGACGAGGCCCTGATGATCGAGCCGACCGAGACCGAGAGCCTCCAGACGCTCGCAGGCGCTGGCCGAGGCGCTCGAGCGCATCGCCGCGGGGCGCGCACGCGACCCGGAGCGCGCGCACGGCGCCCCGCAGACGACGCCGGTCCGCCGCGTCGACGAGGCGCGCGCGGCGCGTCACCTCATCGCGACCGAGGACGCCGCCGACCGCTAGGCCGGCGCGTCCACGTCGCTGATCTGGGCGAGGACCCGGCGCAGCAGGCCCGCGAGCTCGCGCTGCTCGGCGGCGCTCAGCGCCGCGACCGCCAGGGTCTCGTGGCGGTTGAACTCCGGGAAGAGGGCTTCGATCAGCGCGGTCCCGGCGCGCGTCAGCTCGACCGAGACGCGGCGGCGGTCGTCGTCGTGGGGCAGGCGCCGAACCAGGCGGCGCGCGCTGAGCGTCGTGACCACCCCGGTGAGCGTGCCCTTGGTGACGCCGGCCTCGGCCGCGAGGTGCCCGGTCTCCTGGGTCGCCCCAGATCCACAGGACCCAGAGCACGGTGAAGGCGACCCAGCTGAGGTCGTGCTCGACGAGGACCGTCGCGCTCCATGTGGTTGCGCACGGCGGAGCCGGCGCGATAGATGTTCGACACCGCGGCCATCGCGGTCGAGTCGAGGTGGCGCCCGGCCAGGCGCTCGCGGATGTCGCGCTCGGCGGCCGAGACGACGGTGCGCGAGGAGCTCGCGATGCGCCGCGACACCTAGCCCCCGATCTCCTCGTCGCGGTGGTGGCTGCGGTCGAGGATCCACAGGCCCAGCAGCAAGAAGACGACCACGCCGACGCCCACGCCCAGCGAGGCGAGCGTGTCGTAGAAGGAGGTCTGGGACTGGGGCCCCGACAGGGTCAGGTGGGCCGACGCCGAGAGGATGTCTCGCACCCCGGCCAGGATGCCGATGATGAGGAAGGGCCGCACCGGGAACACCGACGAGCGCAGGAATCCGAAGACGGTGTGGGCGATGTCGAGCACGATGATGACGACCAGGATCCCGTCGATGGCCGCGACCACCGCCACCGCGAACGACCCGTGGTGGGTGAAGAACTCGGCCACCGTGCTCACCAGGACGACCGCGGCGACGATGAGCAGGCTGAGGACGATCGCGTACTCGGTGACGACGAGCGCGAAGCGCACGACGCCGTCGGCCAGGGACTTGGCGTTGGGGCGCTCAGCCATCACCCGACTCTAGGGTGACCCCGCCGGCGAAGGTCGTGCCGACGCGTGCGGCAGTAGCCGCCGAGCACCTCGCGCGGCGCGAGCGAGGTCAGCTCCTCGACGGGCGAGTCGAACAGCTCGAGCTCGGCGCGTCGCCGGCGCCAGGCCGGGCCGAGCTCGACGTCGACGCCCGCGACATCGTCACGACCTCGGCAGAGCGTGTCGGTGCCGTCGACCTCGATGCGCGGCGACCAGCGGTGGTGCAGCATCGGGCGGCCGTTCACGAAGCCGTTGGCCGCGTCGGCCTCGCGCGTCAGCGTCACCGTGGCCTCGGCGAGGCGCCGGTCGTAGGCGGCGAGCGTCACGGCGAAGCGGCCGCCGGCTCGAGGCGCGGCCCGCCGCGTCCGACGGTGACCGGGCGGGTCTGGCTGGATCGAGCCGAGCTTCTTCGGGTAGCCCTGGAGGTGGCCGCGGACCATGGCGAAGTCCTTGTCGACCCAGATGAACACGCAGCGGCTGACCACAGCTGGTCGCGCTAGCGGCAGCGCACGACGACGAAGGCCTCCTTGTACTGGAGCGCGCACCGGGTCGAGGAGCTCGCGCGCCGTCGTCGCTGCAGCTCTGCCAGTCGGCCCAGATGAAGGCGACCGCGCCGGGGTCCTCGTCGTCGTGGGCGAGCTCGAGCTCGTCGGGCAGCAGCGCGCGCGACGGCGGCCGGGTCGGTGCGGTACTCGACGGTGAGCAGGTCGCCCGAGTAGTGCCACGGGGGCGGCGGCAGGATCGACGCGCGGCCCGCTCGGCGTGCGCGGGAAGCGGAGTCCGCTGCGGCTCACGCCGTCCACCCGCCCTCGGGCCGGTCGAACCACGACGTGGACCTGAGCCGGTGCCGATCGAGTTCTCGTACGCCGAGTACGCGCGCCCCGGCGCGGTGCACGCCGCGCCCCCGAGGGCCGCGACCATCATCTGGTAGTGGCCGAAGCGGCCCTCGGGCCGGAAGGTCAGGTACTCGGGCATGGTCGTCGATGACCGCGGCGTGGTCGCCGCGCGACCAGCGGCTCGAGGACGCCCGGTGGTCCGCGCGCGCGGCCTCCTGCGTGAAGATGTGCTCCTCGCCGGCCGCCTCGTGGTCGCGCAGCGTCGCGCAGCGGCCGGAACGTGTGGCTGAGCGCGCCGGAGCCGATGAGCAAGACGCGCAGGTCGAGCTCGGCCGACGCGCGCGCCGACGCACTCGCCGACGGTGAGCGAAGTCGCCGGTCTCGGCCGGTCTGGCAGGTCGCTGACCGACGACCCAGCGCTCGTCGCCCTGGAGGAAGCCGAGGAAGTTGATCGTCGGCGTAGTGGATCGGGCAGGTGCTCGTCGTCGATCGGCGTGATCCAGCAGTCCGCGTCTCGTCGGCCAGGCGCCCGACGAGCGTGCGCGAACTCGGGGTCGCCCGGGATGTCGTAGGGGACGCTCGACATGCCCCGGGGCAGCTCCTCGGAGGTGAAGTGGCCCTTTCGACGCGCGTGCGGCGGTGACGACGAACTCGACGGTCGTGAACCAGTGCGAGTCGAAGACGACGACGAGGTCGGGGCGCAGCGCGTCGAAGACCTCGCGGCGTGACGTCGTGCAGGCCCGTGTAGAGCGTCGACTCGCTGCCCGTTGTTGAGCGCCCGTCGCTCGTCGTCGGGCAGCACGATGGTCGGGACGTGCGCGAGCACGGCCCGCGCCGACGATCTCACCCATGGGTCGTCCCCTCCTTCACCTGGACGGTCTTGAGCTCGCTGTAGAAGTCGAGCGCGTAGTCGCCGCCCTCGCGGCCGATGCCGCTGATCCCGGCGCCGCCGAAGGGCGCGGTGAGGTCGCGGACGAGGAAGCAGTTGATCCAGATCGTCCCGGCGCGGATCGCCGACGCGACGCGCTCGGCGCGCGGCCTCGTCGGCGGTGAAGACCATCGCCGAGAGCCCGTAGGCGCGTCGAGTTCGCGAGCGCCACCGCCTCGTCCTCGTCGGCGAAGCGTCTGGAGCGTGAGCACCGGGCCGAAGACCTCGCGCTGGACGATCTCGGCGTCGTTGGACGCGCGGCTCGATGAGCGTCGGCTCGTACCAGAGCCCGTCGTCGCGTCGAGCGGCGCGCCGCCGAAGACGACCCGGTCGCCCGCGGCGCGCGCGCGCGCTCGACGAAGCCCTCGACGCGCGCGAGGTGGTCGGGGTGGATGAGCGGCGAGACCGTCGTGCGCCGGCGTCGCGGCGGTCGCCGAGCACGTGGCGCTCGGTCGGGCGCTGTGAACCGCTCGACGAACGTCGTCGCGCACCGACGCCTCGACGAGCAGCCGCGTCCCGGCGAGGCAGACCTGCCCGGCGTCGTCGTACATCACGCCGCGGCCTTGGCGGCGGCGGCGTCGAGGTCGGCGTCGGCGAAGACGACGAACGGCCCCTTGCCGCCGAGCTCGGCGGTGAAGGGCACGAGGTTCGCCGCGGCGGCCGCGACGCCGATGGCGCCGCCCGGTCTCCGGCGAGCCGGTGAAGCTGATCCGACGCGACCCGCGGGTCGGCGACCAGCGCGGCGCCGACCTCCTCGCCGATCCCCTGGACGACGTTGAAGACGCCCGGCGGCATGCCGGCCTCCTCGGCGAGGTCGCAGCAGGATCGAGCAGCTGAGCGGCGACCACTCCGCCGGCTTGAGCACGACGGTGTTGCCCGCGGCGAGCGCCGGCGCGCACTTCCAGGTCGAGAGCATGAAGGGCGCGTTCCACGGCGTGATGACGACGGTCGGCCCGGCGGGCATGCGCAGCACGGCGTTGTCGGTGCCGTTGGAGGACCAGCGCGCGGCCTCGTAGGCCGCGGCGAGGTCGGCGTAGGCGCGGAAGTTGCGCGCGCCGCGGCGCGATGACGCGCAGCGCGCAGGCTCTCGTCGAGCATCGCCATGTCGAGGCACTCGACCGCGGCGATCCCCTCGACGTCGCGGTCGATGAGGTCGGCGAGGCGGTGCAGGAGCTCGCGCGCGCTCCGCGGGCGCCGCGCGCCGCCCAGGCGGCGAACGCGTCGGCGGCCGCGCCGACCGCGGCCGCGGCCTCGGCCGGCGTCGCCGCGCGCGACGTCGGCCGAGCTTGCAGCGACCAGTCGAGCGGCGAGCGGTCCTCGAAGGTGGCGGCGCGAGGCGACGCGCTCGCCGCCGATGTAGTGGTCGAGTCGAGACGCGACGCCGCCGACGACGTCGACGCGGGCTCACGTCTCGAACCTGGGCGCGACGCGCGGGCTAGGGCAGCTGGTCGCGCGTCGGTCGGCAGCCGGCCGGCGCTGGCCGCGGTGCTCCCAGTCGCCGCCGAGGGCCGTCGAGCGGACCTCCTCGGTCTCGGTGGGCTGCGCGCCGACCTCGTCGCTGACCGGCGCGGGGCCGTCGACGACGTGGTTGGTCAGCGCGCCGAGGCCCTCGACCTCGACGGTGACGACGTCGCCCGGCTCGACCGGGCCGCGACTCGGCGGGCGTGCCCGAGAGGATGACGTCGCCCGGCACGAGCGTGATGAGCCGGGCGAGGTCGGCGACGAGGTAGTGCATGTCCCAGGCCATCTCGTCGGTGGAGCCGTCCTGGACGACTCGACGCCGTTGACGCAGCGTGCTGCATCGACTTGTGCGTCGAAGGTCCCAGTCGGTGACGAGCCCCGGGCCGAGCGGGCACAGCGTGTCGGCGCCCTTGACCCGGAGCATCGAGCCGGCGTCGGTGTCGCGGAAGTCGTGGAGCCCGAAGTCGTTGGCGATGGTGTAGCCGGCGATGTGGTCGGCGGCCTCGGCGAGCGTGACGTTGCGGGTCACGCGCCCGATCACGATGGCGACCTCGCCCTCGTAGTTGAGCCACCGGCAGTTCGACGGGCGCACGACCGCGCCGCCGTGCGCGTTGAGCGCGGACACCGGCTTGTGGAAGTACGTCGGCGCGGGCGGGCAGCTGCGATCTGGAACTCGCGCACGCGGCGAGACGTGGTTGAGGTGGCAGCAGAGGATCTTGGTCGGGCTCGACCGGCGGGAGGTGCACGGCCGCGTCGACGCGACGCGACGCCCGTCGGGCGCGACGAGGTCGTCGCCGTCGCGCGTCACCTCGACCGACGGCGCCGTCGAGCAGGATGCGGCGGAGCTCCACTGGCCTCCAGGTCGTTTGACCTCAAATGGTCTCACCAGCCTGCGAAACTGGCGGGCGCGCAGCGCCCGTGCTACTTTGCGCGACGGATCGCCCGCGGGGGAGCGATGAGCGACTCGTGCCCGCCGACCGCGTGCCGAGTCCTGTGGCCCGACCACCTGGGGCTCGCGCGGGGCAAGTACGTGCCCGTCGCGCTCTGGCCGACGCGCGGCGTCGCGCCACTGCACGGGCACGTGGGCGCTCGGCTACGACCGCGTGATGACCCCCGACACGACGGGCTCGGCACTGGGCCCAGGTCGGCCTGCCCGACATGGACGCGACGCTACGAGCTCGACCGACATCGCGCCCCGGGTGGGAGCCGGGCACGTCGGGTCGTCGTCGCGGACCTGAGGCGCGACGGCGAGCTCGTCGCGGGTCGCCCCGCGCACCGCGCTGCGCAAGGCGATGGCCGACTGGCGCGAGGCTGGCTCACGAGCCGATGGTCGGCATCGAGTTCGAGGCCTACCTCTTCGAGCCCGACGGCGCACGGTGGCTGGCGCCCGATCGACACGCCCGGGGCCTTCGTCTACGGCACCGGCACCGCGGTCGACCCGCACGGGGTGATCGACGACATCTGGCGCGCCAGCGACGCGGCCGGCCTTCCCCTCGAGTCGGTCAACTCCGAGTACGACAACGCCGCAGTTCGAGTTCACGCTGCGCTACGCCGACGCGCTGCGCGCCGCCGACGACGGCTTCCTCTTCAAGCTGCTCGCGCGCGAGGTCGCCGCGCAGCGCGGGCTCCTGCTCACGTTCCTCGGCAAGCCCGCTCAGCGACCGTGGGGGCTCGGGCCTGCACCTCAACTCTCGCTGCACCGACGACGTCGGGCGCGAACGTCATCAACGACGCGGCGGCGACGACGGGCTCAGCGCGCTGGCGAAGCACTGCGATCGGCGGGCATGCTCGAGCACCACCGCAGCCTGGCCGGGCTGTGCGCGCCGACGGTCAACGCCTACAAGCGCCTGAGCCCGGCGTCGCTGTCGGGCTACTGGGCGCAACTGGGGCTACGACCACCGCGGCGCGACGGTGCGTGTCCCGAGCGCGCGTGACGAGGCGGCGAGGCTCGAGCACCGCCTGAGCGACGGCGCCGCGGTCGTGCACACGTCGCACTGGCCGCCGTCCTGCAGGCGCGCGCGCCTCGGCGTCGTCGGCCAGGTCGACCCCGGCGCGCCCGAGGGCGGCAACGGCCTCGACGCGATCGACGCGACCGTCGGCGTCCCGGCGAGCCTCAGCGAGGCGCTCGACGAGCTCGAGGCCGACGCCGCGCTGGTCGAGGCCGTGGGCGCCGAGCTCGTCGCCCAGCACCTCGCGGTCAAGCGCACGGAGTGGGAGCGCTACCTCGGCCACGACGGACTGGGAGCTGCGCGAGTACCTGCCGTTCCTCTAGCGCCAGGCCACGCGCACCGGGAGGTGCTTGATCCCGCTGATGAAGTTCGAGCGCAGCCGCTCGCTCTCGCCGGCGCGCTCGACCGATGACCACCGACGGGCGATCTCCTCGAAGAGGACGCGCATCTCCAGGCGGGCCAGGTGCGCGCCCAGGCACAGGTGAGGGCTCTGGAGGCCGAAGGCGACGTGGTCGTTGGGGGAGCGCCCGGCGCGGAAGTCGTAGGGGTCGCCCCAGTGGGCCTCGTCGAAGTTGGCCGAGGTGAACCACATCACGACCTTGTCGCCGGCCTTGATGGGCGCGCCGTGGAGCTCGACGTCCTCGGTGGCCGTGCGCCGGAAGTGCATCGTGACCGTCGACCAGCGCAGCAGCTCGTCGACGAGCGTCTTGCTCTGCTCGAGCGACATCTGCGGGATCTCGCCGAGGAGCCCGGGCCGGTCGATCAGCGTATCGAGGCCGTGGGTCATCGAGTAGCGGGTCGTGTCGTTGCCCGCCGCGACCATGAGGGTGAAGAAGTTCTTGAGCGCCAGGTCGTCGAGGGTCTCGCCCGCCTTGTCGGGCTGTAGCAGGGCGGTGAGCACGTCGGGCGTCGGGTGGACGCGCCGCTCGGCCAGCGCCCGCTCGGCGTAAGCGAAGAGCTCGAGCGAGACCGGGCTGCGGAAGGGGAGCAGCCGGTAGTCGCTCGTGTCGACGCGGTCGACCACGTAGTCGGTGAAGTCGGGGTCGGTGTTGCCGATGAGCGCGTCGCCGCGCAGCACGAGCCACTCCAGGTCCTCGTCGGGCAGACCCAGGAGCCGGCCGAGCATGCGCATCGGCAGCTCGCGCGCGACCCGGGTGACGAAGTCGAACTCGGTGGCGCCGTCGAGCCCGTCGAGGACCTCGACGGCCAGGGCGCGCACGGCGTCCTCGTACTCGGCGATCGACCGCGGGGCGAAGGGCCGGCTCACCAGGCGGCGCAGCCGGGTGTGCTCGGGCGCGTCCATCTCCATCAGGGTGCGCCGGGCCTCGGTCTCCTCGGGGCTCATGTCTTCGAGGCGGATCCCGTAGCGGCTCGAGAACACCTCGGGGGTGCGGCTCACGGTGAGGACGTCGTCGTGGGTGGTCACGCTCCAGAAGCCGCGTCCGCCGGCCGGTTCCTCGGTCCAGTGGACGGGGTCGTTGGCGCGCAGCCACCGGAAGGTGTCGTGGGGGACTCCGTCGACGTAGGTGTCGTGCGAGGTGAGGTCGACCAGGGCCTCAGTCATGGAACCCCCGTTGTTCGTGTCCAAACGACGGGGCCATTACAGCACACCACCGCGCGCCGACCGTAAACTGCCGGGGTGGGCAAGCCCCTGATCGGACTGACCGGGCGCCGGTGGCCCGCGTCGTTCCTCGGCACCAACGTGCCGGCGGCGATGCGCGCGCTCTACTTCGACCTGCACTTCTCGGATTACCCGGCGTCGGTCGCGGCGGCCGGCGGCCTGCCGGTCGAGCTCGCGCGCGACGCCGACGTCGACGGCGTCGTCGAGCGCCTCGACGGGCTCGTCCTGAGCGGGGGAGCGGACCTCGACCCCACCCACTACGGCGCCGACCACGACCCCGACCTCGGCGCTCTCGAGAAGGACCGCGACGAGTGGGAGTTCGCGCTGCTGCACGCGGCGCGCCAGCGCTCGCTGCCGGTGCTGGCCATCTGCCGTGGCTTCCAGCTCGTCAACGTCGCCTTCGGCGGGTCGCTCAGACAGCACGTCACGATCGACGAGGGCGCCGGGCATCCGCAGTGGGACGTCGACGGGCGCTCGGCGACGCACGAGGTGCGCGTCGAGCCGGGGTCCCTGACCTCGACGCTCCTGCCCGAGTCCTGGCCGGTCAACTCGCTGCACCACCAGACCGTCGAGCGCGTCGGCGAGGGGCTCGTCGTCTCGGCGCGCGCCACCGACGGGGTGATCGAGGGCCTCGAGACCCCTGAGGGCGACGTCCTCGCGGTGCAGTGGCACCCCGAGCTGCTCGCCAAGCCCGACCCCACGTTCGCCTGGCTGGTCCGCGAGGCCAACGACCGCCGGAGCGCTCGCGTCGGTTCTTGACGCGGGTCGTTTGACCCCGTACATTCCAGCGATGGCCGGGGGGCCATTTTTCTGGCCGCGACGGGGGGACCATGGCGGAAGAGAGCACTAAGCGCACCGAGCTCGGTGGCAAGAAGAAGCTGACGCTGGTCGACGCGACCGCGCAGTCGGTCGGCCTGATGGGCCCGGTCTTCTCGATCGCGTTCCTGGTGCCGCTGGTCGTGGGCATCATCAGCGTGACCGGGGACGGCGCGGGCAACGCGGCCGGCCTGGCCGTGCTGATCGCGATGGTTGGCGTGATGGGACTCGGATGGATCGTCGCGGAGTACACCCGCAAGATCCAGGCGGCCGGATCGCTCTACGACTACGTCACTGACGGCCTGGGGGGACGCGTCGGCACCGCGGCCGGGTGGCTCTACTACGCGGGGATGCTCGCGCTGGGCTCGGCGATCCTGCCGATGATCGGCGGGACGATCCACGACACGATCCAGGGGGAGTTCAACAAGGCGCCGCTGCCGTACCCGGTCTGGAACATTCTCCTGTTGCTCCTGGTCGGGACGATCATCTACCTCGGGGTGGCGCTCTCGACCCGGGTGCAGCTGACCCTCGCGCTGGTCTCGGTGACGGTCGTGCTGGCCTTCAGCGTCTACGTCATCATCAAGAGCGGCGGCCTCCACCACCTCGCCAAGGGCTTCTCGCCGAGCGGTTCGCCCCTGCACTGGAAGGGCGTCTTCTTCGGCGTCCTCTACGGCGTGCTGCTCTTCACGGGCTTCGAGACCTCGGCCAACCTGGCCGAGGAGACCGCCGAGCCCCACCGCAACATCCCGCGCGCCGTGATCACGGCGGTGCTGGTCATCGGGGTCTTCTACATCATCGGCAGCTACGCCCAGGTCTCGGGATTCCACTTCAACCTCGGGGCGATGGGCAAGAACGCCGGGGGACCGCTGTTCGCCCTGGCCGGGCCGGGCGGCACGGGGTACGCCGGGGTGGGGATCCGGCGCCTCGTCGAGCTGGTCGTCATCCTCGACATGATCGCGGTCCTCATCGGCTGCGCCGTCTCGGCGTCGCGGGGCATCTTCGCGCTGGCGCGCGACCGGAAGTTCCCGAGCCGCCTCACCGTGATCTCGCGGCACGGCACGCCGGTCGCGGCGAGCGCGTTCGTGGTCTTCGTCTACACGGTGTTCGTGATCCTGGTCGCCACCACGACGTCGTTCGCGCTCCCGGGATTCCCGGAGTACTTCTCGATGTTCAGCTGGCTGTCGACCTTCGGAGGGTTCGCCATCACGGTCATCTACCTGCTGATCTCGGTGGGCGCGCTGCGCGGCCTGCGCGACTCGGGCCGCGTCGTGGGGGTGTGGATCGCCGCGCTGGTCGGGATCGCGGTGACCGGGGCGGCCATCTACGGGGCCATCTACAAGGTCCCGGCCCCGACCAAGTACACGTGGATGGCCGCCGTAGCGCTCCTGATCGTGGGCCTGATCGCCACGTCGGCCGTGCCCCAGGACTTCAAGGGCCGCGCGGACTACACCGGCCTCTCTGAGGCCGAGCAGGGGCCGCTCAAGGTCTAGCGGGCGGCCAGGGCCATGCCGGCGAGCACCCCGGCCGCGCAGGCAACCGGGGTGGCTGTCACCAGCGCCGCGGCGTAGCCCCAGTGGTGCTCGCGCTGGAGGATCGCCGGGACGGCGAAGGCCGACGAGAAGGTGGTGAGGCCGCCGCAGAAGCCGGTCACGACGGCCGAGCGCAGGTGCGCGTCTCCCGGCGCGCCGAGGCGGTAGACCGCCCACGCCGCGACCAGGCAGCCCGCGGCGTTGGCGGCCACGGTGGCCCACGGGCGCAGCGTCGGGTGGTGGCGGCGCACCGCGTACTCGGCCAGGTAGCGCACCACGCAGCCGAGCGCGCCGAGAGCGGAGACGACGAGGAGGGTCACGCGGCCCCGCGCCGACGGTGGTGACGGCGACCGCGGCGCAGCCCGAGCTCGGCCATCGCCATGCCCGTCGCGATCGCGCCGAGGAGGACGGCCAGGCCGCCGGCGAGCGACCGGTGCCACACCGCGGCGACGTCGACGAAGAGGCTCGAGTACGACGTGAAGCCGCCGAGCAGGCCGGTGACGACGAGGAGTCGCGCGACGTCGTTGGGGTCGTGGTGGTGCAGCCGGCCGCGCAGGAGCCAGGTCGCGACGTAGACGCCGGCGGCGTTGAGCGCGAGGAGCACCCACGGCACGCGGCTGGTCCAGTCGAGGGTCGGCGCGGGCTGGACCTTGAGCGCCAGGTCCCGGGCCGCGGTGCCGAGGGCGCCGCCCAGGGCCACCGTCGCGGCCGCCAGGGCGAGCTGACGCGGCCGTAGAGAGATCGTGGGGCGCATCGGTAGGGCGACGATACCGGAGGCTCACGTGACCTCGGAGACACGCTGAGCGGCACGACGACGGCACCGTTGTCACGACGTCGACGAGCGTGAAACTTCTGTGACGATTCATTTCGACGCCCGCCGTCGGTGCGGGATGGATGGCGGGCCCGTGAGAGGGGGTCGCTGCGCGGTCGTGACGGCCTCGGTCCCTCGCTCTTACTTTACATAACGGACATTATCGGCGTTCGATATCCACAGGACTGGTATGATGCCCTTATGCGGCGGGCGCTTTCAATCATTGCCCTGTGCGTATCCCTGGGCGCAATGACGGCCCTCCCGGCCGCCGCCGAGGTCATCGGCCTCACCAACGGCAAGATCCAGCTGTCGTTCGACTTCTCCGACAACTCCGACCCGGCGTCGGCCAGCGGCGGCCCGTTCAACATCATCGTGGACGTCCTGCCCGAGCACACCGGCGGCGTGGTGCGCGTGGTCGCGCTCGCCCCCGACTCGAGCAACGTGTCCAACCTCGTCTGCCGCTACCAGGTCGTCTCCCAGAGCCAGGTCGAGTGCGGCTTCAACTTCACCGCGAGCGGCACCTGGGAGATCCGCGCCGAGTTCGCGACGTCCAAGGCCGACACCATCAGCGCCGCGGCGATCACCAACATCGACGTCGGCCCGTAGCCGCGTGGGCGCGGTGGCCTTCCGCGTCCTGTGGGGTGACCCCTTCCGCGGCCTCACCCAGGAGCTCGTCGACGCGAACGACGTCGACGAGGCCCTGACGATCGCCGCGCGGCTCCGTCCTGACCTGGAGCGCCCGCGCACGGCGTTCCCAGTCGGCGTCACGCGGTGAGGCGCGTCTCGGCCATTGCGGCGATCGCACTCGTTGGGTCGCTCTCCCCCATCGTCGGCGGGGGAGGACCCGTTGCGGCGGCCACCACTCCCCCGCCGGACTGCGTGCACCTGCGGCTCGAGGTGCGCGCGCCCGTCGTGCGCGCCGGCGACGCGTCGATGGTGATCGTCGCCGTGAACGAGGGCGGTCGGTGCCGACTGAGGGGTGCGCCGACGGTGGCCTTCGGCGACGTCGCGGGCCGTGTGCTCGCGGGCCACGACCACTACGAGTCGTCCTCGGCGTTCGCCTGGCGGACGCCGAGGCTCCTGACCGTGGCGCACGCCGCCGCGGCGTCGTTCGGGATCTCGTGGCGCGCCCCCACGGCCGGGGAGCGCTGCCCCACGGCGACGTGGCTCGGGGTCTCGCTCCCCCACGGCGTCGGCGCCATCCACGGTGGGGTCGACGTCCACGTCTCGACCTGCGGGGCCTTTATCTGGGTCACCGCCCTGGGCGCGGGCGAGGCGCCGCCCACCTCCTAGGCGCCGGGCCTCTCCTACACTTCGGGCCATGAGCGGACTCTTCGACGTGTCGGGCAGGAACGTGCTGGTGACCGGCGGGAGCCGCGGCATCGGCGAGATGATCGCGCGCGGATTCGTCGAGGCCGGCGCGAGGGTCTTCATCTCCTCGCGCAAGGCCGACGTCTGCGAGGCCCTGGCGGCCGAGCTCTCGGCGACCGGATCCTGTGAGGCGATCCCGGCCGACCTCAGCCGCGAGGACGAGTGTCGGCGCCTGGCCGACGAGGTGGCCGGCCGGGTCGACCGCCTGCACGTGCTCGTCAACAACGCCGGGGCGACGTGGGGCGCGCCGATGGACGACTACGACGAGCGTGCCTTCGAGCGGGTGCTGGCCCTCAACGTCAAGGGGGTCTTCCACCTCACCAAGTTCTGCCGGCCGCTCCTCTTCGCCGCCGCCACCGAGGGCAACCCGGCCCGCGTGATCAACATCGGGTCGATCGATGGGATCCACGTCCCGGCGATGGAGACCTACGCGTACTCGGCCTCCAAGGCCGCGGTGCACCAGCTCACCCGCCACCTGGCCAAGGCGCTCGCGCCGCGCGTCACGGTGAACGCGATCGCGCCGGGTCCCTTCGAGTCCAAGATGATGCACGCGACCCTCGAGGCCTTCGGCGACGAGATCGCGGCGGCGGCCCCGATGAGTCGCATCGGCCGCCCGGACGACATGGCCGGCGCGGCGATCTACCTGGCCTCGCCGGCGGCGAGCTACGTCACCGGCGTCGTGCTGCCGGTCGACGGGGGGATCGCGACCCTGGCCTAGGCCTTGTGTCCCAGCGTCACCCTCACGGTGAGGTGCTGGGTCCCGCGCACGATCGCCATCGTGACGACGTCGCCGGGGTGCAGCGCGGAGATGACCCCGGTCACGTCCTGGGCGCTGTGGATCGGCGTCGAGTTGATGCGCGCGATGATGTCGCCCTGCTTCAGTCCCGCCGCCGCGGCGCCCGAGTTCGGAACGACGCCCTGGATGAGCGCCCCGGTGGAGACCGAGAAGCCGAACTGGAGCTCGAGCGACGGAGTCATCGACATGATCTCGACGCCCATGAACGCGCCGTGGTTGACGACGCTCTCGCCGGCCTTGAGCGCCTTGAGCAGCGACAGGATCGTGGCCGACGGGATGGCGAAGCCGATGTTCTGGGCGTTGGTGCCGTCGGGCAGCGTCCCGGCGACCGCGGTGTTCATCCCGATGACCGCGCCGGCCGAGTCGAGGAGCGGTCCCCCGGAGTTGCCCGGGTTGATCGCCGCGTCGGTCTGGATCATGTTGTCGAGGGTCTCGGTGTTGGTCGCGCTGTCGCCGGCCGTGACCGTGCGCCCGAGCGCGGAGACGATGCCCTGGGTGACCGTCGGCGTGCCCGCGGCCAGGCCGAGCGCGTTGCCGATGGCGACGACCGAGTCCCCGGCGGCCAGGAGGTTCGAGTTGCCGAAGGTCACCGTGGGCAGGCCCGACATGTTGTCGATCCGGATCAGCGCGACGTCGTCGACCGAGTTCGTTCCGACCAGCGTCGCCGGGAGTGCGGTGGACGACCCGGTGCGCGTGACCGTGATGGTGCCACCGCTCACCGCGTTGGCGATGACGTGGTTGTTCGTGACGACGAGGCCGCCGGCCGAGATGATCATCCCCGTGCCCTGGTCCTCGCCGGCGGCGCCCTTGACGTCGATCGAGACGACCGACGGCGACACCTGGCGCACCAGCGCCGGGATGGTCCGGCCGTTAGGCAGCACCGCGCCGCCGGGCGCCGAGGAGATCTCGTTGATCGTGACGCCGCCGGGCCCCGAGGTCGACGGGGCGGCGTAGTGGCCGGCCAGCCCGCCCACCAGGGCGGCGACGAGCAGGAGCGACACCCGGGTCGACCACACCCCGCGCGGCCCTCGTCGCCGCTGCGCCGAGGCCAGCGGCACCGCGTCGAAAGGGTGTGGGGCGGCCGCGGCAGCCGAGGCGGGGTCGTCCTCGGCGCGCGGCTCGCCCCACTGTTCCGGCGACGCGGGGGCCTGATCGACGTCCGGGGCCGCCGGCGGCGTGTAGTCCGCCGGTGAGGGCCCGGGCGCGACGGGAGTCGGCTCGTCCGGTGCGTCGCCGGAGACCGGGGTGATTTCACTCACCGCGCCATGCTAAGCACCGGCACCTAATAATCGTCTAATAGGTCCCGAAATGTTCCGCTCCGGCCCGACGGCTAGATTGTTCGGGCTGTGCCCCGGCGCATTGAGATCGAAATCACCAGCCTGAGCGGAGACGTCGCGACGTGGCGCGCCGCGGGGGCCAAGCTGCCCAAGGGGGTGCTCGACGCGTCCCTGGTGCCCGGCGGCGCCAAGGTGGGCTCGGTCTACCGGGCCGACGTCGAGCAGTACATGGAGGGCATGGAGGTCCTGGCGGTCATCCCGGCCAAGACCGCGTCGCCCGAGGACCCGCGCCACGAGCGCCTCGAGCTGATCCCGGTGGCCCCGTCGGGGCCCGACGTGGTCGTCACCTACGCCCCCAAGGGCCGCTCGACGCGCCGCGACGCCGACCGCGGCCCGGGCCGGCGCCCCTCGCGCCCGCGAGCGTCCGAGGGCGACGCCGAGCGGCCCCGCCGGGACCGCCCCGAGCGGCCCCGGGCCGACCGGCCGCCGCGCGGCCGCGGCGACGCCGATCGCGCCCCGCGCGAGCGCCAGCCCCGCCCCGAGGGCGCGGACGAGGCCCGCGGGCCGCGCCCGGACGGAGCCGCGGAGCGCCGCGGGCCCCGCCCCGAGGGCGCCGGGGAACGCCGCGGGCCGCGCCCGCCCCGGCCCGAGCGTCCCGGCCGCCCGGCTCGCCCGCTGCACCCGCCGGTCACCACGACGCACCGCAACGCCTTCCTGGCCACCCTCTCGCCCGAGCAGCTCCCGGTCGCCGAGCAGCTGCTGCGCGGCGGGATGCCCGCGGTGCGCACGGCGGTGGCCGAGCAGAACCGCAACGCCGCGGCCCAGGGCCGCCCCACCGTCGACGCGGTCACGATCGAGCGCATCGCGGTCGACCTGGTCGGGCGCGCCAACCTGGCCAACTGGAAGGACCGGGCCGCCGGGGCCGTCTCCGCCGGCAAGGAGCTGCGCCTGCGCGACCTGCGCGCCGTCGTGACCTCGGCCAAGACCGTCAGCCACGACGACGACTCGCGCGCCCAGCTCAAGGAGCTCCAGGCCGCGCTCACGACGCGCCTCGACGCGATGCGCACCGCGTGGACGGCCAAGCTCGAGGCGGCCATCGCCGCGCCCAACGTCGCCGAGGCGCTGCGCCTGGTGGCGAGCCCGCCCGACCTCTCGACGCGCGTCAGCGCCGACGTCGCGGCCCGGGTCGTGACCCTGGCCTCCGACGCCCTCACCGCCGAGCAGGACCCGGCGACGTGGCGAACCATCGTCGCGGCGGCGGCCGACACGTCGGTCCGGCGCAACATCAAGCCCCACGGCATCCCCGACGACGACGCGAGCCGCGCCGTCGCGCTGGCCAACGCCGGGGCCATCCCCGAGCTCGCGAAGCTCCTGGGGATGAAGGTGCCCCCTCCCCCGCCGCCGACGCGGCTGGTGCGCCGGGCGCCTAGCCGGCGCGCATCGTGAGCAGCCGGGCCTTCATGCCCAGCGACTCGTAGAGCGACTTCGTCGCGCGGTCGCCCGGCAGCGCCCACGCGTCGCTCGGCGCGTCGCGGGCGTCGAGGACCTCGCGGGCGATCGCCGTCGCGACCCCCTCGCGGCGCCGCGCCGGCGCCACGTAGACGGCGGCGAGCACGCCGGCGTCGACGATCGCCAGACCGACGCAGCCGTCCTCGTCGCACAGCACGCGCAGCGCGCCGCGCGCGCACAGGTCGGCCGCGGGGTCGTCGCCGAGCTTCAGGGCGGCGAGGAGGTCGGCTCCGCCGCGCTGGGCTCGGGCCGCGGCCAGCGCCTCGTCGAGCAGGGCGCGCACGCCGGGCGCCGGCGCCGACGGCGCGTCGATGGTCACGCCCGGCCTAGACGCAGTCGCGGCACAGCACCCGGTCGCGGTCGGCCAGCTGGCTCACCTTCTTGAGCAGCCGGCACGACGCGCAGCGGAACTCGTCGTCCTGCTTGGGCAGGATCGCCTCGGCCGGGTCGACCGCGGCGTCGGTCTCGGGGACGAGCTCGTCGTCGTCCTCGGCGACGGTCGAGCGCCGGATGGTCTCGGCCAGGACCTCGTCGAGGGCCAGCTCGACGTCGGCGTCGTCGGCGACGTCCTCGTCCTCGTCGGGCACGACGACCTCGGGGACGGCGTCCTCCTCGACCTCGACCAGCTCGTCGTCCTCGTCCTCGACGTCGGCGACCTCGTCGGCGTCCTCGGCGTCCTCGAGCTCCGCCTCGGCGATCTCCTCGTCGAAACCCTCGGCGAGCTCCTCCTCGTCGAAGACCTCTTCGGTCTCGCTCTCACCGGCCATGTGGTCAGTCCCTCTCCGTAGCGCGAGCAGTGTAGAGCGTTTTGCCGGAGCCGGCGCGCCCCAGCAGGGGTCAGAGGATAGCGGGCTAGCCCCGGGCGCCCCGCGCCCGTTCGGCCGCGCGCTCGGCCTCCAGGCGCTCGAGATCGGTGTCGGAGAGGTCGACGAAGGCCATGGACTCGGCCAGCGCCCGGTGGCCCGCGACGTCGCGCACGAGGCGCGCCATCTCCTGGGCGACCCGCCGGTAGCTGGGGTGGCCCTGGGGCCCCGAGCGCAGCTCAATGAGGTGCATCGCCTCTCGCGCGTTCATCTGGATCGTGTAGCGGATCCGGAACGCGAGCGCCACCGCGTACTGGCACTGCTCGGGGAACTCGCCCGCCATGTCGGCGTGGAGCTCGGCCGAGCGCTCGAGGCTCTCGGCGAACGTCGGGCCCAGGCCGGCGTCGACTACGACGTCGGGCACGTCGAAGCCGAGCGCCGGTCGAGAGCGGCTGCCACTCGACCGTGAGGAGCCGGTGGCGCTGGAGGTCGCGGAACGCGCCGTAGTCGGTCACGAGCTCGAAGCGGTACGTCGGTCCGCTCGAAGGCGCGGCCCGGCCGGTGTCGGCGGTTGAGGCGCGTCGCCGACGTAGGTCTCGATGAGGTGGGCGCGCTCGAGCTCGTTGAGCGTGGCCACGCGGCGCGCGGCCTCGGCGTCGCCCATGGCCGACGCCGCGAAGACGATCGCCTCGCAGCACGCGGCTCTCGCCCTCGGGGTCGAAGTCGACCAGGCGCACCGACTCGCCCGGCTCGTCCTCCTCGGCGTCGCGCCAGGTCGAGCGCACCAGGTCGCGCGTGGCCGAGCGAGTGCGCGCGAGGTAGTCGGTCCACGCCCCGCCGCGCTCGGCGACCTCCACGCGGCGCAGGAACGACGGGATGACCTTCATCAGCTCGTCGAGCATCAGGCGCGAGTAGTCGCGCACCTCGGGCAGCGGGTGGGCGCGCATGCGCAGCAGCAGCGACTCGTAGCCCTGGCCCGACCCGTAGATCCCGACGTTCGAGAGCGCGCTGGCCGGCAGCAGGCCGCGCGACGCGTCGAGCGCCTTGGCGCGGATCGCCTGGCGGTAGACGAAGTCGGTGTCGTCGGGCGTCTTCGGGAACCGCTGGGTGAGCCACTCGGTCAGGGCGCGCAGGACCTCTGCGTAGGTGTCGAACATCCGGTCCATCTCGCCGACGTAGCGTGCGCCGAGCGGCGACTCGAGCACCGCCGGGTCGCGGTAGTAGCGGTAGTGGCCGTTGGCGCAGGCGGCGGTCGTAGCCGAGGTATCGCGTCGACTGCTCGAGGTAGCTCATGAGCCGCCCGCGCTCGAGCACCTTGGTCAGGACGTTGCTCGCCTGCTCGCAGGCCAGGTGGACGCCGCCGAGCTGGGCGACCGAGTCGTCGCCGTACTCGAAGAAGATCCGCTGGTAGAGCTCGTCGGCGCGCTCGAGGCCGACCGTCGCGTCGACCGCCGGCGTCGCCCGAGAGGTCGAGGTCGCCCACGAACTCGTCGAGGAAGAGGCGCCGCAGGCTCTTGGCCGAGCGGCTGAGTAGCGCGCGAAGAGCGCCCCCTTGACGACCTCGGGCAGGTTGACCAGGGCGAAGACGGGCCCGTCGAGGTTCGTGAAGTAGCGGCGCAGGACCGCGGCCTCCGTCGTCGGTGAACTCCTCGACGACGTAGGGGTGCATGGACTTCGAGACTAGAGGCCGACCCTCGGCGCGGGGGTGGACGTCGGTGGCCCGCGACGACCACGCTGCGCAGCAGCGAGTCGCGGGCGTCGGCGCGCCGCGGCGGCGACCGTCGTCGCGGTCGGTGCAGCCGGGCCAGCTGCTCGCAGAGGTCGGCCACCTGCTTGCGCCTGGCGCACGAAGTCGCCCGGGGACGTCGGGCCGACCGTCGGCGTCGGCGACGTCGAGCACGGCCCCGAGGGGCGCGCCGCGCGCCCAAGCGGCGACCGTGGTGGCGAACTGCGGCCGTCGGGGTCGCGGGTGTGCGGCACGCGATGGACGCTCCTCGACGCCGCGCAGCCGCGCCGCGATCGACCCCGAGCGCGGCGACCCGCTCGGCCAGCACGCCGCGGCGCTGCGGGCCGAGGCGATCGTTGACCGGCCGGCGGCGCTTGGCGCCCGGCGCGGCTCTGCGCCCTCGCGCCGGGTGCGCTTGGCCTCGAAGCAGAACGCCGAGGCCACCCCGGCCAGTGCCTCGGGGGCCGAGGGCGTCGAAGAGCCCCTCGGCGATCGCCTCGGCGACGAGCAGGTCGCTCTCGTGGTAGATCGCCCGCAGGAGCTGGCCCTGATCGGTCAGGCGCCACCCCTCGGCGTAGCCGAGCTCCTCGAGCACCCGGTGGCGCGCCAGCATCTGCTCGGCCAGCGGCCAGCGCGTCGCCGCGGGCCGGCGGTCGGCCTCGAACTGGGCGAAGGAGCGCTCGACGACCTCGGTCGCCGTGGCCAGGTCGAAGTGGTGGACCAGGTTGGCGGTGAGGTTGTAGGTCGGCCGGAACGACGAGTGCAGGTCCGGCGGCGGCGCCAGTCGCGACCCGACCCACGTCTACGAGCGAGGTGTCGAGCGAGAAGCAGACGACGGCGTGGCCCTCGTCGTCGAGGCCCCGACGGCCCGCGCGCCCGGTCATCTGGGCGAACTCGCCGCTGGTCAGTGTCGCGCGCCCGGCGTCGGAGTACTTGGAGAACCGCTCGAGCGCCACCGAGCGCGCCGGCATGTTGATCCCGAGCGCCAGGGTCTCGGTCGCGAACACCGCGCCGAGCAGGTTGCGCTCGAAGCAGGCCTCGACGACCTCGCGGAACGCCGGGACCATCCCGGCGTGGTGCGGGGCGAGGCCGCGCTTGAGGTTCTCGAGGAAGTCGTGCGAACTCGAGCGCGCCGAGGTCCTCGTCGGTGAACGCGCCAACGCGGCGCGTGGCGATGCGCTCGACCTCGCGCCGCTGCTCGGTCGTGGTGAAGCGCAGCCCGTCGCGCACGCACTGGCGCACGGCGTCCTCGCAGGCGGCACGGCGGAAGATGAAGACGATCGCCGGCAGGAGGTCCTCGCGCTGGAGGGCGAGCAGGAGCTCGCTGCGCCGGGGCGGGCGGATGGCGGGGCGGGGGCGCCGAGGAGCGGGGGCCCTGCCAGCGCGGCCCGGGCCGGAACCGGCGCGTCGCGCGCACCAGCTGGTCGACCCGGCGCGCCTCGTCCGAGAGGCGCGGCCCGTCGAGCAGGTCGAGGACCTCGGCGCCGGTCTGTCCGCGCCGGACCAGCGCGACGTGGTCGTGCAGCGTGATCGGGCGCTCCGTCTCGACGACGACCGTCGGTGGGGCCGCGCACGGTGCACAGCCACTCGCCGAGCGTCGCGGCGTTGCCGACGGTGGCCGACAGCGCGACGAAGCGCACCGCCGGCGGGGTGAGGATGAGGACCTCCTCCCAGACGCCGCCGCGGAAGGGGTCCTGGAGGAAGTGGACCTCGTCCAGGACGACCAGGCGCAGAGGTCGCGCAGCTGCTGCGGACTCGGTCAGGATCATGTTGCGCAGGACCTCGGTCGTCATGACGACGACCGGCGCCCCGCGGTTGACCGACGCGTCCCCGGTGAGCAGGCCGACGTGGCTCGGTCCGAGCCAGCGGCTCAGCTCGTGCGAACTTCTGGTTCGACAGGGCCTTGAGCGGGGTCGTGTAGAAGGCCCGGCCGCCGCTCTCGAGCGCGAGGCGCACGGCGTAATTGGCGACCACGGTCTTGCCCGACCCGGTGGGCGCGCTGACCAGGACGTTGACCCCGGAGTCGAGGGCGTCGAGCGCGTCGACCTGGAAGTCGTCCGGGGCGAAGCCCAGCGACTCGACGAAGGCCTGGCGGACCCCGCTCACCGCTTGAGCAGCTTGCCCACGGCGATGGCCAGGAAGTAGAAGGCGGTGAGCGGCAGGGCCAGGGCGAACATCGAGAGTGGGTCCCCGCTGGGCGTAAAGACCGCCGAGGCGATCGTGATGGCGATGATCGCGTAGCGCCAGGACCGCAGCAGCGTCCGTGGCGTCACGACCCCGGCCAGCTCGAGCGCCACGAGGACGACCGGGAACTCGAAGGTCACCCCGAAGATGAACATCATCAGCAGGAAAAGGCTCAGGTACTGGTTGGGGTCGTAGAAGGTGACGAGGCTGTGGCCGCCGATCGACTGGAGGAAGCGGATCGCGTGGCCGAAGCTGAAGTAGGCGACGGTGACCCCGGAGCCGAAGAACAGCACCGACGACGCGACGAAGGGAACCGCGTAGCGCTTCTCGGCCGCCTTGAGCCCGGGGGTCACGAACCGCCAGGCCTCCCAGAAGACGATGGGCGACGCGAAGACCAGGCCGCCGAAGAAGCCGATCTTGATGCGCAGCGAGAGCCCGGTGAGCGGGTTGGTCGCGAGGAACCGGCAGCTGCGCGGGGTCGCCGCGCAGTAGGGCTGCTGCAGGACGTGCAAGATCTGGGGGTAGAGCACGAAGGCGCCGACTCCCAGGAGGACGACGGCCGCGGTCGCGACGATGAATCGGTGGCGCAGCTCAGCCAGGTGCTCGGCGAGGGTCATGCCCGAGGCGGCGTTGCGGAATCGGCGCACCGGTCTAGTTGAGCGCGGGGTCGGCAGAGGGCGGGTCGTCGGGCGCGAGCGAGCGCCGCGGCGAGGGCGCGCTCAGCCCCGAGGCGCCCGGGTCGGGCCGACTGTCCTCTGACGCCTCCGGTGGGCT
This sequence comes from uncultured Actinomycetota bacterium, assembly GCA_963820815.1. GTDB lineage: Bacteria > Actinomycetota > Acidimicrobiia > Acidimicrobiales > RAAP-2 > RAAP-2. The sequence goes on along the minus strand of CAWGBL010000003.1, from coordinate 258,675 downwards.
CTCGACGGGCGGGTCGGCGTCCGAGGGCGGCTCGGGGTCGACGAGGTCGACCGGGCCGTCGTCGGCGTCCGCGCGCTCGGCCAGCTGGTTGAGCAGGTTGACCGGGCTGCGCGCGATCCGCGCGATCTCGGCCGACGAGGGCAGGTCGGGCACCGCCGAGCGGACCTCGGACTCGACGCGCTCCTGGATCCGCTTGAGGGCGCGCCAGCTCCGGCCGAGCTTGTTGGCGACCTCGGGCAGCTTGTCGGGGCCGAGCAGGACCAGGATCACGGCGACGATCACCAGGATCTTGATCGGGCTGAGGCTGAACACCGCGGTCAGTCTACGGGGCGGCCCCCGGGGGTCCTAGAGGAAGCCGATGCGCGACAGCGGCCAGATGCGCAGGAAGACCTTGCCGATGATGTCGCTGCGTGGCACGCTCCCCCAGAACCGGCTGTCGCACGAGTCCGGGTGGTTGTCGCCCATGACGAAGTAGGCGTTGGCCGGGACGGCCACGTTGGAGATGGGGGTGCCGAGCGGCTCGATGTGCGGCCACGTCTCGTGGATCTTGTGCCAGGCCTTGGGCGACGCCGCGCTGGAGTACTCGATCGTGTTGCCGACGCTGCGCAGGTGCTCGCCGGGTAGCCCGATCACTCGCTTGACGAGGTCGGTGACCGAGTCGCCGCAGTGCTCGCTGGGCGGAGCCTTGAAGACGACGATGTCGCCGCGGTTGATCGTGCCCAGCTCGACGCTCAGCTTCGACACGATGATGCGGTCGCCGATCTTGAGCGTTGGCTCCATTGAGGCGGACGGGATGAAGAACGTCTGGATCACGTAGGCCCGCATCACGAACGACACGGCGATCGCGGCGACGATGATGACGACCCACTCGATCACCAGGCGCCGGCGGCGGCGGCGCGGGCCGACGGGGCCCGGGGCGGCGGGCTCGGCGACGAGGATCGGCGACTCCGCATCGGTGACGGCGTCGGTCCCGATGGGGGGGCTCTCGTCGGTCACCGTGTCAGGCTACTCGCGGCGGTCGTGGCGCTCGAGCGACAGGAGCAGCTTCTGGAAGCGCTCGTCGTTGCTCTTGAAGGGGTCCTTGAGCAGAACGGTGCGCTGCATCTCGTCGTTGAGCTTCAGGTGGACCCAGTCGACCGTGTAGTCGCGCCGCCACTGCTTCGCCGCTCGGATGAACGTTCCGCGCATGTACGCGCGAGTGGTCGCCGGCGGCTGAAGCGTCGCCTCGGTGATCGCGTCGTCGGTGACCATCCGAGTCACGTGGCCGCGCGCCTGGTGGCGGTAGAAGAGGCCGCGCGAGAGGTCGGTGTCGTGGTACAAGAGGTCGATCAAGGCGACGCGCGGGTCGGCCAGGCCCACGCCGGATCGCTCGCGCTCTCGCTCGATGATCTGCAGCTTGGCGATCCAGTCGACCCGGTCGGCCAGCAGCATCGGGTCGCTGCGGTACTGCTCGATCACCTCGCGCCAGAGCGTGACTGCCTGGACCTGGTCGGGCGGCAGGTGCCGGGTCTGGACGAAGGCCTCGGCGCGCTCGCAGAGGTCCTCTTGGATCTCGAGCGCGGTCATGTCCCGGCCCGAGGAGAGTCGCACCGGCTCCTTGCTCCAGAGGTCGTAGGAGATGTCGCGCAGCGCGTTGATGGGCGAGGCCAGGTTGTAGTCGCGCAGCACGGTCGAGCGGTCCTCGATCATGGCCAGGATCACCGATGCGGTGCCGACCTTGAGGAACGTGGCGAACTCGTTCATGTTCGAGTCGCCCACGATGACGTGCAGTCGCCGGTAGCGCTCGGGGTCGGCGTGGGGCTCGTCGCGGGTGTTGATGATGGGCCGGCTTCGGGTCGTCGCCGACGAGATCGACTCCCAGATGTGCTCGGCGCGCTGGCTCATCGAGTACGCGGTGCCCTTGGCGTTGGTCACGACCTTGCCGGCGCCGGTGAAGATCTGGCGGCTGATGAGGTACGGGATGAAGACCTGCTCGAGTCGGTTGAGGTCGTCGATGCGCTCGATGCAGTAGTTCTCGTGGCAGCCGTAGGAGTTGCCCGACGAGTCCGTGTTGTTCTTGAACAGGTAGATGTCCCCGCGGATGCCCTCGTCGGACAGCTGGCCCTGCGCGTACGTCACGAGCTCGCGCAGGATCGCCTCTCCCGCCTTGTCCTGGGCGACGACGTCGGCCAGCGTGTCGCACTCGGCCGTCGCGTACTCCGGGTGGCTGCCGACGTCGAGGTAGAGGCGGCTGCCGTTCTCGAGGAAGACGTTGCTCGACCTACCCCACGCGACGACCTTGCGGAAGAGGAACCGGCTCACCTCGTCGGGGCTGAGGCGGCGCTGCCCGCGCAGCGAGAAGGTGATGCCGTACTCGGTCTCGATGCCGAAGACGCGGCGCAGCATCCCGGCCCCTAGCCGAGCAGCCCGCGAACGTCGTCGTCCGACAGGCGCGCGAAGGTGCGGCGCGTGCCGCGGTCCTCGAGCACGCAGACCTCGAGGTCCTCGACGGGGAGCTCGCGGCCCGGGCCGGCGAGGGCGGCCACGGTGTTGCGCAGCGTCTCGGCGAGCGGCGAGACCACGCCGTCGCCCTCGACGAAGCGCGACCGGATCGTCTCGGCGTCGCCGCCGAGCACCGCGAAGCGCGGCTCGTCCGAGATGGTGCCCTCGTAGGCGATCCGGTAGAGCTTGGTCGAGCGGAACTGGTTGCCCAGCTGGGCGACCAGGATCTCAACCTCGAGGGGCTTGGGGCCCTCGGTGAACATGTCGCCGACGTGCTGGGCGTAGTAGTTGGCCAGGGCGCGCGCGTCGACGTCGTCGCGGCTGTAGGTGTACCCGGTGCCGTCGGCCCACCGGATGCCGGCCTCGCGAAGCCGGTCGAACTCGTTGTACTTGCCCACCCCGGCGAAGGCGATGCGGTCGTAGACCTCGGAGATCTTGTAGAGCGACGCCGAGGGGTTCTCCGCGACCATCACGACCCCGACCTCGTAGATGGCCGCGACGATCGAGTTGCCCCGTGCGATCCCCTTCTGGGCGAACTCCGCGCGGTCCTTGATCAGCTGCTCGGGCGAGACGTAGAAGAAGTTGCTCACCGCAGCGTCCCCCCGGCCAGGCCACCGGTCTCGGTGCGCCGGTCGTAGATCGAGCGGAACCGCCGCTCGACGTCGTCGACGCCGAGTTCGCGGAAGCCCTGGGCGTCGACCAGCACCATCATCGGGTACAGCCGGCGCACGAAGTCGGGCCCGCCGGTCGACGGGTCGTTGTCGCCGGCCTCGTAGAGCGCCAGCGCGGCGAGGTCGAGCGCGGCCTCGAGGTCCAGGTCGGACCGGAAGCCCAGTCGCAGGGTGTTCTCGGCGAAGGGCGAGCCCGAGCCGATCGTCACGAAGTCGTTGCGCTCGTAGCAGCCGCCGGCGCCGTCGTACTCGAAGACCCGGCCGACCTGGTGGCTCACGTCCCACCCGGCGAGCATCGGCATCACGATGAGGGGCGACCCGAGGTTGTTGCGCTGGATGATCGGCGAGAGGTAGTTGGCCTTGCCCTCGAGGCTCAGCGCCGTGTCCGTCATCTTCTCGTAGTGCTCGAAGGAGAGCTGGGCGAGCTTGATGAACTCCATGCCGCGCGCCGCGGTCCCCGAGACGGCGATCGCGGTGAAGTGGTCGGCCTCCTCGATCTTGCGCACGTCGCGGCTGGCGATGTAGCCGCCAGTCGCCTGGCGGTCACCGACCAGCACCACGCCGTTCACGTAGCGCACCGCGACCACGGTCGTCGCGTGCGCCACCGCGCCCGGCGGGGCGGCGGTCGCCGGGCCGATCCCGGCCGATCGGGCGAAGGCGTCGAAGGACGGGCCCGGGTCCTCGGCGGGCCCGTAGAGGGGCAGCCCCATCCCTACTGGCCGCCCTTTTGCACGTAGTTGCGGACGAACTCCTCGGCGTTCTCCTCGAGGACCTCGTCGATCTCGTCGAGCAGCTCGTCGAGGTCGGCCTTGAGCTGCTCGCCCTTGGTCGAGTCCACGCTCACGTCGGAGACGGTCGGCGTGCTGCGCGCCGCACGCTGCTTGCGGATTCGCTCTTGCTCGCTCATGGCTCCGTTCTACCTGTCTAAGGCGCTGAGTAACTGGTCAGCGCTCGAACTCGTTTCTAGCAACTCCTCGGTGAGCGCCGCGGTACCCCTCAGGGGGTCCATCATGGGCACCCGCTGGAGCGGCCCGTCGCCGAGGTCGAAGACGACCGAGTCCCAGTTGGCGGCGACGATCTGGTCCGGGTAGCGGGCCACGCACTCGCCGCGGAAGTAGGCGCGGGTCGTTCGCGGGGGGTTGTGAACCGCTTCACGAACCTCCTTCTCCCCCACCAAGGGAATTAGCCCGACCCGGGCGGCGAGTGACCGCTCCGGGCGCAGGTCGTGGAACTGAAGGTCGATCGCGCGCAGCCGGGCGTCGGTGGGGCTGAGGTCGTAGCGCGCCCGGTACCCCTCAACCAGGCGCCGCTTCGCCGCCCACTCCACCCGGTCGGCGACCCCGTCGGGGTCGTCGCGGGCCCCGTCGAGCATCTCGCGCCAGTGGCCCAGGATCGCCGCCACCTCGGCCTCCGGGGCCACGGCGTCGGCCCCGGACCCGGCGACGTGGCGCTCGCACAGGGTCCAGAGCTGGTCCTGGAGGTCCCAGGCCGTGCGCGCGACGCCGTCGTCGCCCACCGCGACCGTGGCGCCCGAGGGGTCGAGCGCGTACGCGCGGATCGCCGACACGGGGTGGCGCGGCGCGGCCGGGAAGACGTCGGGGCCGCGGTCCTCGAGCACGCACAGCAGCAGGGCCGTCGACCCCAGCTTGACCAGGGTGGCCACGCGGCTCATGTTCGCGTCGCCGACGATCACGTGGAGCCGGCGGAACCGCTCGGGGTCGCCGTGGGGCTCGTCGCGGGTGTTGATGATCGGGCGCTTGAGCGTCGTCTCGAGCCCGACGACCTCTTCGAAGAACTCCGCGCGCTGGCTGAGCTGGAAGGCCGGCGCCGCCTCGAGGCCGTCCTCGGTCTCGGCGCCGACCTTGCCCGCGCCCACCACGATCTGGCGCGACACGAAGTGCGGCACCATGGCGCGAACGATCGCCGAGAACTCGACCTCTCGCGTCACGAGGTAGTTCTCGTGGCAGCCGTAGGAGTTGCCCTTGCCGTCGGAGTTGTTCTTGTAGAGGGTGATCGCCTGGGCCGGGTCGAGCGACGCGTTGGCGACGGCCAGCGCCTGGCGGAGGACCGACTCGCCCGCCGCGTCGTAGACGACCGCCTCGAGCGGGGTCCGGCACTCCGGCGAGGAGTACTCCGGGTGGGCGTGATCGACGTACAGGCGCGCGCCGTTGGTCAGGACCGTGTTGGCCAGGTGCGTCTCGACGATCGGCGCGAAGCTCGGTCAGCCCAGGCAGGCCGCGCGCGTCGAGGTCGGGCGTCTCGCCCTCGAAGTCCCAGTTGATCCGCGAGCGGCCCTGCTGGGCGTAGGCGTTGACGACGATGCTCGACGCGGTGATGGGGTCGTGCTCCGGGCCGCCGGCGATGCCGTACTCGGTCTCGATGCCCGAGGACCTTGGCGATGGCCATGGGCCTCAGAGGTACTGGCCGGTGCCCACGTGCGCGATGGAGCGCCCGCCCTCTACGGTCGGCTCCTCGCGGTTGATGAGCGTGCGGATGAAGACGATCCGCTCGCCCTTCTTGCCCGAGATGCGCGCCCAGTCGTCGGGGTTCGTCGTGTTGGGCAGGTCCTCGTTCTCGCGGTACTCCTGGCGGATCGACTCGATGAGGTCCTCGACGCCGCAGCCCGCGGCCCTTGGCGGCGATCTCGCGCTTGACCGCGAGCTTCTTGGCGCGGCGCACGATGTTCTCGATCATCGCGCCCGACGCGAAGTCCTTGAAGTAGAGGATCTCCTTGTCGCCGCCCTGGTAGGTGACCTCGAGGAAGCGGTTCTCGTCGTTCACCCGGTACATGTCGGCGACGGTCTCCTCGATCATCGCCTGGAGACGGCCTTGGACCGGTCCCCGCCGCCGAGCTCGGCACCTCGGCCTCGTCGATCGGCAGCTCCGTCGTGGAGGTAGCGGTGGAAGATCTGGGCCGCCGCCTCGACGTCGGGTCGCTCGATCTTGATCTTCACGTCCAGGCGGCCCGGGCGCAGGATCGCCGGGTCGATCAGGTCCTCGCGGTTGGTCGCGCCGATCACGATGACGTCGCGCAGCGACTCGACCCCGTCGATCTCGGCCAGGAGCTGGGGCACGATGGTCGACTCCATGTCCGAGCTGATCCCGGTGCCGCGGGTGCGGAAGAGCGAGTCCATCTCGTCGAAGAAGACGATGACCGGCACTCCCTCCTCGGCCTTCTCCCGGGCGCGCTGGAAGACCAGGCGGATCTGGCGCTCGGTCTCGCCGACGTACTTGTTGAGCAGCTCGGGGCCCTTGATGTTGAGGAAGTAGGAGCGCACGTTGCGGTTGCCGCTGAGCTCGGCCACCTTCTGCCGACAGCGAGTTAGCGACCGCCTTGGCGATCAGGGTCTTGCCGCAACCCGGGGGGCCGTAGAGCAGGATCCCCTTGGGTGCGGGCAGCTCGTAGTCGGTGAAGAGCGCGCGGTGCAGGTACGGCAGCTCGACCGCGTCCGTGATCGCCTCGATCTGGTCGTCGAGCCCGCCGACGTCGGCGTAGGTGATGTCGGGGACCTCCTCGAGGACCAGCTCCTCGGCCTCCTGGCGCAGCGAGCTTCTCGATCAGCAGGTTCGAGCGGAGGTCGAGCACCACCGCGTCGCCGCTGCGCAGCTTGCACGTCGCCGAGCGAGTCGGCGACCTCGACGACCCGCTCCTCGTCGGCCGCGGCCGTAGATGAGGACCCGGCGCGTCGTCCAGGACCTCCTTGACCGTCACGACCTCGCCCTGGCGCGTCCGAGTCGCGCACCGCGATCACGGTGAAGCGACTCGTTGAGCACGACCTCGTCGCCGCGGTCGACCTGCCCGGGGTCGACGCCGGGTGCAGCGCCACGCGCATCTTGCGCCCCGAGGCGAAGACGTCGACGGTCCCGTCGTCGTTGAAGTCGACGAAGGTCCCGTAGACCGCCGGGCGGCTGGGTCAGCTTCTCGACCTCGTCGCGCAGCGCGGCGATCTGGTCGCGCGTCTGCTGGATCGTGATGGTGAGCTTCTCGTTGTTGCGACCGGGTCTGGGAGACCTGTCCGCGCGCCTCGAGGAGCTGCTCCTCGAGCGCCTCGATGCGGCGCTGCGTCGACGTCTCGATCGTCGGCCGCGCGGGTCGTCGCTCGCCGCCGTCGCCTCGGACCCGCCGTGGAGTGCTCCACGAGGCCACCCTAGGTGCGCCGCCACGCGCCGTGTTGGTCGTCGTTTTGGGGCCTGACGGGTAGAGTGACGTGACCGACTGCGTCGCCGGAGGGCTGCGCATGAAGGTGTGGATCGACCAGGACCTGTGCACCGGCGACGGCCTGTGCGAGGAGATCTGCCCGTCCGTGTTCACCCTCCTCGACGACGGCCTCGCCTACGTCAAGGACGGCGCGCGCGGTCAAGAACGACCCCGGCGGCGCCGAGGGCATCGCCGTCGTGCCGGCCGAGCTCGAGGACGCCGTCGTCGAGGCCTCCGAGGAGTGCCCCGGCGAGTGCATCTTCATCGAGAAGGACTGACGCCGGCGCGCGGCGCCAGCGCCGCGCGTCGTGAGGAAGCCGGTGTGGGCCACCATGCGGTGGTCCGGCCGCACCGAGCGCCCCTCGATGTGCCAGGTGCGCCGTAGGACCTCGACGCGTCTCGGCGAGCCCCCACGACGGCCCGCGCCAGGACTCGCGCAGCTGGGCGATCTGGTTGATCGTCGGCAGGTACGCGAGCAGGATCCCGCCGGGGCGCAGCGCGCCGCGCGCGTGCGGCTCCACCGCCCAGGGCTCGGGCATGTCGAGCAGGAACCGGTCGAGGTCGCCCTCGTCGATCCCGGCGGTCGACGTCGCGGATCTCGACTCGGTAGGCGACGTCGGCGCCGAGCATCGCCTCGCACGTTGTCGCATCGCGGTCGTCGCGAAGTCCTCGCGGATCTCGTAGCCCGTCACCGGGCGCCCGCGCGCAGCAGCGTCATCGAGAGCGCGCCGGACCCGACCCCGGACTCGAGGACGCGCATCCCCGGGCCGACGTCGGCCTGCAGCAGGATCGCGCCGAGGTCCTTGGGGTAGATGACCTGGGCCCCGCGCGGCATCTTGAGCACCACGTCGGCCAGCGTCGGGCGCAGCACGAGGAACCGACGCTCGGTCGTCGCGCGCGACGAGCGAGCCCTCGGGCTGGCCGATGAGGTCGTCGTGGGCCACGATGCCCGGCGTGGGTGTGGAAGGACTCCCCCGCGCGCAGCGTCACCAGGTAGCGACGGTCCTTCGCGTCGATCAGCATCACGCGCTCGCCGGCGCACAGCGCGCTGTCGCTCACCCCGCCCTCGGCGCGCGGCGCTCGCGCCGCCGCGCCAGGCGCGCGACCACGAGCGCTCCCCCGGCCACCGCCAGCCACGCGCGGCTGCGCTGGCCCCAGGCGCGAGCGAGTGAGATCCTCAGTCCCCAGCGAACGAGGGGCCGCAGGATCACGACGCCGCCTTCGCCTTGGCCTTGGCCTTGCGGCGCGCGCGACGCCGGCCGCGAACCCAGCCCCAGGCGAAGCCGACCAGCAGGCCGCCCACGCCGGCGCCGGCCGTGGTCGGGCTCTTCGCCGCGTCGTCGCCGTCGCGTCGCGGCAGGAGCCGGCGGATCTTCTCCTCGAGCTCCCGTCGCGTCGCGCTCGGCTCGGTCACTTCTTGGCCTTCGCCGGTGCGGGCAGGCGGCGCTTGGCCGGACCGGCCACGATCCGCCACGCGCACAGGCCCATCACGACGACCGCGAGCGCCACCACGACCAGGTACGGGATGAACGAGAGCGACCCGTCGAGCACCGGGAACTGCCACTGGACGTAGCGCAGGGCTCCGATCAGCAGAAGCAGCGTGCCCAGCGCGACGAAGACCGACCCCGCGGCCCCGAAGGCGGCAAACCGGGCGGTGTCCTTGAGCGGCTGGACCGTCTGCTCGCGCAGGTGCTTGGCGGCGGTGCGCCCGATGTCCGCCAGGTCGTCCTTGACCGAGGGACCCTTGAGGATCTGGCGCCACGAGGGTCTGGCCACGGGGCCAGCCTACTCAGGGCGGTCGCGAACCACGAAGGACGAGCGCGCCGTCGCGACGAGGTCGCCGCCGGCGTTCTCGACGCGCGCCTCGACGAAGGTCACCGACCGCCCGGCGCGCACGACCCGGGCCACGCAGGTCAGCCGGTCGCCGGGGCGCACGGCGCGCACCAGCGACACGCTCAGGTCGGTGTTGACGACCGACGCGCGCCGGCCCTCGAGCGCCGTGACCGCCGACGCGCCCATCGCGGAGTCGGCCATCGCCGCGAGGAAGCCGCCTTGGACCAGTCCGGCCGGATTGGTCATGCGCTCGTCGGCCAGCATCGACCAGGTCGTGACCCCCGGGGTCGACTTGTCGACGCACGTCAGCCCGAGCGTGAGGTCGCAGTTCGGCGGGACCTGGAGCACCGGCCCGAGGCTACCGCCGCGTGCCGGGATCGCCGGGGGCCAGTCGGTAGGGTCGTAGCCGTGGCCGACCAGCTCTTCGCCGGCGCGAGCGAGATCGAGGGCCGGGCCATCCGCGAGGTGATGGGCGTCGCCATGGACGCCCCGGCCGCCGCCAAGTCGGGCCACAGCGGCACCGCGATGGCGCTCGCCCCGCTGGGGGTCACGCTCTTCTCGCGCGTGCTGCGCCACGACCCGGACGCCCCCGACTGGACGCGACCGCGACCGCTTCATCCTCAGCTGCGGGCACGCGTCGATCCTGCAGTACGCGCTGGCCCACGCCTTCGGCTACGACCTCTCGGGCGACGACCTGCGCGCGTTCCGCCAGGCGCACTCGCGGACCCCGGGCCACCCCGAGGCCGGCGTCGCCCCGACGGTCGAGGTCACGACCGGGCCGCTCGGCCAGGGGATCGCCAACGGCGTCGGCATGGCCATCGCCGAGCGGATCCTGCGCGCGCAGTTCGGCGACGACCTCGTCGACCATCGGACGTGGGTCGTCGCCGGCGACGGCTGCCTCGAGGAGGGCGTCAGCCACGAAGCCGCGTCGCTGGCCGGCCACCTCGGGCTCGACCACCTCATCGTCGTCTACGACGACAACCACATCACGATCGACGGGCCGACCGAGCTCGCCCGCAGCGACGACACCGCGGAGCGCTTCGCCGCCTACGGCTGGCGCGTCGAGGCCGTCGGCGAGGCCGCCAACGACGTGACCGCCCTGGAGGAGGCGCTTCGCGCGGCGGCCGCGGGCGACGGGCGGCCCACCCTGATCATTCTGCGCAGCCACATCGGCTACCCCTCGCCGGCCATGATGGACCGCCGCGAGGCGCACGGCACGCCCTTCGCGGCCGACGCCATCGCCGAGGCCAAGGCGATCCTCGGGCTGCGCGACGTGGCCTTCGACCTCGACCCCACCCTCCCGGGTACCCTGCGCGCCACCCTCGGGGCCGAGCGCGCGGCGCGCGCGGCCTGGGCCGAGCGCGCCGCCGCGCAGCCCGACGACGCCGCGGAGCTCGCGCGCCGCATCGCGACGTGCGCGGCGCTCGACTCCCGCCGCGTCGCCGGCGCGCTACGAGGGCGGCGCCGTCGCCACGCGCAAGGCCCTCCAGCGCGTCATGGACGCCGTCTCGGCGGGCCACCACGGACTCACCGCGGGGTCGGCCGACCTCACCGACAACACCGGCGTCGTGCTCACCGACGCCGGGGTCCAGGACGCCAAGAACCCGGGCGGGCGCCAGATTTACTACGGCATCCGCGAGTTCGCCATGGCCGCGGTCCTCAACGGGCAGGCCCTGCACGGCGGCGTGCGCCCCGTCGGATCGACCTTCTTCGTCTTCAGCGACTACATGCGGCCCGCGCTGCGCCTCGGGGCGCTGAGCGAGGCCCCGGCGCTCTACGCCTTCACCCACGACTCCGTCGGGGTCGGCGAGGACGGCCCGACGCACCAGCCGGTCGAGCACCTCATGGCGCTGCGGGCCATGCCCAACCTGCACGTCGTGCGCCCCAGCGACGCCAACGAGACCCTCGACCTCGTCGAGCGGTACCTGCGCGACGAGCGCCCGGCGCCCACGGCGCTGGTCCTCACCCGCCAGGACGTGCCGGTCCTCGTCGGCGACGACGCCGCGGCGTCGTCGAAGGACGCCTGGCGCGGCGGCTACGTCGTGCGCGAGCGCGCCGACGCGCTCTTCACCCTGGTCGGCACGGGCTCAGAGGTCGCCCACTGCCTGGCCGCGGCCGACGAGCTCGCCGGCCGCGGCGTCGCCACCCGCGTCGTCGCGCTGCCGTGCTGGCGGTGCTTCGACGCCCAGGACGCGACGTACCGCCGCGCCGTGCTGGCGCGCGACACGCCGTCCGTCTCGCTCGAGGCCGGGGCGACCCTCGGCTGGGAGCGCTACGTCGACCACGCGATCGGCGTGGACCGCTTCGGGCTCTCGGCGCCCGGGCCCGTCGCCTTCGCCGAGGTCGGCATCGGCCCGGCCGCCCTGGTCGCCCACGTCGTCGCTGCGCTGGGGGCTGCGCGGTGAGCCGGCTGGCCGACCTCTACGCGCGCGGCCAGAGCCCGTGGATCGACAACCTGCGCCGCGACTGGCTCGACGACGGGACCCTCGCGGCGATGGTGGCCGACGGCGTGCGCGGGGTGACGAGCAACCCGTCGATCTTCGCCAAGGCCTTCGCCACGTCGAGCGCCTACGACGACGCCGCCGGGGCCCTCGGCTCCTCGGACCCCGAGACGGTCTACGAGGCGCTGGCGGTGGCCGACGTGCGCGACGCCTGCGACGTCCTCGCGCCCGTCCACTCGGCGTCGGTGGATGAGCGCCGTGCGGGCGAGCGCCGCTACGACGACGGGTTCGTCTCGCTCGAGGTCTCGCCCCACCTGGCCCACGACACCGCGGCCACGGTCGCCGCCGCGCGGCGCCTGGCCGCCGAGGTCGACCGGGCGAACCTGATGGTCAAGATCCCGGGCACGCTCGCGGGGCTGCCGGCGGTGAGCGCGGTGCTGGCCGAGGGGATCAACGTCAACGTGACCCTGATCTTCTCGCTCGAGCGCTACGCGGCGGTGATCGACGCGTGGGCGCAGGGCCTCGAGCGCGCCGCGGCCGCCGGGCGCGACCTCGCCGGGATCGCCAGCGTCGCCTCCTTCTTCGTCAGCCGCGTCGACTCCGCGGTCGACGCGCTGCTGCCCGAGGGCGACCCGAGGCGCGGCACGACCGCGGTGGCCCAGGCGGCGGGCGCCTACCGGATCTACCGCGGCGCGGTCGCGAGCGGGCGCGCCGGCGCGCTGCTGGGCGCCGGCGCCCAGGTCCAGCGGCCGCTGTGGGCCTCGACCTCGGTGAAGAACCCCGCCTACGACGAGCTGCTCTACGTCGACGCGCTCGTCGGCGACGAGACGGTCAACACCATGCCCGACGCCACGCTGGCCGCGGCCGGCGAGCGCGGCGGCGAGGGCCCCTCGGCGCTGGCCACGCCCGAGGCGACCGAGGCGTGCGCGGGCGCGCTCGAGCGCCTCGACGGCGTCGACCTGGCCGAGGTGACCGCCCGGCTCGAGTCCGACGGGGTCGCCGCCTTCGTCGCGTCCTACGACGAGCTGCTCGCCACCGTGGCCGAGAAGCTCCGCCGGCGCGCCTGACGTGGCCGACCTCGTCGAGCGCGTCCTCTCGGCGGACCCGACCCTCTTCCCCGGGGCCACCGCGGCCCGCGCGCTCGGCTGGATCGCGCACCGCGAGCGCTACCTCGGGTCGTGGCTCGACGACGCCGACGCGCGCCGGCCGAGGCGCCACGACCGCGCCATCCTGCTGGGCATGGGCGGGTCGTCGTCGTCGGCGCGGCTCTACGCCGACGCCCGCCCCGGCTCGACGCTCGTCGTGCTCGACACGACGAACCCCGACACCGTCGCCGCCACGGACTTCTCCGGCGCCACGGTCATCGCGTCGTCCAAGTCCGGCCGGACCATCGAGACCCAGACGCTGCTCGCGCGCGCCCTGTCGGCCGACGTCGACCCGGCCGACGTCGTCGTCGTCACCGACCCCGGGACGGTCTTCGAGGAGCTCGGGCACAGCCTCGGGGCTCACGTCGAGCTCGGGGACCCCGCGACCGGGGGCCGCTTCTCGGGGCTGAGCCCCTTCGGCCTCATCCCCGCCCTCTACGCCGGGTGGACGCCCGACGAGCTGCGCGCCGAGCTCGCGGGCGCCGACGACACGGCGACGGTGGAGGAGGCGGCCCGGCGGGCCGCGGCGATCCTCGAGGTCGACGGCTCGACGCTCGGCCTGGGCGCCGACCCCGCCACGTCGGGCGGCGCGCTCTGGCTCGACCAGCTGGTCGCCGAGACGACCGGCAAGGACGGGCGCGGCGTGATCCCGCTGGTGCGCGACGGGGGGTTCCGCGTGGCCCCGCGCGACCAGTGGGGATGGCAGGTCACCGCGTCGCTGCTGGCGCGCGGCCTCGGCGTCGACCCCTTCGACCAGCCCGACGTCGACTCGGTCAAGCGCGACTCCTTCGCCCTGCTGGCGCCCGGCGCCGAGTGGCGCGACCCCGGGCTGTCGCTGGACGCCCTGCGCGCCGCGATGGTCAGCGCTCGCTACGTCACCCTGCAGGTCTACGCCCCGCTCGCGGCCGCGCCCGGCGTGGCCGCGCTGCGCGCGCGCGTCGAGGCGGCGGTCGGCCCCACGACGGCCAACCTCGGCCCGCGCTACCTGCACTCGACCGGGCAGCTCCACAAGGGCGGCCCGTCCGGCGTCGTGGCGGCCCAGGTCGTGGTGCGCCCGCGCAGCGAGCCCGAGCGCATCATGGGGCGCGGCTACTCGTTCCACGACGTGCACCGGGCCCAGGCCCGCGCCGACCTCGACGCGCTGGTCGCGCGCGGCCGCAGCGCCGGCCTCCTCGAGGTCGAGGACCTCGAGGAGGCCGGGGCGGCCCTGCTGGGCGAGCCGTAAGATGCCCCCCGTGCGGGGGCCCGGCGCGATGACGACCGAGGCGCTGATCGCGGCCTCGGCCGAGGAGCTCGCCGCCGACGCGCTCGACGTGGCGCGCGGCGCCTTCGGAGCGACGATTACCTACTCCCCCAAGGTCTTCGTGCCCCTGACCCAACTCTGCCGGGACCGGTGCGGCTACTGCACGTTCGCCCAGGCGCCGGCGCGCCTGGCGGCGCCCTACCTTTCGCTCGACGAGGTGATGGAGATCGCCCGGGCCGGGGACGCGGCCGGGTGCACCGAGGTCGCTCTTCACCCTGGGCGAGCGCCCGGAGCTGCGCTACGACGAGGCCGCGCGCTGGCTGGCCGCGCGCGGCTACGCGTCCACGGTCGACTACGTGGCCAGCGCCGCGGCGATGGTGCTCGAGGGCACCGGGCTGCTCCCGCACGCCAACGCCGGGGCGCTCTTCGACCACGAGCTGGCCCGCCTGCGCGAGGTCAGCGCCTCCCAGGGGATGATGCTCGAGACCCTGGCCGACGTCGCCGGCCCACCGCCTGGCCCCCGACAAGACGCCCGAGCGTCGCCTCGCCACCCTCGACGCCGCCGGCGCGCTGGCCATCCCCTTCACGACCGGCCTGCTGGTGGGCATCGGCGAGGACCGCGCCGACCGGCTGGCGGCGCTGCGCGCGATCGCCGAGTCGCACCGTCGCCACGGCCACGTCCAAGAGGTCATCGTCCAGAACTTCCTGCCCAAGGCGCGCACCGCCATGGCCCGCGAGGCAGCCGCCCAGCGCCGAGGAGTTCGCCTGGACCATCGCCGCCGCGCGCCTGGTGCTCCCGTCCGACGTCCACCTCCAGGCGCCGCCCAACCTCGTCGGACGACCCCGGGGCGCTGCTGGCCTACGGGATCGACGACTTCGGCGGGATCTCGCCGGTCACGCGCGACCACGTCAACCCCGAGCGCGCCTGGCCGGCCGTCGAGACCCTCGCGGGCGCGTGCGCGACGCGCGGCCTCGGTGCTCGCCGCGCGCCTCCCCGTGTACCCGGAGTACGTCGAGCGCGCCGAGCACTTCCTCGACCCGTCCGTGCGCACCGCGGTGCTCGGCCACGCCGACGCGTTCAGCCTGGCCCGCGGCGACCACTGGTACTCGGGCGCCGACGCCGACCCGCCGGCCCCCGCGCCCGGGCGCGCGCGCACGTCCGACGTCGTGGACCTGCTCGCGCGCTACGAGCCGGGCTACGACTTCGACGCCGACGAGCTCGTGACGCTGTTCGGCGCGCGCGCCGGCGACTACGAGGCGGTCGTCGAGCTCGCCGACGACGTGCGCGCTCAGCGCTCCGGCGACGAGGTGACCTTCGTCGTCAACCGCAACATCAACTACACGAACGTCTGCACCTTCAAGTGCCGCTTCTGCGCGTTCTCCAAGGGCCCGCTGCTCGCTCAACCTGCGCGGCGACCCGTACCTGCTCACCCTCGACGAGGTCAGCGCGCGCGTCGCCGAGGCCGAGGCCCGCGGCGCCACCGAGGTCTGCCTCCAGGGCGGGATCCACCCGAAGCTTCGACGGCGACTACTACGTCGACGTGGTCGCCGCCGTGCGCGCCGGCTCGCCGACGATCCACATCCACGCCTTCAGCGCCCTCGAGGTCTTCGAGGGCGCCCGGCGCTCGGGCGCGGACCTCTCGACGTACCTGACGCGCCTGCAGCGACGCCGGGCTCAAGACGCTGCCGGGCACCGCGGCCGAGATCCTCGACGACTAGGTGCGCGCGGTGCTCTGCCCGGACAAGATCACCACCGACCAGTGGCTCGAGGTCCACCGCGCGGCGCACGCGGTGGGGCTCCGCTCGAACGTGACGATCATGTTCGGTGCGGTCGAGCACCCGCGCAGCTGGGCCGCCCACCTCATCCGCACCCGGGACCTGCAACGCGAGACCGGCGGGTTCACCGAGTTCGTGCCGCTGCCCTTCGTCCACATGGCCACGCCGCTCTTCCTGTCCGGGCGCAGCTCGGCGCGGCCCGACCTTCCGCGAGGCGATGCTCATGCACGCCGTCGCGCGCCTGCACTACGCGACGCTCATCGACAACGTCCAGGTCAGCTGGGTGAAGATGGGGGTCGAGGGCGCGCGCGCCGCGCTGCGCGCCGGGGTCAACGACCTCGGCGGGACCCTCATGGACGAGAACATCTCGCCGCGCCGCGGGCGCAGTGCACGGCCAGGAGATGGACGCCGACTCCCTGGCCCGCCTGGTCGAGCCGCTGGGCCGCCCGCTGGTCCAGCGCACCACGCTCTACGCGCGCCCGTGAGCACCGACGACCTGGTCGCGGCGTTCCTGGACCACGTCGACGCCGAGGCGCCGCTCTCAGGAACGCGCCGGGCCATCCTGGCCACGCTGGTGACCCGCCTGGTCGAGCTGGTCGCCTTCGACCCCGACGACTCGGACCTCAAGGTCGCCGTCACCGTCCTGGACGAGCTCCTCGAGGCCGTCGAACGTCTTCTCGCCATGGCGCGCCCACCCCAAGTTCACCGTCTTCGGCTCGGCGCGCACTCCCCCGGGGACGCCGCTCTACGAGATGGCGCGCGACCTGGCCGCGGCGATGGCCGAGCGCGGCTGGATCACCGTCTCGGGCGCCGGGCCGGGGATCATGGAGGCGGCGGCCCTGGGCGCCGGGCGCGACAACACCCTCGGGGTCAACATCGACCTGCCCTTCGAGCAGAGCCCCAACCCCTACGTCGACGCCGAGACCCGGCTGGTCGAGATGAAGTACTTCTTCACGCGCAAGGTCGCCCTGACCAAGGAGTCCATCGCCTTCGCCGTCTTCCCCGGGGGCCTGGGAACCCTAGACGAGACCTTCGAGGTGCTCACCCTCTTGCACACCGGCAAGTCGAGCCCCGCGCCGGTCGTGCTGTGCGACGTGGCCGGCGGAACGTACTGGGAGCGGTGGCTGGCCTTCGTCGACGACGAGATGATCGGCGCCGGCTACCTCGACGCCCCCGACACGGGGCTCTTCAGGGTCTGCCACTCCATCGACGCGGCGGTCGCCGAGATCGAGCGCTTCTACCGCAACTTCGACGGCTTCGAGGTCGACGGCGACGAGGCCGTGGTCGCGCTGCGCCGCGCGCCCAGCGCCGCCCAGCTCGTGGCCCTCGGCGCCGCGGTGCCGAGTTCGCCGGCGACGCGGGCTACTGCGTCGACCCCGAGGGGCGCCTGCGCTTCGCCTTCGACGGTCGGCGCTACGTCGCCCTGCGCCGCCTCATCGACGAGTTGAACGCGCTCTAGGCCCCGCGCAGCTCGGCCGCGGCCTTGGCCAGGGCGCGCCGCGCGCGGCCCAGCCGGCGCTCGAGGTCCGCGGCGCCGTCGGCGTCGCCGTCGCTCACGCGCGCGCGCAGCGTCTCGTAGGCGGCGTCGGCGACGCGCTCCTCGAGGGCGCCGACCGCGTCGGCCAGGTCCTCGAGGGACTCGCTCACGCGAGCGTCACCACGTCGAGCTCGCCGTCGGCGTAGCTGGGCGCGCAGCACCTTCTTGTCGAACTTGCCCACGCTGGTCTTGCGGGACCGCGTCGACGAACGCCCAGCTGCTCCGGCAGCCACCACTTGGCGACCCGCTCGGCCGAGGAACGCGCGCAGCTCCTCGGGGCTGGCCGTCGCGCCCGTCGTTCAGCACGACGCAGCACAGCGGGCGCTCCTGCCACTTGTCGTCGGGCACCGCGACGACCGCCGCCTCGAAGACCGCCGGGTGCGCCATCACCGTCACTCTCGAGCTCGACCGAGCTGATCCACTCCCCGCCGGACTTGATCACGTCCTTGGTGCGGTCCGAGATCGTCCATGAACCCCTCGCCGTCGAGCGTGCCGACGTCGCCGGTGCGCAGCCAGCCGTCGTGGAACTTCTCGGGGTCGTCGAGGCCGTAGTACGCGCCGGTGATCCACGGCCCGCGGACCTCGAACTCCCCGACGGTCTTGCCGTCGTTGGGCAGCACCGTCCCGTCCTCGGCGGTGAGGCGCATCTCGACGCCCGGCGACGACCCGCCCGGCCCTGACGCGGTACTCGATCTCGGCCTCGGGCCGCGTGCCCGACGGCGGGATGGCGACCGCCGCCGAGCGGGCTCGTCTCGGTCATCCCCCAGCCCTGGATGATCGTCGATGCCGAAGCGGTCGCGGAACGCCTCGATCATGTGCACGGGGCACCGCCGAGCCGCCGGCGACGATGCCGCGCAGGCTCGACAGGTCGGCGGCCGGGTCGGTGGCGGCCGCGCGCAGCACGTCGTTCCAGACCGTCGGCACGCCGAGCGAGCAGTGTCGGGCGCAGCTCGCGCATCATCGAGAGGATCGGCTCGCCCTGGAGGAACATCTGGGGCATGATCACCTCGGTGCCCGCCAGGTACGCGGTGTACGGCGACGCCCCAGGCGTTGACGTGGAACATCGGGACGATCAGCAGGCACCGGTCGCGCTCGCAGAGCCCGATCGTGTTCGACGTCGTCGCGGCCATCGAGTGCAGCCACGTCGAGCGGTGCGAGTAGACGACGCCCTTGGGGTTCCCCGTGGTCCCGGACGTGTAGCACATGATCGCCGCGGCGCGCTCGTCGAGGTCCGGCCACTCGAACCCCGGCTGCTCGGCCGCGACGAGGGCTCTCGTAGTCGAGGGTGGGGCCCAGCAGCGCCGCTGTCGTCGTCGCCGTTGACGATGATGTGCTCGACCGTCGTGAGCTCGTCGCGCACCTTGGCGAGCAACGGGATGAGCGTCGCGTCGACGATGATCACCTGGTCCTCGGCGTGGTTGATGACGTAGGCGAGCTGCTCGGGGAACAGCCGAATGTTGAGCGTGTGCAGGACGGCGCCCATGCACGGAACCGCCAGGTAGGCCTCGAGGTGCGCCTGGTTGTTCCACAGAAGGTGGCCGACGCGGTCGCCCTCGGCCGACGCCGAGGTGAGCGAGGGCCGCCGCCAGCTGCTCGGCGCGCTTGGAGACCTGGTAGAAGGTCGCCTCGCGTACGCCGTCGGGCGTCACCGTGATGACCTTCTTGTCGGCGTACAGCCACTCGCCGTGGCGCACGATGCCGCTGATCAGCAGCGGCGCGTCCTGCATGGTGCTTCGCATCAGACCCCCTCGCGGTCGCCGCGATGCTACCGACGCCGCCGCGCTACCACGAGGCGTTGCCCGGGGCGAGCGGCGCCGCGAGTCGCGTCGCGCCGGTCAGGCGGGCGTCGACGGCGGCGGCCGCGCTGCGCCCCTCGGCGATCGCCCAGACGATGAGGCTCTGGCCGCGCACGGCGTCCCCGCAGGCGTAGACAGGCCGCTCCTCGCCGAGCGTGGCGACGCGCCACACGCCGTCCACGGCGATGGTCCCGCGCGCGCTCAGGTCGCCGGGCCCGAGCCCGAGCCCGCCGGCCTCGGGGCCGAGGAACCCCGCGGCGATCAGGACCAGGTCGGCGTCGAGCGTCGAGCCCGCGCCGGTCGCGCGGTCCACCACGCGCAGGCGCTCGAGGCGGCCCTCCCCCTCGAAGGCCAGGGTCTCGGTGGAGTAGAGCCGGTCGCCGCCCTCCTCGTGGGCGGCCGACGTCTTGAAGGTCCGGGCCATGGTCGGCCACGGCTGGTCGGGCGGGCGGGCGTCGGGCGGGCGATCGAGGATCTCGACCTGGGTGACCGAAGCCGCCCCCTGGCGGTGCGCGGTGCCCAGGCAGTCGGCGCCGGTGTCCCCGCCGCCCAGGATGACGACGCGGCGCCCGGCGGCGTCGATCGCCGGGGCCGTCGAGTCGCGCACCGCGCGGTTGGCCGCCTCGAGGTACTCCATCGCGGCCACCACGCCCGCGAGGCCGGCGCCCGGCGCGTCGATGAGGCGCGGGCGCGTCGAGCCCACGGCGAGCACGACCGCGTCGCAGCGCTCGCGCAGCGCGTCGAGCGCCAGCCCGCCCGCGCCGACCGGGGTGGACGCGACGAAGGTCACCCCGGCGTCGCGCATCGCGGCCAGCCGCCGGTCGAGCACCGCCTTCTCGAGCTTGAACTCCGGGATCCCGTAGCGCAGCAGGCCGCCGATCGCGTCGGCGCGCTCGTAGACCTCGACGGCGTGCCCGGCGGCGTTCAGCTGCGCCGCGGCGGCCAGTCCGGCCGGGCCCGAACCCACGACCGCGACGCGCCGGCCGGTCGCCGGCCCGGGGGCCGGCGCGACCGGCAGGCCGAGGGAGAAGGCGTGCTCGGCGACCTCGTACTCGAGGCGCTCGATCGTGACGGGGTCGTCACCAATGCCCAGCACGCAGGCCGACTCGCACGGCGCCGGGCAGAGCCGTCCGGTGAACTCCGGGAAGTTGTTGGTGGCGAAGAGCTGGGCCGCGGCCTCGGCCCAGCGCCCTCGGTAGAGCGCGTCGTTGAACGCCGGAATCCGATTGCCCAGCGGGCAGCCCTGGGTGCAGAAGGGGACGCCGCAGTCCATGCACCGCGCGGCCTGGGTCTGCGCGTCGGGCTCGGGCCACGGCTCGTAGACCTCGCGCCAGTCGCGCACGCGCACCGCCACCGGCCGCGGCGCGGGGCCGCGCCGCGGCGCCTCGAGGAAGCCGGTCGGCCTACCCACGGTGCTCGTCGCGCGCGCGCTGGTAATCGGTCGACTCGACCGTGACGAACTCCATGCGCGCGCGCCGCCAGTCGCCGAGCAGGGCGCGCGCCACGGCCGAGCCGGTCTGGGCGGCGAAGCGCTCGAGCAGGGCGCGCAGGCGCTCGTCGTGCCCGGCGTCGAGCGGGTCGATCTCGTAGACCCCGGCCGAGAGGTGGTCGTGGACGGCCCGGGCGGGGTCGTGCAGGTAGAGGGTGCCCCCGGACATCCCGGCGGCGAGGTTGCGCCCGGCCGCGCCGAGGATCGCGACCACCCCGCCGGTCATGTACTCGCGCGGCGTGGTCACCGGCGCCCTCGACCACGATCGTCGCGCCGGAGTTGCGCACGCCGCAGCGCTCGCCCACCACCCCGCGCGCGAAGACCTCACCGGAGGTCGCGCCGTAGCCGAGCACGTTGCCCGCGATGACATTGGCCTCGCTGGCGAAGCGCGACGCGCGCGGCGGGACGATGATGATCCGCCCGCCCGAGAGGCCCTTGCCGACGTAGTCGTTGGTGTCGCCCTCGAGCCGGATCGTCACCCCGACGGGATGAAGGCCCCGAGGCTCTGGCCGGCCGAGCCGGTGAGCTCCAGGGTCACCAGGTCGTCGGGCAGCGACCGCGCGCCGTGGCGCGCGTGTCAGCGCCGACCCGGTCAGCGTGCCGACCGCGCGCTGGGCGTTGACGACCGTCGAGGCGAACGTGAAGGGCTCGCCGCGCACGCTCGCGCTCACCGCCGCGTCCAGGAACGCCCAGTCGAGCGCGCCGTCGAGACCGTGGTCCTGCTTGACGCTCTGGTGGCGCTGGTCGGGGTCGACCGGGGCGAGCAGCGCGGAGAGGTCGAGGTCGAGCCGGGGCGTCGGCCGGGGTCGCCGCGCTCAGGCGCGACGCGTCGCCGATGACCTCGTCGAGCGTCCGCGCGCCCGAGGAGCGACGAGGTGCTGGCGCACCTCCTCGGCGATGAACTCGAAGAAGGTCTCGACGAACTCGGGCGTCCCGGTGAAGCGCTCGCGCAGCACCGGGTTCTGGGTGGCGATGCCGACGGGGCACGTGTCGAGGTGGCAGACGCGCATCATCACGCAGCCCGAGACGACGAGCGGCGCGGTCGCGAAGCCGAACTCCTCGGCGCCGAGCAGCGCGGCGATGATGACGTCGCGCCCGGTCTTGAGCTGGCCGTCGACCTGGAGGACCACGCGGCTGCGCAGCCCGTTGGCGGCCAGCGTCTGGTGGGTCTCGGCCAGCCCGAGCTCCCAGGGCGTGCCGGCGTGCTTGATCGAGGTGAGCGGCGCCGCGCCGGTGCCGCCGTCGTGGCCCGAGATGAGGATGACGTCGGCGTGCGCCTTGGCGACGCCGGCCGCGACGGTGCCGACCCCCTGCTCGCTCACGAGCTTGACGTGGACGCGCGCGGCGTCGTTGGCGTTCTTCAGGTCGAAGATCAGCTGGGCCAGGTCCTCGATCGAGTAGATGTCGTGGTGCGGCGGCGGGCGAGATCAGCCCGACGCCCGGCGTCGAGTGCCGGGTCGCGGCGATCCAGGGGTAGACCTTGGCCCCGGGCAGCTGGCCGCCCTCGCCGGGCTTGGCGCCCTGGGCCATCTTGATCTGGAGGTCGTCGGCGTTGACCAGGTAGCGGCTCGTCACGCCGAAGCGGCCCGAGGCGACCTGCTTGATGGCCGAGCGCCGGTTCGAAGCGCGGGTCGGCCGTCGTCGAAGCGCTCCTCGTCCTCGCCGCCCTCGCCCGTGTTGGACCTCGCGCCGAGGCGGTTCATCGCGACCGCCAGGGTCTCGTGGGCCTCGGCCGGAGATCGAGCCGTAGCTACATCGCGCCGGTCGAGAACCGCCTGATGATCGAGGAGGCGGGCTCGACCTCGTCGAGCGGCGTCGGTGTGGCCGCCGGGACCAGGTCGAGGAATCCGCGCAGCGTGACGCGCTCGCGCGACTGCTCGTCGACCAGCGCGCTGTACTCGCGGAAGACGTCGAAGCGCTTGGCGCGCGTGGCGTGCTGGAGCTTCTGGACGGTGCGCGGGTTGAACAGGTGGGGCTCGGCGTCGCGGCGCCACTGGTACTCCCCGGGTTGGGCAGAGGGCTCGTCGGCCGGCACGTGCGCGCCCGCGTGCAGGGCCGCGGCGTCGCCGGCCCAGTGCGCCAGGGTCGCGCCGCCCACCGGCGAGCGCAGCCCCGGGAAGTACGCGCCGAGCACGTCGGGCGAGACCGCGACGGCCTCGAAGAGCTGGGAGCCGAGGTAGCTGGCCACCGTCGAGACGCCCATCTTGCTCATCACCTTGACGACGCCCTTGGTCAGGGCCTTGGCGTACCGGGCACGAGCGGCGCGCGAGTCGCCCTCGACGTCGCCGTCGCGCACGAGCTCGTCGACGGTCTCGTAGGCCAGCCAGGGGCAGACCGCCGAGGCCCCGAAGCCGACCAGCAGCGCCACGTGGTGGACCTCGCGCACGTCCCCAGCGTCGACGACCAGGGCGGCCGACGTGCGCAGGTGCTCGTCGACCAGCCGGTGGTGGACCGCCGAGGTCGCGAGCAGGCTCGGGATGGGCGCGCGCGCCTCGTCGGCGTCGCGATCCGAGAGCAGGACGATGGTCGCGCCCGCGCGCACCGCGGCCACGACGCGGTCCCCGAGGTCGGCCAGCGCCGCCTCGAGCGCCGCGGTCGGGTCGTCGCCGGGGGCGAACAGCGCGTCGACCACCTCGGTCGCGACCCCGTGCAGCGACTCGTACTCCCCGACGTAGCGCAGCTTGGCCAGGTCCTCGATGGGCAGGATCGGCGACGGCGAGGACGACCTGGCGGCAGTGCCCCGGCGACTCCGTCGAGCAGGTTCTGCTCGCCCCCGAGCGTGACGCGCGTCGAGGTCACGAGCTCCTCTCGGATCGCGTCGAGCGGCGGGTTGGTCACCTGGGCGAAGAGCTGGGCGAAGTAGTCGAAGAGCGAGCGCGCGCGCGCCGACAGCGCCGGCGACCGCCGTGTCGGTGCCCATCGAGCCGACCGGCTCCTCGCCGGTGCGCGCCATCGGCGCGAGGATGAGGCGCACGTCCTCGTCGCTGAAGCCGCGCATCGCCTGCTGGCGCACGGACCGAGGCGTGGCTCGGGCGTCAGCATCGTGGCGCTCGGCCAGGTCGTCGAGCGAGACCTGCTCGGCCGAGCCACTCGCCGTAGGGGGCGCGCTCGGCGAGCCCAGCCTTGAGCTCGTCGTCGTCGACGATCCGCCCGGCCCCGACGTCGACGAGGAAGACCCGCCCGGGTTGGAGCCGGCCCTTGCGCACGACGCGCGCCGGGTCGACCGGCAGGACGCCGACCTCGCTCGCCAGGACGACGCGGTCGTCGTCGGTGACCCAGTAGCGCGCCGGGCGCAGCCCATTGCGGTCGAGCACGGCGCCCACGACGCGGCCGTCGCAGAAGGTGACCGAGGCCGGCCCGTCCCAGGGCTCCATCAGCGCCGCGTGGTACCGGTAGAAGTCGCGACGCAGCGGGTCCATCGCGGTGTGGCGCTCCCAGGCCTCCGGGATCATCATCAGGACCGCGTGGGGCAGGGACCGGCCCGAGCGCACCAGGAGCTCGACCACCTCGTCGAACGTGCCCGAGTCGCTCAGACCCTCGGTGACGATCGGCGTGAGCTCAGCGACCGGCACGGGCAGCGCGTCGCAGACCAGCGTCGCTCTCGCGCGCGGTGATCCAGTTCCGGTTGCCGCGCACGGTGTTGATCTCACCGTTGTGGGCGATCATCCGGAAGGGCTGGGCGAGCTCCCAGCGCGGCAGGACGTTGGTCGAGAACCGGCTGTGCACGACCGCGATCGCGGTGGCGGCTCGCTCGTCGCGCAGGTCGGCGAAGTAGCGGCGCAGCTGGGGGGCGCTCAGCATCCCCTTGTAGATGGCGACGCGCGACGACATCGACGCGGCGTACAGCGGGGTCGCGTGCTCGATCAGGCGACGCGAGCAGAACAGCGCGGCCTCGAGCGCGTCGCCGCGCTGGCCGTCGCGCGCGGTCACGACCTGCTGGACGAACGTCGGCTCGCCGGCCGCCGCGCCCGCCCCGAGCACGCCCGAGTCGACCTCGAGCGTGACCCAGGGCCCGGCCGCCAGGCCGGCTCGGGCGCACCCGGCGGCGACCTCGGCCTCGAGGCCGGCGAAGTCGAGGCCCCGCGGCACCATCCACTGGGCCAGCCCGTAGGCGCCGGCCTCGGGCAGGTCGGCGAAGCGCTCTCGCACGAGGGCGTCGGGGATCTGGACCAGGACGCCGGCGCCGTCGCCGGAGTCGGGGTCGGCGCCGACCGCGCCGCGGTGCTCGAGGTTCTCGAGGATGGTGAGCGCGTCGGCGAGCGTCTCGTGGCGCGCCTGGCCCGTGAGGTCGGCGATCATCCCGACGCCGCACGCGTCGTGCTCGAGGTCGAAGGGGAGGGCTTGGGGTCTCATCGCGTTGTCCGTCGGGGCAGCGCTGACCCGCCCCAACTATACCGAGACGGCCGACCGGTCCCCCCGCGCCTACGCTGGCCGGGTGGTCGACGCGCGACGGTCGGTCCTGGTCGTGGGCGCCGGCATCATCGGGCTGGCGTCGTCGTTCCGCCTCGCGCGCCGCGGCCACGACGTCACCCTCCTCGACCCCTCCCCCGGCGCCGGCGCGACGCGCGCGGCCGCGGGGATGATCGCCGCCTCAGCCGAGGCCACGAGCGGCGAGCGCGACAACTTCGAGCTCCAGCGTGAGGCGCTCGCCGCGTGGCGGCGGCTCAACGACGAGCTGGCCGGCGTCGGCGCCGCCCCGGTGGCCCTGCAGCGCCCGGGCAGCCTGGTGGTCGGCTGGTCGGCCGGCGACCGCGGCGCGGTGCGCCGATTCGGCGAGGTCGCCGCACAGGTCGGCGCCCCGGCGCGGGCCGTCGACCGCCGGACGGACCCCGAGCTCTTCGCCGACCTCTCGGAGCGCGTCGCTGAGGGCCTCTACCTGCCCGAGGACGCCTGGCTCGACCCCGACGACGCCGTCGCCTCGCTGCGTGACGGCCTCGCGCGCGCCGGCGCGAACCTGGTCGAGGACCGCGTGGTCGAGGTGGGCCGCGACGCGTCCGGCGTCGTCGCGCGCGGCGAGCGCGGCGAGTACGCCGCCGACCTGGGCGTCATCGCGACCGGCGCCGGCGACGTGCCGCGCGGCGCGCGGCCGAGCGGGCGCTTCGCGGTCCGCCCGGTGCGCGGGTCCACGGTGCGCCTGCGCGGGCTCGAGCGCGAGGACCGCGTCATGGTGCGCGCCTTCGTGCGCGGCCGCCCTCTCTACCTGGTCGGTCGGGCCGGCCGCGGCGCGCTGCTCGGCGCCACCTCCGAGGAGCGCAGCGACCCCGGGGTGGACGTCGGCGAGCTCGCCCGGCTGCTGCGCGACGCCCTCGACGTCCTGCCCGCCCTCGAGGGCGCCACCGTCGTCGAGACCCGCAGCGGTCTGCGCCCGGCGTCGAGCGACGGCCGACCCTTCCTGGAGGCGGTCGAGCCGGCCGGCTGGGCCT
Organism: uncultured Actinomycetota bacterium; assembly: GCA_963820815.1. Taxonomy (GTDB): domain Bacteria; phylum Actinomycetota; class Acidimicrobiia; order Acidimicrobiales; family RAAP-2; genus RAAP-2. The sequence continues at coordinate 232,642 of CAWGBL010000003.1, read as the reverse complement.
GGACGAGCGGCCACTACCGCCACGGGATCACGCTGGCGCCCGACGCCGCCGAGCGCGTCGTGGCCCACGTCGAGGCGCCGTGATCCGCGTCAACGGCGACGAGCGGCCGTTCGAGCCCGGGACCGTCGCCGACCTCCTCGAGCGACTCGGCGCGCCGGTGCGCGGGGTGGCGGTGGCCGTCGACGGCGAGGTCGTCCCGCGCTCGCAGTGGTCGAGCACCGCGCTGCGCGACGGCGACAGCGTCGAGGTCCTCTCCGCGGCGGCCGGCGGCTGAGACGCCCGGCGGTACGCTGGGCCCCTCGGGCTGTGGCTTAGTTTGGTCTAGAGCGCCTGGCTGGGGGCCAGGAGATCGGGAGTTCGAATCTCCCCAGCCCGACCACGCGCCCGGCGCGCTAGTGGGCGAGGCCGAGCGACGTCGCCGCGGCCCAGAGCCCCTCGCGCGCGCGGGGGTGCGCCGCGTCGTCGATCAGCAGCCTCGCCTGGGCGCGCTGGGAGCGCCCGAAGATCGCCGCGGTGCCGACCTCGGTGACGACGACCGAGTGCTGGAACGAGCACACCGGGGACGCGAGCATCGGGACGATGGTCGAGCGCTCGGACTTGGCGTGCCACGAGCGCATTGCGATGATCGCCTGGCCGCCACGCGAGTGCAGCGCCCCGGAGACGAAGTCGGGCTGGCCGCCGAAGCCCGAGAAGATCCGCCCTCGCACGTAGCTGGCGTTGGCCTGGGCGAAGAGGTCGACCTCGAGCGCGGTGTTGATCGAGAGCATCGCCGGGTGCTGGGCGATTCGCGCCGGGTCGTTGACCGACTCGGTCCGGTGCATCACGAGTCGCGGGTTGTCGTCGGCCCAGGCGTAGAACTCGGGCGAGCCGAAGAGGAACGTCGACACGATCGGGCGCGAGGTGTCCAGGGCGCCGGCGTGCTCGAGGTGCATCACCCCGTCGCTCACCATCTCGCTCCACACCCCGAGGTACCGGCGCTCGACCATCCGGGCCGCGGCCGCGTCGGGCAGCTGGCCGATCCCCATCTGCAGGGTCGCGCCGTCGGGCGCCAGTGCGGCCACCGCCTCGCCGATGGCGCGCGCGTCGTCGTCGAGGTCGCGCTCGGCCGGCGAGGGAAGCGGTCCGTCGACCTCCAGCGCCAGGTCGACCATGCTCACGTCGACCTCGGCGTCCCCGCGGGTGTAGGGCATCCGTGGGTTCACCTGGGCCACGACCAGCCCGCCGCGCCGGCGGACCTGCTCGATCGCCGCGGGCAGGATGTTGACCTCCATCCCCAGCGAGATCCGCCCGTCGCGCGGCGGCGCGGCGTGCACGAGCACGACGTCGGGGGGCCGCACCGAGGAGAAGAGGCGCGGGACCAGGGAGAGGCGCATCGGCAGGTAGTCGACGAGGTCGTCGTCGCGCGTCCCCGGGCCGAGGAAGGGGCTCTCGGTGACCAGGCCCTCGCGCCGCGGCCAGGCCGCCTGGGCGTTCATCACGAACATCCGGCAGCGCGCGAGCGACGAGTCAGCGAGGCGCACCAACTCCCACGGGGTCGCGAAGTTGCCCGACACGACCACGCGGGGCTCGTCGCCGTCGACCGCGCGCAGGCGGGCGGCCACCTCGTCGGCGCCTACGACGCGCACGGTCCCCTCCCCGCTCGCGCGATCGCGCGCACGAGCGAGTCTGTCACGTCAGCGGACCGGCGCGCGGTGCGCGGGGTCGGCCGACTCGAGCAGGAGCCGCCACTCGGCGCGCGAGATCGCGGTGCGGGCGGCGTCCACGGCGTCGGGGTTGACCGAGACCGAGGTGATGCCCAGGCGCACGAGGTGCTCGGCGAACTCCGGGCTGGTTCGACGGCGCCTGGCCGCACAGCGACGACGTGATGCCCGCGTCGTGGCAGGCCGTGATGATGCGCCCGATCGAGTCGAGCACCGCGCCGTCGGCCTCGTCGAACAGCTCGGCGCACACCGGCGAGTCGCGGTCGACCCCGAGCATCAGCTGCGTCAGGTCGTTCGAGCCGATCGAGACGCCGCTCGATGCCCATCGTCGCGTAGCGTCGGGATCCAGTAGGCGACCGAGGGGACCTCGGCCATCACCCACACCGGCAGCGCCGGCGGCCGGGCTGGTCGTCGACGAGGTCCAGGCAGCGCCTCGAGCTCCCAGGCGGTGCGCACGAACGGGATCATCAGGCTGCACGTTCGGGTAGCTCTCGCGCACGCGCGCCAGCACCTCGAGCTCGAGGCCGAAAGACCTCCGGCTCCTTGCACGTAGCGGTAGCAGCCGCGGTAGCCGATCATCGGGTTCTCCTCGGCCGGCTCGAACTGCGCGCCGCCCTCGAGGCCACGAACTCGTTCGTGCGGAAGTCGATGGTGCGGTAGACGACCGGCCGCGGGGCGAAGGCGCGCGCGATGCGTGGTCAGCGACCCCGCCATCTTGTCGACGAACTCGCCCTGGGCCCCGCGCGCGATGAGGAGCTTGGGGTGGACGCCGCCGAGCGCGTCGGTGAGCATGAACTCGGCGCGCAGCAGCCCGACGCCGTCGACGTCCATCGCGGCGACCTCCTCGGCGTGCTCGGCGAAGGCCAGGTTGACGTAGAGCTTGGTGGCCAGCGGCGGCGCCGCGGGCGCGGGCGCTCGGGGCGGCCACAACGCTCACGGCGGCGGGCGCGACAGTGACGTCACCCTCGTAGACGACGCCCTTGGAGCCGTCGACGGTGACGAGCTCGCCGTCGCGCAGCACGGTCGTCGCGGTACGCGCCCCGACGACGCAGGGCACGCCGAGCTCGCGGCTGACGATCGCCGCGTGGCAGGTCATGCCACCGCCGTCGGTGACGAGCGCCGCCGCCCGGCGCATCGTGGGGACCCAGTCGGGGCTGGTCATGACCGCCACGAGGACCTCGCCCGTCTGACGAGCTGGTCGCCGTCGTCGGGCGACTCGAGCACGCGCACGCGGCCCGACGGCCGTGCCGTGGCTCGCCGCGAGGCCCGGCACCAGCGTGGTGCCCACGGGAGACGCCCCGGCGACGCGTCGGTGCGGGCCGAGCGTCGTGATCGGTCGCGACTGGACGAGGTACGTCTTGCCGCCGGCGATCGCCCACTCGATGTCCTGGGGCGAGCCGTAGTGCGCCTCGACCGCGAGGCCCAGGCGGGCGAGCTCGAGCACCTCGGCGTCGGAGAGGACGCGCTGGCGCCCCTCGTTCGACGGTCGAGAGTCGATCTGCTGGTCGTGCCCGTCGGGGCCCTGCACGATCTTGATGGTCTTGATGCCGACGCGGACGTCGAGGAGAGCGCGGGCCGGCCTGCGTCCACGACGTAGGTGTCGGGCTCGACCTGGCCGCTCGACGACGACCTCGCCCTGACCGAAGGCCGCCTCGATGACGATGTGATCGGGATGCGCCGGCGACGGGTCGACGGTGAACATCACGCCCGAGCGCTCCGACGGCGACCATCTGCTGGACGACCACGGCCATGCGCCGGTTCGTCGCCTGACGCCGTTGGCTGCGCCCGGTACGAGATCACCCGCTCGCCGTACAGCGACGCCCAGCAGTCGACGACGCGCGCCAGCAGCTCGTCGTCGCCCGCGACGTTGGTGAAGGTGGCGTTCATGCCGGCGAACGATGTCGCCCGCCTGTCCTCGCTCGTCCCCGACGAGCGCACCGCCACGATCACGTTCGAGCCGAGGCGGTGGTACGCCTCGATGACGGCGGTCGCCAGGTCGTGGGGCAGGACGACCGTTCGGATGAGGTCCTGGGCGCTCTGGGCCGCGGCGGCCAGCTCGGCCGGGTTGGCCGCGTCGGCCTCGCCGACGACCTCGGCCAGCTTGTCGGCGACGCCGGCGCTGGCCAGGGCGTAGCGGTAGGCGTCGGAGGTCACGACGAAGCCCGGGGGAACGGGCAGCCCACCGAAGGTCAGCTCGCCGAGGTTGGCGCCCTTGCCCCCGACCGAGGCCGTGTCACCCAAGCGAATCGCGTCGAACCAGCGGAGCATCTCCATGACGCCTCCTATCTCTTGGCTCCAGCCTCGCCGCGAATCCCCAACCGGCCCTAGGGGCGAAGGTCAGACCGGGCGCAGGCCCGCCGGTAGGCTGGGGCCACCCAGGCCGGGCGACCGGCGTTCGCGTCGCGCGAAAGAGGCGTCAGAAGGGGTGATTCCAACCATCGGTTGGACGACATGCAGCGGAAAGACCCCCGCGTCTTGCGCCACCTGGCCCACGCCCAGCCCGAGCTCTGGTGGCTCGACTCCGATCCCCTCGAGCCCGAGCCCCACGCCGCCCTGGTCGGTGACCTCGGCGCCGACCTGTGCGTGGTCGGCGGGGGCTACACCGGGCTCTGGACGGCCCTCCAGGCCAAGGAGCGCGACCCCGGACGCGAGGTCGTGGTGCTCGAGCGCACCGAGACCGGCGCCGGCGCGTCGGGGCGCAACGGCGGCTTCTGCTCGGCGTCGCTGACCCACGGGTTCCGCAACGGCCAGCGCCGCTGGCCCGGGGAGATGTCCGTAATCGAGCGCCTGGGCCGCGAGAACCTCGACGGGATCGAGGAGACGGTCCGGCGCTACGAGATCCCCTGCGACTGGGAGCGGACCGGGGAGCTACGCGTCGCCGTCGCCGACTGGCAGCTGGCCGACATCGTCGACGAGGCCGCCCTGCGCAATGAGCGCGGCGACCAGGTCGAGGTCCTCACCGCCGCCCAGGTCCGGGCCCGCCTCAACTCCCCGTCGTACCTCGGCGGGCTCTACGACCCCGACGGCACGGCCCTCGTCGACCCGGCGCGCCTGGTCTGGGGTCTCGAGCGCGCCTGCCTGTCGCTGGGCGTGAAGATCTTCGAGAACTCGCCGGTCGAGTGGCTCGAGGACGTCGAGGACGCGGTGCGCGTTCACACGCCCTACGGCGCGGTCACCGCGGCGCGCGTCGCGCTCGGCACCAACGTCTTCGCCCCGCTCGTCCGCTCGACGCGGCGCTACATCGTGCCGGTCTACGACTACGCGCTCGTCACCGAACCCCTCACCGACGCCCAGATGGCGACCATCGGGTGGTCGGGCCGCGAGGGGGTCTCGGACGCCGGCAACCAGTTCCACTACTACCGCCTGACCAAGGACAACTCGATCCTCTGGGGCGGATACGACGTTGTCTACAAGTTCCGGTCCCAGGTGCGCCGCGAGTTCGAGTTCCGCGCCGAGACCTACGCCACGCTGGCGGGGCACTTCCTCACGACCTTCCCCCAGCTCGAGGGGATCCGCTTCACGCACGCCTGGGGCGGCGCAATCGACACCTGCACGCGGTTCTCCCCGTTCTGGGGCACCGCCATGCGCGGCAAGGTCGCCTACGTGCTCGGCTACACCGGGCTGGGCGTCGCCTCCACGCGCTTCGGCGCGGCCACCATGCTCGACCTGCTCGACGGCCTAGACACCGAGCGCACGCGCCTGACCATGGTGCGCCGCCGGCCGTGGCCGTTCCCGCCCGAGCCGCTGCGCTGGCTCTTCATCCGCGCGACCCAGGCCGCGATCCGCTCGGCCGACGAGCACGGCGGCCGGCGAAACCTCTGGCTCAAGACGATGGACGCCCTCGGGCTGGGGTTCGACTCCTAGCTACTCCGCGTGGCCGTAGGACTGGATCACCTTGAGCTCATCGGCCGTCAGCTCACGCGGCTCGTCGCCACGCGCGACCTTCTCGCTCTGGACGTAGTGGCGGATGCCGTCGACCACGTCGGGGTTGGCCAACGTCGTGATGTCGCCGACGTCGGCGAAGTTCGAGACGCTGGCGATGACGCGGCGCATGATCTTGCCCGAGCGCGTCTTGGGCATGTCGGCCACGATCCAGACGCTCTTGGGGCGAGCGATCGGCCCGATCTCGGTGACGATCGCCGCCGAGACCTTGTCCTCCATCGCCTTGGACGCCTCGTTGCCGGGCTTGAGCGAGATGTACATCTCGACCGAGTGGCCCTTGAGCGCGTCGATCACCGGGACCGCAGCGGCCTCTGCGACCTCGTCGACCGTGAGCGCCGCCGACTCGAGCTCCTTGGTGCCCAGGCGGTGCCCCGAGACGTTGATCACGTCGTCGACGCGGCCCAGGATCCGGAAGTAGCCGTCCTCGGCCTGCATCGCGCCGTCGTTGGCGAAGTAGGGCCAGTCGTGCCAGTCGGTGGACTTGGGGTCCTTGTTGTACTTGGCGTAGTAGGTCTTCACGAACCGGTCGGGGTCGCCCCAGATCGTCTGGAAGGCCCCGGGCCAGGGGTTGCGCACGCAGATGTTGCCCGCGCGGCCGCTGCCCGCCGGGACCGGCTGGCCGTCCTCGTCGAGTATCTCGAGGAGGATTCCCACCACCGCCGGGCCGCAGCTGCCGGGCTTCATCGGGTTGAGCGCCGGCAGGCCCGAGCCGATGAACCCACCGGTCTCGGTCTGCCACCAGGTGTCGACGATCACCGCCTCGCCCTTGCCCACCACCTCGTGGTACCAGCGCCACACGTCGGGCTCGATCGGCTCACCGACCGTCGTCATGTGCTTGAAGTGGTAGTCGTACTTCGCCGGCTCGTCCGGGCCCACCTTGCGCAGCGTGCGGATGGTCGTGGGCGCGGTGTGGAAGATGTTCACGCCCAGTCGCTCGGCGATGCGCCACGGGCGCCCGGCGTCGGGGTACGTGGGCACGCCCTCGTACATGACGCTGGTGGCGCCCAGGGCGAGCGGCCCGTAGACGATGTAGCTGTGGCCGGTGATCCAGCCGATGTCGGCCATGCACCAGTAAGTGTCGGTCGGGTGGATGTCCTGGTAGTACTTCGACGTCCCCGCCACGTAGGCCAGGTAGCCGCCCGTGGAGTGCTGGCAGCCCTTGGGCTTGCCCGTCGTGCCGCTCGAGTACATCAGGAAGAGCGGCGCCTCGGCCGGCATCGAGACCGGCGCGACCTTCGCGCCCTTGAAGTCCTTGAGCACCTCGTCGACGAAGAAGTCCCGGCCCTCGACCATCGGGCTCTTGCTCGCGTACTGCCCGGCGTGGCGCCGGAAGACGAGCACCTTCTCGATGTTGACCCCCTCCTCGGCGGCGCGCGCGAGCGCCTCGTCGGCCTTGACCTTGTGGTCGGTCAGCTCGCCGTTGCGGTAGTAGCCGTCCATCGTGACGAGCACGCGCGACTTGGCGTCGGCGATCCGCCCGCCGCAGGCCGCGCCCGAGAAGCCGCCGAAGACCTGGGAGTGGATCACGCCCAGGCGAGCGCAGGCCAGCATCGCGACCGGCAGCTCGGGCACCATCGGCATGTGGAACGTGATCGTGTCCCCCGCCGACAGGCCGGCGAAGTCGCGGATGACGGCGGCGAACTCGTTGACCTGCTCGTAGAGCTCGCGGTAGGTGACGACCTCGGCGATCTCGTCCTCGGGCTCGGGAACCCAGATCAGAGCGGCCTTGTTGGAGTTCTCCTTGAGGTGCCGGTCGACGCAGTTGTACGAGGCGTTGAGCTTGCCGCCGACGAACCACTTCCAGAACGGCGGGTTGGACGTGTCGAGGGTGGTGTGCCAGTAGTGGTCCCAGTCGAGGAGGTCCGCGTACTCCTTGAAGTTCTCGGGGTACCGCTCCTCGGCGAACCGGTCGAAGATCGCCGGGTCGTTGGCGTTGGCTTGGCCGACGAACTTCGCCGACGGGAAGTAGAAGCCCTCCTCGCGCCAGTGGACCGCGATCTGGGCTTCCGAGACCTGCGCCGCCTCCGCGCTGGTGTCGCTCGGCTTCTCCGGTGACATGCCTGCTCCCTTCCCCGCCGCTGAGCGGCGGCCCCTGAGCAACGCGGCGCGACGTGGCCGGTCACCTGGGGTTTCTTTGTTCCTACCACAGTCGCCTGACGCGTACAACGGGGACGGTCCCCGAACACCCTCGATCGCGGCGGCGCCGGGCGACTCGCCCCTAGACGCCAGCGTCGCCCGGTCTAAGACCGGGCGACGCTGGCGGTTGGGTCCGGTGGCAAGCCACCAGTGGGGCCTACATTAGCCCCGCGGACCCACCGGGAAGACCACTTTGCCCCACGTGGCGTTGGTCACTCCGGCCATCGACGTGTACCACGCCACGACGGCCGTCGCGAGCCCCAGCCACCCACCGGTCTTGGTCAGACCGACGTGGTCGGCGCCGTTCCATCCCCCCAAGGTGAGGAAGAGGAAGGTCAGCGTCAGCAGGACGAAGACCAGCATCACCGCGGTGCTGACCCTCATCGAGGGAATGATCATGTACGCGGTGAATATTGTCCAACCCAGGAGGAACACCCCCGCCCCCGCCGGGGAGTGGTTCACGAAGTACCAGAACGACAGCCAGAAGGCGCCGTACGACGTGAACGCCAGTGCCCCGAAGGTGTTCTTGCGCAGGAACTCCCACATCCCAGCCAGCAGCTGGGCGAGGCCCCCGTAGAACAACGCCAACGAGATCGCCGGAGTCAGACCCTGCTCACCAAACAGGTGTGCGTTCGCGCTCGAGAGCGCGAACGTGGTCATGGCGAACGCGGCGAGACCCAGTGGTGCGGGATCCGCCACGTTTACCGTTGCAGATGTTTCATCGGCCATTCAGTAACCCCCTTAGGGCCGTCATCGGGCACCGTGCCGGTGCCCGGACCCCTTTCTAGACCCGTACGCGTCCCCGATGACGGATGATTACCTCGAGGTAATTCAGCCCGCGCTCAGCCAAGCGCGGCCCGGAATCCGGCGACGAAGGACTCGACCTCCGCCGCGCTGGCGCCCTCGTGGACCGTACGCACGAGGGCCGAGCCGACGATCGCCCCGTCGGCCGATTCGCAGGCCGCGGCGGCCTGAGAGGGCTGCGCGATCCCGATCCCGGCGTACACCGGACGGTCGCTCGCCGCCCGCACCCGCGCCACGACGGCCGCGGCGTCGCCCGGGTCGTGGGACTCGCCGGTCACCGCCATGCGCGCCGCGGCGTACACGAAGCCCCGGCTGGCCTCGGCCAGGCGCGCCGCGCGCGCCGGGGGCGTGGACGGCGCGACCATGAAGACCGTCGCCACGCCGGCGGCGTCGCACGCGCCGCGCCACTCGTCGGCCTCCTCCAGGGTGAGGTCCGGGGCGAGGGCCCCGGCCACGCCGGCGTCAGCGAGCTGGCCCGCCGCGCGCCGCGCGCCGCGGTGGAAGAAGAGGTTGTAGTACGTCATCGCCACCAGCGGCGCGCGCGAGCCCAGGTCGCCGAGGTCGGCCAGGGCCGTCTCCATCGTCGTTCCGCGCGCCAGCGCGCGCTGGCCCGCGGCCTGGATGACCGGCCCGTCGATCATCGGGTCGGAGAAGGGCAGGCCGACCTCGAGCGCGTCGACCCCGGCGTGCAGCGACGCCTCGGCGAGCTCGAGCCAGTCCTCGCGTGCGCCGGCCACGACGTAGACGACCAGCGCCTTGCGCCCCGCGTCGCGCAGGCCCCGCAGGCTCGACTCGAGGTCGCTCACCGCTCCCCCAGCAGCTCTCGCACGTGGGCGACGTCCTTGTCGCCGCGCCCGGAGAGGCACAGCAGCACCGTCGAGCCGGTCGGCACCTCGGCGCCCGGCCGCGCGCGCCACCCAGGCGACCGCGTGCGCGGACTCGAGCGCCGCGATGATCCCCTCGAGCTCGCGCAAGCAGCCGCAGCGCGTCGAGACCTCGTCGTCGTCGACCGCGGCGTACTCGCGCGCCCGACCTCAGCCAGGTGGGCGTGCTCGGGGCCCGACGCCCGGGTAGTCGAGCCCCGCCGAGATCGAGTGCGCCTCGTCGATCTGGCCGTCCTCGTCCTGGAGGAGCAGCGAGCGCATGCCGTGGAGCACCCCGGGAGCGCCCGGCCGATCGCCGCGCCGCCGGCCGCCTCGACCCCGACGAGGCGCGCCGTCGGTGTCGACGAAGCCGGCGAAGAGGCCGATCGCGTTCGAGCCGCCGCCGACGCACGCCACCACCACGTCGGGGACGCCGACGCCGCGTCGACGAGCTGGGCGCGCGGCCTCGCGGCCGATGACGCTCTGGAACTCGCGCACCATGCAGGGGAACGGGTGCGGACCCATCGCCGAGCCGAGGCAGTAGTGCGTGTCGTCGACGCACGTCACCCACTCGCGCAGCGCCTCGTTCACCGCGTCCTTGAGCGTGCGGCTGCCGGAGGTCGACCGGCACGACGGTGGCGCCGAGCAGCTCCATCCGAAACACGTTGAGCGCCTGGCGCTCGGTGTCGACCTCGCCCATGAAGACGGTGCACTCGAGCCCGAGGCAGCGCCGCGGCCGTCGCGGTCGCCACGCCGTGCTGCCCCGCGCCGGTCTCGGCGATGACGCGCGACTTGCCCATCCGCGCGCGTCAGCAGGGCCTGGCCGACGACGTTGTTGAGCTTGTGCGAGCCGGTGTGCAGGAGGTCCTCGCGCTTGAGCGAGACGCGGAGCCCGAGCTGCTCGCCCAGGCGGTCGCAGCGCGCGTCACCGGCGTCGGGCGACCCGCGAAGGTCGAGAGCGTCGCGTTGAGCTCCGCGACGAACGCCGCGTCGGCCCACGCGTCGGCGAAGGCCGACTCGAGCTCCTCGCACGCCGGGACGAGCGCCTCGGGCACGAAGCGCCCGCCGAAGCTCCCGAAGCGGCCGTCGGTGTCGGGCCGGCCCATCGCCTCAGCCACGCTGCGCCTCGCGCGCGTCGTGGCGGCGCGAGCCGCGCGCATGAACGCCGCGACCTTGGCGGGTCCTTCACGCCCGGCGAGGACTCGACCCCGGTGGCGACGTCGACCCCCCAGACGTCGAAGCGCTCGACGACCGGGCCGACCGTCTCGGGGGTGAGGCCGCCCGCGGCGGCGACCGGGCGCAGGAACGTCCGGCTGAGCAGGGCGAAGAACGAGTGCGGGCGGCCGCTGCCCGGGGTCGACCCGTCGACCAGCAGCGCGTCGACGCGCCGATCGTCGAAGTCGGCGAACCCCGGGTCGTCGTGGGCCAGCGCCCTGATGACGCCGAGCCCGCGCGAGCGCAGCTCGGCGAGGTACTCGTCGGGGATCGGCCCGTGGACCTGGACGATCGCGGGCCCCGCGTCGAGGGCGGCGGCGAGCGAGTCCGGCTCGTCGGAACGCGCGACGGCCACCGACGCGATCCCCGCCGCGGCGAAGACCGCGAGCGCGCGCGCGGCGTCGACGCGCCGCGGCGACGTGCACAGGATCGCCCCGACCGCGTCGGCGCCGGCCGCGGCGACCGCGCGCGCGTCCTCGGGCGTCGTGACCCCGCAGACCTTCACCACGAACTCCCTGGAGAAGAGGTCAGACACGCGCGCCCCTCTCCACCGAGGCCAGCGCGCCGAGCAGCGCCGCCGGGTCCGGGGCGCGCACCAGCGCCTCGCCGACCAGCACCGCGTCGGATCCCGCGGCGGCGGCCCGCTCGACGTCGGCGCGCGTCTCCAGCCCCGACTCGAGGACGGCGACGACCTCGCCGGGCAGCGACGCGACGACCGCCGCCGCGCGCTCGGTCGAGACCTCGAAGGTCCGCAGGTCGCGCTGGTTGACGCCGACCACGACGCGCCGGCGGCCAGCGCCCGCTCGGCCTCCTCGGCGTCGTGGGCCTCGACGAGGGCGTCGAGCCCTGCGCGAGCCGCCAGGCCCGCGAACCGGGCCAGCTCGTCGTCGTCGAGGGCGGCCACGATGAGCAGCATCGCCGCCGCCCCGGCGTCGGCCGCGTCAAGCACGTCGTTCTCGCTGACCGTGAAGTCCTTGCGCAGCAGCGGCGCCCCGGTCGCCGCGCGCGCGGCCGCGAGGTCGTCGATCGAGCCGCCGAAGTGCGGCCCGTCGGTCAGCACCGACACCGCCGCCGCCCCGGCGCGCGAGTAGAGCGCGGCGAGCCCCGCGGCGTCGAGGCCCGCGTCGATCCAGCCGCGCGACGGCGACCGGCGCTTCACCTCGGCGACGACGGCGACCGCGTCGCCCGCGCGTAGCGCGTCGGCGAACGACGCGTGGGCCGGGAACGGCCCGTCGGCGCGCTCGCGCCAGTCGCGGCGGTCGGCGGCGGCGCGCCCGCGGTGGTGCGCGACGATCTCGTCGAGGTAGGCGCGCGCCATCGGCCAAGCGTACCGGCGGGGGTCGGCGCGAACGCCCCGGCTAGTCTCACGGGATGCCCGAGGGGCCCGCCGGGTGATCGGATCGTTCGCCCGCGACGTCCTCGCCCCACTGGTGCGCGGCGAGGACCTGGACCGCACGACCGCGCGCGACGGGCTCGCGATGGTGCTCTCCGGCGAGGTCGACGACGCGGGCCTCGGCGCGTTCCTCGCCGCGCTCACCGCCAAGGGCGAGACGGCCGACGAGATGACCGGGTTCATCGACGCCATGGTGGAGGCCGCCGACACGTTCTCGGTCGGCCCCGACGCGATCGACGTCGTAGGCACCGGCGGCGACCAGCTCCACACGGTGAACGTCTCGACGATGGCCGCGCTCGCCGTGGCCGGCTGCGGGGTCAGGGTCGCCAAGCACGGCAACCGCTCCGCGACGTCGTCGGTCGGCTCGGCCGACCTGCTCGAGGCCCTCGGAGTTCGACTCGACGCCCCGGCGGCCATCGTGCGCGAGTGCGTCGAGCGCGCCTCCATCGGCTTCTGCTTCGCGCCGACCTTCCACCACGCGCTCGCCCGGCTCGCCCCGGTGCGCCGCGCGCTGGGCTTCCGGACGGTCTTCAACGTGCTCGGGCCGCTCGCCAACCCGGCCCTGGTCGAGCGCTCGCTGGTGGGCGTCGCCCCGGTGCGGCTCGTCGAGCCGATGGCCCAAGTGCTCGCGGCGCGCGGGACGCGCTACGCCATCCTGGTGAGCGGCGCCGACGGGCTCGACGAGCTGAGCCTGGCCGGGCCGACCACCGTGGCCACGGTCACGCCCGACGAGGTCGTCCTGAGCACGATCGACGCCGGCGCCGTGCTCGGCCGGCGCCACCGCGCTGACTCGTTGCGCGGCGGCGGGGTCGCCGACAACGTCGCCACGGCTCGGCGCTTCCTCGCGGGCGAGCCCGGGGCCGTCTTCGACGTGGCGTGCGCCAACGCCGGGCTGGCCCTGGTGGTCGCCGGCGAGGCGGCGACGCTCGACGAGGGGTTCGCCATGGCCAGCGCCAGCGTCACCGACGGCCGGGCCGCGGCCGCGCTGGCCGCGCTCGTCGAGGTCTCTAACTCCTAGAGGCGGCGCAGGTCGCGCCGGTGCCACTTGGCGTTCTCGACGTAGGAGGCCGCGCCCTCCTCGATAGCCGCGACGTCGGAGCCGTGCCTCCTTGATCTGCGCCGGCACCCCGATCGCGAGGGCGCCGGGCGGGACGACCTTGTTGTTCCCGACGACCGCGTTCGCCGCGACCGTCGCCCCGGTGCCGACGACCGCGCGGTGCAGGATCACCGAGCCCGAGCCGGCGAGCGACTCGTCCTCGAGCGTGCAGCCCTCGAGGTGCGCGAGGTGCCCGACGACGCAGCGCGAGCCGACGACGGTCGGGAACATGGGCACGGCGTGGACGACGCTCCCGTCCTGGATGCTCGTCTCGTCCCCGACGACGATCCGGCCGTAGTCCCCGCGCAGGACCGCGCACGGCCAGACCGAGGACCGCGCACCGATCGTGACGTCGCCGATCACGACGGCGTCGGGGTGGACGAAGGCCTCCGGGTGGATCCTCGGCGTGACGGTCACCCAGCGCGTAGATCGGCACGCGACGACGCTACGCGGCGGCGGTCGGGCGCCGGAGCCTCACGCGTGGTGCGAGAGCCACTGGATGCCCTGGACGAGCCGCCAGATGAGGTAGATCACCGTCGCGACGATGAGCAGGCGCAGCCGCCACGATGACCGGCCGGCGCTCCGGCTCGTCGCAGCACCGTGCCGCAGGTCGGGCACGCCTCGCCGACGAGGTCCTCGTCCTCGACGAGTCGGTCGCACGTGTCGCACCAGGGCACTCAGCCGATCCTCACCCGGAGCCGCAGCGGTGTCGAGCCGAGCTCGAACTGCTCGCGAAGCCCTCGCTCGACGTAGCGGAGGTACGGCTGGGAGAGCCGCGCCGAGCAGAAGAGCGTGAAGGTCGGCGGGTCGATCGCGCCCTGGACGACGTAGCGGATCCTGGCGCCGGGCGCGGCGTGGTGCGCCTGCAGGTCGCGGAGCGCCCGGTTCAGCGGCCCCGTCGGGATGCGGCGGTGGTAGTCGGCGGCCGACGCCGAGAGCGCGGGCAGGACCCGGTGCACGCCCCGCCCGGAGATGGCGGCGACCTTGAGGACGGGCGCGTCGCCGAGGAACGCCAGTCGGTCCGCGACCGTCGCGAGCACGTCGACGCGGTCGTCGGTCGCGATGAGGTCCCACTTGTTGAGCACGACGACCGCCGGGCACCCGGCCGCGGCGATGCGCTCGGCGAGGCGCTGGTCCTGCGCGGTCGCCCGCACGGTCGCGTCGATCACGAGGAGCGCGAGGTCCGCGCGGTCGAGCGCCTCGAGGCTGCGCAGCACCGCGTAGGTCTCGAGGCCCGCCTCGGTCCTGGCCCGGCGGCGCATCCCCGCGGTGTCGACGAAGCAGATCGGCCCGTCGGGGGTCTCGACGACGGTGTCGACGGCGTCGCGGGTCGTGCCGGGCAGGTCGTGCACGACGCTAGCGCTCGTCGCCGATGAGCGGGTTGAACAGGTCGACTTGCCGACGTTCGGCCGGCCGACGAGCGCCACGCGAAGCGGGCCGCCCTCCGGCCTCGGTGCGGGGGCCGGCGCGTCGTCGCGGGCGTCGAGCGCGCGCCACGATCGCGTCGAGCAGGTCACCGGCGCGGCGGCCGTGCAGGGCGCTCACGGGCGTGGGCTCGCCGAGCGCCGAGGGTGACGAACTCCCAGATCGCGCCCTCCCGCGACGTCGTCGTCGACCTTGTTGACGACGAGGAGGACGGGTCGGCCCGAGCGCTGGACGAACCGCGCGGCGGCGAGGTCCTCGTCGGTCGACCCCGACGGACACGTCGACGACGAACACGACGAGGTCCGCCTCGGAGGGCGCGCCCGGCCTGCTCGGAGACCTTCGCGTCGAGCGCGTCGCCGCCCGGCAGCCACCCGCCCGTGTCGACGACGTCGAACCCGACGCCGCACCACTCCGCGGGGACCACCTTGCGGTCGCGCGTCACCCCGGCCTGCTCCTCGACGACCGTGACGCGGCGGCCGACGAGCCGGTTGACGAGGGCGGACTTCCCGACGTTGGGGCGGCCGGCGACGACCACGGTGGGGACGCGGCGGGACACGGCGGCAACCTACCGGGCGTGCGTGAGCGCCTCGAGCTCGCGCCGCAGTCGTGCGAACCGTCGGTCGCGATGGCCCGGACGTCGGCGTCGAGCTCGCGCGAGCGCCATCCCGTCGAGGAACCGGCCGTTCGTGAGGCAGGCGTCCGGGCAGCAGGTAGGTCGCGGCCTCGGCCGTCGCGCGCGATGGCGTCGGCCGACGTCGCCGCCGCACAGCAGCCCGGCGACGGCGATGTTCCCGCCGAAGAACCGGTTCTCGACGGCGACGACGTCGACGCCCGCGGTAGCCGGAGCGCTCGACGAGCGCGCGCGAGCAGCGGTGCCGCGTAGGCGCCCGGTGAGCACCACGACCGCGGCCGTCGGCCCGCGGCGCGGCGGCGCGGCCGCGCCGTGCGGGGCGCGGTAGCCGAGCGCCGGCGCGCCGTCGACGGACTGGAAGAACCCGGGGCGCACCGAGAGCCCGCCGCGGCGGCGCTCGAACGCCGCGGGCGAAGCGCCGCCCACTGCCCGATCCCGTTCTCGGCCTGGTCGAGCGGTCGTACGCCTCGACGCCGGCGGGGCTCGCGCCCGCGACGAGGTACAGCTCGTCGGCCGGCGTGCACGCAGTCTGCCGCCCGACGGCGGCTCGGAAGATCGCCTGGTACGCCTCGACGAGCGTCGACGACGCGCGCGGCCTCGTCGCGGGTGTGGGCGCGCAGGTCGGGCTCGTCGGAGTGGTCGCTCGACGCCCGAGCGGCACGACGCCGAGCGACGCGAGCGCGGGTAGCGGTCGAGCACGTCGTACGAGCGTGCGCTCGAGCGCCGCGCCGTCGTTGATGCCCGGGGCAGAGCACGACCTGGCCGTGCACCTCGACGCCGCCGTCGCAGCAGCACCTCGAGCCAGCGCAGGCTCGTCGCGCCGCGGGGGTTGCGCAGCATCGTGGCGCGCAGCTCGGGGTCCGTCGTGTGGATCGAGACGTACAGCGGGGCAGAGCCGCTCGGTCGAGCACGCGCTCGACGTCGAGCTCGGTGAACCGCGTGAGCGTCGTGAAGTTGCCGTAGAGGAAGCTCAGCCGGTAGTCGTCGTCCTTGACGTAGAGGCTGCGGCGCATGCCCTTCGGCAGCTGGTAGATGAAGCAGAACGGGCAGTGGTTGTCGCAGGTGCGGACCCGGTCGAAGACCGCGGACGTCGACGAAGAGGCCGAGCGGCTCGCCCGCGGCCTTCGTCACGGCGACGTCGCCGTCGGCGGCCGTCGCGCCTCGAGGACCACGAGCGCGACGCTCCGGCCCGTCGACCAGCTGCTGGTACTCGATGACGTCGGTCGGCTCGCGGCCGTTGACCTGACGAGTCGTCGCCCGCGACGGACCCCCGCCCGGGCGGCCGGTGAGCCCTCGACGACCGTCGTGACGACGGGGTGCTCCGACACGCGCAAGCCTACGGACGGACGCCAGCGAGCTCGCCGGTAGCCTCGGAGCCGTGGCGTGGACCGGGTCGCTGCTCGCCTCGCCGCGGGGCTTCTGCGCCGGCGTCGAGAAGGCGATCAAGGCGCTCGACTGGATGGTGACGGTCTTCGAGCCGCCCGTCTACTGCTACCACGAGATCGTCCACAACCGCCACGTCGTCGACCACTTCTGCGACGCGCGGCGTGGTCTTCGTGGACGACGTGGCCGAGGTGCCGGCGCGGTGCGCCGCTCATGCTGAGCGCCCACGGCTCGCCGCCCGCAGGTCGTCGTCGACGGCGCGCGACGCACGGCGGCGTCGTGGTCGACGCGGTCTGCCCGCTCGTGACCAAGGTCCACCACGAGCTCAAGGTGCGCGCCGCGAAGGGCTACACCGTGCTCTACGTCGGCCACGCGGGCCACGAGGAGGCCGTCGGCACGATGGCCGTCGCGCCGGACGTCCGTCCACCTGATCGAGTCGCACCGCAGGACCTCGACGCCGTGACCGCCGGCGCGGCCCCGTCGCGCTGCTCAGCCAGACGACGCTGAGCTTCGACGAGTGGCAGCACCTGCGCGCGGCACGCCGAGGCGCGCTTCCCCGACCTGTGGATGCCGAACCGCTCGGACCTGTGCTTCGCGACGACCAACCGCCAGAGCGCGCTGCGCGAGATCGCCGACGCGTCGCCGACGCCGTCGTCGTCATCGGCTCGGCGAACTCCTCGAACACCGTCGCGCTCACCGAGGTCGCCGCGGCCTCGGGGTGCCCGCGCGTGCTGCGGGTCAACGGCGCCGGCCGAGCTGCCCGACGACCTCGCCGGGCGTCGTCGGGGTCACCGCGGGGGCGTCGGCGCCCGACGCGCTCGTGGTCGAGGTGATCGAGGCGCTCGCGCCGACCGACGGCGTCGAGAGCGTGGTCGTGACCGAGGAGGACGAGTACTTCCCGCCGCCCCCCGAGCTGCGCGAGCTGCTCCGGGCGGTGGCCGTCGCCCTCGGCGGTGCTCTGCGACGCGCCGGTGGACCGCGGGCGACCCCGTGGCAGGCGACCGCGACGTGCACGCGGCCGCCGTCCTCACCGGCGCCGGGACCGGAGCCGCCGGACCGTGATCCGCGGCGCGTGCGAGACTGTCGGCCGCGTGGCCCGCGCCGCAGCGATCGCCGCGGACCACACCACGCAGGCAGCGGAGGAGCCCATGAGCGCGAAGTCCACCGACCTCGAGACGCGGCGGATCGCCGCGCCTCCGCCAGCACGTCGATCGCCCAGGCCATCGCCGACGCCGAGGCCCGCTTCGGCGAGCTCGCGCTCACCGAGGCGGTCGTGCTGGTCTGCGCCTACGAGGAGGAGGGCGCGATCGGCGACGTGCTCGCCAAGATCCCCGAGACGGCGTGCGGCCGGCCGCTCACGACCCTCGTCATCGTCGACGGCGGCGACGACCGCACCGCGGAGATCGCCGAGAAGTCCGGGCGCCATGACGATCGTGTTCCCCGTCAACCTCGGCCACGGCGTCGCGCTCAAGGTCGGCTACCGGTTCTGCATCGACCACGGCGCGAAGTGGATCGTGACCATCGACGCCGACGGCCAGAACGACCCCGACGAGATCCCGGTGCTCCTCGCAGCCCCTCATCGACGACGAGACGGACTTCGTCGTCGCGTCGCGGCGCCTCGGGACGCGACAACACGACCGACAAGACGCGCAAGCTCGGCGTCATCGTTCTTCTCCGCGATGATGAACCTGATGACCGGCGCGCACCTGACCGACACCTCGAACGGCTACCGCGCGCTGCGCGTGACGATGCTCGCCGACGTCGTCGACCGGCTCGATCCAAGAGCAGTACCAGACCGCCGGAGCTGCTGATCACCTGCCTCAAGCGCGGCTGGCGGGTCACGGAGCGCCCGACCGTGTGGTACCCGCGCCAGGCGGGCACGACGAAGAAGGGCTCGAACTGGCTCTTCGGGTTCCGCTACCTCAACGTGGTGCTCGCGGACCTGGCTGCGGGAGCGCTGAGCCGCCCGCACGCCTCGTCGTAGGCGGCCTGCAGCGCCGCCCGCAGCTCCTCGGTCGTGGCGGCGACCTGGCGTCGCGGGACCCGTGCCCCGGCTCGCCGAGGGGAGCGGGGATCCGGCGGGCCGATGACGATGTGGACCTTGACCGGGCGGGGGACCTTGGCGCCGCGCGGCATCGCGAGGTCGGTGCCGGCGATCCCGACCGGCACGATGGGCGCGCCGGTCCGCGCGGCGAGGAACGAGCGCGCCCTCGTGCAGCTCGCCGATCGTGCGGGCCCTCCTTGCGCGTCCCCTCGGGGAAGAGCACGAGCGGCTCCCCGCGCGCGCAGCACCGCCTCGGCCGGCGCCTCGAGCGCGGTGCGGTCCGCGCCCCGCGGTGCACCGGGAACGCCCCCATCGACGCGATGAACGAGCCGAGCAGCTGGTGACGCCAGAGGTTGTCCTTGGCCATGAAGAACGTCCTTGCGGCGCGTCACGTAGATCGCGAAGGCGAAGTCGACGTTCGAGCGGTGGACCGGCGCGATGATGAACGGCGCCGGTCGTCGGGACGTGCTCGGTGCCGGTCACGTCGGGCGGAAGTACGCCGCCCACAGGCCGTGCGACGAGCGCCGCGGAACGTGCGGTAGCCGGCGTGCCCCGTCGCGCGTTCGGGAACGCTCGGCTCGCTCACAGCATCGACAGGATCTCCTCGACGACCTCGTCGACGTCGACGGCCCGTCGTGTCGAGCACGTGGGCGTCGTCGGCGAGGCGCAGCGGCGAGGCCGCGCGCGCCTCGTCGAGCCGGTCGCGACGCAGCGACGGACTGCCGGGCTCTCGTCGGCGCGGCGCGCGCGCGCTCGCTCGGCGTCGCTGGCGGTCAGGTACACCTTGAGCGTCGCGTCGGGGAAGACGACCGTGCCGATGTCGCGTCCCTCGACGACGGTGCCGTCGCGGCTCGACGCCGGCCCACGCGCGCTGGCGCTCGACGAGCGCGCGCCGCACCCCGGGGTTCGCCGCGACGACGGAGACCGCCTCGTTGACCTCGTCGCTGCGGAGCTCGTCGGTGAGGTCGACGCCGTTGACGGGACGCGCGGCCGCGTCACGACGACGCCGTCGGCCTCCGTCGGCGATGCGCGCGACCTTGTCGGCGTCGTCGGGTCGAGCCCCGCGCGCAGAGCGAGCTCGCGGTCACCGCGCGGTACATGGCGCCGGTGTCGAGGACCCCGAGCCCGAGGCGGCTCGGCGAGCGCCGCGGGCGACGGTCGACTTGCCCGAGCCCGCCGGGCCGTCGATCGCGACGACGATCGGCTCGGTCACGGAGCGATGCTAGGTCCGCGAGGAACCCCGGGTAGCTGGAGGCGACGCCGTCGAAGCCGCGCGACGACGCCGCCGGCGCCCGACGGTCGCCGCCACGGCGGCGGCCATCGCCATGCGGTGGTCGACCCCGGCGTCGAACTCGAGGCGGCGGAAGCCGCGCGCCGACCCGAGCGCCCTCGACGTCGAGGTCGTCGCCCGTCGACGCGCGCGACCGCGCCGAGCGCACGCGAGCCGGGCGCGTGCGCCGCGAGCCGGTCGGACTCCTTGACGCGCAGCTCCGCCGACGTCGCGAAACGTGCGTCGTCGCCCTCGGCGGCCGCCGCGGCCACCGCGAGGATCGGCACCTCGTCGAGCGACGGGATCTCCGCGCGGCGCGACCGTCGTGCCCGACAGCGCCGACGACTGCGCCACCAGGACGTCGCCCGCCGCTCGCCTCCGTCGAGCGGCGACGACGTCGCCGCCCATGCGCGCGAGGACGTCGCACGAAGCCGACGCGCTCGGGCGCGTCGGTCGACGTCCCGGCACGCGCACCTCGCCGTCGCGCGGCGAGCAGGGCCGCCACGACGAAGAACGCCGCCTGCGAGGGGTCCGCCGGGCACGCGCCAGTCGCGCGGGGCGGGCGCCCGGGGTCAGGGTCACACGGTGCGTGCCGCGCCGTCGTCGCACTGTGCACCTCGACGCGGCCCTGGCCCGGCAGAGCATCGCCTCGGTGTGGGGCGCGTGCGCGACGGGCTCGACGACCACGGTCGGGCCGGTCGGCGGCGAGCGCCGGCGAGCAGGACCGCCGACTTCACCTGGGCGCTCGCCACCGGCACGGTCGTAGTCGATGGCGCGAAGCGCGCCGCCGCGCGACCTCGAGCAGCGGCGCGCGCGCTGGGCGCCCTGCGCCCGCGACCTCGGCGCCCATCAGCTCGAGCGGCGTGGCGACGCGGTCCATCGGGCGGCGCGACAGCGACGCGTCGCCGTCGAGCGGTGCTCGCCGGGCGTCCCGGCGCACGATCCCGGCCAGCAGCCGCATCGTGGTGCCGGAGTTGCCGCACTCGAGGCCCGCGTCGCTGGCGCGCAGACCTCGCGCCGGGCCGTGACGACGACCCCGTCGCGACCGCTTCTCGACCCGCGCGCCCATCGCGGCGACCGCCGCCGCCGTCGCGGCCACGTCCTCGCCCGGGCTCAGCCCCTCGACGCGGCTCTCGCCAGCCGCCAGCGCGGCGAGCAGCAGCGCGCGGTGCGACCCGCTCTTGTCGCCGGGAACGCTCCACGCCGGCCGCGCAGTCGCGCCACGCGGCGCGAGGTCGATGGTCACCGCTCGCGCGCCGCGGAGAACCCCCGTGACGCCAGCGCGTCGAGGAACTCGTCCGCGCGGCTCGGCGTCGACCGCCAGGAGCAGGGTGCCGGCGACGCCCTCGATGCCGTGGGCGATCTCGATGTCGTAGATGTTGACGTGCGCTCGCTGGCCGCGGTCGTGACCTGGGCGAGCGACGCCGGGGCGGTCCGAGACCGCGACGCGCAGGTACGGCGAGCTCGTCGGCGTGCAGCGCGCGCCCGGGCAGGCTGCGGCGCGCGGCGCTGGCCGAGCGAAGCTCCGCGGCAGGACGTCGCGGTCCTTACGTCTCGATCGCCGCCTCGCAGGTCGCCAGGCGCGCGGCGCAGCGCGGCGAGGCCCGCCACCACCGCGTCGCGGTTGTCGACCAGACGTCGGGCCAGATCCCAGGGTCGCCCGCGGCCACGCGCGTCATGTCCCGGAAGCCGCCCGCGGCGAGCTGGAGCAGGCGGCGTCGGACTCGGCGAGCGCGCGCCGCCTCGTTCATCAGCGCGCCGGCGACGAGGTGGGGCACGTGGCTGACCATCGCGACCAGCCGGTCGTGGTCCTCGGCGCCGACGGCGACCACGTTGGCGCCGAGCTCGCGCAGCACCCCGTGCAGCGCGCTGTAGGTCGCCGGCGTCGTGGCCGGCGTCGGGGTGAGGACCCAGGTGCACCCGGTGAAGAGGTCGGCGCGCGCGCCGCGCCAGGCCGCGACGCTCGCTGCCGGCCATGGGGTGGCCGCCGACGAACCGGGGGTCGGTCACCTCGGCCACGATCGACGCCTTGACCCCGGCGACGTCGGTGACCACGAGGTCAGGCCGGGCCGATCGCGCGAGCAGGTCGCCGGCCACGGCGGCGACCGCGCCGGCCGGAGTGGCGACCACGCACAGCCCGACGCCGTCGTCGAAGGCGCCGGGCGCGACCACGCCCTGGGCCAGCGCCGCGGCGCGCGTCGCCGGGTCGGCGTCCTCGCCGGTCACGCCCCAGCCGAGGCCCGCGAGCGCGCGCGCGACGCGCGCCGATCGAGCCCGAGGCCCGACGACGTGGGCGCCGGCGCTCAATCGGGGAGGTCATCGCGCAGCGCCTGCGCGCCGCGCAGGTAGACGTGGTGCAGCGAGTCGCGCCTCGCGCGCGCTGTGCAGCGTGGACGAGGACGCGGATGCACCGGGGCATCGCCCCGGGCACGTCGATCTCCGTCGCGCACAGCAGCGGCACGTCGCCGAAGCCCACGCCGCGCGCGGCGGTCGCCGGGAACGCCGACGTGCAGGTCCGGGGTGGTCGTGAAGAGGACGCTGACCAGGTCGTCGTGGCCCACGTCGTTGCGCTCGAGCAGCGCGACCAGCAGCTCCTGGGTCGCCGCCGCGACCTCCTCGGGGGTGTCGGACCCGCAGGTCGTCGCCCCGCGCAGGGCCCGCAGGATCGGCGTGGTCATGTCGAGAGCGTAGGGGCGGCCTCGTCGCTCGAGGCCGACCGACTCCATGAGCCGGCGCACCTCGGCGAGGGTCAGCTCCCGCGTACGCGCCCGGCGGCGAGGGTCGCGTCCGAGAGCGGGCCGATGCGCGTGCGCACGAGGCGCGTCACCTCGTGGCCGACCGCCGCGCACATGCGCCGGACCTGGCGGTTGCGGCCCTCGTGGATCACGATGCGCAGCAGCCCCTCACTCACGCGGCTCACCTGGGCCGGGGCGGTCACGCCGTCGTCGAGCAGCACGCCCTCGCGCAGGCGCCGCAGCGCGCCCGGGCGACGGGTCGCCGTCGACGCGCGCCAGGTACTCCTTGGCGACGCCTCGAGTCGGGTGGGTGAGGAGGTGCGAGAGGTCGCCCGTCGTTGGTCAGGATGAGCAGCCCCTCGGTGTTGCGGTCGAGGCGCCCGACCGGGAAGACCGCGGACCGGCGGGTCGACCAGCTCGATCACCGTGGGGCGGCCCTGGGGGTCGTCGGCGGTCGTCACCACGCCATCGGGCTTGTTGAGCAGGTAGTAGACGGCGCCGGGCGCGGTCGGCGCGGGCGCGCCGTCGACGCGTGATCCTCGGCGACGTCGGGGTCGACGCGATCGCCCAGGGCGACGACGCGCGCCGTCGACGCGTGACGCGGCCCTCGCTCGATCAGCTCCTCGCAGCGCCCGGCGCGACCCGTAGCCGGCGCGCGCGAGGCTCTTCTGGACGCGCTCCTCGGCCATTAGCGCAGCCCCGGGGCGTCGCCCTCCGCGCTCGGCGAGCTCGTCGGCGAGCTCGTGCGCCTCCTCGACGCGCGGCAGGAACTCCTCGATCGGGCGGAAGCTCGTCGAGCGAGCGCAGCCCCAGGCGGTCGAGGAACAGCTCGGTCGTGCCGTAGAGGATCGGCTGGCCCGGCCCTCGGCGCGCGCCCGCTCTCCTCGATGTAGCCGCGCTGCTCGAGCAGACGGCACGACGCCGTCGACGTTGACCCCGCGCAGCGCGCCGATCTGGACGCGCGACACCGGCTGGCGGTACGCGACGATCGCGAGGGTCTCGAGCGCGGCCGAGCTCAGCCGGTGGCGACACGTCGCGGTTCGCGAAGCGCTGCACCCACTCGTGGGCGTCGGGGGCGCTGCGGATCTCCCAGCCGCTGGCCAGCTCGACAGGCTGGAAGCCGCGCCGCTTCGTCGGCGAAGCGCTGGCGCAGATCGCGCAGCGTCGCGCGCGACCGTACGCCGCGTCCGCGTCGACCAGGTCGGCCAGCTCCTCGGCGGGCACCGGCTCGAGCGCGACGACGAGCATCGCCTCGAGCGCGGGCGAGGGGCACCTCAGCCGTCATAGTCGTCCACCGCCCGAGGTCGAGGGCCGGCGACGTCCTCGATCCACGACAGCGTGCACGTCGCCGAAGGTCGTGCCCTGGCCGAGGTCGACCCGCCCGAGCTTGCACAGCTCGAGCAGCGCGAGGAAGTGCACGATGATCTCGATGCGGGTCGTCGAGCCCCTCGGTCAGCTCGCGCGAACGACAGCGTGCCCATCGCCGGCAGGCGCTCGGCCAGCGCGACCACGCGTCTCGGCGACCGTCACCGTGTCGACGGTCACGTGGTCGAGGCGCACGACCGGGACCGGCCGGTCCTCGATGCCGCGCAGGTAGGCCGCGGCCAGGTCGGCCGCGCGCGACGCCCGGCGAGCAGGTCCGGGGCGTGCCACGACCAGCCGTCGTCGAGGCCGCGCAGGCGGGGCACGGGCAGCGCGGCTGCGCTCGAATATCGAGGCGAGCGCGTCGGCGACCGCGGCGTA
This sequence comes from uncultured Actinomycetota bacterium, assembly GCA_963820815.1. Lineage (GTDB taxonomy): Bacteria > Actinomycetota > Acidimicrobiia > Acidimicrobiales > RAAP-2 > RAAP-2. The sequence continues at coordinate 208,262 of CAWGBL010000003.1, read as the reverse complement.
GGTGCGCAGCTCGAGCAGCCGGGCCAGCAGCACGTCGCGCTCCTCCCAGCCGACGACTCCTCGTCGAGCGTCGACGTCGTCGGCGCCGGGCAGGAGCCGCTGGCTCTTGAGCTCGAGCAGGATCGCCGCGTAGAGGACGAACTCGGTGAGCTCCTCGGCGCCGACCCGGCCCTCGCGCAGCGCGGCGCGACGAACGCGTCGACGACGGGGCCCAGGGGGACGTCGAGCATGTCGACCTCGTGGCTGCTGACGAGCTGGAGCAGCACGCTCGACGGGGCCGGCGAAGGACGGCGTCGTCACGACGTAGGTCACTGCGACGACACTACCGGAGCGAAACCCGCCGGTCCGGGCCCTAATAGCCTGGTGGGATGCGCGTGTCTCTCCGGGCATCCAGCCGTCGGGCTCGATGCACCTCGGCAACTACCTCGGCGCGCTGCGCCAGTGGGTCGCGCGAGCAGAACGCCGACTCGCTGTTCTGCGTCGTCGACCTGCACGCGCTGACCGTCGACATCGACCGCGACGAGCTGCACGCAGACGACGCTCGACGACCTCGCCGGGCTGCTCGCCGCGGGCCTCGACCCGGGGGTCTGCACGATCTTCGTCCAGAGCCACGTCGCAGAGCACGCGCGGCTCTCCTGGCTCCTCGAGTGCGTGGCCAGCTACGGCGAGCTGCGCGCGCATGACCCAGTTCAAGGAGAAGTCCGACGCGCAAGGCCGGCTACCGCGGCGGGCCTCTTCACCTACCCCGTCCTGATGGCCGCCGACATCCTCCTCTACGACACCGAGCCCGGTCCCCGTCGGCGACGACCAGCGCCAGCACCTCGAGCTGACGCGGGAGACTCGCCGAGCGCTTCAACAACCGCTTCGGCGACACGTTCGTCGTGCCGCGCGCCGCGATGCGTCCCCAAGTCGCGGCGCGGGTGATGGACCTCCAGGACCCCGACGAAGAAGATGTCCAAGTCCGAGGTCTCGCCGCCCGGGGTCGCTCATCTGATGGACGACCGACGCCGACATCGAGCGCAAGATCCGCCGCGCGGTCACCGACACCGACGGCGAGGTCCGCTACGACCCGACGACCAAGCCCGGCGTGACTCGAACCTGCTCGAGATCCTCGCCGCGCTCACCGGCGAGGACCCCAGCGCCGTCGCGCACGCGCTACACGCCGCTACGGCGCCGCTCAAGGACGACGTCGCCGGGCTGGTCGTCGAGACGCTCGCGCCGATCCGCGCCGCTACGCGCGAGCTGCGCGCCGACCCGGCGCAGCTCGCGTCGATGGCCGCGGCCGGCGCCGAGCGCGCCGAGGCCGTCGCCGGGCCGGTCTACGAGCGAGCGGCGCGCGCGATGGGCCTCTAGGCGAGGCGGTTGATCCACCACTGCTCGAGGTGGCCGAACCCCAGGTCCGAGTGGAACACCAGCGAGTTGCCGATGAGCAGCGCCATGACGACGGGCAGGAAGTACATCCGGTAGTGGTAGTAGCTCGGCAGGCGGCGCGTCGGAATGAAGCGCTCGATGATCGCCGAGCCGTCGAGCGGGCGGGATGGGAATCAGGTTGAACGCCGCCAGCAGCAGGTTGACCAGCCCGAAGTAGTAGCCCACCTTGAAGATCCACACCGTGCGGATGTAGTAGCCGCCGGACGCCGCGTAGACCTGGGGGTGCGCGATTGCCCACGACAGGCCGACGAGCAGAAGGTTCATCGCCGGGCCGGCCAGCGAGACGTAGAGCGACTGGGCCCGGGGCTTGCGCAGGCGCGAGACGTTGACCGGCACCGGCTTGGCGTAGCCGAACGCCGGCAGGTGCGAGACCACGAGCAGTGCCGGCAGGATGAGCGTGCCGAACGGGTCGACGTGGCGGACCGGGTTGAGCGAGAGGCGGTGCTGCTCCTTGGCGGTGGGGTCGCCGAACAGGTACGCGACCCAGCCGTGGCTGACCTCGTGGAGGATGATCGCCGGGACCACCGCGATGAAGAAGTCGAGGTTGCTCACGCGCCCACCGCCCTCGGGTGCGCCGCGCGGTACTCGCGCGAGAGCGACCCCACCGACACCGCCGTGTAGACCTGCGTCGTCGATATCGAGGCGTGCCCCAGGAGCTCCTGGACGACGCGAACGTCGGCGCCGTGGGCCAGCATGTGCGTCGCGCAGCTGTGGCGCAGCATGTGGGCGCTCCGTGCCGCGGCGACACCCCCGCGCGCCGGGCGCGCTTGCGCACGACGAGGTCGACGCCCTGGCGGCGTGAGCCGCCGCCCGCGGGGGTTGCAGAAGACCGCGCGGCTCGAGCGCGACTGGCGCGCGAGCGAGCGCGCCGCGCCGGGCGCCGAGGTAGCCGCCGAGCGCCGCTCGCAGGCTCCGGCCCAGCGGGACGAGCCGCTGCTTGCGACCCCTTGCCGGTGACCGTGACGAGCTCCTCGTCGAAGTCGAGGTCGCCGAGGTCGCAGGCCGACCGCGCTCCGAGACCCGCGCCCCGGTGCCGTAGAGGAGCTCGAGGATCGCGCGGTCGCGGCCGTCGACGGGCGAGTCCTCGGGGATCGCGTCGAGCAGCGCGGCGCCGCCTCCTCGGTGAGCACGATTGGCAGGCCGCGTCGGGCGCCGCCCGGTGGCGAGGCGCGCGGTCGGGTCGGCCGCGATCACGCCCTCCTCGATGAGGAACCCGTAGCAGGCCGCGCAGCGTCGAGAGCGCGCGCGCGACCGACGCGGGCGCGCGTGGCTCCGCGCGCACCGCGGCGAGCGTAGGCCTCGACGTCGCCCTCGTCGAGGTCGACCAGCGTCACCGCGCGCTCGTCGAGCAACGCGCACAGAGCGGCGAGGTCGCGGCGGTAGGCGACGACCGTGGCCGGGCGCGGCCCTTCTCGACCGTGAGCCACGCAAGAAGTCGGCCAGGTGGGCCTCAGTCGAAGAATCGGCCATAGACCCGGTGCAGCGCGACGGCGGTCGTGTAGTCGACGAGCGGCTCGGCGCGCAGCGCCGCCAGCGCCTCGTCGGGGGTGAGCCAGAGCACCTCGATCGCGCCCTCCTCGGGCCCGGCCGGACGTCGCTCGACGTGCTCGAGGTCGCGCGCCTCGAAGATCGTCATCGTCTGGTCGGTCCAGCCCGGCGAGACCATGAAGCGCCCGAGCTCGCGCCAGGTGCGCGCGCGCACGCCCATCTCCTCTTCGAGCTCGCGGGCCGCCGCGGCCTCGGGCGCCTCGCCCGGCACGTCCAGGGTGCCGGCCGGGATCTCGATGCCCGCCCGGTCGAACGTCGCGCGGTACTGGCGCAGCAGGCCGACGCGGCCCTGGTCGTCGACCGCGAGCACGGCCACCGCGCCCTGGTGGGCGGCGACGTCGCGGGTGAAGACCTCGCCGGGGGCCTCGACGGTCTTTCGCACGACGGAGAAGACCCGGCTCTTGTGGAGCTCCTCGGTGCGCACCACCCGGAACGGCGCGCTCACGAAGCCAGGTCGACGGAGGTGGGGTCGAGGATGTGGGGCTCGCGGCCCTCGGCGCGCGCCGCCGCGGCGGCCAGCAGGCCGCGGAAGAGCGGGTGGGGCCGGTCGGGGCGCGACTTGAACTCCGGGTGGGCCTGGGTGCCGACGAAGAACGGGTGGCCCGGGAGCTCGACGAACTCGACCAGTCGGCCGTCGGGCGAGGTGCCCGAGCAGCGCATGCCGGCCGCCTCGTAGGCCTCGCGGTAGCGGGCGTTGAACTCGTAGCGGTGGCGGTGGCGCTCCGAGACGACGGTCGCTCCGTAGAGGTCGGCGACGATCGAGCCCTCGTCGAGCATCGCCGGGCAGGCGCCCAGGCGCATCGTGCCGCCGAGGTCGGTGACGTCGAGTCTGCTCGTCCATGAGCGCGATGACCGGCGCCGACGTGGTGAGCGAGATCTCGGTCGAGTGCGCGTCGGCGAGCCCCAGGCAGTGGCGCGCGAACTCGACGACCTGCGACCTGCATGCCGAGGCAGATCCCGAGGAACGGGATCTGGCTCTCTCGCGCGATCCGGGCCGTCGCGACCATCCCCTCGACCCCGCGCTCGCCGAAGCCCCCGGGCACGATGATCCCGTCGAGCTGGCGCAGGCGGTCCGGGTCGATCTCGCTCGGGACCCGCTCGGCCTCGAGCCAGACGATCGACGTCGAGGCGCCGATGGCGAACCCGGCGTGGCGGATGGCCTCAGCCACGGTGAGGTAGGCGTCGGGCATCGTCACGTACTTGCCGACCACCCCGATGCGAAGGTGCGTGCGTCGCGTCGATGCACTCGGCGCACGACCTCCTCCCAGGCCGAGAGGTCGATCGGGTACTCGTCGAGGTCGATGCCCAGCGTGTCGCAGACGATGCGGTCGAGCCCCTCGTCGTGGAGCGTCACCGGGATGTCGTAGATGCTCGGCGCGTCGACCGCGCTAGATCACCGCCTCGATCGGAACGTCGCACAGCAGCGAGACCTTGCGCTTGAGCGCGTCGCGGATCGGCTGGTCGCTGCGGCAGACGATGACGTCGGGCTGGATGCCACGGCTGCGCAGCTCGGTCACCGAGTGCTGGGTCGGCTTGGTCTTCTGCTCGCCCGAGCGGCGCGAGGTACGGCACGAGCGTCAGGTGGACGTAGCAGACGTTGTCGCGCCCGGCGTCGCGCCGGAACTGGCGGATCGACTCGATGAACGGGACGATCTCGATGTCGCCGACCGTCCCGCCGATCTCGACGATGACGACGTCGGTGCCCCGAGGCTGCCCAGGCGCCGGATCCGCTCCTTGATCTCGTCGGTGACGTGCGGGATGACCTGGACCGTCTTGCCCAGGTAGTCGCCGCGGCGCTCCTTGGCGATGACGTTCGAGTAGATCGACCCGGTCGTCGTGTTGGACATCTTGGAGAGCGACTCGTCGATGAAGCGCTCGTAGTGGCCGAGGTCGAGGTCGGTCTCGCCGCCGTCGTCGGTGACGAAGACCTCGCCGTGCTCGCCGGGGTTCATCGTGCCGGGGTCGACGTTGAGGTAGGGGTCGAGCTTGCACATCGTGACGCGTGAGGCCACGCGACTCTGAGCAGGCGGCCGAGGGACGACGGCGGTCAGTCCCTTGCCGAGCGAGGAGGAGACTCCGCCGGTGACGAAGACGAACTTCGTCACCGTTCGACCGCCGAGTCCACGGGCTCTCATCCTAGCGGCCGCCCGTCACGGCCCGGCCCATGGACGCGTTAACTCCGTGTTTCGAGCAGCTGCGCGGCGAGCGCGAGCGACTCGTCGGTGAGTCGGTCGCCGGCGAGCATGCGCGCGACCTCACGAACCCGGTCCTCGCCGGTCACCACCCGCACCCTCGTAGTGGTCCGGCCGCGCGCCACGGACTTCTCGATCACGACGTGGTGGTCGGCCTGGGCGGCGACCGACGCGAGGTGGGTGACCGCGAGCACCTGCTGCTCGTGACCGAGTTCACGAAGGCACTGGCCGATCTGCTGGGCCACCTGGCCGCCGACCCCGGCGTCGATCTCGTCGAAGACCGCCACGACCTCGTCGTGGACCGTCTCGAGGGCGAGCGCGAGGAGCACGCGGCTGAGCTCGCCACCGCTGGCCAGAGCCGAGAGCGGGCCCTCGGGCCGGCCGGGATTGGGGGCGAAGAGGAGGTCGACGGCCGAGCCGTCCTCGCCGTCGACGCTGAAGCGCAAGGTCGCGCCGCCCAGCGCGACGCGCGGCAGCTGGGCGGCCAGGGCGGCGTTGAGGCGGTCGGCGGCGGCCTCGCGCTCGGCGCGCGCCGCCTTGGCCAGGCGCGCGACCTCGGTCGCGACGGAATCGACCTCGGCGTCGAGGCGCTCGCGCCGGCCCTCGGCGTCGGCCAGCACCGCGGAGCGCTGGCGCAGCCGGGCCAGCTCGGCCAGCGCCTCCTCTAGGCTCCCGCCGAACTTGCGCGCGAGCGACTGGAGGACCCCGACGCGCTCGTCGAGCTCGGCCACGCGCGCGTCGTCCGGTGCGTCCCCGACCAGCGCGGCCAGGTCGCGGGCGGCCTCTCGCGCGGTGGCCAGTGCGCCGGCGAGCTCGGTTCGCGCCGGGTCGAGCGCGCTGCCGCGGGGCAGCGACGCGACCACGCGGGCGAGGCGCGCCAGGACGGCGCCCTCGCCCTCGCCGTCGAGCTCCTCGAGCGCCGCGGCCAGCGCGGCGCGGCCCTCGGCGAGCTCGGTCAGACGCGAGAGCTCGGCGAGGCGCTCGTCGAGCTCGCCCGGCCCGGTGACGCGCGCGGCCTCGAGCTCTGCGACCTGGAAGGCGACGTAGTCGGCCTCGCGCTCGCGCGCGGCGGCGTCGCCGCCGAGGGCGTCGCGCTCGGCGGCGAGGCCGGCGAGCGCGCGACGCGCCGCCTCGAGCTCGGCCGTCGCGACGCCCCCGGACCGGTCGAGCAGCGCCCGGACCTCGGATCGGCCGCGCAGGGCGAGCGAGTCGTGCTGGCCGTGCACGACGACCAGTCGCGCGGCGATTGCCCGCAGGGCCTCGGCCGACGACGCTGCGCCGTCGAGGGAGCTGCGCAGCCGCCCCTGGCCGCCCGAGGCGCGGCCCAGGGCGACCTCGGCGCCCTCGGGGGTGCGAAAGACCGCCGCCGCGGCGAGCCCCTCGCCGGCGCCGAGGCGCGCTCCCCCGCCGTCGCCGCCGAGGCACAGGTCGAGCGCGCCGAGCAGGAGCGTCTTGCCGGCGCCGGTCTCGCCGGTGATGACGTTGAACCCCGGGGCGAACTCGACGGCGGCGTCGTCGATCACGCCGACGGCGCGCGCGGAGAGCTCGAGCAGCTCCGCCCTAGGCATGGCCCTGGCGCAGGGCCTCGCGCAGGCGGAAGCCGAGTTCCACGCGCGAGGTCGCCACGACCCGCACCGGACGGTCGCTGCGGCGCACCTCCACCGACTCGCCCGGGGCGAGCGAACCCACGGTGCGCCCGTCGGCGACGATGAGGGCCGGCGCCGTCGCCGCCTCGAGGTGGACCGCCTTGGCCGCGTCCACGACGATCGATCGGTCGATGGTGAAGTGCGGGGCAATGGGGGTGAGGATGAGCACCTGGAGGGACGCGTCGACCACCGGCCCGCCGCACGAGAAGCTGTAGCCGGTCGAGCCGGTCGGCGTGGCCACCATCACGCCGTCGGCGGAGTACGTCAGGTACTCGTCGCCCTCGATGTAGGTGCGCACCCGCACCATCTGGCCCCCGGGGCCGCGCTCGACGACGACCTCGTTGAGCGCGAACTCCTCGAGGCCCGGCGCGCGGATGTCCAGGGCCAGGCGGTCCACGGCGTCGGCGCTAGCCAGGGCGCCGCGCACGCTGGTGACCAGCTCGTCGGCGGGCACCGAGAGCAGGAATCCCAGCCGGCCGAGGTCGACCGGCAGGACCCGGGCCCCGACCTGGTGGGCCAGGCGCGCCGCGCGCAGGAAGGTCCCGTCGCCCCCGAGGCTCACGACCAGGTCGGACCCGTCCAGTTCGGCGGCGTCGTCGGCGTCCAGGCGCACCAGCCGCGCGCCCACGCCCTCGCGGCCCAGGTGGCCGGCGGCCTCGTGGGCGAGGGAGACCGCGTCGTCACGGTCGCTCATTGCGGCGAAGACGACTCGGCTCTCGTCCACCTCGCCCGTCATGGTACCGACCAACGGTCTGCGGCCCGCGACGAGCCCCTCGGCCGCGCGCGATCGCCAGCCCCGGGGCCGGCCGCGGCCCGCAGGGGTAGATTGACCTCACGGTGGCAGCACGACAAGGGGTCGAGCCGTAGTGGCGTTCAGCGAGGGGACACAGCTCCTCGTGCGAAAGCGCGCGCACGGGGTGTGCGAGTGCAGCCTCGACGCGTGCCCCCACTTCGGGCGGTGCCGCAGCCGCGGAGCGCAGTTCCACCACAAGCGCGCGGAGTCCGCCGGCGGCACCGACGAGCCGGCCAACTGCCAGTACCTCTGCGTGAGCTGCCACGAGCGGGTCCACAGTGCGCCGAGCGGCCTCGGTCGGCTCTAGCGAACGAAAGAATTTTCTTCCCCCTCACCGGGTCAATCAGTGGCCCCGCCGCGCCCGCGTTGAGCGACTGTTGTGCGCCGCGTGTCGGTTCTCGCCCGGCGTCCCCAGTACCGTCGATGACGTGACGGAAGTGTCGGACCGCACGACCTCGGCGCGCGCCGCGCCGAGGTCGGGGCGCCGCGGCGCCGACCCGGCCGCGGACGGCCTGACCTGGGACGCGATCGTGGCCTCGATGCCCGACGGCACGGCCCTCATCGACTCCGCCGGGGTCATGCGCTTCGTCAACGACGCGCTGGTGCGCATGAGCGGATACGACCGCGACGAGCTGGTGGGCCGGGACGTCCAGATGCTCGTCCCCGAGCGGCACCGCGACCTCGAGGGCGCGGCGCGGCGCCAGTACTCGACCGACGCCGGGGCGGCCCTCATCTGGTCCGACCTCGACCTGTCGATGCTGTGCGCCGGGGGGGTCGAGCTCGCGGTCGACTTCGCGATGTCGCCGGTGCGCGTCGGCGCCGAGTCGTGGGCGCTCGCCATGGTCCGCGACCGCTCGGCGCGCCAGACCCACGAGCGCGCCCGCGCCGAGGCCGAGCTGCGCGCGCGCGTCGCCTTCGAGTCCAACATGGCGCCGATGAGCCTCACCGACGTGGCCGACCGCATCATCGCGGTCAACGACGCGTTCTGCCAGATGACCGGGTTCAGCCGCGACGAGCTCATCGGGCAGGACTCGACCCCCTTCACCCACCCCGACGACGTCGGCATCACCGAGACCACGCTCGCGCGCGCGATCTCGGGCGAGATCGAGCAGGAGCGCTACGAGAAGCGCTACCTGCGCAAGGACGGTCGCGTCATCCACGTCCAGGTGAGCCGCTCGCCCGTGCGCGACGCCGACGGGCGGATCCTGTACTTCGTCTTCTCCGAGCGCGACATCACCGACGAGCGCGCGCTGACCGAGCAGCTCGTCCACCGCGCGCTCCACGACCCGCTGACCGGCCTGGCCAACCGCGCGCTCTTCGAGGATCGCCTGGCCCAGGCCCACGCGCGCGTGGCGCGCGTGGGCGGCGTCGGCGCGGTCCTGCTGCTCGACCTCGACGACTTCAAGGGCGTCAACGACACCCACGGCCACTTCGCCGGCGACCAGCTCCTCGTCGCCATGGCGCGGCGCCTGGAGGTCGCGACGCGCGCCACGGACACCCTGTGCCGATTCGGCGGCGACGAGTTCCTCTACCTGGCCGAGGGCCTCGAGGGGCCGGCCGAGGCCGAGGCCCTGGCCGACCGCCTCCTCGAGGTCATCGGCGAGCCGGTGGCCATCGGGTCGTCGCCGGTGACCCAGCACGCCAGTGTCGGCATCGTCGTCTTCGACCCGTCCGACGCCGACGTCGGCGAGATCATCCAGAACGTCGACGCGGCGCTCTACGAGGCCAAGAGCCACGGGCGCGGCCACCACGTGGTCTTCACGCCGTCGATGCGCCAGCGCGCGGTCAACCGGTTCTCGCTCGCCCAGGAGCTGCGCGGCGCCCTCGACTCCGGCCAGCTCTCGATGTACTACCAGCCCATCACCGACCTGGCCACCGGGGTCGTCGTCGGGATGGAGGCGCTGATGCGCTGGCACCACCCCGACCGGGGCCTGGTGCTGCCGGGGGTCTTCATACCGGTCGCCGAGCAGAGCGACCTCATCCTTGAGCTCGGGACCTTCGCGCTGCGCGCCGCCATCGCCGAGGCGGCGGCGTGGGAGGGCGACCTCGACGCCCTCCCCTACGTCACGGTCAACCTCTCGGGCCGCCAGCTCCTGGCTCCCGACCTGATCCCGACGATCCGAGGGCTCCTGGCCGAGGCCGAGCTGCCGCCGAGGCGCCTCGTGCTCGAGATCACCGAGAGCGTCGCGCTCCTCGACGAGGCCACGACGATGTCGGTCCTGCGCGACCTCAACCGGATGGGCGTGGGGATCGCCCTCGACGACTTCGGATCGGGCTACTCGGCGCTCGACCACCTCCTGCCGCTCAATCCGCGGATCATCAAGATCGACCAGAGCTTCGTCCGCCCGGACCACCACGACCCGCGCAGCGACGAGCTCCTCGAGTCGATCATCTCGATGGGCCAGCGCCTCAACATGACGATGCTGGCCGAGGGCATCGAGGACCAGGTCCAGTTCCACCGCCTGCGCCGCATGGGCTGCGAGCTCGGGCAGGGCTACCTCTTCTCGCGGCCGGTGCCGACCCCCCAGGCCGGCGGGCTGGTCGGCCAGGTCTTCGGCGACTGAGGCGGGCGCGACGACGCCGGTACAGTGACCCCGTGGACCTGCTCGTCACCGACGAGGCCCGCGGCTTCATCGCCGAGCGTGGGGGGACGGTCTTCGTGCGCGCCGGGGTCTCGCGCTGCTGCCACGGGTCGATCTCGCTGCTGCGCGTGGTCACCGACGCCCCGGCCGACGCGGACCGCTTCGACGCGGTCGGCGCCGACGGGCTCGACGTGCGCTACCTGGGCACCGCCCGGGGCCGGCCCGACGCGCTCACCATCGAGCTCCACGGGCGGCGGCGTCCCCACCTCGTCGCCTTCAAGGATGGCTGCGCGCTCGAGCCCTAGCCGGCGAGGCGACGGCGGCGTCTCCCTGGTCGGCCTGCTCGTCACCCTCGTGATCCTCGCGGTGATGGCCCTGGCGGTCGTGCGCCTGACCCAGTCGCACTCCCCGGGGACGCCCTCGGCCGAGCGGGCCCCGACCGCGGCGGCCCGGGCGGTGTGCCAGGCGGCGGTCACGGCGCTCGACCAGGCGGTGAGCGCCTACCAAGCCCTCAACGGCGGGCCGCCCCCGCCCGGGCGCGCCTGGGCGGTAACGACCGCGGCGGGGGGCCCGTGGGTGCAGTCGTGGCCGGGGATCGCCCACGAGTTCACCATCACGTGGAACGGCCACCGGTTCGCGGTGACCACCCCGCACGGCCCCGGCTGCGAGCACGCCTAGGGCAACTCGCCGACAACTCGGGTCCTCGAGCGCCACGGCGTTGGTAGAACGCGACAGTGGGACGACACTCGCGAGCCGCGCTCGGCGTGCTCGTCGCGGCGCTGGCCCTGCCGGTGGTGGCCGGGGCCGCGTCGGCGCGCGCCCCCGGGGTCACCCTGCCGGGCACCGGCTGCCCGGCCTTCCCCGCCGACAACGTCTGGAACACGCCGGTCACCGGCCTGCCGGTCGCGGCGAGGAGCGCGGAGTGGCTGGCCACGATGGACGCGTCGTCAACGCTGCTGCACCCGGACTTCGGCCCCTCGGGCGACCCTCGGCACCCCTACGGCATCCCCTGGCAGGTGGTGCCCAAGGGGACCGCCTTCACCCGCGTCGCCTTCCTCTACGCGAGCGAGAGCGACCGCCGGGCCTACCCGCTGACCGCGCGCACGCCGATCGAGGGCGGGAGCGACCGCCACGCGATCATGGTCGACCCGCGCGCGTCGACGTCGTCGCGCGCCTGCACCCTCTTCGAGACGTGGGACACGCGATACCGCGCCCGCGGGCGCTCGACCGCCGGGTCGGGCGCCACCTGGAACCTCGAGTCCAACGCGCTGCGCCCGGCCGGGTGGACCAGCGCCGACGCCGCCGGCCTGCCGATCCTGGCGGGCCTCGTCAACTACGACGAGGCCGCGCGCGGCGCGATCGACCACGCGATCCGGTTCACGACCTCGTGCACCTCGCGCTCGTACCTCTGGCCCGCGCGCCACGAGGCCGGGTCGGGCGACGCGTCGTGCCCGCCGATGGGCGCGCGGTTCCGCCTGGCGGCCGGCTTCACCCTGCCGGCGAACCAGTGCCACGAGATCTGCCGGGCCGTGGTGGCGGCGATGAAGACCTACGGGCTGATCCTCGCCGACAACGGCTCGGACTGGTACTTCCAGGGCACCGCCGACCCGCGATGGACCTACGCCGACGTCGATCAGCTCAAGGCGATCCCGGCACGCGACTTCGTCGCGGTCGACGAGTCGTGTCTGATGGTGAGCGCGTCGTCGGCTCAGGCGCGCCAGCCCGGCACGGGCGCCTTCGCGACGTCCTGTGGCGGCCCGGCGCCGACCACCACGTCCTCAGCGCCACCGGCCCCGACGTCGACGACCGCACCGGCGCCCTAGGCCCCGGGCGCCGCCTCGGTCCCCCACTGCGCCAGCCCGGCGCGCTACCCTCGTTCACCGTACGCGTAAGGTTCAGGGGGGCGCCGTGGCGCGACCGATGCCAGCGGAGCGCGGGGATCCCTCCCCGCTCGAGGGAGGCTTCACCCTGCTCGAGCTGCTCATCGTGATCGTCGTCTTGGGTGTGCTGGCCGCCATCGTCCTGGTGGCCGTCGGCGACACGAGCGCGCGCGCCGCGGTCGCCGCGTGCCGGACCGACGCGCGCGACGTCGCGGTGGCCGTGCGCGCCTACACCGTCGACAATGGCGCTCCCCCGGCCACCGTCGCGAGCCTCGTTGGCGGACCGACTCCGTACCTCGAGTCGGTCCCCGCGTCTTCCTACTACTCCATCTCCACCGACGGCCAGGGCCACGTCCTGGTGGCCGCTCCGCCGTCGTCGGCGTCCCTGGACTGGACCGACTCGCGCGCGTGCACCCAGGCCGGCGCGGGATCGAGCGCCGTGACGACGACCGGCCCCGCCGCCACGACCACGACCCCGACGACGGTCGTGTCGACGACGACCACTGCGCCAACCACCACCACGACGGCGACGACCACGACTGTCGCTCCGACCACCACGACCACGACCACGACGATCCCGGGCAACGGAGTCACCGTCAGAGCGTCGGCGGTCACCAGTGGCCGGGTGCTGTCGGACGCGCTCACCATCGACAACTCGTCCGACGTCACGTCGCTCACGGTGACCATCACGGTTGACGCGACCCGAGGCGAGCGCTACTGGTCAGCGTCCTCGACGTACCCGCGAGGGTCGATCTCCGCCACGCACTCGGGCAGCTCCACCATCACCTACCGGTTCACCCTGGCGTCGCGCCGGACGATCAGCGCGGGCTCACACGGCGTCCTCACCGCCGCGTTCACGCTGCGCGCCGGCGCCCATCCGGCCGCCGGGGACGCCTGGACGGTGACCTCGACGGCCGGCGGCGTCACCGCGACCGTCTCCGGGTCGTTCTGAGCGCCGGCCGGGCTCGGGCCGCGCTACGGGCCACCGGGGCAGGGACTTCCGGCCCCGGGGCGGGCCGTCGGGCCGACCCTGAATCTTTGTAAGAATCGGCGGGTGACCACGGCCGACCACGAAACTCGGGCCGCGACGCCCCGGCGGACGGCCGGGCGGCTCACCCGCGACCGCGTCGTCGACGCCGCGTATTCCATCATCAGCTCCGGCGAGTACTCCCAACTGTCGATGCGTCGCCTCGCGCGCGAGCTCGGGGTCGCCCCCATGACCCTGTACGGGTACGTGCGCGACCGCGACGACCTCCTCGACGCCGTGGTCGACCGCCTGCTGGCCACGGCGTGGCGGTCCGACGTCGACCTGGAGCGCGCGCGCGACTGGATGCTCGACTCCTCCCGGCGCTTCTACGAGCTCCTGGTCAACGAGCCGGCCGCGCTGCACATCTACCTGGCCCGCCCCGTCACGTCGCCGTCGTCGCTCGAGCGCATGACGACCTTCCTCGGGCGCCTGGAGGCGGCCGGCGTCGACCCCGAGGCGTCGCTGGGCGCCTTCGCGACCATCCACACCTACACGATCGGCTTCGCCGCGCTGGCCGCGTCGCGACAGCGCTACCACGAGTCCAGCGCCGACCCGGCGGCCGAGTCGCTCAAGGCCTTCACCTCGATCGACCAGTACCTGAAGGGCATCTCGACCATCTTGGACGGCCTGGGCGTCTAGCCCGCGAGGCGCGCTGTAACGCGCGCCGCGCGCCGCGATACTGGTACGTAATGGCCCCTCCCGACCCGCCCGGGCGCGACACGGTGCGCGTGGGCCGGCGCCTCTTCCTCGGGCTCGTCGCCCTGGGCGCGGCGGGAGTCGCCGTCGGCGCGAAGGTCCAGAACGCGGTCGGCCGCCGGCTCGGTCAGGGCCTCGGCTCGCTCCTGCCCGGCGGCGACCACTTCCGCATCTACTCGGTCTCGGGCACCCTCCCGCTGATCCGCCCCGACGCCTACCGCCTGCACGTCGGGGGGCTCGTCACCCGGCCCACGACGTACACCCTCGACGACCTGAAGGCCATGCCACCGACGAACCTCGTGCGCGACTTCCAGTGCGTGACCGGGTGGCGGGTCCCGGCCGTGCACTGGCGCGGGGTGCGGCTCTCGGACCTGCTCGACCACGCCGGGGTGGCCGCCGGCGGCTCCGCGCTCACCTTCGAGTCCTACGACGGCACCGACACCGAGAGCCTCACCCTCGACCAGGCGCGCCGGCCCGACGTCATCGTCGCCTACGAGATGTACGGTGCGCCGGTCACCCGCGACCACGGCGGCCCGGTGCGACTGCTAGTGGCGCCGATGTACGGCTACAAGTCGCTCAAGTGGCTGTCGGCGGTGACCGTCGTCGACCAGGTGATCCCCGGCTTCTGGGAGCACGAGGGCTACCCGGTCAACGGATGGCTCGACGGGTCGACCGGGCCGACCAACCCCGACCCCCGGCTCTCGTGACGGCCCGCGCCCTCGAGGTGCTGCGCTTCGACGGAGTTCAGCGCGCGCTGCACTGGGTCAACGCTGCGATGTTCACCGTCCTCATCGGAACGGCCATCCCGCTCTACTTCGGCTCCTTCTTCGGCGTGGTCGTGCCGCGCCACCCGGTCCAGCTGATCCACCTCTTTACCGGTCTGGGCCTGCCGGTCCCGCTGCTCGCGGCCATGGCCGGGCCCTGGGGGGCGCGCACCCGCGCCGACCTGCGGCGCTTCGCGCTCTGGACGCGCGCCGAGGCGCGCTGGCTGCGCACCTTCGGGCGCGAGGCGGTCGAGGCCGGCAAGTTCAACCCCGGGCAGAAGGCGAACGCGGTCTTCACCGGCGCCGCGACGGTCGTCCTGCTCGCGACCGGGGTCATCCTCCAGTGGTTCCGCTTCTTCCCGGTCCCGTGGCGCGAGGGGGCGACCTTCACCCACGACCTCTTCGCCTTCGCGGTGGTCGCGGTCGTGGTCGGTCACGTCGCGATGGCCCTCGCGCACCCGACGTCGATGCGCGCGATGCTCACCGGGCGCGTGAGCCGCGACTGGGCGCGCCGCCACGCGCCGGACTGGGCGCGCGAGGTCGAGCGGGCCGAGCCCGAGCCCGTCGCCGCGGACTAGAACCGCGAGACGAGGGGCCCCTCGACCGGGTGAGACCCGGGCCGCGGCTTGCCCGAGCAGACGCAGTCGCCCACCGGGCGCTTCTTGCGCACCCCGGCCCAGGTGCCGTCAGGCCGGGCGTCGTAGTAGCCGTTGCACGACCCGCAGACCCACAGCTCGAGCTCGTCCTCGGCCACGCCGACCCCCTGACGGGGCGAGTCTAGGGAGCTAGGCGCGCGCGAGCGCCGTGTGCAGCAGCGCGGCGAAGCGCGACGCGCTGACCCTCCCGCCCATGCCCCAGCCGAGCACGACGACGGCCCGGCCCGCGTGGCCGACGGCGACGAAGCCGCTGTAGCCCCCGGCGAACGTCGTCACGTGGTCCGACCACGTCGTCGACGCGGCCGTTCGGGTGGACACGCGCAGCCGCTGGGTCGCGGGCAGGCCGTCGACCTGCGCCGCGCCCGGGCAGCGCGCGACGACGCGCGCGTCGGCGCGCGCCGCGGCGGCGGCGGCCGTCGGCGACCCCGCCAGGGTGACGCCCTCGGCGACGATCGAGCCGTCCGAGGAGCGCTCCCACGCGCCGTGGCTCTCGCGCGCCGAGGCGTCGAGCAGGCGCAGCGGGCAGAGCGCGAGCAGGCTCGCGCTGACCGAGTACGAGTGGTAGCCCGGCCCGAGCGCGGGCCCCACCAGCGAGGGCCGCAACGCCGCCGACAGCGGCGCGGTCGCGGCGACGGCGAGCGCGGCGCCGAGGGCCAGGGCCGTGCCGAGGGCGGCGAGTCGCGTCCATCTCGGGGCCATCGAACCTCCTCGCCGACACCTCCGGTGGCCAGGCGACATTCTCTCGCGCGCGGCCGGGCGCGCGGCCCAACTCGCGCCCAACTCCGCGCGCCGGCAACGGCGGCGCGCCCCTAGCCTGCGGGGTCGAGACGGAGGTGGAATCGTGCGGGTCAAGGAGCTCGGACACCTGGTCCTCTACGTTCGCGACCTGGAGCGCTCGGTCCACTTCTACCGCGACGTGCTCGGCTGGGCGCCGATCGCGACCGGCGACCGGCCCCTGCCGTTCCCGGCGATGGCCTTCAACGCCGGCGGGCGGACCCACCACGAGCTCCTGCTCATCGAGGTCGGCGCCGACGCCGCGGCGATCCCCGATCGGCCGGCGCGTCGGGATGTACCACTTCGGGCTCAAGGTCGGCGACTCCGACGACGAGCTGCGCGACGCGCTGGCCACGCTGCGCGCCAACGGCGTCACGGTCGTGGGCGCGACCGACCACGGGATGACCCACAGCCTCTACATCGAGGACCCCGACGGCCACGAGATCGAGCTCTACATCGACGTCCCGGGGGTCGACTGGGACGACCCCGCGCTCTGGGAGCGCCCGACCCTGCGCCCCCTGCGCCTCTAGCGGGCGGCGACCGGCGCGCCCGTTAGGGTCGGGGCCGACCAGGAGGCGCCATGACCTGGGACCTGATCGCCGAGACCATCACGCTCACCGGCCACGGCGGCGACGAGATCGAGGCGTACCGCGCGCAGCCCGTCGCCGCGGCGGGCGCCGGCGGTGTCGTCGTCATCCACCACATGCCCGGCTACGACGAGTCGACCAAGGAGATCTGCCGGCGCTTCGCCGCCCACGGATACCCCTGCGTGATGCCCAACCTCTACAGCCGCGAGGCGCCGGGGCTCGCCCCCGACGACGCCGCCGCCGTCGCCCGGGCCAACGGCGGCGTGCCCGACGACCGCCTGGTCGGCGACGCGGCCGCCGCCGCGGACCACCTCCGGTCGCTCCCCGCGTCCAACGGCAAGGTCGGGGTCATCGGCTACTGCTCGGGCGGTCGCCAGAGCGTGCTGGCCGCGTGCAGACTCCGCCTCGACGCCGCGGTCGACTGCTACGGCGCGATGGTCGTCGTCGACCCGCCGGCGGAGTTCCCGCTGCGCGCGACCAGCTGACCCCCATCCTCGGCGGCCTGTCCTGCCCGCTGCTCGGGCTCTTCGGCGCCGACGACCAGTACCCGTCGCCCGACCAGACGGCCGAGCTCGAGCGGCTCCTCACCGCGCACGCCAAGGAGTTCGAGTTCCACACCTACGAGGGCGCGGGCCACGCCTTCTTCAACGTCGACCGGCCGAGCTTCCGCCCGGAGGCGGCGGCCGAGGCCTGGGGCGAGATTTGGGAGTTCTACGGGCGCCTCCTCGGCGCGGCGCGGGCGGCCTGACCGTGTGCACCTACGCGACCGAGGTCATCGACGTGCGCGCCAGCGCCAAGGGGCCGCGCGGCTCGTGGTTCGCCGCGTCGCGCGCCAGCGTCTACTACGACCACCCGACCCACCTGCCCGACGGCCACGCGCTCATCGTCGACGTCCTCGACGAGCGCCGCGGCGAGCGCGCCGCCCTCGAGCTCGACGCCGCGTCGGCGCGGGCCCTGGCCGGCGCGATCCTGCGCGCGCTCGACGCCGTGCCGGCGGCGCTGCTCGAGGGCTGACGCCGGCGGGGTGACCCGCCGCAGAGCGTCGGGCCGTGGCGCGATCTGAGCGCGTCACCCACGGCGCGCGCCGGCGCCCTCGGCAATACTCCGGGGATCGCCTCGACCCCGGTCATCGTCGTCCTGCTCGTCTTCGCGGTGGCGTCGGCCGCCACGTGGGTCGCCGGGGTCGAGCTCTCCAAGTCGACCGACGAGCTCGACCGGCGCCTCGGGCTCGGCGACGCCATCGGCGGCATGGTCCTGCTGGCCATCGCTGGCAGCCTGCCCGAGGCTCGCCATCACGATCTCGGCCGCCGCGTCGGGCCACCTGGGGCTCGCCGCCGGCAACCTCATCGGCGGCATCGCGACCGCCACCATGGTTCTCGTCATCTGCGACCTCTTCGCCCCCCGCCCGCTGACCTTCCTCGTCGGCTCGCTGGTCCCGGTCCTCGAGGGGCTGCTCGTGGTGCTGACCGTCGCGGCCGTCCTCATGGGTTCGCTCCTGCCACGCTCGGACGCCGTCGCCCACCGCGTCAGCCCGGCGTCGATCGCCATCGTCCTGTTCTGGGTCGGCGGCGTCTGGGTCCTCAACCGCACCCGAGCCCACCCCAAGTGGGAGGTCGATCATGTGGGCAGCGAGCCGGGCCGGCCCCACCGCCGGATCCGCCACCCCGTCGCCGACGCCGCGCGCGCCGCGCACTCGACGACCCGGGTGGTGACCCTCTTCGGGCTCTCGGCCGGCGTCACCCTGCTGGCGGGGGTCGCGCTCGAGGTCAGCGGCAACGAGTTGGCCACGCGCGCCGGCATCAACGGCGTCGTCTTCGGCGCCACCTTCCTCGCGATCGCCACGGCGCTGCCCGAGATCAGCTCGGGCATCGAGGCCGTGCGCCTCGGCGACCACCAGCTCGCGATCGGCGACGTCTTCGGCGGCAACGCCTTCCAGCTCTGCCTCTTCGTCGTCGCCGACCTCGTCGCCGGCCGGCCGGTGCTGCCGACCACGGGGTCGGCCAACGCGTGGCTGGCCTCGCTCGGCGTGGCCCTCACCGTCGTCTACGTCGGAGGAATCATCGTGCGCCCGAGCCGGCCGCGCCGCATCGGCCCCGAGTCGATCACCGCGCTCGTCTTCTACGCGGTCGGGGTGGTGGGGCTCCTCAAGATCGCCGGGTGACGACCGGCGCCGCGGCGACCGCCTACTCCCCCACCTCCGGCCCGAAGGTGACGGCGGACGCCGGCACGACGCGGCCGCGCCGGCCCGGGGCGCGCTGGTACTCCCAGTAGAGGTTGGTGTGGGCGATGACGTCCTCGGGGTCCGGCGCGCCCCACTCGCGCGCGTCCTCGGTCGTGTGCGCGTCGGCCACCAGCGTGACGTCGTACCCGCGGGCGAACCCGCCGTGGATGGTCGAGCGGATGCACGCGTCGGTCTGCGCGCCGGTGACCACGAGGCGCCCGACGCCGCGCTCGGCCAGGACCCCCTCGAGGTCGGTCGCCTCGAAGGAGTCGCCGTAGCTCTTGTGGATCAGCGGCTCGGAGTCGAGGCGCACGAGCTCGGGCACGTAGCGCCACTCGTCGCTCCCGGCGACCAGGCCCTCGTCAGAGTGCTGGACCCACACGACCGGCGCGCCCTCGGCGCGCGCGCGCTCGACGAGCCCGGCGATCGTGGCCACGACCTCGTCGCGGCGCGGGGCGCCGGACACGACCCCGTTCTGGACGTCGACCACCAGGAGTGCGGCGCGCTCGCGCCCGGCCAGTGTCGTCACGGTGTCCCCCTCGGTCCTCGGATCATCGCCGGCCACCCTAGGGTGCGCCAGTGACGCGGCGCCCTCAGCCGGCGCGGTGGCGCGCCGCGGTCACGAACGAGGTGACCTTGGCGATATAGGCCGACGTGTCCAGGGCCAGGGCCTGGTCGTGGCCGGCCCCGGTCACTGACCACAGGGTCCCGTGGGTGAGCGTCGCGAGCTGCGCGCCTTGGGCCGGCGGGACGGTCGTGTCGGCGGTCCCCTGGATGATCAGCGTCGGCACCGAGTAGGAGCCGGGCAGCACGCTGGCCAGGTCCTCGAGGTGCCCGCCGCCGCTGAACCACGGGTAGACGACCGGCGTGGCCGCGAGCAGCCAGGTGGGGAGCCCGGACCGCCCGGTGGCGATCGACATGAGGCTCACCGGGGCCGAGTCCGAGACCACCGCGACCACCTTGGCGCCGCGCTCGGCGGCCAGGATGGCCTCGGCGCCGCCCTCGGAGTACCCGATGAGCACGACCGGCGCGTGGCTGCGGGACCGCGCGAAGTCGACGGCCTCGATCACCTGGTTGGCCTCGCGGTCGCCGCCGCCGAAGGCGGCCGACCCGCCCACGTACCCGAGGTCGGGCAGGAGCAGCCCGTATCCGCGCGGGTAGAGCGCCTGGGCCGTCGAGAGCACGTGCGACCGATTGGCCTGGAAGCCGTGGACGATGACCGCGACCGGTTCGCCGGCGCGCGGCGGCGTGTACCACGCCGGCAGCCCCGGCCCGTAGTCGACCTCGGTCGCCGGGAACCCAAGCTGGGAGATCGAGGGCTCCCCCCCGGAGACGGTGCCGTGGTGCGCGACCCAGCTGGCGACGAAGCAGTTCGCCCCGACCCAGGCGATGAGCACGACGAGCACGAGTCCCCCGGCGATGACCCACGGCCAGCGTCGGTGACGGCGTCGCGGCGCCCTGGACGACGGGAATGCCGACGCCGTCGAGGCAGCCCCGTTCCCGGTGGCAGGCGTGTCGGTCCAGGAATCCGAGTCGCTCACTTCGTCCCCCGCGTGCTCGACCGGTGTGATCTGGCCGCACCCTACGCCCCGGGCCGTCAGGCGTCAACGAGGCGGCAACGGCCGCGGTTGGGCCACAAAGGCCGCTGAGGGCTCGAGTCGTAAAGTGAGGGCCGTGGACCCGGTGGAGCCACTCATCCTCGACCTCCTGGACGAGCTCCGCGACGGGCCCCGACCGGTCCGCGACGTCCTCGACCGGTGGCGCACCTCGTGCCCGCGCCTCCCGGTCTGGGAGGAGGCGCAAGAGCGCGGCCTCGTCGTTCGCCGCCCCGGCCGCGACGCGGCTGGGCCGGAGGTCTGGCTGACCGCGTCAGGTCGGAGCCTGCTCGACACGGTGCGCGCCCCGCGTTCCGCTTACGGGCCATAGGGCGCGAGCCACTCCCGCTACTCGCACCCTGGTCGACGTTCGGGGTTTGCCCCTAGGGGTCGGTTCCGCTCTTCCACGATCTCGGGTTACCGTCGCTCCATCGTGCGCCAGCGCGAGGAGGAGGGCTCACGATGGCGGTTGCGGCAGCCACGACGAGGGGCCTCTCGGGTTCCGAGCGGCGCCGGTGGTACGTCCACCTCGTCCTGCTCGCGTCGCTCGCCGGGTCTCTCCTCTCGCTCGTCTGGCTAAGCCGAAGCATCACCTTGCACGTGGTGATCGGGGTGCTGTTCATGGTGGTCCTGCTCGCCCACTTCTACCAACGCCGTCGGACGATCGCGTCGCTCCTGCGCCGGCTGGTCGGTGCCCGGGCCCGGGCGAGGACCTCGACCCGGCTGGCCGTCTCCGACGTGATCCTCGAGCTGCTCGTCCTCGACGTGCTGGTCTCGGGCGTCGTCGACGTGGCCAACCACCACGCGACCGAGCTCAGCGTCCTGACGTCGCTCCACTTCCCCCCGGGCCTGGTCCAGTGGCACAAGCTCGCGGCCGTCCTGCTCGTCGTCTACGCGACCGTCCACGTCGTGCGCCGGCGCCGGCGGCTACGCCGGTCGCACATCCGCTAGGCCGTTGCTTTCGGCCCGGCGGCCCGCAACAGTTGCGTCCGTAGACTGAGCCTGTCGTCGGGGGACCCGGGCCCACCACGGCCCGGCCCCGGACGGCACTTGGCCGACGACCTCGTCAAGGGGCCGGAGCGCCGGCGAAGGAGTGACGTGGGCTTCGTGACCCCAGCGCAGCTGTTCGACGTGGTGAGCCTCGGGGACGTCGTCAACGACCAGATCATCGGCCTGCCGAGCGACGCCGTGACGCGTTTCTCCGACGCCGACGGCGAGTGGCTCAAGGTCCCGCTCGGGCGCAAGGTGGTGCTCGAGGACGACTCCGCGGAGGCCATGGGCGGGACGGCGGCGAACGCCGCGGTCACGCTGGCCCACCTCGGGCTGCGCGTCGGGCTGGCCGCCTTCATCGCCCACGACCAGGTGGGGCTCGAGATCCTGGACTCGCTGCACGCCCACGACGTCGACACCCGGCTCGTTCACGTGGACTCGCCGCCGCACACGGTGCGCAACTTCGTCCTGACCTACGAGGGAGAGCGGACGATCCTGGTGCGCCACGCCGACTTCCGCTACCAATGGGCGGGATTGCGCGACAGCGAGGTGCCCGCCTGGCTGTACCTCACGTCTCTCGGGCCCGACGCCTTGGAGTACCAGGACGCGATCTGCGACTGGCTCGACGAGAACCGAGGCGTCCGACTCGCGTTCCAACCGGGGACGTTCCAGGTCGAGGCGGGCGCGGCGCGCCTGGCGCGCCTCTTCGCCCGGGCAGACCTCCTCGTCTGCCACCGGTCCGCGGTCGACGCGCTGGTGGGCCGCTTGAGCCCGAGCGACCGGGGGCTCCTCGACGGTCTGATGGCGCTGGGCAGCCGGCGCGCCGTGGTCGTCGACGGCGACGGGGGCGCGATCGCCGCCGACGCGTCGGCCCGCCTCGCCGTCGACCCCTTCCCCGCGGGCACGCTGCGCGACCGCACCGGCGCCACTGACGCCTTCGCCGCCACGACAGTCGCGGCGCTGGTGCTAGGGCTCGACCTCACCGTCGCCCTCGCCTGGGGCGCGGTCAACTACGCCAGCGTCGCCGAGGGCCTCGGGTCCCAAACCGGACTGCTGCGCGAGACGGAGCTCCGTCGCCGTCTCGACGGGTGCGAGGTGCCCTTCGCCGCGCGCGAGCTCGGAGCCCGCGCCTAGCCGACGCCGACCGGCTCCGCCGGGGCTCGCACCGTGACGGGCCGCAGGCGAAGGTGCAGGGCGATGGCTCCACTGAGCAGGGCCGCGTAGAAGCACCAGAGGGACGTGAACCCGTCTGCGCACAGCAGAGCCAGCGCGACGACCGCGCCCAGGTTGGCCACCCCGAACCACACGAGGACCCGCCGCCCCGAGGCGAGCATCGGCCCGCAGGTCGCCACGATGTAGAGGCCGATGAACACGACGCCGTGCTTCAGCTCGATCGAGTACGCGAGGTGGTACGAGCCCATGCGCACCGACGGGTGCCCGGCGAGCATCGCCTCCAGGAGGACCCCGGCGACGTACAGGCCGAGGGCCTCGAACGGCGCGTAGCGCCAGCGGCGCCCGGGCGAGTGCTCGTAGACGGCCAGCAAGATAGGGACCATGACGGGGAGCACGACCAGCGCGACGACCAGGTAGGCCCACGTCGCGACGTGACCGACGTCGCTCGGCACGTGGCCCTGGAGCGACCACCAGACGAACGCCTCGTCGACCTGGTGGAGGCCGAGGAGCAGGGGCAGCGCGGCCAGGGCGAGGTTCTCGGGTCTCCCCTTGACGTGCCGGCACGCGTCGACGCCCAGCGCCGCCACCACCGCTCCGCCGGCGAGGTCGCCGACGGGAGAGAAGCACATGGCGGGCCTTCGCGGACGCTTGCGCGATCCGGGTCGTCCACGGATCGACGGATCCCCGCGTTCCGCGACCCGGGGCCAACCCACCCTAAGCGCGGGGCGCGGGTGGCGCTCTGAGCGTCGGGGCACCCACTCGGACGAGCTGCCGACCCCCCGGACCCTCCACGTCCGCGGTGGTCATCCTCGGACCGACTCGAGGGTCGAGTCGCTACCTCGTCCAGGACTGTTGGTGTCCGCACGTGCGGCACGTCGAGTCCGGAAGGCCAACCCGGCTCTGGAGCGCCGAGCCGCACTCCTCGCACGTGCCGCGCACCCTGATCCCGCCGATCGCCAGGGCGCTGGAGCGAGGGCCCCGGCCCGCGAGCACCGCGATCGCCATGCCCGCCGCGAAGCACGCCAGGCCGGCCGCCAGCGACCACGCCGTTCCCACGACCACCGCGACGAGAATCGACGGGGTCACCCAGGCCAGGACCACCCTTCGTCGAGCCATCGCGCCGCCTTGTCTCCCGTCACGATAGGGCGGCGGGACCGTCCGGCCTCAGTCGACTGCCCGACGGTCGCGACGCGGCGTCGGATCAGCGAGCAACGACGTTCCGGCGCACCGTCGCGCCGCCCTTGACCGTGACGATGACGGTGCCGTGAATGGCGTGAGCGGCGCCAAACGTCGAGCGCCCGGCCGCCGTGAGCACGAGGCGCACCGTGGACCGCGCCCCCGCCGCCAGTTGGAAGGTGCCCGAGGCGAGGCTCGCGGTCTTGACCGTCGAGGACGACCCGTGTGGGCTCTTGACCTTTACCTTCGCGGTGAACTGAACGGTCCCCGCGCACGCCGCGTTGCGGCACGCCAGCCCCACGGGGAGCTTCGCGCCGGCGTGCGCCAGCGAGGACGACGTCACTGCGATGACGGGCACCGGGGGTGCGGAGGTGGTGGTCGTGGCACTGGCCGCGCACGTTCCGGCGGACGTGTCGATGCAGCCCACCTTGTCGGCGAAGCGCTCGGTGAACCACACGGTCCCGCCGGGGCCCGCGGTGATCGCGACCGGCCCCGCGTCCGGGGTGGGGACCGGGTACTCGGTGATGGCGCCGCCGGTCGTGATCCGACCGACGTTGTCGGCCGTGGTCTCGGTGAACCACAGCGCGCCGTCGGGTCCGAGGGTCAGCCGGTTGACCCCCGCGTTCGCGGTCGGCACGGTGAACGCGGTGATGGTGCCCGACGAGTCCAACCGGTCGACGGAGTTGTTGTTCGGGTCGACGAACCAGAGACTGCCGTCCGGCCCCACGGCGATCGAGAAGACCGGGTCGGGAACCGGGAACTCGTGGACCACGAGACCCGCGGTCGTCATCTCGCCGATCTTCCACGCCGTGAGCGGGTTGCTGGCGCCCTCGGTGTACCAGACGTCCCCCTGCGGGCCTGATGTCACCGACCCGGGGAAGCTCGGCTGTTCGAGAGTCGCGTAGGCCGTGACGTCGCCCGAGGTGCTCACCCGGCCGATCGCGTGGCCCCCGTTCTCCGCGAACCAGACGGCGCCGTCGGACCCCAGTGCGACGCCGCTGGGGTTCGCCGGGTTCTGGTACTTGAGGGGCTGGGCCTGAGGTACCGCGTACTCCGTGAACGTCCCCGACGTCGAGAGGCGGCCGATCTTCTCGCCCGCGGTCTCGCTGAACCACACGGCGCCGTCGGACCCCTCGGTGATGAACCCCGGGTTGGAGCCGGACGTCGGGATCGTGTACGGCGTGACCGTACCCGACGTCGTGACCCGGGCTATCGCGTTGAGCCCGTTCTCCAGGACCCAGAGGGCCCCGTCGGACCCGGCGACCAGCGAGCGCGACGAGGACCCGGTCCCGATCGGGTACTCGACGATCGACGGAGAGCCGGTTGCACTGGGTCCGCGACTCCCGACGACGGCCAGCGTCGCGAGGACGAGGACGCCGACCGCGATCCAGCTCCGAGGGGTCCGGTCGCCCCGTCCGATCGCCTGCCGAGTTTTCACGTCGAACCCCCCTGGAGTCCCCTCGCCCCGTTCCCGCCGGTCCGCAACTCTACGTCGCGAACTCGCGAATGTCCTGGGAATTGTCCGACCACGCGCCCACCGCGCGAGGACGCCTCCGGTCCTCCCATTCACTGGACCGACGTCGGCCACCACTGCGACGCCCACGCGTTCCAGCTGGCGTAGCCGGCCGGCGGCGGGTCGGGCTCGGTGGCCGACAGCTCCGCGTCATCGGGAGGGACGAACCGCCGTCGGTAGTCGTCGAGGTCCTCATCAGAGATCAGGAAGGTCGAGCCCGGCTCCTCGGCCGCGCGGCGATCACGCCATCGTCGCTGCTGGTCCGCGTCGACTTCGAGGTAGACGAGTTCGCACGACGCCCCCGCCGTGGCGGCGAGGGCTCGCAGGGCGCTTCGCTCGACCCGGCTCCACACGCCGAAGTCCAAGACGACGTCCATCCCGTGGCGCAGGGCGCGAAGCGCCAGCCAGATGAAGCGGCCCTCGAGGACGTTGCGCTTACCGTCGGCGTCGTTGTCGTCGAACAGGGGGATCATCCACTCGTCGGGGGTCAGGCGCAGGGCCCGGCGGTCCTCTTCTATCTCCCTGGCCCGTGTGCTCTTGCCGGACGCCGGCAGGCCAACCATCACGAAGAGCGTTGGCGTCGTGCGACCCGCTGTGCCCATCATCGCCCCCGTAGCTCGGACGTGTCGTGCCCGGACTCGGCGTGCCGGCTCGCCGCCCACACCCCGAGCGTCGGTGGCCGGGATGGTATAGCGTCAGCCCGGCTTCGCGCTGAACTGCTCGCTGGACAAGGAGCCCGACGTGTCATCAACCAGCCCCATCGACGTTCGCGACATGAAGATCATCCACGAGACGTTCCGACGAGCGTACGCGGAGGCCGCGAATCTCCTCCGGGCGAATCCCACCCCCTCCCCCGCGCGCGTGACGTTCCTCGCCGACCACATCGACTTCGGCCTGCGGATGCTCCATCACCACCACGAGGGCGAGGACCTCATCCTCTACCCGCTCTTGGTCGAGCGCGTCCCGGACCACGCGGCCCGGACGGAGCAGATCGACCACGAGCACCAGGTGGTCAAGGGGTCGATCGACTCTGCGCTCTCGGCCTGCTCGAAGTGGCGTGCGGCGCCGTCCCACGACTCCGCCGAGGCGCTGGCGTCCTCGCTCGATGCGTTGAACTCGGCGCTCGTGCCCCACCTGGACAACGAGGAGCGGGAGATCGTCCCACTGGCGGCCGTGACGGTGACGCAAAAGGAGTGGGACAGCCTTGGCAAGCACGGCGTTGCGGCGATACCGGGCAACAAGAGGCTCGTCGCCTTCGGGATGATCCTGGAGCCGCTCAATCAAGCCGACCGGGACTTCATGCTCTCCAACCTGCCGCCGCCGGTGAAGGTCCTCTACCGCCTCGTGGGCCAACGCCAGTGGAACAAGTACGCAGCAACCCTGCGCTCCGGAACGTAGCGGCGCTACCTCTCCGCTCAGGTGTGACCAGATGACAACGTGTTGAACAGCTTTGGGGGCTTCTTCGTTGCGAGTGGTAGCGCCTCCGCCGCGTTCATCGGGCTCCTGTTCGTCGCCTTGGCGATCGAGAACCAGTCGCCGCGCGACGAAGGGAGACAGGCGCGGCGAAGGGCGCTCTCGAGCAGCTCGTTCATCCACCTCCTCGACGTGTTCGTCATGTCGCTCATCGGCCTGACCAGGCAGGTCGAGGCGTTCGCGATCGTCAGCATCGTGATGGCACTCCTATGCCTCGTCAACATCGCCGAGGTGCTCCCACGGGTCATCCGCACCGGCAGCTGGTCCGAGCCCGCGGCCTGGCGGAGGCCCGCCGTGCTGCTGCCGTCGACAAGCATCGCTCTCTTCCTCCTCCAAATCTTGTTCGCGATCCTCGTCGCGCTGCACCCCCAGGGCGACGAGTGGATTCGTCTCACGCTCTTCCCAATGGTGGGCGTCTTTGTCGGGGCGCTGGCCAGGGCGTGGCTTCTCCCCCAGACGTGAAGGGACCACAGGCTCGGCACGCCGATCGGTTCGCCCGCGCCCCGAGCGGGTGGCCCGCCGTCACGGACGGGCCACCGAACGCCGGGGCTCGCGCGCTGACTGAGACCTCGTGCCAGGGAGCTTCTCCACCGAGCCCTGCCCGAGCCGCGGACTGCTAGGCGACTCGCCGGACCGGCCTCAAGCTACTGACAATCCACATCAGCAGCACGACCACGTAGCACCCGTAAGAAAGGTAGGGGCTGACAAACGCGAGGCCGATCGCCACCGAATAGCTGACCGCGGTGTACAGAACACCCCTGGCGTCGTAGATCACCGCCTGGATCGCGCGAGCGTCGTCGTGGTTCTCGCGGGCGACGACCCACACCATGGCCTGGACGGCGATGGCGGCCCCGAGGGCAACGACACCGTAGGCGATGGCGGGTGCCACGCTGTGATAGTCGTTCCCCACCCACTCAGTGGCCAGCGGTAGAAGCGAGAGCCAGAACAGGAGGTTCGCGTTCGTCCAGATGACTGCGGCATTAATGCGCTGGGTGACCCGAAAGACGTGGTGGTGGTAGTTCCAGTACGTCGCGATAATCGCGAAGCTGAGAACGTAGACCAGGAGCGCCGGAACTCGGTGAGTGATGGCCCTCCAGCTCTCTCCGGCGGGCGGCCGCAACTCAAAGGCCGTGAGCGTGATGATCACCGCCATGACCCCGTCGCTGAAGGATTCGAGGCGATGGGTGTCAATGGCCCCAGTGACTTCGGACGCCGGACCCGGTGTGGCCATCACCACCGGAGAGTCGCCGATCACCTGTCGAGCAGTATTTCGACTCGGGGCGCCCCGACCACGCCGCCTCGCTCCATGTCCGCCCGGAGAGCCGGGTCCCCGACGAACGCCTCGGCCTGGCCCTGGGTCGGGAAGTGGTGGACCGCGACGAGGTCGTTTTCGTCTCCGGGAAAGTGCATCACGTGGTGGCCCGTGCTGCCGTATTGAACCCGAAGGGGCTCTGCCTCGTCGAAGACCTTCCGCCAGGCCGCGTAGTCAGCTACTTGGTGACGAACTATCAGAGTTGCGCTCATTGTCGCTCCGCCCATCTCTGGCCGACCTTGGTGTCGGCCCAGAAGCGTTAACCTAGTCATCATGTCACTAGATGTCAAGTAATCTGTCTTCGAGGTAACCTCAGAGGATGAGCGATGTGTCCCCCATCCGAGTCCCCCTCGACTTCGAGAGTGAGTTTCCTGGAGCGAGCCGATCGGCAGCGGAGGCCGCGGCGAACCTGGTTCGAGCCGCCGACGCGTTCCTCGTCGAGCTCGACCGGCGCCGGCGACGGTCGGCCGATCTATCGGCAAGTGCTTTCCAGACGCTGGCGATCCTCGAGGGTGCGGGCGAGCCGCTGCCCGGCCACGTCATCGCAGAGCGGCTCCTCGTCAGCAGCGCGAGCATGACCTCCATCCTCGACACGCTGGAGCGTCGAGGATTGGTGGAAAGGGGACCGCATCCCACCGATCGGCGAAAGGTGCTGATTCATCTGACTGTGGATGCTCAGGACATTGTCGATCAAATGTTGCCGGTGGTGCACCTCGCCGCCAGCGAAGCCTTTGTCGACCTTTCAGAGTCTGAACGCGAGTCGCTAATTGGCTGGCTGACGAAAGTCCGCTCCAGATTGGAGTTGTTGTCGGGAGAGACCCCAAAGCAACCGCTGCGGCGAAAGAAGTCGAAGCGCGTCCAGCGACAGCGCAGTAGCCGCAACGAATTGGACCGTACCTAGTGTCGGAGGCCCGACGCAACAGATCTGCTACCAGGCATTGGCGGCTCGAAAGAGATTGGGGTCCGCACGCTAACGAAGCGGAAGGCGCTAACTGAAGGTCGCCAGCCAACGGAGTGCATCGGCCCAATGGTGGGCCACGAGACTTAGGTGGCTCTCCCCCTCAACGAGCTGGAGTTTGGCCGAAGCGATGTTCCCGGCCAGCCAAACGGCGTGCTGGAATGGAATGCTCTCGTCAGCCATCCCGTGCCAAACCTGCGCCGGCGCTCCAATTGATTTCGGCTCGAAACCCCACGGACTGCAGTGGGCACAGTGGTCTTCCCACATCCCTTCGACACCGGGAGTCAGACCAACCTTGATGCGTGCGATGACTCCACGGAAGTAGTCAAGGGGCAGATTCGCAGCGATGGTGGCACTTGCGTGTTGCGTAACAACCTGTTCGTCGGTCAGGCCTAGATAGCGCGTTCGCATCTTGACGAGGTTCGAGCGAAACAGTGCAGGGTCATCGTAGAAGACGCGGAGTTCTGCTTCGCGGGCCGGGGTCATTCCGGCCCAAGGGTCAAACCCGGGCTTCGCCATCGGCCCTAACCCGCACAAAGTGGCAACGGCGGTGACGCGATCGGGCAACATTGCAGCGGTGGCAAGGGCGTGGGGCCCACCTCCCGAGACTCCAAGGACTGCAAATCGATCGATCTCTAGACCGTCGACGATTCTCGCGACGTCGTCCACACAGTCGACAACTGTTCGGTCTGGTCGCGAGGTCGACTGGCCGTAGCCCGGTCGGTCGTAGCTCAGCAAGCGTACCCCCACGCTCGCCGCTTGCTCAGCCGTCCCGTACGTCATAAGCCTGCTACCGGGTGATCCGTGGAATGTCAGAATCGGCTTGGCCGAGACATCACCGTTAGAGTCGACACACAAGGTTCGCCCATCAGCGGTGTCGAATTCTAACGTGTCGGTCATCAGCGCTCAACGCTAGACGTCGGCAGACCTTCAATCGAGTGTCGGAGGGGCGACCTACACGATCTCCGACTGGCGGGTCCAGCAGTGGAATTATTCAGTCTCGGAGGGCCCTTGCCATTGCTGATCGCGGGTTAGATCGCGGACCATGTTCCTGATGAGATCGTCGACGCCTAGGGCCCGAGATTTTGCCACCTGATAAAGATCGCCAATCAGTCTCCCGGTGGCAAGAGCTTCAGGCCCTGCGTTTGGAGTTGGCATAGGTGTTTCGAAGGTATCGACCGAGTCGCCATCGGCATTCATAAAGCTCACGATATATGGAAACAAGTCATCGCCATCGCGTGATCGTAATGCGATGCCAGCGCCGGAAAATTGTGCGAACGACCTCTCCGGAGTCGTTGATGCTCCACTGCACTTTGCCTGAGCTCGTGCTTTCAGTCAGCATGTGAAAGAACTGCTTCACCTCGTCGCTGAGCGGATACCTCATTCGTCCTCAGATCCTTTACTGGACTTTAGCGCCGTGTTGATACCTCTAATCGATCGGTGAGTCGGCTTTGGGTCCTCGTTTGAGAGCCCGGAAGATCGAACTCGTCCGGAGTAGCGAGCAATTTGACTTGACAGAGAAGTACTCTGGGAAACGACGACTTTAACGTTGCTTTGCAACTCCCTGTTATTGGGCTCAAGGACTCGCATCGGAATCAATCCTGACTTCAGCGTGATTAGCGCCTGTATCAGATCCTCAGTTCCTTCCACAAGGTCTGATTCCCGAATCTTGACCGCTTGCAACGTACCGAGGAAACTTGACGAGAGAGCGATGGCTCTGCTGAGAGAATCGAGGAGCTGCTCCTTATCTGTCAGATCGCCCGCGGCAGCAGACTCAACCTCTGCCAATACTGCACTAAGCGAATTGGCGGTATCGAAGTAGTTCTGATGAAAGATCGTGAGTTGAGTTTGATTCCTGGCTACCTCTGCACTCTTTGCGGCGCGAGTAACTCGGAGCGTCTGGACAACAGCAAAGACAAGGGCAGCGAAGGTTGACGCAACTACGAGCCAATCGATCCAATCTCGGTGAACCGTCAATGAAATCAGATGAGCCGTACTGAGGATCACACTTAGAGGATATGGCAAGTCTTCTGATCCTGCTTCGCGGCGGGTGCGTTCCCTGTATCACAGCACCCGCAACCTGCATTCCGGTTGGCTAAACCTCTTCTCTCAACTGTGACATCAGGTGGTTAGAGTCTTTGCCGTGGCATTCTTGGGCATCGCCATAGGTCTCGGCTGGCGAGACATTCTCAAGATTCGGGTATCTGGCTGGGGACTAAATATCGGAATCGGGCTGCTCTTCGCCGCCTTTGTTGTGGTTCTGGTTACGTTCGCAGTTGTTGGCGGTAGGCGTGGGCCGCGCTGGAAGCTGACGTCGGCTGACTTCAACTTTGCTGGCTGTGCGACAGTCACCCTTTGCCCGACGGACGATGTGGCAAGGATCGCGCATCAGGCTTGGGTTGAACTTACAACCAGGAAGGCAGCAATACCCTTCGAAGAGAGATGATGACGTGATTGTCGAGGTGTATGACTCTTGGTATTCGCTATTCAAGGCACTTAGGGAGCTGGAAAGGGGAGTTCCGATTCGCAAGGGAATGCACATCGACAGCGATGAGGCAAAATTGGTGACCGCCCTATCGGGCGCGCTCAACGTTGGCCTCAGGCCACACTTGACCAGGTGGCAAGCGCGGTTTCGGCGGTGGTACTCGGAAGCAGTTGCTGAACCTGCGAATAGGAATCGTTCTCCCCAAGAGATCCAACGGGACTACTCAAAGTACGCTGAACTTGTTACAGACCTTCGCGGTGTAAACGCGGGGCTGATCGTAGTCGCCTGAATCTCTTCGGGTGATTGCGCATGACCGGGTAAAGAGACCCTGGTGGCAGGTTCGAAGTAGACACCTAACGGACGGATGACGACAAACGACAGGCGAGGAGACACATGGCGACCGAAATTCAGCGGCTCTTTCAAGCGAAGATTGACCAGCGAGAAGCGCTTCTCACAAAGCGACTGTCTGAAGCGCAGCAGGCAGTTCGGCACAAGTGCTTTGTGTCGTATCACCACGCCGATCAGGTTGAGGCGGAGGCATTCGTGTGACTCGTTCGCAGACGTATTCTAAGTTCCTGCAGATTGCTTGGTGCTATCTGACGAAGATGGTATTATCGACTAGTGAAGACACGAACTCACATCATGGACCAGATTCGGGAGACGTATCTCTGAACGCTCTCGACGGTCAACGATTGTTCTTGTCGGAAAGTGTACCTGGGCACTAGCACAGCTATGTTGACTGGGAGGTTTACTCGACACTTCGCAATGAGACAAGAACAACAAGAGAAGCCGGCTCGTGGCGATTCGGAGCTAGCCATCCAGCAGATGGCAGCGTAACTCGCTTCAAGCCATTCCTGCGCGAGTGAGTCGACAACGTGAAATGAGCGATCGGAAGTACGCGCGCTGTTGGAAGTACCCGAGCGGCGCAGCAGGCACTTCGAAACGCTGATCGAAGAGGCCTTCGCGAGCGCGGACCTCGAAAAGCTGTGCTGATAGCCAATACTGAGAGATCAGACGCTCCCGATAAACTCAGATTGCACGTAGGACATTCCATGCGCGGCATCGTCGCGAATCAAGATATAGATTCCAGCGCTGCCATCTAGGTAGTAGCGCGATCACTTTGCACTCGCTAGGCTGCGAGTATGCCCGAGGACTTCCGCTCCGACCCGATGGAGTCGCCCGAAGGTGAAGGGATTGCCAAGCGGGCGTGGAAGGCCTACGTCAAGGCGGTCGACCGTCGCACTCCCCCATTTGTCAAAGCCAAGCTCACGACGGCCCTGGAGCCCTGGGGTACGCAGGTGGTCGAGGACATGATCGGATTCTGGGTCATGTGGCACCTCTACGGAGGTTTCGAAGGGCTGGAGGAGTTCGGGATGCACAAGTCGACGATCTGGCGCAAGGTCGCCCGATTCCGTCGGATGACGGGCAAACACCCGGACGTGTTCGTGATGCCGGGAATCTCCATAGACCCCAAGGCGTACTGGGCCTCTGGTGATATCAAGGTTGGCCGCCCGCCCAAGAGCTAGGTCACGAGTTACAGGCCTGTAGTTATACTCGCGCCTATGCGAGTAGGCAAAGTGACGGAGCTGGCGTCCGGGGTTGACGCGCTGTACCTCTCCGGTAAGACAGCGCTCGGTCCCGCTCTCATTGCACGGCTCGAAGATTCCCGGGCCGACGCGATCGCACTCGACGCCCGCCCCCCCGTCCAATTCGGAGCACTGTCGTTCTCGATGGAGCCCCACGGGTGGGGCAAGTACCGCTATTGCCTGACCCACCCGTACCTGCGACTAGGGCTAACCGACAAGCTCGGTATTCCCGCCATTCGAGTTCAACCACGGGCCGAGTTCCTTCACGGAGTCGGCGCGCGTGCCGCGGCACACACGATCGCCGACTTGCTCGAAGGCGAATGCGGAGCGGTGCGACTCGTCGTGAGCCGCATCGACCTCTTCGCGGACGTCCAAGGATGGGAGATCGACGGTGACGAGCGCCGGAACTTCGTCACCCGGGCCACGGCGCGCCGAACCTTCGAAGAGGGAGATGCGTTCACCGGGCTCCAGTTCGGCAGTCGGTCGACGGGCACCGCGAGCGGACGGATCTACGACAAGACACGCGACATCGTGCGCACGGGCGCGGAGTTCTGGAAGGACATCTGGGGCAACGAACTTGATCCTGACCATCCGGTCCTGCGAGTCGAGTTCGAGCTGAGCCGCTCGGCTCTCCGAGAGTTCGGCCTGACCACGCCCGACGAGGTCCTTGACGCGACGGGCTCCCTGTGGACCTACTGCACGCTCGAATGGCTCACGCTTCGAGTTCCGACCGGTGACGCCACTCGGTCCCGCTGGCCGCTCGCACCCGAATGGGAGGCCATCCATCGAGCCTCGATCGGAGAGGGGTCCATCGGGATCACTCGCGCCTACAAGGGCCAGCAGCGCGGGGAGATGGGCAAGTCGTTCCCCGGCCTGGTCGGTCACTTGGCCCGCTTCGGGGCCCTCGGCGACTGTTACTCCCAGGCCGAGCTCCTCGAGGTCCTGGGCGACTTCCTCAACCGCTACCAGAAGCTCACGGGCCTCTCGATGGATCACCGGATATGGAAGAAGCGCCGGGAACTGGGGCTGTTGTGAGCATCGTCCCGGACTTCAACGCCGTGGCGTCGGTGCTCGTGACCATTGCCGTGCGTATCGTCAACAAGAAGGCTGGACCCAAAGGAGGCCGCGATGCTCACCCTGGCCTACTGCCGAGTGTCGACCGAGGAGCAGGCTGAAGAGGGCTACTCCATCGAGGGCCAGGCCGACAAGCTGCGCGCCTACGCGACCCTGCGCGATCTCGGCGAGTCACGGTCGTCACCGACCCGGGACGATCCGGCAAGGACATGGAGCGCCCCGGTCTCCAGCAACTCCTGGCGGCCGTCGAGGCGGGCCACGTGAGCCACGTACATCGTGTGGCGTCTCGACCGGCTTTCGCGCAACCTGGGCGACCTGATCCTGCTCGCCGACCGGCTCGGCGCACTCGGGGTCGCGCTCCACTCGGTCTCGGAGAACTTGGACCTCTCCTCAGCCTCGGGGCGGATGGTTCTACAACATCCTGGGCACCTTCGCCCAGTTCTTCCGCGAGCAACTCGCCGAGAACGTGAAGCATGGGCATCGAGCGCGCGGTCAAGGAGGGCCGCTGGATCAACCGGCCGAAGACCGGCTACGACCTCGTCGAAGGGCCTTGATCCCCAACGGCGACGCCGAGCGAGTTCGCGAGGTGTTCCGACATCGCGCGGCCGGTCTCAGCTACCGCTCCATCGAGGAGGCAACGGGCATCCGGTTCTCCACCGTGCGTGCCATCCTCGACTCGCGCATCTACTTGGGCGAGGTCCTGCACAACGACCAGTGGTTCCCGGGACTGCACGAGCCGATCCTGACCGAGGCGCAGTTCCACGCCGCCCACCGCGGGTTCGGGAAGGGCGTAACGAGGTCCAAGGACGTGCTCTCGGGGCGGGTGCGCTGCGGACTGTGCACCCGGCGCATGGCCGTTGCCCAGAACGGCAAGGGCTCGAGGTTCTATCTCTGTCGCCACCGGGGCCAGGGCTGCTCCCAGCCGGCTAGGAGCACCAAGGGGCTCGCCCGAGCCGCCGTGTTGGGACTGTCCCTCGTGGGCCACGACGAACAACTCCGGGAGGCGATTCGCCGACAGCTCGCCGGCGACAAGTCGACCAACCCACCACCGAGTCGCGGCCCTTCTGCGGCCGCGACGCTGGCCAAGCTCGCCGAGGACCGGCGCAAGCTCCTCGAGCTCTACTACGCGGGCCAGATCACCGCCGACGGCTTCCAAGAGGAGGAGAGCCGGCTCGCCACGGCCCTGGTCGCCGCACGGGAGAGGGCCGCCGACGAGCGACACGAGACGCGCCTCAAGAGCGACCTGGAGCTGCGCTTCGACCAGGTGGCGGCTGTCCTGGGCGACCTCGACATCGAGGCCCTGTGGCAGAAGGCCGACGACACCGAGAGGCGGGTCCTCGTCGAGGAGCTGTTGAAAAGCGTCACGGTGTTCCCGGACCACCTAGAGGTGTCGGTCTCCGGAACCCCGGCGTTGAACGTTCTTTACGACGAAGTCGGTCTCAAGGTATCGGAGAATGTGCGTGTCGGAGGCGGGACTTGAACCCGCACGCCCCTGAGGGCACCAGCCCCTCAAGCTGGCGCGTCTGCCTATTCCGCCACTCCGACGCGGTCCCGCATATTACTCCGGGTCGATGTGCGCCCCATCGGGGCGACTTCGTGCCTCCAAAGTCCACGGCAACGCCGCGAGTCAGCCTCCCGACACGACGACGCTGTTCCACCCCGTGAGCTCGTCGATGAAGGCGCTCTCGGAGATCGCACCCGTCACTCCGACGAGGGAGTTGCTCCACTCGACGAGCGACGGCGACGTGAAGAGCGGCCGAACCCAGTAGTTGCTCATCACCGCCTGGTCGAGGGCGAGCCACGTCGCCGTGGCGGCGGTCGCATTGAAATTGGCTTGGGCCTGGTTGTAGAGGGCCGTGACGGCCGGCGAGCGGAAGCCCGACAGGTACGTGTCGGGGTACGCCGCGCCGGCCCACGAGCGCGCGCTCACGCTCGCCGCGTCGCTCGTCGGCTTGTCGTAGACCGCGACGTCGGCGTGGCCCTCGGCCACCGTGGCCGCGGCCACGACGTCGCTGCGCGCGTGCGACACCGAGGCGCCGACGCCGATCGACTCCCACTGGCGCGCGATCGCCGCGGCCGTGGCGCGATCGGTCGCCGTCGGCCCGGCCACCACCGCCAGGCGCAGCTTGGCCCTGGCCGCGTCGACCCACCCGGCCGCGGTCCGGCGCCAGCCCGCGGCGGCCAGGGCGTCGAGCGCGCAGGTTCGGCAGTCCGACAGCCCGTTCTGGGTCGGCGTCGTCGACCCGGTGACCGTGGTCGGCGTCGTCGGGGTCGTGCCGCCGCCGCCGGGGTAGGCGTTCTCGCCCTGGGAGTAGACCGCCGACGCGGCGACCGCGGGGGCGAACGTGATCGACCCCCACACCGAGTTGATGAGCGACTGTCGGTTGATCGACCAGCTGAGCGCCTGGCGCATGGCGAGCGATCGCGTGAGCGGGCGCGTCGGCGAGAATGAGACCACTTCGACGTCCGAGGTCGTGCCGAGGTGGCTGGCGACCCACTGGTGGGCGCTCAGCGCCTGGATCTGGGCGCGTCCGACGGTCGTGAGGTAGTTGGCGAAGTAGGCGGTCGGCGAGCGCGGCAGCGCGCCCGAGTCGACCAGGACGACCCGGCCGAATCGCGCCGGGGAGCCCCGCCAGGGAGTGCTCTTGGCGAGCACCACGCGCGACGCGCTCGCGCTGACGACGCGGTAGGGGCCGAGGCTGGGCCGGGTGACGAGGTTCGAGACCGCGCAGCCGCGCGTCACCCCGCGGGCCTCGACGTCGCGGAACAGGAGGTTCCAGCTCGCGTCGGGCGTCGCGAAGATCGCCGTCACGGTCAGGCCATTGGAGCCGACCGAGAGCGACTGGATGTCGCGGTAGCCGTCGGACAGCACGCTCGGCAGGGACCTCGCCCACTGCCACCACGCGACGAGGTCGGAGCCGTTGAAGGTCAGGCCGTTGCTCCAGAGCTGGTGCGGGGCGATCGTGTAGACGACCGTCTCGGGCGAGAGCGAGGTCAGCTCAGCCGAGGCAATCGGCCCGCCGGCGCCCATCAGCTGGCCGTTCTGGTTGGTCTGGAAGGCCGAGGGCACCAGGAGGTCGAGGATCGCGCCGGTCGTGGCCGTCGCCCCGGGGTCCAGCACGGAGCAGCCGTTGAAGGGCCCCGGCAGCGAGACGGTCAGGGTCCGCGAGCCGTCGGTGGAGGTGGTCGAGGCGTGCGAGGGGGACGCGAGGACCGCGGCCAGGGCCGCCACCGCCAATGCCGCGGCGGCCGCGCGGGCAGCCGGCCGTCCCACGCGCTACTGCAGGCGCAGGTCGAGGGTGAGCGTCGCGAAGGTGAAGACCAGCGCGGTCGCGACCGTGATCCGGTCGAGGTTCTTCTCGACCACCGTCGAGCCCGCGGCCGCCGAGCCCAGGGACCCGCCCATCAGGTCCGAGATGCCCCCGCCGCGCCCCGAGTGGAGCAGGACCAGGAAGATCAGGGCGACCGCCGACACGGCCTCTATCGCGACGAACGTCCAGGTGAACATCGGAATTCGAGCCTCCGCTTCAGCGGCGACCAGCGTAGCAGTCGTTCGCCGCCCGCACGATGGCGGCGAACGGCTCGGCCGCCAGGCTGGCCCCGCCGACCAGGAACCCGTCGACTCCGGCCGCGCTGAGCTCGGCCGCGTTGTCGGGCGTCACCGACCCGCCGTAGAGGACCGCGGGCCGTCCCCGCACCGAGCGGGGCGAGCGCCGCGCGCACGTAGGCGGTCATCTCAGCCGCCTGCTCGGCCGTGGCCACGACCCCGGTGCCGATGGCCCAGACCGGCTCGTAGGCGACGATGAGGCGCTCGAGCAGCGCCGCGTCGTGGCCGGCGAGGGCCGCCGTCGAGCTGGTCGCGCAACGTGCTCGCGGTGGCGACCGGCCGCGCGCACGCCCTCGTCCTCCCCGACGCACAGGACGGCGCGCGCCCCGCCGGCCAGCACCGCGGCCAGCGTCGCGGCGACGACCTCGTCGGTCATGCCGTAGTGCGCCCGGCGCTCGGAGTGGCCGACGATCACGCCAGTCGACGCCGAGGCGCCGCGAGCATGGCCAGGCTGACCTCGCCGGTGTGCGCGCCGCGCGCGTGCGCGCTGACGTGCTGGGCGCAGAGCCCGACCGGCACGCGCTCGGCCGCGACGACCGAGGCGACCGAGCGCAGGTCCGTGAAGGGCGGCGGCCACCACGACGTCGGCGTGCTCGGCCGGGGTCGCGCGCAGCAGGACCCCGAGCTGGGTAACCAGGTGGACGGCCTCGACGTGGTCGAGGTTCATCTTCCAGTTGCCGATGACCAGCGGGCGCGCGGTCACGGGAACGGACTCTCGCGCAGCGCCGCCAGGCCCGGTAGGTCGCCGTCCTCGACGAACTCGAGCGACGCCCCTCCGCCGGTCGAGACGAACGAGACCGAGGACACCAGGCCCATCGAGCGCAGCGCCGCGACCGAGTCGCCGCCGCCGACCACGCTAAAGGCCCCCGACGCGCCGACCGCGCGCGCGACCGCCACGGTGCCCGCGGCGAAGCGAACGTCCTCGAAGACGCCCATCGGTCCGTTCCACAGGACGCTGCGCGCGCCCTCGATCACCTGCGCGAAGCGCGCGGCGGTGGCCGGCCCCACGTCCAGGCCGACCACGCCGTTGGGGACGTCCGCGCCGAAGGGCACGACGGCGTCGGGCCCGCCGTCGCGGCCGAAGGGCGCGCCCTCGCCCAGGCCCAGGCCGTCGACCGGCAGGACGATCTTGCCGGTGGCGAGCAGCGCGACGCAGTCCTCCAGGTGGCGGTCGTCGCGCAGGGACGCGCCGACGGTGTGCCCGGCCGCGGCGAGGAAGGTGTAGGCCATCGCGCCGCCCACGACGACGGAGTCGGCGCGGCGCGCGAGCTCGGTGAC
Source organism: uncultured Actinomycetota bacterium (assembly GCA_963820815.1). GTDB lineage: Bacteria > Actinomycetota > Acidimicrobiia > Acidimicrobiales > RAAP-2 > RAAP-2. The sequence continues at coordinate 169,245 of CAWGBL010000003.1, read as the reverse complement.
GACCCCGAGCTTGTCGGCGACCTTTGCGCCGCCGACCACGGCGACGAACGGGCGCTCCGGGGAGTCGAGCAGGCGCGAGAGCGCGGCCACCTCGGCCTCGAGGGTCGGGCCCGCCGCCGAGGGCACGAGCCGCGGGGGGATGACGATCGACGCGTGGGCGCGGTGCGACGCGCTGAAGGCCTCGTTGACGTAGATGTCGACGCCCTCGACCAGCGACGCGCCGAACACGGGGTCGCCGGCCTCCTCGCCCGGGGAGAAGCGAAGGTTCTCGAGCAGCTCGACCCCGGGGCAGAGCTCGGCCAGGCGCTCGCGCACCGGCTCGACGCCGTAGCGCTCGTCGGGGCGGCCCTTGGGGCGCCCCAGGTGCGTCGCCACCACGACCGAGGCCCCGGCGGCCTTCAGGCGCTCGAGCAGCGGCAGCGTGGCGCGGATGCGGAAGTCGTCGGCGACGACGCGGCGCCCGTCGACCTCGGCCAGCGGGGTGTTGAGGTCGGCGCGCACCAGGACGCGCGCGTTCGCCAGGTCGAGCCGGTCGAGCCGGGGCAGCTCCACCGCTAGGCGCCGACGAGGACCGTGAGGTCCACGAGGCGGTTGGAGTACCCCCACTCGTTGTCGTACCAGCCGAAGACCTTCACCAGGCTGCGCGCGTCGTCGAGGCGCTGGACCATGGTCAGGCCGCTGTCGAAGGTGCAGCTGGCCGCGGTGCCCACGATGTCCGACGAGACCAGCGGCTCCTCGGAGTAGACGAGGATCCCCGACATCGCGCCAGCCGCCGCGCGGAACGCCGCGTTGACCTCGTCGACGCTGGTCGAGCGCGTGACCGCGGTGAAGTCGGTGATCGAGCCGTCGGGGATCGGCACGCGCAGGCTGCCCCCGTCGAGCCGGCCCTTCATCGACGCCATGACCAGGGAGGTCGCGCGCGCCGCGCCGGTCGAGGTCGGCACGATGTTGACCGCGGCGGCGCGTGCCCGGCGCATGTCCTTGTGCACGAGGTCGAGGAGGTTCTGGTCGTTGGTGTAGGCGTGGACCGTCGTCATGACCCCGGCCTCGACCCCGAGGGCGTCGTCGAGGACCTTGACCATCGGCACGAAGCAGTTGGTCGTGCACGACGCGTTGGAGACGACCCGGTGGGCGTCCGGGTCGTAGTCGGACTCGTTGACCCCGATGACGAAGGTCGCGTCGGCGTCGGGCGACGGCGCCGAGATGATGACGCGCTCGGCGCCCGCGTCCAGGTGAAGCGCGGCGCCGGCGCGGCTGGTGAAGTGCCCGGTCGACTCGATCACGACCTCCACCCCGAGGTCGCGCCAGGGGAGCTTGGCCGGCTCGCGCTCGGCCAGCACCGCGACTCGGTGCTCCCCCACCGTCATCGCGCCCCCGTCGACGCTGACCGCGCGGTCGAGCCGGCCCTGGACCGAGTCGTAGCGCAGGAGGTGGGCGTTCATCTCGGGCGAGGTCAGGTCGTTGACGGCCACGACCTCGACGTCGGGCCGGTCGAGCGCCGCGCGCAGGTACAGGCGGCCGATGCGGCCGAAGCCGTTGATGCCGACGCGGACCGTCATGGGGATCTCCTTGGGGCTGCCGCCAGGTCGGCGGCGGCCCGGGCCAATTTTTGCACATCGTGCACGCGGCCATTTCCGCCGGCCAGGTCGGTGACGACCGCGGGGACGGGGCACGGCTGGCATGCGAACTCCGAGCGCTCGTCGACCAGGACGACGTCGGGCGTCACGCCGTGGCGAATGAGCGCGTCGACGTGCCCGGCCAGGTCGAGCCCGGCGGTCTCGGGCACCTGGGGGCGCAGGTTGGCCACGTAGGCGCGCGTCGCGCGCGTGCCGGCGAGGGCCTGGAGGATCCCGGGGATCACGCACGCGGCCAGCACGCTGGTGAAGAGCGACCCCGGCCCGACGAGGACGAGGTCGGCGCGCTCGATCGCCTCGACCGCGGCGATCGGCGCGGCGACCGTGGCCGGCTCCACCGCGATGCGCCGGATGGACGACGAGCGCGCCACCTCGCTCTGGCCGCGCGTCGCGCCCTCCTCGGTCGTCGCGACGAGCTCGACCCCGCGAACGCTGGCCGGGACGATCTGGCCGCGCACCCCCATCACCTGGGCCAGCGCGCGCACCGACTCCTCTAAGTCCCCGGTCGCGTCGATGAGCCCGACCAGCAGGAGGTTGCCCACCGCGTGCCCGGCCAGCTCGCCGACCGCGAATCGGTGCTCGAACGACGCGGTGAGCGGGTTGCCCGGGTCGGCCAGCGCCCCCAGGCACTTGCGCAGGTCGCCGACCGCGGCCACGCCCAGCGCGGCGCGCAGCCGGCCGGTCGACCCGCCGTCGTCGGCCACCGAGACGACCCCGGTGACCTCGTCAGTGAGGCGAGCGAGCGCGCGCAGCGAGACCGCGGTCCCGTGGCCGCCGCCCACGGCGACGGCCCTCATCGCGCGATGTCGCGGTGGAAGACGGCGTGGGGCACGCCGAGGCGGCGCCGGATCTCCTCGGCGATGGCCACGCTGCGGTGGCGCCCGCCGGTGCAGCCGACCGCCACCGAGAGGTAGGACTTGCCCTCGGCGGCGAAGGCGGGGATCTGCCACTCGAGCATGGACACCACGTCGGCCAGGAACCGCTGGGCCGGCTCCTGGCCGAGCACGAAGTCGGCCACCGGCTGGTCGAGCCCCGACAGGGGCCGCAGCTCCTCGATCCAGTGGGGGTTGGGCAGGAAGCGGCAGTCGAAGACCACGTCGACGTCGCGCGGCATGCCGTTCGCGTACCCGAAGGAGACGAGCGAGACCTTCATCTCCCCACCGCCCCCGTCGGCGCCGAAGGACTCGGCGATGCGCCGGCGCAGCTGGTTGGGGTTGAGCGGCCCGGTGTCGATCACCAGGTCGGCGGCGTCGCGTATCGTCTGGAGCGTCGCGCGCTCGGTGGCCAGGGAGTCGGCCAGGGTGGCCCCCGGAAAGGGGTGGCGACGCCGGTTGCCCTCGTAGCGGGCGATGAGCACGTCGTCGGGGGCGTCCAGGAAGAGGATCTGGACCCGGTCGTGCAGGGCGGCCAGCTCCTTCTCGACCGCCAGCAGGGCCTCGACCTGGGGCTGGCCGGAGCGCCCGACGATGAAGGCGACCCCGCGGTGGTCCGGGCTGCCGCCGTAGGCCAGCTCCGAGACCCGCACGATGAGCTCGACCGGCAGGTTGTCGATGACGAACCAGCCGACGTCCTCGAGCGCCGCCGACACCGTGGAGCGCCCGGCGCCGGACATCCCGGTCACCAGGACGATCTCACTCATCGGGTCCCCCCTTGGCGGGCCGGGCCGGGGACGGCGCCCTCAGGTGATCGTAGAGGCTCTGCGCGACGGACCGGGGCAGGCCCGGCGTGGACGCGAGCTCCTCGAGGGTCGCGCCGCGCAGGGTGTCGAGCGAGCCGAAGCGAGTCATCAGCGCCTCGCGGCGCGACGGCCCGAGGCCCTCGACGCCCTCGAGGCTCGACGCCACCATCGAGCGCCCGCGTTTGGAGCGGTGGAAGGTCACCGCGAAGCGGTGGGCCTCGTCGCGCACGCGCTGGACGAGGTAGAGCGCCTCGCTCCCGCGCTCGAGCGCGATCGGGTGCGAGGAGCCGGGCCGGTAGAGGAGCTCCTCGCGTTTGGCCAGCGCGGCCAGCTCCACCGCCTCGACCCCGGCCTCGGCCGCGGCGCGCTGGGCGGCGTGCAGCTGGGGCAGCCCGCCGTCGACGATGATCAGGTCGGGCCGGCGGAACTTGGTCGTCGCGGTGTCCTCGCCCCAGTGGGCCAGGCGCCGGCGCACGACCTCGGCCATCGCGCCGACGTCGTCGTTGCCCAGGGCCTCGCGCACGTTGAAGTGCCGGTAGTCAGGCTTCTTGGCCAACCCGTCCTCGAAGACGACCATCGAACCGACGTAGTTGGTCCCCTGCAGGTGGCTCATGTCGAAGCACTCGATCCGGTAGGGCGGCATCGGCCAGCCCCAGCGCCTGGCCGAGCTCGAGCAGGGCGCGGCTCCTCACGTTGTGGTCGGCCGCGCGGCGAAGCGAGTCACGGCCCATCACCGCGGCCGCGTCGGCGGCCACCATCTCCAGGGCCCGGCGGCGCCGGCCGCGCCGCGGCGTCGCGACCTCGACCGGACGCCCGCGCCGGCCGGCCAGGAACTCCGCGACCAGGGGCGTCGACGCGCCGGTGAGCACGACCGGCGGGACCTCGGAGCCGGCCGGGTAGAGCTCGGGGGCGACGGCCTCGAGGATCTCGGCCTCACTCTCGCCCATCGATCGGTCGACCAGGTGGACCGTGCGGCCGATCACCCGGCCGTGGCGCACGACGAAGCGCACCGCGGCGGCGCGCGCGCCGTCGGTGGCCACGGCCACGACGTCGAGGTCGGAGTGGTCGTCGAGGACGACCACCTGCTCGGACGCCGCGCGCTCGAGCGCGTCCAGGCCGTCGCGGGCCCGGGCGGCCGCCTCGTAGCGCTGCTCGGCGGCGGCGGTCTCCATCTGCTCGGTCAGCAGGTCGGTCAGGGGCGCGACGTCGCCCTCGAAGAACGAGACCCACGAGTCGAGGAGCCGGTGGTAGCCCTCGACGTCGACGTTCCCGACGCAGGGCCCCGAGCACTTGTGGATGTCGTAGAGGAGGCACGGACGGCCCACGCGCTGGTGGTAGTCGAACTTGTGGCGGGTGCAGGTGCGCAGCGGGAAGGCCTGGACCAGCTCGTCCATCGTGCGCCGCAGCGCCCCGGCCGAGACGAACGGCCCGAAGTACCGGACCCCTTTCTGGTGGTGCGAGCGGGTCAGGAAGGGCGCCGGGAAGTCGGCGCGCAGGTCGAGCGCGACGTAGGGGAAGGACTTGTCGTCCTTGAGCATCATGTTGTAGCGCGGCTGGTTCTGCTTGATCAGCTCGTTCTCGAGGATCAGCGCGTCGACCTCGCTGGGGGTGACGATCCACTCGACGCCGCGCGCGTCCTCCATCAGCGCCTGGGTCTTGGCGCTGAGGCCCTCGAAGCGCTGGAAGTACGAGCCGAGGCGGTTGGCCAGGTTGAGGGCCTTGCCCACGTAGATGACGTCGCCGTGGGCGTTGCGAAAGAGGTAGCAGCCGCTGGCCCGCGGGATGCCGGCCGGGCGCTCGAGCACTAGGGCACCGCGCGCGCCAGGGTCTCGCGCAGCACGACCCCCGTCGCGGTGGACTTGCGCGCGACCTGCTCGGGGGTACCCTCGGCGACCACCCGGCCGCCGCGGCGCCCGCCCTCGGGCCCGAGGTCCACCACCCAGTCGGCGGTCTTGACCACGTCGAGGTTGTGCTCGATCACCAGGACCGTGTTGCCCTGGTCGACGAGGCGGTGAAGGACCTCGAGCAGCCGGTGGACGTCCTCGAAGTGCAGCCCGGTCGTCGGCTCGTCGAGCACGTAGAGGGTGTGGCCGGTCGGCCGGCGCGCCAGCTCGGTCGCGAGCTTGACGCGCTGGGCCTCGCCGCCCGAGAGTGTGGGCGCGGGCTGGCCGAGGCGCACGTAGCCCAGTCCGACGTCGGCCAGGGTCTGGACGTGGCGGCGGATGGCCGGCTGGTGCTCGAAGAAGTCGAGGGCCTCGGCGACCGGCATGTCCAGGACGTCGGCGATCGACTTGCCGCGGAACTTGATCTCGAGGGTCTCGCGGTTGTAGCGCGCGCCCTCGCAGACCTCGCAGTTGACGTAGACGTCGGGCAGGAAGTGCATCTCGATCTTGATGGTCCCGTCGCCGGCGCAGGTCTCGCACCGCCCGCCCTTGACGTTGAAGCTGAAGCGCCCGGGCTGGTAGCCGCGGACCTTGGCCTCGGGCACCTCGGCGAAGAGCCGCCGGATCTTGTCGAAGACGCCGGTGTAGGTCGCCGGGTTCGACCGCGGGGTCCGGCCGATCGGCTGCTGGTCGACCGCGACGACCTTGTCGACGTCGTCGACGCCCAGGATCGTGTCGTGCTCGGCCGCCAGGGAGCGCGCGCCGTTGACCTGGCGCTCGAGGGACGCGAGCAGGATCGAGTTGACGAGCGTCGACTTGCCCGACCCCGAGACGCCGGTCACGGCGGTGAACGTGCCCAGGGGGAACGAGACCGTCACGTCCTGGAGGTTGTGGGCGCGCGCGCCGACGACCGTGAGCCGCTTGCCGTCGCCCGCCCGGCGCGTCGCGGGCACCGGGATCGCCCGGCGCCCGGCCAGGTAGGCGCCGGTCAGGGACTCCTCGTTGGCCAGCAGCGCCTCGAAGCCGCCGGCGTGCACCACCCGGCCGCCGAACTCGCCGGCCCCCGGGCCGATGTCGAGGATGTAGTCGGCCGAGCGGATGGTCTCCTCGTCGTGCTCGACGACGATGACCGAGTTTCCGAGGTCGCGCAGGCGCTCGAGGGTCGCGATGAGGCGCTTGTTGTCGCGCTGGTGCAGCCCGATCGAGGGCTCGTCGAGCACGTAGAGCACCCCGACCAGGTACGACCCGATCTGGCTGGCCAGGCGGATCCGCTGGGCCTCGCCGCCCGAGAGGGTCGCCGACGCGCGGCTGAGCGTCAGGTAGTCCAGCCCCACGTCCATCAGGAAGTTGAGGCGCTCGAGGACCTCCTTGACCACCTGCGCGCGCGATGGTCTCCTCGCGCTTGGTCAGCTTGAGCGAGCGGAAGAGGGCGATCGCCTCGTCGATGGTCAGCGCCGAGACGTCGGCGATCGATCGGTCGGCGATGCGCACGGCGAGCGACCTCGGGCTTGAGGCGCTGGCCGTGGCAGGCCGGGCACTCGACCTCGCGCATGTACTGCTCGGCCTGCTCGCGCGACCAGTCGCCGTCGGCCTCGTTGCGCTTGCGCTCGAGCCAGTCGACGATGCCGCTGTAGGAGGCCTCGTAGGTGCGGACCTTGCCGTAGCGGTTGCGGTACTTGACCGGGACCGAGCGGTTCTCGACGCCGTAGAGGACGAGCTTGCGGTCCTTGGCCCGCAGCTTCTTCCACGGCGTGTCCACGTCGAAGCCCCCGAGGTCGGCGATGCCGGCGATGAGGCGCTCGAAGTACTTGAAGCGCGCGCCGGACCACGGCGCCAGCGCGCCCTCGCTGAGTGACAGGTCGCGTCGGGCACCACCAGGTCGGCGTCGACCTCGATAGCGCGTGCCGAGCCCGGTGCAGACCGGGCAGGCGCCGTAGGGCGAGTTGAACGAGAAGTCGCGCGGCACGAGCTCGGTGAAGCTGATCCCGCAGCCGACGCAGGCCAGCTTCTCGGAGAACGAGACCAGCTCGCTCGGATTCGGTCGAAGAGGACACGAGGCGGTCCCCTTGGTCAGCTTGAGCGCCGCCTCGACCGACTCGGTGAGGCGCTGGCGGTTCGACGAGCGCACCGTCGAGCCGGTCGAGCACGACGTCGATCGTGTGCTGCTCGTAGCGCGCGAGGTTCGAGCCCGTCGCGGTCGGCCAGCTCGATGACCGTCGCCGTCGACGCGCACCCGCGAGTAGCCCTGGCCGGCCAGGTCGTCGAGCAGCGTCGTGTACTCCCCCTTGCGGCCCTCGACCACCGTGGCCAGCACGAGGAACCGCTCGCCGTCGGGCCAGCGCGAGGACCTGGTCGACGATCTGCTGGGGCGTCTGTCGTGTCACCGGCTTGCCGCAGGTCGGGCAGTGCGGCACGCCCGACGCGCGCGAAGAGCAGCCGCAGGTAGTCGTGGATCTCGGTGATGGTGCCGACGGTCGAGCGCGGGTTGCGCGACGCGGTCTTCTGGTCGATCGAGATCGCCGGGGAGAGCCCCTCGATGAAGTCGACGTCGGGCTTGTCCATCTGGCCCAGGAACTGGCGGGCGTAGGCCGAGAGCGACTCGACGTAGCGGCGCTGGCCCTCGGCGTAGATCGTGTCGAAGGCGAGCGACGACTTGCCCGAGCCCGACAGCCCGGTGAAGACGATCAGCCGGTCGCGCGGCAGCTCGACCGAGAGGTTCTTCAGGTTGTGGACCCGGGCCCCCTGGACGCGGATCGGTCGACGACACGGCGAGACCCTACCGGTCAGGTCTCGGTGAGGAGTTCGTCGAAGGAGGCCTCGAGGTTCTGGCGCAGCAGGGTGTGCAGGAGGTCGCGCAGCGCGGCCGCCTCCTCGAAGCGCAGCTCGCGCGCGGCGTCGAGCATCGCCTGCTCGACCCGGGTGATCTCGATGTTGAGGTCGTCGCTGAGCGGCTCCTCGAGCGAGGTGACCCCGTGGGACCGGTTGGTCGGCGTGGCCGGAGACTCGCTGCGCAGGCGCCCCAGGATGTCCGCGACGGCCTTGGTGACCGTCTGGGGCTCGATCCCGTGCTCGGCGTTGAAGGCCAGCTGGAGCCGCCGGCGCCGCTCGGTCAGGGCGACGGCGTCGCGGATCGAGTCGGTGACCCGGTCGGCGTACAGGACAGCCTCGCCGTTGGCGTTGCGCGCGGCGCGCCCGATCGTCTGGATGAGGGCCGACCGGCTGCGCAGGAAGCCCTCCTTGTCGGCGTCGAGGATCGCCACCAGGGAGACCTCGGGCAGGTCCAGCCCCTCGCGCAGCAGGTTGATCCCGACCAGGACGTCGAATTCGCCCAGGCGCAGCGAGCGCAGGATCTCGATGCGCTGGATCGTGTCGATGTCGCTGTGCAGGTACTGGACCCGGTAGCCGGCCTTGGTGAGGAACTGGGTGAGGTCCTCGGACATCTTCTTGGTCAGCGTCGTGACCAGGGCCCGCTCGCCGCGCGTCACCACTTCGTCGAGGCGCGCGCGCAGGTCGTCGATCTGGTTCTTGGTCGGCACGACCGAGACCTTCGGGTCGATCAGCCCGGTCGGGCGGATCACCTGCTCGACGACCTGGTCCGAGACCTCGAGCTCGTACGGCCCCGGGCGTGGCCGAGACGAAGACGACCTGGGGGACGAGGTCGACGAACTCCTCGAAGTTGAGCGGGCGGTTGTCGAGCGCGCTGGGCAGGCGGAAGCCGTGCTCGACCAGCACCTCCTTGCGCGACCGGTCCCCCGCGTACTGGCCGCGCAGCTGGGGCACCGCGACGTGGCTCTCGTCGATCACCACGAGGAAGTCGGCGCGGGAAGTAGTCGAGCAGCGTGTAGGGCCGCTCCCCCGCCGAGCGCCCGTCGAGGTGGCGCGAGTAGTTCTCGATCCCGGCGCAGACCCCGGTCTGCTCGAGCATCTCGAGGTCGTGCTCGGTGCGCGAGCGCAGGCGCTGGGCCTCCAGGAGCTTGCCCTCGCGCTCGAAGAGGGCCAGCTGCTCGCCGAGCTCGGCCTCGATCGAGCGCACCGCGCGCGCGAGCGTCTCGGCGCCGGTCGCGTAGTGCGTAGCCGCGAAGAGGGTGAACTCCTTGACCCGGGCGCGGACCTCGTGGGTCAGGGGGTTGAAGAACGCGATCTCCTCGACCTCGTCGCCGAAGAACGAGACGCGCACGGCCTCGTGGCTGTAGGCCGGCTGGACCTCGAGGGTGTCGCCGCGGACCCGGAAGTTGCCGCGCTCGAGCACCAGGTCGTTGCGGTGGTATTGCATCTCGACCAGGCGGCGCAGCAGGGCGCGCTGGTCGGCGACCTGGCCGACCTCGACCTGGAGCATCCGCTCGCGGTACTCGATCGGCGAGCCCAGGCCGTAGATGCACGAGACCGACGCGACGACGATCGTGTCGCGGTGAAGCAGCAGCGACGACGTCGCCGCGTGGCGCAGCCGGTCGATCTCCTCGTTGACCGAGCTGTCCTTCTCGATGAAGGTGTCGGTCCGCGGGATGTAGGCCTCGGGCTGGTAGTAGTCGTAGTACGAGACGAAGAACTCCACCCGGTTGCTCGGGAGCATCTCCTTGAGTTCGCTGGCCAGCTGGGCCGCGAGCGACTTGTTGGGCTCGAGGATCAGCGTCGGGCGCTGGACGCGTTCGACCAGCCACGCGATCGTCGCGGTCTTGCCCGAGCCGGTGATGCCCTCGAGGGTCTGGTAGCGAAGCCCGTCCTCGACCCCGCGCGCGAGAGTGTCGATCGCGCGCGGCTGGTCGCCCGACGGGCTGAACGGCGACTCGACGAGGAAGCTATCCACGGCCGAGCCCCTCGTCGGCCAGCGCCTCGTCGACCGCGCGTCGCAGGTCCTCGATCGTGCCTTCGTTCCAGATCACCCGGTCGACGATCCGCACGCGCTCGTCGTTGGGCATCTGGGTGGCCAGGCGGGCGCGCGCGTCGGCCTCGGACATGCCGCGGCCCTCCACCAGGCGCCGGACCGCGGTCTCGGGCTCGACCACGACCGCCCAGGCCCCGGTCAGGCCCAGCAGCTCGCGGTGCTCGGGCCGGAAGAGGGGCAGCGCGACGAAGGCCGCCTCGCCGCGCGCCGCGGCGAGGCGCGCGAGGAGCTCGGCGCCGATTCGCGGGTGCGTGATGTCGTTGAGTCGCCGCAGGGCCGTCGGGTCGGCGAAGACGACCTCGGCCAGGAACGCGCGGTCGATCAGGCCCCCGGCGTCGAGGACGGCGGCGCCGAACGCGTCGCGCACCGCCGCGAAGGCGGGGGTCCCGGGCTCGGTGACCGCGTGGGCCACCTCGTCGCTGTCGACAACCTCGAAGCCGAGCTCGCCCAGGCGCGCGCCGACCGCCGACTTGCCCGCCCCGATGCCGCCGGCGACGGCGATTCTCCTCACCCGACCACGCTACCGACGCGCTGTCACGGCCCCGGCGGGCGCCGCGGTGGTCCAAGGGGCGCGCGGGGCTTGGCTACAGTTTCTGGCGTACTGCGTGGGGGTGCGGCTTGCTGAAGTACCTGGGGAAGCGCCTCCTCATCATTGTCGGCATCATCTTCGTGATCTCGGTGGGGAGCTTCTACCTCCTCCACCTCCTCCCCGGCGACCCCGCGTCGGTCATCCTGGGCCTGGGCAACACTCCGGCCGCCCGGGCCGCCCTCTACCACCAGCTCGGCCTCGACCGGCCGGTCTACATCCAGTACTTCGTCTGGGTCGGCCACCTCCTGACGGGCCACCTGGGCAGCTCGTTCATCTCCCACACGTCGGTGGCCGCGACCATCCGGGCGGCCCTGCCCATCGACCTCGAGCTCATCCTCATCAGCCAGGTCCTGGCCTTCGGGATCGCCATCCCGATGTCGATGTGGTCGGCCCGCAAGCCCGACGGCTGGATCGACAGGACCCTCGGCGCCGGGAGCTTCACCATGCTCTCGGTCCCGCCCTACATCATCATCGTCCTGCTGGTGCTGCTCTTCGCGATCAAGTGGGGGGTGCCCAACACGGGGCCGGCCTCGTACGTCTCGTTCCACACCAACTGGGTGGCCAACCTCGAGAGCTTGGCCCTGCCGTCGGTGACGCTGGCCATCGGGAGCTTTGTGGTGTACTACCGGGTCCTGCGCAGCGACCTCATCGCGACGCTTCAGGAGGAGTTCATCACCATGGCGCGGTCCAAGGGGATCTCGCGCCGGCGCATCATGTGGATACACGCCCTGCGGCCGTCGGCCGTCGCGCTGTGCGGGGCCGCCGGGGTCAACATCGGCGGCCTCCTGACCGGCGGGTTCGTCGTGGAGTACCTGCTGCAGATCCCCGGGCTCGGCTACACGCTGATCCAGTCCATCAACACGAGCGACTACGTCCTGGTCCAGGACATCGTGCTGGTCGTCTCGGTCGCGGTCGTGCTCATCAACTTCTTCTTCGACTTCATCACCAACCTGCTCGACCCGAGGATCAGCCGTGAGTAGCCACGAGCACGCCGACTACGACCACGCGGGCCACGACCACCTGGACACGGCGATCCCGCCGACGATGGGCCTAGGGCTCGCGACCCGCGTGACCCGCCGGTCAGAGCGGCTCGGGCCGCTCTTCTGGGTCTGCGTGGGCTACCTCGCCCTCAACCTCTTCGGGGCCCTCTTCGCCAGCCTCCTGCCGCTGCCCAACCCGCTCTTCGGCGACTACAACGCCCTGAACGTCGGGCCGTCGCTTCACCACCTCCTCGGCACCGACGACCTGGGCCGCGACATCTTCAGCCGGATCGTCTTCGGGTCGCGCGTCTCGATGGCCGTTGGCACCGGGTCGATGGTGATCGGATTCGGGGTCGGCGCGCCGCTGGGGATGCTGGCCGCCTACCGGCGCGGCCGCTTCGACGCGATCCTGACCGCCTTCATGTACGTGCTGATCGCCTTCCCGGCGATCGTCGCGGTGATCGCGGTGCTGTCCTTCTGGACCCCGCGCACCGAGCTCAAGATCATCCTGGTCATCGGGGTCGCGGCGATCCCCCTCGTCTACCGGGTCATCCGCACCGCGACGCTGGCGGTGGCCGGCCGCGACTACGTCGTCGCGGCCAAGGTCCAGGGGGCGACCGACCGGCGGATCCTGTCCAAGGAGCTCCTGCCCAACATCGCGCCCATCGCCATCTCCTTCCTGCTCATCGGCATCGCCACGGTGGTGACCCTCGAGGGCGCGCTGGCGTTCCTCGGGCTGTCGGTCAACGCGCCGACGCCGTCGTGGGGCAACATGATCAACGAGGCGCGCACGGAGATGGCCCTGAACCCCTGGCTAGTCCTCTTCCCCAGCCTCGCGCTGTGCCTGTTCCTGCTCTGCCTCAACTTCATCGGCGACCGCCTGCGGACGTACTTCGACGTCACCGAGGCCAAGCTGTGACCGACCGCCTGCTCGTCGTCGACGAGCTCTCCACCGTCTTTGACACCGCGGCCGGGCTCCTGCCGGCCGTCGGGGGCGTCACCTTCGCACTCGACCGCGACGAGACCCTGGGCATCGTCGGCGAGTCCGGGTCGGGCAAGACCGTGCTGGCGCGCACCATCATGGGCCTGCAGCCGCGCGCCAAGGTCACCGTCACCGGCTCAGTGCTGCTCAACGGCCACCAGGTCGTCGGGGCCAGCGAGTCCGACAAGCGCCAGATATGGGGCACCGACGTGGCAATGGTCTTCCAGGACCCGATGACCTCGCTCAACCCGGTGATGCGCGTAGGGCGCCAGATCGACGAGGCGCTGCGGGTGCGCCTCGGGATGGACCGGGCCGCGGCCAAGGCCCGGGCGATCGAGCTGCTCGAGATGGTGGGGATCCCCTCGCCCGAGCACCGCTACCGCGCCTACCCCGGCCAGCTCTCGGGCGGGATGCGCCAGCGCGTGGTCATCGCCACCGCGCTGGCCTGCTCGCCCCAGCTCCTGATGGCCGACGAGCCGACGACCGGCCTGGACGTCACCATCCAGGCCCAGATCCTGAACCTCCTCGAGGACCTGCGCGAGCGCCTGCACATGTCGGTCGTCCTGATCACCCACGACCTGGGCGTGGTCGCCACGCGCACGTCGCGCATCATCGTGATGTACGCCGGTCGGATCGTCGAGGTGGGCTCGACCCGCGACGTCTTCCACCGCCACCGCATGCCCTACACGCGCGCGCTGCTCCAGAGCTCGCCCAAGGTCTCGGCGCCCAGCCACACCCGCCTGACGGTCATCCCCGGTCGACCCCCGGCGCTGACCCAACTCCCGCCCGGCTGCGCCTTCGCGCCGCGCTGCGGCTTCGCCACCGAGCGCTGCCACACCCAGCGCCCCGAGCTCACGGCGGCGGCCGAGCCCGGCCACGCCTTCGCCTGCTGGAACCCCTTGGACGTCGCGTGACCGACCTCCTGCGCGTGCGCGACCTCAAGGTCGAGTTCCGCCACGGCCACCACAGGGTCAGCGCCGTGGCCGGGGTCAGCTTCGACCTCGTCCAGGGCGAGACCCTCGGGCTGGTCGGCGAGTCGGGCTGCGGCAAGTCGACGACCGGCAAGGCGCTGATGCGCATCGTCGAGCCGACGTCGGGCACGGTCGAGCTCGACGGCGTCGAGGTCACGACGCTGTCGGGCGCCGCGCTGCGCCGGGCGCGCACCTCGATGCAGATGATCTTCCAGGACCCGATCAGCTCGCTCAACCCGCGCCGGCGGATCCGCGACATCGTGGCCGAGCCGCTCGATTGCTGGAAATCGGTGAAGGGCGACGAGCGCGACGCCGTCGTCTCGCGCCTGCTCAACGAGGTCGGCATCGACCCCGAGCTCTACGGCGACCGCTACGCCCGGCAGTTCTCGGGCGGCCAGTGCCAGCGGATCTCCATCGCGCGTTCCCTGGCCATGCGCCCCAAGCTGCTCATCTGCGACGAGATGGTCTCGGCCCTGGACGTCTCGGTCCAGGCGCAGATCCTCAACCTGCTGGCCGACCTGAAGGCCGAGTACGGGCTGACCCTGCTCTTCATCGCCCACGACCTGGCCGTGGTGAAGAACGTGAGCGACCGCGTCGCGGTGATGTACCTCGGCAAGATCGGCGAGGTCGGCCCGCCCGACGTCCTCTACGACGCCCCGGCCCACCCCTACACCAAGTTCCTCCTCGGCGCGGCCCTCGAGGCCGACCCCGACGCGCCGGTGCACGGCGAGGTCCTCCAGGGCGAGCCGCCCAGCCCCATCAACCCGCCGAGCGGCTGCCGCTTCCGCACGCGCTGCCCCCTCGCCCAGGAGCGCTGCGCCGCCGAGGAGCCGGCGCTCGTCGAGGTCGCCCCGGGCCACCAGGTCGCCTGCCACTTCCCGCTCACCATCGGGCGCCGCCCGGGCGCCTAGCCCCGTACCCTGGGGCATGGCCCCGCTGCCCGAGGTCGTCACGACCGACCGGCTGACGCTGCGCGTCTGGCGCGACGACGACGCGCCGGCCCTGGCCGCGGCGGTCACCGAGAGCCTCGAGCACCTTCGCCCCTGGATGGTCTGGGCCGACCACGCGATGAGCGAGGCCGAGGCCGCGGCCTTCGTCGCCGAGCGACGCGCGCGCTGGGCCGCGGGGGGCGACGCGACCTACGGGGTCTTCGCGGGCGGCGCCGTCGTGGGCGGGACCGGGCTGCACAACCGGCGAGGTCCGGCGACCCTCGAGATCGGCTACTGGCTCCACCCGGCCCACGTGCGCCGCGGCTACGCCACCGAGCTGGCCGCCGGCCTCACCGACGCGGCATTCGCCCAGCCTGGGGTCGAGCTCGTCGAGATCCGCCACGACGTCAACAACGCGCGCAGCCGCGCGGTCCCCCAGCGCCTCGGCTTCACCCTCACCGCCGTCGCGCCGGACCCGGCGCGCGCGCCGGGCGACGCCGGGATCGAGTGGACCTGGGCTATCGGCCGAGCGGAGTGGGCCGCGCGTCAGCCGCCGGCCTGAGCACGCCGCGCTCGAGGAGCGCGCCGACCGCCACCGCCGGCACCGCCGTCGACCAGTAGAAGCCCTGGCCCAGCTCGCAGCCGAAACCGCGAAGGCGCGCCAGCTGGTCCTCGGTCTCCACCCACTCGGCCAGCATGGTCAGGCCCAGGCGGTGGCCGAAGGTGATGATCGCCTCGAGGAGCGCCAGGTCGGACTCGGTCCCGCCCGCGATCTGGGTGAACGACGAGTCGATCTTGATGATCCGCGGGCGCAGTGACGCCAGGTGCGACAGCGACGAGAAGCCCACGCCGAAGTCGTCGAGGGCGAAGGTCACGCCGAGCTCGCGCAGGCGGTCCATGCGCGACTTGGTCTCGGCGACGTGGGCCAGCATCGAGTGCTCGGTCATCTCGATGACCAGGCGAGTGGCGGCGAGCCCCGACGTGGCGAGCGCCGCTTCGACCACGCCGACCAGGCCGGGGTCGATGAACTGGCGCGCCGACATGTTGACCGTGACGAAGGGCCCGTCGTCGCCCCCCGGCCACGCCGCCGCCGCGGCGGTCGCCTGGGCCAGCGCGAACCGGCCGAGCTCGACGATCAGATCGCTCTGCTCGGCTAGCGGGATGAAGACCGCCGGGCTGATGGCCCCGCGCTCGGCGTGGAACCAGCGCATCAGCGCCTCGAGGCCGACGATCTGGCCGGTGGCCAGGTCGACGATCGGCTGGTAGTGCATCGTGAGCTGGCCCGCGGCCAGCGCCCCGCTGAGCTCTTGGACCAGGGCGAAGTGGTCGGCGGCGCGCTCCTGCATGGTCGGCGAGAAGACGACGTGCTGGCCCTTGCCGGCCGACTTGGCCTCGTAGAGGGCGACGTCGGCGTCCTGGATGAACTCCGACGCGTCCGCGCGCCGCTCGTCGACCAGGGCGATCCCGACCGACGCGCGCTGCTCGACGCGCGTCCCGGCCAGCGTGAAGGGGTCGGCGAGCGCGCCGAGGAGGCGGCGGGCCACGCCCCGGGCGTCGTCGGCGCCGTGCAGCCCCTCGGCCAGGTAGAGGAACTCGTCGCCGCCGAAGCGGCTGAGCGTGTCGGCCCCGCGCGTGACGTGCTCGAGCCGCCGGGCGATCTCGACCAGGAGCTGGTCGCCGGCCACGTGGCCCATCGTGTCGTTGACGCCCTTGAAGTCGTCGAGGTCGAGCAGCAGGACCGCCGCGAGCCCTCCCTCGCGCGCGATGCGCGCGCGGGCCTGCTCGAGACGGTCGACGAAGAGCACCCGGTTGGCCAGCCCCGTCAGAGAGTCGTGGAGCGCCTGGTCGGTGAGCTGGGCGGCCAGCGTGCGCTCCTCGGTGATGTCGCGCTCGCTGATCACGTGGTAGAGCGGCTGGCCGGACGCGTCGCGCGCCAGGGAGCGCAGGACCTCGGCGACGATGACGCGCCCGTCCTTTCTCACGTAGCGCTTCACGTAGCGGTTCTGGTCGCCCTGGCCTTCCTGGACGCGCCGCAGCGACTCCTCGGTCATCCCGATGTCGTCGGGGTAGGTGAACGGCGCCGAGCCCTGGCCGAGGATCTCGTCGCGCTCGAAGCCGATCATCTCGCAGAAGGCGTCGTTGACAGCGATGACCCGGTCGTCGAGCCCGGTGAAGAGCATGGGGGCCATGTTGTCCTCGAAGGCCAGGCGGAAGCGCTCCTCGACCTCCTCGATCAGGGAGAGCTGGAGGCCCAGCTGGTCGGACTGGTCGCCCAGGCGCGTGAGCAGCCAGGCCAGGCGCACCCCCACGACGGCCAGGACGCAGACCGAGATCACCGACATAGCCAGGACGTCGACCCGCGCGTGGACGAGGGTCGCCACGACCAGGATGCCGGGCGCGACGAAGCCCCCCAGGACGACCGCGGGGGTCCGAGCGCGACGGCGCGACGGCCCGACCGGGGTCGCCTCGGGCGCGGCGGCGACCGACGGGTGCAGCGCGGTGACCGCGACCATGACGTACTGCACGAGGAAGAACACGTCGACGTAGTTGCCCGTCGAGTACACGTTGTGCAGCGTCAGCAAGTCGTAAACGAAGTCGCCGACGAAGACGACGGTGAGCGACGCGAAGAGGAGCCGCTGGTAGGCCTGGCGCGCACCGCCGCGCAGCAGCGCCCTCATCCCGAAGAAGATCAACGCGATGTCCATCATCGGGTAGGCGACGGTGACGATGCGCCCGAGGTCGGTGCCCACCTTCTGGTGGACGTAGGAGTTCACGAGGAACTGCCAGGCGACGGCGAGAGCGCCCAGGGAGACCACGAGGGCCTCGGCGGTGTCCTCGCGCGCCGAGTGGTCCCGGGCGACCGGGATCAGCCGGGCCACCGCGACGAACAAGAACGGGTACCCGACCAGGTAGAGCGCGTCGGCCACCGACGGCGACGGCAGGCGGTGGACGACCTCTTGGTAGTAGGTCGTGACGTCGTCGCCGGCCGCGAAGAAGAGCATGCACGCGGCCAGGCAGTACCAGCCGACCCTCTCGGCCGGGTGATAGCGCGCCACCCCGACGAGGACGCCGCCCACGGCGAAGAGGCCCAGGACCGCGTAGACGATGTTCTGGTTGAGCGCGCTCGGGACGCAGTAGTACTCGACGATCAGGCCGAGCCCGAGCCCCAGGGCCAGCCACCACCCCCGCAGCCGAGTACCTATCGGACCATGGTAAGCGCGGCCGGGCTCGATTCCCGGCCTTTCGCTACTCGGCGCCGGCGCCGCCCTCGGCCTCGGCCTCGACGACCTCGGGCGCGGCGTCGGACGCGGGCGCCGCGTCGGGCTCGGCGGCCACGACCGCGGCCTCGCCGTCGGCGGGCGCCGAGCCGGCCGCGTAGTCGGCCCACGCGGCCTGCGCCTCGGTCTCCGGGGTGAACTCGAGCTCGCTGTAGTCGTGGCTCCCGATGTAGTTGCCCTCGTCGTCGTAGGCGTGGGACCCGAAGGCCTCGCGGTACTCCTCGGAGACCTCGCCGCCCTCGAGCGCCTGCTTGATCGAGAGGCTGATGCGACGGCGCTGGGTGTCGATCTCGATGATCTTGACCCAGAGCTCCTCGCCGGCGGTCACGACCTGCTCGGGGGTCTCCACGTGGTGGGCGGCCATCTCCGAGATGTGCACCAGGCCCTCGATGCCGTCGCCGACCTGCACGAACGCGCCGAAGGGCACGAGCTTGGTGACGCGGCCGTAGACGAGCTGGTCGACCTCGTGGGTGTTGGCGAACTCCTGCCACGGGTCGGATCTGGGTGGCCTTGAGCGAGAGCGAGATGCGCTCCTTCTCGAGAAGTCGACGTCGAGGACCTCCACGTCGACCTCGTCGCCGACCGCGACGACCGGCTCGGGTGCTCCACGTGCTTCCAGCTGAGCTCCGAGACGTGGATCAGGCCGTCCATGCCGCCGAGGTCGACGAAGGCGCCGAAGTTGACGACCGAGGAGATGACGCCGTGGCGGCGCTCGCCCGGCCTCAGGTTGGCGAGGAAGTCGCCGCGCTGCTCCTTCTGGGTCTCCTCGAGCCAGGCGCGGCGCGAGCAGGACGACGTTGTTGCGGTTGCGGTCGAGCTCGATGATCTTGGCCTCGACGGTCTTGCCGACGTAGGGCTGGAGCTCGCGCACCCGGCGCAGCTCGACGAGCGACGCCGGCAGGAAGCCGCGCAGCCCGATGTCGACGATCAGCCCGCCCTTGACGACCTCGATGACGACGCCCTTCACGACCTCGTCGCGCGCCTTCAGCTGCTCGATCGTTGGTCCACGCCTTCTCGTACTGGGCGCGCTTCTTGGAGAGGACGAGGCGTCCCTCCTTGTCCTCCTTCTGCAGGACCAGGCACTCGACGTGCTCGCCCATCGCGACGATCTCGGCGGGGTCGACGTCGTTGCGGATCGAGAGCTCGCGCGCGGGGATGACGCCCTCGGACTTGAACCCGATGTCGAGCAGGACCTCGTCGTTGTCGATCTTGACGACGGTGCCCGGTCGACGACGTCGCCGTCCTCGAACTCGAGGACGGTGTCGGCGACCAGGGTGGCGAGGTCGGTGCCGACCAGGTCGTCGTCGGTGACTGGCGCGCGGGACGTAGTTGCCCTCCTCGTCGAAGGTGCCCATGGGCTGGGAGGAGAGGAGGCTGGTGCCTCCGACATCGAGGACTCGCTTTCACTACGTGACCGCGCCGGGGTCAGCTCGAGGGAGTACGGGAGTGGGCCGCCCGGTGAAACGACCCGGTGGCGAACTCGCCTAGCACGGCCGCTCTAGCCCTTGGCCGCCGCGCCAGTTCTCGCCCCAGTCGCGAGCGAGACCTCGAGCGGCACGCTCGAGCTGCGCGGCGTTGGTCAGCGCGTCGACGATCGACGGCCTCGACGCGCGTCCTGCTCGTCGGGCGGCGCCTCGACGAGGACCTCGTCGTGGACCTGGAGGACGAGGCGCGCGCTGCGAGCCCCGCGGTCGCGCAGCGCGCGGTCGAGGCGCACCAGGGCCGACTTGAAGATGTCGGCCGCGAGTCCCCTGGATCCCGGCGTTCATCGCCTGGCGCTCGGCCGCGGCGCGGGCGGCCCCGGTCGCCGTCGCCGAGGTCGGGGAACGGTCGGATGCGACCGAACTCGGTGCGCGAGTAGCCCTTGGCGCGCACTGTCGCCGACGGTCGTCGTCCATGTAGGCGCGCAGCCTCGGGAAGCCCGTCGAAGTACTGGTCCATGACCTCCTTGCGCCGCGCCGACCGGGATGCCGAGGCGCCGGCTGAGCCCGAAGGCCTCCATGCCGTAGGCGAGGCCGTAGGAGACGGCCTTGGCCTGCTCGCGCTGCTCGGGCGTCACGTCGGCCGGGTCGACGCCGAAGACCGACGCCGGCGATCGTGCGGTGCACGTCCTCGTGGCCGAGGCGAACGCGGCGAGCAGCCCGGCGTCCTGGGAGAGGTGCGCGAGGATGCGCAGCTCGATCTGGTTGTAGTCGGCGACCGCGCAGCGCCAGCCCGGCTCGGCAGGAAGGCGTGGCGGAAGCGCCGGCCGTCCTCGGTGCGCATCGGGATGTTGTGCAGGTTCGGGCTGTCGCGAGCGAGAGCCGCCCGTGCGCGCCACGGTCTGGCGGAACGTCGCGTGGATGCGGCCGTCGGCCTGCACCGCGTCGACGAGGCTCGCGCCGTAGGTGCTGCGCAGCTTGTCGACCTCGCGGTAGCGCAGGAGCAGTCGGCGACGATCGGTGCTCGTCGAGCGATCGCCTCGAGCGTCGTCGCGTCGGTCGAGTAGCCCGTCTTGGTCTTCTTGCCGTGGGTGAGGCCGAGCTCGTCGAAGAGCACGACCTGGAGCTGCTGGGTCGAGTTGACCTTGAACTCGTGGCCGGCGGCCTCGTGGATCTGCGCGTCCGAGGCGCGCGGCCTCGGCGCGCGAACTCCTCGGCGATGCGCGCGCAGCAGCGTCGGCGTCGACGCAGATGCCGCGGGCCTCCATGCGGCCCAGGACCCGCACCAGCGGCAGCTCGATGTCTCGTAGACGAGCGCGAGCTCCCCGCGGTCGATGCTCGGCGCGCAGCGCGTCGAGCAGGCGCGCGACCAGCGCGCGCGCTCGCGCACGAGCGCGTCGTCGCACGTCGGGGTCGTCGAGGAGCGTCGGCGCGTCGGCGCGGGCGCCTCGCCGAGGAAGCGCTCGCGCGCACGCTCGGCGAGCTGGTAGCGGCCGCTCGTCGCGTCGAGCAGGAACGCCATGATCGCGCTGTCGTCGGCCGGCTCGCCGAGGTCGACGCCGCGCTCGGCCGCGGCGCGGTAGAGCGCCTTGACGTCGTGGCCGGCCGGGCCGCGTGCCGACGGCCGAGGTCTCGCGAGGCGTCCGGCGCCCGCGCGGCCCGCTCGCCGGCGTCGCAGCACGGCGCCGCGGCCGTCGGCGACAGCGCCACGACCGTCGCCCCGGCGGCGCAGCCCCGTCGACGAGGCGCGCGCCGCCGTGCGGCTGGGCCGGCACGCGTCGGCGGCGCGGTCGACGCGCGGACGCCGCGCCGCGCGGGGCGTCCCGTCGGCGCCGGGGCCGAGCAGCCCCTCGTCGAGGATCGGCTCGAAGCGCGTGCGCAGCTGCCGTACATCTCGATAGCGCTCGAAGAACGCGGTCGACCTCGCTCGCGGTCCCAGCCGCCGAGCGGCGAGGTCGGCGGGGTCGACGTCGAGCGGCGACGTCGCGCACGAGCTGCATCACCTCCGCGTTGTTGCGGGCGCGCTCCTCGTAGGCGGCCAGGTTCTCGCGCAGCTTCGGCGTGAGGTCGCCGAGGTGGGCGTAGAGCTCGTCGAAGTCGCGCGTACTGGCGAGCAGCTTGGCGGCCGTCTTCTCCCCCACGCCCGGGCACGCCGGGCAGGTTGTCCGACGGGTCGCCGCGCAGCGCGGCGAGCAGGGGGTAGCGCGCGCGGCTCGACGCCGCAGCGCTCGACGATCCCGGCCTCGTCGTAGAGGGAGTAGTCCGAGACCCCGCGACGGTTGTACAGGACCTTGACGTAGGGGTCCTCGACCAGCTGGAAGCGTGTCGCGGTCGCCCGTCACGACGACGACCGGCGTCGCCTCGTCGCGCGCTCGCGTGGCCAGCGTGGCGAGCACGTCGTCGGCCTCGAAGCTGCGGCACGCCGAGCACGGGGATGGCGAGCGCCTCGCAGAGGTCGCGGATGAGGCCGAACTGGTGCTCGAGCTCGCGGGGCGTCTCGGCCCGCCCGCCCTTGTAGTCCTCGACCATCGTCGTCGCGGAACGTGCCGCCCGGCAGGTCGAACGCGACGGCGAGCGCCGCGCGGGTCGCTGGCTCGCGCACGAGGACGGGAGCATCGCCGACGAAGCCGTGCAGGGCGTTGGTGACGAGCCCGGCCGAGGTCGCGATGTCGGTCGGGCAGCGCGAAGAAGGCGCGGAAGGCCAGCGACATCCCGTCGAGCAGGACCAGGGGGCGCTCGTCGGGCACCGCGTCAGCCAACGAACTCGCCCTTGAGGATCTGCTGGGCGACGTCGCGCATCCGGGTGCGCGTGCGCATCGCCGACTGCTGGATCACCTCGAACGCCGACGGCTCGTCCAGCCCGCGGTCGCTCCATCAGCCACTCCTTGGCCCGCTCGACGACCTCGCGCGTCTCGATCTTGTCGTCGACGTGGCCCGTCCGGGCGGCTCGCCGACGCCGTCGACCGCCGGGTTGACGGATCGCCGCCAGCTTCGGCAGGATCTCGCTCGAGCGAAACGGCTTGACCAGGTACGCGACGACCCCGGCGTCGCGCGCGCTCTCGATCAGCGAGCGCTGGCTGAACGCCGTGAGCAGCACGACCTTGGTGCGGGCCGCCGGCGACCGCGCGGGCCACCTCGATCCCGTCGAGCCCGGGCATCTTGACGTCGAGCAGCGCGAGGTCCGGGTCGGTGCTCGCGGATGAGGCTGAGCGCGTCGTCACCGCGCGCGGCCTCGCCGACCACCAGGTAGCCGTCGGCCTCGAGCATCTCCTTGAGGTCGAGCCGGATGATCGACTCGTCGTCGGCGATGACGACGCGCCTATCCACGGTCGTCCTTCGGCGTCCAGTCGACGCAGGAGTTCGTCACGCGTCGGCGGCCAGGCTCGCGCACCTCGTCGGCGCGCCGGTGCACCAGCTCGGCGTTGGCGACCGCCACGTGGCGCGAGTGCTCGTCGTACTCGTGCCGTCACCTGCGGGGTCTCGGCGACCAGCGCGCGGATCCGCGAGTCGTCCAGGGCGTCGTTCCACACCTCGACCTGCTCTTCGAGGACGTGCAGGCTCTCGCGCGCCGCGCTCAGGCGGCGTTGGATGTCCTCGAGTCGTCGGTTGCTGCAGTCGCGAACCCATGGCTAGAGTCTAAATCGTCGCCTCGAGGTCCACGCGGAACGTCCGCAGTGCGCTCGAGCAGCGCGGCGCGACGGCGTGACGCCGAAGCCCATCGGCGACCGGCACGACCTCTGGCGTACCGTCCAGGTCGCGCGCTCCACCGGCGCGAGGTCGCTCGGCTCGATCGACGCAGCTGTTCGGCGAGGCGCCGGTTGACCCGACGTCGCGCAGGCCCGACTCGAAGAATCCGCCGACGTAGGCGCGCCAGCCCGCGCTCGCGGCCGCGGCGACGAGGTGCGCGCGTTGGCGAGACCGCCGACGCGCGGCGGCTTCACGCAGATCATCGTGGCCGCGCCGTAGCGGGCGATGGCGCGACGTCGCGGCGCGCTGCGCACGCCCTCGTCGATGCTGACCGGCACGTCGATCGACTCGGCGAGGCGCGCGTGGTCGACGACGTCGCCGAGCGGCGTAGGGCTGCTCGACCGCGACCACGTCGCAGACCGCCGCTAACGGCGAGCACCGTCGCCACGACGTCGGCCGTCGCTGCGCGCCGACGCGTTGAAGTCGAGCAGCACCGGCACGTCGAGCGCGCGCCAGGCGCTCGACCGCCCGCGCGGCGGGGTGCCCGAGCCGACCTTGGCGCGCACCGCGCGCCGCGCCGCTCCACCGACCACTCCCCGCTCTTCGAGCAGCGACACCGTCGCCTGCACCGGCGTCGCGTGCGCCGGGGCGACAGACGGCCTCGATCCCGCGCCCCGCGCGCCGCAGTTCGAGGTCGAGCAGGGCCATCTCGACGAGCGCGACGGCCGCGGTTGCTCGCCGGCGCGCGACCCGGCGAAGCGCGCGACGCGCGTCCAGTCCGGCGGCGCGCCCTCGCGCGCGGCGGTCGCCGCGATCGTCGGCAGGACGAAGAGGCGCAGCTCGTCGAGACGTCGTCGACGCCGGCGTCGCCGTTGAGGGCCGCCGGCTGCGGCGCGACCTCGCCGTAGCCCGTCGACGCCGTCGCGTGCGACGCCAGGAACAGTCGGCGGCGCGTCGATCGTGGCGCTCGGTACGCCGCGCGCAGTGGGACGCGCGAGCGTCGACGTCGCTGCGCCAGAGGGTCGACCTCTCACCGGCCACCCTACGGCGGCTGGTACGGTGGTGCCGCAGCCCGGATGGCGGAATCGGCAGACGCGGAGGCCTCAAAAGCCTTTACTCGAGAGGGTGTGTGGGTTCAAGTCCCACTCCGGGCACGCTGTTACCGTTGTCGGATGCCGGACTCACGCACCGCTGGACTTTCACGACGACGTCGTGGCGCTCTTCCCCGGTCAGGGCTCGATCTCGCAGCGGCGCCGGCGTCCCACTGGCACGTCGTCGCGCCACTGGGAGATCCTCGACGCGCGTCAGCGACGGCGGCTCGGCTCGACGTGGCCGACGCTCCTCCTGACCGCGCCGACGACGACGGTCGTGCGCACCGACCACGCGCAGATCGCCACCTTCGCGCTCTCGATGGTCGGCTATCGGAGAGCTCCTCGACCGGGAGGTGCGGCCCGCGGTACTACCTCGGCCACAGCCTCGGCGAGTTCACCGCGCTGGTCGCCGCCGGCGCTCTCGACCTCGAGGACGGCGCGCGGCTCATCGGCGTGCGCGGCGCGGCGATGGCGCGCGCCGCGGCGCGCGACCGAGGGCTCGATGGTCGCCCTGATGGGCGGCGACGAGGGCGCTCGCGAGGGCCTCGACGAGCGTCGACGGCGTCTGGGTCGCCAACGTCAACGGCCCGGGCCAGATCGTCGTCAGCGGCACGCGCGCCGGCCTCGACGAGCTGCTCGCGCGCCACCGCGAGCTCGGCTGGCGGCGCGCGACGCCGCTCGCCGTCGGCGGCGCCTTCCACACGCCCCCTGATGGCCCCGGCCCAGGCCGAGCTCGACGAGGCGCTGCGCCAGCGCGCGTTGGGGCGCCAGCGACGCCGTCGTCATCGCCAACGTCGACGCCAAGCCGCACTCCGACCCGGGCGAGTGGCGCGACCTCCTCAGCCGCCAGCTGACCTCGCCCGTCCAGTTCCTCGACGCCACGTTCGCGCTGCCCGACGAGGTGACGACGTCGATCGAGCTGCCCCCGGGGTCGGTGCTCACCGGGCTGACCAAGCGCATCCGCGACTTCGAGTCGCCAGCTCGCCCCGGGCGTCCCCGACGACCTGCGCGGAGTCGAGGGGTGAGCCGCCTCGTCGTCGTCACCGGCGCGAGCCGCGGCATCGGCGCCGCGATCGCCGAGCACTTCGTCGAGCCTGCGGCGACGCGGTCGTCGCGCTGTGCGCGCTCGGGCGAGGCGCCGGCGTCGTGCGCGAGGTCCTGCGCGCGTCGACGTCGCCGACTCCGCCGCGGTCGACCGCCGCCGTGCGCGCCGCGGTCGAGGAGTTCGGCCCGGTCGAGGTCTGCGTCGCCAACGCCGGGATCACCCGCGACGCGCTGGCGCTGCGCATGAGCGACGACGCAGTGGCGCGAGGTGCTCAGCGTCAACCTCGACGGCGCGTTCTACACCGCGCGCGCGGCCCTCGCCTCGATGGTGCGCGCGCGCGCCGGCTCCATCGTCTTCATCGGGTCGATCTGCGCCCTTCGTCGGCGTGCCCGGACAGGCCAACTACGCCGCGGCCAAGGCCGGGCTGGTGGGGCTGGCGCGCGCGCTGGCCAAGGAGGTGGCCAGCCGCGCGGTCACCGTCAACGTGGTCGCCCCCGGGCTCATCGACACCGACATGACGACCGAGCTCGGCGCGGCGCGAGACGCGCGATGGAGGCGATGATCCCCATGGGCCGCCTCGGCACGGTCGGCCGACGTCGCCGGGGTCGTCGGGTTCCTCGCCGTAGCGACGCCGCGCGCTACATCACCGGCGCGGTGATCGCCCGTGACGGCGGGCTCGTCGATGGGCCTGCTAGCCGGACCGAGTCGGTGGCAGCATGGGTACCCGCGACCGTATTCGAACCCAGGGGGACCCATGGACCGCTACGAAGCGATGGCGCAAGTTCACGCAGAACGCGGTCGACGTGCTGGCCGTCGACCCGGCCCAGGTCACGCCGGAGGCCTCGTTCGCCGACGACCTCGGCGCCGACAGCCTCGACCTCGTCGAGCTCGTCATGGCGCTCGAGGAGACCTTCAACATCGAGGTCGGCGAGGACGAGCTCAAGGACATCTCCACCGTCGGCGAGGCCTTCGACCTGATCTACGCCAAGCTGTAGTGCTCGCCGCCCGCCACCCGACCGGACCGGTCGCCGGCCGCCGGGTCGCCGTGACCGGCATCGGCGCGGTGAGCTGCGCGGGCGTCGGCGCCGGGGCCCTGTGGGAGGCGCTCCAGAGCGACGAGGCGCCGCCGAGCAAGCACGTCACCCCCTACGACGCGTCGCACCTGGGCGGGCCCAAGGAGCTGCGCCGACTCGACCCCTTCACGCTCTACGCGCTGACCGCCGCCGACGAGGCCTGGCGCCAGAGCGGCCTCGCCGGGCCCATCGACGACGCCGGCAGCGTCGTCACGACGGGGATCGGCGGCCTGCAGACGGTGCTCGAGCAGTACCGGGTGCTGCTCGATCGCGGCGTCGACCGCGTCTCGCCGTTCATGGTCCCGATGATGATGCCCAACGCCGCGACCGCGGCGGTCTCCATGCGCTTCGGCCTGGGGGGCCCGGCCGAGACCGTGACCACGGCCTGCGCCGCGGGCACCCACGCGATCGGCAACGCCGCGCGCCTCGTGGCCACCGGGCGATGCCCGGTCGCGGTCGCCGGGGGCGCCGAGGCGGTCATGGTCGACCTGGCCGAGGCGGGCTTCCGAAACATGACGGCGCTCTCGTCGACCGACTTCTCGCGGCCCTTCGACGCCGAGCGCGACGGCTTCGTCCTCGGCGAGGGCGCCGGCATCCTCGTCCTCGAGGAGTGGGACCACGCGCGAGAGCGCGGCGCGACGATCCTGGCCGAGGTCATCGGCGCGGCGTCGACGGCGGACGCCCACCACGTCACCGCCCCCGACCCGACCGGCCGCGGCGCGATCCGCTCCATGGAGCTGGCCCTGGAGGACGCGCAGATCACGCCGGGCGACGTCAGCCACATCAACGCCCACGGCACGTCGACCCCGCTCAACGACCTCGCCGAGGCCGTCGCCGTTCACCACGTCTTCGGCACCCCGGGGCCGCCGGTCACCTCGATCAAGGGCCACTTGGGCCACTCGCTGGCCGCGGCCGGCGCACTCGAGGGAGTGGCGTCGGTGATGACCCTGCTGCGCCAGCTCATCCCGCCCACGGCCGGCACGACCAAGGTCGACCCCGAGATCGACCTCGACGTGGTCACCGGGGCCCCGCGCGCGGCCGACGTCGAGGTGATCCTCTCGAACTCCTTCGGCTTCGGCGGGCACAACGGCTCGGTCGTCTTCCGCCGCGCGGGCGCCTAGCCGACGGCCCGCCTCACCAGCTCGGCGATCCGCGCCTCGTCGGCCGACGTGAGCGAGCCCAGCGCGTAGGCCGACGGCCACATCTCGCCGTCGTCCAGTCGCGCCTTGTCGCTGAAGCCCAGCGTCGCGTACCGGGCCTTGAACTTGCCCGCGTCCTGGAAGAAGCACACGACCTGGCCGTCCTTGGCGTAGGCCGGCATCCCGTACCAGGTGCGCGGGGCGAGGTCCGGCGCGGCCGCGGTGATGATCGCGTGGACGCGCGCGGCGAGCGCGCGGTCGGCCGGCGCCATCGCGGAGATCTTGGCGAGCACCTCGGCCGCCGCCTCCTCGGGGCCCTGCTTGGCCCGGCGCCGGCGCTCGGCCGCGTACTCGCGCATCGCGGCGCGCTCCTCGGCGGTGAAGCCCGACGTCGCCTCGGCGGCGCGCTTCGTGGACGCCGGGGCCTTCTTCGCGGCCGCCGCCTTCTTCGCGGCTGGGGACTTCTTCACGGCCGCCGCATTCTTCGCGGCTGAGGACTTCTTTGCTTTGGGCACGATGGACCTCCCTCGAGCGTCGGGTGACCCGCTCAGCCTACGGAGTCAGGGCGCGAAGAAGTCGTCCCCGCGGTCGACCTCGCTGTGCTCGTAGGCCCAGCGGGCGCGCGCGATGAACTCGCCGAGGCGCACCGCGTCCTTGACGCCGGGGGCGGACTCGACCCCGGCGCGCGCGTCGACGCCGAAGACCGGGTAGTTCTCGACGACGTCGGCGACGTTCGAGGGCGTGAGCCCCCCCGAGGCGATGACCGGCGTGCGCCCCCTCGACTGGAAGACCGCGAGCGCGTCGACCAGCGAGCTGTGGTCGTCGGACTCGGGGGTGAGCACGTAGTCGACCCCCGCCGAGGCCAACGCGTCGTCGATCGCGGCCGTCGACGGCAGGGTGCGGATGACGGTGTTGACCCGGTCGGCCACGTAGCGCAGCTGCTCGAGCGTCGCCGGGCCCTCGATCTGGACCGCGCTCAGGCCCAGGGTGTTGGCGACCTCGACGACGCGCTGGGGCAGCTCCTGGCGGAAGACCCCGACCGAGACCGCGCCGAAGGGCAGGCGCTTGAGCGTGTCGCGTACGAGCTCGACCGGGACCTGTCGCGGGCCGGGCGCGAACTCGAAGCCCACGGCGCTCGCGCCCAGGCCGATCGCGAAGAGGGCGTCCTCCTCGCTGGTCACGCCGGAGATCTTGATGAACAGGCCTTCGACGATCAGTCGCACCGGGGCACCTCGTCCCCCAGGCTACGCCCGCGTCGCGCGCTAGAGAGACTCGACGGCGACGCCCTCGTGCTCGCCGTCGGCCAGCGACCGGTGGGCGACGCCCAGGGCGACCGCCGCGGCGTCGCGCGACACGGCCGTGGTCACGCCGCTCGGCCCCGCCGGCCCGGACGAGCGCAGCACCGCGTCAATCGAGGCGGCGTCGGGTCCGGTCGCGCGCACGAGGCGGAAGGGCACGCGCGCGCCGCGCGAGTCGAGGCGCGCGACGAGCTCCTGGCCGACGTAGCAGCCCTTGGTGAACGAGACCGCCGCGGCGACGACCGCGGCGCCCAGCGCGTGGGGCGAGAGCCCCCTCGCGAACTCGGGCTCCCCCGGCCAGCCCGCGGCGACGCGCTCGGCGACAGTGGCGTAGGGCCCGGCGCACGGGCCCGCGACCTCGAGGTCGCAGGCGACGCGCAGGCGGAAGCGCGTGAGGCGCGCGAGCGCCGCGTCGGCCAGCCCCGCCGGCACCACCAGGTCGTAGCCGCCCTCGATAGGAGTGACGCGCGCGTCGGTCACGACGACGCCGTCTGGCCCGAGCAGCAGCGCGACCGCCTCGCCCTCGACGCCCTCGAGGTCCTGGGTCAGCTGGCCCTGGAGGAAGGCGAGCGCGTCGGCGCCGCGCGCGCGCAGGCGCTCCCAGGCGATGCTCTCGGGGGGTCCGCCGGTCACCCCGGTACAGTAGGCGCCGATACCGCCGCACCGAACGAGGGGGCGCGTGACGCTGCGCACCGAGCTGTCCACCATCACGTCGTCGATGGACGACCTGGCCGGTCGCATCACCGCGCTGGTCGAGAACGAGGGCCCGTCGATACCCACGGACCTCTACACCGAGCTCGTCGCCGCCGAGCGCACCGTCGGCGCGCTGGTGCGCCGGCTCTCGCGCGTCTCGGCGCGGCTGGCCTAGGCGCGCTCGTGCCCCGGCGCTGGCGCAGGACCCCGGCGCTCACGCCCGACCAGCGCCTCGACGTCCTGGACCTGCTCAACCGCACCGAGGTGCGCCTGGGCCGCGAGGCGGTCGACGAGGGCCGCCGGCGCCTGGTCGTGCACGGCGGGGTCGCCGAGCACTGGCTCGGCTACGACGGCCGCGAGCTCGCCGGCTACGCCCAGCTCATGGGCGACGGCCGTCCGACCCTCGAGATGAGTGGCGGGGGCGTCGACGAGACGCTGCTGGGCGAGGTGCTCGCCCGCCACGAGCACGTCGACTGGTGGACCCGCGGCCACTGGGACGGCCCCGAGGGCCAGGTCGTGCGGACCCTCCAGATGCTCGGGGTGCGCCTGCCGATCCCCGCGAGCGACGTCCCGGCCGGCGCGACCCTGCGGACGTTCGAGCCCGGCCGCGACGACCGGGCCTGGATCGAGCAGAACAACGCGGCCTTCGCCGACCACCCCGAGCAGGGCGCGTGGCGCGAGCCCGACCTGGCCGACCGGGTGCGCGAGCCGTGGTTCGACCCCTCGGGCTTCCTGCTGCTCGAGGTCGACGGCCGCCTCGCCGCGTCGTGCTGGACCAAGGTGCACGAGCTCTACCTCGAGCGCCTCGGCGAGATCTACGTGATCAGCGTCCACCCGGACTTCCGGGGCCGGGGCCTCGGCCGGGTCATGGTGACCCAGGGCCTCGACGCGCTGCGCCGCAAGGGCGTGGGCTCGGCGATCCTCTTCGTCGACGACTCCAACGGCGCGGCGCGCGCCCTCTACAAGTCGCTCGGCTTCTTGCTCCAGCGCGAGGACCAGCTCATCCACTACGACCGGGTCGCCGGCCCCTGACGCCGTCCGGTCCGGCGCCGGCGCGGGCCCCGGGGGACGACTCGGCGATCCGGGCGGCGATGAGCCGCTTCACGAGCGCCGCGGGCAGCGGGCGGTCAACCGTGAAGTGCAGGGCGCTCTTGGTCCTCGTGTATCCCTCGAGCTCGCCGGCGAGGCGCGCGAGCACCGAGCCGCTGAACGGCAGGTAGCTCAGGTGGTGGGTGAACGCCGCGAACCCCGCGATCGTCACGCCGCCGCGCCGGAAGGCGGGGACGCGGTACGAGATCACCTGCTCGGCGTCGGGGACGGCCGCGAGGATGGTCCGTCGCAACGCCTCGAGCGTGGAGCGCTGGGGCTCGTCGATCCGGCGTAGGTACTCGTCCACGTCCTCGGCCGACACCGCCACCCCCGATCGTCGCTGCGATCGCGCAGGCTACCGCGCCGCGCGGGGCCCCGGGCCGGCGGACGGGCCTAGGCGCCGACGAGCCGGCCGATCCCGTAGGTGACGCCCGCGGCGAGCGTGGCGACGAGCAGCAGGCGCGCCGACCATCGCCAGACGCCCCGTCGGATGAACCGGCCGATGGCGGCGCCCACCGCCAGCGCGCCGACGGCGCCGAGCAGGACCGACCAGAGGGTCACGTTGCCCGAGGTGGTGACGACCCACGGCAGCAGGGGGACGAACGCGCCGACGCAGAACGCGATCAGCGACGAGAACGCCGCGGCCCACGGCGAGCCGGTGGCCGACGGGTCGACGCCGAGCTCCTCGCGCGCGTGCGTGCGCAGCGCGAGGTCCGGGTCGCGCATCAGGTCCTCGCTCAGGCGCGCCGCGAGATCGGCGTCGATGCCGCGCCCGACGAAGAGCTCGCGCAGCTCCTCGCGCTCGAGCTCGGGGTGAGCGCTGATGGACCGGCGCTCGACCTCGATCTCGTACTCGAGGAGCTCCTTCTGGGCCCTCATCGAGATCCACTCCCCCGAGGCCATGGAGAAACCGCCCGCGACCAGGCCGGCCAGGCCGGCCAGGCGGACCACGTCGTGGCCGGGGTTGGCGCCGGCGAAGCCGAGGATCAGAGAGACGTTGGTGACCAGCCCGTCGCTGACCCCGAAGATCCCGGCGCGGAACCACCCCGCGGTGACCTGGCGGTGCGCCTCGCCGTGGACGGTCTCGGACACGGCGTCATCCTAGGTGGGACCCGGAACGACCCTGGTCGGCCGGTAGCCTGGGCCGGGAGGTTGACACCATGACCACGCGCGCGAGCGGGCTCGACGAGCTGCGAGCCGCTCGTCGGCCAGCACCTCGGCTACTCCGACTACCACGTCGTCACCCAGGAGATGGTGAACCAGTTCGCCGACGCGACCGGCGACCACCAGTGGATCCACGTCGACCCCGAGCGCGCCAAGGCCGGCCCCTTCGGCACGACGATCGCCCACGGCTACTTCACGCTGTCGCTGATCCCGGTCCTGATGGGCTCGGTGCTGCGCGTCGAGGGCGTGCGCATGGGCATCAACTACGGCGTCAACCGGGTCCGCTTCACCAGCCCGGTCCCGGTCGGCAGCGAGGTGCGCGCGGGCGCGACGCTCGCCGCGGTCGACGACGTGGCCGGCGGCGTGCAGATCGACCACGGACGTCGTCATCGAGGTCAGGGGCGCCGACAAGCCGGCCTGCGTCGCCCAGGTCGCTGTCGCGCCTCTACACCTGAGTGGACCCGGTCGCGCTGCCCGAGGGCGAGGAGAAGACCCGCGCGGTGCGCGCGATGTTCGACGCCATCGCCCCGCGCTACGAGCTGGTCAACCGCGTCATGACCTTCGGGCTCGACGCGTCGTGGCGCCGGCGCACCATCTCGGACCTGCGGCTGCCGGCGGGCTCGCTCGTTCTGGACGTGGCCGCCGGGACCGGCGACCTCAGCCGCGAGCTCGCCCGCCAGGGCCAGCGCGCGGTCGCCGCCGACCTCAGCTACGGGATGCTCGACGCCGGCCACGGCGTCGACGACCTCGTCCAGGCCGACGTCGCCGCCCTGCCCTTCGCCGACGGCTGCTTCGACGGCGTGACCTGCGGCTACGGCCTGCGCAACTTCACCGACCTGGCCGGCGCGTTCGCCGAGATGGCCCGGGTGACGCGCCCGGGCGGGCGCCTCAGCCTGCTGGAGGTCGCCGAGCCGCGCGCCGGCGCGCTGCGCCGGCTCTTTAGGGTCTGGTTCCGCCGCGTCGTGCCGGTGATCGGCGCCGCGCTCTCGGACGCCGCGGCCTACCGGTACCTGCCGCGCTCGACCGCCTACCTGCCCGACGCCGACGAGGTCGCCGCGATGCTGCGCCGCGCCGGCTTCGCCGCGGTCAACCACTGGGCGCTGATGGGCGGGCTCAGCCAGCAGTTCGTCGCCACGAGGGCTGCGTGAGGCTGGTCCGGCGCGCGGTCCCCCGGCCCGACCTGGCCGTGGTGCGCGCCGCGGCGGCCCGGCGAGGCTGGCTGGTCGACTCCCCCGACGCGCTGCGCGCCGGCGTGGGCGCGGCCCTGGCCGCGATCGACCTGCCGGCCGGGACGCGCCGCACGGCCGCCGAGGTCCTCGACGGGTTCGCGCTCGCCGGCGCCGACGGCCCCGCCGGCTCGGGCGTGGTGGGCTTCGGGGCCCTCCCCTTCGACCCCGGGTCCGCGGGGCGCCTCGAGGTCCCCGAGGGCCTGGTGACGGTGACCGCCGAGGGCGCGTGGCTCACCGCGCCCGAGGGCGCCGACCCGCTGGGCGCGCTCGCGCGCGAGCCGGCGCCGACCCAGGAGCCGGTCGGGCTGCGCTCGGTCACCTACCAGCCGACCGCCGAGGAGTACTCCCACCAGGTCGCCCAGGCGGTCGAGGTGCTGCGGCGCAAGGAGATCGACAAGGTGGTCCTGGCGCGCGCCGTGCTGGGCACCGTGACCGAAGACGTCGACGTGGCCGCGGTCGCCGCGCGCCTGCGCGCGCGCGAGCCGATCTGCGCCGTCTACGCCCTGCCGACCCCCGACGGCCGGCGCTTCGTCGGCGCGAGCCCCGAGCTCCTGGTGCGCCGCTCCGGCGCCGAGGTCGCGTGCCAGCCCCTGGCCGGGACCATCTCGCTTCCGGCCAACGCCGACCCCGACGACTACGAGGCCTGGCTGCTCGGCAGCGCCAAGAACCTCCACGAGCACTCGGTCGTCGTCGACGAGATCGTCTCGCTCCTGTCGGCGGACTACGACGACCTCCAGAGCGACGCCACGCCGTCGATCGTCGCGCTGCGCTCGGTCGCGCACCTGGGCTCGTGGGTCACCGGGCGCCGGCGCGCGCCGGGCGACGCCCCGGACGCCCTGGCGCTGCTGCGCGTCCTTCACCCGACCGCCGCGGTCGGCGGGCTGCCGCGCGCCGCGGCGCTCGAGCTCATCGCGCGGCTCGAGGCCCACGACCGCGGCTGCTACGCCGGGCCGGTCGGCTGGGTCGACGCGAACGGCGACGGCGAGTGGTGGATCGGCCTGCGCGGCGTGCTGGTCGCCGGGCGCGCCTTCGAGGCGTGGGCCGGTGCCGGGATCGTCGGCGAGTCCGACCCCGTCGCCGAGCGCGAGGAGACCCGCGACAAGCTCGCGGTGGTCCTGAGCGCGCTGCTCGCCGACCGCGTCTAGGGCCGGCGGCCCAGCGGGCGCTCCAGCGCCCACTTCGTCACGAGCCACAGCGCCTCGATGACGATCGCCGAGGACATCTTCGACTCGCCGCGGGTGCGGTCGGTGAAGGAGATCGGCACCTCGACGATGGACGCGCCGCCCAGGCGCGCGCGGTAGGTCATCTCGATCTGGAAGCCGTAGCCGTCGGCGGAGACGGTGGCGAAGTCGATCTTCTCGAGCGCGTCCTTGGAGTAGACGCGGAAGCCGGCGGTCGAGTCCTTGACGCGCAGGCCGAGCATCACCGACGCGTACTGGTTTCCGCCGCGGCTCAGCCAGAGCCGGCGGATCGACCAGTTGGGGATCGTGCCGCCCGGGACGTAGCGCGAGCCGATGACGACGTCGTGGGTCTCGGCCGCGGCCAGCAGGCTCGGCAGCGCGTGCGGGTCGTGCGAGAAGTCGCAGTCGATCTCGACGAAGTGGTCGTAGCCGCGCTCGAGCCCCCAGGCGAAGCCCGCGCGGTACGCGCCGCCCAGCCCGTCCTTGGTCGCGCGCTGGAGGATCTCAACGCGCCCGACCTCCTCGCCGACGCGCTTGGCCAGGTCGGCGGTGCCGTCGGGCGAGGAGTCGTCGACGACGAGGACGTCGCAGCCGGGCACCGACTCGCGCAGCGCGCGCAGCATCGGCTCGACGTTCTCCGCCTCGTTGTAGGTGGGCAGCACGACGAGCGTTCGCATTCTGGCGATTCTACCGAGGCCCCTAGACTTGCCCGGTGGGGTTCACCGTGCGGACCAGGGCGAACCGGCGGTCTTAGGCACGTCTTATGGCCGACGCCACGCCGAAGCGGCGATTCGCGCTGCCGCGCGAGATCCGCATCCTGCTGAGCCTCGGACTGGTCGTCTTCGTCTTCGAGTTCCTGGTCGTGCCCCAGCTCGCCGGCGCGCGCAAGTCGCTGCACCTGCTGAGCTCGCTCA
Source organism: uncultured Actinomycetota bacterium (assembly GCA_963820815.1). Classification (GTDB taxonomy): domain Bacteria; phylum Actinomycetota; class Acidimicrobiia; order Acidimicrobiales; family RAAP-2; genus RAAP-2. The sequence goes on along the minus strand of CAWGBL010000003.1, from coordinate 134,415 downwards.
ACCCGCTCCTGGTCGCGGTGGCGGTCGTGCTCGAGGTCGCCTCGCTCTACTGCTACGTCGAGCTGACCCGGGCCGTCCTCTACCCCTACACGATCAGCCGCTACAACGCGACGCGCGTGACGCTCGCCGGCCACGCCATCAGCCACATCCTGCCCGGGGGCACCGCCCCGGCGGGCGCGCTCTCCTACCGGATCCTGAGCGAGCTCGGCGTGCCCAAGGAGACGAGCGCCTTCGGCCTGGCCACCGAGGGCGCGGGCTCGGCGGTCGTCCTCAACGTCATCTTCTGGTTGGCGCTCATCGTCTCGATCCCCCTGCGCGGCTTCAACCCCCTCTACGGGTTCGCGGCGCTGGCCGGGGTCTTCCTGCTCGGCGCCTTCTTCGGCACGATCCTGCTCATCACCCGGGGCCAGCGCCAGGCCGACGCCTGGCTGCGCGCGCTGGCCAAGCGCGTGCCGGCCATCAACCCCGACAAGGTCTCGGCGCAGATGTCGAAGGTGGCCGCGCGCGTCACCCTGCTCATCGACAACCGCCGCACCCTGTGGTGGGCGTTCTTCTGGGCGGCCCTCAACTGGCTGCTCGACGCCGCGTGCCTCTGGGTCTTCATCTGGGCCTTCGGCTCGGTCGTCTCGCCGGTCGACCTGCTCGTGGCCTACGGCCTGGCCAACGTGCTCGCCGCGATCCCGATCACGCCCTCGGGCCTGGGCGTCGTCGAGGGCGTCGCTCATCACGACCCTGGTCGGCTTCGGCGTGCCCCACGCCCAGGCGATCCTCGCCGTGCTTCGCTTCCGGCTCATCAACTTCTGGGTGCCGATCCCCTTCGGCGGCCTGGCCTACGCCAGCCTGCAGTGGCGGCGCGACCCTAGGAGCGCGAGGCCAGGGAGCGGGCCCGGGCCAGCGCCCGCCGCTTGAACTCGGCCTGGGCGCTGAGCCCGTTGACCGGCTGGAGCCGGCGCCAGCGCCGGTCGGTGCCCAGCACCCAGGTGAACAGGTCGTCGGCCCAGGTCGTCTCGAAGGCGTCGAGGAGCTCGGCGCGGGCGTCGGCGCTGGTGATCGGCACCAGCACCTCGACGCGCCGGTCGAGGTTGCGCTCCATCAGGTCGGCCGAGCCGAGGTAGATCGAGAAGTCGGCCTCGCCCGGGCGGCCGAACGAGTAGATCCGGCTGTGCTCGAGGAACTCGCCGACCACGCTGTGCACCGAGATGTTCTCGCTCAGCCCGGCGACCCCGGGGCGCAGGCAGCACAGCGTGCGCACCAGCAGCCGGATGGCGACCCCGGCGCCGCTGGCCTCGTAGAGTGCGTCGATCACGGCGGGGTCGGTCAGCCCGTTGACCTTGATGTCGATGCGCCCGGCCGCGCCCAGGTCGCGCTGGCGCGTCGATGAGCTCGATGACTCGCTGGCGGGTGTGGACCGGGCTGACGATGATCGTGCGGTACTCGACGTCGCGCGCGAAGCCGGTGAGGAAGTTGAAGAGCTCGCCGACGTCGTGGGCGATCCCCTCGTCGCAGGTGAGCAGGCCGAAGTCCTCGTAGATGCGCGCGGTCGTGTCGTTGTAGTTGCCGGTCGCCACGTGGCGTAGCGCGCCGTGTCGGGGCCCTCGTTGCGCACGACCAGCGCGGTCTTGGAGTGGGTCTTGAGCCCGACGATGCCGTAGACGACGTGGACCCCCGCGTCCTCGAGCGCCTTGGCCCACTCGATGTTGGCCGCCTCGTCGAAGCGCGCCTTGAGCTCGACCAGGGCGGCCACCTGCTTGCCGCGCTCGGCCGCACGGATGAGTGACTTGACGACCGGGGAGTCGCCCGAGGTCCGGTACAGGGTGATGCTTGATGCCCGACGACGTCGCGGGTCGTCGGCCGCCTGGGCGACGAAGGCCTCGACCGAGTCGGCGAAGGAGTCGTAGGGGTGGTGCAGCAAGATGTCGCCCTCGCGGATGGCCGCGAAGACGTCGCCGTCGTGGTCGCCGACCAGCAGGCGCGGCGGGGTCATCGGCGACCACCCCTCGCCCTTGAGGTCGGGCCGGTCGAGCTCGTAGAGGCTCCAGAGGTCGTGGAGGCCCAGCGGGGCCTCGCTGACGTAGACGTTGGCCGGGTCCAGGTCGAGCTCGTCGACCAGGAGCTCGAGGAAGCCACGGCTCATCCCGCTCTGGATCTCCACGCGCAGCGCCTCGCCGAAGCGCCGGCGGCGCAGCTCGACCTCGAGGGCGACGAGCAGGTCGTCGGCCTCGTCCTCCTCGAGCGTCAGGTCGGCGTTGCGCGTGACTCGGAAGAGGTCCGCGCCGCCCGAGAGTCATGCCCGGGAAGAGCCGGTCGAGGTGGGCCATGATGAGCTCCTCGAGCAGGCAGAGGCGGTCCGGGCCGGCGAGCAGGAAGCGCGGCAGCGAGCTCGGGACCTTCACCCGGGCGCGGCGCTCCTCGCCGGTCGACGTCGTCGACCACGGTCACCGCGACGTTGAGGATCAGGTTCGAGATCATCGGGAAGGGGTGGCCGGGGTCGACCGCGAGCGGCGTGAGGATCGGGTAGACGTGCTCGTCGAAGAACTCGGTGAGGGTCTTGCGCTCGGTGTCGTCGAGGTCGGCCCAGGCGACGACGGCGAGCCCGCCGGCGGCCAGCTCGGGCAGCAGGGCGTCGAGGACGAGGCGGTCGTAGCGCTCGGTCAGGGACACCACGCGCTCGCGGATCGACGCGAGCTGCTGGCGCGGGCGCAGGCCGTCCACCGACGCCGACTGCACCCCGGCGACGACCTTGTCCTCGATGCTGCCACCCGGACCTGGAAGAACTCGTCGATCAGTCGGAGAAGATCGCGACGAACTTGCAGCGCTCGAGCAGCGGCAGGCTGACGGTCCTCGCCCAGGTCGAGCAGGCGCGCGCCGAACTCGAGGCGCGAGAGTTCCCGGTTCGTGAAGCGCTCGGGCCCGAACGAACTGGGACTGGCCGACACTGCTCCGCGCCTCCTTCAGCTGGGCGTGAAGCCCGTCCATCGTACGGGCTACTGTTGACGAGTGGCGAGACACGCGACGCGCCCGCCGCCGCCGGCCAGCGCGATGCCCGCCGCCCGGCCCTCGAGGATGACGGAGTTCTGGGCCTCCTCTTCCTCGCCTGCGGTCATCACGACCGGTGCTCTACATTCTCGCGTCGCTCGGCGCGCAGGGCCACATGCCCCCGCGGCTGTGGACCTTCCTCGGGGTGATCATCGGCATCACGCTGGTCATGCACGTGGCGATCCGGGTCTTCGCCCCGCGATCGTCACGGTCCTTCTCCCGATCGCCACGCTCCTGAACGGCATCGGCTACGTCGAGATCGCCCGGTGGAACCCGGCGCGCGCGAGCTACCAGGCGGTCTGGTTCCTCCTGGGCGCCGGCGCGCTGGTGACGACGCTGGCCGTCGTTCGCCGGGTCCGCGACCTCGACCGCTACCGCTACCTCACGCTCGTCGCGCGCGATCCTCCTCCTCCTGCTCCCCCTCGTCCCGCACTTCGGCGAGACCGTCAACGGCGCGCGCCTCTGGGTCAAGGTCGGGCCGCTCTCCTTCCAGCCGGTCGAGATGGCCAAGATCCTGCTCGTCTTCTTCCTCGCGTCGTACTTCGCGTCCAACCGCGAGCTCCTCTCCACGCCGACCCAGCGGCTGGGCTCGCGCCTGATCGTCCCGCCGCGCACGCTGCTGCCGATCCTCGTCGCCTGGGGCTTCGCGATCGCGGTGCTCGGCGGCCGAGAACGACGTCGGCTTCGCGATGCTGCTCTTCATCGCTCTTCCTCGCGATGCTCTGGGTGACGACGGGGCGCATGGTCTACGTCGTGGTGGGCGTCACCCTCTTCGCCGGCGGCGGCCTGGTGGCCGCGCACTTCTTCAGCCAGATCCACCAGCGCATCGCCAGTGGCTCGACCCGTGGTCGGCCGCCAACTTCACCTACAGCCACCAGCTGGCCTACGGGTGGTACTCGCTGGCCGCCGGCGGGATCACCGGCACCGGCCTCGGCCTCGGCCAGTCGGGCACCGTGCCCGAGATCACGTCGGACATGATCTTCGCCGCGGTCGGCGAGGAGCTGGGCTTCCTCGGCGTCATCGTCGTGCTCTGCCGCTTCACCCTCTTCGTCGGCGACCGGGCTTCAGATCGCCCAGCGCGCGCACTCGGACTTCGTGCGCCTGGCCGCGGCGGCGCTGTCGGCCACGGTGGGCATCCAGGCCTTCGTCATCATGGGCGGGATCCTGCGGATCCTGCCCTTCACCGGGATCACGCTGCCGTTCATGGCCTACGGCGGCAGCTCGCTCGCTCGCCAACTACGTGATCGTCGCCCTGCTGCTGCGCATCAGCGACGAGAACGCCCGCGAGCTGCGCGGCGGCGAGATCCGATCCCTGGCCGAGATCACCTAGCCCGGTCCGTCGAGGATCTCCTCGGCGCACAGGATCGGCGCCGGCACCGCCTGTCGCAGCGCGAGGAGATCGCGTCCGAGGTCCGGCAGTCGACGACCTCGCGTCCTGACGGGCCCATCACGTCGAGCTCGGCGTAGTAGACGCCGCCCTCGACGCGGGTGATGCGCGCGGCCACCACGTCGGCCCGAGGCGCGCGAGCAGCGTCGTGGCGAGCTCGTGGGTCGTCGGGACGCCGGCCGGCGCGCCCGGTGAGGGCGAGCTCGATCGACTGGGCCTCGGGCAGGCCGATCGGTATCGAGAGGTTGCGAAATGGCGGCTCGACCTCGATCAGGTGGACCATCGGCGTCGGGTCGGCCAGGTCGTAGGTGACGCTCTCGACGCTCATCACCCGGAAGACCGGCGCGGCGTCCGCCGGGCCGACCCCCGCGAGGGCGTCGGGGGCCGCGTCGGTGTCGGGGGCCGCGTCGGTGTCGGGGGCCGCGTCGGTGTCGGGGCCGCGTCGCGTCAGTGTCACTCACGGGCGACCACGCTAGACGCGCCGGCGAGAGACCGAGAGCACGAGGCCGACGGCGACGTAGAAGACCAGGGCCGCGGATCCGCCGTAGCTGAGGAACGGCAGCGGGATGCCGGTCACCGGCATGATGCCCATGGTCATGCCGATGTTCTCGAAGCACGGAACGCGAAGAAGATGAACACCCCCAGGCACAGGACCTTGCCCATCGGGTCCCGGGCCGTGCGCGCGATCCAGAACATCCGGAAGCCGACGAAGCCCAGCAGGCAGATGATGACGGCCGACCCGATGAAGCCGAGCTGCTCGCCGACCGCGGTGAAGATGAAGTCGGTCCGCTGCTCGGGCACGTAGCCGAGCACCGTCTGGAGCCCGTGGAACAGGCCCGCGCCGTGCAGGCCCCCCGCGCCGATGGCCGACTTCGCGTTGTTGACCTCGTAGACGAGCGCCTGGAGGGCCGGGCTGGTCGAGTTCTGGTGCAGGAACGAGACGAAGCGTTCGATCTGGTACTTGTGCAGGAGCTTGCCGTAGACCGCGAGGGCCACCGCGGCCGACCCGACCACCGCGAGGAAGGTCATGAAGCGCGGCGGTACCCCGGCCATCACCATCATCGCCGCCACGACGAGCACGATGATGATCGCCGTGCCGAGGTCGGGCTGGAGGACGACGAGCAGCAGCGGGACCGCGCCCATCGTCAGGATGCGCAGGACGTCGCGCATCGTGAGCCCGTCGGGCCGGCGCTGGCAGTAGGTCGCGACCGCCAGCACGACGATGAGCACGGCGAACTCGCTCGGCTGGACCTGGAAGAGCCCGAAGTTGTACCACCGCTGGGCGCCCAGCGCGCTCTGGCCGACGAAGAAGACGCCGATCAGGCTGAGCAGCGAGAGCACGTAGAGCGGCGTCGCGACGATCTCCAGCCGCCGGTAGTCGACGCGCGACACCACGTACATCGCCGCGACGCCCAGCACGACGAAGAGGCCCTGGCGCTCGAGGTAGTAGTGGGGGTTGTAGCCGGCCAGGATGAGCGGCTGGCGCGTCGCGCTGTAGACCATCACCACCCCGACCAGGCCGATGGCGACCAGGGCCAGCATGAGGCTGATGTCCAAGCCGTCGCGGGTGCGCAGGCGCGTCGTGATGGCGGCCAGGGCGTCGCTCACGCGATCGCCCCCAGCAGGACGCGGCCGTCGACCTCGCGGCCCCACCACCACGCCATCTGGCGGGCCGCCTGGTACGCGAGCATCCCCAGGCCGTTGGCCGTGCGACAGCCCAGCGCCGCGTAGGCCTCGCGCCACGGGGTCGAGCGCGGCTCGTACGCGATGTCGATGGCGATGGTCGAGGGCGTCGCCCCCTCGGCCAGCGCCGCCGGCCCGCGCGACTCGACCGGCACGGTCGTCACCACGAGGTCCAGCCGGTCGGCGACGCGCACGGGGTAGACGGCGTCGTACTGGTCCGTGAGCCAGGCGACCCCCTCGGCCGAGCGCGACTCGACCCACACGCTGGCCGCCCCCGCGCCGCAGAGCGCGTCGACGATCGAGCGCGCCGCTCCCCCGGCGCCGATGACCAGGGCGTGCAGGCCGCGCGCGCTGACCTCGAAGGTCGCCCCCAGCGCGTCGACGAGCCCCGCGCCGTCCGTCGACTCGCCGAGCACGCGCCCGTCGCGCACCAGGAGCGAGTTGACGACCCCGGTGCGGGCCGCCGTCTCGCCGAGATCGTCGCAGACCCCGGCCGCGGCGCGCTTGAGCGGGGCGGTGACCGAGAGCGCGTCGAACCGCGCCCCCATCAGCGTCCCCAGGCGCGCCGCCTCGGGCTCGCGCAGCGCCACGCGCTCGCTGGCGCCGGTCAGCCCGAGGTACTTGAGCCCGGCCTCGTGCAGGCGCGGCGAGAGCGAGTGCTCGATCGGGTAGCCGGCGACGCCGAGGCGCCAGTTCACCCGACGCCGTTTCGCCGGGCGAGCGCCTCGTTGGCCAGCTGCTCGGCGTAGGTCGTGGCGAAGGCCTCGTGGCCCTGCTTGTCGACCACGACGAAGTAGAGCCACGGACCCGCCGGGGCGTGCAGGACGGCGTGGAGCGAGTCGGTCGACACGGTGCAGATCGGCGTCGGCGTGAGGCCGGCGTGCAGGTACGTGTTGTAGGGGGTCACCGTGGCGAGCATCGCCGAGGTGACCGCGCCCGCGTCGATGCCGAGCGGGTACTTGACCGTCGAGTCCATCTGGAGTCCCCCGCCCCGCGTGAGGCGGTTGAAGATGACCCGGGCGACGTCGGGCATGTTCGAAGGGTAGTAACCCTCTCGCTCGACGATGGAGGCGGCGATGAGCAGCTGGTAGGCGTCGAGGCCCTCGACCCTGGTCGCCGGGGTCAGCCCGGCGCCCTGCGCCTCGGCGGCGAAACCCGCGGTGAGCGCCGCGGCCACCTGGGCCGGGGTCTCGTCGGGGGCGACGGTGTAGCGCCCCGGGCCGATCAGGCCCTCGAGGGCGCTCACGTATCCCGAGCGGCCCGGCAGCGACGGCGGCGACAGGTCGGGGTGGTATGGCGACGCCGCGGCCGCGGCGGACGCGGCGGCGAGGAACTGGTCGGCGAAGGCGTTGCCGCGGATCGTCACGAGCTGCAGCGCCACCTCGTGGACGGTCATGCCCGGCGTGACCAGGATCGAGGGCACGTTGGGCGCGCCCCCGATGATGGCGCGCACGTGGGAGAACGACGAGTTCTGGGCGATCTCGAACTCGCCCGGATGGAGGGTCGGCTGGCCGAAGATCGACACGTCGAACTCGAAGGCGACCGTCGAGCCGATGACGCCGTGGGCGTGTAGGTCGCTCGCCACCTGGGAGAACGACTCCCCCGGCGTCACCGTGATGACGACGAGCTTGCCCGGACCGCCCAGCGCGATGGCCTGGAGCGCGAACCACACGACGACGACGAGGATGAGGCCGCCGACGACGATCCCGATGCGCGCGAGCATCCTAAAGTCCACTCGACGCCTCCAGGTAGTGCTGGAGCATCACGACCGCCGCGGCGCTGTCGACGCGGTCGCGCTGGTCGCGCGCCCGCACGCCCGACTCGCGCAGGGACCGCTCGGCGCTCTTGGTCGTGAGACGCTCGTCGAACTGGACGACCTCGATCGGGGCGAGGCGCTCGGCCAGCGCCGCGAAGACCTCGTCGGCGGCGTCGGTCGCCGCGGTGGCCGCGCCGGCCAGCGAGACCGGGCGCCCGACGACCACCAGCCCCACCGACTCCTCACGCGCCATCCGTGCGACCTCGCCGGCCAGGCCCTCGCCCGCGGCCAGGGCCGGGCGCGGGAAGGCCAGGACGCCCGCGGAGTCCGAGACCGCGACGCCGCAGCGCTTCGCGCCGGGGTCCAGTCCCAGGACGCGCGCCACCGACCTAGAGCGCCCGAGCGGCGTCGACGACCCGGTCGAGCCCGGCGGCGTCGCGCCCGCCGGCGAGCGCGACGCGCGCCGACCCGCCGCCGCCGCCGCCCACCAGGGCCGCCAGCGACTTGACGACCTCTCGCGCGTCGGTCGACTCGTCGGTCGCGGCGGCGATGGAGACCTTGCCGTCGCTCGCGCCGGCGACCACCGCCACCCGGCGCCCCCGGCGCTGGAGGTCCTGGGCCAGGGTGCGCAGCTGCTCGCCGCCGTAGCCGTCGACCCGGGCGGCGAGCACGTCGCCGCGGTGCTCGGCGTCCAGGGAGTCGGCCAGGTGTGCGAGCTGGGACTGGCGCAGGTCGGCCAGGTCGCGCTCGAGGTCGCGCTGGCGCTCGAAGAGGCGCTCGAGCGACGGCACGACGTCCTCGCGCGAGGTCTTGAGCAGCGACGCGACGCGGCCCAGGGCGAGCTCCATCTCGGCCGATCGCCGGTACGCGCCGAGCGCGCTGACCGCCTCGATCCGCCGGGTGTTGGCGCCGATCGACGACTCGCTGACCAGCTGGATCTGGCCGATGTCGCCGAGCCGGTCGACGTGGGTGCCGCCGCAGAACTCCAGGCTCCGCGACCCCGCGCGCACGACCCGGACGCGCTCGCCGTACTTGTCGCCGAAGAACGCCACCGCGCCCATCTTCTCGGCGTCGACCTTGGTCGTCTGGATGGTCTCGACCGACTCGTTCGTCGATCACGTCACCGTTGACCAGCAGCAGGATCTCGGCGGCCTCGTCGTCGCCCAGCTGGGCGCCGTGCGAGAAGTCGAAGCGCAGCCGGTCAGGCGCCGACGTACGAGCCCTGCTGTCGCACGTGGTCGCCGAGCACCGCGCGCAGCCCGGCGTGCAAGAGGTGCGTGGCGGTGTGGTTGCGCCGGGTCGCCTCGCGGCGCGACGGGTCGATGACCGCGAGGGCCGCCTGTCCCGGCAGCACCTCGCCGGTGACGCGGCCGCGGTGCGCGATCAGCCCGCCCGCGACGCTCTGGGTGTCGGCCACGTCGAAGCGCCCGGTCTCGGTGGTGATCGTCCCGGTGTCGCCGACCTGCCCGCCGCCCTCGGCGTAGAACGGCGTCGTGCTCCAGGAAGACCTCGGTCACGCCGTCGCCCTCGAGCAGGGCCAGCACTGGCCGTCTCCACGCTGTAGCGCGCGACGTCGCGCCCGACGAACTCGGTGGTGCCGTGGCGCTCGACCAGGTCGCGGTAGTGGGCGTCGTCGGCCGCGGCCACGAGCTTGGTCGAGCGGCGGGCGCGCTCGCGCTGGGCGGCCATCGCCTCGTCGAAGGCCGCGCGGTCGACGCTCAGCCCCGACTCGCCGGCGATCTCCTCGGTCAGCTCGATCGGGAAGCCGTGGGTGTCGTGCAGGTTGAAGGCGACGTCGCCCGGGAAGACCGTGCTCGCTCGCCGCGACGACCTCGTCGCGCGCCTCCTCGAGCAGGCGCAGGCCGGCGCGCAGGGTGCGGTCGAACCCCGCTTCCTCGCGCGCCAGGACCTCGACCAGCAGGTCCCGGTCGTGGACCAGCACCGGGTACGCGTCGCCCTCCTTGGCGATCGTCGCGTCGACCAGGGACTCGACCAGCGGGGCCTCGGAGCCGGCCGCGCCGCGCCGCCAGGATCGCCCGGCGGATCAGGCGGCGCAGGACGTAGCCGCGGCCCTCGTTGGACGGCAGGACCCCGTCGGCGACGAGCATCGTCATGGCGCGTCCGTGCTCGGCGATCCGCCGGATCGCGACGTCGACGTCGGGGTCGCGGCCGTACGGCGTGTCGACCGCGCGCGACGCGGTCTCGAGCAGCGGCGCGAACAGGTCGATGGCGAAGACCGACTCGACCCCGTTGAGGATCGAGAGGACCCGCTCGAAGCCCGCGCCGGTGTCGATGTTCTTGCGTCGGCAGGTCCACCATCGAGCCGCCGGCGATCCGCTCGTACTGCATGAAGACGAGGTTCCAGATCTCCATGTAGCGGTCGCCGTCGTTGGCCGCGGGGCCGCCGTCCGCGCCGAAGGACTCGCCCTTGTCGACGAAGATCTCCGAGCACGGCCCGCACGGCCCGGTCTCGCCCATCGCCCAGAAGTTGTCCTCGTCGAGGCGCTGGATGCGCCCGGGCGCCACGCCCGACGGCGTCGCGCCAGAGCTCGGCGGCCTCGTCGTCGCTGACGTGCACCGTCACCCACAGGCGGTCGGGGTCGAGCCCGAAACCCTCGGTGACCAGGCCCCACGCGTAGCGGATGGCGCCCTCCTTGAAGTAGTCGCCGAAGGAGAAGTTGCCCATCATCTCGAAAGAAGGTGCAGGTGGCGCTGGGTCGTGCCGATGATGCTCGATGTCGGGGCCCGGAAGCACTTCTGGATCGAGACCGCGCGCTTGTGCGGCGCGGGCTCCTCGCCGAGGAAGTAGGGCTTGAACGGCACCATCCCGGCGATCGTGAAGAGCAGCGACGGGTCGTGCGGGATGAGGCTGGCCGAGGGCACGACGACGTGCCCGTTCTTCTCGAAGAAGTCGCAGGAAAATCCTGCGGAGTTCCGCGCCTTCCATCCGGTCCAGCCTACCGGGGAGCCTCATTCGCGCCCGGGGCGTGCCGCCTCGTCCGGCGGCTCCGCCTCGCCGTGCGTCGCGCCGCCACGCGTCGGCCATCGGGCTCCTCGGCGTGCCGTAGACGCCGAGTCGTAGAACGTCGCGTCGCGCCACGCGTCGGGCAGGTACTGCTGGTCCACCCAGCCGCCCTCGAAGGACGTGCGCGTACTTGTAGTCGACGCCCCAGCCCTGCTCGGCCGCGCCCGCGGTACCCGGTCGCGAAGGTGGTCGGGCACCTCGGCGACCCCGCCCTGGCGCGACGGCCTCGCTGCGCCGCGCCCAGCGCGCGCGTCACCGAGTTGCTCTTGGGCGCGAGCGCCAGGTGCACCGTCGCCTGGGCCAGGTTGAGCCGCGCCTCGGGCAGCCCGACGAACTCCACCGCGCGCGCCACCGCGTCGGCCACCAGGATTCCCGTCGGGTCGGCCAGGCCGACGTCCTCGCTCGCGAGGATCACGAGGCGCCGGGCGATGAACCGCGGGCTCTCGCCCGCTGTCGAGCAGGCGTCACCATCCAGAAGAGCGCCGCGTCGGGGTCCGAGCCGCGGACCGACTTGATGAGCGCCGATCACCTGGTCGTAGTGCGAGTCGCGCGACTGGTGGTAGAGGCGACCGTCGCGCGCGCGCGACGACGTGCTCGAGGCTCACGCGGTCCGAGCCCTCGGCGCTGCGCGAGCACGATCGCGGTGTCGAGCGTAGTCAGGGCCGCGCGCGCGTCGCCGTCGGCCGAGGCGGTGACCGCCTCGAGCGCGTCGTCGTCGATGCGGGCCTCGCGCAGCGCGCAGGCCCTTGGCGCAGATGCCCGCCAGGTCGGCGTCGCTCAGCGGGCGCAGGCGCCACAGCGTCGAGCGGCTCATCAGCGCCGCGTTGACCTCGAAGTACGGGTTCTCGGTCGTCGCGCCGATGAGCACGATCGACGCCGGTCTCGATGGCCGGCAGCAGCAGGTCCTGCTGGGACTTGTTGAAGCGGTGGACCTCGTCGATGAACAGGACGGTGCGCTGGCCGCGCTCGCCGAGCGCGCTCGCGGCGCGCGCTCGATCGCCTCGCGCACGTCCTTGCACCCCCGCGGAGACGCGCCGAGCAGCGACTCGCTCGCGTAGCCCGCGGCCTCGGCGACGATCCGCGCGAGCGTCGTCTTGCCGCGTGCCGGCCGGCCCCCACAGGATCATCGAGATCAGCCGGTCCCGGCCTCGCACCAGCGCGCGCAGCGGCCCGCCCGGGCCGACCAGGTGGTCCTGGCCGACGACCTCGTCGAGGGTCCGCGGGCGCAGCAGCTCGGCGAGCGGCGCGGCGCGCTTGAGGCGCTCGCGCGACGGCGTCGTCGAAGAGGCTCGTCGGGTCACGCCCTTGGCCGCGGGCGTGATGGACAGGTCGCGCAGCTCGCGCGGCGACCGGCTTGGGCGCGCCGGTCATGAGGTCCGCGCCCGGACTGGGTCTTGGGGAAGGCGATGACCTCGCGGATGTTCTCCTCGCCGGCGAAGATCGCGACCAGCCGGTCGATGCCGAACGCGAAGCCGGCGTGCGGCGGCGCGCCGTAGCGGAACGCGCCGAGCAGGAAGCCGAAGCGGCTCTCGGCCTCCTCGGCGCTGATGCCCAGCGCCGCGAAGACCCGGCGCCTGGACGTCGGCGCGGTGGATGCGCACCGACCCGCTGCCGAGCTCCCAGCCGTTGAGCACGAGGTCGTAGGACTGCGAGCGCACCGAGAGCGGGTCGGTCTCGAGGCGGTCCGAGGTCGTCCGGGATGCGGCATCGTGAAGGGGTGGTGGGCCGGCATCGGCGTGGCCCGTCGTCGTCGAGCGCCCTCGAACATCGGGAACTCGGTCACCCAGACGTAGTGGTGCGGGCCCTCGGCCGACCGGCGGCGCGCCCAGCGTCGACGCGCAGGGCGCCGAGCACCGGCACGCCGTCGGCGTGCTCGTCGGCGACGACCAGCACGAGGTCGCCGACGCGCGCGCCGTCGACGCTCGCGGATCGCCGCGGCCTCGTCGGCGCGAGAGAACCTTGGCCAGCGGCGAGTCGAGGCCGTCGTCGGTCACCCGGAACCACGCGAGTCCCTTGGCCGCCGCCGAGCCTTGGCCGACTCGATGAGCTCGTCGAGGCGCGCGCGGGAGAGCGACGCCCCGTCGGGCACGCGCATCGCCTTGACCACCGGCGACGAGAACGCGCGTGACCCCCGTGCCGGCGAAGGCCGCGGACAGGTCCTGCGAGCACCATCCCGAAGCGCAGGTCGGGCTTGTCGGTGCCGTAGCGGTCGCAGCGCCTCGAGTCCAGGTCATCGACCCGATCGCCGGCGGCCGCTCGCCCGTCGCGGCCTCGGCCGCGTCGAGCACCGCGCGCGACGACGAAGGCGATGACGTCCTCTTGGCGCTGGCGAAGCTCGCCTCGAGGTCGAGCTGGGTGAACTCGAACTGGCGGTCGGCGCGCAGGTCCTCGTCGCGCAGGCACCGCGCGATCTGGTAGTAGCGGTCGAAGCCCCCTACCATCAGGAGCTGCTTGGCGATCTGCGGGCTCTGGGGCAGCGAGTAGAAGGCGCCGGGGTGCAGGCGGCTCGGGCACGACGAACTCGCGCGCGCCCTCGGGCGTCGGCGCCCACAGCAGCGGCGTCTCGACCTCGCAGAAGCCCTGGTCGTCCATGCGCCGCGCGCAGCGCCGCGTTGACGGCGGCGCGCAGGCGCAGGTTGCGCTGCATCCGGTCGCGGCGCAGGTCGAGGAAGCGGTAGCGCAGGCGCACCTGCTCGTCGACGTCGGTGCGATCGTCGAGCGGGAAGGGCGGCGGCTCGGCCGCGGCTCAGGACCTCGACCTCGCAGTCGGTCAGCTCGACCTCGCCGGTCGCCAGCCGGTCGTTGACCGTGCCCTCGGGGCGACGCGCCACGGTACCGATCACGCGCACCACGTACTCGCTGCGCACGTCGACCGACCCGTCGACGACGCGCTGGACGATCCCGCTGTGGTCGCGCAGGTCGACGAACGCGAGGTGCTCGCCGTGCTCGCGGCGGCGCGCGACCCAGCCGCACACGGCGAGGCGCTCGCCGACGTCGCTCGGTGCTCACGTGGCCGCAGAGCCGGTCGCGCAGGTGCGGTCGCCTCGCTCATGGCGCCCACCCGCCCGAGAGCCTCGGCGCGCCACCTCGGCGCGCGGCACGTCGGACCTGCGCGCCCTCGCCGCGCAGGTCGCGCACCGTGACCTCGCCCGCGGCCAGCTCCTCGGGCCCGACGATGACGGCCACGCGCGCGCCCGACCGATCGGCGACGCTTCATCTGGGCCTTCATCGACCGGTCGTCGTAGGCGCGGTCGGCCGCCAGCCCGGCGCGGCGCAGCTCGTCGACCAGCGGGGTCGCCTCGTCCACGTCGCTCGTGTCGACGACGAACGCGTCGAGGGTCCGGTTGACGAGCGCCCCCGGCCCGCCCTCGGCCGTCGCAGGCCATCAGCAGGCGCTCGACCCCGATGCCGAATCCGATTCCCGGCGTCGGCTTGCCGCCGAGCGCCTCGGCCAGCTGGTCGTAGCGGCCGCCCCCGCCGATGGCGTTCTGCGCCGAGTCGAGGGCCGAGGCCGGCGAACTCGAACGTCGTGCGGGTGTAGTAGTCGAAGCCGCGCACGAGCCGGGGGTCGAGCGTCGACTCGATGCCGAGCGAGGACAGCCCGCCGCGAACCCGCTCGAAGTGGTCGCGGCAGTCGTCGCAGACGAAGTCGAGCAGCATCGGACCGGCGTCGGTCACCGCCACGCACTCCTCGCGCTTGCAGTCGAGGACGCGCAGCGGGTTCTCGGCCCAGGTCGAGCGGTGCTCGTCGCAGAGCTCGGCCTCGTGGCTCGCCAGGTGGTCGCGCAGCAGCTCGACGTAGGCCGCGCGGCACTCGCGGTCGCCCATCGAGTTGATGTCGAGGCGGACCCGGGTCACGCCGATCGCGGCGTAGAAGCGCGCGGCGAGCGCGATGACCTCGACGTCGACCGCGGGGTCGTCGGTGCCGAGCGCCTCGACGCCGAGCTGGTGGTGCTGGCGGTAGCGCCCGGCCTGGGGCCGCTCGTAGCGGAAGGCCGCCGTGACGTACCACGCCTTCCACGGGGTCGTCGGGCGCGTGCTGGACGAACGCGCGCACCACCGGGGCGGTGCCCTCGGGGCGCAGCGCGTAGACGCGCTCGGAGCGGTCCGAGAAGACGTACATCTCCTTGCGCGCGACGTCGCTGCCCTCGCCGATCCCGCGGTTGAAGACCCCGACCTCCTCGAAGAGGGGCGTCACGCACCAGGGAGAACCCGTAGCGGTAGGCCAGCTGCGCGAAGGTCGCGATGAGCCCCTCCCACCCCGCCGAGGCCGGTGGCAGCACGTCGTGGGTGCCGATGGGCGCCTGGAACGGCGCGCGATCCGTGCTCATGAGCTCGATCGCTGCCCGGGGAGCTGGCGGAAGGCGTCGAAGACGCCGTCGACGCCCTTGAGCGCGGCCAGCAGGCTCGACAGGTGCGTGGGGTCGGCCAGCACGACGTCGAAGACCATGCGCACGATGCGCGACCCCGAGGTCGACGTGCTCGACGTGATGATGTTCAGGTGGTGGTCGGCGACCACCTTGGAGACGTCGAGCAGCAGTCGTGAGCGGTCGAAGGCGAGGACCTCGAGCACGGCGCGGTACTCGCCGTCCAGGGTCCCGTCCCACTCGACGTCGATGACCCGCTCGCCCAGGCGCTGGGCCAGGGCCACCGCGTTGGAGCAGTCGTCGCGGTGGACGCTCACCCCGCGGCCCTGGGTGATGAATCCCATGATCGGAGTCACCGGGCACCGGCGAGCAGCATCGCGCCAGGTGGATCATGACGTCGTCGAGGCCCTCGACGTAGACGCCGGCGGTGCGACCGCGTCGCGCGCGACGAGCGCGGCATGCGCGTGACGGTCGAGGGCAGCTGCTCGGCCTCGCCCGCCGTGGAGCTCTCGCATCAGGCGCTGGACCACGTTGAGGGCCGAGACCTGGCCGCTGTCGACCTGCGTGAGCAGGGTGTCGAGGTCGTCGACCCCGAAGGACTTGACCACCGCGTCGAGCGCGCTC
The DNA here is from genome assembly GCA_963820815.1 of uncultured Actinomycetota bacterium. Taxonomy (GTDB): domain Bacteria; phylum Actinomycetota; class Acidimicrobiia; order Acidimicrobiales; family RAAP-2; genus RAAP-2. Next base: position 118,537 of record CAWGBL010000003.1, on the reverse strand, counting down.
GAGGCCAGCGAGCTGGCCACCGGGAGGCCCTCGCGCCGCAGCGCCTTGGTCAGCTCCTCGCGGCCGCCCTCGATGGCGTCCTCGCGCCGCTCGCGCTGGAACCACTGGCGGATCTTCGAGCGCGCCCGCGACGACTTGACCATGTTGAGCCAGTCGCGCTTGGGCCCGGCGCTCTCGTTGCGCGACGTGACGATCTCGACGACGTCGGCCGAGTGCAGGACGGTGTCGAGTGGGACGAGCCGGCCGTTGACCTTGGCGCCGACGCAGTGGTGGCCGACCTCGGTGTGCACGGCGTAGGCGAAGTCGATGGGCGTCGCCCCCTCGACCAGGGCGATGACCCGGCCCTTGGGCGTGAAGACGTAGACCTCGTCGTGGCCGAGGTCGAGCTTGAGCGCCTCGAGGAAGGCGATGTGGTCGCTCTCCTCCTCCTCGACGTCGGCCAGGCGCCGCATCCACGCGATCTCCTTGGTGCGTCGCGTCCTCCTTGTAGCTCCAGTGCGCGGCGATGCCGAACTCGGCGCGCCGGTGCATCTCGTGGGTGCGGACCTGGACCTCGACCGACTTGCCGCGCGGCCCGATCACCGTCGTGTGCAGCGACTGGTACAGCGTTGAACTTCGGGCGAGTTGATGTAGTCCTTGAACCGGCCCTGGACCGGCGACCAGAGCGCGTGGATCGCGCCGAGCACCGCCCAGCAGTCGCGCTCCTCGTCGACGATGACGCGCAGGCCGACCAGGTCGAAGATCTCGTCGAACTCCTTGCCGCCGATGACCATCTTCTCGTAGATGCTCCAGAGGTGCTTGGGCCGGCCGTAGACCTCGGCCTTGATGCCGAAGCCGTCGAGCTTGGCCGCGAGCGTCTCCATGACCTCGCCCAGGTACGCCTCGCGCTCGGGCTGGCGCGCCGCGACCATCTGCTCGATCTCGGCGTAGCGCTTCGGGTGCAGCGTCGCGAAGCTCAGGTCCTCGAGCTGCCACTTGACCTGCTGGACGCCGAGGCGGTGGGCCAGCGGCGCGTAGACGTCGAGCGTCTCCTGGGCGATGGCGCGCTGGCGCGACATCGGCATGACCGAGATCGTGCGCATGTTGTGGAGCCGGTCGGCCAGCTTGATGAGCAGGACCCGCCAGTCCTGGGCCATGGCGATGAACATCTTGCGGATGGTCGCCGCCTGCTGGGCCTCCTTGGAGTCGAACTCGAGCCGGTCGAGCTTGGTGACCCCGTCGACGACGGCGGTCACGTGCTCGCCGAACTCCGCGGCCAGCCAGGCGGTGGTGACCCCGGTGTCCTCGACGGCGTCGTGCAGCAGGGCCGCGGCGATCGTCGTCGCGTCCAGGCCCAGGTCGGCCGCGATCTCGGCCACGGCGATGGGGTGGGTGACGTAGGGCTCGCCGGTGCGGCGCAGCTGGCCCTCGTGGGCGGCGATCGCCGCGAGCCCGGCGCGCCGGATCAGGTCCTGGTCGCCGTCCTCGTGGTACCCCAGGTACCGCTGAATCAGGCGCTCGACCGAGCCGACCAGCGCCGGGTCCGCCGGGGCGCGCGAAGTCAGGCTCACCATGGGCGAATCCTACCGGGGTCCCCATCGCGGACCGCGGCGCGCGTCGTCACCGCGCGTCGACGGCGCTCAGTACTCGATGACGCCGGGTCCCTCGTCGGACTTCGGGAGTCGCTTGGCCCGGCCCCGAGCGATGCGGTCGGCGGACCACGCGACGACCGTCGCGTCGAGGACGTCGTCGACGCCGGCCGTCGCCGCCCGCGCGTCCGGTCCGCTCCACAGCAGCCGGTGCCGCTTCAAGATCGCCCGGCGCTCCTCGATCCCGTTCCACGTGTGCTTGGACCACCCCAGCGTCTGGCGCTTGTTGGCGGCCACGAAGGAGACCTCGGGGTGGACCTCGTGGAGGTACGGGAACTCGTCGAGCAGCCCCCTCACCTCGATGATCTTGTCGCGAAGCGCGTGGGACTGGCGCGAGAGGCGCGCGGCGCCCATCTCCTTCGCCCGGGCGTTCATCTCCCGGTAGTCGCTCACGCCCAGGAGCTCGAGCGACGGCGCGGAGAAGACGGAGCTCGACCGGGGGCCGACGAACTTCCTCGCCTCGGCGTCGCACGCGCGCGGCCCCGCGCCGCTCGACAGCTCGATCGGCATGTCCACGCCGACGCACCGGACGCCGCGACGGCGCACCAGGTAGTCGCGCAGCTGGGCGACGATCTCCACCGACTTGAACCGTCCGTCGACGAGGGTGACGACGATCCACTGGGAGTCCCACACGTCAGCGCCCGCGACCCGCACCGGCACGCGCGCCCCTACCGGCGCTTGGGCTTGCGCGCGCGAGGCTGGACCGGCGACGGCCGGCGCGGCCCGGGCGTGCCCGACCCCGGCGCCGACGGGCGCGACGCGCCGGGGGCGTCGGCGGCGAGCAGCGCCGCGGTCGCCGGCGTCAGGACCGCGCGCTCCGAGCGCATCCCGACGCGCTGGGCGAGCTCGCGGTAGCGCGGCTCGCGCTCCTTCATCCAGCTGAGCAGCGGGCTCGCGATGAAGATCGAGGAGTACGCCCCGGAGAAGAGGCCGACCGCCAGGGCGAGGCCGTAGTTCTGCAGCGTCGTCGCGCCCAGGATGTACGCGCCGACGATGAGCACCGAGAGCACCGGCAGGATCGCGACCAGCGACGTGTTGATCGACCGGGCCAGCGTCTGGTTCATCGACAGGTTGACCATGTCGGCGTAGGACAGGTCGCCCGACCTTGAGGACCGTGCCGGCGTTGTCGCGGACGCGGTCGAAGACGACGACGGTGTCGTAGAGCGAGTAGCCGAGGATCGTCAGCAGGGCGATCACCGTGTCCGGCGTGATCTGGAAGCCGGCGAGCGAGAAGACCCCGACCGTCACCAGCAGGTCGTGGAGCATCGCGATGAAGGCGGCCAGCGCCATCTTCGGCTCGAAACGCACGCTGATGTAGAGGACCACCGCGACGAAGAAGACGATCAGGGCCTCGAGGGCCCGTCGGGTGATCCCGCCGCCCCACGTCGGGCCGACGCTCGAGGTCGACACCTGGATCGAGTTGACGTGGGCCACCTTGGCCATGGCCGAGACGACCGCGTTGGTGACCTTCGTCTGGTCGGTCGTCGAGAGGCTGTTGAGGTCGGCCGTGACCTGGAAGGTCGAGCTGCCGAGCTTCTCGACGGTCGGGCTGGTTGAGCCCGGCGCCGGTCACCGCGCTCGTCATCTGGGCCACCGAGGCGTGCGGGGCGAGGACCTCCCACGAGCTGCCGCCCTTGAAGTCGATGCCGAGGTTGAAGCCGCGGATCCCCAGCGAGGCCAGGCCGGCCACGATGATGATCAGCGACGCGCGTGAACCACATCCGGCGGCGCCCGACGAAGTCGAACTGCGTCTGGCCCCGATAGAGGCGGGTGATGCCGTTGGAGCGCTCGTCAGCCATCGGCCACCCCCGGCCGCACGCCGGCGGCCAGCGACAGCGCCGAGGTCCCCTCGGACCGGCGCCCGAGCAGGATCACGATGCGGGCGCGTGAAGTACCAGGTGATGAAGACGTCCATCAGCGTCGAGAGCCCGAGGAAGAAGGCGAAGCCGCGCACGTCGCCCACCGCGATGAGGTAGAGCAGGACCGCCGCGAGCAGCGAGACGGTGTCGGCGGCCAGGACCGTTCGCCACGCCGACCGGAAGCCCCGGTCCACGCGGGTTCTGATCGAGCGCCCGGACCGCGCTTCGTCTTTCAATCGCTCGAAGTACACGATGTAGCTGTCCACCGTGATGCCGATCGACACGATGAGGCCGGTCACGCCGGCCAGGCTGAAGGTCGGCGCGAAGGCGGTGTGGCCGAGCGCCGAGATGATCGCCCAGAGCAGCGCGGCGGTCACGCCGAGGCCGAGGATGATCACGAGGCCGAGCGCGCGGTAGTAGATGATCGTGTAGAGCAGGACCAGGATCAGGCCGGCGAGGCCCGCGCCGAGGCCCGCGATCAGCGAGGAGTGGCCGAGCGTCGGCGAGACGGTCTGGGTGGTGAGCGGCACCAGGCGCACCGGCAGCGCGCCGAACTCCATCGCCAGGGCCAGGTTCTTGGCGCTGGACTGGGTGAAGGAGCCCGAGATCTGGCCCGACCCGTTGAAGCTCGTGAAGGTCGCCGAGTTCGGCAGGATGAGCGGGGCGCTCTGGACGACGCCGTCGAGCTCGATGGCGACCTGCTGGTGGAAGTTGGCCTTGGCGACGGCGTCCCACTCGGGGCTGCCCGCGCCCGTCAGGTTGTAGTTGACGACCCACGCTCCGAGGGTGTCCTGCTGGGCGACGGCCTTGGCGACCGCGGTGCCGGTGAGCTGGGCTGGCCCGAGGACCATGCGCACGCCGTTCTGGCCGAGCACCGGCAGGAGGACCTCGTCCTTGGCGTTGTCGGTCGGCGGCGGCGTCGACTCGAGGTTCGTGAACGCCGGGTCGGGGCCGATGGCGGTGTTGTAGGTGTAGCCGGCGACGTTGTTGGACGGCTGGACGTTGAGGTTCGCCTCGGTCAGCTGGTACTGGCTCCCGCACGCGGGAAGCTTGCCCGGGGCGACGGGCGTGAGCTTGGTCCCGGTCTGGGCCGTGCACAGCACCGGGCGGAAGAGCAGCTGGGCGGTCTGGCCGATCTCCTGCAGCACCTTGCGCGCGTCCTTGACCCCCGGCACCGAGACCACGACGTCCTTGCCCTGGAGGTTGACCGACGCGCCCGACACGCCCAGGCCGTTGACTCGGTTGGAGAGGATAGTGATGACCTCGCCCATCTGCGCGTTGGTCGCCTGGGCGGTCGGCTTGTAGATGACCGAGAGGCCGCCGGCCAGGTCGAGGCCGAGGCGCGGGCCCCAGCCGAGGCTGCAGCGTGGCCACCAGCGCCCCGAAGGAGACGACGACGGTCAGCACGAGGCTGACCAGCAGTGACTTGCGCGTGGCGGCCGGGGCGGCCATTTAGTGGTTGGGCTCCGGGCTCTCGGGGCCCTCGTCGTGAGCCTCGTCGTGGGCGCCGGGTGCCGCGTCGTCGTCGGCCGACTCGGGCACGACGGGGTCGATGCGCCGGGCGATGGCCTGGGGCACGAAGTCGAGCTCGGGCCCGGAGTCGCACTTGATGGTCACGAGGTCATCGGTGCGCCGGATGATGGTCCCCACCAGCCCGCCGATGGTCTGGGCGCGGTCGCCGACCTCGACCTGGCGCGCCTGGCTGCGCGCCTCGCGCGTCTTGCGGTTCCGGGGCCGGATGAAGAAGTAGTAGACGCCGAAGATCAGGGCGGCGTAGACGAAGATGAAGTAGCTCGAGCCCGAGGACTTCTTCGTGGTGGACGTGGCGGCGAACAGGTGGCCGGCCGCGGCGATGAGGTGCATGGCTTCTCCGTGAATGGACCCCCGAAACCCTACTCGGTCGGCCCGGGCCGCCTAGACCAGGCCGCCGCCTCGCGGGGTCAGCCCGAGGTGCTCGTAGGCGCGCTCGGTGGCGACGCGACCGCGCGGGGTGCGCGTGAGCAGGCCCTCGCGCAGCAGGTAGGGCTCGTAGGCGTCCTCGACCGTCGCGGTCTCCTCGCCCACCGCGTGAGCCAGCGTCGTGAGGCCCACCGGCGAGCGGCTGAACTGGTCGCACAGCAGGGTCAGGATGCGCCGGTCCATCTTGTCCAGGCCCCGCTCGTCGACGCCGAAGAGGGTGAGCGCCTCGGCGGCCAGGGCCGCGTCGACGCGCCGCGCGGCGCGCACCGACGCGACGTCGCGCACCCGGCGCAGGAGCCGGTTGGCGACGCGCGGCGTTCCGCGGCTGCGCCCCGCGATTACCGCCGCGGCGCCGGCGCCCAGGGTCACCCCCAGGAGCCCCGCCGAGCGCTCGACGATCCGGGTCAGCTCGTCGACGTCATAGAGGTCGAGGGCGCCGATGAACCCGAAGCGGTCGCGCAGCGGCGCCGCCACCAGCCCGGTGCGCGTTGTCGCGCCCACCAGGGTGAAGCGCGGCAGGTCGAGGCGGATGGAGCGCGCCGAGGGCCCGCGGCCGATCATCACGTCGAGGCGTCGGTCCTCGAGCGCCGGGTAGAGCACCTCCTCGACCGCGCGGCTCAGTCGGTGCACCTCGTCGATGAAGAGGACGTCGCCGTCGGCCAGGTCGGTCATGAGGGCCGCGAGGTCGCCCGGGCGCGTCAGCACCGGCCCGGACGTGACGCGCAGCCCCGCGCCCATCTCGTGGGCGACGATCGCCGCGAGCGAGGTCTTGCCCAGGCCCGGCGGCCCGGCGAAGAGGATGTGGTCGACGACCGAGCCGCGCGCGCGCGCGGCGCCTAGGACGATCTCTAGGTGCGCGACCAGCTCGCGCTGGCCCACGAACTCGCCCAGGCGCGACGGGCGCAGCGACGCCTCGACCGTGCGCTCGGACTCGTCGGCGGCGACCGCGACCGGGCGGTCGAGTTCGGCGTCGCGGCGCGTCACCGCGGCCTCAGCCGGTGGAGGGCCTCGCGCAGCGCGACCGCCTCGTCCTCGGTCGGGTCGACCCCGGCGATCGCGTCGCGGATCTCGGCCGCGCTGTAGCCCAGGGCCCGCAGCGCGTCGGTCAGCGCGGCGTCGCGCCCGGGGGTCGCCGGCGAGCCGGCTAGCTGCAGGACGAGCTTGCCCTTGAGCTCGAGCACGATGCGGCTGGCGGTCTTGGGGCCGACCCCGGGAATCGTCGATATCCGCGCGGTGTCCCCGCCCTCTATCGCCTCGGCGAGCTCCGCCGTGCTCATCGTGCGTAGCGCGCCGAGCGCGGTGGCGGGGCCGACCCCAGGGGTCGCGATGAGCAGCTCGAAGAGCTCGCGCTCCTCGAACGAGGTGAAGCCGTAGAGCGTGATCGCGTCGTCGCGCACGCTCGTGAAGACGAAGAGCCGGGCCTCGTCGCCCGGGCTGAAGCCGTCGCGCGCGACGTTGACCTCGTAGCCCACGCCGCCGACGTCGACGACGACCGCGCCGCCGGCGGTGCGAAAGCGCACCTCCCCGGCCAGCCAGCCGATCACGTCGCCGCCTGGGCCAGGCGCCGCTCGACGCGCTCGGTCATGAGATAGGTGATCGCCAGGGCCAGGGCATCGGCCGCGTCGGGCGGTCGCGGGACCTGCTCGAGGCGGCACAGCCGCGTCACCATCGCCTGGACCTGGGACTTGGACGCCGCGCCGTAGCCGGTCACCGCGAGCTTGACCTCCTGGCTGGTGAACTGGCGCACGGGGATCCCGCGCGCGCCGGCGAGGGCGATGGCCACGCCGCTCGCCTGGGCGACCGGGATGGCCGTCAGCGCGTTTCGCTGGTAGAAGACCCGCTCGACCACGACGACGTCGGGGCCGACGTCGTCGTACAGGTCAGTCAGGTCGCCGCTCAGCTGGGCCAGGCGCCGCTCGACGGGGTCGCCGGCGGGGGTCTCGAGGACCCCGGCGCAGCGCGCGGCGAAGGCCTCGGGCTCAGTCAGGGACCCGGCGACCGCGCCGAAGCCGCAGCGCGTGAGCCCGGGGTCGATCCCCAAGACGAACATACGTTCGATAGTACCGCGCGGGCGCCGCGGGCCCGGGAATCACCCGGCGAACTCGGCCAGGACCTCGTCGGAGACGTCGAAGTTGGCAAAGACGTTCTGGACGTCGTCGTGCTCGTCCATCGCGTCGACCAGGCGCAGGACCCGCTTGGCCTCCCCGTCGTCGCCGACCGGCACCACGTTCTGGGGCACCAGGGTGAGCTCGGCGCTGGTGACGTTGAGCCCGTGGCCCTCGAGCGCGTCGCGCACCGCGGCCAGGTCGTGGGGCTGGGTCGTGACCTGGTAGGCCTCGCCCTCGTCGGTGAAGTTCTCGCCGCCGGCGTCGGCCACCCACTCGAAGAGCTGGTCCTCGTCCACCGGCTTGGCCACCTCCATGGTGCCCTTGCGGTCGAACTGCCAGGCGACGCTGCCCGGCTCGGCGATCGAGCCGCCGAACTTGGAGAAGAGGTGCTTGATCTCGGCGCTGGTGCGGTTGCGGTTGTCGGTGAGGGTCTCGACGATGACCGCGACCCCGCCCGGGCCGTAGCCCTCGTAGGTGACCGACTCGTAGCGCGCGCCCTCGAGCTCGCCGGTCCCGCGCTTGACCGCGCGATCGATGGTGTCGACCGGCACGGAGGCCTCGCGGGCCTTGGCGATCATGGTGCGCAGGGAGGCGTTGGCGGCCGGGTCCCCGCCGCCGTCACGCGCGGCGACCTCGACCTGGCGGATGAGCTTGGCGAAGACCTTGGCGCGCGCGGCGTCCTTGGCGCCCTTGCGGTGCTTGGTCGTCGCCCACTTGGAGTGGCCGGACATGAATCCTCCTGCCCTAGGGGCCAGTAGATGCTAGTGGCGACGCCGTGGCGAGGAAGAGCCGGTGGACCCGGTCGTCGCCGGCGAGCTCGGGGTGGAACGACGCGCCCCACACGCTCCCTTGGCGCACGAGCACGGGGTGCTCGCCGTCGCCGCGGTCGAGCGTCGCGAGCACCTCGACGTCGGCGCCCCAGGACTCGATGCGCGGCGCGCGGATGAAGACGCCGTGGACGCGGCCGACGCCGGCGACGTCGAGGTCGGTCTCGAAGCTCGCGACCTGGCGGCCGTAGCCATTGCGCCGCACGCCCACGTCGATCAGCTCGTAGCTCCACTGGTCGGAGCGGCCGTCGACCACCTTGTCGGCCAGCACGATCAGCCCGGCGCAGGTGCCCAGCACCGGCAGGCCCGCGGCCAGCGCCTCGCCCACGGGGCCGCGCAGGCCCGAGGTGGCGAGCAGGTGCAGGATCGTCGTCGACTCGCCGCCGGGCAGCACGAGCGCGTCGAGCCCGTCGAGGTCGGCCGGCCGGCGCACGCCGACCGGGTCGGCACCGGCGCTCGCCAGCATGGCGGAGTGCTCGCGGACGTCGCCCTGGAGAGCGAGGACCCCGACGCGCACTACCAGCCGCGCTCGGCCAGGCGCACCTCGAGGGTCGCGGTCTCGGCGCCGCGCATCGCCGGGCCCAGCCCGGTCGAGACCTTGGCCACGACCTCGGCGTCCTCGAAGTGGGTCGTCGCCTCGACGATGGCGGCGGCCATGCGCGTCGGCTCGTCGCTCTTGAAGATCCCCGAGCCCACGAAGACGGCCTCGGCGCCGAGCTGCATCACCAGCGCCGCGTCGGCCGGGGTCGCGATCCCCCCGGCGCAGAACATCGGGACCGGAAGGCGCCCGATGGCGGCCACCTCGCGCACCAGGGTGATCGGCGCGCCGTACTCCTTGGCCAGCGAGTAGAGCTCGGCCGCGTCGGCGCTGGCCAGGCGGCGCATCTGGGCGTTGATGGTGCGCAGGTGGCGCACCGCCTCGACGACGTTGCCGGTGCCGGCCTCGCCCTTGGAGCGGATCATGGCCGCGCCCTCGGAGATCCGGCGCAGCGCCTCGCCGAGGTTGGTCGCGCCGCACACGAAGGGCACCGTGAAGGCCCACTTGTCGATGTGGTTCTCCTCGTCGGCCGGGGTCAGGACCTCGGACTCGTCGACGTAGTCCACGCCGAGCGACTGGAGGACCTGGGCCTCGGCGAAGTGGCCGATCCGGGCCTTGGCCATCACCGGCACGGTCACGGCGGCCTGGATCTCGGTGATCATCTGGGGGTCGGACATGCGCGCCACCCCGCCGTCGCGGCGGATGTCGGCCGGCACGCGCTCGAGGGCCATGACGGCCACGGCCCCGGCGTCCTCGGCGATCTTGGCCTGCTCGGGGTTGACCACGTCCATGATCACCCCGCCGCGCAGCATGTCGGCCAGGCCGCGCTTGACCAGCGCCGACCCGACGGTGTACTCGGACCCCTCGGCCATGGCCCCATCCTACCGGGGCGTGCTCACCACTCTTCGAGGGCCTTGGCGCGCAGCGTCGCGTCGTCGAGGTCGGCGAGCTCGGCGTCGCGCCGGTCGGAGTTCACGTCGAACCAGACCCAGCGCTGGGCGTCGTACTCGGGGCTCGCGAAGTACGAGCCGGGCGGCGGCGCCTGGGCCGCGCAGCGCCGCAGGGCGGCGGCGATCCCCAGGGGGTATCGGATGGCCGCCGCGGCCACCTCGTCGGCGCGGTAGGCCAGGCCCTCGCCGGCCAGCGCACGCCGGGCCTCGGCCGACGCCGTGGCCACCGCGGCCAGGCTCTGGCGCTCGAGCATGCCCAGGCGCGCCCGGGCGAGGCAGTGCGAGACCACGCCCTCGAGCTCGATGAGCTCGAAGTCGCGCATCATCGCGTCGGTCACGAACAGGGTGAGCCCGGCGCCGTCGGGCACCAGCGCGGCGTTGTAGCCCGGGTCGACCACCACCAAGGGCACCGCGCGATCGACGCCGAAGGTCGCGGCCAGCCGGTCGAGCACCGTGGCGAGGCGGACCCCGTCGACGGGGCGGCCGCCGGGGGCCAGGCGCGCGCGAAGCGCCGGGCCGAGCGTGCGGCCGCGGCGCTCGTCGGCGGTCAGGCTGCGGCGAAAGTCGAGGGCGTAGGCGATCCCGAGCGCCACGCCGACGGCCGGCAGCCAGGGAACGAGGACGACGCCGGCGATCAGGACGGCGACGACGACGCCCGCGGCGATGGCGCGCGGGAGGCGCCGGCGCAGCGCGAAGGCGCGCACCGCGGCGTGGTGGGCGTGGCGCTCGGCCGCGCTCGGCGCATACTGGCTGCGCCAGGTCGGGTCGAGGACCGGCGCGACGTAGCGCGGGGCGCGGTCCCGGGGCGCGCGGCGCCCTCGCGTTCGCTGCTTGGTCGCCACGCGCTCAGGCTACCGCCGGCGGGTGAACGCCTCGGCGGCCGACGCGTAGACCGCCTCGTAGCGGTCGACCAGCGAGCGCATCGACCAGCCCGCCGCGTGCTCGAGCCCGGCGGCCGCGCGCGACTCGTGCTGGACCAGCGCCTGGGCGATGCCGTGGCTGAGCGAGACGGCGTCGCCCGGGGTCACGAGGACCCCGGCGTCGCCCGCCGCCTCGCGGTAGCCGTCGATGTCGCTGACCACGACCGGGGTGCCGCTGGCCATCGCCTCGAGCACGACCAGGCCGAAGCTCTCGCCCGAGAGCGCGGGCGCGACCGCGACGTCGGCGCGCCGCAGCCACCGGCGCTTGTCGGCGTCGCTGACCGCGCCCAACAGGGTGACGCGCGCGTCGCCCGCGGCGCGCCGGAGGATCGCCGCGCGCTCGGGGCCGTCGCCGGCGATCACCAGGCGCCAGTCGGGCCGGCCGTGGCCGAGCACCGCGTCGACCGCGACGGCGGCGCCCTTGCGCGCCTCGAGCCTCCCGATGAACAGGATGGTCACGCCGTCGTGGCGCTCTCGCTCGAACTCGCTGAACCGCTCGACCTCGAACCCGTTGAACAGGACGGTCGGGGTCACGCCGTAGGCGCGCGCGGTGTCGGCGGCGGCGTGGCTCACCGCGGCGGTGGCGTCGAGGCGCCGCGCGAACCGGCGCAGCGCCGGGGCGAACAGGCTCACCGCCGGGCCGCCGCCCGAGCGGTGGAACGTGGCGACGCTCGGCGCGGCGTGCGCGCGCACGACGCCGTAGCCCAGGACGGGGGCGAAGGGCTCGTGCAGGTGCACGACGTCGGGGTCGAACCCGGCGACCTCGCGGCGCGCGGCGCCCGCGGCGCGCAGAGAGAGGGTGAGCGGCGCGATCGACCCGTTGGCCGGGATGCGCGCGACGGCCCCCAGTCGCACGACGCGCGCCGGGGTGTCGGGCGACGAGTCGTCGCGGGCGTCGGGGGCGACGAGCAGGACCTCGTGGCCGCGGCGGCCGAGCTCGCGGCTCATGGCCAGGGCCTGCTCCTGGACCCCGCCGGGGACCGAGAGCGCGTAGGGGCAGAGAAGCGCGACGCGGCTCACGTCGCGGCGAACCGGTCCTCGAGGACGTGCCACTGCTCGGGCGCGCGCCGGATCAGCCCCTCGAGCTCGGTGGCGAGGTCCTGGGTCACGCGCGCCACGTCCTCGCGCAGCCCGGCCCGGCGCTGCGCGTCGATGGCCACGACCACGGCGTGGTGGCCGTCGCCCGGCCCCGAGTAGCAGGCCGCCGCGACCAGCGCCGCTCCGGTTCGCAGCGCGAGCGTCGCCGGGCCCGGCGGCATCGTCACGCGCTCGCCGAAGAAGTCCACGCCGATCCCCGTGCCGACGAGGTCACGGTCGACGAGCAGCCCGACCACCCCGCCGGCGCGCAGCGTCGTGAGCATCGTCGTCCCGGCGTGGTCGTCGAGGGGCGTGACCGTGATGCCCATCGCCGCGCGCTTGGCGCAGAACCACTCGAAGAGCGCGGGCGGCTCGAGGACCTCGGCGACCGCGGTCATGGCCAGGCCCACCTGGGCGAGGTAGGCCCCGCCCCACTCCCAGCTGCCGACGTGGGGCAGCCCGACGACGAGGCCGCGCCCGGCGGCCTTGGCCGCCTCGAGGTGCTCGCGCCCCTCGGCGACGACGAATCGCTCGACGACCGTCGCCGCCGGGATCGCCGGGAGCTTGGCGCCCTCGCCCCAGTAGCGGCCGTAGGCGTCGAAGGCCCGGTCGGCGAAGCGCTCCAAGAGCGCGGGGTCGGCCGGCTCGCCCGGCGGGTAAAGAGCGCGCGCCAGGTTCGACTTGAGCCGGGCGCGCGGCCCAGGGGTGCGCCGGCCCACGAAGGTCGCGGCGCGGCGCCCGACGGCCACGTCGAGGGACTCGGGCAGCGCCTCGGCCAGCGCGCCGACGACCTTGAAGAGCGCGACGCGCGAGGCGCCGGCCACGCTAGTGACGCGCGGCGCGGCTCAGGCCCCGGCGCGACCAGCGCGGGTGGTAGTGGGCCCGCTCGCGCGCGGCCGGCACCGGCTCGGGCCGGGCCGCGGCGCGCCAGACGCGCACGAAGCGCCCGATCGCGGTCATCGCCGTCAGCCCGAAGAGGACCCAGAGCACCGGCACGAAGATCGCCGAGGCCAGCAGGCCGACCCCGAGCAGGATCATGCGCTCGGCGCGCTCCATCAGCCCGCCCTTGGCCTCGAGCCCGAGGCTCTCGGCCTTGGAGCGCTGGTACGAGATGAGGAAGGTGGTCGAGAGGATCCCGAAGGGCAGCAGGACCAGCTGGCCGCGGTGCTCGCCGACGAGCAGGTAGGCGACGCCGAGCATGATGATCGAGTCGCTGAGGCGGTCGGCGACCGAGTCGAAGAAGCTGCCGCGCTGGCTGGCCCGGTGGCTCGCCTTGGCGACCGCGCCGTCGAGCATGTCGTGGAAGCCGGTCAGCGTGAGCAGGACGACGGCCGACCAGTGCTCGCCGGCGCCGATGGCGACCGCCGTCGCCACCGCGAAGACCAGCCCCGAGGCGGTCAGGACGTCGGCCGAGACGCCGACCTTCACCAGCCACTTGCCCGCGGGGGCGGTCGTCGCGTCCAACCCCTGCCGGAACCTGCCGTCGAACAATTGGACCCCCGGTCCCTTTCCCCTAGTCTACCGGCGGCTCGGCGCCGGACCCGAGGGCCTCGTGGACCTTGGCCCAGGTCGAGGCCAGCGACTCGGGCAGCACGCGCGTCTCGCCGATGCTGGTCATGAAGTTGGTGTCCCCGGCCCAGCGCGGCAGCACGTGGCCGTGCAGGTGCTGGGGGATCCCGGCCCCGGCGGCCACGCCGAGGTTCAGCCCGATGTTCATCCCGTCGGGCGAGTAGGCGCGCCTCGAGCGCCGCGGCCACCAGTCGCGTGGCCGCGGCGAAGTCGGCCCACTCGGCGTCGGTGAGCTCGCCGAGGCCCGCGACGTGTCGGCGCGGCAGGACGAGCAGGTGGCCCGAGCCGTACGGGAAGGCGTTGAGAGCGACGTACGAGAGGTCGCTCCTCCAGAGCACGCCCGTCGACGCGTCGACGTCGGCGTCGGCCAGCGCGCAGAAGACGCAGCCGTCGCCCGCGGCCGCCGGCGCGGCCGTCACGTACTCCTCGCGCCAGGCCGAGAAGAACCGCTCGAGGGTCACCCGTGGTCCTCGGGCGACCCGTGGGCCGCCACCTCGGCGGCGAGGCGCGCGACGAACTCGGCGACGCCGACCCCGCGCTCGGGGTCCCCGCCGCCGCGCGCGTTGACCCCGACGGTGCGCGCGGCGACGTCGTCGTCGCCCACCACCAGGACGTAGGGCAGCTTCTCGAGCCTGGCCCGGCGGATCCGCGCGCCGAGCGGCTCGTCGGCCGGCTCGACGGTGGCCCGGAAGCCCGCGCGCGCGAGCGTCGGCGGCCACGCTCGTAGGCGTAGGCGTCGTGGTCGTCGCGCACGCCGAGGACGCGGACCTGCTCGGGCGAGAGCCAGGTCGGGAAGTTCCCGGCGTAGTGCTCGAGCAGGATGGCGAGGAACCGCTCGACGCGAGCCGAAGAGCGCCCGGTGGATCATGATCGGGCGCGTGGCGGCCGTTGTCGGCTGGCCACGTAGGACGCGTCGAAGCGCTGCGGGCGTCTGGAAGTCGAGCTGGACCGTCGAGAGCTGGTGGGTCCGGCCGATCGCGTCGCGCGCCTGGACCGAGATCTTGGGGCCGTAGAACGCGCCGCCGCCGGGGTCGAGCACGAGCTCGAGCCCGGGCCGCCGGCCACCTCGGCCAGCGTCGCCTCGGCCTCGGCCCACTCCTCGTCGCGCCCGACCGCCTTGCCCTCGGGCCGGGTCGAGAGCTCGAGGTGGAAGTCCTCGAGGCCGAAGTCGCGCAGCAGGTCGAGCACGAAGGTGAGCGGCTCGTCGAGCTCGTCGCGCATCTGCTCGCGTCGTGCAGAAGATGTGCGCGTCGTCCATGGTCATGCCGCGCACGCGCGTCAGCCCGTGGACGACCCCGGACTTCTCGTAGCGGTAGACCGCGCCGAACTCGAAGTAGCGCAGGGGCAGGTCGCGGTAGCTGCGCTGAGCGCGACTTGTAGATGAGCACGTGGAACGGGCAGTTCATCGGCTTGAGGTAGTAGCTGCTGGCCCTCGTCGAGCTCCATCGGCGGGTACATCCCCTCGGCGAACCACTCGAGGTGGCCCGAGATCTCGAAGAGCTCGGACTTCGTGATGTGCGGCGACGTGACGAAGAAGTAGCCGGCGTCGCGGCGTGCCGGTCGCGCGAGTAGTCCTCCATCACCCGGCGGATCGTGCCGCCCTTGGGGTGGAAGACCGCGAGCCCCGAGCCGATCTCGGCTCGGGAAGGAGAAGAGGTCGAGCTCGGCGCCGAGCTTGCGGTGGTCGCGCTGTCTCGGCCTCCTCGAGCTGGCTCGAGGTGCGCGCCGAGTGCGGCGTCGGACTCCCACGCCGTGCCGTAGATGCGCTGGAGCTGCGGCGTTCTTCTCGTCGCCGCGCCAGTACGCGCCGGCGACGCGCGTCAGGCGGAAGTGGCCGAGGCGCGCCGTCGACGGCACGTGGGGCCCGCGGCAGAGGTCGGCGAAGGCGGGCGAGTTCGCGGTAGGTCGTCACGACGCCGCCGGCGACCTCGCCGGTCAGCTCGTCGGTCGCCCTCGCCGGCGCCGACCGCGTCGATGATCTCGACCTTGTAGGGCTGGTCGGCGAAGAGCGCGAGGCCCTCGTCGACGGCTGTAGCTCGTCGCGGGTGAACGGCTGGTCCTCGGCGATGATCGCGCGCATCTCGGCGTCGATGCGCTCGAGGTCGTCGTCGCTGAAGTGCTCCCCGCCGGGCAGCTCGAAGTCGTAGTAGAAGCCGTCGCGGATCGCCGGGCCGATGGCGTAGTGCGCCCCCGGCCACAGGCGCGTCACCGCCTGGGCCAGCACGTGGGCGCTCGAGTGGCGCAGGACGTCGCGCCCGTCCTCGCTCGCGCCGGTCACGATGGCGACCGTCGCGCCGTCGGCCAGGGGCGCCGCCAGGTCGACGAGCCTGCCCGTCGACGCGCGCGGCCAGGGCGTCCGGCGGCCAGCCGCCGGCCGACGGCCGCGGCCAGGTCGGCGCTCGTCGATCCGGCCGGCAGGGGCTTGCTCGACGCCGTCGGGCAGTGGTCACGGCGATGTCCGACATCTCTCTCCTCGGCTACAGCGTAACGCCGAGCAACGCGGCGCCCGGGCCGACGTTGCCGCCGCGCGTGCGCCGCGTCGTCGATCGCGGCGAAGCGCCGCCGGGCACGTCGAGGTCGTCGTCGAGCGCGCCGCGCACGTCGTCGAGCACCCCGCAGGGCCGCTCCGTCGTCAGCGTCGAGCGCCACGTCGCGAGGCGCGACTGGGCCAGGCCGACGGAGCTCGTCGCGCCACTCCCAGTCGCCGCGGTAGTGGTGGGCCAGCAGCGCCAGGCGCACCGCGGTCGCCTCGGCGCGCGCGACCAGCTCGTCGACGAAGACCAGGTTGCCCAGCGACTTGCTCATCTTCGTGCCGTCGAGCCCGACCAGGCCGACGTGGAGCCAGTGGCGCACGAACGGGCACGCCGGTCACCGACTCGCTCTGGGCGGCTTCGCACTCGTGGTGCGGGAAGGCGAGGTCGCGCCCGCCGCCGTGGACGTCGACCGTCGCGCCGAGCTCGCGGATGCGCCAGCGCCGAGCACTCGATGTGCCAGCCCGGCCGGCCCGGGCCCCAGCGTGACTCCCACGCCGGCTCGTCGGGCATCGAGGGCTGCCAGAGGACGAAGTCGAGCGGGTCGCGCTTGTTCGGGTCGTCCGGGCGGCCGCCGTGCTCGGCGGCCAGGGCGAGCATCTCGTCGCGCGTCGCGTGGCTGATCTGGCCGAACCGGGGGAACCGGGCGACCTCGAAGTAGACCGCCCCCCCGGCCCGGTAGGCGACGCCGGCGTCGAGGGCCGCGCCGATCAGCGTGAGGATCTCGGGGATCGCGCCGGTCGCGCGCGGCTCGGCGTAGGGCGCGCCGATCGAGAGCAGCGCCATGTCGCGCTCGAACCGCGCCATCTCGCGCGCCGCCAGGTCGAGGTAGTGGACGCCGAGCTCGCGGGCCTTGCGCAGGATGTCGTCGTCGACGTCGGTGACGTTGCGCACGCACCTCGTCTCGTGCCCGGCGTCGCGCAGGCGGCGCTGGAGCACGTCGAAGGTCAGGTAGACGAACGCGTGGCCGAGGTGCGCCGTGTCGTACGGGGTGATGCCGCAGGAGTACATCGTGACGACGGGGCCGGCGTCGAGCGCGTGGACCCCCCGGCGCGCCGTGTCGTAGAGCCGCACGGCCTAGAGCCCCGCCAGCCTCACGTAGCTGTGCGCGCGGTGGCGGATGTTGACGCTGATGCACACCGCGGTGAAGTCCTCGACCGCGCCGGCCAGGGCCAGCGACCCGGCGACGACGGCGCGCAGCCCGGGCATCGAGTCGACCAGCGCGGCGACGGCGTCGCGCGCGCCCGCGTCGTCGCCGACGACGACGACGTCGGCGTCGAGGCCGCTCGCCAGGTCCTCCATCTGCGCGGCCGGCAGGTGGTGGAAGGCGCCGACCACCCGGCTGGCCGGGCAGCGCCGCGGCGATCTCGGCGGCCATCGACCCGCGGCCCACCGCGATCGGGACGAGCATCTCGCGCCCTCGCGCGCCATGGCGTTGACCATCGAGACGACGATCGTGCCCGAGAGGGCGTCCTCGTGCTCGGCGACGGTCGCGACGGCCGAGTCCCACGGCGTGGCCACGACCACGACCTCGGCGCGCGCGGCCTCGGCGTTGGTCGCGCCCGAGACCGCGCCGGCGATGCCCGCGGCCGCGCGCTGCGCGCGCTCGGCGTCGCGCGAGCCGATGACGACGGCGTGGCCCGCCCGCGGCCAGGCGCGCGGCGACGCCCGCGGCCGGCCGGGCCGGTGCCGCCGATGATGCCGACCGTCGTCATCGCCCTCGCCTCTCTAGGACCGACGGTGGAAGTACGCTACTCACGTGGCGCTCCTGTCGGGACACAACATCCTGGTCACCGGGGTCCTGACCGACGACTCCCTGGCGTTCGGCATCGCGCGGCGCGCGCTCGAGGAGGGCGCGGCGGTCGCGCTCTCGGGCGCCGGGCGCGGCCTCTCGCTCACCAAGCGCACCGCGCGCAAGCTCGCCGACGTCGGCGACGTCGGCGAGGTCATCGAGCTCGACGTCACCGACCCGGCCCAGGTGGCCGCGGCCGCCGACGCGCTCGGCGAGCGCTTCGGGCGCCTGGACGGGCTGGTCCACGCGATCGGCTACGCGCCGGCGAGCTGCCTCGGCTCGGGGATGCTGGCATCGCCCTTCGAGGACGTGGCCACCGCGATGCAGGTCTCGACCTACTCCCTGGCCGCCCTGGTCGGCGCGTTCCGCCCACTGCTCGCGAGCGCGTCGGCGGCCGGCGGCGCCTCGGTCGTGGCCCTCGACTTCGACGGCAGCGCGGGCCTACCCGATGTACGACTGGATGGGCGTGATGAAGGCGGCGCTCGAGTCCCTCGGGCGCTACCTCGCGCGCGAGGTCGGTCCCGACGGGGTCCGCGTCAACATGCTGGCCGCCGGGCCGGTGCGCACGATGGCGGCCAAGTCGATCCCCGGCTTCGCGCACTTCGAGGACGCCTGGGGAGAGCGAGCGCCCCTCGGCTGGGACGTGCACGACTCCTCGGCCGTGGCCGACGCGGCGGTCGCGCTGCTCTCGCCGCTGCTGCGCGCGACGACGGGCGCCGTCCTGCACGTCGACGGCGGCGCTCACGCGATGGGCTGATCAGCGCGCCTGGGTCGCGAACTGGGTCTCGTAGAGGTCGCGGTAGAGGCCGCCCGACGCCAGCAGCGACGCGTGCGTGCCGCTCTGGACGACCCGGCCGGCGTCGACCACCAAAATCTGGTCGGCGTTGCGGATGGTCGAGAGCCGGTGCGCGATCACCAGCGACGTGCGGCTGGCCATCGTCTCGTCGAGGGCCCGCTGGACCAGGTGCTCGCTCTCGGCGTCCAGGTGCGCGGTCGCCTCGTCGAGCACGACGACGCGCGGGGCCTTGAGCAGGAGGCGCGCGAGCGCGACGCGCTGCTTCTCGCCGCCGCTGAGGCGGTACCCGCGCTCGCCCACCACGGTCTCGAGGCCCAGCGGCAGCGACGCCACCAGCGGCCAGATCTGGGCCGCGCGCAGCGCGGCCTCGAGCTCGCCGTCGGTCGCGTCGGGCTTGGCGAAGGTGAGGTTTGCGCGCAGCGTGTCGTGGAAGAGGTGGGGGTCCTGGGTCACGACGCCCACCGTCGCCGACAGCGACTCGTTGGTCGCGCGCCGCACGTCGACGCCGTTGATGGAGACCTCGCCGCCGTCGGCGTCGTAGAGGCGCGACACGAGCAGCGAGATCGTCGTCTTGCCGGCGCCGCTCGGGCCGACCAGCGCGGTCATCGTGCCGGGTGCGACGCAGAACGTGACGTCGTGCAGCACGGCCGTGCGCGGCGTGTCGTCGAGGGTCGCGACCGCCTCGAGGCGTGGCCAGCGAGACCTCGTCGGCGCCCGGGTACGAGAAGTCGACGTGGGAGAAGCGCAGTTCGGCCGGCCCGTCCGGGATGGCGACCGCGTCCGGGGCCTCGGCGATCATCGGCTCGAGGTCGAGCACCTCGAAGAGCCGCTCGAAGGAGACCATCGCCGACATGTAGTCGATGTTGAGGTTCGAGAGCTGGGTGAGGGGCCCATAGAGGCGCCCCAGGTAGGCGGTGAGCGCCACGACGGTGCCCAGCTTGATCGCCCCGTGCACGACCTCGACCCCGCCGAATCCGTAGGCGAAGGCCGTGGCCAGCGTCGCGATCAGGGTCAGGGCCACGAAGTAGAAGCGCTGGAAGATCGCCTGGCGCACCCCCATGTCGCGGACCTGCCCGGCGCGGCTCTCGAAGCGGTGGACCTCCTCGGCCGGGCGCCCGAAGAGCTTGACCACCATGGCGCCGGCGACGTTGAACCGCTCGGTCATCACCATGTTCATCTCGGCGTTGAGCTCGTAGCCGCGCTGGTAGAGGGTGCCCAGGCGCCGCCCGACGTAGCGCGCCGGCAGCAAGAAGGCCGGCAGCAGGATGAGGGCGGCCAGCGTGATCGGCCATGAGAGGACGAACATCACCGCGAGGATGATCGCGACCAGGATGACGTTGCCCACCACGTTGGAGAACAGGTCGGTGAAGGCCTGCTGGGCGCCGATGACGTCGTTGTTGAGCCGGCTGATCAGCGCCCCGGTCTGGGTGCGCGAGAAGAAGGCGATCGGCATGCGCTGGATGTGGGCGTAGACCCGGC
Source organism: uncultured Actinomycetota bacterium (assembly GCA_963820815.1). Lineage (GTDB taxonomy): Bacteria > Actinomycetota > Acidimicrobiia > Acidimicrobiales > RAAP-2 > RAAP-2. The sequence goes on along the minus strand of CAWGBL010000003.1, from coordinate 98,504 downwards.
GGCGCAGGTCGAAGATGAGGCTCTCGCCGATCACCGAGGACGTTCGCCGCTCGAAGAGCGACAGCCCCGCGTCGAAGACCGCCAGCGCCACGGTGAGGACGGCCAGCCCCACGATGAGGCCGGTGTCCTTGTGCGGGATGCCGGTGTCGATGATCGCGCGCAGGATCAGCGGCGCCACCGACGAGACCACGGCGTCGAGGATGACCGCGACGAGGAAGACGCCCAGGATGCGCCGGTAGGGTCGGGCGAACTCGATGACGCGCGGCAGCGTGCCCTTCTTGATGCGGTGCTCGAGGAGCTTGCGGTCCTGGCGCAGGGAGCGCGCGCCGCGCCACGCCGCCGCGCCCGCGCCGTGCACTCCCATCGTCCCTCCCCGCCAGAGCGAGTGTAGGAAGGCCGGCCGGGCCCCGGACCGGGCTATCCCGTCGCCGCCGAGACGAGGATCAGCGTCCCGAGCGCGGTCATCACCACCGCGCCGGTCGTGCGCAGGGTCACCAGGCGCGACGCCGAGCCCGAGAGCCACTCGCGCGCGGTCCCGGCGATGAGGCCCCACGTCGAGTCGCTGCAGAAGGCCATCACCGAGAAGATCGCGCCGAAGACGAGGAGCTGGACCGTCGTCGAGCCGCGCGACGGGTCGACGAAGTGCGGGAAGACCGCGGCGAAGAAGACCAGCGACTTGGGGTTGAGGACGCCAACGGTGAAGCCCTGGCGCACGACGCGCAGCCGCGCGGGGCGCACGTCCTCGCGCTTCGCCATCGCCGCGGCGTGGGCGTGGCGGTGGCGGAACGCCTCGACGCCCAGCCAGATCAGGTAGGCGCCGCCGGCGGCCTGCAGCGAGACGCTGAAGGCGTGGCTGCGGCTGAGCAGCGGGCCGAGGCCCAGGGCGACGACCACCGAGAGGACGAGCGTGCCCAGGGAGTTGCCGAGCACCGTGAGGACGGCGACCGCCCGGCCCCAGGCCACGCCGCGCGCCAGGGTGAAGAGCACGCTCGGCCCGGGCACCAGGATGATGACGATCGAAGCGACGAAGAACGTCGCGAGCTGCGCGCCGCCGATCACGTCGCCCGCCGCGCCGTCGCGGCCTGGACCACCTGGAGGTTGACGCCGACCGAGAAGCCGACGGTCGCGGCGAAGAACGCCGTGCCCACGCCGACCGTCCCGCCGAGCAGCCAGCCGGCGACGAGCACGCAGGCCTCGATCGACAGGCGCACGTAGACCACGCTCACCCCGAGGCGACGGTGCAGGCTCGTCATCAGCCCGTCGCGCGGCCCCGGCCCGAGCCCGGTGGTGAGGTAGAGCGCGCTGCCGGCCCCGATGACCGCGACGGCGCCGACGACGTAGAGCGCGCGCAGGGCCGGGCCGGCCGGCGTCGGCATCGCCGTGGCGGTCACGTCCAGGACGTAGGCGATGATCACCAGGTTGGCGAGCGTGCCCACCCCCGGGCGTTCGCGCAGCGGCCACCACGCCAGCAGCACGGCCGCGCTGATGGCCGCGGTCGACCAGCCGATCGAGACGTGCGCGTGGCGCGCGACCCCCTGGGCGAAGACCGTCCAGGGCGTGGCGCCCCAGTGCGAGGCGACGAGCAGCCCCTCGCCGAAGCCGAAGAGGGCGAGCCCGCTCACCAGGGGCGCCACCATGCGGGGCCGCAGGCCCCACGTCGTCGAGGCCCGCCACGGGGTCGAGGGGATCCGGTGGCTGAGCCTCATGCCCGCGACACGGTACCAGTGGGGACATCGGGCCCTAGCGCGAGGGGTCGGCGGCTGCGGTGTACTGGGATGGCTACGACCTGTCGACGACCCCCCTCTTCTGACGACCCGGCGCGCCGCGGCGCTCCCCGGCGCGCGCCGTCGCTCCTCGCGGCGGTCCTCGTCGCGGCCCTGGCCCTGCCGGTCCTCGCCTCGGGCGCGACGGACGCGGGCGCGTCGCCCTCGTCGTGCCCGTGGCTCGCCCAGGCCCGCGCCGGGGCGTCACCGGCGTCGCTGGCTCGCGAGGTCGTGGCGCGCATGACGCTCCAGCAGAAGGCCGACTACGTGGTCCTGCGCGTGGCCGGTCGCGTCGAGAACACCGACGTCGGCGTGCCGGGCCTCTGCCTACCGGCGATCACCCTCACCGACGGCCCCAACGGCGTGGCCAGCGCCCAGACCGGCGTGTCGCAGTTCCCCGCGGAGATCGGCGTGGCCGCGACCTTCAACCCGGGCCTCGCGCGCGACCTCGGCGCGGCCATGGCCGAGGAGGCGCGGGCCAAGGGCTACGACGTCCTCCAGGGGCCGAACCTCAACCTCACCCGCGTGCCCGTGAGCGGACGGGTCTTCGAGACCTACGGCGAGGACCCGACGCTCTCGGGGGCCATGGGGGTGGCGGCCATCGAGGGCATCCAGTCCCAGGGCGTCATGGCCGACGCCAAGCACTTCACCGGCTACACCCAGGAGGTCGCGCGCGGGCGCGTCAACCAGCGGGTGTCCGCGCGCGCCCTGGCCGAGCTCTACGACGCGCCCTTCGCCCTCGCGGTGCGCGTCGCGCACGTCGCGTCGCTGATGTGCGCGATGGGGGCGCTCAACGGCGTCAACACGTGCTCGAGCCCTCAGGTCTACGCGACCCTGCGGTCGTGGGGCTTCACCGGCTTCGTCCGCTCGGACTTCCAAGCGGTGAGCGACGTCGGCGCCGCGGTCGCCGCCGGCATGTCGCTGGTCAAGCCGGCCACCTCCGCCCAGGTCGTCAACGACGTCCGGCGCCACCACCTGAGCGTGGCCGCGCTCAACTCGGCCACCGAGGCCATCGTGCGCGCGATGTTCGCCTACGGGTTCGTCACGCACCCGCGGGCCATCAACCTCGCGACGAGTCCGGCCACGCCGGCCCACGCGGCGCTCGCCACGCGCGCCGCCGAGCAGGGCGCGGTCCTGCTCAAGGACTCCGGCGGCGTCCTGCCCCTCGCCGCCTCCACGGCGTCGATCGCGGTGATCGGAGTGGACGCGAGCACCTCGGCCGTCACCACCGGCGGCGGCAGCTCGACGGTGCGCGCCCACTCCACCGTCACGCCGCTGACCGCGATGCGCTCGGCCTTCCCCCACGCGGCCGTCACCTACTCGGCCGGCGGCCCGCGCTCCCTCGAGCTCGACCAGCTCCAGTTCAGCGACCTGCTGAGCGGCAAGCCCCTGCCCAAGCAGATCCCGATCAAAGTCACCGGCGAGCCCGGCAAGGGCGACCTGGCAATCGAGCGCGCCCACTCGGTGACCGCCGCCGTGGCCACCGCGTCGCGGGTCCTGGGCGGCGACGGGTGGAGCCGGTGGCACGTCACGCTGCGGGTCCACCACTCCGGCACCTACGAGGTCGCCCTCCAGGAGGTCGGCGACACCTGGCTCACGCTCGACGGGCGCCCCCTCATCAGCTCGGCGGGGATCCACGGGCCGACGAACTGGGCGACGACGGCCAGCCTGAGCGCCGGGCGCTCCTACGACCTCGCCGCGCGGTGGTTCTCGGTGAGCCATCAGACCGTGCCCAAGCTCGGCATCTCGGACGTCACCGGCCAGATCGCCCGGGCGGTGGCCGCGGCCAAGCGCGCGCGCGTCGCGGTCGTGTTCGCGGGAGCGTTCTCGACCGAGGGCGCCGACCAGGCGAGCCTGTCGCTGCCGGGCGACGCCAACGCCCTCATCTCGGCGGTCGCCGCGGTCAACCCGCGCACGGTCGTCGTGCTCAACACGTCGGGCGCGGTCTACATGCCCTGGCTCTCCAAGGTCGCCGCGGTGGTCGAGAACTGGTACCCCGGCGAGGCCGACGGGACGGCCATCGCCGCGGTGCTGAGCGGCGCGGTCGACCCCTCGGGCCGCCTGCCGGTCTCCTTCCCCTCCGGGCCGGGCGCCCAGCCCGCGGCGACACCGGAGCAGTACCCCGGGGTCAAGGCCCAGGTCTCGTTCACCTCGGGCCTGGACGTCGGCTACCGCTGGTACGAGGACAACCACGTGACCCCGCTCTTCGCCTTCGGCTACGGGCTCAGCTACACGACGTTCTCGCTCAGCCAGGCGTCGGTCGCGCCCGCGACCGGCGGCGCGGCCACCGTGCGCGTGACCGTGACCAACACCGGGCCGCGCCGCGGCGTCGACGTGGTCGAGGCCTACGTGGGCTACCCACCCGGCTCCGGCGAGCCGCCGGCGCAGCTGCGGGCGTTCGCGCGCGTCGGCCTCGCCCCGGGGCAGTCGTCGACGGTAGCCCTCGCGCTGCCCGCCTCGGGCTTCACGACCTACTCCAACGGGGCGTTCTCGACGCCCCACGGCGTCTACCGCGTCATGCTCGGCCCCGACGCGCTCGACCTGCCGATCACGATGACGCTGGCGCGCTAGGCCAGCGCCGCGCGCAGCCGCTCGAGCAGGACGGGCACCTCGAGCTCGGTCAGGATGTCGACGGCTTCCTTGGCCATGGACGCGACCGGGTGGGCCCCCCCGAGGAGGTGGGCCGCCTCGAGCTCCGTGATCGCCACGTCGAGCGGGTTGCCGATGGCCCGCCACGCCTCCACCGCGTCGGCGAAGAGCCGGTCGCCGGAGGCGTCGCCCGTCAGCGCGGCCAGGGCGGCGTCGAGCTCCGCGCGCAGCGCGGCCAGGTATCGGCCCCGGATCCGGTTCGCCGCGGCGAGGGCGGCGCGCGTCGCGCCCTCGTCGCGCAGCCAGATCGCGCAGCGCGCGGCGTGGGCGATGGCCGCGGCGGTGTTGATCCCCGTCGGGTCGACCGCGATCGCCTCGGTGGCCGCCGCCAGGCCGGACTCGAACTCCCCGGTGAAGTAGTCGATGAAGGCGCGCGAGGTCAGGACCGTCGTCTGGCCCATGATGTAGGCCGTGGGCTCCATGCGCGACTCGATGTCGCGCTGGGCGGCGGTCGCGCCCTCCACGTCGCCGTGCAGGGCCTGGAGCATCGCCTTCAGGTACTCGATCCAGAACCACTGGCGCCCGGCCGACCCGCCCGCCTCGACGCCCGCGAGGATCGGCTCGACCTCGCGCCACCGGCCCAGTCCGATGCCCGTCTCGACCGCGTTGAGCAGCGCCGTCTCCTCCATCAGGCGCACCCCGGCTCGGCGCGACAGCTCGGCGCACTCCAGCGCCACCCGGAACGCCTCGTTGACGTCGTCGGGCAGCGAGTAGAGGCTGAGCGACATCGACGCGCGCGCCTGCTGGCGCAGCGCCTGGCGCTCCTGGGCCATGGACGCCGCGCCGCGCACCAAGAGAGCGGCCTCCTGGTGCCGGCCGGTGTTGTAGAGCGCGAAGGAGCGGGTCCCCAGGGCCTCGAAGAAGAGGTCCCAGTCGTCGGTCCGCTCCGCCGACGCCAGCGCGACATCGGACCACTCCAGGGCCTCGGGCGCGTGGCCCGAGAAGTTGAGGTTCTCGGCGATCGCCCGGGCCAGGGGGCCCCGGGCGCCGACGTCGCCGTCCGGACCGAGCTCGTCGAACGCCGCTCGGCACACCTCGACGCCCTCGTCGAACCGCTCCAGGACCCGAAGGGTCGCCCCCACCGTCGCGGTCGCGACCGCCGCGGCGGTCTCGTCGCCGAGCCCGCGGAACTCCTGGGCGCTCGCGCGAGACTGCTCGAGGGCGAGCTCGGTCTGGCCGTCGCGCAGCGCCGCCTCCGCCGCGACGAGCAGGAGTGACGCGTGCGCGGCCCCCGGTGGCGTGACCTCGAGGGCCTGGTCGTAGAGCTCGACCGCCTGCTCGGTCGAACCGAGCGACATCGCGCGCTCGGCGGCCCGGCGCAGCCAGCGCTGGGCGTCGGCCGCGGTCGCGTCGGCCTCGCCGCGTCGGGGGCGACCCGGTGCGCGCCCGCGTAGTGGCCGGCGACGACCGGGGTCAGCTCCTCGTCGTCGAGCGACTCGTAGTGGCGCGCGACCGCCAGGTGCTTGGCGTAGAGGTCGCGGCGCGAGAGCATCGCGAGCGCCACCTCGGCGATGACCCCCTGGACGAACCCGTACTGGCCGCGCTCGGGCGACCGCGGGTCCGTGTCGAAGCCGAGGAACTCCTTGCGCACGAGGTCGCGCAGGACCGCGTCGAGCCGCGCGCGCGGTCGAGGCCGGACAGCGCGCGAGCGTCTCGGGCAGGAACGTCGATCCCGAGCACCGCGGCGTCCTGGAGGAGGGCCCGCTGGTCTCGGCGGCAGCGAGTCGAGGCGCGACGCGACCAGCGCGTGCAGGGTCTCGGGCATCTCGAGGCTCGGTGACCTCGCCGGCGACGGTAGGCCGCCGTCGTCGGCGACGAGCACGCCCCGGTCGACGAGCATCCGCACCGTCTCGACGGCGTAGAGCGGCACGCCCTCGGCGCGCTCGAGCACCGTCGCGGTCACGACGTCGGGCAGGCCGGCGACGAACCCGGCGAGCAGCGACGCGCATCGTCGTCGTCGGTCAGCGGGCCTCCAGGTGCAGCGACGTGAAGCTGCGCTGGCCGGCGCCCCAGTCCGGGCGACGGTCGCGCAGCTCGGGCCGCGACAGGGTGACGACCATGATCGGGTAGGCTCCGCGACCACTCGAGGATCGACTCGATGAAGTCGATCAGCCCGGGGTCGGCCCACTGGAGGTCCTCGAAGACCATGACCGACGGTCCCGCGCGACGCAGATGCGCTCGAAGAACGTCCGCCAGGCGCTGAAGAGCTCCTCGCGGTCGCCGCTCGGCGCGTCGGCGAGTCCGAGCAGGTGCGCGAGCCGCGGCTCGATCCAGCGCCGCTCGTCCTCGTCGGCGACGTACTCGGCGACGCGGCTCTCGAGCTTGGCGCGCGAGCTCGGCCGCGTCCTCGGCCTCGTTGATCCCGCGCGCATCCGCACCATCTCGCCGAGCGCCCCGAACGTGACGCCCTCGCCGTAGGAGGCCGATCGCCCCTGGTGCCAGTAGACGGTCTCGGCGAGGCCGTCGACGTACTTGAGGAACTCCCAGGCGAGGCGCGACTTGCCGATCCCCGGCACGCCGGTGACCGAGACGAGTCGCGCCCGGCGCTCGCGGCCGGTCGCGTGCGAGCAGGTCGCTTCACCAGGCGGAACTCCTCGTCGCGCCCGACGAACGGCGGCTCGAGGCGCCCGACCGCCCGACGCCCCGGCGCTGGCCGACCACGCGCAGCGCCTGCCAGGCGACCACGGCGTCCGTCCTTGCCCTTGAGGGTGAGCTCGCCGACCTGGCTCGAACGCGATCGCGCCGGAGGAGGCCCGCCACGTGGCCTCGTCGACCAGCACGGTGCCCGCGTCGGCGACGCTCTGGACGCGCGACGCCGAGTTCACGGTGTCGCCGAGCACCATCCCCTCGGCGACCTTGCCGACGGTGATCGCGACCTCGCCGGTGACGACGCCCCCGCGCGCGCGCAGGTCGGCGTGGCCGGCCTCGCGCCCGAGCGTCGCTCACCGCCGCGACGACCTCGAGCCCGGCGCGCACGGCGCGCTCCGCGTCGTCCTCGTTGGCGATCGGCGCGCCCCACACCGCCATCACGGCGTCGCCGATGAACTTCTCGACCGTGCCGCCGTAGCTGCTCGATGACGTCGCGCGCCCGGTCGAAGTAGCGGCTCAGCAGCTCGCGGACCTCCTCGGGGTCGCGGCGCTCGGCGAACGGCGTGAACCCCACGAGGTCGACGAAGAGCACCGAGCACAGCCGGCGCTCGGCGCGTCGTGGCCGGCGAGGGGTGCCGGCGCGGCGGGCGTCGCGGGCCGGCGACCGCGGCGCCGCAGTCGGCGCAGAACCGGGCGCCCGCGGGCGAGCTCGGCGCCGCAGCTGGCGCAGGCCGCGGCGAGGGGCGCGCCGCAGTTCGCGCAGAACCGCTTGTCGTCGGGCGTCTCGCCCGAGCACGACGGACAGCGCACCCTCGACCCCCTGCCTAGGAGGTCATCGTAGGCCCGGCCGACGCGGGCCGCGAGCCGCTACTCGTGCTCCCCGGCGCGCATCACGGTGACGGCGGTGCCCATGACCGGCTCGGTGAAGACCGTGATGGCGCTGCCGGGAACCGGCATCTCCTCGACGAGCACCGAGCCGCCGGCGCGCGCGACGGTCTCTCGCACGCGCGCGAGCGAGTCGGTGATGTAGAGCGGGTTCCACTGCGCCGGGCGCGAGGCGAGCGGGTTCGCGCTGACGCTGGCGAACCACTGGTCGCCGTCGGCCAGCACCGTCATCCCCGGCGACGGCTCGGTGGCGGCGAAGCCGGTCAGGGCCGAGTAGTAGGCCGCGGCCGCGGCCGGGTCCGACGACGAGTGGTCGAACCAGCCCGGGCTGCCGACCTCGTAGAGCTCGCCGAAGCCCGGGAAGGTCCCCGGGCGCCAGAGCCCGTGGACCGCGCCGGTCGGGTCGGCGACGATGGCCATCGTGCCGACGTCGGCCACGTCCATCGGACCCATGACGACCGTCGCGCCGAGCTCGGCGGCTCGCACGGCGCTCGCCGCGGCGTCGTCGGTCGCGAAGTACGTGACGGCCGCGCCCTGGCCGCCGGGCTGCTCGCCGAGGCCCATCACGGCCTGGGAGTCGTGGCTCGCGATCGTGTAGAAGCCCATCTCGGCGGTCCCCTCGTCGAAGGTCCAGTCGAAGAGCGACTCGTAGAAGCGCATGAGCGCCCGGCGCTGCTCGGCGTTCTCGACGGTGACGTCGACCCAGCAGGGTCGACCGGGGGCGTGGGCGCTGACTCGTGGCATGCGCGAAGTCTGCCAGGGCGCCGTGACGCGCGAGAGGGGGCGCCGGTCGCCCGGCGCCCCCTCTCGCGTGCCTAGTTGCCTACTTGAGCCAGGACGGGATCCCGCCGGACTTCTTGGTCGCGACGGTCACCGGGCCCGACGTCGACGAGTCGGTGGTGTAGACCGTCCCGTCGATCGGCGCCGTGGCCGAGTTGCTCGTGATGTTGACCAGGTAGCCACCGTTGAGGCCCTGGTGGTTCGAGGACGAGTAGCGCAGCGGCAGGAGCGCCGGGGTGTTGGAGAACGTCATCGACGTCAGCGTCTTGAGGAAGCTGGCGCGCGTGAAGTTCTTGCCCGCGGCCTTGAGGGCCTCGACGAAGGCGACGCCCCAGCCGATCCCGTACTCCATGTTCCCGGTCAGCGGGCTGGTGCTCGTGAAGCTCGGGAAGTCCGCCTTGTCGGCCAGCAGGACCTTGACCATCCACGCGTTCCACGCGGTCGGGTCAGAGGACGCCGGCAGGTAGCCGAACGAGACGGCACCGACCTCCGGGTCCACCGGCAGCAGCTTGGAGATGGGACCCCAGACCGTCGTCGGGTCGGACCCCACGGACGAGATGACCCAGTGCGGCTGGTAGCCCAGCTCGAGGGCCGCGCCCAGCGAGGCGTCGGTCGCGCCCGGGATCGTGTCGAGCACGACCACCGCGCACTTGGCGGCCTGGAAGGCCCCGATGTACGAGCCGATCGTGGCGCCCTGGTCCTGGATGAGGGTCGCGACGCTGTAGAACTTCGTCACGGTCGGGCTGATGCCCCCGGCGATCAGGCCGGCGAGGCCGTCAGTGCCGAAGTCGTCGTTCTGGCCGAGGAAGCACACCGACGCGCCCGAGTAGGTCGCGTTGATGTACTTGGCGAAGATCTTGGACTCCTCGTTGTAGCTCGGCTGCCAGCCGAACAGCCCCGGGTACACCGTCGGGTTGTTCCAGTCGCGCGAGCCGGAGTTGACGAAGAGCTGCGGCACGCCCTGCTTCTTGAGCAGCGAGCGCACCAGGTCCTGGGTCGGCGTGCCCAGCGACCCGACGGTCGCGAAGACCGGGGCGCTCAGGAGCGCGTGGGTCTGGGTCACCGTGTTGGGGGTGCCGGTGCAGCCCGAGCCGGGGACGCCGTAGCAGTCGTCCTTCATGATGAACTTGATCTTGCGCTTGTTGATCCCGCCCTTGGCGTTGACGTACTTGAAGACGGCGTTGGCCGCCTTGGCGACGTCGCTGTAGCCGAAGGACGCGATGCCCGTGAGCGGGACGGTCGCGCCGATCGTGATCTGCTTAGCGGTCACCCCGGGGACCTTGGTCGAGGCGCCCGCGCCGAGTGACGCGCCCCCGACCGTCGCGACGGACGCCACCAGCGCCAGCGCTCCCGCGACCGCGCCGAGACGACGCCCTCTCATCGATGGACTCATGTAATACCCCTTTTAGTTAGCCGAAGCGTCGCTTCGTCTTCACGTGAGCGTAGAGCCAGGCCGCAGGTGAATCAAGGCAGGCGCCGGAACCGGCGCACGGCCGCGCGCACTCCCCCGACGATTCCCATCGGCGCGAACAGCATCGTGAGGATGAGCAGGCCCCCGAAGATGATGCCGTTGAGCTGGCTCGCCAGGTTGCCCTGGGGGTTGAGGCCGGTGTGGCCGACGAACCAGGAGATCACGGTGGTCGAGTACGCGTAAATGAGGGCCCCGATGACGGCCGAGCTGACCGTGCCGATGCCGCCGATCACCACGACCGCGAGGATCGTGATGGAGAGCGCGAACGAGTACGTCGACGGGGACACGGCGTTGTTGATGATGGTGAGCATCGCCCCACCCAGCGCGGCGTAGGAGGCCGAGACCGCGAACGCCAGGACCCGGGTGCGCGGCAGCGCCACGCCCACCAGCTCCGCGGCGACCTCGTGGTCGCGCACCAGGCGCATCGAGCGGCCGACCCGGCTGGCGAAGAGGTTGGCCATCAAGAAGAAGGCCACTCCCGCGACGACGAGGCCGAGGTCGGCCAGCCACACCGTGCTCGTGCGCAGCGACGCGGTCCCCGGCGCGAAGAGGTGCGCCATCCACCGCGGGGGGTCCACCGAGTGGGGCAGCTGCAGGCCCGAGTCCCCTCCGGTCCACGACGAGAAGAGGTCGAGGATCGCCCCGAAGGCCACGGCGAAGGCCAGCGTCATGCCGGCGAGGTACGGCCCGCGCAGGCGGGTGGCCGGCAGCCCGAGCAGGAGGCCGACCACGGCCCCGGCCGCGGTGGCGAGCACCAGCGACGCGACGATCGGCGTCGTCGCGTGGTGATTGGCCCAGATCGCCATCACGTACGCCCCGACCCCCATGAACGCCCCATTGCCCAGCGAGATCTGCCCGGAGACGCCGGTCAGCAGCGAGAGGCCGACCAGGACGATCGCCACGGCCGCCGCGATGGCGAGGTCGTAGTCCGTCGTCGTCGAGAGCATCGCGGTCGCCACGAGCAGCCCGCCCACCGACGCGACGGTCGCGGCGGCTCGCACGAGGACCGGGCGGCGCTCGCGCAGGCCGGGCGCGACGCACACCGCGAGACCCCCGAAGGCCCCGGCCACGCAGAGGGACATCGTGAGCGCGTCGCCGGCGCGCGGCGCGATCGCGACGGCCGCGACGATGCCCGCGACGCCGGTCGCGACCGGGGCTACGAACCGCCAGCCGGCCAGGCGCCTCATACGCGTCTCGCCCGGCTCGGGACGAACAGGCCGCTGGGCCGGACCATCAGCGCCGCGACCAGGATGCCCAACGCGACGAGGATCGTCGCGTTGGAGCTCACGTAGTCGCCCACGAACTGCAGGCAGACCCCGATCACGATCCCGCTGAGGACCGCGCCGACGGGACTGTCGAGCCCGCCCACGGCCGCCGCGATGAACCCGTAGGCGAAGATCCCGTCCATCACCGACGGGGTCAGCCCAGAGAAGAAGTTCGACGCGACGAGGACGACGGTCACGACGCCCACCGCGGTCGAGAGCATCCAGCCCAGCGTGAGCATCCGCCCGACGCGCACCCCCAGCAGTCGAGAGACCTCCGGGGCCAGCGCCGCGGCGCGCAGCTGGAGCCCGACGCGGGTGAAACGGAAGAGGGCGGCGACGAGGGCCATGACGACCAGGGCCGTCACGATCTTGTAGACGCTCAGCGGCGACAGGGCGAACGGGAGGCCGTTGAGCGTGTAGAACACCGGCGAGAACGGTGCCGGCAGGCCGCGCGGGTTCGACGACCACACCGCCGCGGCGACCGCCTCGAGCACGACGAGGAACCCCACCATCACCACGACGGGGTTGATCTCGGGCTTGCCGTAGAGGGGGCGCACCAGGAGCCGCTCGGTGAGGCCGCCCACGACGACGCCGATCGCGATGGAGATGGCGACGTCGGCCCAGTAGCCGGCCGAGCTGAAGGCGACCATGCCCACGTAGGCCGCGAACATTGGCATCGCGCCCTGGGCGAAGTTGAGGACCCCGGTCGAGCGCCACACCAGCACGAGCGACAGCGCGACGAGCCCGTAGAGGATGCCCTGGGTCGCGCCGGACAGGACGTCGGTGACGATGCGACTGGTGAGGAACGGGTCCACTACCCCACCATCCCCAGGTAGTACTGGCGCAGGTTCGGGTCGGCCGCGACCGCCGCCGCGTCGTCGTCGGCGACGACCGAGCCGACGTGCAGCACGACTGCCCGGTCGGCGATGCGCAGCGCGCTCGACGCGTTCTGCTCGACCAGGACAACCGTGAGCCCCTCGGACCGGCACAGGTCGCGGATCGTGTGCATGAGCTGGGCCGTGACCTGCGGGGCCAGGCCGAGCGAGGGCTCGTCGAGCAGGAGCGTCGTGGGGTGAGCGATCAGCGCCCGGGCCATCGCCAGCATCTGGCGCTCGCCGCCCGAGAGCTTGGCCGCGTGCTGGCGGTGGCGCTCGCCCAGGACCGGGAACCGCTCGTACTGCTCGGTCAGTCCCGCGTGGAGGTCGCCGCGACCGATCAGCGCGCCGAGGCGCAGGTTCTCCTCGACCGTGAACTCGGCGATCACGCCGCGTCCCTCGGGGACGTGGCCCACGCCCAGGCGCGCCACGTCCTCGGTGCGCATCCCCACGAGCTCGCGCCCGTCGAGGGTGATCGACCCGGCCCTCGGGGCCTTGAGCGCCGAGATCGTGCGCAGGAGCGTCGTCTTGCCCGCGCCGTTGGCCCCGAGCACCGCGGTGATCTGGCCGGTCTCGGCGGTGAGCGACACGTCGTGGAGCGCGACGACCGCCCCGTAGGCGACGGTGAGCCCTTCGACCCGGATCACTCGGCCACCCCCAGGTACGCCGCGACCACGTCCGGGTCGTCGCGCACGGCCGACGGCGCCCCGGCGGCAATGACCTGGCCGAAGTTGAGGACGACCAGGCGGTCGACGAGCGGCATCACGAAGTCCATGTCGTGCTCGACCAGCAGCACGCCCATCGACGCGCGCAGCCCCGAGATCAGGCTCGCGAACTCCTCGAGCTCGGCCTCGTCGAGGCCCGACGCCGGCTCGTCGAGCATCAGCAGGCGGGGCTCGGACATGAGCGCCCGGGCCACGCAGACCTTCTTGGCCGTGCCGTACGGGATCGCCGAGGGCACGCGGCCGGCGACGCCGGCGACGCCGACGCGCTCGAGCGCGGCCAGGGCGTCGGCGCGCAGGGCGCGCTCGGCGTGCACCCCGCGCGGCAGGGCCAGCAGGCTCGCGAGGAACCCTCCGTGGGGCCTCGTCTGGCCGCCGGACATCACGTTCTCGAGCACGCTCAGGTGCGGGAACAGGCCCATCCCCTGGAGGGTGCGAGCGACCCCGACGCGGCTGAGCTGGTCCGGGCGCAGGTTGGAACGCCCCACCGCCGGGAAGGTGACCCGGCCGGAGGTCGGCTTGACGAAGCCACAGGCGACGTTGAACGCCGTGGTCTTGCCCGCGCCGTTGGGCCCGATGAGCCCGACGATCTCGCCGTCGCCCACCGAGAACGAGACGTCGTCGAGGGCGCGCAGGCCGCCAAAGGAGACGCCGACCCCTTCGAGCTCGATCAGCGGCGGGGCCGCCGGGCCGTCCACGAGGCACCACGCTACATAGCGCGCGCCGCAGCGACCGCCGTTCAGGCGCTCAGGGCCTCGCCGATCGCGCGCGCCGCCGCGAGGGTCAGGGCCATCGCCGCGCCGTCGGCCGCGACCGGCTGGGTCGAGAGCTTCACGGTCACCGTGGAGCGCGCGCCGTCGACGATGACGTTCTGGCCGTAGATGCCCCAGGCGTACAGGAACGGCCCGGCCGGGTCGGGGACCCACCAGTAGTTGCGGTAGTGGGCACCCGCGGAGAAGAGCGACGCCTGCGGGTGCGCGGCGAAGGCCGCGGCGCCGTCGGGGGCGCCGGCCGCGGTGTCGTCGACCCACCACCGCGGCAGGACCCGCCGGCCGTCGACACGGCCGCCGTCCAGGTAGAGCTGGCCGAAGCGGCCGAGGTCACGCAGGGCGGCGCAGACACCGCCGTCGGCCATGGCGAGGCCGTGGGCGTCGACGGTGACCTCGGCGTCGAACTCCGCGCCCATCGGCGCCCAGAGCTCGTCCGAGACGACCTGGGCGAAGCGCGCACCGGCGGCGCGCTCGATCACCCAGACCATCACGTCGGTGAGGATCGACCGGTAGCGGAACGGCCCGCCGTGGGGCCCGTCGTTCTCGAGCGTGGCGAAGTAGGCGGTGGCGTCGGCCGGAAGTGACGGGTCGGTGCGCGGCGCCCAGAGGTAGACCTGCTCGAAGAGCCGCACGTCGGCCGCGGGGTCGGTGTAGTCCTCGTTGAAGCGCGTGCCCGCGCGCATGTCGAGCATCTGCTGGACGGTCGCGCCGGCGAACGACGTCGGGGCGAGCTCGGGCACGACGTCGGCCAGGTCGGCGTCGAGCGCCAGGCGCCCGTCGTCGACCAGGCGGCCCACGACCGCCGCGGTGATCGACTTGGAGACCGACTGGAGCAGGTGGGTCGAGCCCGGGCCCATGTAGTTGTCGTAGTACTCCATCACGACCGCGCCGTCGTGGACGACGAGGAAGCCGTCGGTGTGCGTGGACTCGAGCACCTCGGCGACCGACCACTCGCGGTCGCGCGAGCGCACGCGCACGCGCGTGAGCTCGCGCTCATCGCGCGCCAGGCGCGACGCGGGACCGTCCCCGCGAGAGATCCGCGCGGTGGGGACGAGCTCGCGCACGTGCTGGAACGACCAGCGGTTCTCCGGGCCGTCCTGCCATCGCTCCAGGGTGACCAGGCGCTCGCCGTGGGGCGGGGCACCGCTCATCCACCCGCGGTCCTCGGGCATCGCCACCCCCTGTGCGCCGGCTCCGAGGATAGGGTCAAGCCCCGCCGGACCCGAACGGACTTCTCGATTGTCCGAGCCGCGACCCGGCGAGCCGGTCCCCGCGTGATACTGGCGAGATCGACGATTGCGACCGAGGTTCAGTGAGGCGAGCAGGCGGAGTCGCGCTCGCCATAGCGCTCACGGCCGGGGTTCTCACGGCCACCGTGCCCGCGCCGGTCAGCGCGTCACCGGAACGGATGGGACCGGCGGCCACCACGAGCTGTGGCGTCGACGAGGTCACGATCCGCGCGCTCCCCGTCCCTGGGGGCTCGACTCACGACGGGGTGCTCCTTCGCTACACCAACTCCGGGATCGCCACGTGCTGGGTCCGCGGCTACCCGCGCGTCACGCTCGTGACGACGGCCCGATCGGAGACTGCGGCCGACCAGCCGGCCTTCTACCTCGGCGGGCTCATGGGCCGGTCAGCGGGCAGCACGCCGCTCACGGCGGAGCCCCGCGCGACGCTCCGGCCCGGCGCGTCGGCCTACTCGCTCATCGGCGACGACGACGGCCCCGCCCGCGACAGCGGGCTCTGCCCCACGGCGAGGTCCGCGCGCGTCGTCGTCACTCACGTCTCTTCCGCGGGGTCGACGACGATCGATACGTCGGTTGCCGTGCCGCGCATCTACGCCTGCCTGGCCCACCCCCTGGCGACGCCCATCGTTCCCTACGTCACGCCGACCACCGGACCGAACGCGGTCCCGCACGCCCCGGGGACCTACTACCTGCCCTGAACTACCAGCCGGCGATCGCCTCGCGGCCCACGGTGGCGATCGACTCGAAGGCCTCGACGGGGAAGTCGAGCGACGTGCCCGGCTCGGGCCAGTGGATCACCACCTCGTCGAAGCCCAGCGCCCGGTAGCGCCCGGCCCAGTCGAGGAACGACTCGAGGGAGTCCTGGGGGCGCTCGTCGTCGTGGCTGTCGAGCAGCACCCGGCGGATCGGGCCGCGCCCGGCGCGCTCGAGCGCCGCGTCGAGGCGCTCGACCTGGCGGCGCACCGCGTCGTAGGACGATGACTCCTCGCCCGCTCGGCGCCCGACGCTGACCCAGCCGTCGCCCAGGCGCGCGGCCAGGTCGATCGCGCGCGGGCCCATGGCGCTCACGAGCACCGGCGGCGGCGCGGCGTGCGGCCCGGGCACGAGGCGGACCCCGTCGGCCCGGTAGTACTCGCCGCCGGCCGACTCGACCTCGCCGCGTAGCAGCCCGACCAGCAGGGTCGTGAACTCGACGAAGCGCTCGTGGCGCTCGGCGTCGCCCCAGGACGGGTCGCCGAGCACCGTCGCGTCGAAGCCGCGCCCGCCGGCGCCGACCCCGACGACCAGCCGACCCCCCGCGAGGTCGTCGAGGGCGATCAGGTCCTTGGCCAGCACCACCGGGTGGCGGAAGTTCGGGGTGGTCACCAGCGGCCCGATCGCCAGGCGCGAGGTCGAGAGCGCGGCGGCGGCCAGCGTCGGCACCATGGCGAACCACGGCCGGTCGCGGAAGTCGCGCCACGAGAGGTGGTCGTAGGTGTAGGCGGCGTCGAACCCGAGCTCCTCGACCCGGCGCCACCTCTCTTCGGCGCCGGCCCAACGCTCCGAGGGCAGGACGACGACGCCGAGCCTCACGCGCGCGCCTCGACGACGGCCTGGGGGCGGCGGCGATCGGCGGTGCGGTCGCGGTGCGCGGGGGTCACGACCGTGATTCCCCACTCCGCGACCCGCGGCGGCGTCAACGCCTCGTAGGACTCGCCCACCCGCGTGCGCGTGGCGTCGATCTCCCGGCTCGCCTCGCAGTGGCGCCGCACATTGCCCCCTTACGCGAGCGCACAGTACCTCGCCCGCCCGACGCGCCGGCCCTAGGCGGCCATCGGCCCCCTCAGCCATCGCAGCCACTCGGCGCCACCTTGGAGCTCGAGGCGCCGGCGCAGCACCGCGTTGTCGGTGGACTGGCTGGCGTGACGCGCGATCGCGCGCATCTGGGCGCACCGGTCCACGCGCACCACGAGGTCGAGGTCGTTGGGCTCGCGCCCGATGAACGTCGCCCCGAGCTCGTCGTTGAGCGCGGCGGCCACTCCCGCCGGCAGGCACCAGGCGAGGACCGGGGACCCCGGCGCGCCCGCCATCGCCGCGGCCGTCGCGCGAACGTGGTCCGGGTGCCCGGTGATTCCGCCCTCGTCGAAAGCGAGGACGAGGTCGGGCGCGGCCCACGCCACCGCCCGCCTCACCTCGTGCGCCAGAGCGTCCTCGTCCACGCCCGCCAATGCGCCGTCGGGGTAGTCCAGCAGCTCGACGCGCGTGACGCCGAGCTCGCGTCCCGCGCGCTCGAGCTCGGCGGCGCGGACCTCGCCGAGCGGACGGGCGTCGTGGCCGAGGGTCGACGCCTCTCCGTGGGTCAGGCACAGGACCGACACCCGGGCCCCAGCGCGCGCGAAGAGATCGAGGAGCGCCCCCAGGCCGAAGCTCTCGTCGTCGGGGTGCGCGCAGACGGCCAGGACCGATGACGACGCCGGCAACTCGGTCGGCGCCGGGTCGCGCGACGCGGCGATGTAGATCGTCAACGGCTCGGGCACCCCCCGGACGCGGTCGAGCCGCTGACCGGCCGGAGCGTCGACCCCTGGGGGTGTCAACGCCCGTCGCCGGGCTCGGAGAGGGAGAACGGCGGGTAGGCGTCCGTCAGGAGCAGCCCGTACGCCTGGACCCTCGTGTTCCAGCGCAGCGCGCCGGCGCCGAAACGGGCCAGCCCGCCGGGGAGCGAGCCCGTGAAGAGGATCGCGAACCACGCCACGACCGTCGTGACGAACCACGCGAGGTCGACGAAGACCAGGACGATCAACTGGGGGATCAGCAGGATCGGCCGCAAGAGGACCCGCAGCCGGTCCCGGGGCTCCGCCGGCTCGTCGACGTCGACGCTGGCCGCGTAGTCCCCGTCGCCAAAGGGCGGGTACTCGTCACGCAGCAGCGCCGCGTAGGCGCCGACGCGCACCGACCAGCGCAGGTAGTACCGGGCGAAGAGCCACAGCCCGTGGGGCGCCCGGCCGGTGAAGAGGACCGCGAACCACGCGACGACGACCATGGCGAAGGCCGCCTCGGCCAGGGCCCCGGTGCCGCGCCACGCGCCGACCACGGTGATCCCCCCGAGGATGATGAAGTGGGGCACGAGGAGGATGAGCCGGAAGGCGGTCGTCAGCCGATCCCGCCCGGTCAGCGACGGCTCGACCGTCACGACGACGGCGCGTTGCGCGCCCCGGCCTCCCTCGTCGGTGTCGTGTCCGGTCACAGCGAGAGCAGGTGGTAGACGAGGAACGCCGGCCAGACGACCGACTTCCCCAGGGCGACCAGCACGAGCCAAAACGTCCCGGAGTGGGTGTGAAGGTAGAAGACGAGGGAGCCCAGGAAGCCGAGGAAGTACGCCCCGCCCATCCCGGCGCCCCCGGCGGCTCGGGCGTCGTTGCTCACCCCTCAACTCTTGCGGCGCGCCGCCAGACTCCGTTGGGGTCGTAAGTCACTCGCGCGCCGGTGCCGCGACGCCTCAGACGGCGAGCAGGGCGTCGAGCTTGGCGAGGGCCTCGCCCCAGCCGTTCTCGCTCGGGTCCACGTAGTCCTCGCGGAGCCACTGTTTGATCTCGAGCCGCGTCCGGCCGCCGGCCTCGTCGTAGAACTCGACCCGCATCCTCGTTTCGAAGGGCTCGAATCCGCCCGGCAGCTCGCCGACGATGCGCATGACGCCGTCGAGCAGCTCGCCGTCGACGACATCGGTCAGGTCGACGCGGCCGCGCGTCCAGGCGTCGGGATTGTCGGGGAAGACCTCTTTCCACTGCATGAACCCGCCAGGGCGCACGTCGAACTCGACCCCGTCGCGCGGCAGCGAGTTGCCGATCGGGCCCCACCACGCCGCGAAGTCGTCGGGGTCGGTGAAGGCCTGGTACACGCGGGTGCGCGGCGCGTTGACGATGCGCGCCAGGGCGAGCTGTGGGTCGGTGGTGGTCATGGTGTGCCTTTCGTGGTCGTGGGATCCGTTCGGGTCTGCGTCGCCCGCTGCTTTTGCGCGAGCCGGGCGAGGTGGTCGTCGAGCCGGTCAACTCTCTCGTTCCACAGCCGCTCGTTCGTCGTTAGCCACTCCGCCGCGCTGGCGAGCGGCGTGGTCGAGAGCCGAGCGCTGCGCCACCGGCCTCGGCGGCTGCGGGTGATGAGCGACGCGCGCTCGAGCACCTTGAGGTGCCGCGAGATTGCCGGCAGGCTGATGGAGAACGGGGCGGCGAGGTCCGTGACCGTGGCCTCGCCCGCGGCGAGCCTCTCGACGATGCCCCGACGGGTCGCGTCGGAGAGCGCGCCGAAGAGGAGGTCGAGCTCCTCGCTCGTCCGCTCTCGGGCAATGTTTAACATATTGGTTAAGTGTAGCGATCCCCCGTTCGGGCCGCAGGCCCCGCGTGGGCACCGGCAAAGCCCGCCCGAGCCACTGTCCGAGGCCCCGCCGCGACGAACGAGGTCCGCCGATGGCCGCCCGGACGAGATCGCGACGCGGGCCCCGAAGAGAGGCTGCGCCCGCGAGTGCGAGGCGGCCCGTGTCACCGGGGGGACCCGGCGACGTCACGGCCCTCGGGCGAGAGACCTCGAGCGCACGATGCGACGCCGAGTCGAGGAGGGCCGACACCGGGGGCGATCGCCGAGGAGGTCAGTGGACGTAGTGAGACTTTGTCCGAACCCCTTTGCACCTCGTCACCAGGTGGAACTCGTGGTGGTGCGGGACCTTACAGTTGTGAGGCCAACGGATTTGTCGCCTCTACGCGATTTACTCGAACCCCACGAGGGGTCGCGCTTTTGATCGAACCCAGCCAGTCGCTCAGTCACTCCACCGGCATGGCTTCGTAGTGTGGCGTCAGCTCGACCCAGCGGCTGCGCCAGTCGGGTGAGGCTTGCGTCGCCGACCACCCGTCTGGATGCACGGTGCCGTCGAGCCGGAGCGAGCGTCCGAGGTCCTCGAGATGCACTTGCCACCCGGCGCCGTGAAAGTGAAGCCTGTCGACCGGTAGGCCACGCTCCTCTACGACCAGTCGGGTCTGGGACTCCTCCTCGGTGAACCACGCCTCCAGGTGAGCCTCGTCATCCGTGCCCGGCTCCATGGTGAGCAGCAGGTGGTGCGGCGCGTCGCAGATCTCGATCCTCGCCGGGCCGGTCCACGTGCTCGTGAAGGTCAGCTCGATGGTTCCGCCGACACGCAGATCGCCCGAAACCTTCGCGAGCCAGCGCGCAAGCCGCTCTGGCGACGTACACGCCTCCCATAGGTCGCGTATGTCGGTGTCATAGAATTCCTCCATACGCACTGCTCCGCGCTTCTGGTCGAGCGCGCGCATCGTGCCAATCGTCTTCATCTCCTCGCCTTCCTTCCACGTTTGACCTCGGTGTGCAGCGCGTCGAGTCGTTGACGCCACAAACCTCGGTAATCCTCCAACCACTCGTCGACCTCAATCAGTGCCTCCGGACGCAGGCGGTAGATCCGCCGCTGGGCGTCCTGGCGTACGTCGACCAGTCCGGCCTGGCGTAGGACCCGGAGGTGCCGCGAGACACCGGGGCGAGCGATCGGCAGCGCGTCGGCGAGCTCCCCCGCCGTGGCCTCGTGGTCGCGAAGGATCTCGAGCACGATTCGGCGATTGGGGTCGGCCAGTGCCTGCATAACTGCATCCACTCGTCCAAGTGTAGCGAACTTGATACGTACCTGTCCAGTTACCTACGGATTATCCAGCCGGACGGGTGCCCGAAGAACTGTACGACTCAACTAGCACATAGCCTCGGCGTTGCCTTGGCTTGTGCGGCGTGCTCATAGCGAAAGTCGCTTTGTGTTCCGTGGTGTGCTTCCCCGATGTGGCTCGACTGGGACGCCTCGCAATTGTGCTTGGGGGTTCCAACCAATCCAATGGCTTCTTGAGCGATCGACGCTCACAATGTCCGCCCACTAGTTAGATCGTTGTGCCTTCGGCACCGAGTGGGCGCTGGGGGACTCGAACCCTCGGCCTCAGCCGTGTGAAGGCTGCGCTCTAACCAACTGAGCTAAGCGCCCGAGCCGCTCATCCTACTCGGTCGCCTCCTAGGGGCACAGGTGACGGGCAGTAACCTTCCGGCATGTCCAGCGACGACGGAGCGTCACTCGAACCCGTCGACGCGCCGGACGAGCCCGCGCCCCGGCCCGCGCGGGCGCGGCGCGCACGGCGCCCGTCGGCGGTGCCGCGCGAAGTCATCATGGGGCTGGACGCCACCGAGCGGCGCGTCAGCTTCATCGGGGCGTTCGTCGCGTTCGCCCTCGCCGGGCTCTTCGTCCCGCACCTGCTCAAGAACAGCTACATCACCGACACCGCGAAGCCCACCACGGGCCACTCGTGCGCCGCGCCCTACCACTGGGACGCCGCCAAGTCGATCTGCACGCACCTGCGCCTGACCCACCCGTCCTACTGGGTCCCCCAGTTCGCGCTGATCCTGCTCGTGGGCGTCGCCATCGGCCTGTCGGCGTGGTGGAGGAAGCGCGTCGGCGTCGCCTTCTCCGGGTTCCTGATCGGGCTCGCCCTGGGCACCGTCGGCCTGCCGTTCCTGCTCCTGGGCGGCTGGCTGCTCGTGCGCGCGCTGCGCCTACAGCGCTACGGCGACCCGTCGTTCTTCGGCTCGTCGCGCAAGGCGCGCGAGGCCGGCGACGCGCGCCGCGCCGCGCGCGCCACGGCCTCCGGGCGGAGCGCGCCGGCCCCGCGCTCTCGCAAGCGAGCAGCGCCCGAGCCGGCGACGCGCACGGCACCGACGCCGTCAAAGCGCTACACGCCCAAGAAGCCCGTCCGCAAGCGGTAGCGATGGCGCGCCTCGGCCTCGACTACCCGACCGAGTGGGGGCGCCGGCCCCCGGCGACCTGGTGGCGCGCGCTGATCCAGGCCGCCTTCGTCGTGCCCTACACGAGGTACATGGCGGGCGTCGCGGTGCGCGGCCGCGAGAACATCGCCGGGCGCGGTCCCTTCATCTTCGCGGCCAACCACGTCAGCCACCTCGACACGCCGATCATCCTGACCGCGCTGCCCACCGCGGTGCGACGGCGCACGGTCGTGGCCGCGGCGATGGACAACTTCTTCATGCGCGCCTCGACCGCGGCCCGCACGATCCTCATGTTCAACGCCATCCCCATCGACCGCCACAGGGTGAACCGCCGGAGCTCGGACCTCGCCCAGGAGGTGCTGCGCGAGGGCTGGCACCTCCTCATCTACCCCGAGGGCGGGCGCTCGCCCACCGGGCGGCTCCAGGGGTTCAAGGGCGGCGCGGCCTTCCTGGCCGAGAAAGTGGGCGCCCCGGTCATCCCGGTCTACGTGGTGGGCGCCGGCGAGCTGCGAGGGCCGAAGTACGCCAAGGCGACGCGCTACACCGACGTGCCCTGGAAGAACCGCCACCGGGTCACCGTCGCCTTCGGCCCGGCGCTGACGTGCGCCGAGGGCGAGTCGATCCGCCGGTTCAACGCGCGCATCGAGGACGCCGTCGTCGCCCTCGGGCGCGAGGCGACCGGGGACGCGACGATGGAGATCGAGCGGCGCGACTAGAGGCCGAGCGATGCCACGCGCGCCGCATGCAGCGCGTCGGCCACCGTGGCGAGGGGTCGGAGCTCCTCGCCCACCAGGTCGGTCAGCACCTCGTCAGCCAGCCACGGGTTCTGGGCCAGCGCGGGCCCGTGGGCGTAGGTCGCCCAGAGCCGCGGCGCGCGCACGCCGTCGACGCGCCCGTCGTTGCCGCGACCGCGCACCACCGCGCCCAGGGGCTCGACCCCGGGGCCGAGCGCCGTCACCCCGCCGTGGTTCTCGAACCCGACGAGCACCTCAGGGCCCACCCGCACGGCCAGGTCGCCGACGCTGCGCGCCGCGCCGCGCGTCGTGCGCATCGCGACGAGCCCCAGCCCCGGGTACTCGTCGTCGCCCTCGACGCAGAACGTCTCGCCGAGCAGCTGGAGCCCCGCGCAGACCGCGAGCACCCGCGCCCCGTCGCCGACGCGCGCGCCCAGCGTCGAGGCGCGCAGCAGGTCCGCGGCCAGGCGCTGGGGCCCGTCCTCGCCCCCGCCGAGCAGGTAGAGGTCGGCGGCGGGCACCCCGTCGCCCAGACCGACCGCGGCGACCTCGACGTCGACGCCGCGCCGGCGCGCGCGCGACGCGAGCACCGCGGCGTTGCCGGCGTCGCCATAGGTGCCCAGGAGCTCGGGGAAGAGGACCGCGAGCCTCAGCACGGCTCACCCTTGGCGCTCCACTGGGTGAACGCGGTGTAGTTGGCGATCAGGGTCGCCGGGCCGGCCCCGGCGAGGAGCGACTCGTCGTCGACGACGACCGCGTCGACGCCGCCGTAGTCGAGGCGCGCCGCCAGGTCGAGCCGCCGCGTCCCCAGGCACGAGACGGTGCGCCCGGCCAGGCGCTCGAAGGGCGCGTCGTAGAGCCAGGACGGGTCGCGGCCGTCGGCGACCTCGTCGTTGATCGCGACCCAGACGTCGCCGTCGGGCACGTCGTCGGCGAGCACCGCGGCCACCCCGGCGGGGTTCTTGGCCAGCACCAGGCGCAGCTCGCGCCCGCGCCAGCGCCGGCGCGCGAAGCGCCCGGCAACCTGGGTGACCGCCGCGACGCGCGCCGCCGACTCCCCCGGCGCGACCCCGACCTCGGCCAGGGCGACGATCGCGAGCGCGGCGTTCGCGCGGTTGAACGTGCCCGGCACGCCGAGCGCGAGGCTGACCTCCTCGGCGCCGACGCGCAGGCTCTCGCCCAGGGTCGCGTGGATCGCCGCCGGGCGCGCGAAGCCGCACGAGCACGCCCAGCCGGCGCCCGAGTGCGCGATCGGGCGCGTGCACTTCGGGCACGAGGCCGCGTCGCCGAGCCAGTAGGTCGGGACGTCGCAGTAGCGCACCTCGGCGGCGGACTCGGCGGCGAAGACGACGAGGGGGTCGTTGGCGTTGGCCACCACGACCGCCCCGGCGCCCGCGAGGCACTCGCGCCAGCGCTCGGCCAGGCGCCGCACCTCGGTCGCGCGGTCGAGCTGGTCGCGCGAGAGGTTGAGCAGGACGACCGCCCGCGGGCGCACCCGGGCCACGACCTCGGGCAGCCAGGCCTCGTCGGACTCGAGCACCGCGCGCGTCGCGCCCTCTTGCACCAGCGCCGCGACCATCCCGGGGGGCATGTTGGCGCCGGTCGCGTTGGTCGCGACGGGCGTGCCCCAGCCGGCGGCGACGAAAGCCGTGGTGGTCGTCTTGCCGTTGGTCCCGGTCACGACGATCGCGTCGCGGCCGGCCGAGAGGCGCGAGAGGAGGTCCGGGTCGATCGCCAACCCGGCCCGGCCGCCGGCGACGGTGCCGGCGCCGGCGCGCGCGAGGCGGCTGGCGGCGTTGACGACCCTCACGGCCGCCACCGCGACGAGGGCGCGCGCGCGCAGGCGGCTCACGGCGAAACGCTAACCGGCGCCCACAAATGGCGAAGGACCAGCCGGGGGGTGGCTGGTCCTTCGCAAAACCGGAACTGGCCTCCAGGGGGGTGGGAGCCAGTTGGTGAATCCATTATCGCGGGTCGGTGAATATCGCACAAGAGCATGGAGTTAATACTTCCCATCTGTATCCTAGATACATGGAGATCCGCCAGCTCGAGGCCGTCGTCGCCATCGACGACCAGGGGTCGTTCTCCGGCGCCGCCGTCGAGCTGGGCACCGTCCAGTCCAACGTCTCGACCCGGGTCGCGCGCCTCGAGGCCGAGCTGGGAGCCGAGCTGGTCGACCGGGCGACCGGCAAGCTGACCGACGCGGGCCGGGTCGTCGTCGAGCGCGCCCGGCGGATCCTGGCCGAGCGCTCGGCCATCGGGGCCGATGTCGCCGAGCTCACCGCGACGGTGCGCGGCCCGGTCGCGCTGGGGATGATCGGCACCGCCGGGCGCTGGATCGTGCCGCTGCTGCTGGGCGCCCAGCGCGAGCGCTACCCCCACGTGCGCCTGCGAATCGTCGAGGGCTCCAACACGACGCTCATCCCCCAGGTCGTCGCCGGCCACCTCGACCTCGCCGTCCTGGCCTGGCCGGTCGACGACCCGCAGCTGCGCGTCGACGACCTGTTCGACGAGGACCTCGTCCTGGTCGCGCCGTGCGATCACGAGCTGGCCCGACGCCGCTCGGTGAGCCTGGCCGCGCTCTCGCGCCTCGAGCTCCTCCTGCCGCTCGGCGGGACGCCGATCCGGCGCGAGATCGACGCGGCCGCGGCCGCCCACGGCGTCGAGCTCCACCCACTGCTCGAGATGGACGGCCTGCGCACAATTGCGTCGCTCACCTTCGACGGGCTGGGCCTCTCCATCCTCCCGGCATCGATGCTGACTCCGCGCCTGCGCGGCCAGTTCGTCGCCGTGCGCGTCGAGGGCCTGCCGCGCCGGCGCGTCGTGGTGGTCGAGCGCCGATACGGCTTCCCGCCGGCGCCGGCGCGCGCGATCGCCGCGCTGCTCGCCGAGATCGTCGCCGGAGCGGTCGACGTGCCCCACGGCGTTCATCTCGGTAAGAGACCCCCTCGCTAGGGTCGTCGGGTGCCCCCGGCCGTCACCGACCCCGCTGCGCTGCTCGTCCGGCGCGACCGCGCCTTCACGCACGTCGTGGCGACCACCCCGGGGCCGCCGGCGGCGCGGCGCGTGCGCGTCGACGACCGCTTCGCGACCCTCGTGCGATCGATCACCTTCCAGCTCCTGGCCGGCAAGGCGGCGACCACCATCCACGGCCGGGTCCGCGAGGCCTGCGGGGGCGTCGTCACGCCCGACTCGGTCCGGCGCGCCGGCGAGACGCGGCTGCGCGAGTGCGGGCTCAACCGCGTGAAGGCCTCGGCGATGCTCGACCTGGCCGACCACGTGTCGAGCGGCGCGCTGCGCCTGGACAGCCACGGCCGGCTCAGCGACGACGAGATCGTGTCCGAGCTCACCGCGGTGCGCGGCATCGGCCCGTGGACGGCCGAGATGTACCTCATGTTCACGCTGGGCCGGCCCGACGTCTGGCCGGTGTCGGACCTCGGCGTGCGCGTCGGCTGGACGAAGGTGCACGGCCTCGACGAGCGCGTGACCCCCGCCGACCTGCGTGAGGTCGGCGGGCGATTCGAGGGCTTCCGCTCGACCGTCGCCTGGTACTGCTGGAACGCCGTCGCCGCGGGCGACTGAGGGCCCCGGGCTATCGTCGCCGGCGTGACCGACCTGACCCTGTCAGACCTCGAGCGCGAGGTCCTGCCCACGTTCACCAAGTACCTCGAGATGCCGAGCCTCTCGCCGATGTTCGACGCCGACTGGGCGGCGAGCGGCCACCTGGACGCGGCCGCCGAGCTCATCGCCGCCTGGGCGCGCACGCGCGCGCTGCGCGACGCGGCCGTCGAGGTCCACCGCCTCGAGGGGCGCACGCCCGTCGTGACCGTGACCGTCCCGGCGACCGAGGGCGCCGGGGCCGGCACCTGCGTCCTCTACGGCCACCTGGACAAGCAGCCGCCCCTGGGCGACTGGAGCGAGGGCCTCGGGCCGTACGCCCCGGTGCGCCGGGGCGACCGTATCTTCGCGCGCGGCGCCGCCGACGACGGCTACAGCGCGTTCTGCGCCCTGATGGCCCTCGAGGCCCTCGAGGCCTCGGGCGAGGGCCACGCGCGATGCGTCGTGCTGATCGAGGCGAGCGAGGAGTCGGCCAGCTCGGACCTCGACGCGTACCTCGACGCCCTGGCCGGCCACCTGGGCGACGTCGAGCTCCTGGTCTGCCTGGACTCGGGCGCGCTCACCTACGACCGCCTCTGGGTGACGTCGAGCCTGCGCGGCAACGTCAACGTGCGCGTCACGGTCGAGGTCCTCGAGCGCGCCCTGCACTCGGGCGCGGCGAGCGGCGTCGTCCCGTCGTCGTTCCGGGTGCTGCGCCAGCTCCTCGACCGCGTCGAGGACGCCGAGACCGGTGAGGTCCGCCTGGCCAACATGTACGCCGAGATCCCCGAGGACCACGTGAGGGCCGCCGAGCGCCTCGCCGACGAGTTCGGCGACGTCGCGGCCCACGAGTTCCCGACCGTCCCGGGCCTGCGGCTCATGGGCGACTCGGCCGCCGACCGCTGGCTGCGCGTCACCTGGTTCCCCGCGCTCTCGGTCATCGGCATGGGCGGCATCCCCTCCCCCGACGTCGCCGGCAACGTCCTGCGCACGTCGACGACGGCGGTGCTCTCGATGCGCCTGCCCCCGACGGTCAGCTCGGTCGCCGCCGCGGCCGAGCTCCTCGAGACCCTGTCGGCCGACCCGCCCGAGGGAGCGCGCGTGACGGCGACGCTCGACAGCCACGGCGACGGCTTCGTCGCGCCGCCGACGGCGCCGTGGCTCACCGAGGCGCTCGAGCGCGCCAGCGCTCGGGCCTTCGGGCGCGCGCCGGGCTTCGTCGGCGAGGGCGGCTCGATCCCCTTCCTGGCCGAGCTCGGCCGCCGCTACCCCGGGGTGCAGATCGTGGCCACCGGCGTGCTCGGCCCGGACTCCAACGCCCACGGCATCGACGAGATGCTCGACCTGCCCACCATGGTCAGCGTCACGAACGCCGTCGCCACGATCGTCGCAGCCCACGGGCGCCGCGGCGCGTAGTCGTGGACCGCGTGCGCCGCCGCGCCCTTTGCGCCGAAGTCGCGGCTCTAGAGGCGGACGACGCCGACCGCGCAGAGATGCGCGAGGTCGCCGAATTCATGAGCGACCTCCGACGTGGACGGTCGCGTCCCGAGCACTCGTCCGACGAAACGTCCCGGTCGGGGAAGTAGCGGACTCCTAGCTTCGGGGGACGTCGCGCCACGCGACGTCCTTGTCGGCGCGCGGCTCGCCCGGCAGGCCGAGGACTCGCTCGCCGATGATGTTGCGCATCACCTCGCTGGTGCCGCCCTCGATGGAGTTGGCGCGCATCCGGATGAACGCCTTGCGCATGTCGTGGCTGGCCAGGGCCGACTCGCTCGGGCGGATCAGCGGGAAGTTCGTCGAGTAGAGCATCCCGTCGGCGCCGAGCAGGTCGACGCAGAGCTCGCTCGTGCGCTGGTTCTCCTCGGCGTAGGCGAGCTTCGCCGCCGAGCCCTCCGGGCCCGGCGTGCCGGCGCGGCGCAGGTCGCTCGCGCGCCAGTTGGTGAGGCGCGCCACCTCGTTGCGCGCCCAGGCGGCGAGCAGCTCGCCTCGAAGGGCGGTCGCGTGCGCGTCGTCGCGCCCGGCCCAGCGCCGACGCCAGATGGCGAGGGCCTCGCCGATCAGCCCGGAGTCGCGCGGGGGCACGTTGGCGCCGATCGAGACGCGCTCGTTCATGAGCGTCGTGATCGACACGCCCCAGCCCTCGCCGACCCCGCCCAGGCGCATCGTGTCGGGCACGCGCACGTCGGTGAAGAAGCACTCGTTGAACTCGGCCTCGCCGGTCGCCTGGTAGAGGGGGCGCACGTCGACGCCCGGGGCGTGCATGTCGACGAGGAACGCGGTGATCCCCTTGTGCTTGGGGACGTCGGGGTTGGTGCGCGCGATGATCAGGCCGAAGGCCGAAACGTGGGCCAGCGTCGTCCAGACCTTCTGGCCGTTGAGCCGCCACTCGTCGCCGTCGCGCTCGGCCGTCATGGCGAGCCCGGCGACGTCCGAGCCGGCGCCCGGCTCGCTGAAGAGCTGGCACCAGACCTCCTCGCCGGTGAAGAGCGGGCGAAGGAAGCGCTGCTGCTGCTCGGGCGTGCCGTGGACCATGATCGTGGGCGCGACCATCCCGTAGCCGATGATGTTGCGGAACATCGCGAACGGCGCCCCCGCCGCGGACAGGCGCGTCAGCGCGCGCTGCTGTTGGGACGGCGTGCCGCCGAGCCCTCCGAGCCCGACCGGGGCGTGCACCCAGGCCAGCCCCGCGTCGAACTGCGCGCCGAGGAACTCGACCGGGTCGCCGGCCGGGTCGTGCCCGGCCAGCAGGGCGTCGAGCCCCGAATCGAGCTCTTCGTCGCTCACCGCCATGGACACCTCCTGCGCGCGCCCATGATAGGCCCGAGGTCCCGGCCGCCCCCGACGGCGGCGGCCGTACCCTGGGAGTGGAAGGAGAGACATGACCGTCAAGAAGAATCTCCTGAAGTTCGGGCTGGTGGTCGGCGGCATCGCCGCGGCCAACGCCTACGTCCACCACGAGGGATACACGATCCCCGGGCGCACCATGGTGCGCTGCCGCTCGGGCCACGAGTTCTCGACCATGTGGGTCTCGGGCATCAGCGTGAAGTCGCTGCGCCTCGGCCTGCACACCCGGCTCATGAGGTGCCCAGAGTGCCGGGCCTGGCGGATCGTGCACCCGATCAAGCCGATCGTGCGTGTCCCCGACGAGCCGAGGGTCGCGGCGTAGGACGCTCGACAACTAGAACGGGTCGGTGACCCGTCTGATCCTCGCCACCTCGGGCGGCTTCGTTCCCGGCCCGACCCAGATGAGCGTGCGCGTGGGCGCGATGATCTCTCAGGCCCTGTCGCGCACCGGGAAGGAACGGCCCAAGGTCTGCGTCGTCAACACCGCGCTCGGCGACACCTGGGAGTGGCAGTCGCTGTGCGTGGACGCCTTCGGCGCGGCCGGCTGTGACGTCAGCGTGCTGCGGCTCTTCCCCCAGCCCGACTCCTTGGACCGGGTCACCGGCGCCGACCTGGTGTGGGTCGGCGGCGGTTCGGTCGCGAACCTGCTCGCGCTCTGGCGCCTGCACGGGGTCGACGCGGCCATGCACGAGGCCTGGGAGTCGGGGGTGATCCTCGGCGGGGTGAGCGCGGGGAGCCTCTGCTGGCACGTCGGCGGGACGACCGACTCCTTCGGCCCCGAGTTGCGAGCGGTGACCAACGGCCTCGGCCTCGTGCCCTACGCCAACGGCGTGCACTTCGACTCCGAGGCCCAGCGCCGGCCGCTCCTGACCTCGCTCATCGCCGACGGCACGCTCCCGGCCCTCGCCTACGCGACCGACGACCGCACCGGAATCTGGTACGAGGGGGTCGAGGCGACGGCGGTCGTCGCCGACGTCGAGGTCGACCCGGCGACGGGTCCCGCGGCCTACCGCCTCGAGCTCGTCGGCGCCGGCGTCGTCGAGACCCGCGTGGGGGTCGGCTCCTCCTTCTAGGCGCCGACCGTGGCCAGCGCCGAGCGCACGGCCTCGCACTCGGCGTCGAGCGCGTCGGCGAGGAGGGTCGCCCCGGGCGCGCCGAGGGGCTCGAGCCAGTTGGCGAGCAGGCGGTGGCCCTGCTGGGTGAGGACCGACTCGGGGTGGAACTGGACGCCCTCTAGGGGCAGGTCGCGGTGGCGCATCCCCATGACGAGGTCGCCGCTCCAGCCGGTCACCTCGAAGCAGGCGGGCAAGCCCGCCGCCTCGACCACCAGCGAGTGGTAGCGGCCGGCGGACAGCGGGTCGGCGCAGCCGGAGAAGACCCCGACGCCCGAGTGCGAGACCAGCGTCGCGCGCCCGTGCACCAGCTCGGGCGCCGCGCCGACCGTCGCGCCGAAGGCCTGGCCGAGCGCCTGGTGGCCCAGGCAGACCCCGAGCAGCGGGGTGCGCGACCCCGCGCAGCCCTCGACGATCCCCAGGCACGCCCCGGCGTCCTCGGGCCGTCCCGGGCCCGGCGAGAGCACGACGCCGTCGGGCGCGAGCGCGGCCACGCCGTGCGCGTCGACCTCGTCGTTGCGGCGCACGGTCACGTCGGCGCCCAGCTCGCCCAGGTACTGGACGAGGTTGTAGACGAACGAGTCGTAGTTGTCGACGACCAGCACCCGCGGCCCCGTCATCGCCCCACACTACGGGGCTCGCGGCGCGTTCCCTATCCTGGGGCGATGGCGCCCCTCGCCCGCGACGAGTTCGCCGCGCTGGCCGCGTCGGGCCACACGCTCGTCCCGCTCACGCGCACCCTGCAGCTCGACCGCGAGACGCCGGTCTCGCTCTACCAGCGCTTCGCCCCGGGCCGCGCCATCTTCCTGCTCGAGTCAGCCGCCCTGGGCGAGGAGACCGGCCGCTACTCCTTCATCGGGCTGGACCGCCGCTGGCGGGTCACGACGCGCGACGGGGCCACGGTCGTCGAGGGCGCCGACCACCCCGGCGGCGACCGGCCCCTCGGAGTTCTGCGCGCGCTCCTCGCGCGCCACCGAGCCCCGGCGACGCCCGACCTCCCCGACCTCGTGGCTGGTGCCGTCGGCTACGTCGCCTACGACTACGTGCGCCGCCTCGAGCGCCTGCCGCGCGAGCCCGACCCCGACCCCTGGCCCGACGTCGACTTCTCGTTCCCCGGCGCCGTGCTGATCGTCGACCACCTGCGCCACTCGACGACGGTCGCCGTCGGCGCCGCCGTCGGCGACGACCCGACCGCCGCCTACGACGAGGCCGCCAGTCGCCTCGAGGGGATCGTCGACACGCTGCTGGCTGAGCCGCCGGCTCGCGACCCCGCCGTCGAGCGCCTCGTCGCCGGCGCGCCCGAGGCGCGCGGCGCGATCGACGTGCACGCGCTGTGCGCGAGCCTGTCCAACTTCTCCGCCGAGGCCTACGCCGACGTCGTCGTGCGCGCTAAGGCCCACATCCGCGCCGGCGACGTCTTCCAGGTGGTGCCGAGCCAGCAGTTCCGCCGACCGACGCGCGTCGACCCCCTCACCCTCTACCGGGTCCTGCGCGCCCTGAACCCCTCGCCCTACATGTACCTGCTCGACTCGGGCGACTCCCAGATCGTGGGGGCCTCCCCCGAGATGCTCGTGCGCGTCGAGGGCCGCACCGTGTCGACGCGGCCCATCGCCGGCACGCGCCCGCGCGGGGCGACGCCCGAGCTCGACGCCGCGCTCGAGGCGGCGATGGTGCGCGATGACAAGGAGCTCGCCGAGCACGTCATGCTCGTCGACCTCGGCCGCAACGACGTCGGGCGCGTCGCGGTGCCCGGGACGGTGCGCGTCGACGGCCTGGCCCACGTCGAGCGCTTCAGTCACCTGATGCACCTGGTCAGCCGGGTCGACGGGACGCTCGCCGACGGGCTCGACGCCTTCGACGCCTTCGACGCCCTCTTCCCCGCCGGCACGCTGACCGGCGCGCCCAAGGTGCGCGCGATGGAGCTCATCGACGGCTTCGAGCCGGTCGCGCGAGGACCCTACGGCGGGGCCGTCGGCTACGTCGCACTCAACGGCAACGCCGACTTCGCGATCACGATCCGCACGCTCGCGCTGCGCGGCGGCGTGGCCACCGGCCAGGCCGGCGGAGGCGTCGTCGCGGACTCCCAGCCCGAGAGCGAGTACACCGAGTGCCTCAACAAGGCCTCGGCACCGCTGCTGGCCCTCCAGATCGCCGACCCGATCTAGGGGTCGACGGGACCGACCGTATGCTGGGGGCGACCCGAGGGGGTGTTGTGGGCGACGACGCCTATCAGGCCTGGCGAGAGGCGTACGACTCCCAGGCGCTGCGCGACGTTCCCTTCACGACGCTCTCGGGTATCCCCCTGGAGCCGGTGTACGGGCCGCGCGGCGGCGAGTTCCCCGGCGTCTACCCCTACACGCGGGGCGCCTACGCGTCGATGTACCGCGGGCGGCTCTGGACGATGCGTATGTTCGCCGGCTTCGGAACGGCCGTCGACACGAACCGGCGCTTCAAGGAGATCATCGCCGCGGGCGGCACCGGGCTGTCGACCGCGTTCGACATGCCGACGCTGCTCGGCCTGGACTCCGACGACCCGATGGCCCTGGGCGAGGTCGGGCGCTGCGGGGTGGCCATCGACTCCCTCGCCGACGTGCGCGACCTCTTCGCCGGGATCGACCTGGCGTCCATCACCACGTCGATGACGATCAACTCGCCGGCCGCGGTGATGCTCGCGCTCTTCGTCGCCGCCGCCGAGGAGGCCGGCGTGCCGCGCGCGGCGCTGGGCGGCACGCTCCAGAACGACATCTTGAAGGAGTACCAGGCCCAGAAGGAGTTCGTCTTCCCGCCGCGCCAGTCGATGCGCCTGGTGCGCGACACGATGGCCTTTACGTCAGCCGAGATGCCGCGCTGGCACTCGATCAGCGTCTCGGGCTACCACATCCGCGAGGCCGGGTCGACCGCGGCCGAGGAGCTCGCCTTCACGCTGGCCAACGGCTTCGCCTACGTCGAGCTGGCCCAGGGCGGCGGCCTGGGCGTCGACGACGTCGCGCCGCGGCTCTCCTTCTTCTTCAACGCCCACATCGACTTCTTCGAGGAGATCGCCAAGTACCGTGCGGCGCGGCGCATCTGGGCGCGCTGGATGACCGAGCGCTACGGCGCCGCCGACGACCGCTCGACCCAGCTGCGCTTCCACACCCAGACCGCCGGGGTGTCGCTGACCGCCCAGCAGCCCCAGGTCAACCTCGCGCGCACCGCCATCGAGGCCCTGGCCGGGGTGCTCGGCGGCACCCAGTCGCTGCACACCAACGCCATGGACGAGGCCCTGGCCCTGCCCAGCGACCGCGCGGCGCGCCTGGCGCTGCGCACCCAGCAGGTCATCGCCCACGAGACCAACGTCGCGCACGTGGCCGACCCGCTGGGCGGCAGCTACTTCGTCGAGGAGCTGACCGACGAGATGGAGCGGCGCGCCGAGGCGCTCTTCGCCGAGATCGACCACCTGGGCGGCGGCTCGATGCTCGAGGGCTGCATCCGGGGCATCGAGGAGAACTGGTTCCAGCGCCACATCGGCGATTCGGCCTACGAGCTCGAGCGCTCCTTCAACGCCGGCGAGCGGATCGTCGTTGGAGTCAACGCCTTCACCGAGGGCAACGACGAGGACGAGCTCGACCTGCTCTCGATCACCAACGCCGACGAGGCCCGCCAGCGCGCGCGCCTGGAGAGCGTGCGCGCGGGCCGCGACGCCGCGCGCACCGAGGCCGCGCTCAAGTCGCTGGCCGAGCGCTCGCGCGACCCCGAAGCGAACCTGATGCCCGACCTCATCGAGTGCGCCCGGGCCGACGCCACGGTGGGCGAGATGATGTCGACGATGGCCGGGGTCTTCGGCCGCTACGCGGAGTCGCCCACCCTGTGACGACCCGGGTGCTGGTGGCCAAAGTGGGCCTCGACGGCCACGACCGCGGGGTCAAGGTCGTCGCGCGCCTGCTGCGCGACGCCGGATTCGAGGTCGTCTACACCGGGCTGTTCCAGACCCCCGAGACCGTGGCGGCAGCCGCCGTCGACGAGGACGTTGACGTGGTCGGCCTCTCGATGCTCTCGGGCGCCCACCTGACGCTCGCGCCCCTCGTCGTCGACGCGCTGCGCGCCGCCGGCAGCGCCGCCCCGGTCGTCGTCGGCGGGATCGTGCCCGCCCCCGACGTCGAGGCGCTGCACGCGGCCGGGCGTCGCGGCGGTCTTCGGCCCCGGCGCCACCTCGGCGCAGATCGTCGCCGAGATCCGGGCCCTGGCCCCGGCGCGCGCCTGAGCTAGGCGTCGCGCGTGGCCATGCGCCACGCACCCAGGCCCGTCCACACGACGAGCCAGGCCACGATGACGACGATCGACCACGACGTCGCCTCCGGGATGATCGACGGCCCTCCCGGGCCGCCGCCGCCGCCCAGGCTCGGCAGGGCGCTCGGCGCGACGTGGGCCATCGCCACGCCCACGATCGCCCGCTCGGCGTTGATCAGGTGCGAGATCGGATGGGCCGTGAAGAGCGGGGTGAGGATCACCTGGAGGATGATCAGGGTCACGGTCGTGATGGTGCGCTGGCCGATCAGCGAGCTCAGCCCCAGTCCGACGATGAAGCCGATGGCCGCCTCGAGCTCGATCCACAGCCCCGTCTGGACCATCACCGAGACCGGCGGGGCCAGGAAGACCTTGGAGTAGTCCCGGTAGTCCTGCTGAGCGACCTGCTTGGCGAAGGCCACGATCTGCGCGTGCGTGACGGTGATGGTGACCGGACCGCTGGGGGTCAGCTTGATCATCTGGAAGGAGCCGTCCTTGCCCAGCACGACCCCGTGCGGGCCGCAGGGCACTGGGATGTTGCGGCTGTCGAACTGGCAGAGCGCCTCGTTGTAGTGGGTCTCGGCCCAGTGCTCGAACCCCGAGAGGGTGAGCCCGGAGGGGACCGTGACCCCGTCGAAGGAGAGCTTGGTGGGCGCGGCGACGCAGCACACGACGCACACGACGAGGAACCCGGTGGCGACCATCGCTCCGACGATGGCCAGCCCCGCCGGGATCCGCGCGAGGTAGAGCGCCACGCGCGAGCGCCCGGTCACGACCAGGTGGCGGAACATCCCCTCAGAGAGGTCGCTCGACCCCGCCGACGCCCCCACCGTCGCGGCCACGATGAAGCTGAAGACGTAGAGGAAGGCGATCACCAGGGTCGCGAACACGTCGTAGCCGCCGGCCGGGCCGTAGGACTTGGGGGCGACCGCGTGGGCGATGAGCCGAACCGTGAGGAAGATCGCCGGGATCCCGATGTCAACGACCACCAGCGCGATCATGAGGCCCCGGCGCTTGCGCAGCTCCAGGATCCGCGTGGCGATCATCGAGCCGTTGGGGACCCAGGACCCGCGGTGGTCAAGCGCCCGTCGCGTCGTGGCGGTCGTGCTGGCGGTCATCGGGTCACCCTTCTTCTCGCAGTCGTCATTGTCAGACGTCGCGCGTGGCCATGCGCCACGCGCCGAGTCCCGTCCAGCCCGTCAGCCACGAGGCGATGACGACCCACGACCAGGTGGTCGTCTCGGGGATCAGCGGCATCCCCTGCCCGCGCGGCCCCGACCCCTGCCCGAACACGGTCGGCAGGGCGTGGGGCTCGACGTGGGCCATCGCCACCCCGACCATCGCGCGTTCGGCGTTGATGAGGTGCGGGATGGCGTGGAAGGTGAAGAGCGGGGTGAGGATCACCTCGAGGATGATCAGCAGCACGATCGGCACCGTGCGCTGGCCCATCAGCGACGCGAGCCCGAGGCCGACGATGAATCCGATGGACGCCTCGAGCAGGAGCCAGAGCCCGCTCTGGACCATGACGCCGACCGGCGCGGTGAGGTACTGCTTGGAGTACTGCGAGTAGGTCTGGCGGGCGCCGTCGCGCGCGATGGCCTGGAGCTGGGCGCGCGTGAGCGTGACCGTCTGGGGCCCCTGGAACCCGTTCGGGCTCTTGCCGAACTCGGTGACCTTGTAGGTCCCGTCAGGCTGGGGGTGCATCGCGCCCGGGTTGCAGCCGATGTTGCTCGGGAAGTTGCACACCGACGTCTCGAAGTGGTCCGCGGACCACTGCTCGAAGCCGGCGAGCGACAGGCCCGGGGGCATCCGCATCCCGTCGTAGGTGAAGTGGGTCGGGGCGGCGAAGGTCGTTACGAGGCACACGATGATGAAACCCGCCGTGACCATCGATCCCACGATGGCCAGCCCGGCCGGGATTCGGGCGAGGTAGAGGGCCACGCGCGAGCGGCCCGTCACGACCAGGTGGCGGAACATCCCCTCGGAGAGGTCGTTGGCCCCGGCCGACGCCCCCACCGTCGCGGCCACGATGAAGCCGAAGACGTAGAGGACGCCCACCACGAGCGACGTGAAGATCGTGTAGCCGCCCGCCGGCCCGTAGGACTTGGGGTCGACCGCGTGCGAGATCAGGCGGACCGTCAGGAACAGGGTCGGCAGGCCGATCACGACCGCCGCCAGCGCAATCATGAGCCCGCGGCGCCGGCGGATCTCGAGCATCCGCGTCGCGATCATCGAGCCGGTGGGCACCCACGAACCGCGCCGGTCAGGCGCGCGGGACTCGGTCCGGGTCGCCAGAGCCGTCACTTCGGGTCTTCGCCGAGGCGCGTCGTCACCGAGAGGAACCACGACTCGAGTGACACCTGGGTCTCGGCCAGGTGGTACACGCTGAGCCCGGCCGTGACCAGGCGCCGGTTGATCTCGGCGACGACGGCGCGATCGGTGTCGGGCGCGAGCTCGACCGTGACGCGCTCGTCGACCGTGGTGACCCGGCGCACCGGCTCGAGCCCGGCCAGCAGGGGCTCGACCCGGTCGGGCGCATCGCACTCGACCTCGACGTCGCGCGCCGAGGTCGCCAGCAGGTCGGTGATCGAGCCCTGGCGGATCACGCGGCCCCGGTCGACGATGGCCACGGCGTCGCAGGTGCGCTGCACCTCGTCGAGGAGGTGAGAGCTCAGCACCACCGTGCGACCCTCGTCGACCAGGCTCCGGATCATGTCGCGCATGTCGGCCATGCCCGCCGGGTCGAGGCCGTTCATCGGCTCGTCGAGGATGAGGAGCTCGGGGTCGCCGATGAGGCAGGCCGCGACGCCGAGGCGCTGGCGCATCCCCATCGAGTACTTGGAGACCTTGTCGTCGGCCCGGTGGGCGATGCCGACGCGCTCGAGCGACGGCTCGATGCGCTCGCGGGCCTCGGGCTCGCGCGCCGCCGCCAGTATCTGGAGGTTCTGGCGCCCGGTGAGGTGGTGGTGGAAGCGCGGCTCGTCAACGATCGCGCCGACGCGCGCGAGGGCCTGGGCGCGCTGGTCGGGCACGGGGTAGCCGAGCAGCGCCATCGTCCCGCCGTCGGCGTGGGTGAGCCCGAGCAGCGTGCGGATCAGCGTCGTCTTGCCGGCGCCGTTGGGCCCCAGGTAGCCGAACGCGCAGCCGCGCGGCACCAGGAGCTCGACCGAGTCGACCGCGACGTTCGAGCCGAACTTCTTCTTGAGGTCGTGGGTCTCGACCGCGTACCCGCTCTGGGCGGCGTGCTCGTCGGTGACGGCCAGGGTGGTTGCCATGGGGGGACTCCTTGGGTCTTGGCGCATCTTGGCACGCGGTCGTCCACGTACGGCATCGGGGGAAACCCCGAGAGACCGCTCCGGGACCCGGGGGTCCTAGCGGAAGTCGGCCTGGAGGGCGGCCAGCTCGGCCGCGCCGGGGCAGAGCTCGGCCAGCGGGATCGACTGCAGGGCGCGCGCCGGGGTGTGGTTGAGGGCGTGGACGTCGGCGGCGCCCTCGTCGACGTAGAGCAGGCCGGTCGCGATCTCGCCGCGCGCCGGCGCTCGCGCAGGTACTCCACGACGCTCGCCCGGTCGGTCGGGTCGTAGCCCTCGGGCACCGTCGCGAAGCGCACGACGCTGCCGTCGTGCATGACGACGTCGACGGCGTGCCGGCGATCTCGGCGGTGATCTCGCGGCGCGGCGGCACGAAGTCGGCCTCGACGACCGGGACCTGGTGCTTGCGCGTGTAGCGGTAGCTCTTGGTCGAGCCCTCGTGGTCGTTGAAGGTCACGCACGGGCGAGATCACGTCGACGAGCGCGAAGCCCCTGGTGGGCGAGGGCCGCCTTCAGGATCGGCACCAGCTGCGCCTTGTCGCCCGAGAAGCTGCGCGCCACGAACGTCGCGCCGAGGCTGAGCGCCAGCATCACCGGATCGATCGGCGCGATGCGTGTTGGCCTCGCCGCGCTTGCGACTTGCGAGCCCGACGTCGGCCGAGGCCGAGAACTGGCCCTTGGTCAGGCCGTAGACGCCGTTGTTCTCGATGACGTAGAGCATGTTGACGTTGCGGCGGATGGCGTGGCACAGCTGGCCGAGGCCGATCGAGAGCGAGTCGCCGTCGCCGCTGATCGCCGATGTAGGTGAGCTCGCGGTTGGCGGCGGTGGCGCCCGGTCGCGATGGCCGGCATGCGCCCGTGCGCCGAGTTGAAGCCGTGGGCGCCGCGAGACGAAGTACGTCGGCGTCTTGGACGAGCAGCCGATGCCCGAGAGCTTGGCGACCATGTGCGGCGGCGTCGTCGAGCTCGTAGAAGGCGCGCACGATGGCGGCGGTGATCGAGTCGTGGCCGCAGCCGGCGCAGAGCGTCGACATCGCGCCCTCGTAGTCGCGCACCGTGAGCCCGAGCTTGTTCGTTGGGCAGCGGAGCGCAGCGGGATGACGGGCTTCGTGATGGAGGTCATCGGTCCACTCCTCCACGGCTAGCTGAGCACGCCGTCGACGACCTGCTGGCCTGACAGCGGGAAGCCGCCGTAGGCGAGGATCGAGCGCAGCTTCTCCTTGGGGACCCCCGTCTCGAGCGACGAGCAGCGCTGCGCAGCTGCGCGTCGCGGTTCTGCTCGACGACGAAGCAGTGCTCGTGGGCGGCGAGGAAGGCCTCGACCTCGTCGCCGAACGGGAAGCCGCGGACGCGCAGGTAGTCGGCGGTGATCCCGGCCTCGCGCCAGCAGGTCGCAGCGCCTCGCGCACCGCGAGGTCGCAGCCGCCGAGCGTGACGACGCCGATGGTCGCGCCGTCGCGCCGCTCGATGACCGGCGCGGGCACGTAGGCCGCGGCCGCGGCGTGCTTGCGCGCGAGGCGGTCCATCACCTCCTGGTACTCGTCGGGGATCTCGGTGTAGCCGCCGAGCTTGTTGTGGCCCGAGCCGCGCGTGAAGAACGCGCCCTTCTCGGCGACGCCGGGCAGCGTGCGCGCGGCGACGTAGTCTCGTCCTCCGGGTCGAGTAGCGGTAGAACTTCGTCATGCGCCTCGAGCTCCTCGTCGCTCGAGCACGCGGCCGCGGTCGGGGCGGTAGCTGTCGTCCCACGTCGAGCGCGGGCACGACCCAGTCGTTCATCCCGATGTCGAGGTCGCGTCAGCATGAAGACCGGCGTCTGGAAGCGCTCGGCCAGGTCGAACGCCTGCACCGCGAACTCGAAGCACTCGGCCGGGTTCGCGGGGAAGAGCAGGATGTGCTTGGTGTCGCCGTGCGAGGCGTAGGCGCAGACCAGGATGTCGCCCTGCTGCGTGCGCGTCGGCATGCCGGTCGAGGGCCCGATGCGCTGCACGTCGACGATCACGGCCGGGATCTCGGCGTAGTACGCGAGGCCGATGAGCTCGCTCATCAGCGAGATGCCCGGGCCCGACGTCGACGTGAAGGCGCGCGCGCCGTTCCACGACGCGCCGATCACCATGCCGATGGCCGCGAGCTCGTCCTCGGCCTGGAGGATCAGGTAGTTGTTCTCGTACGCGCCGGCTCGGCGTCGTCGCGTCGGGACCTTGACGCGCCGGTACTGCTCGCAGAGCTCCTTGAACGCGTCCATGACGCGGTCGACGGCGTGATCGGGTACCAGGCCGCGACCGTCGCGCCCGGCGTAGAGGCAGCCGAGCGCGGTCGGCGGTGTTGCCGTCGATGAGGATCTTGCCGGCGTTGGCGTCCATCGTCTCGAGCCGGATCGGCAGCGGGCAGTCGAAGTGCTCCAGCGCGTAGTCGTAGCCGAGGCGCAGGGCGCGCTGGTTCGACGTCGCGCAGCGTCTCGTTCTTGGCGAACTTCTCGGCGAGCAGCTCGCCCGACCACGTCCATGTCGATGTCGAGCAGCGCGGCGAGCGCCCCGACGTAGGCGATGTTCTTCATCAGGGTCCGCTCGCGCGGAGCCGCGAAGT
Source organism: uncultured Actinomycetota bacterium (assembly GCA_963820815.1). Taxonomy (GTDB): domain Bacteria; phylum Actinomycetota; class Acidimicrobiia; order Acidimicrobiales; family RAAP-2; genus RAAP-2. The sequence goes on along the minus strand of CAWGBL010000003.1, from coordinate 58,252 downwards.
TCTCGTTGCACATCTGGGCGAGCGGCACGCCGAGGAACGTGACGTCGGGCCGGCGAGAGCGACGCGTCGAGCGGCCAGGATCGAGTCGTAGAGCACGTAGCCGCCGGAGCGTACCTCGTCGATGTCGTCGCGCGTAGGTCTCGGCGTTCATCGCGACCATCAGGTCGTAGTCGAGCGGTCCGCGCGGTGTGGCCGGCCTTGTTGACGCGGATCTCGTACCAGGTCGGCAGGCCCTGGATGTTCGACGGGAAGAGGTTCTTGCCCGAGACCGGGATGCCCATGCGGAAGATCGCCTGCATCAGCAGGCCGTTGGCGCTGGCCGAGCCGGTGCCGTTGACGTTGGCCAGCTTGAAGGCGAAGTCGTTGACCCGCACGCCCTCGCCCACGTCGATCGCCATCAGCCGACCTCCACCGGGATCGCTGAGGGCCGACCCGGCGTAGGGGATCATGAGGTCGAACTGCTGCATGTCCCACGCGGCCGTCGGGCAGCGCTCGGCGCACAGCCCGCAGTGGACGCAGACGTCCTCGTCCTTGACCATCACGCGCCCGGTCTGCGGCAGCGGCGCCGAGACGAAGAGCGTCCTGGTCGAGGTTGACGGCCGGGGCCGACAGGCGCTTGCGCAGGTCGGCCTCCTCGCCGTCGGCGGTGATGGTGAGGCAGTGCACCGGGCAGACGTCGATGCAGGCGTCGCACTCGATGCACAGCGGCGTCGGTGAAGACCGTCTGGACGTCGCAGTTGAGGCAGCGCTCGACCTCGCGCGACGGTCTGCTCGGCGGTGAAGCCGAGCTCGACCTCGATGTTCAGCGTCTTGAAGCGCTCGCGCAGGTCGACGTGCGTCATCTTCTGGCGCGAGCCGGGTTGTAGTCGTTGCTGGTAGCTCCACTCGGGCAGGCCCATCTTCTGGCTGTCATCGAGGTTCATGCCCAGGGGCGGACGGTCGGCGAGGTCGGCGCCCTGGCAGTGGTTGTGGATGGAGATCGCCGCCTGGTGCCCGTGCGCGACGGCCCAGATGATGTTCTTCGGGCCCCAGGCCGCGTCGCCGCCGAAGAAGACGCCGGGCGCGTCGACTGGAAGGTGACGGTGTCGACGACCGGGCATGTCCCACTTGTCGAACTCGATGCCGAGGTCGCGCTCGATCCACGGGAAGGCGTTCTCCTGGCCGATGGCCAGGATCACGTCGTCGCCCGGGATGAACGACCGTGTCGAGCGGTCGTCGAGCGCCGCGCGCCCTCGTCCCACGTCGACGACGCTCGAACTCCATGCCCACGAGGCGCCCGTCCTCGACGACGAAGCGCTTCGGCGCGTGGTTGACGACGATCTCGACCTGCTCCTCCTCGGCGTCCTCGAGCTCCCAGGGCGAGGCCTTGAAGTACTCGCGCGGGCGCCGGGCCATGACCTTGACGTCCTTGCCGCCGAGGCGCGCGGCGCTGCGGCAGCAGTCCATCGCCGTGTTGCCGACGCCGATGATGAGCACGCGCTCGCCGATCGAGTCGATGTGCCCGAAGGCGATCGACTCGAGCCAGTCGATGCCGATGTGGACGTGCGCGTCGCTCGTCGTGGCGGCCGGGGAGGTCGAGGTCCTTGCCGCGCGGCGCGCCGGTGCCGACGAAGACGGCGTCGTAGCCCTCGGCGAGCAGCGCCTTCAGGCTCGATGACCGGCGTGCCGTAGCGCACGTCGACGCCCATGTCGAGGATCATGCCGATCTCCTCGTCGAGCACCTTGTCGGGCAGGCGGAACGAGGGGATGTTGGTGCGCATCAGCCCGCCCGGGCGCTGCGAACTTCTCGAAGATCACGACCTCGTAGCCGAGCGGCAGCAGATCGTTGGCCACCGTGAGCGACGCCGGCCCGGCGCCGATGCACGCGACGCGCTTGCCGTTCTTGACCTCGGCGGCCTTGGGGAGCCGGTCGCCCACGTCGTCGCGCAGGTCGGCGGCGACGCGCTTCAGGCGGCAGATCGCGACCGGCTTGTCGTCGACGCGCCCGCGCCGGCACGCCGGCTCGCACGGGCGGTCGCAGGTGCGCCCGAGGATGCCGGGGAAGACGTTCGACTCGCGGTTGAGCATGTACGCGTCGTCGTAGCGCCCCTGCGCGATCAGCCGGATGTACTCCGGGACGTTGGTGTGCGCCGGGCAGGCCCACTGGCAGTCGACGACCTTGTGGAAGTAGTCCGGGTCCTGGACGTCCGTCGGTTCCACGCCGCTCCTCCCCGCGCGACGGCGCGCGCGGCGTATCAACCCTAGACCCCGGCCCGCAAAACCTGGCCCACCCCCGGGGCCCCGCGGCGCCGCGCGCGGCCGATTCGTGACCTTGGTCCCGCGCGTGCGTGGTACCACCCGATGCCCTCGGTGGCTGACCCCATTGGGCGGGGCGCGCGCGTCGCCGAGACTGGGGCGATGGACGAGGGGGGCCGCGCCGCGCGTCGCGGGCTGCGCGACGCGTGGCGTCTCGCGCGCTCGCGCGAGCGCGCGGCGCCGCGCCGGGCGTCGCTCGCCGCCCTGGCCGCGCTCGTCGCGGCGCTCGGCGGCCTCTCCCTCGGCTCGATCGCCATGGCCCGGCGCACCGCCGACTCCTTCAGCGCGTACCTCGCGTCGACGCACCCGTCGACGCTGCTGATCGAGCCCGTCGGCGGCCGGGGCCTCACCCGGCCCGGCGAGGCCCAACGCCTGACCCGAGCCGTCGCCCGCTACCCCGGGGTGACCCGGGTCGAGTCGGCCGAGGGCATCCAGACCCAGCGCGTCGTCGACGGGCGCCCGGTGCCCGGCGCGCTCGACAGCGAGGTCTTAGTCGAGGCCAGCGTCACCGGCCTCTTCGCCGACATGGACCGCTTCACGCTCACCGCGGGCCGCCGGCCGAACCCGGTGCGCGCCGGCGAGGTCCTGACGACGCCGCTCGCCGCGCGGGTGCTGGGCCTGCACGTCGGGTCGACCCTGGACGTCCTCGCCGGGCCCAAGAACGTCCCGGTCGGGCTGAGGGTCGTCGGCGAGGGCGTGCCCAGCCGGTCGATCGTCCAGGACGAGGTCGCGCGCTACCCCACGTACGTCCTGGGCACGCCGGCGCTGGCGCGCCTCGTCGGGTCCTCGGGCATCATCTACATCGGCGCGCGCGTGGCCGCCGGCGACGCCGGGGTGGGCGCGGTCGAGCACCGATGGGACACCACCGAGCGGTTCTTCACCGACTTCCAGCTCACCTCGCAGACCGTGAGCGAGGCCGACCAGTCGCTGCGGCCCCTGGCCCTGGCGCTGGGCGCGTTCGGCGCTATCGCGGGGGCGGCGGGGCTGCTCCTCGCGATGCAGTCGCTCAGCCGCCGGGCCTCCGCCCGACGCCGCGACCGAGAGGTCCTGCGCGCGCTCGGCGCGTCGACGCTCGACCTCGTCGTCGACGGCCTGCCCGGCGCCCTCGGCGCCCTGGTCGTCGGCGCGGTCGGCGCGGGCGCCCTGGCCGTCGCCCTCTCTCCCCTCGGGCCGCTCGGCCCGGTGCGGCCGTACCTGGCGCACCGCGGGCTCTCCGTCGACCCGCTGGTCCTGGGCGTGGGCGTGCCCGCGCTCGCCGTCGTGCTCGTCGCCGCGGCGGTCGCGCTGAGCGCGCGCCACGCGCCGCCACGCGCCGACCGCGGCGCGGCCGCGCGGGCGCGCCGTCCGGTGGTCTCGGCGGCGCTGTCGCGCTCGGGGGTGCCGGTCAGCGCGGCCACCGGCGCGCGATTCGCCCTCGAGGGCGGCCGCGGGCGCGACGCCCCGGGCCGGTGGGCGATGGCCGGGTCGGTCGTCGCCCTGGCCGTGCTCGGGGCCACCCTCACCTTCGGCGAGAGCCTCAACTCGCTGGCGGCCCACCCGGCGCTCTACGGCTGGAACTGGGACTACGGCGTCGAGAGCTCGTTCGGCTACGGGCCGGTGCCCGCGCAGTCCGTCGGCCACGCCCCCGGGGTGACCACCTCGGGGGCGTCCTACGTCACGATGCTCATCGACGGCGTCGAGGTCCCGACGCTGCTGACCTACCCGCGCTCGGCGGTCGCGCCGCCGGTGGTCGCCGGCCACGCCCTCGACGGCCGCGGCCAGATCGTGCTCGGGGAGGCGACGCTGGCCCAGCTGCACGCGCGCCTCGGGTCGGTCGTCGACGTCGTCTACGCGCCGGGCTTCCCGAAGCCGCCCCTGCGGCTCAAGGTCGTCGGGGAGGCGACGATGCCGGCCATCGGGATCTCCGAGGGGCTCCACACGTCGATGGGCGTCGGCGCGATCGTCCCGGCCAACGCCGACAAGGTGACCGAGCAGCTCGGCCCCCACGGCTACGGCGGCAACTGCAACGGCCCCAACATCGTCTTCGTTCGCGCGGGCCCGGGCCACGCCGCCGCCGCGCTCGCGGCGGCCCGGGGGATCGCGCGGCGCGCCAACGCCGTGCTCTCGGTCGAGCCCAACGGCTCGGTCTGCTCGGGCAACGTCGCGTCCGTCGTCGGGGTGCTGCGCCCGGCCCAGATCGTCAACTACCGCACCATGGGCACCACGCCGCTCCTGCTGGCCGGCGGCCTCGCGCTCGGCGCGCTGGCGGCTCTGGCGGCGGCGCTGGTGAGCTCGGTGGCACGACGGCGCCGCGAGCTGGCCATCCTCAAGTCCCTCGGCGTGACCCAGCGCCAGCTGACCGCCGCCGTCGCCTGGCAGGCGGGGATCACCGCGGTCGTCGGCGTCGTGGTCGGGCTGCCGCTCGGCGTGGCTCTCGGGCGCTGGCTCTGGGGCCTCTTCGCGCGCGAGATCGGCGCGGTGCCGTCTCCCTCGGTCTCCCTGGCGTCACTGGCCCTCGTCGCCGCGGGCGCGGTCGCCGTCGCGCTGGTCACCGCGCTGGCCCCGGGCCGACGCGCGGCCGCCACCCCGGCGGCCGACGCGCTGCACCGCGAGTAGCTAGAGGGACGCGCTCTCGCCCGGGTCGATCGCCTCGAGCTGGACCTTCGTTCCCTCGAGCAGCGGGCGCAGCGCGTCGGGCGTGCCGGTGAGCAGCGGGAACGTCCCCCAGTGGTACGGGATGACGCGCGCGACGCCGAGCAGCCCGAGCGCGTAGGCCGCCTCGCGCGGGCCCATGTTGTAGTGGCCGTCGATGGGGATCATCGCGGTGTGCGGGTGGTAGAGGTCGCGGATGATCGCCATGTCCGAGAAGACGTTCGTGTCGCCCGAGACGTACAGCGGCCCGCCCGAGGGCAGCGTGGCCACGAACCCGGCGGCGCTCCCGCCATAGAAGTCGGGCTGGCCCTCGCCGGCCCCCACCCCGCAGGAGTGGTCGGCGCTGACCATCGTGAGCGACACGTCCTTGACGCTCACCGTCCCGCCCTTGTTCATCCCGACGAGGTTGGTGAGCCCCTGGGTGGCGAAGTAGACCGAGAGCTCGTGCACGCACACGACCGGCGCGCCGGTCGCCTGCGCGAGCTCGACGACCGACCCGGTGTGGTCGGAGTGGCCGTGGGTCACCGCGATCACGTCGACCGGGCCGACCCCGGCCACGTCGGTCGGCGACTTCGGGTTCCCCAGCCACGGGTCGAACACGACTCGCGTCCCGGTCGTCGTCGTCACCAGCACCGACGCGTGCCCCAGCCAGGTGATCGTGCCGTTCTCGCCCAGCGCCATCGCTGCCTCCTTGGGGATCGAGGCCACGGTAGCGGGCGCGGTCCGCGACCGCCAGGCGCTAGCCGGTCAGCGCGACGGCCTTGTTGAAGGCGGGCGAGAGGGTGGCCGCGCCGCGGGCGTGGCCCAGCCGCGCGAGCCCGAATGCGTCCTCGATCGTCGCGAGCAGCGAGTAGTGGTCGCGCGGCGCGCCCACGCGCGTGCCGGGCCGGGTCGAGGTCGACAGGACGATGGTCGGCACCTGGCCGCCCCCGCCGCTGGCGCTCACGCGCCCGGACGGCGCCAGCCCGGCCGAGCCGTCGCCCTCGTCCCAGGTGATTATCAGCGCGCCGCCGGCGGCGTAGGCCGCGCTCGAGGTCACCTCGGCCACGAAGGACTTCAGCCACGCCGCGGCCGCCGCGGTCGAGCAGTCGTGGCCGTCGTGACAGAGGTTCGGGGTGACCCACACGAAACGCGGCACCGACGCGGCTGGTCGCGCCAGCGTCGGCGCGAGGTCGGTGAGGGCCCGCAGGTGCGCGCACGCCGACCGGCTCGAGCGCACGTCGTCGAAGTAGCGGAAGGGGTTGTGCTTGGCCGCGTAGCCGGTCCCGCCGTAGGGGCCGAGGAAGCAGGGCCCCGGCGCGCCCTCGAGGTACGCGTCCCAGGGGACGTGGGCGGCGCTGAGCTGGTGCCCGAGGTTGTTGGCATTGACGTAGCACGTCACGCAGTCGCTCGCGACCCCGAAGGTCGAGCCCCCGGCGATCGCCAGGTAGTTCGGAAGGCTCGGGTGGGCGACCGCGAAGTAGCCGGTGAAGAGTGCGCCGCGGCGCGCTATCGCGGCGATCGTCGGGTCGCTCATGGCTGTTGCGTAGGAGCGGTTCTCCATCACCACGACGAACAGGTGGAGGAACCCCGGCGGCACCGCGGCGCCGGCGGGCGGGGCCGTCGCGATCGGCGCCACCGACGTCGCGAGCACGGCGACGAGCGCCGCGAGCTTCCGGGTCACCGCCCCAGTGTGGCCGACCGGGACTGTCGTTGTCGCGCGGGTCGCATCGGTAGCCTGCGAGGATGAGGGGGGCGACCCGCGGCGCGCTGGCTGACGCTCTTCGTGTCGACGCGTCGCTCGCCGCGCCGGTCGTGGGCGCGGTGACGGCGCTGCCCGTCGTCGGCGTGTTCGTCGCCGGCCTGGTCCTCGCCTCCCCCGCCCAGGCGATCCCGCTGGCCATCGGGGCCAACCTCATCGCGACGGTGTCGCTCATCGGCGCGCCGCGCCTGGCCCTGCCCTGGGCGCTCGCCGACGCCGTCCTCATGGCTGTCGGCGTCTTCCTCGGCGTGGCGACGAGCCCCGTGACCTGGCTGCACGTCGGGCTCATGGTCCCCTGGTGCTTCGGAGCGGGCTTGCTCGTCGCGCTCGGCCTCACGCCCGGCGCCATCGGCGGCCAGGCGATCGTCGCCTACGTCCTGCTCGGGCGATTCGCCGGCTCGGTCGGCGCGGCCGCCCACCTCGCCGGGGTCGTGCTGATCGGCGCGCTGGTCGAGGTGCTGGCGCTCGTCGCGCTGCGCTTGCCGCCGTCGCTGCGCGCCCAGCGCCTGCGCCTGGCCGCGGCCTTCAACGCCGTGGCCGACCTGGCCCGCGGCGAGCCCGGGGCGTCCGCCGTGCCCACGCTCGGCGTCGTCGACGCCGCCGAGGGAGTGCTGGCCGCGCCGGCGCTCTTTGGCCGCGCCGACACCCGCGTCCTGCGCTCCGTGCTCGACCAGCTCCGGCGCTGCCGGCTCGACCTCACCACTCTCGCCGGGCTGCGGGTGCGCCTGGGCGACGGCCCCGACGCGCGCCGGGTAGAGCGAGCGACGCACGCCGTGGGCGAGGCGCTCGACGAGCTCGCCGCGGCCCTGCGCCGGCCGTCCGCGGCGAGCGACGCCGGCGCGATGCGGGCGCTCGCCGTGCAGGTCGAGGCGCTCGGGGGGCGCCGTCGTCGGAGCTCGCGGGCCAGTGCGCGCGGCGGCTGCGCGCCATCGCCGGCCAGCTGCGCGCCACCGCCGGGCTCGTCGCCGAGCTCGGCCGCGACGACCACGCCTGGACCCTGGCGTGGCCGCGGCTGCGCGGTGCCGGGGTCTCCCCGGCGCTCGACGTGGCCGCGCTGCGCAACGCCCTCGAGCCGTCGTCGCCGGCGTTCCGGCACGCGACGCGCCTCGCGCTCGCGGTGCCGGCGTCGGCTCTGCTGGCCGCGGCGGCCGACCTGCCGCGCGGCTACTGGGTCCCGTTCTCGGTGTCGCTCATCCTCAAGCCGGACTACTCGACCCTCGTGCGCCGCGGAGTCGGGCGCCTCGTGGGCACCGCGCTCGGCGCGACGCTGACCGCGCTCCTGGTGAGCGCCCTACACCCCGGCGAACCGACCACCGTCGCCCTCGTCGCGGCCTTCGCCCTGGGCGCCTACACGCTGTGGTCGGCGTCGTTCCCGGTGGCCGTCGCCTTCACCACCGCGCTGGTGCTGTCGCTGCTGAGCTTCGGCCAGCCCAACCCGGCGACGACCGCGCTCGACCGGCTCCTCGACGTCGTCATCGGCGGCGCCGTGGCCGCGCTCGCCTACCTGGCGTGGCCGACCAAGCCCGCGGCGACCGTGGGCGCCGCCCTCGACCGCCTCTTCGGCGCGCTGGGCGACTACCAGCGCGCCATCGCGCCGACGATCACCGGCGCGCCGGCGCCGGCGTCGACGTCGGACCTGTCGCGCGCCGCGCGCGTCGCCTACGGGCGCGCCGAGGGGGCGATCGGCCGGGCCGTGGAGGAGCCGGCGCGCACGCGCGCCGACGAGGCGACCGCGCGCGGCGTCCTGGCCGCTGCCATGCGCGTCCTGCGCGCCCTGCACGCGCTGCGCGCCGAGTCCGCGCACGGTGACTCGCTGCCCGAGAGCGCGTCGCTGGCGGAGCTCAACGGCGCGCTCGGCGCGGCGCTCACGCGCCTGAGCGGGTCAGGCGCCCATTGGCCAGACCTGCGCGCCCTCTACGCCGACGCGGTCGCCCCGGTCGAGGGCGGGCACGCGAGGCTCTGCGGGCACCTCGACGAGCTGGTCAACGCGCTCGACACCGCCGAGCAGCTCCGCTACGGCCCGGTCGGCGCCGACTGAGGCGCGGACCAGCCGGGGGTGAGGTCCGCGGTGCAGGCCGGGCACTTGGTCGCGGTCGGCGAGATCTTGGTCTCGCAGCGCGGGCAGCCCGCGAGCTGGGGGTCGGCCGGCGGGCCGTAGCCGAGTCGGCGCATCATGGCCCCGACCGGCTTGACGACGAAGAAGAAGACGACCGCGGCGACGAGCAGGAAGCTCAGCAGGTCGTTGAGGAACGCGCCGTAGGCGATCGGCTGGTGGTTGACCTCGACGGTGAGGCTCTGGAACGGCGTCTTGCCCCCGGTCATCGCGGCGATCAGCGGCGTGATGAAGTCGCTGACGAGCGACTTGACCAGGGTGGCGAACGCCGCGCCAACGACGAAGGCGACCGCCAGGTCCACCAGGTTGCCCTTGAGGATGAAGGCCCGGAACTCCTTCAAGAACCCGAGCCGCTTCTCCACGTCCTTGACCACTCGACCGCTCGCCATGTGACTCCTTCGCTCGGCTGAAACGTACCCCACCGGACCGCGCGCCGGCCCGTGCCGCCGGGCCCTAGCCTCGTCGCGTGGTCGAGCCCGGAGCTCTAATCGCCGAGGGTCGAGACAGCCGCATCTACGACGCCGGGCCCGGCCTCGTGCTGCGCCGCGCGCGTTCGGGTCGCTCCCTCGAGACCGAGGCGAGGACGATGGGCTTCGCCCGCGACGCGGGCCTGCCCGTGCCGCGCGTCGTCGAGTCCGCGGGGGCGGACATCGTCATGGAGCGCCTCGACGGCCCGACGATGCTCGAGGCGGCCGCCGCGCGCCCGTGGACGCTCCTGAGCCACGCGCGCACCCTCGCCGACCTGCACGCGGCGGTCCATGGCGTCGCCGCGCCCGAGTGGCTCGAGCCGGCGAAGACCGGAGCCGGCGACCGCCTCGTCCACCTCGACCTGCACCCGCTCAACGTCATCGTGACGGCGCACGGCCCGGTCCTCATCGACTGGTCCAACGCCGGCGCCGGCCGCACGGCCGACGACGTCGCGGTCACCTGGCTGCTGCTGGCCGCCGGCCGGGTCGAGGGGTCGCGCGTCGACCGCGCGCTCGCACGCGTGGGGCGCGGGGTCCTGCTGCACCGCTTCCTCGCCGCGGCCGGCCGCCCCGGCGCGGAGTCGCTCGACGCGGCGCTGTCGTGGAAGGCCGCCGACCCGCACATGTCCGCCGCCGAGGTGGCGGCGATGCGCGCGGTCGCGAAAGCCGGCTAGACCCGCCCGACCAGGTGGTCGGCGTATGCGGCGAAGGTCCCCTCGGGGTCATCGTGCATCAGGTAGAGCGCGAACTGGTCGACGCCGAGCGCCGAGAGCTCGGCGAGCTTGGCCGCGTGGGCCTCGACCGGGCCCAGCACGCAGAAGCGGTCCACGATCTCGTCGGGCACGAACTCGGTGCTCGGGTTGCCGGCCTGGCCGTGGTGCGAGTAGTCGTAGCCCTCTCGACCGCGGATGTAGTCGGTGAGGGCCTCGGGCACCGCCCCCGACGCCGCGCCGTACTTGCCCACGATGTCGGCCACGTGGTTGCCGACCATCCCGCCGAACCACCGGGTCTGGTCGCGCTGGTGCGCGAGGTCGTCGCCGACGTAGGCCGGCGCGGCGACCAGCACGTAGGGGTCGACGCCGCGAGCCGCGGCGGCCGCGCGCACCTGGTCGACCGCCCAGGCGACGATGAACGGGTCGGCTAGCTGCATCACCAGGCCGTCGGCGACGCGCCCGCAGAGCTCGAGGGCCCTGGGCCCGTAGGCGGCCATGAGGACGTCGAGGTGGGCGTCGGTCACCCACGGGAACGTGACGTCGGTGCCGCGCACGCTGACCGTGCGGCCCTCGGCGAGGCCCTTGATGACGCCGATCGCCTCGCCCAGGGTCGCCAGCGTCGCCGGCGAGCCGCCGGTCACGCGCACCGCGGAGTCCCCGCGGCCGATCCCGCAGACCGTGCGCTCGCCGTACATGTCGTTGAGCGTGGCGAAGAGCGAGGCGGTCACGCTCCAGTCGCGCGTCAGCGGGTTCGTGACCAGCGGCCCGACCTTGATCCGCTCGGTGGCGGCCAGGACGGCCGAGTAGATGACGAAGGGCTCCTGCCAGAGCACGGTCGAGTCAAAGGTCCAGAAGTGCGTGAAGCCCGCGGCCTCGGCGCGGCGCGCCAGGTCGACCAGCGCGCTCGCCGGTGGGTTCGTCTGGGCGACGAGGCCGAACTCCACGGCTAGCGCAGCAGCCCGTTGAGGCCGCGCTCGACGAAGCGGCCGTGGCCGGCCGCCCCCACGAACTCGCCGCCGTCGATGACGACCCGGCCGCGGCTCAGCACGGTCGTCGCGCCGCCGGTGATCTCGCGGCCCTCGTAGGCCGAGTAGTCGACGTCCATGTGATGGGTCGCGGCCGACAGCGTGCGGCGCAGTTCGGGTCGAAGACGACGAGGTCGGCGTCGGCCGCCGGGGCGATCGACGCCCTTGCGCGGGTAGAGCCGAAGAGCCGCGCCGGGGTCGTCGAGACGATCTCGACCCAGCGCCCGAGGCTGAGCTCGCCCGCGACCACCCCCTGGTAGAGCAGCTCGACGCGGTGCTCGACGCCGGGCAGGCCGTTGGGGATCTTGCGAGAAGTCGCCCTGGCCGAGGTCCTTCTGGCCCTTGAAGCAGAACGGGCAGTGGTCGGTCGACACGACCGAGAGGTCGTCGGTGCGCAGGCCGCGCCAGAGCTGGGCCTGGTGGCCGGCTCGGGGCGCAGCGGCGGCGAGCAGACGTACTTGGCGCCCTCGAAGCCCGGGCGCGCGAGGTCCGTCGAGCGAGGAACAGGTACTGCGGGCAGGTCTCGGCGAAGACGTTCTGGCCGGCGTCGCGCGCGCGCGCGACCTCGGCGAGCGCCTCGGCGGCCGAGAGGTGGACGAAGTAGACGCGGCGCGCCCGCGACCTGGGCCAGCGCGATCGCCCGGTGCGTCGCCTCGCCCTCGAGGATCGACGGCCGCGTCGAGCGCGTGGTACGCGGGTCGGTCTCGCCGCGCGCGAGCGCCTGGGCGACCAGGACGTCGATGGCGATGCCGTTCTCGGCGTGCATCATGATCGTCGCGCCGTTCGCCGACGCGCGCTGCATCGCCTGGAGGATCTCGCCGTCGTCCGAGTAGAAGACGCCCGGGTAGGCCATGAAGAGCTTGAAGCTGGTGACCCCTGAGTCGACCAGGACGTCCATCTCCTTCATCGACACGTCGTTGACGTCCGAGATGATCATGTGGAAGCCGTAGTCGATCGCGCACTGGCCGTCGGCCTTGGCGTGCCACGTGTCGAGCCCGTCGCGCAGGCTCGTGCCCTTGGTCTGGATGGCGAAGTCGACGATCGTGGTCGTGCCGCCGAAGGCCGCGGCGCGCGTGCCGGTCTCGAAGGTGTCGGCCGACTGCGTGCCGCCGAAGGGCATCTCCATGTGGGTGTGCGGGTCGACCCCGCCGGGGATGACGTACTGGCCGGCCGCGTCGATGACGCGCTCGGCCGACGCGGCCCACGCGGCCGCCGCGGCCGAGCCGGGCGCGGCCAGGCCGGCGACCGTCTCGCCGTCGACCAGGACGTCGGCGGGGAGCGGCCCGTGGGCGTTGACGACGGTGCCGCCGGTGATCAGCGTGGCCATGGAGCCTCCTTAGGGGATGACGAGGTCCTCGTAGCTGTCGGGCCGCCGGTCGCGGTAGAAGGCCCAGGTGTGGCGCACCTCGGCCAGCAGCCCCATGTCGAGGTCGCGCACGATCACGTCGTCGTCGCTGCCCGACCCGGCCTCGCCCACCTTCTGGCCGCGCGGGTCGACGAAGTACGACGAGCCGTAGAAGTCGTTGTCGCCGAGGTCCTCGACCCCGACCCGGTTGATCGCGCCAACGAAGTACTCGTTGGCCACCGCCGCCGCCGGCTGCTCGAGGTTCCAGAGATAGGCCGACAGCCCTCGGCTGGTGGCCGAGGGGTTGAAGACGATGCGCGCGCCGTTGAGCCCGAGGGCGCGCCAGCCCTCCGGGAAGTGGCGGTCGTAGCAGATGTAGACCCCGATCGGCCCGACCGCGGTGTCAAAGACCGGGAAGCCCAGGTTGCCGGGGCGGAAGTAGTACTTCTCCCAGAAGCCCTTGACCTGGGGGATGTGGTGCTTGCGGTACTTGCCCAGGTACTCGCCGTCGGCGTCGACGACGAAGGCGGTGTTGTAGAAGACGCCCTCCTGCTCCATCTCGTAGATCGGCACGACCAGCACCATGCCGGTCTCGGCGGCCAGCTCCTGCATGCGGTCGGTCGTCGGCCCGGGGATCGTCTCGGTGTACGAGAAGTAGGCGGGGTCCTGGACCTGGCAGAAGTAGGGCCCGTAGAAGAGCTCTTGGAAGCACAGGACCTGGGCGCCCTGCTCGGCGGCGCGGCGCGCCAGCGCGACGTTGGCCTCGACCATCGTCTCCTTGTCGCCCGTCCACCGCGACTGCACCAGCGCGGCGCGCACGACCTCTCGACCCGGCTCCTGCGACGTCACGGCCACCCCCATCTAGTCGGACCTCACTGTACGCGCGGCGAGGGCGCTCCCTAAGGGGACATCGCCGGGCAGCCCTGGTCGCCCGCGCCGATGGAGGCGATGGTCGCGCGCGCCGACGAGGGCTCGGCGCTGAGGAACCCGGCGATCGTGCCCGAGCCGGTCGCGACCCGGTACGAGCCGCCCTGGGCGCTCGACGTGCGCAGCTCGGGGTAGAGGGAGCGCGCGTGCGCGACCGTCGCGCCGAGGCGCAGGCCCCGAGACGTCACGGCCGGGACGCCCCAGCCCGTCGGCCCGTCGGAGTAGCCGACGAAAGTGGTGCCCCTCACGTCGATGGTCAGCGTGCCCCACGACTCGGTGCTCGTCACCCCGCACCCGGCCTCGTCGGGGGTCGCGTGCCTCGTCGCGCGCCCCAGCGCGGACGTCAGCGCGGCGACGACGCGCGTGGCCGGGCGACCGAAGTCGTGCCCGTCGATCCCGCTGCCGGCGAGCGCGACCGTCGTCGACGCGCCCGCGCCCGATGAGAGGGCCACGACGGCCCCGGCCGCCAGGGCGCCGACCACTCTGCGCGCGCGCACGCTCGACCTCCCGCTCGGCCCCGGGTGGGGCCACCGACCCTTCATGTCGCGACCGGCCGGCGCTTTACGAGGGGGTCGCCTAGTAGCTGTAGTACTCCGGCATGAAGTTGCCGAGCGGATTGACCTGGAAGCCGATCGAGCTCTTGAGGGTCTTGAGGATCTCGACCGGGGTGTAGGCCTGGGGCTGGTAGAGCACCGGCAGCTGCTGGGCCGCGTACGTCGCGTACGCCGTCAGGTCGGCCGTCCCGAAGGTCGTCGCGTTGATCAGCGTCGTCATGTGGGCGTCGGAGTAGCTGCCCGGGTTGAACCCGCCCTTGGGGGTGAAGAGCGTCTCGCCGCTCGGGTAGTAGTCGGGCGCGTAGACCCAGCCGCCGCCCCACGAGCAGATCTCGTAGCCGGCGCCGGAGTTGCAGTCGGCGATGACGTTGTTGAACGACGCGGTCGAGTGGCTGAAGTTGATGCCGATCGACTTCCAGTCCGAGATCTCGGCGTTGAAGGTCTGGTCGAGCGCCGGGGTGCCGCTCGCCCAGACGATGGAGAAGTCGAGGGTGTAGCCCTTGGTGATCCCGGCCCCGCACTCAGCGCTCGAGGTGCCCGGCTTCTCGCAGGTCTGCACCCCGCCCACGACCTGCCAGCCGTGGCTGGCCAGCAGCGACTTGGCGGCGCTGAGCGAGAACGGGTAGGGGTTGGGGACCACCTTGGACAGCGACGCCGGGGTGTTGGGCGGCAGCGGGCTGTAGCTCGGGAAGCCGTAGCCCTTGTCGACCGCCTCGATCACGCCGGTCTGGTCGGTCGCGAGCTGGAGCGCCTGGCGGATGTAGAGCTGGGAGACCGCCGCCCACTTGGGGTCCTTCTTGGAGAAGTTGAACGGCGCGTAGTTGAAGTCCCACAGCGGCCCGGTGATCAGGTCGTACTTGGACGCGAGCGGCGACCAGTTGGGCCCGGCCGCGCCCGGGTGCGGCGCCGGCTGGGTCAGCACGCCGGGGTCGACGAACCCGATCGTCACCTTGCCGGCCTGGAGCTGGTTCTCCTCGGCCTGGGCGCTGGTGAAGGCGAGCTCCCTGACCGTGGCGACGTGCGCCTTGACCGGCCCGGAGTACTTGTCGTTGGGCTTGAACGTGACGTCGCCCAGGGAGTCGTAGGCCGTGAGGCGCCACGGGCCGTCGACCCCGCTCTGCCACATCGCGTCGGCGTAGGTCGAGACCTTGCTCGACTGGTCGTCGAGGTACTTCTCGACCGCCTTGCAGGCCGTGACGGTCGAGGCAGCGCCGTAGGCGCCGGTCGCGCAGGTCGAGGTCTGGCCGGGGCCGGTGATGTCCCAGGAGTTGGGCAGCGGGGTGATCTCCGAGAGGTAGTTGTAGAGGATCCAGTTCGGGTTGACCGCCTGGGTGAAGGTGATCGTCACCGTGTTGGCGCTGCCCGAGGCGGTCTTCACCTGGTCGGGGATGCCGTAGCCGGCGTTGTAGCCGCAGTACGCCGACGGGTCGGCCTTGTAGAGGTTGAGGAAGAACATCACCGACTGGGCGTCGACGGTCTGGCCGTCGGCGAACTTCCAGCCCTTCATGTCGATGGTGACCACCGTGTTGCCCTTGGAGAACTTCGGCGAGTCGCCCGGGCTGAGCGAGGGCACGTAGGCGCTCGAGTCCTTGAGGCCGAACCAGTACAGCGGCCGGTACATGAGCATCTGGAACTGCGTCGTCGTGGCCACCGAGAAGTACTGGCAGCCCAGGTACGGGAAGATGTAGTTCGGCGCGGCGCCCGGCGCCTCGGCGAAGGTGATCGTCGCGGCCTGGGGCTTGGACGGCCCGTTCGAGCCGCTCAGCCCGACGCCGAGCGCGGTCCCTCCGGCGACCACGACCAGGGCGATGATGAGGATGACAACGTTACGTCGAGGTGAACTCATGGGGACAGCATAAGAATCCCTGGTCGGCCGCGCCGGACGAGACCGAGCTTCTCAGGCGATTCGAAGGCAGTTCCCCCGATTCGTTGGGCGAACGCCGCTTGGGCGGTGGTGGTCGCCTGGCAGACTCCGCGCGTGGGGCGGTGGCGAGTGGCGCGGCGTAGTCAGCCCTGCGCCGCTGCAACGCTCGCCACCGCCCTCACTTTCACCCTCGCCCTCGGCGCCGGGGCGTCCGGCGCGCCGGCGGGCTGGACCGCCTACCACGGCGGCGGCGCGGGCGTGGCGGCCCTGTCGTCGGTGTCGGTCTCGTCCCGGGCCTGGACGAGCCCGGTCCTCGCCGGCCAGCTCTACGGCCAGCCCCTGGAGTTCGACGGGCGCGTCTACGTCGCCACCGAGGCCGACGTCGTCTACGCGCTCTCCGCGGCGACCGGGCGCATTATCTGGCGCACCCGAGTCGGCAAGCCGGTCCCGTCGTCGGCGCTGCCGTGCGGCAACATCTCGCCCACCGTCGGGGTGACCGGGACGCCGGTGATCGACCCGGCGCGCCACGAGCTCTTCGCCGTCGCCGACGAGGTCGTCGCCGGGGCCCCCCGGCACGTCCTCGTCGGGCTCTCGACCGTGACCGGGCGCCGGCTGTCGTCGCGCGACGTCGACCCCGCGCGGGCCGACCCGGCGGCGCTGCTCCAGCGCACCGGGCTGGCGCTGGACGCCGGGCGCGTCGTCTTCGGGTTCGGCGGGAACTACGGCGACTGCGCGAGCTACCGCGGGCGAGTCGTCGCCGTACCCGAGGGCGCGGGCGCCCCGCGGTTCTACACGGTCGACTCGGGCGCGGGCGAGCACGAGGGCGCGGTGTGGATGGGCGGCGCGGCGCCGGTCGTCGACTCGGCCGGCCACGTCTGGGTCGAGGTCGGCAACGGCTCGGTGGGCGCCGGCGGCGGGCCCTACGACCGCTCCGACTCGGTCCTGGAGCTCAGCGCAGCGATGCACCTCGTGCAGTTCTTCGCGCCCTCGACGTGGCGCGCCGACAACGACTCGGACCTCGACCTCTCGGCCGCCCCGGCGCTGCTGGGCGACGACCTCGTCGTCGCCGCGGGCAAGGGCGGCCGCGTCTACCTGCTGCGCCGGGGCGCACTGGGCGGCGTGGGCCACCCGCTGGACACGCTCACCGGGGTCTGCGGCGGCGACTTCGCCGGGGGTGTGGCCGTCTCCGGCGACGTGGCGTACCTTCCCTGCCAAGTTGGCATCATCGCGGTGCGCGCGGCGGGGTCCTCCCTCTCGGTTGCCTGGGCGTCGTCCAGCGGCGGCGGCCCGCCCGTCGTGGCGGGCGGCGCCGTCTGGTCGATCGGGTCGGGCGGCGCGCTCGTCGGCCTCGACCCGGCCAGCGGCTCCGTGGTGGCCACGGCCAGCGTCGGCGCAGAGGCGAACAACTTCCCCACCCCGGGGGCCGGCGACGGGCTACTTCTCGTGCCAACGGCGAGCCGGGTCGTGGCGTTCTCGTAGGCGGGGCCGGCCGCCCACCCGGAGTCTGCGTCGTGGGCGACGACCCTTGCTCGCTAGAGGCGCCGGCGGACGCCGTAACGCCACGCTCCACGGCCGAGCAGGCCAAGAACGCCGAGGCACAGCAGGACGAAGAGGGCCGGGCCGCTCACCCGGATCAGGCCCTCGACCGCGCGGACGAATCCGCCCACGCTGTCATCCCAGGCGCGCGCGACGCCCGAGCGGTGGTGCGCCACGGGCTTGGCCGCGGCCGGCGCGCTCACCGAGACGGCGAGGCGGCCGTAGGCGGTCTCGTGGTTCAGCACGTTGAGCTGTCCCTGGAGCTGCTCGATCTGGGACTGGAGCGAGTCGACCTGGGCCTGGACGGCGAGGATCCCGCTGATCGTCGTGGCCCTGGCCATGATCGCCAGGTACTGGTGGCGGCTCACCTGGAGCGCGGAGATGCGCGCGCTCAGGTCCACGTACCGCGACGTCACGTCGGTCGAGCTGGTGCGCACCGACCTCGTCGTCCCCAGCCGCTGGACCTGGCGCACGAGCGCGGCGAACCGGCCCTGGGGGACCGAGAGCACGATCACGCCGGCCGAGATCCGCCCGCGCCTCGCCGAGCTCGCGGACTCGTGGAGGCTGGCCACCGAGCCGCCATCGGTGATCGCCAGCGCCGCCAGGCGGTCCAGCGTGGAGCCGACGGACGTCGTGGCGACCCGCAGGCTCACGCCGCCGGTCGACTCGATCTTGGGCCCGACGGTCGCGGTGCCGGCGACTGCGTGGGCCCCGGTCGCCGCGATCCCCTGGTTGCCCGTCGCCGCTGACCCCGACGTCGTCGGGGCGCCGCTGGCGGCGCCGTTGAGCGTCACCGGCGCGCCAAGCCCGATGGTGAAGCCGGAGCCCGAGAACGACTTCTGCGTCCCGAAGGGCGCCAGGTCCCTCGCGCCCGCGTGCGGGGCCGCGCTCTGCGCCGTCGACAACGACGGCCCCAGGGTGGTCCCCCAGGTCACGAGCGCGGTGCCGGCGACCAGGACGAGCGACGCCGCGGCAGCGACCAGCCGGTTCCTCGTCCGCCCGGGTCGCGTGATCACCGCGAGCCTGCCGCCGGGGGCGTCGGCCAGCTCGGCGAGGATCTCGCGGTGGACCGTCGTCGGCTCGAGGCCGCCGGCCAGCCGGGCGAGCTCGGCCTCCAGGAAGGATTCGTCGATCATCGTCATCGGGTCACCTCGAGCGGGTCGTTACTGGCGGGGGCGGAGTCGGCGAGAGCCGGGTGCTCACCGAGCAGGCGGCGCGCCTCGAAGAGTCGCGACTTGACGGTCCCGGGCTTTCGCGCGATGGCCCGGGCGATCTCGGCCTCGCTCAGGCCGGCGTAGTAGCGCAGGACGACGACGACGCGCAGGCCCTCGGGGAGGTCGGCGAGGGCGCGCGCGACGTCGCCGGCGACGACGACCTCCTCGGCGGGGTCGTCGGTCGCGACCTCGTCGACGTCGCCGTCCTCGCGGCGGCGGCGCGGGACCTCGCGCCGGAGCATCGAGTGGCACGCGTTGACGACGACCCGGTACATCCAGGCGCTGACGTTGGCCGCGTCGGCCAGCGACGCGCGGAAGCGCCACGCGCGCAAGAACGCGTCCTGCACCGCGTCCTCGGCGTCGGGTCGGTTCCCCAGGATCAGGTACGCGACGCGCAGCGAGCGGTCGTAGCCCTCGTCGAGCCACGCCGCGAAGCTGGCCTCGCCGCCGTCCGAGCCGTCCGTCGCCACTGACCCTTACGACTCCCCCGGGGCCGATTCGGTTCGCTGGCCCCCGCCAGTCTCCTGTCCGGCCGGCGACGTCGTTACGCGCGGCGGTGCGATTTCGGGCTCCGGGCCTACGCTGAGCCCATGGCGACCTCCGGCCCGCCGACCCGGGGGTTCTCGGCGCGCGCGGTGGCCGGCTACCGCAGCGACCCCAACACCCTCTCCCAGGCGCTCTTCGCGCCGCTGCCCGACCGCTACGACCGACTGGCCGCGCTGCTGTCGATGGGCCAGGACCCGCGCTGGCGCGCGGCGGCGGTCGCCCACGTCGCGGCGGCGCGCCCGGGGACGGTCCTCGACGTCGCCTGCGGCCCCGGCGCGGTCACGACGCGCCTCGCGCGGACGACCGACGCCCGGGTCGTCGGGGTCGACCTGTCGGCCGAGATGCTCGACGGGGCCCGCGAGCGCCTCGGCGCGCGCGGGCTCATGGACCGGGTGTCGCTGGTGCGCGGGCGCGCCGAGTCGCTCCCCTTCGACGACGGCGCCTTCGACGCGCTGACCGTGACCTATCTCCTTCGCTACGTCACCGACCCCGCGGCGACGATCCGCGAGCTCGCGCGCGTGGTGCGCCCCGGCGGGGCGGTCGCGTCCCTCGAGTTCTTCGTCCCGCGCGGGGCGTGGCTCCCCCTCTGGCGCCTCTACACCCGCGCCGTCCTGCCGGCCGCCGGGCTCGTCGCGGGCGGTCGGGCCTGGTGGGACGTCGGCCGCTTCCTCGGCCCCAACATCGAGGAGCACTACCGCCTCTACCCCCTCGACTGGACCCTCGAGCAGTGGAGGGGCGCCGGGATCACCGACGTGTGCGCGCGGGCCATGAGCCTGGGCGGTGGCGTCGTCATCACCGGACGCCGGGCGGGCTGAGTGTCCCAGCCGACCGGACCGGCCTTCTACGCGACGCCGCCGTTCGCGCGGGCCCGGGCGCGCGAGTGGTGGACGGTCCTGCACCCGCCCTACACCGCGCTGCACCTCTCGCTGGTGGTCGTCGGGGCCTGCCTGGCGGCGCCGGTCAACGCCACCTACCTCGTCGCCACCGTGCTCGCCTTCTTCCTCGCCGTCGGCGTCGGCGCCCACGCGCTCGACGAGCTCTCGGGCCGCCCGCTGGCCACGACCATCCCGTCGGGCCAGCTCGCCGCCGCCGCGGTGCTCGGCCTGGGGGGCGCCGTCGCCCTCGGGGTCGTCGGGTGCGTCGTGGACACCGCGTGGCTCGCGCTGCCGATCGCGGTCGGTGTGGCCATCGCCGTCGCCTACAACCTCGAGCTCGCCGGGGGCCGCCTGCACACGCCGACGATGATGGCGCTCGGCTGGGGCGCCTTCCCCGTCCTCACCGCCTACCTGGCCGAGCACCGGGCCCTCAGCCTCGGCGCGGTGATCGCCGCCGCGTTCGGCGCCCTGGTCGCCACCCTGCAGCAGCGGCTCTCGACCCCGGCGCGCGACCTGCGCCGGCGCGTGACGAGAGTCGAGGGCGTCGTCGCACGCGGCGACGCGACCGAGCCGATCACCAAGGCGACGCTGCTCGAGCCCCTCGAGCGCAGCCTGCGCACGCTGTGCCTCTCGGGGGTGGCGATCGCCGCCGCCCTCGCCGCGGCGCGCCTCATCCGCTAGCGGCGCGCGCCGAGCCCCCGTAACCTCAGTGGGCGTGGAGCGATCGCACAACCACGAGGGCGGGCGCTGACGCCGTGGCCCAGCTGATCTACTCGGCCATCACGTCGCTCGACGGCTACATCGCCGACGAGAGCGGTGACTTCTCCTGGGCCGAGCCGGACGAGGAGGTCTTCGAGTTCGTCAACGACCTCGAGCGCGGCGTCGGCACGTACCTCTACGGCCGGCGGATGTACGAGACGATGGTGTACTGGGAGACGTTCGAGGTGACGCCGGACACGCCGGAGCCGGTGAGCGACTTCACGACCATCTGGCGACGGGCCGACAAGGTCGTGTACTCGCGCACCCTCGAGGCCCCGTCGAGCGCGCGCACGCGGATCGTGAACGAGCTCGACCCCGAGGCCGTGCGACGCCTCAAGGAGACGGGTCCCGACCTGTCCGTCGGGGGCTCGGACCTCGCGGGCCAGATGTTCGCCGCTGGCCTGATCGACGAGGTCCACCTCTTCCTCGCGCCCGTCTCGGTCGGCGGCGGCTCCCCGGCGCTGCCTCGCGCCCAGCGGCTCTCCCTCACGCTGCGTTCCGTCGACCGGTTCACGCGCGGGTTCGTCCACCTCCACTACGGCGTCTCGGGCTGACCCGGCCCTCGCCCGTCGGGCCCGACTAAAGAGCGTCCCCGCGCGCCAGCATCGCCAGCGTCGCCGGGTCGGCCTCGTCGAAGAGGCGCGCCAGCGCCTCCGCGATCACCTCGTCGCCCGGCGCGACCGCGTGGAACAGCGTGAGGCAGCTGCGCAGCTTCACGTCGTCGGGGCCGACGAGGTCCCACGCGCTGCGCCCCTCGTGCACGAGCAAGGCTGACACGGCGTCGCGCAGGCGGGGCCCCAGCACCGGGTGCGCCAGGTACGCCCGCGCCTCGGCGGCGCCGGCGATCCCGTAGTGGGCCGACGTCGGGCTGAGCCCCAGCCCCTTGAGTTGCGGGAAGACCCACCAGATCCAGTGGCCGCGCTTGGCCCCGGCGCGCAGCTCGGCCAGGGCCGACTCGTAGGAGCCGTCGCGGTCCTGGGCGAGGACGAAGCGCTCCAGGTCGTCGGCCACGGCGCCAGCCTCGCCCCCGGTGGTGGCGCGCGCAACTCCCCCGTACCATGGGCGCGGACGAGGAGGCCCCGTGGCGGACGAAGGCGTGCTGGATCACATTGGCCGGCTGGCCGACGAGGAGTTCGCCCTCGAGCAGCGCCTCGAGGGCCACCACCCCACCGACGACGAGCGCCAGCGCCTGGCCGCGATCGAGGTCGAGCTCGACCAGTGCTGGGACCTGCTGCGCCAGCGCCGGGCCCGGCGCCACGCCGGGCTCGACCCGGACGAGGCCGTGGTGCGCGACGCCGACGTGGTCGAGAAGTACCGCCAGTAGCCCGACGCCCGGGTCGACGGCCCGCCCGACGCGGGTCAGCCCTCGCCCCGACCGGCTCAGGGGCAGCGCGCCGACGCCGAGAACCGCAGGCTGGACAGGACGGGGGCGAAGGCGCGCGCCGTCGCGGCCCACGTCGACTTCGGCGCCTCGAGCGTCAGCGCGTAGGCGCGCGACCGGGCGAGCGGGACGACGAACGCCTCGGTCACCACGAGGGTCGCGCCCCGCTCGCTGGTGAAGGAGATCGACGCCGCGGCGTGGCCCCCGACGGTCGCCCTCGTCGCCGCGGCGCTCGAGGTCACCCGCGCGGTGTCGCGAACGAGGAGCGCGTTGAGGTCGACGGCGCCGCAGCCGAGCGCCACGACCGTCAGGCGCCCCCTCGCCGGAACCCCGCGGGTCAGGTCGGCCGCGCCGCGCGCGACCGACAGGGTCGAGGCCGCGGCGTGGCTGGCCCATCCCCGAGGGACGGCGAGGGTGGCGCCGGCGAACGTGACGCGCGCCGCCGCCGCCGGCGCCGCCGCGCCCAGCGCCACGCCCACGGCCAGGCCGAGGGCCAGGCCCAGCGGCCGCGCCCTCGGGCCGCGCGCGCGACCAGCGCGCGCTCCTCGAGTCCGCCCGAGCCCGGTCACGGGTGCACCCACGCGTACGCCGCCTGTCCGGGCTCGATGGCGTCCAGGATGACGAGGAAGTTCTCGGCCTGGGCGATGTTGCGACGGTCCTGGGCCGGCTCGGGCGTGGTGCGGTGGTGTGACGAGAGCTCGGCCGGATTGAGGAAGTTCGCGAGGGTGATGGCGTCGCCGATGGCCTGAGCGTCCGCGTTCGCACCCGTCGAGTCCTTGAGCGAGGCGGCGAAGGAGACCGCCTCCCACAGCGCGGCCATCCGCTTGTCCAGCGACGTCGTGGCGGCGCCGTAGCGCGCGGCGAGGAAGTCAGCGGCGCCCTGCCCGGCCCGAAGCGCCGCCTGACAGAGCGGCCCCGGGGCGCCGGTGCCCGTCCCGCAGTCCGAGGCCGAGGCGAGCGACGCGCCCCGGGTCTTCGTCGCGAAGAGCGTCGAGAGGAGCGAGTCGAGCGTCGAGCGCGCGCCCGGCGTCGAGCGCGTCGACGTGGTCGTGGTGACGGGACGGCCGAGGGTCACCGCGAGTGTGAAAGGCAGGGCGACGCCCTGGTCGGCGATGCTCCCGGTGATCGTGGTGCCCGCCAGCGTCGCGTGCCACGCCGAGGGCTTGGCGCCCCCTCCGAAGCTCCCGCAGTACCCGCCAGTGCCGCCGGACGCGTTCGACCTCACCGTGCCCGCGAGGGCCGAGTGGCCGTCGAAGGTCCCGGTGAACGTCAAGTCGAAGGCCACGGTCGTCGGGCAGCGGACGGTGGACTTCTGGTGCTTCGAGTTGGTCGCCTCGACGGTGAAGAGCGCCTGGTCGACGAACCGCGCCGTCCCCGTGACGTCGCCGCCGCCGGCCGGGAACGACCACTGCGCCGAGTTCGTCGTGACCGAGTTGGAGATGATGTGGCAGTTCGTCGACAGCAGGCAGTTGACCATGTCGAGGAAGGCCAGCATGTGCGACTGGTCGAAGAACTGCGCGCTGCGGGCCGTGTCGGTCGCGGGCGCCGCGCCGCCCGCCCGCGAGGCGGCCGCCGAGGAGCCGAGCGCGATGGCGGCGCACGCCAGCGCCGCCGCCAGCCACCGAGATCGCCCCGCCCCGATGCGCAACGACCCCTGGCCCATCCGGCCTCCCATCAGGCCCCCGACCGGTCGCCGGTGGTCCGGCGGGTCAGTCGACGGCGATGGCGTCCGTAGTATCCCACGGCGGCGCGCCGTCGTGCCTCATGGTCCGCGCACGCCCTCGACCCGCGCCGCCCGGGCCGCTCCGACGACGACGTCCCGGTGGTCGCTCACGACGGGCGACGAGCTACTGAGGAGACGGTGAGCGGCTCGGTGGCCCTCAGCCGTAGACCCAGACCTTCATCCCGATGGGGATCTGATTGGTCGCCCAGACCCAGTTGATCGCCTCGTTGCTGATGCGCACGCAGCCGTGGCTGACCGGGACCGACGGGACGTAGCTGTCGCCGTGGATGGCGAAGCCCTCGTAGAAGTACTTCGGGCGCCAGAGCTGGCCGAGTGAGTCGGTGACGAGCCCGTCGACCTCGCGCTGGATGGCGTAGGCGCCACGCGGCGTGAGGGCGACCGACGTCACCCCGTCGCTCGTGTACGTGTAGCCGCCCCCGGTCGAGGTGTTGAGGGTGGTGCGCAGCTTGCCGTTGTGGACGATCAGGAGAAGGTCGGCCTTGAGGTTGACCTCGACCGCGTTGCCCTTGATCGGGCGGATCTTGGGCTTGACGTTGTGGTACCAGGCGAGCCACGTCTGGCGGCCGACGACCCCGTCGGGCGGAAGGTTGGCCACCTTCTGCAGGGCGTAGACGGCCTGCTGGGTGGAGTCGCCGAAGACCCCGTTGGGGGTCCCGATCCAGTAGCCGAGCGCGGCCAGGTGGGTCTGGAACGTCTTCACGATCTTGGCCTGGTCGCCCAGGACCAGGCTCGGGTACCGCGAGAACTTGGGGATGGGCTTGGGCTTGGGCTTGGGCTTGATCGTCGTCGTGGTGGTCGGCGCCACCGTGGTCGTCGTCGTGGCGATCGTGGTCGTCGTCACGGTCGTCGTCGTGGTCGTGTCCGGCGAGGCGACACCGGGGACGACCAAGGGCGCCGCGACGACAGCGGCGCCCAGGGCAAGGAGGGCCAGGGGGCGGCCAAGGCGGGGCATGGGCCAAATCTACTCGTTGCGTGCGCAACTAAATGTTACGGTCGCAAGTCCGCGCGCGTGCACCGGCGTCGACCGGCCCGACTGGCGCGCGTCACCGCGCGGACGCACCCACACGTCGCTCGCCCGACCGACGTGGACGCCGACCGCTGACGTCGCCGCCGCGAGGGTCGGGTCGGTTAGGAAGCGGGCGTCACCTAGGCTCGCGGGACTGGTCGACCGGTTCTGGTCGACGGTAACGATCGTCTGCACGATCCCGAGGGGAGCCAACGTGAGAGGCATCTGGCTCCGAGTCGCGGCGTCGGCCGCGGTGGCCACTGCCGCGCTGGCCGCGCCGACCGGGGCGTCGGCCTCGTCGTCGGCGACCGCCCTGTACCACCGGTCCCTCGCGGCCATGGGGGCGGAGAAGGCCGTTCGGATCGACACGCTGGCCGTGGGCGCCAACCGCCAGGTCCAGGGCGTGACCAACGCCGGGCTCACCGAGGGGAGCCAGACGTTCATCGACACCGTCGGCGCGTCCACGGGCACCGTGACGGTCGAGGTCGTCAAGCACACCGCCTACGTCAAGGGCACGACCTTCGCCCTCGAAGTGTTCATGGGGTACAAGGCGAAGGCGGCCAAGAAGTACGCCGGGAAGTGGATCGAGGTGCCGTCGTCGAGCCCGGACTTCGCGCCCATCGCCGCGGGCCAGACCGTCGCGTCCGCGGTCTCCGAGACCGCGATGACGGGCGCGCTCCACCTGCTCGCCAAGACGACCAAGGACGGGCTCGCGGTGATCCCGATCGCCGGAAAGTTCAGGTCGGGCGCGGTGTCGGGGACCGAGACGCTCTACGTTCGCGCCACCGGCGCGCCGCTCCCGGTGGAGGAGGACTTCACGGTCAATGGCCAGACGTCGACGGCCAAGTACCTGGACTGGAACGAGACCCTGACGATCACCGCGCCGCACGGGGCGATCCCGATCGGGTCGACCGGCCTCCTCTAGCCGTCGCCGCCGGACCGGCCCTGCTGGACGCCGCCCTCGTCCCGGGTGAATGTCGACGCCGAACTCAGTGACCTGACCGCCGGGCCTTGTGGTGGCGACGATCGTCCGAGCGTCTCCGTCGACGCCCCGGGGGACCATGTGCCAAAATCCAACGCGCGGGCGCCGACCGTCGGTCCGCGAGGGGGCTGGATGAGCGGCATCGCGGCGGGGCTGGCGTCCTCGGACCCCGCGCTCGACGCCCTCTACGTCACCGCCGGCGTCCTCGTCGTCCTCGCGACCCTCGCCGCCATCGTGTTCACGATGGTCCTGCCGCGCCGACCCCGCGGGGTCGAGCGCGTCACGCTCGCCGTCAACCGGGCGAGCCGCCTGGCCCTCCTGGGGCTGTCGCGCCTCGGGCGCACCTACGAGGCCAAGGACGCGCTGCTGGCGCCGACCGCCCCGATCGCCCTCGTCGCCCAGCTCCTCTCGTGGGCCGCGGCCCTCGTCCTCGGCTTCGGGCTGATCCTCCTGCCGAGCGTCCACCACCTTGGGCCGGCCCTCCTCCAGGCCCTCACCGCGGAGTTCACCGTCGGCGCGGTCCACGCCGGGCCTCCGGCCGTCCTGGGCGTCGACATCACCATCGGCGCGATCTGGGTGGTCGTCGTGGCCCTGCAGATCGCCTACCTGCCCACGCTCTACGCCGCCTTCAACCGGCGCGAGAGCCTGGTGTCGCTGCTCGAGAGCCGCGCCGGCGTCCCGGCGTGGGGGCCCGAGCTCCTCGTGCGCCACCAGCTCGTCGGGATCGCCGACACCCTGCCCGACCTCTACGCCAAGTGGGAGGAGTGGGCGTCGGACGTCGCCGAGAGCCACACCACCTACCCGGTGCTCCTGCTCTTCCGCTCCCCCGAGGCCTGGTACTCGTGGGTCCTCGGGCTCCTCGCCGTCCTCGACGCGGCCGCCATGCACATCGCGCTCGCGCCCCGGGCCGCGACCTCCCAGGCCCGCCTCTGCCTGCGCATGGGCTTCACCTGCTTCAACCGGATCGCGACCTCGCTGGGCTGGCCCGTCGACCCCGACCCCAGCCCCGAGGGCCCGATCCAGCTCACCTACGAGGAGTTCGCCGAGGCCGTTTCCATGCTCGAGGCCGTCGGCTTCACGATGGAGCGAACGGCGGAGGAGGCCTGGGCCGACTTCCGCGGCTGGCGCGTCAACTACGAGGCCGTCGCCTATCGCCTCGCCGACCGGCTCACGGCGCCCCCGGTCAAGTGGTCGGGCACGCGCCGCCACCTGCGCACCGGACCCGTCGCCCCCCGGCGCCCGCCCCAGCGCCGGCCGAGCGGGCGCACGTCGCGCGCGTGAGGTCGGGCCGTCGCGGCCCGCACCGATCGCCGCGACGCCGCCATCGCGCGTGAGAGACTGCCGGCCTCGAGGGTCGCGCGGGCGCGAGGGGGGGCCGTGGGGGTGATCAAGTCCGAGATCGAGTCGTCGCGCCAGGCGCTGCGCGACGTCTTCGCCAACCGGGCCCTGCGCCACGTCTTCCTCGCCTTCGGCGGGTCGCTCATCGGCGACGGCGTCTTCTCGCTCAGCGCGATCGTCTACGTGTACCGCCAGGGCGGGCCGACGGCCGTCGGGGTCCTGGCCGTCGTGCGCTACGTCGCCATCGCGACCGTGGCGCCGTTCACGTCGACCCTGGCCGACCAGTTCGACCGCAAGAAGGTCATGGTCGCCTCGGACCTGACCCGGATGTGCCTGGTGGGCGCGGCCGCGGCGCTCGTGGGGCTCCACGCCACCAAGTGGTGGGTCTACCTCCTCATCGTCCTCACCGGCCTCGCGGGCACCGCCTTCCGGCCGGCCCAGGCGGCGATCCTGCCCCAGCTCAGCCGCGAGCACGACGAGATCGCCGGGGCCAACGTGGTGTCGAGCACGATCGAGAGCGTCGGCTTCTTCGCCGGGCCGGCGCTGGCCGGGTTCCTGCTGGCCGTCGCCAACGTCACGTCGGCCTTCGCCTTCGACGCGGCCACCTTCATATGGTCCGCGCTGCTCGTCATCACGATCCACGCCCCGGCCCCCTCCGAGCAGTCGGCCGAGGTCGCCGAGCTGCTCGCTGAGTCCGAGGCCGGCTCGGACCGCGCGCAGAGCTTCCTGCAGCGCGCGGTCGCGGGCTTTAGGACCATCCGCGGGGACCGCGACCTCACAACCCTCGTGGTCCTCTACATCCTGCAGTGCGTGGTCGCGGGGGCGTCGGCGGTCTTCGTCGTGGCCATCGCGCTCAAGCTCCTGCACATCGGCAGCGCCGGGCTCGGGCTGCTCGAGTCGATGCTCGGCGTCGGCGGTCTCGTCGGGGGTTTCATCGCGCTCATGCTCGTGCCCCGGGCCCGGCTGGCCAGCGACTTCGGCCTGGGCGTCGTGGTGTGGGCGGCGCCGCTGCTGATCATCGCGGCGCTCCCGCACCTGTGGGCGGCGCTCGTCATGATGTGGCTCATCGGCGCCGCCAACTCGGTCGTCGACGTGAACGCGATCACGGTCCTCCAGCACGTCGTGCCCAACGAGAAGCTCGGCCGGGTCATGGGGGCGCTCGAGGCCGGCGAGATCGGCGGGATGGCCGTCGGTTCGCTCGCCATGACCTTCTTCATCAACGGCATCGGCCTGCGGGCGGGCCTCGCGATCATCGGCGGGGTGGTGTCCCTGCTCGTCCTGCCCGGGCTGCCGGCCATGCGCCGAATCGACGCCCGAGCCTTCGCCGCGGGCGTCGCGCACCACCCCAACGACGTGCGCCACCGCCATTCGATCGCGCACCGCGAACTGCGCGCCCACCTCCACCGGCACCTGCGCACCCGCCAGGGCCGGATGGCCGGCTAGGCGCCAATCGGCCCTGGTCGGAGGCGTCCCCGCCAGGACGTATGACAAGACCATGACGGTGCCAGCGGTCTCCAGGGGCGAGAATCCCCCGGAATTCAGGGGATGACGACATCTGACCACACGGGTGGCCCAGATTGTCGTACAGTTGGCGCGACACACGACCCACGTGGTGGCCGGCTCCGTCCTCGGGCGCGCCGCCTCCGTCGAGGCCAGATCAATGAGGGGGAACCTTGAGGAAGTTAGTAACCATCAGCGCCGCCGCGGCCCTCGCCGTGTCGGCGGGGCTTGTGGGGGTCGGCGTGATGTCGGCTTCGGCCTCGTCGAAGCCCATCGTGATCGGCGCCATCGCCGGGACCACCGGGGCCTACGGCTCCACCGGTGTCGCGGTCATCAACGGCACGATCATGGCCGTCGACAAGATCAACGCGTCCGGCGGCGTGCTCGGCCGCAAGTTCAAGCTGGTGTGGGGCAATGACGCCGCGAGCGCGACGACGTCCTCGCTCGACTTCAAGAAGTTCGTGAGCCAGGGCGCGGTCGCCATGCTGGGGTCGCCCGACACCGCGACGACCACGGTCGCGCTGGCCAACCAGATGAAGGTGCCCGACCTGGGCGCCATCGACGACGGCGGCCCGGCCATCTACCCCAACGGCCCGACGGGCAAGCCGGCGCCGTGGGCGTGGAGCAACAGCCTCAACACCTACGCGTGGGGCCAGTCGGTCGGCAACTACGCCAAGGCCAACTGCCCGAGCGGCCTCGCCGTCCTGCACGACCCGACCTTCTACGGCCTGGGCGGCCTGGCCGGCATCCAGCAGACCTACACCGCGGCGCTGAAGGTGAACGACGCGATCTCCGAGGACTGGTCGTCGGGCTCGACGACCTCGCTCGACTCCGAGATCGCCAAGATCAAGTCGTCCGGCGCGTCCTGCGTGGACGTCTGGCTGACGCCCCAGGACCAGGCGACGTTCGTCAACGAGATGCACAGCCTCGGTGACAGCTTCACGGTGCTGGGAAACGACGAGACCTCGGCGGACGCAACGTTCGCCGGCCTCGCCAAGGCCAACGCCAACGGAATGATCTCGGCTGAGCTGACGGCGTCCTACGCGCCCAACGCCCAGGTCAAGGCCTTCGCCAAGGCCTACAAGGCCCGGTTCCACGTCGCGACGACGCCGTTCGCCGAGCTGAGCTACGACGCGGTCTTCATGCTGGCCCAGGCCATCACCAAGGGCCACTCGACCAAGAACACGTCGATCCAGGCCCAGCTGAACAAGATCACCAACTACAACGGGCTCACCGGCAAGCTGACGTTCACCAAGCAGATCCACGTGACGATCAACGCGCCGCAGCTCACGACGGTGAAGTACTCCACCGCCTCCAGCTCCTGGGTGCCGGTGCACTAGACCCACCGCGACGCACTCGCCCCCGGGGCTGGCCGGACCCCTTCCCAACTGGGAACCGGCTGGTCCCGGGGGCGAGTGCTGTGTATCGTCGGACAATCCCCGCCCCCACCCGAGGTCGTGAATGCTCCAGGTGATCCTCACCGGACTGGCCACCGGGTCGATCTACGGCCTGGTGGCGATGGGCTACGCGGTCGTCTACTACGTCACCCGGGTCATCAACTTCGCGACGGGCCAGCTGATGATGGCCGCGATCATGGCCGTCGCGGTCCTCACCGCCCACGGCGTCTCGCTCCCCCTCTCCCTGGTCATCGGGGTCGCCGTGCCCACGGTCGGCGGGGTCGTCGTCTACTTCCTGGCCGTGCGCCCAGTCCTGCGCTTCAATCGGGTGAGCTTCGCCTGGCTGGTCTCGACCCTGGGCGTGGGGATCATCCTGGAGTCGCTCGCCGCCTTCATCTGGGGGACGTCGTCGCTGCCCTTCCCCACGATGCTGAGCGGCCGTGACGTCGGGATCCTCTCGGGCTCGCTGACGTGGCAGCAGATCACGTCGATCCTCGTCGCGGTCGTCGTCGTCGCCGCCTTCGAGGTCGTGCGCAAGCGCACCACGTTCGGCAAGGTGGGCATCGCCATCTCCGGCGACCCGGAGGTCGCCGCGGCGACCGGGGCCAACGTGACCCTCTACGCGGTGCTGGCCTTCGCGCTCGGCGGCCTGCTGGTCGGCGTGGCCGGGATCCTCGTCGGCCCGCTCTCCTTCGCCAACCCCTACCTCGGCGACTCCTTCGGCATCTCCGGATTCGTCGCGCTCATGATCGGCGGGATCGAGCAGCCCGCCGCGTCGATGGGCGGCGGGCTGCTGCTCGGGGTGCTGACCATCCTCGCCAACACCTACATCAACGCCCAGGCCTCGGACTGGTTCCCGTTCCTCGTCGTCCTGGTCGTCCTGATCATCGCCCCGACGGGCCTCTTCACCAACGGCGTCTGGGGGCCGGTCTCCTCCCTCGCCCGGCGCCGCCGGGCCCCGGCCGCGTGATGGACCCCCGCCGATCGGCGCTCGCGCCCTACGCGCTGGTCGTCGCCTTCCTGGCCGGCGTCTGGGCCATGGCCCACACGTCGGGCTACTACCAGGGCCTCTTCCTCGTCGCCGCGGTCTTCTCCATGCTGGCGCTCAGCCTCGACCTGGTGGCCGGAATGCTCGGGCTGTTCTCGCTCGGCCACGCCGGGCTCTTCGCGCTGGGCGCCTACTCGACGGCGATCCTGTGCACCACCCACGGCTGGAGCGTCTTCGCGGCGCTGCCCGTCGCGGTGGTCGGCGTCGGCCTGGTCGGGGTCGTGATCGGCGCGCTCTCGCTGCGCGTGAGCGGCCTGTACTTCGCCATCACCAGCTTCATCTTCACCCTCATCGTCAACGTCGTCGTCAGCGACGAGACGATCACCGGCGGCTACGCCGGGATGTCCGGGCCGCTCTTCCCGTCGTTCCCCCGCTCGGCTTCGGTCCTGGGCACGAGCCTCGTGTGGGCGATCGGCGTCGGGCTGCTCGCGGCCATCGCGGTCGTCTGGAGCATCCGCGGCTCGGCCGCCTACCCCGGGCTGCTCGCCATCCGCGACGCCGAGCCCTTCGCCGCGTCGGCCGGCATCCGGACCCAGGTGACGCGCGTCGCGATGTTCAGCCTCTCGGCGGCCATTGCCGGCCTGGCCGGGTGGACCTTCAGCTTCCTCGGCTTCATCACCCCGGGCCAGTTCAACGGCACGACCTCGATCAACATCCTGGTGATGGTCATCCTGGGCGGGATGAACACCCGGTTCGGGCCGATCGTGGGCGCGACTTTCGTCTCGCTCTTCCCGGTGCTGGTGAGCTGGGACCCGCTGCTCCAGGAGATCCTCTTCGGCGCGATCTTCATCCTGGTCATCGTCTTCCTGCCCGAGGGCTTCGTCGGGCTGGTGGGCCGGGTGGCGCGCGTGCTTCGCCGGCGACCGGCGGCGGCGCCGGCGCTCGTGCCGATCGAGGAGGTCGCTCGCGACCTCGCCCCCCTCGCCGACCAGCCCGACCCCGGCGGCGTGGCCCTCGAGGCCCTCGGCGTCGGGTTCAGCTACGTCAAGGGCACCCCGGTGCTCTCCGACGTCAACTTCACCGTGCACCACGGGACGATCCACGGGCTCATCGGCCCCAACGGGTCGGGCAAGAGCACGCTGGTCAACCTGCTGTCGGGGGCGCTGCGCCCGACGTCGGGCACCATCGCGCTCCACGGCACCCGCGTCGAGCGCCTTGGCGCCTCGAGGCGCCCCGGGCTCGGGCTCATGCGCACGTTCCAGACGCCGACCATGTCCCGCGAGGTCACGACGACGGCCAACGTCACGACTGGGCTCCTGCACCGCTACCGCTGGGTGGCGACTCGCTCCCTGCTCTGGCCGTTCCTGGCCTCGGGGCGGCGGATCTCGCGCGAGCTCGACTCGGCGTCGGTGCTGAGCCTCCAGCGAGTGGGGCTGGGGCGCGAGTGGGTCCGCGCGAAGGTCGCCGACGTCCCCCACGGCGTCGAGCAGCTCACCCAGCTGGCCGCGGCCAGCGTGGGCGAGCCCTCGATCCTGATCCTCGACGAGCCGTTGGCCGGCCTCTCCTCGGGCGAGGTCGCGCACGTCGGCACGATCCTGGGCCGCCTCAAATCGTCGGGGGTGACGGTCATCCTGGTCGAGCACCAGACCCGGTTCGTCTTCGACGTCTGCGACGAGGTCACGGTGCTGGCCGCGGGCGAGCTCGTGGCGACCGGGGCGGCCGGCGACGTGCGCCGCGACGAGCGGGTGCGAGAGGTGTACCTGGGGCAATGACCGACGCGCTCGACATCCAGTCGCTCTCCGGGGGCTACGGCCGCTTCGACGCCATCCACGACGTGACGCTGCGCGTCGCCCCGGGCGAGTCGGTCGCCCTGCTCGGCCCCAACGGCGCCGGCAAGACGACCGTGCTCAAGGCCGTCATGGGACTGCTCGCGCACCGCCGGGGGTCGATCCGCGTCAACGGCGTCGAGGTCGGGTCGATGCCCGCGCACCGGGTCGCGCGCGGCCACGCGGCCCTGGTGCCCGAGGGCCGGCGTCTCTTCGCCGGGCTCAGCGTCGAGGACAACCTGAGGCTGGGCGCGATGCGCCACCGGCGCGACCCGGCCCGCGTCGAGGCGCTGCTGGCGTCGGTCTTCCGCCTCTTCCCGGTCGTCGAGGCCTACCGCCGGCGCCCGGCGACGTCGCTCTCGGGCGGCGAGCAGCAGATGGTGGCGATCGGGCGCATGATGATGAACGACCCCGCGGTCATGCTGCTCGACGAGCCGTCGCTCGGGCTCGCGCCCCTGGCCGTGGCCGACATGGCCCGGGCGCTGGCCGCGCTGCGCGACGAGGGGCGGTCGCTGCTGCTGGTCGAGCAGCGCGTCGACGTCGCGCTCCAGGTCTGCGGCCGCGTCTACGTGCTGGCCGACGGCCGGATCGTCGACCACCAGGCGACCGCGGACCTCGACGACGGCGGCCGGGCGCTCATCGACTCGTACCTCGGGTAGCTAGGCCCGCTCCGCCGCGTAGCGCGCGGCCTCCTCGGCCAGGATCGGCGCCGCGGTCGTGGTCGCGTGGATGCCCAGCACCGCGGCGATCTCCATGATCTCGAGGATCTCCTGGGGGGTGGCGCCGTAGCCGATGGCGTTCTCGATGTGGAGCTTGAGCCCCTTGACGTAGAGGTGGGTCGACGCGGTGTCGAAGGCGATGTAGACGAACTCCTTGACCTTGGGCGACAGCGTCCCCGAGCGCCAGGGCACCGAGGAGAACTCGGTGTAGGCGGCGAAGAGCTCGGGGTCGAGCTCGAGCATCTCGTCCCAGAACTCGTGCCAATAGCCGCGGGTTCGCGTGAAATCGGCCTTGACCTCCTCCTGGTAGGCGTTGAGGGGGGCGGGCCCGGTGCGCAGGCCCTTCTCGACGAGGACCTGGACGAGGATCGGCACGCCGATGTTCATCGCGTGGATGCCCAGCGTGGAGGTCAGCTCGAGGACCTCCATGACCTCCTGGGTCGTCGCGCCGAACTCGAGGGCCTTGCGGATGTGGGCGCGGATGCCCGGAACGTAGAGGTGCGTCGCCGCGGCGTCCACGGCGATGTACATGAACTCCTTGGTCTTGTCGTCCAGGTGGTTCTTCCTCCACGGCACCGCGGAGAAGTTGAGGTAGGCGCGCATGAACTCCGGGTCGAGCGTGAGAATCGTCTCCCAGGTTTCGCCCCACGTCCCGCGGACGGCGATGAACTCGTCCTTGATCGCCTGCTGCTCGGGCGTGAGTGCCATGTCTGTCCTCCTGGGTCGGTCTACGAGGCGCGCGTGGCGCCGGCGGTGCCCGCGAGGTCGGCCAGCGCGATGGCGCCGGCCGCATGGACGTGCGCGGCGCAGAGCTCTGCGGCCAGCGTCGCGTCGCGCGCGGCGATCGCGTCGACGATCGCGCGCAGCTCGGCCGCGGTCTCGTCGGCTCGGCCGGGCTTGGAGAGCGAGCGAGAGCGAAGCGTCCGCACCCGGGCCTGGATCCCGCTGAGCACCTGCTCGAGCACCCGGCTGCGGGCGCCCTCGAGCAGGACCCGGTAGAAGCCCTCCTTGGCGTCGAGGAGCTCCTTGGTGTCGGTGGTGCGCGCGACGGCCCGGTCGAACTCGTCGATGGTCGCGCGCAGCTCCTCGACCTCGGCGTCCGTCGCGCGGTCGATGAATCGTCCGACGATGAGCGACTCGAGCGCCGCGCGCAGCTCGTAGAGGTCGGTCGCCTCCTCGAGGCTCGGGGCGGCCACCCGCGCCCCCTTCTGGGGGACCACGGTCACCAGCCCCTCGGTCGAGAGCTGGCGCAGCGCCTCGCGGAAGGTCGTGCGCGACACGCTGTAGCGGTCGATGAACTCCCGCTCGATCAGGCGCTGGCCGGGCTTGAGCTCGAGCGAGAGGATCGCCTCGCGCAGGGCGTTGACGGTCTGCTCGCGCACGGGCACGGACGGGCGGGGCCCCCGGGGCCGGGGGGGCGGGGCGGGGCGGGAGCGAGACGGGGCGGCCATGGGAGGATTTTAGGGAGCCCCGGCCCCGTGATCGGGTGTTTTGTCCGACAAGCCCTCGCCCGACTCGCCGAGCTGGTCGACCCAGCGGGCGACTTCGGTGTGGTCGGCGGCCGCGTCCAGAGCCTCGGCCGCCTCGCCCCACAGCCGCGCCGCGTCGCGCCCTAGCGCGATCGGCGAGCCCAGCTGGTCGGCCAGGGCCACCGCGATGCGCATGTCCTTGAGCATCAGGCTCAGGGCGAACCCCGAGTCGAAGGTGCCGGGCAGGACGAAGCGCGGCCACTTGTTCTCGGTCGAGCCGCTGCGCCCGGACGAGCCGTTGATCGCGTCCAGCAGCACCGCCGGGTCGAGGCCGAAGCGCTCGCCCGCCGCCATCGCCTCGGCCGTCGCCAGCAGGTGGGTCGCCGAGAGGAGGTTGTTGAGCGCCTTGACCGCGTGGCCGTTGCCCACGGGCCCCACCCGCACCACGCGGCCCAGGTGGCCGAGGACCCCCTCGACGCGTGTGACGGCGTCGTCGGCCCCCCCGACCATGATCGTGAGATTCCCCGACTCGGCCCCGGCGACCCCGCCCGAGACCGGCGCGTCGACGACGGCGACGCCCTTTTCGGCCATGTGCGCCGCGAGGTCGCGGGTGCGCGCGGGCTCCGAGGAGCTCATGTCGACGAGCGTCGCGCCCGCCGGGAGCGCGCCCGCGAAACCCGGGGCGAGCGCGACCGACTCGACCACGTCGGAGTCGGGCAGCATCAGGATCACGACGTCACCGGCCGCGGCCGCCGCCGCCGCGCTGTCGGCGACCATGACGCCGTGCTCCTTCGCGCGTTGGGTGGCCCCGGCCTGCGGGTCGTAGCCCGTGACGGCGCAGCCGGCCTCGACGAGGCGGCGCGACATGGGCGTGCCCATGGCGCCCAGCCCGATGAACGCGACGCGCGGCTCAGCCGCCACCGCTCTCCTTGATCGCGGCCTCGGCGACGCGGAACGACTCGAGGGCCGCCGGGACGCCGACGTAGACGGCGGTTTGCATCAGGGCCGCCTGGACCTCCTCGGCGGTGACGCCGTTGTTGAGGGCCCCGCGCACGTGCAGCTTGAGCTCGTGGGAGCGGTTGAGCGCCGTGAGCATCACGATGTTGAGCAGGCTCCGGGTTCGCCGGTCGAGGGTCTCGTCGGACCAGACGCCGCCCCAGACGTACTCGGTGACGAGCTCTTGGATCGGGCGACTGAAGTCGCTGACGTTGGCCATCGAGCGCTCGACGTGATCGGCGCCCAGGACGTCGCGTCGCACGGCCATCCCCCGCTCGAGGGCCTCGCGGTGCGTCTCGTCACGTGGCATCGGACTCCCCCTCCTGCGGCGCTGTGCCGTACTCCTCGTCGGTGACCTCGCCGGCCCAGGCCGTCGTCCCCAGCGATATCGCGACGTGGACCATGAACGAGTCGGCCCCGCCGCCGTGCCAGTGGCGCTCGCCCGGCGGCGACCACACGACGTCGCCCTCGCGCAGCACCCGCACCGGCCCGCCGGCCGCCTGGATGAGGCCCCGCCCGGCGAGGACGAGGAGGATCTGGCCGTTCTCGTGATGGTGCCAGAAGGTGCGCGCGCACGGCGTGAAGTTGACCGTGTTGATGGTCACGCCGTCGGTCGAGGGCATCGTGAGGTAGGGGTGGACGGCGCCGGTGAACTGCGAGCCGCGCTTGCCCGCGACGCCGGCCTGCTGGTCGGGGTGGACGATGATCACGTGGTCTCCTCTCGGTCGTGGAGGCGGACCCCGCCCGACGCGTCGCCGATGGCGTCCACCACCGTGTTGGAGATCTGGTCGCCGTAGCCGAGGGCCTTGGCCAGCCCGAAGGCGGCGAGCGGCCCGGACGAGTTGACGCTGGCCACGCCGAGCGCGGCGGCGAGGTCCGCGTAGAGGACCACGTCCTTCATCATCAGGTCGTTGGTCAGGCCGCCCTTGAGGTAGTCGCCGTGGATGATCTTGGGGAACCGGTTCATGGTCGCGAAGTTGACCCCGGAGCTCTTGTTGAAGACCTCCAGCACGGTCTCGAGGTCGAGGCCGGCCTTCTTCGCCGCGACCATCACCTCGGCCGTCGAGGCGAGCGCCACGGCGTTGAGGAAGTTGTTGAGCAGCTTGGTCGTGTGGCCCGCGCCCGAGGCCCCCACGAAGTAGACGTTCGACGAGAAGCGGACGAGGACCGGGCGAACGCGCTCGAGCACCTCGGGCTCGCCACCGACCATCAGTGTGAGCGTCCCGGCGTCGGCCGCGGCGGCGCCCCCGGAGATCCCGGCGTCGAGGTAGTGAGCGCCGCGCTCGGCGAGCATTGCGTGGATCCGCCGGGTCGAGTCGGGCGACGCGGTGGAGAGGTCCACCACGACCTGCCCGGGCCGGGCGAGGGCGGCCACGCCAGAGGCCCCGAGCATCACGGCCTCGACGACTCGGCTGTCGGGCAGCGAGAGCAGGACGACGTCGGCGCGCTGGACCACCTCCGCGGCGCTCGTGGCGGCCTGCGCGCCGGCGCGGCCCGCCGCGTCCGGGTCGACGTCATAGCCCAGGACGGCGTCGCCCGCCTTGACCAGGCACTTGGTCATGCGCCCACCCATGTTGCCCAGACCGATGAAGCCGACCAGCTCGCCCATCACGCCCTCACCCCCGTCGCCCCGTAGGACCGCTCGTCGAAGGCGCGCGCGTCCCACGCGCCGGCGCCGCCCGAGGGCCGCACCGAGTTGACGATCGACGCCCCGCCGTCAGCGCTCAGCGACTGGCCCGTGACGTACGACGCGTCGTCGCTCAGCAGGAACGCGACCACCGCGGCGATCTCCTCGGGCGTGCCCGCGCGGCGCAGCGGCGTCGTCGCGGCCCGGGCCTCCATGTCGTTCTTGCCCCCGGTGGCCCCGGCCGCCGCGGCGAAGAGGTCCGTCGGCACGATCCCCGGGGCCACGGCGTTGACGCGCACCCCGAGCGGGCCGCCGTAGACGGCCGCGCCGTGCAGGAGGCCGATCGTCGCGTGCTTGGACGTCTGGTAGGCGAGCAGGTCCGAGCTGCCCGTGGAGCTGGCGATCGACGCGGTCAGCACGACCGCCCCGCCCTCGCCGCGCCGGCGGTAGTCGCGGAAGGCCGCGCGCAGCCCCAGGAACTGCCCCGTCACGTTGACCGCCATGACCCGCTCAAACTCCTCGGCGCTGAGGTCGGGCAGCGCGGCGAAGGACCCGAAGACCCCGGCGTTGAGGTGGTGGAGGTCGACGCGGCCGAAGGCGTCGAGCGCCGCGGCCATGTAGCGCTCCGCGGTCGTCTCGAAGGCGACGTCGCCGTGGACGGCGAACGACGCCCCGCCGATGCTCTTGGCGGTCGCGTCGACGTCGGGGCCGTCGACGTCGACCAGCACGACCGAGGCGCCCTCGGCGGCGAGGCGCCGCGCCGACGCCGCGCCGAGGCCGCGCGCCGCGCCCGTGACGACGGCGACCCGACCGTCGAGCCGGCCGCTCACGCGAGCTCCCCGATTGTCGCGGCGAGCCCCGCGTACTTGCCCTCGACCGGGGTAAAGCGCCCGAGCGTCGACGGGTCGTGGCCCGACACGAGGTGGTCGACCTCGCCAGCGTCGAGCATCGCGCGGATCGTGTCGAACGCCGCGTACATGCCCACGACGTCGGCCACCGAGGTGAACGGGCGGTCGCGCTCGAACTCCTCGTAGTAGTGGATCGCGTCGCTCGCGAGTAGTACCGAGCCCTCGGTCGTCGCGACCACGACGACCGACTGGCCGGGGGTGTGGCCCCCGACCTCGATCACCTCCACGCCAGGGGAAACATGGTGGCGATTCGAGAAGCGCACGAGGCGGCCGTCCTTGTCGATCCGCTTCAGGTGGTCGATCTCGTCGTCCTCGACCGAGTGGTGGAAGAGCGCCCGGTGCCCGTGGGGGCCCCACCAGAACTCGCACTCGCGCTCGGCGACGACGACGCGAGACCGGTCGAAGAGGTCGAGGTTGCCCGCGTGATCGTAGTGGGCGTGGGTGAGCACGACGTCCGGGCCGGCGGAGGCGTCGACCCCAAAGTCGGCGTAAAGCTCGGCCGCGTCGAGCAGCCGCGTCCGGCGCCGGGCCTCTCCCCCGCGGACGCTGAACCCGGTGTCCACGACGACGGTGCGCCGCGCGCTCCGCAGTATCCAGACGAAGTAGTCCATGCCGACCGGCTCGTCAGGCTCGCCGTAGAGGGCGAAGTTGAGGTACACGTCGGACTTGGTGGTCTGGCGCGTGCCGTACTTGACGATCGAGACCTGGTAGAGCTCGCTCTCCCCCGTCACCCGATGGCCCTCCGCCGAGGCCGCGTCTAGGCCAGGACCGTGGCGATCGACCCGGCCTCGCCCGGCACCGCCGGGAACTTCTGGCGGGTGCGGCCGTCGTGGCCCGGGATGACCGTGGCCCCCGTCTCCTTGGAGAGCTGGAGGATGAAGGCGAGTGCCTTTCGCATCTCGTCGAGGCTGGTGAAGGCGAAGAACGGCCACTCGTGCTCGAGCTGCTCGTAGAAGTGCGCCGCGTCGCTCGCCATGATGAGGGACCCGCCATCGACCTTGACGTGCGCGATCACCTCGCCCGGGCAGTGCCCGCCGACCTGGTGGACGGTGATCCCCGGGAAGACCTCTGTCGCCGAGTCGATGAGGCGCAGCCGGCCCTCGCGCTTGGCCGTCTCGACCGGGACGAGGTTCTCGGCGGTCGTGAACTCGCCCTCGAGCGCGTTGGCGTCGCGCTTGCCGAACCAGTACTCGTACTCCTTGGCGCCCGATACGACCTGGGCGTTGGTGAAGAGCCCCAGGTATCCGATGTGGTCGTAGTGGAAGTGGCTCGTGATGACCATGTCGACGTCGAGCGGGTCGAGCCCGATGAGCTTGAGCCCGTCCGGGGTCGGCATGACGCTGATCTCGCCCAGCCAGTCGTGCGCGGCGATGTCGTAGCCGGTGTCCATCAGGACGACCTTGTCGTCCGAGCGCATGACCCAGAAGTTGTAGTCCATGTCCAGGTCGCCGTCGGGCAGCCCGTACTGCCCGTAGTCGTGGAAGACCGCGGACTTCTGGACGACCCGCTCGCCGTACCTGACGGACCAGACCGAGTCCATCGTCCCGTTCGACTCACCCATGGATTCCCCCTCCTCGGCGCTGACAGCATCGCCGGACGGCCGTGGCCGGGCGCGTGGGCTGTCGCGGGCCAAGTATACGATTGTCCGACAACCTCCGCCACAGGCCAAGTTTCCTAGCCTTTAGCCGAGTGACGCATTGTCCGTCACAGCGTGAACGGCCTGCGCCGGTGACTCGACCCGCCCTCGGCCCCGGGCCGGCGGCGTTACGCTCCGGTCCTGATGAGGGCTCTCCACGCACTCCTGCGCCGCGCCCCGGCCGGGCCCATGCGGGCGCTGTCACTCGCCCTCGTCGTGGCCGCCACCGCCGCCGGGCCCGCGGGCGCGTCGACGCCACCGACGGTCAAGGTGGTTACCGTCGTCACGACGACCGTCCCGGTCTACGAGTTCACGACCTGGTTCGGCGTCTCGGCGGTGGAGGTCTCCTGCGAGATCGACCACCACCTCAAGGTGTCGGCGACGGCAGTGGCCAACGTGGCCTACTGCATGTCCACGTCCAAGCGCCTGACCCACAACGTGACCGTCTCGAGCGTCGGCGTCGTCAAGACCTGCGTGGGCCCGCAGTGCGGCTCCAACGCCGGCCTCGGCACCCCGAGCTTCTACCCGGGGACCGAGGTGCGATCGGGCCCCTTCGCCTGCGTCGTCTCGGCGCACGCCGTGACCTGCCGCGAGCACGGCGAACGCGGCTTCGTCATCACCGCGACGTCGATCACCAAGGTCTGACGGGCACCCCGGCGGGCGGGCCGAGGTCACCCGTCGATCGCCGCCGCCACCCTCTGGGCCGCGGCGGCCAGCTCCTCGTCGCTCACGTTGGGCAGCGCGTCCTCCCAGAAGGGCAGCATCATGCCCTTGGCCTCGAGCATGCCCAACGGCCGCGGGATCATCCACACGTGCAAGTGCGCGCCGCCGTCGCCCCAGCGGTAGAGGTGGACGCGCGCGACGTCCCCGAGCGACAGGATGGCGCGCTCGACCTTGGCGACGGTCGGCCCGAAGCTCGCGGCCGCGCTCCGCGGACAGGTCCATGAACGAGTCGGCGTGCTCACGCGACGGCCATCCAGACCGCGCCCGGCAGGCTCCCGCCGACCGGGGGGTGCAGCGTCCAGTGCTCGTTCGACCACACCGCCGCCGTCGCCTGGCCCGCTGCAGATCCCGCAGGGCTCTCCCCCGGGCTCGCCGCGGCGCGCGGGCTCGGGGATCGCCCGCTCGCCCGGCGCGCGCGGGGTCAGCGGCTCCTCGTAGGGCATGGTCATGGCTGCTCCCCCTCTCCCGGCTCGCCGTCGCCCTCGGGCGACTCGGGCGGTCTCGGCTTGTGGGCGACGAACCGGACGATGTCGTCGACCTGGATCGTGACGCGGGTGAACCCGACGAACTGCAGGCGGGTGAGCAGCGCCGCGGGCTCGACCGGGTTGTAGGTGTCGCCCTCGTGGAACTGGTGCAGCCCGTCGCTGGCCAGGCTGTCCGAGCCGATCAGGACGCCGCCGGGGCGCAGCACCCGGAAGGCTTCGGATATCACCCGGGCCTGGAGATCCGCGGTCGGCACGTGGTGGAGCATCGTGAAGGACCCCACCGCGTCGAAGGAGCCGTCCGCGAACTCCAGGCGTGACGCGTCGCCGACCACGACCTCGACGTTGGTGTCGGCGAAGCGCTGGGCCAGGCGCTTGGCCGCCACCTCGTCGAACTCGACCGCCACCAGGCGGCGCACGCGATGGCGCAGCCAGTCGGTCGCCGCGCCGGGCCCCGGGCCGACCTCGAGCATCTCGTCGCCGAGGTCGGCCAGGGCGGCGAGGTAGGGCAGGACGTCGGACTGGATGAAGTCGGCCCACTCCGGGCTGGGGCACAGCCGCGCGTGATTCTCGTTCACGAGTCCACGCTACGGACAGCGCGGCGCCGGGCCAAGACCGTAGGGTGACGTTCGATGTTGCCAGACGGACAAGTTTCCGAGCGCGACGCCCCCGAGGCCGGGCTCGAGGTCTGCACCTTCCCGATGCCCGCGGGCACGGTCTTCGACTGGCACACGCACGACGACCACCAGCTGGCCTGGGCGGCCACCGGCGTCCTCACGGTGCGCAGCGGCACCCAGGCGTGGGTGCTGCCGCCGACGCGCGCGCTGTGGATCCCCGCCGGGGTGCGCCACGAGACGCTCTCTCAGGGCGCGGCCACGATGCGCAGCGCGTACCTGCGGCCCTCGATGTGCTCGATCGTGTGGTCCGAGTGCACGCCCGTCGTCGCCACCGC
Organism: uncultured Actinomycetota bacterium; assembly: GCA_963820815.1. Taxonomy (GTDB): domain Bacteria; phylum Actinomycetota; class Acidimicrobiia; order Acidimicrobiales; family RAAP-2; genus RAAP-2. The sequence continues at coordinate 15,973 of CAWGBL010000003.1, read as the reverse complement.
CCTGATGGCCGAGCTCCTCGGGTACCTCGAGCGCGACGACCTGGACCCGGCCAGCCGCGCGCACGCCGAGCGGGTCCTCGTCGACCTGCTCGAGCCGGTGCGCACGGTGTCCTTCGACGTCGTGCATGCCCGACTGACGACCGGGCCCGCCGGGTGGCCGACGGCCTCGTGAGCGACCCCTCGGACTCGCGCACGCTCACCGAATGGGGCGACGACGTGGGGGCGAGCGGGCGCACGCTGGCGCGCACCTTCATCGCCGAGACCGGGCTGGCCTTCGGGCGCTGGCGCACCGCTGCTGCGCCTGCGCGCCGCGATGGACGGGCTCGCTCGGCGCGAGCCGGTCGCCACCGTGGCGCGAAGCGTCGGGTACGAGTCGACGAGCGCGTTCGTCGCCGCCTTCCGGCGAGAGACGGGGATCACCCCGGCCGAGTACTTCCGGTCCCGGGGCGACGCCTGACGACGGCGTGCGCGCGGCACGCCACCCTATGGAGAACTGCAATCGGTCCTACGTGCGGCCGCTACACGCGGCCGCGGGGCGTCAGATGACGCGGACGTTCTGCGCTTCCTCGCCCTTCTTGCCCGGGCGCGACGTCGAACTCGACGCGCTGGCCTTCGGTCAGGCTCTTGTAGCCCTCGCCCTGGATGTTGGAGAAGTGGACGAAGACGTCATCACCCTGCTCGCGCGAGATGAATCCGAAGCCCTTCTCCGCATTGAAGAACTTCACTGTGCCTGTTGCCACGAATAACTCAATTCTGACCGCGACAGCCCGACCATTTCGGACTGCTCGCTCAGCCACAGCCTACTCGCCCCCGGTCACGCGCCCGGCAGAAGTTTCCCCAGTCGGCGCATAGCGGCTTGCGCCCGGGTCGCGCGCTACGTGAGCGCGGTCACGAGCTCGGCGACGTCCACCGTGGCGTAGGAGATGAACTGGTCCGCCACGCCGTACGGCAGGTACAGCGTGCCGTCGTGGACGAGCGACCCGCACGAGTACAGGACGTTGGGGACGTAGCCGTCCTGCTCGGCGTCGTCGGGCGCGAGCAGCGGGCGGGCCAGCCGGGCCCGGACCTTGGACGGGTCGTCGAGGTCGAGCAGCAGCGCGCCGATGCCGTAGGTGCGCATGGCCCCGACCCCGTGGGTGAGGACCAGCCAGCCCTCGTCGAGCTCGATCGGCGACCCGCAGTTGCCGACCTGCAGGAGCTCCCAGGCGGCGAGGGGCTCGTGCAGGGGCTCGGAGTCGCCCCAGACCCGCAGGTCGGCCGAGTACGCCAGCGAGTTGGACTCGCGGTCGTGGCGCGAGAGCGCGGCGAACCGGCCGCCGACCTTGCGCGGGAAGATCGCCAGGCCCTTGTTGGACGCCGCCACCCCCGACAGCGGGGTCGAGGTGAAGGTGAGGAAGTCGGTCGTCTCGAGGAGCTGCTGGGTGACGAAGCGGCCGTCGAAGGCGGTGTAGGAGGCGACGTAGCCGACCTCGCCGTCGTCGTCGAGGCGCACGAAGCGGGCGTCCTCGATCCCCTGGGCCTCGGCCGGCGTCGCCGGCCAGAGCACGCGGCGCGACAGGTCCACGGTCTCGTCGAAGGACGCGACGTAGCAGCACTCGGCGATGAGGCGCATCTGGGACGCGGTGTCGAAGACGTTCGGCCGGGTGTCGCGCTGCTGGGCGAGGCTGTCGATCCCGTGGTCGAGGTCGTCCATCGTGAAGACCGGCCCCAGGCTGGCCAGCAGGAACGCCGACGTCTCGCCGTCGATCCCCATGTCGTCGAGCCGGGCGTGGAACACGCCGCGGTCGAAGACCGAGTAGTGGGTCGACGCGATCACCGGGCAGGGCTCGGCCGGCTCGAGGGTCAGCCCGCCGCCGTCGATCCTCCCGCTCCGGAAGTTGAGGGTGGAGCGGTGGCCCTCGCCGATCGACCGGTAGCTGAGGACCACGTCGAGCGCGCCGTCCGCGTCGCGCGGGCCGGGGGCCGGCACCAGGCTCGGGTTGCAGACCGACGAGCCCTCCAGGCTGAACTCGTGGGTGAAGATCGCCCCGAGCAGCCGGCGGCGCGCCGGCGACAGGGCGCCGCGCACGAAGCTCTCGACGCGCACCGCGTGCTGCTCGAAGACGTACTCCAGGTCGTCGTGGCGGTCGCCGAAGCGCGCGACCACCGACGCGAGCTCGGCGACGACCTCGTCCTCATCGAGCGCCTCGAGCCTCTCGACCGTGATCGACGTGCGCGACTCGCTCCCCCGGCCAGCTCCTGGCCGGGGATGAACAGCCGCGTGACGACCCGGCTCGGGTCGGGCGTGATCCGCAGCCCCGACCGGACGGCCAGGCCCGCGTCCCTCACGCCACGGCCCGGGCGAAGCGGCGCGCGTTCTGCATGGTCGTGAGCAGCGCGATCGTCGACTCGGCGCCCTGGTTGAGGTTCGGCCCCACCGCGGTCAGGCCGTCGTAGCCGCCGCCGGTCGCCGGGTCGAACATCGCCGAACCGTAGTCGTTGGACCCCGTGAACCAGGCGACGCACAGCTCGTGGCCCGCGAGCCAGCGCGCGTCGGCCGTCACCGAGTGCGCCCGGGCGCACGCGTCCGAGAGCGCCGCGACCTCGATGGGCTGCTGGTCGTACCGGCCGACCGGGTCGTCGGGGCCCGCCCCAGCGTGCGGGGTCACCGACAGGTGGCCGTCTCGCGTCTCGCGCGCCAGCAGCCAGGCCAGCTGGCGGCACCCGAGCGCCACCAGCGCGTCGTCGCCCAGGACCGCCCCGGCCGCGATCGCGGCCTCGGGCAGGGCCGCGTTGGCGTAGGCCAGCCGGGCCTCCGGCCACTCCCACTCGGGCGAGACCGACGGGCGGCGCAGGATCGCGAGGGAGTCGGTGACGAGGGACCGGGCGCCGGCGTCGCGCGGGTCGGCGTCGAGCACCTCGGCGGCCCCCAGCACCGCGAACGCCGTCGCGCGCGGCCAGGCCGAACGCCACTGGGCGGCGAGGTCGAAGAGGCGTCGCGCCTCGGCGCGCGCAGCGTCGTCGCGGACTCGCGCGATCGTCGTGCCCAGCGCCCACAGCGCGCGGCCCCAGCAGTCGTGGGTCGTGGGCTTGTCGATCCAGGCGCCGTCGGCGTCGCGCCGGTTGCGGAACCGCCCGTCGAGGCTCTGGGCCTCGGCGAGGAACGACAGCGAGGACCGGGCGAGCCCGGCGAGGAGCTCGTCGGGGTCGGGCTCGCGCGCGGCCACCAGCAGGACCCGCGCGGCGTCGTCGGTGCAGTACCCGTGCTCGACGCGCGCGACCTCGTACTCGGCGTGCTCGAAGGTCCCGAACGGCCCGGACAGCGAGTGCAGGTGCGAGTAGTCGGGCTCGCCGCCGGGCGTCATACCGCGGTCTTGACCCGGTCGCGCACCCGGTGGGCGAGCGCCGCGTACTGGCGCGCGACGGCGTCCCAGCTCAGGCTCGGCGCGACGCGCGAGGCCGCCGCGGCGATCGACGCGGCGAGGCTCCGGTCGGTGATCAGCCGGCGGATGGCGTCGCGCAGCGCCGCCACGTCGCCGTGTGCCACCACGACCCCGGCGCCCGAGCCCAGGAGCTCGACGGCGTGCGGGAACGCCGTGGCGATGACCGGGCGCCCGGCCGCGACGGCGTCGACGAGCACGCCCGACGTCGCCTGGTCCTTGGAGTCGTAGGGCAGGATGACCGCGTCCGCGCCGGCGATGAGGTCGCCCAGGGCGTCGAGGTCGAAGTACGAGTTGTCGAAGCGGACCAGGTGGCCCACGCCGCGCTCGGCCACGCGCCGCACCAGCGACCGCCGATAGGCGTCGCCCTCGTGGGCGAGGACCTTGGGGTGGGTCTGGCCGGCGATGACGTAGATCGGGGCCGGGTCCAGGTCCTTGAGGCCCGCCAGGGCGTCGATCACCCACTGGATCCCCTTGCCCGGGCCGAGCAGCCCCCAGGTGAGCAGGACCGGCCGGTCGTGGGCGGCCGGGCTCGCGGGCGCGCTCGCCACGGCCGCGCCGTGCGGGATCACGACCACCGGCGTGTCGCCGACCGCGTTGACCCGGCGCAGGATCGTCTCGGCCAGGTCGCTCATCACCACCGCCGCCTCGACGCGGTCCAGGACGGCGTCGAGCACCGCGCGCTGGTGATCGGTCGGCGACGGGAGCACGGTGTGCAGGGTGGCGACGACCGGCACGCGCAGGCCGTCGAGGACCGCCAGGACGTCCGCGCCGTCGCGGCCGCCGAAGAGGCCGTACTCGTGCTGGATGACGACCACGTCGCAGGTGTTGAGCGCGCGCACCGTCCGCTCGATGGACTCGGGGTCGCCCGCGACGAGCTCGGCGATGACCGGCAGCGTCGAGGACGACGGGTGGTCCGCCTCGTCGCGCACGCGCACGATGCTGACGCGGGCGCCCTGGGCGACGAGGCCGCTTCCGAGCGCCGCGGAGAACGTGGCCAGCCCGCAGTGCGTCGGCGGGGCGCTGCTCAAGAACCCGTAGGAGAGAGTGCGGCGCCCGCTGGGGCCACCCCAAACCGGAGTCGTGGTCGCACGGGGGGCTTCGAGGGACTTCGAGTGACGATGGTGCGGCAACGGACCTCCAAGTGGTCTTCAAGGCGTCGAGCCCGAACGGGCGACAATCCGACGGATCGTCCGGCCCAAACTTGGCGTCTCAGTGCGGAGGAACACTTCTCCGCCCCTCCATCCTACCGGCCACCGCGTGAGCTCAATCTGGGACGCGCGACTCGCGACGGCACACGAGAAACCTGAACGGACGCCATTTGGTCCATACCGTGACCGACGTGCGACCATCGCTCGTCAGCGGCGATCGAGCGGCCGGAGGACCTCTGCCAGACTCGGTCAGTGAGTCCGAGTGTCGGCGTCGCCGAGGGCACCCTGGGGCTCGTCGACGCCGCCGCCCTCTCACCCGAGGACGTCCTGGCGAGGCTCGGCGGCCACGCCGACGGGCTCACGACGGCCGAGGTGACGCAGCGCCTCGAGAGGTTCGGCCCGAACGTGCTGGCCGTCCACCGGGTCCGGGCCAGCGCCGTGCTCTGGCGCCAGCTCAAGAACCCGCTCCTCATCCTCCTGCTCTGCGCGGCCCTCGTGTCCGGGCTGACGGGAGGCGGGACCAACGCGATCATCATCGCCGTCATCGTGGTGCTGAGCGTCGGGCTCGGCTTCACCAACGAGTTCCGCGCCGCCGTCGCGATGGCGTCGCTCCGCTCACGGATCAGCCAGAACGCCACGGTCCGGCGCGACGGGGCCACGCGGCAGGTCCCAGTGACCCAGCTGGTGCCCGGCGACGTGATCGAGCTCAGCCTCGGGGCGCTGGTGCCGGCGGACGTGCGCCTGGTGAGCGTCGACGAACTCGAGTGCGACGAGGCCGTCCTGACCGGCGAGTCGCTGCCGGCCGCCAAGTCGGCGGCCGCGGTCAGCGAGCCCGACGCCCCGAGCCTTCCCGACTGCGCCTACATGGGGACCATCGTCCACGAGGGCTCGGGCACGGCGGTCGTCGTCCTGACGGGCACGCGGACCGCGTTCGGCCGGATCGCGACGGGGGTCGCCGACAGCATCGGCCGAAGCGCCTTTGAGGTGGGCCTGTCGCGGTTCTCGCGCTTCCTCTTCATCGTGGCGGCCATCCTCACCACGTTCGTCTTCGCCGCGAACGTCCTCCTGTCTCGCCCGCTGATCGAGGCGCTCCTCTTCTCCTTGGCCATCGCCGTCGGCATCGCGCCCGAGATGATGCCCGCGATCGTGACCGTGAGCCTCTCGTCGGGGTCGCGGGCGCTCGCCGCCAAGCGGGTCCTCGTCAAGCGCCTGGTGGCGATCGAGGACCTCGGCAACATCGAGGTCCTCTTCACCGACAAGACCGGCACGCTCACCGAGGGCGTGATCACCTTCGAGCGGGCCCTCGACGCCCGCGGCGGCCCGTCCGATCGCCCGCTGCTCCTCGGGCTGCTGTGCAACGAGTCGACGATGTCGGACCAGGGGCCAGTCGGCGGCAACCCCCTCGACCAGGCGCTGCGGGCCGGCGCCGCCCAGCGCGCCGACGGTTCCCTGGACGCTGAGGTCGCGGCCTACGAGCGCATCGCCACGCTCCCCTTCGACCATGAGCGCAACATGGCCTCGGTGCTAGTCCGCGACGCCGTCGCCGGCGCCACGGTCGTCACCAAGGGGTCGCCGGAGGTGGTCCTGGACCGGTGCGTCGACGTCACCGACGCGGTGCGCGCCGCGCTCGACGCCCTCTTCGCCGACGGCGAGCGCGTGGTCGCGGTGGCCAGCCGCCCGGTCGGCGCGGCGACGGCCCTGAGCGCCGCCGACGAGGCCGGGCTCACCTTCGAGGGGTTCCTCACCTTCGCCGACCGCCCGAAGGCCGACGCCGGGGAGTCTCTGGCCGCGCTCGAGCGCCTCGGCGTCGAGGTCAAGATCATCACCGGCGACAACGGCCAGGTGGCGGCCAAGGTCTGCCGCGACATCGGGCTCGCGGTCACCGGGGTGATGAGCGGCGCGGAGCTCGGGGCGCTGTCGGACGACCAACTCGCCGCCGCGATCCCCGCCACGACCGTCTTCGCGCGCATCGGCCCGGACCAGAAGTCGCGGATCATCAGGGTCGCCCGGCGAACGGGGCGCGACGTCGCCTTCCTGGGCGACGGGGTCAACGACGCGGTGGCCCTGCACCACGCCGACGTCGGGATCTCGGTGGACTCGGGCACCGACGTGGCCAAGGACGCGGCCGACGTCGTCCTCCTCGACAAGGACCTGGGGGTCCTGGCCGAGGGGGTCATGCAGGGGCGGCGGATCTTCGCCAACACCATGAAGTACGTGCTGATGGCCACGTCGTCGAACTTCGGCAACATGTTCAGCGCCGCCGGGGCGTCAATCTTCCTGTCGTTCCTGCCGATGCTGCCGTCCCAGATCCTGCTCAACAACCTGCTCTACGACGCGGGCCAGATGGTGATCCCCACCGACCGGGTCGACCCCGAGGCCCTGGCGCGCCCCGCGGCGTGGGACCTCGGGTACATCCGCCGCTTCATGTCGGTCTTCGGCCCGATCAGCTCGGTCTTCGACTTCCTCACGTTCTACGTGATGATCTCGCTCCTGCACGCCGGCCACGTGGAGTTCCGCACCGGGTGGTTCGTCGAGTCCATCGCCACCCAGACCCTGGTGGTCTACGTCATCCGCACCCGGCGGGTCCCGTTCTTCCGGAGCCGGCCGAGCCGCGCCATGCTCGTCGTGCCGACCGGCGCCGCGCTCGTCGGCGCCCTGTTGCCCTACACGGGCCTGACCCACTTGCTCGGGTTCTCGGCCCTGCCGGCGAAGTTCTTCGCCCTGCTGTCCGCGATGGTGGTCGTCTACCTGATGCTCGTCGAGAGCGCGAAGTCGTGGTTCTTCAAGCGCCGGAGCCCGCGCCTCGCGGTCACCGTACGGACCCACGCCCAGCAGCTCGAGCACCGGATCGCCAAGCGCGCGTCGCGGTTCATCGGCCACGAGAGGCCGACGCTGCGCTGAGCGGCCCGCGGGGCCGCCGGCGACGCCTATTGGTTGAGGAGCCCCTTCTTGGACTCCTTCTTGGCGTTCTTCTCCTGGCGCTTCTCTTTCAGGGACTTGCCCGACTTCTTGGTGTTGTGCTGCCTCGGCGACTTGTCTGCCACGGTGACTCCTCACATGTACGCCGTCATTATTGGCGACGGCGCGGCCCGACTGGGCGATGACCGTCGGCGTGACGAGCGGCCATCGGCTCCTGCCTCCACGGTAACTCCCCCGTGCGGCGGCCGCCCGGCGGAGCGAAGAATGGGACTTTCGGCGCCCCTCCTCGGGGCCCGCCGTCCATACCCTTCGGCTAGAGCGTGAGTTCTGGGCCGCACACGCTCGTGCCGGCCCGAGTCAGTCGACGGCACGTCGAGAAGACGACCCCAAGCTTGGAGACGACGATGACCGCAATCGATGTGACAGTCAATACAGGAATGACCGACAAGGGCGAGTTCGTGGCGCCCGGCCGGCCCGGCAGCCTCGTGGACGTCAAGCCCCGCTACGACAACTTCATCGGCGGGCACTGGGTCGCCCCGGTCAAGGGCCAGTACATGAAGAACATCAGCCCGGTCACCGGCCAGCCCTTCTGCCGAGGTGGCCAAGTCGACCGCGGAGGACGTGGAGCTCGCCCTCGACGCCGCGCACGCGGCCAAGGACGCCTGGGGCGAGACGTCGCTGCCCGAGCGCGCCGCGGTGCTCAACGCCATCGCCGACGCGATCGAGGCCAACCTCGACGATGCTGGCCGTGGCCGAGAGCTGGGAGAACGGCAAGCCGGTGCGCGAGACGCTCGCCGCCGACATCCCCCTGGCGGTCGACCACTTCCGGTACTTCGCCGGGGCGACTCGCTCCCTCGAGGGCCGCACCACCGAGATCGACAAGGACACGGTCGCGTACCACTTCCACGAGCCGCTGGGCGTCGTGGGCCAGATCATCCCGTTCAACTTCCCGCTCCTGATGGCGGCGTGGAAGATCGCCCCGGCCCTGGCGGCCGGCAACTGCACCGTGCTCAAGCCGGCGTCGCCGACCCCGTGGTCGATCCTGAAGCTGGCCGAGGTGATCGCAGGACATCGTGCCCGCCGGGCGTGATCAACATCGTGACCGGCCCCGGCGGCGAGATCGGCAAGGCGCTGGCCTCGAGCCCGCGCATCGCCAAGATCGGCTTCACCGGCGAGACCACCACCGGCCGCCTGATCATGCAGTACGCGGCGCGAGAACCTCATCCCCTCGACGGTGGAGCTGGGCGGCAAGTCGCCGAACATCTTCTTCGCCGACGTGATGGACGAGCGACGACGACTTCCTCGACAAGGCCATCGAGGGCCTGGTGCTCTACGCCTTCAACAAGGGCGAGGTCTGCACCTGCCCGTCGCGGGCGCTGATCCAGGAGTCGATCTACGACGAGTTCATGGCGCGCTGCCTCGACCGCATCCGCGCGATCAAGCAGGGCAACCCGCTCGACCCGTCGCACCATGCTCGGCGCCCAGAACTCGGCCCAGCAGCTGGAGAAGATCGAGGGCTACGTCGACATCGGCCGCGCAGGAGGGCGCCGAGGTGCTGATCGGCGGTGAGCGGACCGCCTGGAGGGCGACCTCGACGGACGGCTACTACTACGAGCCGACGGTGCTCAAGGGCCACAACGAGATGCGCGTCTTCCAGGAGGAGATCTTCGGCCCGGTGCTCGCCGTGACGACGTTCACCGACGAGGCCGACGCGGTGCGATCGCCAACGACACCCTCTACGGCCTCGGCGCCGGCGTGTGGACCCGCGACGGGAACCGCGCCTACCGCATGGGCCGGGCCATCAAGGCGGGCCGGGTGTGGACGAACTGCTACCACCTCTACCCCGCCGGGGCCGCCTTCGGTGGCTACAAGATCTCCGGGGTCGGCCGGGAGAACCACCAGATGATGCTGGAGCACTACTCCCAGACCAAGAACCTCCTGGTCAGCTACAGCCCCAAGCCGCTCGGGTTCTTCTAGAGGGCCGAGGGCGACGGAGGCCTCGGCCATCGGACGAGTCCACGAGACGGACAGGCACCGCGGCCCGAGTGGTCGCCACGCCGGCGGCGCTCGAGGCCATCCGCGAGGTCGTCGCCGAGCGCGGCCCGATCATGTTCTTCCAGTCCGGCGGGCTGCTGCGACGGCAGCCTGCCGATGTGCTTCGCGCTCGGCGAGTTCATCGATCGGAGACCGCGACGTCCTCCTGGGCGACGTCGGGGGCTGCCCGTTCTACATCGACGCCCGCCAGTACGAGGCGTGGAAGCACACCCAGCTCATCCTCGACGTGGGCGCGGGCGAGCCCGAGGGGTTCTCGCTCGCCGCCGGCGAGGACCGGCACTTCATCACCCGGTCACGGCTCTGCGCCCCGGCCGAGTTGGGTGCGCCCGAGGGCGGGTGACCCGCTAGCCCCAGGACGACGCGACGGCGCGCCTCGCCGGCGCGCTCACTGGGGCAGGCACCACGCGTGCGGGGCGATGACGCGGTCCATGGCCTTGGGTCCCCACGACCCCTGGTCGTAGGGCTGCACCGGCGGCGGGTCCGCGAGCAGCGGGGCGGCGACCTCCCAGAGCCGCTCGATCCCGTCCGAGCGCGTGAAGAGCGACCGGTCGCCCAGCATCGCCTCGAGGATCAGGTGCTCGTACGCCTCGAGGTGGTGGGCGGACTCGAACGAGCCCCGGTAGAAGAACGACATCTCGGCCGCGTCCAGGTGCATCTCGGGCCCCGGCTCCTTGGCCAGGAAGTGCGCGTGGATCGAGCCGGGGTCGGCGAAGTCGACGACCAGCCGGTTGCCGCGCCACTTCGGCGCGTGCCGGCTCAGCGGGAAGAGGCGCATGACCGGCTCGTCGAAGCCGATGGTGATGACCTGGCGGCTCTCGGCGAGGCGCTTGCCGGTGCGCAGGTAGAAGGGCACGCCCTTCCACCGGGTGTTCTCCACCTCGACGCGCAGCGCGACGAAGGTCTCGGTCTGGGAGTCGGGCGCGACGCCGGGCTCGGCGCGGTACCCGTCGTACTGGCCGCGCACGACGTGGGCGGGGTTGACGGGCTGGAGCGTCCGAAGACCTTGTGGACCTCGTCGCGCATGGGCCCCGCGTCCAGGCTGGTCGGCTGCTCCATCGCGAGGAACCCCAGGACCTGGAAGAGGTGGGTGACGACCATGTCGCGGAAGGCCCCGGTCTCTTCGTAGAAGGCCCCGCGGCCCTCGATCGAGAGCGTCTCGGGCACGTCGATCTGGACGAAGCAGACGTGGTCGCGGTTCCAGATGGGCTCGAAGAGTCCGTTGGCGAAGCGCAGCGCCAGGATGTTGTCGATCGACTCCTTGCCCAGGAAGTGGTCGATGCGAAAGACCTGGGTCTCGTCGAAGCGCGGCCTTGAGGGCGGCGTTGAGCCGGACCGCCGAGGCGAGGTCGACGCCGAAGGGCTTCTCGCAGATCACCCGGGAGTTCGCGTTGAGGCCCGACTCGCCCCAGCATCTCGACCATGTCGAGCACCGCGTCGGGCGGGATGGCCAGGTGCAGGAGCCGGCGCGCGCCGCCGCCGATCTCGTCCTCGGCGTCGGCGACCGCCCGGACCAGCCCCGCGTAGTCCCCGGGCTCCGCCGACGCGAACGACAGGGCCTCTTCGAACTGGTCCCACTCGTCGGCCTCGGGCTTGTGCGCCCCGTACTGCGCGACGGCGTCGCGGGCGTGGGCGCGGAACGCGTCGGTGCGCCATCGCGAACGCGCTCGGCGCCGACCCGATGACCCGGTAGCGCGCCGGGCAGGAGCCCGGCGGCCGCCAGGTGGAACAGCCCGGGCAGGATCTTGCGCTTGGCCAGGTCGCCGGTGGCCCCGAAGAGCACGATGACGTGGTCGTCGGGGACCTCGGACTCGCGCTCGACGGGGCGGTGCTTCACGACCCGGCTCCCGTCGCGCGGCCCGTCCCCGAGCGCCGACCGGTCGGCCACGACGACCGAGCGCGGCGCCGCCACCCGCCCCGCGGGGATGGACGGGTCGCCCGCGAGCAGCCTGGCGAGCGCGTCGCGCTTCTCGCTCCCCGTCACGAGCCAGAGCAGCACGTCGGCGCGGGCGAGCGCCCGGTAGGTCAGGGTCATGCGGCGACAGCCCTCGTACGGGCCGGTGAGCGCGACCAGGTCGTCGGCGACGTCGAGCACCGGGTCGCCCGGGACCAGCGACGCGGTGTGCCCGTCGGCGCCGAGCCCGAGGTGCACGAGGTCGAACCGCTCGGGCAGCGAGGCGCCGTAGCGCCGGGCGGCCGCGGCGAGGTCCTCTCGTCCACCGGCATCGCCTCGATCACCGGGTAGCACGTGCAGATGCCGCGCCGCAGCTGCGTCAGGTTGCGCTGGGGCGTCGCCGATCGGGACGACCCGCTCGTCGACCTGGTAGATCACCGTCGCTCCCAGGGGAGCTCGCGCGAGTCGAGCTGGGCGAACATCAGCCCGGGCGTGCGCCCGCCGCTCAGCGCGACGGCGACGGAGCCGGTGGCCGACGCGGCGCCGGCCGAGACCTCGGCGACGAAGTCCGCCGCGGCCGACGCGGCCTCGTCGGCGTCGGCGAACTCGCGCAGCTCGTGGTGCACTACGCCGGCCTCTCGGCGTGGCCGCCGAACTCCGCGCGCATGGCCGAGAGGACCTGGGCCGCGAACTCGCCCTCGCCGCGCGACTCGAAGCGCGCGAAGAGCGCGGCGCTGATGACCGGCGCGGGCACCGCCTCGTCGATCGCCGCGACGACCGTCCAGCGGCCCTCGCCCGAGTCCGAGACCCGCCCGCTGAACTCGGCGAGCTCCGGCGAGCGCGCCAGCGCGTCGGCGGTCAGGTCGACGAGCCAGGAGCCCACGACCGACCCGTGGCGCCAGACCTCGGCGACCTCGGCGACGTCGATGTCGTAGCGGTAGTACCGCGGGTCGCGCAGCGGGCGTCGTCTCGGCGTCGGCGTCGCACCGGCGTGGCCCGGCGTCGGCGTGCTTGAGGATGCTGAGCCCCTCGGCGATCGCGGCCATCATCCCGTACTCGACGCCGTTGTGGACCATCTTGACGAAGTGCCCGGCGCCGTTGGGCCCGCAGTGCAGGTACCCCTGCGGCGCGGTCCCGTCGCTCGCGCGCGCCCGGCGTCGGCGCGGTGCCGTCGGCGCCCGGGGCGATGGATGCGAAAGATCGGGTCGAGCCGCGCGACGACGTCGGCCTCGCCGCCGATCATGAGGCTGTAGCCGCGCTCGAGGCCCCACACGCCGCCGCTCGTCCCGCAGTCGACGTAGTGGATGCCGCGCTCGGCGAGCGCCGTCGCGCGGTCGATGTCGTCGCGGTAGTAGGAGTTGCCGCCGTCGATGACGACGTCGCCCGCTCGACAGGCTGCCGGCGAGCTCGTCGAGGGCGGCCTGGGTGACCGCCGCGGGCAGCATCAGCCAGATCGCCCGCGGGGCGTCGAGCTGCGCCGCCAGGTCGTCGAGCGACGTCGGCGCCCGCGACGCCCTCGCCCACGAGCGCGCGCGACGGCGTCGGCGCTGACGTCGTAGACGACGCAGCGGTGCCCGTCGCGCACGAGGCGCTGCACGAGGTTCGCGCCCATCCGGCCGAGCCCCACCATTCCGAGCTGCATCGGGCTACTGGTCGCCACGAGGGCCCTCCTTGTCCTTGAGCGATCGGTACCGCGGATCAGCGCGTTGGTCGACGAGTCGTGGGTCGAGCTCGGGCTCGGCCTCGGCCTCGAGCTCGGGGATGATCGCGACGGCCAGCTGCTTGCCGAGCTCGACGCCCCACTGGTCGAAGGAGTCGATGCCCCAGATCGTGCCCTGGGTGAACACCGAGTGCTCGTAGAGCGCGACGAGCGACCCGAGCAGCCTCGGCGTGAGCACCTCGGCCAGCAGCACGTTGGTCGGCCGGTTGCCCTCCATGACCCGGTGGGCGACCTCGGCCTCGGGCGCGCCCTCGGCGCGCAGCTCGTCGGCCGTCTTGCCGAAGGCGAGCGCCTGGGCCTGGGCGAAGACGTTGGACGAGAGGATGTCGTGGTGCTCGCCGAGCGGGTTGAGGCTCCTCGCGAAGCCGATCAGGTCGAGCGGGACGATCGTCGGTGCCCTGGTGGATCAGCTGGTAGAAGCTGTGCTGGCCGTTGGTGCCCGGGCTCGCCCCAGTAGACCGCGCCGGTCGGGTAGTCGACCTCCGCGCCGTCGAGCGTGACGTGCTTGCCGTTGGACTCCATCGTGAGCTGCTGGAGGTACGCCGGCAGTCGCTTCAGGTACTGGTCGTAGGGCATCACGCCGACCGTGGGGAAGCCCGAGGAAGTCCCGGTTCCAGACCGCGAGCAGGCCCATCAGCACCGGGAGGTTCTCGGCCAGCGGCGCGGTGCGGAAGTGCTCGTCCATGTCGTGGAACCCCGCGAGCAGCTCGGCGAACTCCCCGGGCCGATCGCGAGCATCGTCGACAGGCCGATCGCCGAGTCCATCGAGTAGCGGCCGCCGACCCAGTCCCAGAACCCGAACATGTTGGCGGTGTCGATGCCGAAGTCCGCGACCCTCTGCGCGTTCGTCGACACCGCGACGAAGTGCTTGGCGATCGGCGGACTCGTCGCCGAGGCGCTCGATGAGCCACGCGCGCGCCGAGTGGCGTTGGTGAGCGTCTCGAGGGTCGCCGAAGGTCTTGGACGAGACGATGAAGAGCGTCTCGGCGGCGTCGAGGTCGCGCACCGCCTCGACGAGGTCGGTCGAGTCGACGTTGGACACGAACCGGAAGGTCAGGTCGCGCGGCGGCTGTAGAAGCGCAGCGCCTCGTAGGCCATCACCGGCCCGAGGTCCGAGCCGCCGATCCCGATGTTGACGACGTTGGCGATCGGCTCGGCCGGTGTGGCCCCGCCACTCCCCCGAGCGGACCCGGTCGGCGAACGCCGTCATCTGGTCGAGCACGGCGTGGACCTCGGCGACGACGTCGACCCCGTCGACGACCAGCGAGGCCGCCCGGGGCATCCGCAGGGCGACGTGCAGGACCGCGCGGTCCTCGGACACGTTGACGTGCTCGCCGCGGAACATCGCGTCGCGCCGCTCCGCCACGCCCGACTCGGCGGCGAGGTCCAGGAGCAGTCGGACCGTCTCGTCGGTGACGCGGTTCTTCGAGTAGTCGAGGTAGAGCCCTGCGGCCTCGGCGCACAGTCGCTGCCCCGCGGTCGGGGTCCTCGGCGAAGATCTCGCGGAGGTGGCGTGGCGCGACCCGCTCGCGGTGGTCCTTGAGGGCCCGCCAGGCCGGTCGCTTGCGCGAGGGGCGGCGCCGTCATCGGGTCTCCGAGGCGACGAGGGCTGGCCGTCGCCCCGTCCACGAGGTCGATCCGTCGCGGCCACGATCGGCCACGGCGGCCCCGCTACCGCGTGACGTGGCGCGCCGCGTCGAGGTCCCGGCTCGGTCACGGACTCGACCCTACGCGCGGGCTCGCGTCGCGGCACCGGACTCACTCGATCCGCCGCCCGGGCGGGTCCTTCGTCGGCTGGTGCGGGAGCGATTCGGGGACGTCCAGTCGGGCCACGCCGATGCGGAAGTCGTCGATCCCGTAGTACACGTCGTAGCGGTGCGGCTCGCCGATGTCGGTGCGCCGGTCGATCCCCGTGGGGAAGACGACGTTGGACGGCGTCCCGCGGCGGACCCGTTGACGGCTCGGGCACGAGCACCGGCTCGTGGGAGCGGTAGAGCAGCTCCTGGGGGTGGTCCGACGAGAGCACCATCACCCCGGCGCTGTAGGTGAGGCGGCGCTCGCGTCGCCGGGGTCGGCCGCGTCGCTCACCCCGTGGTAGACGAAGAGCCAGCCGTGGCGCGTCATCACCGGCGGCGTGCCGCTGCCGATCTTGAGCGACTCCCACGCCGACACCGGGGCCGCCAGCCGGTGGTGCGAGGTGAAGTGGCGCAGCTGAGTCCGGGTCGGTGCCCGACAGCTCCATCGGGGTGTAGGAGATCCAGATGCTCTCGCGCGCCAGGTCCACCCGGCGGTCGGCGCGACAGCGCCACCACGTCCTCGGGCCGGGTCCCGACGAAGAGCGGGCGGTGCAGGATCGCGAGCTCGCGGCCGTCCCACGGGGTTGGGAACGGCCACGGGGAAGCCCGCCGCGTCCTTGTTGTCGACGCCGTCGAACTCGATGCCCTCGTAGGGCAGGAACGTCGCGAGGCCCAGGCGCCGCCAGGTGAAGAGGTCCTCGGAGACCGCGAGCGCGATCCGCGGGCCGTCCGGCGAGAACGCCGTGTAGGTCATGACGTAGCGCTGGAGCGGCTCGACGTACGTGACCCGCGGGTCCTCGCAGCCGCCCCCGCCGTCGGGGCGCAGCTCGTAGGGCGCCTCGGGCTCGAGCGCGACGCCCAGGCGCTCGACGCCGGTGGGCTCGCCCGCGGCGTCGAAGAGGACGCGCAGGATCCCGATGCGCGAGTAGTTGCCCTCGCCCACCAGGCGCGGGAAGAGGTAGAGGCTCGCCGTCCGGCCCGCGCGCGGCGGCCGGGTTGAGGATCCCCTCGACCTCGTGGGG
>CAWGBL010000002.1:0-179528 GCA_963820815.1 uncultured Actinomycetota bacterium | reverse complement strand
TATGTGTAGCCTACTCGTTTCCGTTCGTCTGTGCTCTGCAAATTGTTCCTGGAGCGCTATCCCGAGTACACGCGCAGCATAACCAGGTACTTCAACGGTGTCCATTGCCAGGCGGAAAATATGCTGAGCGCCCTGCTGCCGGATAGCGAAGGGCGTCTGCGACCTGGTCTTCGATTTCTCCAGCATGGGAACCTACCATAACGGCACGTTCTCGGCGGCCAAGTGTATCTTACGCTCGGCCCTGGATGAGTGGCAGAAGCATTTCCACATCTACGCCATGGTGTCGGCGGAGGCCCAGCGTTTCCACAAGCTGGACCGGCTCGAAGGGGCTCTTCCTGGTTCCCCCCGAAACCACCAGAACCTTTGCCATGGCCTTCCGTTTCGGGCAGCCCTTCAGTTACGATCATCTCGCCCGCATGAGCCGGACCGGCGTCTTGAATGTCTACATGATGCTGGACACCATCGCCATGGATTGCCTCTATCTGAATCAGCTGAACCTGGAAACCCTTTGGGGAACCGTATTCAACTATGCGGATGCGGTGCTGTACAACAGCAAATTCGTCGAGGAGCAATTCCAGCGCCGGTTCCACCACCGTCCGGATCGAAGGAGATGGCCGCATATCACTCCCTGGACCTCAGGGACTACCGGGATCCGAAACATGGAAATTCTTCCGGCGGCAGCTACATTCTGATAGTGGGCAATGCCTTCGCGCACAAATATGTTTCGGCGACGGTAGATGCTTTGACCACGGCCTTTCCGCGGGAAAAAATTGTGGCTCTCGGGCCCAAGGAAGATACCCGGCATAACGTCACCACCTACGCCAGCGGCCATTTGACGGATGAGCAGATGCACAACCTGCTGCACGGCGCCAGGGTGGTGGTTTTCCCCTCGCACTACGAAGGCTTCGGCATTCCGGTGGTGGAGAGCCTGGCGTATGGCAAGCCTGTTCTGGCCCGCTCCATTCCAGTGATCCGTGAACTGAGGGAGAAGCTGCCGGCCAAAGATAACCTGATCCTCTACGGATCCACCAAGGACCTGATGGCACGGCTCGAGGAAGGCTTTCCGAAATGGCAGTATGGCGCCAAGGAGGCCAACGCCAACCACATCAGTTGGAATTCGGGCACGGCCGAAATGGGCGAGTTTCTGCGAGGGCTCGTTGTCGTCGTGGTCGCTACCGGCCAACTTCTGCCGCGACTGGCTTTTATGCGGGTGCTGGAAGACCACCGGCACGAACTCCAGGGACCCCTGCCGGGAGCCGAGACGGCGACGCCGAGGATGACGAGAAGAGTCTCTGAAGAAGAAGATCGATCCGCGAGAGCTCCAGGAGTTGAGGAAATCGCTGCAGGACCGCGACCTGCGAATAGCGGAATTACAGAACTCGTTGTCATGGAAGATCACGGCGCCGGTCCGGGCTTTGGGGAGTCTGTTTGTGCGGAAGCCGGCTCCGGTAACGCCGGAGAAAGAAACCGCAGTGCGAAAAAGCCGGGAAAAGAAGATGGATCCAAGTAAATTCGCCTTCCCGCGGGCGCGCTGCGAGTGGCCATCGACGCACCCGGCCGATCGCCGAATTACGCACTCCGCCGGTCAGATCCTGGGATGGTTTGCCACGCTCGATTACGAAACTCCGGAAGAGTTCCAATTCCCGCGTGGGCCCGCTCGTCCTGCCGCATACGGTCTTCAAGAGGCCGGATGTGGAAGGAGCCATGCCGGGACAGCATCGGGGGGTTTCAGATCGGTACGATCTGGCCGATTATCTGTACCACATCGAGGAAGGTCGTCTGGTAATCGAGTTGCTGTTGCCGGGCTACCATCCCTATCCTCTGCGGTTTCGCACTGTAAGGAAGGGGTGCTCGCCGATAGCATTGCTTCGGCCAGTGAGGGGTGAAAGCGGAGGGGTGTCTGGCCACAGATGGACACAGATAAAGACTGATAACACAGAACGAGCCGAGGGCTGGGGTTCAGGGGGTCGATCCTGCAGCCCGTCCACGGGGTTCGCGGCTTCTAAAGGCAAACGAAAATGGCGCCCAGATCGCGCTAGGGTCTGTCCACAGAGGAAGTCTACCAGGGCGGAGTGGAAGAACAGCGAGCCCAGGGCGGGGTTGAGCGGGGTGGATCATGAGCGCATCCACGGGATTCGCGGCTGCTCCATGGGGTTCGCGAAGCGCCGTGAAATAGGGGCATACGAAACTGTGCTGCCCAGATCGCGATGGTACTTCAAGGCCTGGAGAAAAACATCCTTGCTCATGCGTTTTCCCATGCGCGGGTGAAGCTCCGGAACAGCATACCGCTGTCCCTTGGTGAAATTGGCCAGGCCGCGGTAGATGGCGGCGCCGCCGTAGAGATCTACCCGGTGCGAACAGGTCCCCGGGAAGTAAGGTCCGCCGAGCCGGCGAACGCGACGTGATTCCAACACCCTTCGAATTGCGCCATAATCTGGTGCGAATACAGCTTTCCGGGATCCATGCCGGCTTCTACGGCAAGCTGCGCGAACTTCAGCAGAAGCGCGTTGACCTGATGCTCCCGGAACCGCTGCCACTCGGCCGCATAGGGGTTGAACAATAGCCGGAGATCGTGCGGCGGATGATCCAGCCAGGCAAGGCGGCCGCGACTGTCGGCGGGTTCCGGCAGATTGTCCAGACCCGGCATGAGGTTGGGGGAGGTCCGGACATCGCGGTCGCCGACGATAGACCGGCGTCCGATCAGAAAACGCTGTCCGTCGTCGTATTGCATCACCGCGTGGAGGATGTGGGGACCGTCTGCCAATTCGTGATAATCGAGCTCGAAAGCGAAACCCGATGTCGCTGTCCCGCAACCAGGGGATGGCTTCGTAAACATCCAGGCGGTTCAAGCCGTATTCCGCCTCGCCGACATGGATCCCGTCGAGGTAGATGTCGATGACCCCGTCGACCAGGGAAGCAGCCCACCCGAAAACCGGCAGGATGCCATTGGCATAAGAATCCATATGCATCCAGCGGGGCAAGGCGTTTTCAGCCAAGACGTCCCGGCGGGGAGGTTCGACCTCGTCCCATGCAGTGGAAGGCAGTTCCAAAGCGGTCGTTCAATTGCGCCACGCCGGAGTACCGGGTTTCAACCACTCTCTGAAATCGCGCACGGAGGCGGGTGAATAATCGGTCATCCGAGCGCCCTCAAATCGTCCGGCGGCCATAGGGTTGGCGAGTTCGGACAGGAAATGATGGAGTTCGCCGGCTAGTGTAACGGCATGGATCAGGCCGGGATTGCGGCGGTCAAACGCGACCAGCGATTCCGATGGCCTGGCGAAAGCCGCCGAAGCGGTAATGGTTCAACGGGATACTTTCGTCGCAGGGAAAGGTGGCGCGAAGACGGCGTTGTGGTAATAGATCTCCTGGAACGCGAGAGCCGTCATTCAGGCAGGCAAACGAGCTTTCGCTGAGCCATCAGATTCGTCTACCAGCGGACCTTCGCCGACGAAATGGTTGGCGCGGAGGTTGATCACCACGGGACGGCCCGACCTCCAGGAACAGGTCGGTAAAGAACTTCATCTCGGCAGGATCGAAAGTCCACTGTCCAGAGGGGTCTCTTGGTGAACAAGTCGTAGACATTGATGGCGATCATGTAGCCGAGGCGGATGGGGCCGCCGGCGCAGCGGGGCTGGAGCGAATTCAGGTGATTCTGCAGCAGCAGACCCGCAGTGAGGCCGTTTCTCTGGAGAAGAGCAACGGTATCCGGATCGATTAGCCATTCGTGGAGGCTCGGCACTTCAATCCAGGGTGCCACTAGGAAGGAGGGATCCCGATCGGGGGGCATTAAATTCGATCTTCGCATGCCGGTTGAGACATGTACGTTCGTGGGACGACTTTCCATAGCCGGCGCTACCATGGCATTTTGGGGGTGGGACAAAAGGCATTGATGAATCAGAGGATCGTGAGCCTGGGCGGTAACTGCATGCTCACCATGGAAATGCGTAAGTTTTTCGGAATTGAAGCGGCCAATCTGTTCGATTGGTGGATTACCCCGGGCGATGCGCTGGTACGGCTGGTGGAAAACGATTTCGACGGGCTGTCTGCGCGCAAAAATTCGAAGATCATTGGCGATGGGCGCTCGGTAGCCAATCTACGCTATGGCATCCTGCACGCACCATGACTTTCCCAGGAATGAAAAGAACGATCGCGTCGAAAGGATTCGGGACCAGGACGTGCGGCGCAATCTGGACAAATTTGCCTATCTGAAAAGAAGGTGGGACGATCTGGGGAGCAACCAGGGTCCGGTACTGTTCGTGCGCTGGGCATGGAATATCCGGGAGCCGTTGCTAGCCGGGAGTCCCCGGGAGCCGGTGGGTACGGATACCCGCCAGGCTGATCGCGGCCCTGGACCGCAAATTTCCGGAACTGGATTACCAGATCCTGTTGATCGACACTCCGGAGGTCAACGTGGAGCATGAGAAAGTCATCTATCGGGACAGTCATATTTATACCGAGCCTGGGGAGTGTCTGGATGCGGCCAACCTGGTGTGGAAGGACAATACGCCAATTTTTTCGCGAGTGTTCTCTACGGTTACGTTGAGCTAAGACGGCGTCTGGTACGCAGTGCGTCTTTTTACTCGCCGGTGATGTCCTTTCCGGCTGAAGGCGCCGCAATCGACCGCCTGAAACGAGCTAGGCAGGGCGTTATCAATCGCGGCTAGAATTTCGAGAACGTGGTCCTTGACGATAGGCCAGTTGTTAGTTGAGAGAGCCACAATCGCGAGCCGACGCCCGGTAAGGTTCTGCTCATCGACAAGGCTTTTGTCGCCGGTAACAAAAACCTCGACACCGTTCTCTTCCGCCACGCGCAACAGTTCGCCGTTCTTCAACTCAGTCCAGCCCATATAGGAAGCGGTGACGATTTCATGCTGGCCGAATGTGTTAAGGCTGGTCGCGTAGCTTGTGCGCAGATTGTGATCGAACAAAACCCTCACAGCACTCGCTGCCCCTGTCGCGAATGGGCAAATGCGATCAGCCGCTGTATCGCCGCGATGGACAGGTCTGGATAACTCTCGTGGATCTCGAGCGGAGAACCAAGCTCGGCATCCTGAACTATGGTGTCCGCAAGAATGCGAGTGCCGCGAACATCGGACGGCACAGATACTTTGCCGGGCACCCGCTCGACCAACTCGCAGCGGGTCGAATCGATGTAGCTATCGACGCTTGCCATGTGTCGGTCTCCTACTTTCAGGTTAGCGGATGGAGCGCGACCCTCACGCGGCTGCTCCACATTCCGCTGCAGACCACAACAAACGATGCTCTGCGCTACGGGGGACCGGCTGGACCCGAAGGTTATACTTGTATTTCCACCTGACGTTTCCCGTTATGTTTATGCATAGGTTTCCGGCTAGTGCCGCACTGGCACTGAGTGTCCTTCTCTCGATTTCCTGCGGCACAAAAGAAGTCGAACGGCATGCCGCGCCCGCGTGGCCTCCGGGATCAGCGAGACTCTCGCACGCAACGTCGCCACTGTCCTGTGTTCTGGACAATATCGGTCCGGTGGCCAATCCAGCGGCGCAAAAGTCGGTCGAGGTAGCAGGGGTCTACGCCGTTCGGCATCACCGGCTGGGCGATCGATGAGGTGAACAAGACCACCGCAGGAGGAGTCGACGAAGTCGATCCATGGGTGTGGCGTACAGCGCACACTATGGCAGTCCCCGGACGGACGTGGCTACGCACTTAAGCCAGCCAAATTATCAGAACTCTGGTTTTGAGTTGACGGTAACTCCGGGACAGTTGGCCAAAGGACCCCATTCGGTTTCGATCCGGGTCATATCGAATGACAAGAAATCTTATTACCAGGGCCCGGTAGTTCAGTTTTCCGTGAACTAATTGGAAGCCGACAAATTTGAATCAATTTGCGCCAGAGCTGACCTTTCCGGGGGTGATTCTGCCTGCCTTCGTAGTGGCAGCCTTGGTTTTGGCATTTCTGCTGCGCCGCCGCGCCGCTGAATCTTCCTGGTGTTATCGAGATGTCCTGATCGCCGGCTGCGCATTCATGGCGGCTCTCAGCGCAGTGGTGCTGATCCGCGGCACAGCCAAGCCGCAGGAGGAAACTTCGCAAGGCGACCCCACGATTGAAGTGGACATGCGGGTCAGCGGCGGGACCATCGTCGAGTTGTGCGGTGAACAACTGGCAGCATCCTTCTGAGCGCCTGCCGGTGGTGGCGGGGGTCCGGCATGTTTATCAATTCAAGAACGTCCCCCGCGAGATTTCCCTGATCCGGCTCGACCCTCTTGAACAAGCCGGCGTCGGGATGGTGATCTACAGTCTCGCGGTGAAGAGCGGCGATCGCGTGGTGCGGCAGTTCGGGCCGGAGGAGTTAAAGAGCTGGAAACTGGTCAATCTTTCCGCCCCGGCGGAAAAGGATGGCGGCCTGGCGCTCGAGGACAGCAGCGACGATCCCGATTCTGTGGAGCCAGATGAGCGTGCAGTTGCCCGAAGTCCAAAAGCCGGTGGCGCGATGGCGGCAGCGGGTGCAAAGCGACTGGCCATGGCTGCTGTTACTCGCGGGATTCAGCGCCACTCGTTCTGGCGTGGCGATTTAAGACAGGGGCGCTGGCGAAGCGGCTGAATCGTCCCCTTCCATCGGCATGGTGGGTAGCAGGCGTGGTCGGGTTACTGGCGGCAGGCGTCGCGGTTTATCTGCACGGTCGAAGCGCCGGCTCCGAAGTGGGAGTCGAAGTGGACATGCTGGTCAGCCGGGGGCGTATGGTCGAGTTGTATCTCAACGACTGGCAGCATCCTCCGGAGCGGCTGCCGGTGGTGGCCGGCCAAAGGCATATTTACCGGTTCGAAAAGGTCCCGCAGCGCATTGCCCTGATTCGTCTCGGATCCCACGGATGTGGCCGATGCCAAGGTGGTGATCTACGGTCTCGCAGTGAAATCGGCGGATCGGACCTTTCAACAATTCGCACTGGCCGAGTTGCAGCATTGGACGCTGACGAATCTTTCTCCGCCAAAGTACGAAGACGGGGGCCTGGCATTCCAGGACCTCAACGACGACCCGGTCCTGTGGACTCCCCTGGCCATACAGTTACCGGGCAGCGCATTGGAGACGATGGCCGGAGCTTTGCTTCAAACTTCCGATGGGCCGTTTCTGCTGGTGATGACTGCGTTCCTGCTGATCTTGCTGGCGCGCATGACCAGCCGGTCGGGACGGGTACAGGCGATTCTGATCGCGGCGGCGAGTTGCGCGGCTTATCCTGTCGTGGCGCTGGTGATGAAGCTCAACCTTCAATCGCCGCCGGTGACGACGGTCGTCGGATTTGCGGGCTACACCGGGTATGCCAAGTCAAAAGAATCCCTGGCGTCGGTGCTGGCGCTGCTGATTTGCGTCCTGCTGGGATGGGTATTTGCCAAATTCGCCGGCCGTGAAGCCGATGAGCCAGAAGAAGAGTCGACGGCCAGCCGCCGGCGAGCTGTCCTGATCGCGCACGCGGCGGTGCTGGGGCTGCTGCTGCTGTATGTTCTGCCGAACATGCGGGACATCCTCTCGTCTCTGAACCAGACTTGGCAGCGGCGCGCAAGCTGGGATTCGACGAACTTCCTGATGTGGGACTACCTGATCCATGCGGGTCTGCGGCCGTTCCGGGATTTCTGGTATCCCTACGGCGGAGGCTACCTTCAGTTGTTGCCTTTCCCTACGGGAACGGTGGCGATGACTTTTCATTGCACGCTGGTGCTGTGGGTCCTCTATTGGTCCTTGTTGAAGATTGCCGGGCAGCGGCTGGCGCATGGGCTGGCGATCTTCGGCTTGATTTTGGTACCCGTTCTGCTGGGGTTACTTCCCGGGTGGAGTCGGTATCTGGTGGCAGTCGATGTGGCCTTGTTCTATGTCGTGGTTTGCAACAACAGGCGGTTCGATTGGAAGATGCAAGTGCCCTTCGCCGCGTTCGCAGGGTATGCGTTTTTCTTTGAGCCGACTCAGGTAGTTTGTGCCGTCGCGGGAATGGCGGCGGAGACGGTACTGGCAGCGCTCGCCGGTTTTCAGGGCGGTGCACTACGGGAGCGAGCGGCGGCCAGCGCCCAGGTATTGAAGCAACGCTTCGCATCTGTGGGGATTCCGCTCCTGACCGGCATCGCCGGCGCGTTGCTGTTCTATGCGGGGAACGGAATGCTGCCGGGTTTATGGGATTTCGAAGCGAGCATCGGCGCCCAGGGAGATTATGGCGCGCTGCCGTCGGAGATAGTATTGAAAAAATAAATGATGATCGGACATTATTTATAGAAAAGACAAATCTAGATCATTTTGTTTTATTTCAAAATTGCATTAAGATTTGCATAAAATATAATAGTGAATATATTGTATTATCAGGATATTTTGCTTATGATTCTCTAAATATATTAATTAGAACTTCGCAATTATGCAATAATTGGATTTATCAAAAGAAAAGAGAACTCGAAACATTCGCATTATCAAAAAAGGAAATAGGAGATCAATTCGCAAAATCATATATGAGAAATATTTCTCTGTGTGATATTATTACATCTTCAAATGAATCATTTTTTGAGGCTTTATGTGATGGCTATAAATCATATAATAAATTAGCTAGATTATCATTTATACACTTAATGAAAGAATTCGTCAAAGATGAAGTTGACCAAAAAACTTGTTTAAAAAATATGTATAATCTGATTGATTTGTTCATTTATCGGTTCAGCGTCGGCCCGGCGGCGACGGGGTGCGCGTCGAACTGCAACCTCCTCAGTGGGCCGATCTCGACGCCGTCCACGGCGAATCTCCCGGCGACCACCTCCTCGAGCGGCGGGGCCAATGCCCCGGTCAGCGCCGCGGCGATTCGAAGCTCATTCCGGGCTTTACCCTCCCCGGTCCTGACGCGCGGCGGACCTGACCCGACCCCGCCGACGGTCAACTGCCCGAATGGCTCGGGCTGCGACTCGGTCAGCCTCAACCCTGGCGGCGCGAACGGGGTCAACGGCCTCAACGCCGTCGACAGCGGCACGCTGAGCACCAACGGTGCCGGCGACATCGAGCCGTCGGACCAGGGCCTGTGCGCGGGCAACGGCTACGTCGTCGAGTCGAACAACATCGGCGAGATCCTGGTGTTCAACCAGAACCTGCACCGAGTGTCGTCGGTGATCTCGCTCGACACGCTCATGGGACTGACGGGCCTGGGGTACAGCAGTGGCGGGGACATTTCGTGCGCGTACGACTCGAGCAACGGCGGCCACTGGTTCTTCACCGAGATCGTGTCGGAGTCCCCGGAGTCCTCGGGCGGACCCTTCGGCGGCTGCTTCGTCGGAGTGCCGGGCACGTGCTACGAGGGCATCGCGGTGACCAAGGGCTCGAACCCGTTCGGGCCGTACAACGTGTACTTCCTCAACGCCAACTACAACCCGGCCGAGCCGGGCGCGCCGTACCTGCTCAATGACTTCGCCAAGATCGCGACTTCACGCGACGCGTTCCTGCTCTTCTACGACGAGTTCCCCCTCACCGGGGGGTTTAACGGGGCCCAGGAGTTCGCCTTCAACAAGAACGCGATGGAGTTCGGGCTCCCGGTGACGCTTCACAACGGGTCGCCGAACCCGTTCTTCAGCGTCGCCATCGAGAACATGGGCAATATTGCGACGCCCGACGGGTCCTGCGCGACCGGCGGGCCGTGCTGGTACTCGGTGATCCCGACCGAGCCGCCGGACGGGAGCCAGTTCGACAACGGCCACGGCGGGTCGGCGTTCATGATGGCCACGCTCGACTTCAACGGCGCGGGAGACACCCGGATCGCGGCCTTCGACTGGACCGGTCTGGCCAACCTGAACAGCCCCGGATGCTTCACGTGCGGCGGGATCCACTTTGGCGGTCAGCTCTTCTCGGGCGTCGAGTACTACTACGGCGAGGGCACGCAGGGGTTCTGGGGCGCCCAGAAGTCCGGGCCCATCCCGTTGGGCGACTACTGCGGCGCGCTCGGCCTGAGCTCCGCGGTCGCGAGCTGCCCCGAGGGGGGCATCGCGACCAACGGCGACAACGTGACCCAAGCCGCCCAGGCGCAGGGCGAGCTGTGGACGGCCGTCAGCACAGCGGTCACGCAGCGCTTCGGCCACTCGGGCACCGAGGTGCACCAGGGCGCCGCGTACTGGGTCCTGGGCACCAACGGCTTCGACCGCGGCGGGAGCCTCTCGCTCGACAGCCAGGGCTACGTCTCGGCGGCCCACGAGGACCTCGAGATGCCGGCGATGGCGGCCGGCGACAACTCCGGCGCGCTCATGGACTTCACGCTGTCGGGCAACGGCGGCCCCACCGGCGCAGACCACGGTGGCTTCTACCCGAGCACCGCGTGGACCCTGATCGGCGGCAACGGCAACGGCTTCGGCTTCGGCGAGGGCTCGTCGCAGATCCACGTCGCCGACCTCGGCCAGGCGCCCCAGGACGGCTTCAGCGAGTACGACGGATACACACCCTCGGGGTTCGAACCGGGGACCGGACCGCGCTGGGGTGACTACAGCGCCGCGGTCTACGCCAACGGGCAGTTCTACTTCGCGACCGAGTTCATCCAGTCTCCGAACTGCTCCGACACCACTTTCCTGTCGACCAATGGCACGTGCGGCGGGACCCGCGACCCCTATGCCAACTGGGGGACCTCGGTCAACTCGGTCTCGCTCCACAACTAGCTCTTCGCCGAGCCCCCGGCCCCCGCGTGAGCGGTGGCCGGGGGCTCGCGCGCGAGCCGGCCCCGGCTCGCGGGACTCAGGAGTAGCGACCTCGATCCGCGATGGTCGCGCGGACGACACGTGCCCGCGGGCCCAGGTGCGCCAACCCGTCGGTATCCACGGGACCAGTGGTATAAAGAGGCATCAGACGCGCCGCGACGGTGCGCCGGCCAAGGGGGATCGATGGCGGTTGACTTCAAGAAGCTCGACATACTGGACCGCGTCGTGGTCATCACCGCGGCCATCACGCTGGTCGCGCTGTTCCTGCCGTGGTGGGGCTGGTCGTTCGGGGGGGCCGGGTTCTCCGCGTCGGGCTTCCACACCGGGTTCACCGGGTGGGCGGGGTCCCTCTTGATCATCTTTGCGGGCGTGTATCTCCTGCTCCTGCGTAGCGGCACCACGATGTACAAGTCGAGGTTCGGGCCCGGGGTGACGGTGCTGGGCACCTCGGCCGTCGGAACGCTTCTGGTCGTCATCCGGTGGGCGACGATCCCGAGCGGCGGTACCGGGTACTCCGGCTACGGCCCGCGCATTGGCCTCTACTTCGCCCTCATCGCGGGAATCGTCCAGGTGTTGATCTCGTTCAAGCTCTTCAGGGCGACCGGCGAGAAGATGCCCTGGGACGAGAAGAAGGCCGGGGCCTAGGTCGCCCACCCCACCCCGCCTCGGCGGGGCGCTCCGTCGGGCGACCGGCGTGGGCGCGGGCCATCGCGCGCCGTGAGGTCCTTTAAGGGAAGATCGCCCAAGAGTGCAGCGACTCGACGGTCATCAGGGCGAGGCCGAGCCCCGAGAGCGACGCGATCCAGGCGAAGGCACGGCCGCGGTAGCGCGTGGCGACCGACATCACGATCGGGAAGACCAACATGACGAACCGCGGCCGCAGGCCCACCGGCGCCGAGATCGCGAAGACGGCGGCGGCCGCGAACGCGTAGACGGCGATCGGGGTGGGCGGCCGCTCGCGCCAGACGACCGCCAGGCCGGCCACCGTGACGGCCGTGCCCGAGCATGAGCAGCTGGCCGGTCATCGTCGGCGACAGCGGGTTCGTGACGAACTTGCCGACCACGCGCAGGGGGTAGAGGAGCGACGGGTAGCTCTTCCAGCCGGCGCGCTCGGTGAGCGACCACGCCCGCGCGGTCCCGGTGTGGGCCCAGAGGTACCCCATCCAGGCGACGAAGCCGAGCGGGGTGAGGATCGGCGCGACCAGGGCGGCCCACCGTCGCCGGCGCAGCTCGGCGACCGCGACCCACGCGGTCGGGGCGAGCAGGATCAGCCCGGCCGGCGAGAGGGCGGTGCTGACGGCGCCGGCCACCCCGGCCAGCCACCAGCGCCGGCGCGTGAGCGCCCACAGGGCCAGCGCGGCCAGGGTCGATCACGATCCCCTCGTTGTACACGAGCGAGAAGACGAAGCCCCCCGGCGCCAGGGCAAAGAGGAGCGCCGCGCGCCGCGCGCTCGCGTCGTCGGCGTAGCTGCGCGTCAGCGCCCCCACCGCCAGCGTGGCGCCGAGCCCGGCCAGCGCGCTGACCCACAGGCCAACCACCGCGCTCGACAGCCCGGTCACGTCGTGCAGCCCGCGCAGCAGGAGCGGGAAGAGCGGGAAGAAGGCGATGGTCGACGCGATCAGGTGGCCGTCCACGCGCGGCATTGTCGCCGGCCAGCCGTGGCCCGCCGCGCGCAGGAACCACGCGCCGTCCCAGGTGGAGAGGTCGCGGACCAGCCCGTGGTGGGTGGCGAGGTCGGCGACCGCGACGACCGCCAGCGTGAGGAGGCGCGCGCCCACGTAGACCGCGGCGCCCAGGGCGAGGGGCCCGCGCAGCCGTGACGCGCGCGCCGGGGCGCTCAGGGTCTCAACGCCCATCGGCCGCCCCCAGGACCGAGTTCCACCGGCGGCCCCGCGCGTACCACGCGGCGGCGACCAGCGCGGCGGGCGCGGCGACGTAGAGGCCGTTGCCGCCGATCATCGGGGTGCCGCCCGGGCCCACCAGCAGCATGGCCGCGCCCGCGGCCAGCGCGAGGAAGCGCGAGCGCTGCGCGGTCGTGGCCGCCAGGGCCGTGACGCCCCAGAGCAGGTACCACGGCCAGGTCGTGGGTCCGAGCAGGACGAGCGCGAGGAGCGCCGCCCCCAGGGCCCGGCCCGCGTTGTCCGCGCGGGTCCGCCACACGGCCCCGACGATACCCAACACCGCGAGCGCCTCCCCGACACGCTGGACGACCGTGACCGCGCCGTGGGTTCGCACCGACGCGCCGAGCCCGCGTAGCGCGGACGCCGCCAGTGCCCCGACGGCCACCGCCGGGGTGATGAGGACCCGCAGGCGCGTCGGGATCGAGAGCGCGTGGGGGCTGAGCCACGTCCAGCCGTCGCCCGCCGCGAGCGTGGCGACGACGACCACCGCGGCGGCGATGACCGCGGCCTCGCCCACGCGCCGGGCGCGCGCGGGCCACTCCGACGGCCAGCCGGCGGCGACCGCGACGGCCACGCCGAGGGCGGCCGGGAGCTTGACCGCGCCGGCCAGCGCGAAGAGAGCGACCGCGAGGCGCCACCGGCGCGCGTCGAGGCAGAGCAGGGCGCCGACGACCAGGGCCAGCATCAGCGTGTCGTTGTGGGCCGAGGAGACCGCCGAGAAGAGGGCGAGCGGGCTCAGCGCGCTGAGCCAGAGCGCGACCCCGGGGTCGACGCGATGGCGGCGCGCGAGCGCGGCGACGAGGGGCACCAGCGCGGCGAAGGCGAGCAGGCTCACCGCGCGCTGGGCGAGGACCTGGGCCATGAGGCTGTGTGGCGCGGCGGCCGCGGCGCCGTGGGTGCTGAGCAGCGCGAGGGGGCCGTAGGGCGAGGGCGTGCGCCGCCAGACCTGGGCGATCGACGCGTAGAGCGGCCCGCCGGCCAGGGCGTGGGGGCTCACGAGCGACGGGTTGAGGCCGCGCCGGGCCAGCGCGCCGGTCGCGGCGTAGCTGTAGAGGTCGCGGCTGAAGAGCGGCACGCCCAGGGCCAGCGGCGCGCCCCACGCGGCGGCGAGCCCGGCGGCCGCGCGCGTGCTGAGCGCGCCGCGGCGCGCGGCCCCCCCGACCAGCCACCAGGCGAGCGTGAGCGCGGCGACCCCGGCGTAGAGGACGACGTGCGCCTCGACGTAGCCGAGCGAGCGCCAGCCGACCCACCACCGGTACCAGTGGGGGCGCGGGTTCGACCCGACGGTCGACCCGGCCAGCACCGCCAGGGCCGAGCCCGCGGCGCCGAGCGCGCCCAACGCGACGAGCCGCCGCGCCGCAGGGGTCGGGGTGGTCTCGATGGCGGCTCCTCGCCCGCGCGGCGCGCGGGAACGGTCCGCCAGGCTAGCCCTCTTCGCTGCGCGCGACGGCGTGGACCGCTCGGCCATCCTCGACGTCGTTGAGGTGGTGGTGCAGGTTGAGCATCAGGACCGACGCGAGGAGCGCCATCGCGCCGATGGAGATCGGCCACCACGCCGAGAGGTGGTTGTCGAAGAAGGCGGCGACGATGATCGGCGCGATGGTGGCCGAGATCCCCCAGGTGAAGCCCAGCGCGGCGTTGTAGCGCCCGCGCAGGTGCTCGGGCGCGATCTCGTTGACGATCGCGGAGCCGACGGGCGAGAGCATCGTCTCGCCGATGGCGAAGATCACCATGGCCACGCAGAGGCTCGCGATGATGACCCCGGTGGGCAGGTGGAGCGAGAGGTCGAGGAGCGCCCAGAAGACGAACCACAGGACGCCAACCGCGGCCATGACCCGCGACCGGCTGCGGCCCTCGATCCGGTTGAGGACCCAGAGCTGGGCGAGGACGATCGTCGATGTGTTGAAGAAGAAGATCACCCCGATGACGTGGACGCTCAGGTGCAGGTTGTTCACCACGAACAGGCTGTAGCCGGCCTCCTGGGAGCCGTAACCGCCGGTCAGCAGGACGAGGCTGGCCAGCACGAGCAGCACCAGTCGGCGGTCGGCCAGCACGTGGCGCCAGCCCTCGGCCGACTTGACCGGGTCGTCGTGGTGATCGGTCACCGCCCGGCCGTAGGGCCGCAGCGGCCAGAGGATGAAGCCGGTCAGCACCACCACCGCCGCGTTGAGGACGTAGAGGGCGCTGAAGGTCGACGGGCGGTGCAGGTCGACGATCGAGGCCGAGATCAGCCCGCCGAAGCCGATTCCCAGGTTGACGAGCAGGAAGTTGAACCCGAACGCCCGCTGGCGCAGCTCGGGCGCCATCATGCGGCTGAGCATCGTCGACGCCGGCCCCCAGCCCCCGCCGCTCAGCACTGCGATCGCGACCCCGCAGACCGCCGCGGCGACCTCGGTGCGCGCGAACGCCCAGAAGACGAGGCCGACCGCCTCGGCGTAGTAGCTGAACATCATCACCGGGTAGGGGCCGAGCCTGTCGGTCAGCGTCCCCCAGATCGGGCTCGTCGCCAGGCCGAGGATCGCCGCGCCGGCGAGCAGCAGCGTCGAGAACGTGGTGGAGAACCCGCGGACGTTGTGCAGGTAGACCACGAAGAGCGACAGCGTGAGCCCGCGCCCGATGCAGGCCAGGAACGTGGACGTGAAGAACAGCCGCAGCGGTCGGTCAATCGAGCTGCGGAAGTCGGGGGGCAGGAGCGTGGAGAGCAGCTGCACAGGGTTGCCAGGCTAGTAGTCGACGGTGACGTCGACGGGGCTAGGCGCGCGCCGTCGGAGGGCGCGCGTCGAGCAGCACGCGCAGACGGGATCGCAGCGCGGTCTCGTCGCCGGCGACCGCGACGAGCTTGGTGCGCGAGCGCCCGCCGCGCTCGAGCGTGACGTCGGCCGGTCGCACGCCGAGGGCCGCCGCGACCAGGGAGAGCGCCTCGGCCGTCGCCGCGCCCGACACGGCGCGGGCCCGCACCCGCACGACCAGGTCGCCGTCGTGGCTCCCGCCGACGCCCGCGCGCCGAGAGCCGGGGTGCACGTGCACGCTGAATCGCAGGGGCCGGGGCGCTCGCTCGGCGCGGTCGGGGTGGGTCGATGGCGGCGTGCGCCCAGCGTAGGATTCCGCGCGGGAAGGAGCGGCGGTGGCGACCAGTTTCGAAGAGGCGATCGCCCAGGTCAGCGCCGCCGGCCAGCCGTTCGAGGTCGTCGAGGCCGTGGTCGACGGCGCGACCCAGCGGGTCTTCAAGAACGCGCCAGCGACCCTGCGAGACTTCTTCGACCTGGCCCGGGGCGTCGACGCGACGTTCCTCGTCTACGAGGGCGAGGAGTGGAGCTTCGACGAGGTGATGACCGAGGTCGACGCGCTCGCCGCGGCGCTGGTCGGGCGCTACGGGGTGCGCGTGGGCGACCGTGTCGGGATCGCCATGCGCAACCTGCCCGAGTGGGTGGTCGCCTTCGCCGCCATCACCTCAATCGGCGCGGTCTCGGTGTCGCTTAACGCGTGGTGGGTCGAGGACGAGATCGCCTACGCGTTGAGCGACTCGACGCCGAGCGTGCTGCTCTGCGACGCCGAGCGCGCCGAGCGCGCGCGCCGGTCCTGCGCCGTGGCCGGCGTGCCGATCCTCG
Source organism: uncultured Actinomycetota bacterium (assembly GCA_963820815.1). Classification (GTDB taxonomy): domain Bacteria; phylum Actinomycetota; class Acidimicrobiia; order Acidimicrobiales; family RAAP-2; genus RAAP-2. The sequence continues at coordinate 163,346 of CAWGBL010000002.1, read as the reverse complement.
TGGCGCGCGCGGGCGACCAGCGCCGGGGGGCTCGAGCGCTGGGAGGACGTAGTCGTCGCCGGCGCGGCGCCCCCTCGCGCCGACCTGCACCCCGACCTCGACGCGACGATCCTCTACACCTCGGGCACGACCGGCTTCCCCAAGGGCGCCGTCTCGACCCACCGGGCGATCAGCCAGGCGCTCATGGCCTTCGCCAGCCGGGCGGCCATCGACTCGATGCGCCGCGACACCTCCGATCGAGAGCCCGGGCAACCCGCCGTGCTTCATCCTCATCGTGCCGCTCTTCCACGTGACCGGCTGCGTGCCGGTGATGCTGTCGTGCTTCGCCTGGCACTTCAAGCTCGTGATGATGCACCGCTGGGAGCCCGAAGCGCGCCCTCGAGCTGATCGAGGCCCACCGGGTGACCGCGTTCGTCGGGGTGCCGACCCAGTCCTGGGACCTGCTCGAGTGCCCGGAGTTCGGCGACTTCGACACGAGCTCGCTATCGAGCGTGGGCGGCGGCGGCGCCCCGGCGCCGCCGGCGCTCGTCGGTCGGATCGACCGGAGCTTCACGCGCGCGCGCCCGGGGCTGGGCTACGGGATGACCGAGACCAACGCCTACGGCCCGGGCACCTACGGCGACGACTTCGTGGCCCACCCGCTGTCGACCGGGCGCGTGCCGACGATCGTCATGGACGTGGACGTGCGCGACGACGAGGGCCGCGACGTCGAGCCCGGCCAGAGCGGCGAGATCTGGCTCAAGTCGCCCGACGGCCATCCGCGGCTACTGGGGCCAGCCCGAGGACACCGCGGCGGTGCTGCGCGACGGCTGGCTGCGCACCGGCGACCTCGGGCGCGTCGACGCCAGCGGGCTCCTCTTCATCGAGGACCGGATCAAGGACATGATCCTGCGCGCCGGCGAGAACGTCTACTGCGCCGAGGTCGAGGCCGCGATCTACGAGCACCCGGCGGTCTACGAGGCCGCGGTCTTCGGCCTACCCGACGAGCGCCTGGGCGAGGCGGTGGCCGCGGCGGTGGTGCTGCGCGAGGGCGCGGACCTCGACGCCGACGGGCTCTACGAGTTCCTCTCCACGCGCCTGGCCGCCTACATGATCCCCTCGCGCGTGGCGTTCTCGCGCGAGTCGCTGCCGCGCAACGCCGCGGGCAAGTTCCTCAAGCGCGAGATGCCCGAGCGCTACTTCGCCTGAGCCGCGGCGATCGCGTCGCGCGCGTAGTCGGCCAGGTTGGCCGAGCCGAGGCGCGCGAGCTCGAACCACGCGGCCCGGTCGGTCGTGCCGTCGCACCTCGTCGGTGAGGTCGCCGCCGGCGCGCGCCACGGTGTAGCAAACGCGCACCGCGTGGATCCGGTCGCCGTTGTCGCGGCGGCGCACGTCGCTCGTCACGAGCAGGAGCCGGGGGTCCTGGACCACGAGACCGGTCTCCTCGTTGAACTCACGCAGCACCGTCTGCTCGGGCGACTCGCCGAAGTCGATCCCGCCGCCGGGCAGCCACCAGAGTGGCGGGTCGTGCCGGGGGTTGCTCGAGCGCACGAGCAGGACGCGGCGGGCCTCGATGAGCACCCCGTAGGCGCGCACGCTCGACGACCGCCTCACGGGGCGACCCCCGCCGACGGCGCGGCGTAGACGTCGCGGCAGCCCTCGCAGCAGAAGTACCAGGCCCGGCCCTCGGCGTCCACCCACGTCGCGGCGGTGTCGCGCTCGACGACCGCGTGGCAGACCGGGTCCTCGGCGGTGCCCCCGCCGGGCGCGGGCGCGCCGGCGAAGCGCTCGGCGCAGCGCGGCGAGCAGAAGTAGTAGGTCACGCCGTCGACGACCCGGGTCGCGCCGGGCGCCGCGCGCTCGACCGCCATCGCGCAGACCGGGTCGACCGCGGTCGCGTCGTCGGCGCCGCGGGCCCCCCAGAGCACCGCGCCGAGCGCGACCAGCGCGACGGCGTTGAGCGCGAGGGTGGGGCCGAGCGGGAAGTCGCCGATGCGCGCGGCGCTCGTGCGCGCGGCCGGGACCCAGTGGGCCGCGCCGAAGAGACCGGCCACCGCCAGCGCGCCCACGACGATCGACCCGTAGAGGACGATCGCGATTCGCCGCGCCGCCGCGGCGCCGTAGAGGCGCCGGTAGACGAGCAGGACCGGCAGGGTGACCAGGTCGGCGAAGACGAAGGCCACGACCCCGCCGAAGCTCACCCCGCGGACCCACAGCGCCGCGGCCAGGGGGATGTTGCCGACCGAGCAGACGAAGCTCACGACTGCGAGCAGGGGCGCGACCGCGACGTTCTCGAGGGTTGTCCAGCCGCCGTGGCCGGTGACGAAGAGGTGGCGCCACCAGCCGTTGGGGACGTGGGCGGCGAGGAACCCGGCCACCACGAAGCCGGTCGCGAGCTCGCGCCTGAGCATCGTGAGGTCGCCGCGCGCGTAGCGCGCGCTGCGTCGCCAGCTCGTCACGTCGCGCAGGCGCTCGCGCCAGGACGAGCCCGGGTCCGCCTCGTGGAGGTCGGCGCCGGCGCCCGCTCGCAGCGCGGCCTGGCGCGCCGCCGGGAACGCCCACGCGGCCAGCGGTGCGAGCAGGGCCACCATGACGACGCCGCCGAGGAGCTGGGCTCCGAGGAACGGCCAGCCGAGCAGGACGACGAGCACCACGCCGAGCTCGACCACCAGGTTGGTCGAGGCGACCATGAAGACGAGCGCGTTGGGCAGCGACGCCCCGCGCGCGAAGAGCGCCCGGGCCATCGCGCTCGCCGCGTAGCTGCACGACGAGGAGATCGTCCCGAGCACCGACGCGCGCGCGACGCTGGCCGGGGTCGTCGCGCCGAGGCGCGCGCGCAGCGCGTCGCGCCCGAGCATCCCCTGGACCGCGCCCGAGAGCGAGAACCCGAGCACCAGGGGCCAGAAGGTCAGCCACACCATCGAGGCCGCCTCGCGCAGGCCCGCCCAGACCCACGACCACGCCGGGGCGAGCGACCCCGTCACGCGCTAGCGGGTCGTCGGGAAGCCGAGGTCGATCTGCGACTCCGAGGGCAGCGGCCACCGGGTGGTGACGACCTTGGCGCGGGTGTAGAAGGCGAAGCCCTCCGGCCCGTAGATGTGGGTGTGGCCGAAGAGCGAGTTCTTCCAGCCGCCGAAGGAGTACGACGAGATCGGCACCGGGATCGGCACGTTGACGCCGATCATCCCGACGGTCACGTCGCGGCTGAAGAGGCGCGCGGTGTTGCCGTCGCGGGTGAAGACCGCGACGCCGTTGCCGTAGGGGTTCGCGTTCACCATCGCGACGGCCTCGTCGTACGACTCGACGCGCGCGACGCTCAGCACGGGGCCGAAGATCTCGTCGTCGTAGGCCCGCGTGCCCGGGCGCACCCGGTCGAGCAGGCAGGGGCCGAGGAAGAACCCGGGGCGCTCGGCGATGGCGGTGCCGTCGCGCACGACGACCGCGCCGTCGGCGCTCGCGCCGGTCACGTAGGACGCCACGCGGTCGCGGTGCTCGCGGGTGATCAGTGGCCCGAAGTCGCTCGCCGGGTCGTCGCCCGGGCCGACGGTGAGCTTGTCGACGCGCGCGGCGATGGCGTCGACGAGCTCGTCGGCGATGCCGCCGACGGCAACGACGACGCTGATGGCCATGCAACGCTCTCCGGCCGAGCCGTACCCGGCGTTGATCGCGGCGTCGGCGGCGACGTCGAGGTCGGCGTCGGGCAGGACGACCATGTGGTTCTTGGCACCGCCGAGCGCCTGGACGCGCTTGCCGGCCGCGGTCGCCGTGGCGTGGACGTGGCGGGCGACGGGGGTCGACCCGACGAAGCTCACGGCGTCGACGCCGGGGTGGGCGATGAGCGCGTTCACCGTGTCGGCGTTGCCGTGCACCACGCTGAAGGCGCCGTCGGGCAGCCCGGCCTCGGTCAGGAGCTCGCCCAGGCGCACCGACGTCGAGGGGTCGCGCTCGGACGGCTTGAGGACGACTGCGTTGCCCGCGGCCAGGGCGTTGGCGGTCATCCACAGCGGCACCATGGCCGGGAAGTTGAACGGGGTCACCGCGGCGACCACGCCGACCGGCTCGCGCATCGAGTGGACGTCGACGCCGTCGGCCACCTGGGAGGAGAACTCGCCCTTGAGGTGCTCGGTGAGGCCGCAGGCGTACTCCACGTTCTCCAGGCCCCGGGCCAGCTCCCCGCGGGCGTCGGCCAGGGTCTTGCCGTGCTCGTGGGTGACGATCGCGGCGAGCTCGTCGGCGTGGCGCACGAGGAGCTCGCGGAAGGCGAAGAGGACGCTGGTGCGCGTCGAGAGGGAGGCGGCGCGCCAGCGCTGCGCGCCGGCGTGGGCCGAGGCGACGACCTCGTCGAGCAGCGCGCCGTCGGCGGCCGGCGCGTGGGCCGAGACCTCGCCGGTCGCGGGGTTGTAGACGGGGATCACGGGGTCGCCGGCGCGCGCGCGGCCGTCGATGAAGTGGGGGATCGTCGTCATGGGACTCGCTTTCCTCGTGCCAAATCTACCGGGTGGTCCGCGGCGACCGTAGGGTGTCGCCGTGGAGCCCCACGCGCGCGCCGACGGCTCGCTCGTGCTGAGCGCGCGCCTGGTGGTGCCCCCGGGCGAGGTCACGCTGCGCGCGACGACGTCGGGCGGGCCGGGCGGCCAGCACGCCAACCGCTCGCTCACCAAGATCGTCGCGACGTTCCGCGTCGACGACTCCGAGGCCCTCTCGCCGGCTCAGTGCGAGCGGCTGCGCGCCACGCTCGGCCCGGTCGTGCGCGCGGTGGCCTCGCGCTACCGCTCCCAGTCCCAGAACCGCGCGGCCGCGCTCGACCAGCTCGCGGTGCGCCTGGCCGACGCGCTGCGCGTCGCCCCGGCGCGCCGGGCGACCGCCCCGGGCGCGGGGGCGCGCCAGCGGCGCCTCGACGAGAAGCGGCTGCGCTCGCGGCTCAAGACCGAGCGCTCGCGCCGCGACGACGACTAGCGCCCCGCGGCCAGGTGGGCGGTAATCGCCGCGAGCGCCGCGCGCACGGTCGAGTCGAGGGCCGCGTCGGTGTCCTCGTGGGGGCCGCGCAGTGGGGTGAGCGAGGCGTAGCCGGCGGCGATCAGCGCGCCGTCGTCGTCGGGGTTCTCGTCCGAGGTGTCGCCGAGGCCCGGAGTCGCCGCGCCCAGGCGCAGGGGGAGCTCGCCCTCCTCGGCCAGGGGCTCGCCGCCGGCGCTCGGCCCGGCCGCGCGCACCACGCCGGCCGTCGAGATGCGTCCGCGGCGCACCCCGCGAAGCTCGCTCGCGGCCACGTTGGGCACGTTGAGGTTGAGCAGGGTCCGGTTCGGCGCGGCCATCAGGTGCTCGAGGACCTCGATGGCGACCGCGGCGGCCGTCTCGTAGTGGACCTCGTCGCCCCACTGAACCGAGACGGCGAGCCCGGACTTGCCCAGCTGCGCGCCGGTGAGGATCGCGCCGATCGTGCCCGAGTGCAGGACCGAGCGCCCGACGTTGGCGCCGGCGTTGATCCCCGAGACCACGAGGTCGGGGTCGACGCCGAAGCTGCCCAGGGCGCCCAGGATCGCGCAGAGCGCCGGCGGGGCCTCGAGGCCGTAGGCGTCGATCTCCTCGGCGCCGGCGATTCGGTGGCGCCGGTACGGGACGCTGGGGTGCTCGAAGACGTCCCCGACGGCCGACGACATCCCGGAGTGGTTCTCGTGGGGCGCGACGACCAGGACCTCGCGCTCCTCGCCGGCGGGCGCCGCGCGCGCCCAGGCCGCCAGGTGGCGGGCCATGACGGCGAGCCCGGGGGCGCCGATCCCGTCGTCGTTGGTCAGCAGGATTCTCATGGGGGTCAGGCTACGTGGCCTAAGTTACGGGTCCGTGAGGACGGTGCGAGTCTGATGCTGCCCTCGGGCGAGCAGATCGCCATCGCCCACGGCGACCAGCGCGCCGTCGTCACCGAGGTCGGCGCGACGCTGCGCGCCTACGTCAAGGGCGGCGTCCCGGTCGTCGAGGGCTACGCCGGCGAGGAGACGCCGACGGGCGCGCGCGGCCAGGTTCTCTTCCCGTGGCCCAATCGCCTGGGCGGGCGCTGGGCCTTCAGCGACCGCGCCGCCGAGCCCGAGGTGAACGACGTCGAGCACGCGACGTCCGAGCACGGGATCGTCGCGTGGCGCCCCTTCCGGGTCGACGCGGTCAACCAGAACCGCTGCGTGCTCACGCTCCTGCTCCACCCCTCCCCGGGCTACCCCTTCCTCACCGAGCTGGCCGTCGCCTACCACCTGGGCAAGAACGGGCTCACGGTCACCACGACGGTCACCAACCGCGACGACGTGCCGGTGCCCTTCGGACTGGGCTTCCACCCCTACCTCGCCGTGACGACCCCGACCATCGAGGGCGCGGAGCTCGAGGTCCCGGCGCGCAACTACGTCGCGGTCGACGACCGGCATGCTGCCGACCGGCGAGATCCTGCCGGTCGCCGGCGGGCCGCTCGACTTCACTCGCGCCAAGTCGGTCAGCGGCCACGAGCTCGACCTGACCTACACCGAGCTGGCGCGCGACGACACCGGGCTGGCCACCGCGCGCCTGCGCGACTCGGCCGGGGGAGAGGTCGAGCTGAGCGTCGACCGCAACTTCCCCTACCTCCAGGTCTTCACCGGCGACAGCCTCGAGCGCGGCCGGCGCCGCACGTCGGTCGCCGTCGAGCCGATGACCTGCCCGCCCGACGCGCTGCGCAGCGGCAAGGACATCGTCGTGCTCGAGCCCGGCCAGCACTGGGCCGGGTCGTGGCGGCTGCGCCGCACGACGCCGTGAGCGGCCGCGTCGCGCTGGTCACCGGGTCGACGAGCGGCATCGGCGCCGCGACGGCGGCCGCCTTCGCCGCGGCCGGCGACGTGGTCGTCTTCAACTCCGCGCGCAGCGTCGAGGCCGGCGAGGCCCTGGCCGCGGCGACGCCCGGGTCCCACTACGTCCAGGCCGACGTGTCGGTGCCCGAGGACTGCGAGCGGCTGCTGGCGCAGGTGCGCGAGCGCTGCGGGCGCCTCGACGTGCTCGTCAACAACGCCGGGACCACCCAGCTCATCCCGCACCACGACCTGGCCGCGGCGACCGTCGACGTGTGGCGCCGGATCTTCGAGGTCAACGTCTTCGGCACCTGGCAGCTCACGGTGGCCGCGATGGACGACCTGCGCGCGGCGCGCGGCTGCGTCGTCAACGTCTCGTCAGAGGCCGGGGTGCGTCCGAGCGGCTCGTCGATCCCGTACGCCGCGTCCAAGGCCGCGCTCAACCACATGACCGCGCTGCTGGCGCGAGTCGTCGGACCCGAGGTGCGCGTCAACGCGGTCGCCCCGGGGCTCATCGACACGCCGTGGACGGCCGACTGGGGGACGCTCCAGGGGCTGGTCGCCGCCGCCGCGCCCCTCAAGCGCGTGGGCCTCCCCGAGGACGTGGCCGCGTCGATCCTCGGCCTCGTCGACTCGCCCTACGTGACCGGCCAGGTGCTGGTCGTCGACGGCGGGCTCAGCCTGGCGACGTAGGCAGCACCACCGGCGGGACGGCCACGCGCACCACGGCGTTGAGCGCCCGGGTCGCTGGTCGCACCAGCGACGGGTTGGCCCGGCCGCGCCGCGCGACGCCGAGCATGTCGCGCGCCCAGGGCTTGAGGAGCGACTGCGCGGCCGCCACGACCAGGCGGTAGGCGGCCCTCTGGTGGGCTCCGCGAACGACGCCGCGCGCGATGAAGTCGCGCGCCTCGGCGCCGTCGGCGCAGAGGCGCAGCTCGGGCCGGAAGCCCTCGATCGCCGCGTCGAGCTCGGCCACGGTCATGGGCAGCACGTCGGCGCCCAGGCCCGCGGCGACGCGCGCGGCCCCGGCGACGTACTCGTCAGCGCGCTCGCCGCTCAGCGCGACCGGCCCGAAGGCGCGATAGCTCGCGAGGAACATGCTCAGCCCCGCGCAGTGGATCCAGCTGAGCAGGCGCGGGTCGCCCGCGCGGTACTCCCGGCCGTCGTCGGCGACCCCGCGCACGCGCTCGTGGATCGAGCGCACGTGGGCGATGGCGGCCTCGGCGTCGTCGCGCGTCCCGTACGTGGTGACCCCGATGAAGTCGGCGGTGCGCCGCACCCGGTCGAGGGCGTCGGTGCGGTAGCGGCTGTGCTGGGCGACCCCGGCCATGGTCAGCGGGTGGAGCATCTCGAAGAAGAGCGCGGCCAGCCCGCCGATCATCATCGCCGGCAGGTCGCCGTTGACCAGGCGCACGACCGAGTCGAGCGGGGTGAACGCGAGGGCCGGGTCCTCGCAGACGACCGGTGGGTCCTCGGCGATGCCGGCGGCGGCGCGGATGGCCAGGTTGAGCCGTCGGCGCAGGCGCTCGGGGGCCTCGCTGACCCGCTCGACGACGCTCACCGGACCCTCACGGGCCCGAGTTTACGGCCGTCGGGGCGGCGCCCCGACCGCGCGCCTGCGACACTGATGGCGTGGGCGCCCCGCTCTCGACCACCCGGCCCGACGAGGTCACCGAGCAGGCGACGAAGTCCGAGCGCCCGTGGAACGTCGTGGTCTGGAACGACCCCGTCACGCCGATGACGGTGGTCGTCGTCATCTTCAAGCGCGTCTTCGGCTACGCCGACGCCAAGGCGACCCAGCTGATGCTGACCGTCCACCACGAGGGCCGGGCCATCGTCTGGTCCGGCGCGCGCGAGCGCGCCGAGTCGTACTGCGTGAGGCTCCAGGTCTCGGGGCTGCAGTGCACGATCGAGCAGGACGAGTGAGCCGGCCGCGCCTCTTCGTCCGGCGCCGCGGCCGGGTGCAGGTCCGCCTCAACGAGGCCGGGCGCGCCGTGGCGCGCGAGGCCTTCGGCCACGTCGTCGCGGCCGAGCGCGACCCCGACCACGAGTGGACCACGACGATCTCGGCGCCGATCGACCCGTCGGCCGACAGCGACGACCCCGTGGCCACGCTCGAGCGCCAGCAGGGGATCTCGTCCAACGCCGAGCTCGCGGTGGCGACGCTTCACGAGGAGTGGCTCAACGACGCCGAGGCCTGGGCCTGGCTGGCCACCCTCCAGGTGGCGCTGCGCGCGACGGCGGTGGCCCACGGGGTCATGACCGACGAGGCCCTCGAGTCCTGCGACGACGAGGTCCTGCACCAGATCCGCAGCCTCCAAGCCTTCCTCTTCGACCTGGCGGCCTGCTTCTAGGGCTCGCGGTAGACGGTGAACTCCGCGCGCGAGGCGAAACCGCAGCGCTCGTAGACGCGCTGGGCCGCGGCGTTGTCGTGGCCGACGCCCAGGCCCAGCCACGCCTCGCCGAGCGCCGCCGCGGCCGCCGCCACACCCTCGACGAGCGCGGTCGCGTGGCCCGCGCCGCGCGCGTCGGCGCGCGTGGCGACCGAGGAGACGACAAGCCGGCCCGACTCCCAGCGCACCAGCGCCGCCACCGCGGCCAGGCCCGTCGCGTCACGCCGCTCGAACCAGGCGACGACCTCGGGGTTGCCGGGCCAGACGGCCGAGTCCGAGGCGTGGGCGCGCAGGAACGGCTCGACCTCGGCCTCGTCGGCCGGGTCGGGGACCGGCGCGCGCGCCCCGGCAAGGGGGCGGCTGAAGAAGTCCCAGCGGTCGGCCGCGACCAGGCGGCCGAGCGCCGCGCCGAAGGGAGAGCGGCTCACCAGGGCGTGCCCCCACGCCGGGTCGACCGGCGGCGCGGGGCCGAAGGCGACGCCGACGAGCCCGCGGCGCTCGAGGGTGAGCGCGTAGGAGTCGCCCCCGCGCTCGGCGGCGACGAAGCGCGCGGGCGCGAGCAGGAAGTCGACCGGCGAGCCCCCACCCAGGAGGGCGCGCGCCCACGCAAGCGCGGTGGCCGCGTCGGTCGTGCGCTCCACTACCCGCGAAGGAGCCCGAGGCCCGCCAGGCTGGTCGCGGTGTCGGCGATGGAGTCGGCGAGCGGGCGCGGCTCCCAGCCGAGCACGGCGCGGGCCTTGTCGTTGGAGACGCGCTTCATGTGTCCGAGCTCGCCGATGACCTGGCGAAGGGGCTTGTTGACGAGCGACGCGACTCGCACCACCAGGTCCGGCAGCGCGCGCGCGGGGACGCGGCGCGAGAGCTCGGGCACCCGCTCGCGCAGGACCGACGCGATCTCGCTCATCCAGACGGTCTGGCCGCTGATGGCGAGGAACCGCTCGCCGGCCGCCTCCGGCCGGGTCATCGCGCGCAGGTGCAGGTCGGCGACGTCGCGGACGTCGACCAGGCCGAAGCTGAGCCGCGGGGTGCCGGGCACGCGTCCGTCGAGGAGCTGGCGGACCAGCTCGATCGACGTCGACAGGTCGGGGCCGAGCACCTGGCCGATGACCCCGACCGGGTTGACGACCGCGAGCTCCATGTCGCGCCGCTCCTCGGCGATGAAGTCCCACGCCGCGCGCTCGGCGATGGCCTTGGACCTGACGTAGGCGCTCAGCCCGGGCCGGTCGGGGTCGGTCCAGTCGGTCTCGTCGTAGGGCTGGCCCGAGGGCTTGGGGCTGTAGCCGACGGCGGCGAACGACGAGGTCAGTACCACGCGCTCGACCCCGGCGTCGCGCGCCGCGCGCAGAACCCGCAGGGCGCCGTCGCGCGCCGGTCCGATGAGCTCGTGGTGGTCGCGCGGCATGACGAGAGGGAACGGCGACGCGACGTGCAGGACGTGGCGGCAGCCCTCGACGGCCTCGGCCCATCCCTGGTCGGCGGTCAGATCGGCCACGACGAGCTCCAGGTGGGCGTCGGGGGCGCCGGCGCGGGCCAGCATCTCGCGGACCTCGCCCTCGCGCGACATCGAGCGCACCGTCGCGCGAACCGGGTGGCCGCGCTCGAGCAGCTGGGCGACGCAGTGGACGCCGATGAACCCGGCGCCGCCGGTGACCAGGACCCGGTCCTCCACGACGCCTCCGATTCCGGCCCGGGCGGGCCGCCGCCGCACCTTACCGCCGGCCCCTCGGGCGCCTCGACGACGAGTGGCGCGCCGCGCACCGCTCGACGACTCCCGGCCGACCACTCGGCCACCGACGACGCCGACGACGGCGTCGTCGAGGGTCGGTCGGCGCAGTGGCGCGCGTCACGCCCCCGGTCCCCGTCCGGGTGCTACCGGCCGGCCCCAAGCCGGGGGTCGTCGTGCGCGAGGCTGGTGCGCCGGGCGGGACTTGAACCCGCAACCTGTTGATTAAGAGTCAAATGCTCTGCCAAATTGAGCTACCGGCGCGCGCTGAGTCTATACGGGCGTTTCCAGCGTTCCCGGGCCCCACCATCCTCTATTTCCCCTACGCCCAGGGGTAAATTGACCCGGAGTTGGACTGTCGTCGCGCGCGATAAGTCGAGCCGATGAGAGTCTGGCCGATTGTCGGAAGGCCCTGATCCCGGGGCGTTAAGGGCGGGGGGATCCTCTTATGGCCACAGTCGTGGAAGAGCGCCGCCGTGGTTCGCGCGCGCGCTCACGCTCCGCGGTGATCGTCAGTGACCTCGTCAGTCGGGCCCGCGAGTCGTCGTCGACGCGCGCGGCCGCCCGCGACGCTCACGACGAGACCGCCGTCGCGGCTCCGCGCTCGCGCGCGTGGATCGTCTACGCCGTCCTCATCGCGTGGATGGTCGGCTACGTCGTGTCGCTCATGGTGCGCAGCGCCAACAGCAACATCACCTGGCTCGACGGCTGGGGCGTCGTGGCGGTCGACGCCGTCGCCTCGGCGGCGTGCCTCTACCGCGGGTTCTCGCGCCGCCTCGAGCGTCGCCCCACGCTGATCCTCGGCTTCGCCCTCCTGTCCTGGGCGATCGGCGACGCGCTCATCACGATCGAGTCGCTCGGCGGCGGGTCCCCGTCGGTGCCGTCGGCCGCCGACGCCTTCTACATCCTCTTCTACCCGCTGGCCTACGTCGCGACCGTCGAGCTGCTCCAGCGGGGCCTCGGCCGCCTGGCCCGGCCCAACTGGCTCGACGGCGTCGTGGCCGGGGTCGGCGCCGCGGCGCTGTGCGCGACGTTCGCCTTCCACCGCATCGTCGACCTCGTGGGCGGGTCGGCGCTGTCGACCAGCGTGAGCCTGGCCTACCCGATCGGCGACCTGCTCCTGCTCAGCCTGGTCATCGGCGGCAGCGTGCTGCTGGCCGGCCGGTTCAGCGCGTCGTGGGTGCTGCTCGGCGGCGGCCTCGCGGTGATCGTCTTCGGCGACACCTTCAACCTCTTCCAGTCCTCTCAGCTCGCGACGCGCTTCGGCGCCGACTTCAACGCCGCGGCGTGGCCGTCGGCGATCATCCTCATGTCGATGTCGGTGTGGGTCGCGCCGCGCCCGGCCGACCCGTTGCGCGAGGAGCGCACCGCGGGGATGGCGATGCCCGGGATCGCGTCGGTGGCGGCGCTGGCCATCATCGTGGTGGCCACCAGCCGGCACATCTCGGAGGTCGCCACCGACCTGGCGATCGCGACGCTGGTGCTGGTCGGCGTGCGCCTGGCGATCTCCGCGCGCAGCCTGCGGGTGATGACCGAGGAGCGCCACCGCCAGGCCAACACCGACGAGCTCACCGGGCTGGGCAACCGCCGCCAGCTCACCCACGTGCTCGAGACTTTCTTCGCGGGCGAGGCCGAGAACGCCGGCGCGCCGCGGCGCCTGGCGTTCCTCTTCGTCGACCTCAACCACTTCAAGGAGATCAACGACACCTTCGGCCACCCGGCCGGCGACGAGCTGCTGCGCCAGCTCGGCCCGCGCCTGTCGGCGGTCGTCGGCACCCTGGGCACGGTGGTGCGCCTGGGCGGCGACGAGCTCGGCGTCGTGCTGATGGACGTCGACGAGTCCGCCGCGACCGAGGTCGCCCAGCGCCTCGTCACCGAGGTCGAGGCCCCCTTCCGGCTGCACCAGATCAACGCGAGCGTCGGGGCGAGCATCGGGATCGCCATGGTCCCGGGCGACGCGGCCGACGCGTCGTCGCTCATGTGGGCGGCCGACGTGGCGATGTACCGCGCCAAGCTCGCCGGGGTGCCCTTCGTCATGTTCGACCAGGCCGTCGACGGCGACGAGAACCAGATCCGCCTGGTCGAGGAGCTGGCCGAGGCGGTCCACGACGGCGGGCTCGAGCTGCACTACCAGCCGCTGCTCAACCTGCGCACCGGCCGGGTGCGCGCGGTCGAGGCGCTGCTGCGCTGGCCCCACCCCGACCTGGGCATGATCCCGCCGCTCAAGTTCCTGCCGCTGGCCGAGGACGCCGGGCTCATGGGACCGCTCACGGCGTGGGTCCTCAACGAGGCCATCGCCCAGTGCGCGCGCTGGCGCGACGACGGCGTCGAGGTCTGCGTCTCGGTCAACGTGTCGACGACCAACCTGCTCGAGGACGGCTTCGTCGAGATGGTCGAGGAGGTGCTGGCCCGCCACGCGCTGCCGCCGGCCCAGCTGGTCATCGAGATCACCGAGTCGACGGTCATCACGAACTTCGAGCTCTCCCAGTGCGTCATCGAGCGCCTGCGCGACTTCGGCATCGTGGTCTCGATCGACGACTTCGGCGCCGGCGAGCGCCCGCTCACGTTCCTGGCCAGCCTGGCGCTCGGCGAGCTCAAGCTCGACCGGCCGTTCATCGCGGACCTGGTGGCCGACGAGAGCCAGCGCACCCTGGTGCGCGCGGCGATCAACTTCGCCCACGAGCTCGGGCTGCGCGTCGTGGCCGAGGGCATCGAGGACGTCGCGACCCTCGACCTGCTCGACGAGATGGGCTGCGACCTGGCCCAGGGCTACTACATCAGCCGCCCGGCGCCGGCCGACAAGCTCTCTTTCCAGTCGACGCGCGAGGCGCCGGCCTTCGCGGACTAGGTGTGCTGGACCGCCTTGACCTCGAGGAACTCCTCGAAGCCGTAGCGGCCTAGCTCGCGGCCGGTCCCGGACTGCTTGAAGCCGCCGAACGGCGCGACGTTGTTCCACGTCCCGCCGTTGATCTCGACCTGCCCCGTACGCAGGCGGCTCGCCACCTCGAACGCCTTCTCGTCGCTCTCGGCCCAGACCCCGCCGGCCAGCCCGTAGGGGGAGTCGTTGGCGATGGCCACGGCCTCGTCCTCGGTGTCGTAGGGGATGATCGAGAGCACCGGGCCGAAGATCTCCTCGCGCGCGATGGTCATGTCGTTGGTCACGTCCGAGAAGACCGTGGGCGCCACGTAGTAGCCCCGCTCGAGGCCCTCGGGCGGCTCCGCGCCGCCGCAGACCAGCCGGGCCCCCTCGTCGATCCCGGTCGTGATGTAGTCGCGGACCCGCTGGCGCTGGATCTCGCTCACGAGCGGTCCGAGGAACGACGACCCCGTCACCGGGTCGGCCGGGGCGAGCGAGGCCGCGGTGGCCGCGGCCAGCCCCTCCACCTCGCCCAGGCGCGCTCGCGGCACCAGCATTCGCGTCAGGGCCGAGCAGGTCTGGCCGGAGTTGAGGTAGCACTTGAAGACGCCGTCGGGCACCGCCTTGGCGAAGTCCGCGCCCTCGAGCAGGATGTTGGCCGACTTGCCGCCGAGCTCGAGCGAGACCTTCTTGACGGTCTCGGCGGCCAGGGCCATGACCCGCTTGCCGGCTCGCGTCGAGCCGGTGAACGACACCATGTCGACGAGCGGGTGGCTGGCCAGGGCCTCGCCGACCTCCGGGCCGACGCCCGAGACCAGGTTGAAGACCCCCGCCGGCAGGCCGACGGCGGCGACGATCTCGGCGAGCACGAACGCGTTCACCGGCGCGACCTCGCTCGGCTTGACGACGACCGTGCAGCCGGCGGCCATCGCGGCCGCCACCTTGTTGGCGATCTGGTGGAGGGGGTAGTTCCACGGCGTGATGGCCGCGACGACCCCGACCGGCTCGCGCAGCAGGATCGAGTTGCCGAGCTCCTCGCGCCACTCGTACTCCGCGGCGCGCTGTCCGCAGTCGGCGAACGTCATCGTGGGCAGTCCGACCTGGATCCCCTTGGACAGCGCCAGGGGCATACCCACCTCGTTGGCGATGATGAGGGCGAGCTCGTCGGACCGCTCGGCCAGCTTCTCGGAGATCCGGGTCAGGAACTCGCCGCGCTCCTTGGGGCTGGTGGCCGCCCAGGCCGGGAAGGCCGCGGCGGCGGCGCGCACCGCGGTGTCGGCGTCGGCGGGCGTGCCGGCGGGGACGGTGGCGTAGCGCTCGCCGGTGCCCGACGTCGTGACCTCGAGCACGCGGGCGAGCTCGGCGCGACCCAGGCCCCGTCGATGTAGAAGGAGTCGCGAACGATGGACATGGGGCTCTCCAGTCGAACCTCGGCGAGGCTGCCTCGGGACTACCGTCGGCGACGCCGACCCTGACTCCGTGGCGCGCGAGGGCGCCCGGGGTCGTGGGGTGAGCGACGGGGGTCGAACCCGCGACCTCCAGGACCACAACCTGGCGCTCTAACCAACTGAGCTACGCCCACCAAGCTCGCCAATTATGACACGGGTCCCACCCCGCCCTTCTCGGCGTCCCGGTGGGCGTTCGGGGCCCTTCACTACGATGGAGACGCCCTCGTAGCTCAACTGGATAGAGCAGACGGTTTCTACCCGTCAGGTTGCGGGTTCGACTCCTGCCGGGGGCGCCGGCGCTGTGCCGGGCTAGTCTCGCGGGCGACGGGCCGACGCAACGCCCCGTCACAGGGGGTGGAGCCTTCGTGGGAGGGGTCGTCGAGGCGGCCGGGGCGCCGTCGGCGCTCGCCCAGGACGCCGGGCGCAAGTCGATCGTCCGCCTCGAGTCGGTCACCAAGGTCTTCGAGGACGCCCCGGCGGTCGACGACCTCAACCTGGACGTCTACGAGGGCGAGTTCTTCAGCCTGCTCGGCCCCTCGGGCTGCGGCAAGACGACGACGCTGCGGATGCTCGGCGGCTTCGAGGAGCCGAGCGCCGGGCGGATCTTCCTCGGCGGCGAGGACGTGACCTACCTCGCGCCCTACCGGCGCGATGTCAACACGGTGTTCCAGAGCTACGCGCTCTTCCCCCACCTGACGGTCTTCGACAACGTCGCCTTCGGCCTCAAGCGCAAGCACATTGACCGCGACGAGATCAAGAAGCGCGTCTCGACCATGCTCGACATCGTCGACCTGCCCCAGATGGAGGGACGGCGCACCAGCCAGCTCTCGGGCGGCCAGCAGCAGCGCGTGGCCCTGGCCCGGGCCCTGGTCAACCACCCCACGCTCCTCCTGCTCGACGAGCCGATGTCGGCGCTCGACGCCAAGCTCCGCCACCACATGCAGATCGAGCTCAAGCGCATCCAGCGCGAGGTCGGCATCACCTTCCTCTACGTCACCCACGACCAGGAAGAGGCCATGACGATGTCGGACCGCCTGGTCGTGATGCGCAAGGGCAAGATCGAGGGCATCGGCTCGCCGCGCGACGTCTACGACAGCCCGTCGACCGAGTTCGTGGCGACCTTCCTCGGGGCCTCCAACCTCTTGTCCGGCCGCGTCTCGGACCGGTCCGGCGCCGTCGCCACGGTGGCGCTCGACGCCGGGGTGGGCGTTCGCGTGCCAACCTCGCGCCTGCCCGGCGACGACGCGGTCGTCAAGGTCGGCGTCCGGCCCGAGAAGATCAGCCTGGGCGGCTCGTCGGGCGACGGCCGGAACTCGCTGCGCGGACGGGTCAGGGTCTCGACCTTCACCGGGGTCGGCAACCAGTACCTGGTCGAGACGCCGTGGGGCGACGACCTCACGGTGTACGCCCAGAACATTGGCGAGGAGACCGCGCCGCGTAGCGGCGAGGAGGTCACGCTGACGTGGCCGGTGGAGCACACCTTCGCGGTGCGTCCGATGGAGCCGGGCGCGACCGACGACGAGCAAGCAGGAGAGGACAGCGATGAGTGACACGCGCGACGAGCACACGGGGGTCGACCCCTCGTTCTGGCGGGGGCTGACCCAACCCCGGGTGACGCGGCGACAGGCGCTGGGCGCCGGGCTGGCCGCGACGCTGCTGGCGGTGGTCGACGGGGGCGTGGCCTCGGCCGCGCTGCCCAACGCCGGCGTCGGCACCAAGAGCTGGTGGAAGAAGCAGAAGCTCCACCACAAGGTCGACTTCGCCAACTGGCCGCTCTACATCGATGCGCTCAAGGGCAAGCACCCGTCGCTGGTGCACTTCTCCAAGGCGACCGGCATCAAGGTCAACTACTCCGAGGTCATCCAGGACAACTCGTCGTTCTACGCGACGATCCGCCCGTCGCTCGCCGCCGGTCAGGCGACCGGGTACGACATCCTGGTCATGACCAACAACAACCCGCCGCTGCACTACCTGATCGAGCTGGGGTGGCTCATCCCGCTCGACCACAGCGCGATGCCCAACTTCACCAAGTACGCCGGACCGCTGGTCAAGAACCCCTCGTGGGACCCCGGCAACAAGTACTCGATGGCCTGGCAGAGCGGCTGGACGTCGGTCGCCTACAACTCGAAGGTCGTCAAGAACCCGGGCGACAGCATCGGGATCCTCTTCTCCAAGAAGTACGCGGGGCGCGTGGGAATGATGAGCGACCCTCTACGAGCTCGGCTGCGTCGGCCTCCTGGCCATCGGGGTCGAGCCCGAGAAGTCGACCGAGTCCGACTGGGCCAAGGCGGCCAAGAAGCTCCAGACCCAGAAGAGCGACGGCATCGTGGCGGCCTACTACGACCAGAGCTACATCGAGCACCTCAAGAACGGCGACACCGTCGTGTCCCAGTGCTGGTCCGGGGACATCTTCCAGGCCAACCTGAACGCCAAGTACAAGAACCTCACCCTCATGATCCCCCACGAGGGGCTCATGCTCTGGACCGACAACATGATCATCCCGCTCAAGGCGTCCAACCCGCGCGACGCGATGGTCACGATGGACTACTTCTACGACCCGAGGACGCAGTCGGTCGTGGAGTACTACGACAACTACATCTGCCCGGTCCCGAACGCCAAGCAGGAGATGCTCCACCCGACGGGCTGGAACAAATCGGTCCTGGCGTCGCTCAAGCCCGAGATCCAGCTGCCGACGTCGACGATCGCCGACTCGCCGGACATCTTCCCGACCCCGGCGCGGGTGGCCGCGTCGCGCAACTACTACCAGTTCAAGAGCCAGGACGAGATCAACGCGTGGGACAACCTGTTCTTGCCGATCATCCAGGGGGCGTAGCCCCGGCGCGTCCGCGCCGGACGTCCTGGGTCAAGCGCCTCGCGCCGTACCTGCTCAGCCTGCCCGGCGGGGTGTGGCTGATTCTGCTGTTCCTCGTGCCGCTCTTCATCATGCTGAGCCTCTCGCTCAAGACGTGCAGCCCGGCGTCGGGGGTCTGCTACATGACCTGGAGCTGGGGGACGCTGCCCCACGAGGTGAACCTCTACCACTCGCAGTTCATTACGAGCCTCGAGTACGCCGGGGCGGCCACGGTCATCGACCTCGCGATCTCGTTCCCGATCGCCTACTGGATCGCCTTCTACGGCCGGCGCAAGAAGAACTTCTTCCTGATCATGCTGCTGGTCCCGTTCTTCGTCTCCTTCGTGATCCGCACCTACGTGTGGGACTACATCCTCTCGAGCAACGGCATCTTCCTGTCGTTCCTGCGCCACCACGGGATCGTCAGCCCGAGCTTCCACATCCTGGGCACCGGGGCCGCGGTCGTCGCCGGGCTCGCCTACAACTACCTGCCCTTCACGGCGCTGCCGCTCTACGTGGCGATCGAGCGCATCGACCGGCGCGTCCTTGACGCGGCCCACGACCTCTACGCCAACAAGACGAGCGCCTTCACCCGCGTCATCCTGCCCCTGGCGATCCCCGGGATCTTCGCGGCCTTCCTCCTCACCTTCATCCCCGCCTTCGGCGACTACGTCAACGAGCAGATCCTCGGGCGGCGCCTCGAGCACGATGATCGGCACCGTGATCCAGGACTCGTTCCTGGTGAACTCGGGACTACGCGGGCGGGCGTCGGCGCTCAGCCTCGTGGTGCTCGTCATCGCGCTGATCGGCATCTGGCTCTACGCGCGGGTACTGGGCAGCGAGTCGATCGAGGAGTACCTGTGAGCGTCGTCGCCGGCGCCGCGAAGTCGACGGGGCCCCGCGCGCGCTCCGCGCGCGCGCGCCGCCGCTGGGGACGGTACGTGCTGCCGACCTACTCGGGGCTGGTCATCGCCTACCTGGTCTTCCCGATCGCGGTGATGATCGTCTACAGCTTCAACAAGACGGTCGGCGGCCTGCAGCTCGTCAGCTTCACCTGGAACGGCTTCACGTCGAGCTGGTACCGCGAGTGGAACCACCTCCCGGGCTCACGTCCGCGTTCTGGCTCTCCATCCGCCTCGCCTGATCTCGACGGTGGTTCGCCACGGTGCTCGGGACCCTGATCGCCATCGCGCTCGTGCGCTATCGCGGCGAGTTCCGCGGCAAGGGCCTCGTCGAGCAGGTCCTCTTCATCAACATCGCCGCGCCCGAGATCGTCATGGGTGCGTCCCTCCTCGGTCTCTTCGTGACCTTCAACATCGCGCGCGGCTTCTTGACGCTCGTGCTGGCCCACGTCATGTTCTCCATCGCCTACGTGGCCGTCACCGTGCGCGCGCGGCTGTCGGGCTTCGACCGGTCCTTGGAGGAGGCGGCCCACGACCTGGGCGCGGGACCCCTCACGACGTTCCGGCTGGTCACGCTGCCGCTGATCATGCCCGGCGTGCTGGCCGGGGCGCTCATGGCCTTCGCGCTCTCGATCGACGACTTCGTGACGTCGAACTTCGTCGCCGGCAACGCCGTGCCGTTCCCGGTGTGGATCTACGGCGCGTCGCGCGTCGGCACGCCGCCTCAGGTCTTCGTCTTCGGCACGGTCATCTTCCTGGTCGGCCTGGCCTTCGCCCTGGCCAGCCTGGTGCTCGCGCGCAAGGAGGCCTAGGCCGTCGCCAGCAGCGCCGGCAGGGCCACCTGCACGTCGGCGCGCACGAGCGCGGCCGCGCGGTCGTCGTAGGCCGTCGGCTGGGCGTTGACAATCACGACCGGCACCCCGCGGGCCAGCGCGTCGTCGACCAGGCCGGCGGCGGGGTAGACGCTGAGGGTCGACCCGGCGCCGACCAGCGAGTCCGCCTCGTCGGCCCACGCCCGCGCCCGGCGCCACTCGCTCGCGTCGAGCGGGTCGCCGAAGCGCACGATGTCGGCGCTGAGCACGCCGGCGCAGGCCGCGCCGGCGACGACGACCTCGCATCGCGGGTCGGGGTCGCCGCGGCGCACCCGCTCGACGACCTCGGGCGTCGGGCGCCGCGCGCCGCAGGCGAGGCAGCGCACCCGGGCGGTCGTTCCGTGCAGCTCGACGAGGCGCCCGGGCGACGTCCCGGCCGCGAGGTGCAGCCCGTCGATGTTCTGGGTGACGACGCCGAGGAGTCGCCCGGCTCGCTCGGCGGCGACCAGCGCGCGGTGCGCCCGGGTCGGGCGCGGCGGGTCCGCCGCGCGCGCCTCGAGCACCCGCCAGGCTCGCTGGCGCACCGCGGGGTCGCTCGCGTAGACGTCGGACCGGCTCGCGCGCTCGGCCGCGGGGTCCCTGGTCCAGACCCCGTCGGGCCCGCGGTAGTCGGGGATGCCCGCGGCGGTCGACAGCCCGGCGCCGGTGAGGACGAGGAGCCGCGTGGCGCCGGAGAGCGCGCCGCGCGCCTGGTCGACTCCGGTCAAGGAGCGGTCGCGCGCGTCAGCCGGGTCGGGTTCCACCGGTCGGGAAGGCGGGATTCGAACCCGCGACCTCCTGGCCCCAAACCAGGCGCGCTAACCAGGCTGCGCTACTTCCCGCTCTCCCCAATGCTGGCACAGCCCGACCCCGCGGCCGCGGGCTCCCTAGGCTTGGTCCGGAGGCCCCGTGGACTACCAGTGGATCATCGACACCCTCGAGTCGACCTGGGGCGACCTCGACCGGTACCTGTCGCCGCGGCCCGAGCCCGACTTCGACACGCCGACCGCGCTGCCGGGCTGGAGCGTGCGCGACCTGGTCGCGCACCTGGTCGGGCTGTCGCGCGTGGTGCTCGGCGAGCCGGTGCCCACGCACGTCGGCCCGTGGCCCGAGTACGTGAAGAACCCGCTGGGCGAGCTCAACGAGGCGTTCGTCGCCGCGTACCGGCGCGCGCCGACGTCCGAGGTGCTCTCGGACTTCCGCGAGGTCAACCGCCGCGCGCTCGACGCGCTGCGCGGCCTCGACGACGCGGGGTGGGAGAAGGTCGGCTGGAGCCCGGAGGGCGACCGCCCGCACCACCGGTTCCAAGAGACCCGGATCGTCGACGCGTGGATCCACTACCAGGACGCGCGCGACGCCCTGCGGCGAGCCGCGCGAGGACCCCGGGATCGGCGCCCAGGTGGTGCTCAACCGCTTCGAGGCGGCGCTGCCCTACGTCGTGGGCAAGAAGGTCGCGCCGGGCGACGGGACGCTGATCCGCCTCGACCTCACCGGCGCGCACGGCCGGTCGGTCGCGATCGCCACCGAGGACGGCCGGGCGCGGCCGGTCGCGACGTCCGAGCGCGCGCCCGACGTGGTGCTGGCGACTCCGACCGCCGCGTGGTGGCGGCGCATGGCCGGGCGCATCACAACCGACGACCTGCTGGGCGACGAGGGCACGAGCGTCGAGGGCGACCGCGCTCTCGCCCGGCGCGTCGCCGACGCGCTGCACGTCTTGAGCTAGCGGGGCCAACGGGTAGGCTGGCGCGCCTATGCGAGCCACGGCCACGGAGCTTGCGGACAACCGGGTGCGCCTCGCCGTCGAGGTCGACGACGACGAGATGTCGTCCGCGCTCGACTCCGCCGCCGCCGCGCTGGCCAAGCGAGTCGCGATCAAGGGGTTCCGACGCGGCCACGTGCCGCGCAACGTCCTGGTCGCCCACCTGGGCGGCCCCGAGGCGCTGCGGGCCGAGGCGATCCGCGAGGCCCTGCCCGACTTCTACGCGCGCGCCGTCGCCGACACCTCGATCGACCCCATCGGCCAGCCGGCGATCACCGTCACCGCCGGCGAGGACGACGGCGCCCTGGCCTTCGACGCCGAGGTCGAGGTCCGCCCCGAGGTCGACCTGGCGGGGTACCGCGAGCTGCGCGTGACCATCCCGTCGCCCCAGGTGACCGACGACGAGGTCGACGCCCAGGTCGACCGCTACCGCGAGACCGACGCGACTCTCCACGAGGTCGACCGGCCGATCGCGACCGGCGACCTGGTCACGATGGACCTCACGGTGACGCGCGTCGCCTCCGACGACGAGCCGGTGAGGCTGAGCGACTACATGTACACCGTCGGCTCCGGGTCGATCACCGAGGGGGTCGACGAGCTCATCTCGGGCCTGCGCGCCGGCGAGGACCTCACGGTCAACGGCAGCCTCGAGCGCGGCGACGTCGCGACCTACGAGATGCACCTCACCCAGGTCCAGGAGCGCGAGCTCCCCGAGCTCACCGACGAGTGGGTGGCCGAGAACACCGAGTGGGCGAGCGTCGACGAGATGCGCGACGCGATCATGTCCGTGCTGCGCCGCCGCAAGGTCATCGAGGCCCAGCTGAGCCGGCGCGACGCGACGCTCGCGGCGCTGGCCGACCTCGTGCCGGCCTCGGCCGTGCCCGAGACGCTGGCCCAGTCCGAGACCGACGAGCGGCTCCACGACCTCGGCCACCGACTGGCCGAGCAGAAGGTCGACCTGACCACGTTCCTGACCGTGACCAACCAGTCGACCGACGAGCTGCTCGCGCGGCTGCGCGCCGACGCGGAGCGCGCGGTGCGCGTCGACCTCGCGCTGCGCGGGCTGGTGCGGGCCGAGGGGCTCGAGCCGACCGACGACGAGGTCGAGGCCGAGCTCGAGCGCACCGCCGCGTCGATGGGGGCGCCGGCCGAGACGCTGCGCGCCAACCTGCGCGACTCCGGGCGGGTCGTCGCGTTCCGGTCCGAGGTCGCCAAGATGAAGGCGTCGCGCTGGCTCACCGAGCAACCTCACCTACGTCGACCCGTCCGGCGTGGAGATCGACGGCGAGCTGCTGCGCGCCGAGCCGGAGGGCGACGCCGAATAAGGTAGGGGCGTGAACGACAACCACCGCGCCCAGGGATACCTCGTCCCGACCGTCGTCGAGTCGTCGAACCGAGGCGAGCGCGCCTACGACCTCTACAGCCGGCTCCTGCGCGAGCGCATCATCTTCCTCGGCACGCCGATCGACGACACCGTCGCGAACCTGATCTGCGCCCAGATGCTCTTCCTCGAGTCCGAGGACCCCGACAAGGACATCAACCTCTACATCAACTCGCCCGGGCGGCGACATCACGGGGCTGCTCGCGATCTACGACACGATGAAGTACATCAAGCCGGACGTCTCGACGTTCTGCTTCGGCCAGGCGGCGTCGGCCGCCGCGGTGCTGCTCGCCGCGGGCGCCAAGGGCAAGCGCTTCGCCCTGCCGCACGCGCGCGTCCTGCTGCACCAGCCCTGGGGCGGCGTCGGCGGCCAGGCGTCCGACATCGAGATCCAGGCGCGCGAGATCCTGCGCATGAAGGACATGCTGAACGACGATGCTGGCCAACGACACCGGCCAGTCGGTCGAGCGGCATCGCGAAGGACACCGACCGCGACTTCATCATCGAGCGCGACCGAGCCGTCGACTACGGCCTGATCGACGAGGTGATCACCGCCCGTCCGTAGGTGCCCAGATTCGCCAGGGCGCCGCCTCCTAGGATGTTCGCGGCGGCGGTCGTGTCGGAGGGGACGCGGTGGCGAAGTTCGGCGAGGGCAACGACCTCATCAAGTGCAGCTTCTGCGCGAAGGGCCAGAAGCAGGTCAAGAAGCTCATCGCGGGCCCGAGCGTCTACATCTGCGACGAGTGCATCGACCTGTGCAACGACATCATCGCCGACGAGTTCGGTGACCGCCCCGAGTTCGTCCTCGACGAGCTGCCGACCCCGCGCGAGATCTCCGCGTTCCTCGACGAGTTCGTCGATCGGCCAGACCGAGGCCAAGAAGATCCTCTCGGTCGCGGTCTACAACCACTACAAGCGGATCCAGACCGGCCCGCTGCACGACGAGGACGTCGAGGTCGCCAAGTCCAACGTGCTGCTGCTCGGCCCGACCGGCTGCGGCAAGACCTTCCTCGCCCAGACGCTCGCGCGGATGCTCAACGTGCCCTTCGCCATCGCCGACGCGACGGCGCTCACCGAGGCCGGCTACGTCGGCGAGGACGTCGAGAACATCCTGCTCAAGCTGCTCGCCGGCGGCCGACTTCGACGTCAAGCGCGCCGAGCGCGGGATCATCTACATCGACGAGATCGACAAGATCGCGCGCAAGGCCGAGAACCCGTCGATCACGCGCGACGTCTCGGGCGAGGGCGTGCAGCAGGCGCTGCTCAAGATCCTCGAGGGCACCGTCGCGTCGGTGCCGCCCCAGGGCGGCCGCAAGCACCCGCACCAGGAGTTCATCTCGATCGACACGTCGAACGTGCTCGTTCATCTGCGGCGGGGCGTTCGCCGGGCTCGAGGAGATCATCGAGCGCCGCCTGGGCAAGAAGTCGATGGGCTTCAACGCGCCGGTCGAGACGCGCCGGCGCGGCGACGTCGAGCTCTTCCGCCACGCGCTGCCCGAGGACCTCATGAAGTTCGGTCTGATCCCCGAGTTCATCGGGCGCCTGCCGGTGGTCGGGGCGGTCCAGCAGCTCGACCGCGAGATGCTGATCCGCGTCCTGACCGAGCCGAAGAACTCGCTGGTCAAGCAGTTCACCGCAGGTGATGGCGATGGACGGCGTCGAGCTGACCATCGAGCCCGAGGCGCTCGACGCGATCGCCGACCTGGCACTCGAGCGCGGCACCGGCGCGCGCGGGCTTCGCTCGATCCTCGAGCACGTGCTGCTCGAGCCGATGTACGACGTGCCCGGGCGCACCGACGTCGCGCGCTGCGTCGTGACCGTCGACACCGTGCGCAGCCACGAGGCCCCGATCTACGAGATGCGGAAGACGACCCGGGCCCGGCGCGCGAGCTAGCGCGTGCCCTTCGCCGACTACGCGAGCGCCCTCGCCTGGCTCGAGGGCCACGTCGACTACGAGCGCGTCGCGCCCAACCGCGCCGAGCCGCCCACCCTCGAGCCGGTGCGTCGACACCCTGGCGGCGATGGCCGAACCCCGAGCAGGACTACCGGATCGTCCACGTGACCGGGACCAACGGCAAGGGGACGACGACGACCCTGGCCAGCTCGCTCCTCGCGGCCTGCGGGCTGCGCGTGGGCACCTTCACCAGCCCGGACCTGCACGCGGTCAACGAGCGCATCGCGGTGGCCGGACGGGCGATCGACGACGACGACCTGGTCGGCCTCTTCTCGCGCCTGGCCGACGTCGAGCGGGTCTCGGGCGTGGAGCTGACCCGCTTCGAGCTGCTCACCGTGGCGGCGCTCCTGCACTTCAGCGACGAGGGTGTCGACGTCGCGGTCGTCGAGGTCGGGATGGGCGGGACCTGGGACTCGACCAACGTCGTCGACTCCGACGTCGCCGTCCTGACCAACGTCGACCTCGACCACACCGCGGTGCTCGGCACGACGGTCGGCGAGATCGCGCGCGACAAGGTAGGGATCTTCCGGCCCGGCGCCGTGGCGGTGCTGGCCACGACCAACGCGATCGTCGTCGAGATCGCCCGGGCGCGCGCCGCGGAGCTGGGCTCGGACCTCTGGGCCCTCGACGACCGGTTCACCCTCGAGGCCAACGACCTGGCCGTCGGCGGGCGCGTGATCACCCTGACGACGCCGTACGCGCGCTACGAGGACCTCTTCGTCTCGCTCCACGGGCCGCACCAGGGGGTGAACGCGGCGACGGCGATCGTCGCCTGCGAGGCGTTCCTGGGGCGCGAGCTCGGCGAGGGCGTGCTGGTCCCGACGCTGGCCGGCGTGGCGATGCCCGGGCGCACCGAGGTCCTCTCCGCGCGCCCGATGCTGGTGGTCGACGGCGCGCACAACCCGGCCGGGGTGCGCGCGCTGGTCGCGACGCTCGACGGCGCGTTCTACGTCGAGGGGGAGCGGCGCTGCGTGCTGGGCATGCTCGCCGGCCGCGACGTCGACGACATGGTCGAGCCGCTCGTCGCCGCGGGCTTCGTCGAGTTCCACTGCTGCGCGCCGCGCTCGCCGCGGGCGCTGCCCGCGGCCGAGGTCGCCGCCGCGGTCCGCCGCCACGGCGCGGTCGCCCTCGAGCACCCGGGCTCGTCGGCCGCGCTGGCGCACGCGCGCGAGCGCTCGACCGACGACGACCTCATCGTCGTGGCCGGCAGCCTCTACCTCGTGGCCGAGGTGCGCGGCGAGGTGCTGCGCATCGCCAACCGGCACCTCGTCCTCGACTAGTAGGGTCTCGGGCCGTGAGCCAGACGCTGGTCATCGTGAAGCCCGACGCCCTCGGGCGCGGGCTGGCCGGCGAGATCATCTCGCGCCTCGAGGCCAAGGGCCTGCGCGTCGCCGAGGCGCAGCTGCGCGTCATCGACGCGGCCACCGCCGAGCGCCACTACGCCGAGCACGAGGGCAAGGACTTCTACGACGGGCTCGTCGCCTTCATCACCAGCGGCCCGTCGCTGGTGATGGTGGTCGAGGGCCCCGACGACGCGTACAAGGTCGTTCGCGCGCTCATGGGCGCGACCAACCCGCGCGACGCCGCGCCCGGCACGATCCGCGGCGACCTCGGGCTCGAGACGCAGAAGAACCTCGTGCACGGCTCGGACTCGCCCGAGTCGGCCGCGCGAGAGATCGCGATTTTCTTCCCGCACCTGGCCTGACGCGCTCTCTCTGGTGCTCGGCGCCCTTCGTGCCGTAACCTATGTGCGACTCGGGCGCGCGCGCCGCCTTGTGAGGTGACCGATGGTTGATAACCGCTTCTCGCTGCTGGGCCGGGACATGGCCGTCGACCTCGGCACGGCGAACACGCTCGTCTACGTCCGGGGCCGCGGCATCGTCCTGAACGAGCCGTCGGTGGTCGCGGTCGACGTCAAGGACGGCAAGCCGCTCGCCGTGGGCGCCGAGGCCAAGCGGATGATCGGGCGCACGCCGTCGAACATCCAGGCCATCCGGCCGCTCAAGGACGGCGTCATCGCCGACTTCGACATCTGCGAGAAGATGCTGCGCTACTTCATCCACCGCGTGCACCAGCGCCGCTTCGCGAAGCCGCGCATGGTCATCTGCGTCCCGTCGGGGATCACCGGCGTCGAGCAGCGCGCGGTCATGGAGGCCGCCGAGTTCGCCGGCGCGCGCAAGGCCTACATCATCGAGGAGCCGATGGCCGCGGCGATCGGCGCGGGGCTGCCGATCCACGAGCCGAGCGGCAACATGATCGTCGACATCGGCGGCGGGACGACCGAGGTCGCGGTCATCTCGCTCGGGGGCATCGTGACCAGCCAGTCGATCCGCGTCGGCGGCGACGAGCTCGACGAGGCCCTGGTCGAGCTACGTCAAGAAGGAGTTCCAGCTGGCGCTGGGCGAGCGCACCGCCGAGGAGATCAAGATCCAGCTCGGCTCGGCCTACCCGCTCGAGGAGGAGCTGCGCGCCGAGATCCGCGGGCGCGACCTGGTCACCGGCCTGCCCAAGACGGTCATCATCTCGACCGAGCAGATCCGACAGGCGATCGAGGAGCCGGTCCAGGCGATCGTCGACGCGGTCAAGGTGACCCTCGACCGCACGCCGCCGGAGCTGTCCTCGGACCTGATGGAGCAGGGGATCGTCCTGACCGGCGGCGGCGCGCTCCTGCACGGCCTGGCCGCGCGCCTGGAGTTCGAGACCAACATGCCGATCATCGTGGCCGACGACCCCCTCAACTGCGTGGCGCTGGGGGCCGGGATGTGCCTGGAGGAGCTCGACGCGTTCAGCCGGATGCTGAAGACCAGCCCGACGCGCTAGCCCGTGGCCACGTCGCGCTCGCGCCGGCGCCTGTGGGCGCTGGGCGTGGCCGTCGCCCTGGTGGCCTCCACCCTCTACGCGACCGGCGGCGTCGTGTCCGGGCTGCGCTCGGCCGCCAACCTGGTCGTCACCCCCTTTAGCTGGGCCGTCAACGAGGTCGCCCGGCCGATCGGCCACCTGCTGGCCGGGTCGGTCAACTACTCCGACGTGGTCGCCCAGAACCACCGGCTGCGCTACGAGCTGGGCAGGGCCCGCCAGTCGGCCGACCAGGCCTGGGCCCTGGAGCGCCAGCTGGCCCAGGTCACGGCCGAGCAGCACCTCGCCTTCGTGGGGTCGCTGGGCACCGTGATGGCCCAGGTCGTGACCGAGTCGCCGACCAGCTTCTCGGCCACGGTGGACATCTCTAAGGGCCGTGACGACGGGGTGCTCGTCGGGATGCCGGTCGTGGCCAACGGCGGCCTCGTCGGCGTGGTCGTCTCGACCACGCCCCACGGCGCGACCGTCCGCCTGATCAGCGACGTCAAGTCCGAGGTGGGCGTCACCTTCGGCGACGGCCGCCTGTCGATGGTGGTCACCGGGCGCGGCGTGAACTCCGGGCTGGGCGCGTCGGCGGTGCCGCTGGCGACCTCGCTCAAGCCCGGCACCGTGATGACCACCGACGGCCTCGCCGGGGGCCTCTACCCGCCCGGGCTCCCGGTGGCGAAGGTGTCCGCGGTCACGCTGACCCCGGGCGCGGCCACCTACGACGTCACACTGCGCCCGACGGCCGACCTGCGCCACATCTCCTACGTCGACGTCGTGCTCTGGGAGCCCTCGACGTGAGGCGCGCGCTCGCGCCGGTGGCGCTGGCCTCCCTCCTCGTCGTCGGCGTGCAGCTCGCCGTCTTCACCTCGCTGCGCTTCGCCGGCGTCGTGGTGATGGTCGTGTGGCTGTGGCCGATGGCCATGGGGCTCGCCGGCTACACCGGCCTCGCGCTCGTCGCGGCGGTCGTGGCCGGGCTCTTCTTCGACACCCACGCGTCGACGCCCTTCGGCCTCTCGATCCTGGTCGCGCTCGCGCTGGCCTGGGGTGCGTCGCGCCTGGGCAAGGAGGGCGTCGGCGACCTCGACTCCGCGGCGTGGTGGGTCACGCCGGCCATCGGCGCGGTCGGCGGCCTCCTGGCGCCCGCGCTCTTCGTGGCGCTCGGCGCCTTCACCCTCGACTTCGGGCTCTGGCGAGGTGGGCTGATCGACGCGATGGCGGTCAACGCGCTCGCGTTCTTCGTCCTGGCGCGCCCGGCGACGCGCGCGGCGCGCGCGCTCGGCCGGCTGTCGGGGTCGCGCCGGTGAGGGGCTCCTGGCGCGACCACCCGACGGGGTCGCTCTTCTCGCGCCTGTGGCGCCCGTGGGTCAGCCTCAACCCCTTCCGGGGGAGGGGGCGGCGCATCAACGAGGCCAAGCCGGTGGGCATCCGCGACCTCGTCGCCGGCCCCGACGAGGTCGCCCACCGCCCCGAGCGGCGCTGGCGGATCATCGGGGGGTTCTTCGCCCTCCTGCTCGCGCTGCTCCTGGGCCGGCTCTTCGTCCTGCAGATCCTCAACCACAGCGCGTCGGTCTCGGCCGTCTACCAGAACTCGCTGCGGACCTCGACGACGCCGGCGCCGCGCGGGCTGATCGTCGACCGCACCGGCCACGCCATGGTGGCCAACGTCACGACGACCGAGATCCAGCTCAGCCGGGCCCAGGCCAACCTCGACCCGTCGATCAAGGGCGCGCTCTCGTCCCTGACCGGGGTCAGCGTCGCCCAGATCAACGCCGACCTGGCCAACCAGCAGTACAGCCCGTACCAGCCGGCGCCGATCATGGCCAACGCCCCGCCCGGCGTCGTCGAGTTCCTCAAGCTCCACCCGGGCGAGTTCCCCGGGGTCAGCGTGCTCAAGGTCACCCGGCGCTCGTACCCCGACGGGGGGAGCGTCGGCAGCCAGGTCCTCGGCTACGTCGGGCCGATCACCGGGGCCGAGATCAAGGCGCACCCGCACGAGGGCTACCAGACCGACTCCGAGATCGGAAAGACCGGGATCGAGTCCTACTACGAGTCGTTCCTGCGCGGGCGCGACGGGGTGAGAACCCTCGAGGTCGACGCCTTCGGCAACATCCTGGGAACCCTCACGTCGACGACGCCCCAGTCGGGCGACACGGTCGTGCTCAACGTCGACGAGAAGCTCCAGGCCGCCCTCGACCACTTCCTGGCCTCGGACATCGTCGCGAACCGGCGCTCGCTCGACCCGCGCTCGAACAAGCACCCGCCGTCGATCAACGGCGCGGCCGTGGTGCTCGACCCCAACACCGGCGCGGTGCTGGCGATGTCGAGCTACCCGTCCTTCAACCTCAACTCCTTCGTCAGCGGGCTCTCCGAGGCGACCTTCAAGCAGCTCTTGAAGGTCGGGGCCTTCAACAACTACGCGATCCAGGGCCTTTACACCCCGGGCTCGACCTTCAAGCTGGTCTCGGCCACCGCCGAGCTCCAGACCGGGATCCTCTCGCCGAGCTACACGATCAATGACACCGGGACCTTCCGGGTGCCGCACTGCAAGGCGTTCTGCATCTTCCACGACGACGAGACGGCCGGCAACGGCCAGGTCAACCTGCCGCTCGCGCTGACCAAGTCGTCGGACTACTACTTCTACAATCTCGGCTACCTCTTCTGGTCCCAGCGCGGCAAGTACGGCGACACGCCGATCCAGGACGTCGCCCACCAGTACGGCCTCGACCAGTACAGCAACGTCGACCTGCCCAACGAGGTCGTGGGCCGCGTCGACTCGCTCGCGGTGCGCCGGATCCTGCACGCCGAGGCCCCGCAGGCGTTCCCGCACGTCACCTGGTTCACGGGCGACAACATAGAGATGGCCTTCGGCCAGGGCACCACCGCGCTCACCCCGATCGCGCTGGCCAACGCCTACGCGACCTTCGCCAACGGCGGCACCCGCTACACCCCCGAGGTCGCCGCGGCGGTCCTCAACCCCCACGGCAAGGTCGTCGAGCGCTACCTGCCGCGCGTCGCGGGCCACGTCAGCCTGCCGGCGGGAGTCCGCGGCCCGATCCTGGCCGGGCTCGAGGGCGTCGTCGACAGCCCCAGCGGCACCGGCTACTACGCCTTCCGGGACTTCTTCCACCACTCGCTGGCCAGCTTCCCGATCGCCGGCAAGACCGGGACCGCGTCCAACGCCCCCGGGCTCGAGCCCAACTCCTGGTTCGTCGGGTTCGGCCCCACGACCCACCCGCAGTACGTGGTGCTCTGCGTGATCGACCAGGGCGGCTACGGAGCCGACGCGGCGGCCCCGGTGGTCGCCGAGACCTTCAACTGGCTCGCGTCGCACCCGATCCCGCGGGTCCACCTCGGGGCGCCGCTCTCCACCCCGGTGACGACGACGACGGCCAAGGCGCGGGGCTAGGCCCGCGGCGGGTATCCTGGTCGCCAGAGCCCGGGCGAGGCCCGGCGCCGAGACGCCGCGGGGGCGCGGCCCACGCCCCGGCCCCGCACCGAAGGACTGAGAGTGGCCGACGCCAGAGCGAGCACCGCTGGAGCCGTCGGCACCGTCCCCGCCTCGCGCCGTCCCACCTCACCCGCCGCGCAGCGTTGCGCGGCCCCGGGCCTGAGCCCGACGACCCCAAGGAGTCCGCGCCGTGTCCGAGTCGACAACCCCCGCCGCCCCAGCCCCTAGCGGCCCCCCGCCCCCGCGCGTCGGGGACACCCGTCCCGCGCCGCGCATCGGCGACACCCGCCCGGCCCCCGCCGGGTCCGCCCCGACCCCGCCCGGGCCGCGCACCGGCGCGCGCCGGCGCCGCGGCGGTCGCGGCCGCGGTGGAGGCGGCGGCGGCGGTCGGCGGCGGCGGCGGTGGCGGCGGCGGAGCGCCCCGGGCCCCGGCGGCGCGCCCGGTCGAGGCCTCCGCGCCCGAGGGCGCGGCCGACGGCGGGCGAGCGCGCAAGCGCAAGCGCGGCGAGCGGCGCACCGGCGCCCAGGGCCGATACCTGATGTGCGTGCACACGACCGACCAGGCGACCCACATCGCCACGCTCGAGGGCCGCACGATGGTCGAGTACCTGGTGGCCAAGGCCGCCGACGAGACCAACCAGATCGACGGCAACATCTACGTCGGCCGGGTCCAGAACGTCCTGCCGGGGATGGAGCTGGCATTCGTCGACATCGGCATCCCGAAGAACGCCGTCCTCTACCGCGGCGACGTCGCCTTCGACGCCGAGGAGATCGATGACCGCCCCGGCGCCCGGCGCATCGAGGAGATGATCCGCGCCGGCCAGACGATCGTCTGCCAGGTCACCAAGAACGCGATCGGCGCCAAGGGCGCGCGCCTGACCCAGGAGGTCTCGCTGCCCGGGCGCTTCGCGGTCCTCGTGCCCAACTCGACGACGGTCGGCATCTCCAAGCGCCTGCCCGACGGCGAGCGCCGCCGGCTGCGCAAGATCATCGACGAGGTGAAGCCCGAGCGCCACGGCATCATCATCCGGACCGCCGCCGAGGCGGTCAGCGCCGAGGACCTGAGCCGCGACGTCGCGTCGCTGGCCGAGAAGTGGGACGCCATCGAGGCCGAGGTAAAGCGCTCCAACCAGCCGCGCCTCGTCTACCGCGACCTCGACCTCGCGGTGCGGGTTCTGCGCGAGGAGTTCAACGAGGACTTCCGCGGGGTCATCATCGACGACCCGTCGCTCTACGAGAAGGTCCGCGAGTACGTCCTGGCGGTCAACCCGGAGCTGGCCGACCGGATCGAGTACTACGACCGCGAGGCCGAGTCGCTCGAGCTCTTCGAGCGATACTTCGTCCACGAGCAGCTCCACCGGGCCCTCGACCGCAAGGTCTTCCTGCCCTCGGGCGGCTCGCTGATCATCGAGCGCACCGAGGCACTGACGGTCATCGACGTCAACACCGGCAAGAACGTCGGCTCGACCAACCTCGAGGAGACGGTCTTTCGCAACAACCTCGAGGCGGCCGACGAGGTGGCCCGCCAGCTGCGCCTGCGCGACATCGGCGGGATCATCGTCATCGACTTCATCGACATGGAGTCCAAGCCCAACCGCGAGGCCGTCGCCAGCGCGCTGCGCCAGGCGCTCAGCCGCGACAAGACCCGCACCCAGGTCTTCGACATCTCCGAGCTGGGCCTGGTCGAGATGACCCGCAAGCGCGTCAACGAGGGGCTGCTCGAGTCGGTCAGCCAGGTCTGCACGGTCTGCGACGGCCGGGGCTTCGTCCTGGCCACGGGCCTCTAGGCCCGGGCGCGACCGGCTAGACTGGAGCCCCTATGTACGCCGTCATCCGCATCGGCACGTCCCAGGAGAGGGTCACCGAGGGCCAGCGCCTGCGCGTCGCGCACCGGCCCGGGGCCGTGGGCGAGACCGTCTCGTTCACCCCGGTCCTGCTGGTCGACGGCGACTCCGTGGTGACCGGCCCGGCCCTGGCGGGCGCGTCGGTGACCGCGACCATCACGGGCGAGGAAAAGGGCACCAAGATCCGGGGCCTGACCTACAAGGCCAAGTCGCGCCAGCGCCGCCACTGGGGCCACCGCACGCTGTACTCGACCGTCGAGATCACGAAGATCTCGGCCAAGGCCTAGGGGGCGCCATGAGCAAGACCAAGGGTGGCGGGTCCACCCGCAACGGCCGCGACTCCACCGCCCAGCGACTGGGCGTCAAAGCCTTCGACGGCACCGCCGTCACCACAGGGAGCATCATCGTCCGCCAGCGCGGCACCCGGTTCCACCCGGGTCGCCACGTCGGGCTGGGCAAGGACGACACCCTGTTCGCGCTCGCCGACGGCACCGTGAAGTTCGGGTACCGCGGCGGCCGAAAGCTGGTCGACGTCATCGTCGACTGAGCTTTCCTCCTAAAGCAGAAGGCCCCGGGCGCGAGCCCGGGGCCTTCTGCTTTAGAGAACTGCCTTAGCCGCCCTTGACCGCCTTCTTGAAGGTCGAGCCGATCGAGACCTTCGGCGCGCGCGACGCGGCCACCTGGATGGCCTCGCCGGTCTGGGGGTTGCGGGCGGTGCGGGCCTTGCGCTCGACCCGCTCGAAGCTGAGGAAGCCCGACATCACGATCTTCTCGCCGCCGGACACTCCCCGCACGACGACGTCCTCGAAGGCCTTGAGGACCTCCGCGACCGTGTTCTTCCCGGCGCCGCTCTCGGCAGCGACTGCATCTACCAACTCGGCCTTGTTCACCGGTGGACTCCTTCTTTTTCATCGAGGTGCGTCCTGGGATGGCCCCAGTCACCAGGGCCATCTTTACCGCGAAAACCAAGGAAAATGGGGATTTCCGGGGCCCGCGCCGCTCCCCGGCGGGCGCGGGGCGTTCGTCCTCCCTGGTCAGGGGGGTCATCGCCCACTGGCCCGAGACGGCGGCGCCTACCATGAGGCGGTGACCCGGCCCGACCGCGCCCGCCTGGCCGGCCTCCTGGCGGCCGAGGCGGCGAGCTACCGCGCCCGCAACCCCAAGAGCCGCGCGGCCTTCGAGGGCGCGGGCCACCTGCTGGCCGGGGTGCCCATGACCTGGATGAGCAAGTGGGCGGGCGGATTCGCGCTCTCGGTGGCCACCGCGCGCGGCGCCGAGGTCGTCGACGTCGACGGCCACGCCCTGGCCGACTTCGCCCTGGGCGACACCGGCGCGATGGCCGGCCACTCGCCGGCGCCGCTCGTCGAGGCGCTGGCCCGGCGCGCCGGCGAGCTGGGCGGGGTCACCACGATGCTGCCCACCGAGGACGCCGAGTGGGTCGCGGCCGAACTGTCGCGCCGGTTCGGCCTCGCGCGCTGGTCCTTCACGCTCTCGGCGACCGACGCCAACCGCTGGGTGCTGCGCCTCGCGCGAATGGTGACCGGAAGGCCCAAGGTCCTCGTCTTCTCGTACTGCTACCACGGCACGGTCGACGAGACGATCGTCGTGGCTCAGGGCGGGCGCACCGTCGCGCGCCCGGGCAACGCCGGCCCGGCGGTCGACCCGGCGACGACTTCGGTGGCCGTGGAGTTCAACGACCTCGCCGCGCTCGAGGCCGCGCTGGCCGCGCGCGACGTCGCCTGCGTCCTGACCGAGCCGGCGCTGACCAACATCGGGATCGTCCTGCCCGAGCCCGGGTTCTTAGAGGGCGTGCGCGCGGCGTGCGACGCGACCGGCACCCTGCTCGTGCTCGACGAGACCCACACCTTCTCGGCCGGCCCCGGGGGCGCGACGCGGCGCTGGGGGCTGCGCCCCGACGCCCTGACCATCGGCAAGTCGCTCGGCGGGGGCGTGCCCTGTGGGGCCTACGGGCTGACCGAGGACCTGGCCGACCGGGTCGTGGCCTCGGCGGTGGCGGACGGGTCGGACCTGGTCGACGTCGGCGGCGTGGGCGGCACGCTGGCCGGCAACGCGCTCAGCCTGGCCGCGATGCGCGCCGTGCTCGGCGAGGTCCTGACCGACGACGCCTTCGTCGCGATGGAGGCGCTCAGCGATCGCTTCGCCGACGGGGTCCAGGGCGTCATCGACGCGTCCGGGCTGGACTGGAGCGTGACGCGCCTGGGCGCGCGCTGCGAGTACCGGTTCGCCAACCCCGCGCCGACGAGCGGCGGGGAGTCGGCCGCGGCGGGCGACGGGCCGCTCGAGGACTACCTGCACCTCGCCGGGGTCAATCGCGGCGTGCTCATCACGCCCTTCCACAACATGGCGCTCACCTGCCCCGCGACGACGCCGGCCCAGGTCGACGCGCACACCGAGTCCCTCGCCGCGGCCGTCGGCGCCCTGCTCGCCTAGGCGCTTTCGGGGCCCCCCGTAGGATTAGGGGGTGCCGGGCTTCGTCGACGCCGCCCAACTCCACGCCAAAGGGGGCGACGGCGGGGCGGGCTGCGTCTCGTTCCGGCGCGAGGCCCACGTCAGCCGCGGCGGGCCCGACGGCGGCGACGGCGGGTCGGGCGGCGACGTGTGGCTCGTGGCCGACGCCAACCAGGCCTCGCTGCTCTCCTTCCGCGACCAGCCCTTCCGCCGCGCGGGCAACGGCGCCCACGGCTCGGGCAAGAAGCGCCACGGCGCGCGCGGGCCGGACCTGGTCGTGACGGTCCCGGTCGGCACCGTGGTGCGCCTGGCCGACGGCGAGGCCCTGGTCGACCTGGCCGGCCCCGGTGACCGCTGGCGCGCCGCGGCCGGGGGCCGCGGCGGCGCCGGCAACGCCCGGTTCCTCTCC
Source organism: uncultured Actinomycetota bacterium (assembly GCA_963820815.1). GTDB lineage: Bacteria > Actinomycetota > Acidimicrobiia > Acidimicrobiales > RAAP-2 > RAAP-2. The sequence continues at coordinate 127,434 of CAWGBL010000002.1, read as the reverse complement.
AACGCGCGGCGCGCGCCGGCCTTCGCCGAGCAGGGCGAGGTCGGCGAGGACCGCTGGCTCGAGCTCGAGCTGCGACTCCTGGCCGACGTGGCCCTCATCGGGTTCCCCAACGCCGGCAAGTCGACGCTGATCGCGGCGGTCTCGGCGGCGCGCCCGAAGGTCGCCGACTACCCCTTCACGACCCTGGTGCCGCACCTGGGCGTGGTGCGCGTGGGCGCGCGCGCCGGGCGCCCGGGCGACGCGACCGAGCTGGTCGTCGCCGACATCCCCGGGCTGATCGAGGGCGCGGCCTCGGGGCGGGGACTCGGCCACGAGTTCCTGCGCCACGTCGAGCGGGCCCGGGTGCTGTGCGTCCTGCTCGACCTGTCGGAGACCGCGCCGGCGCCCGATCGCCAGCTCGAGGTCCTCCTCGCCGAGCTCGGCGCCCACGACCGGGACCTACTCGCGCGCCCGCGCGTCGTCGTCGGGTCCAAGTCCGACGTCGCCGCGCACGCCTTCGCCGGCCCGGTCGTGTCGGGCGCGACCGGCGAGGGCACGCCCGAGCTCGTCGCGCGCTGGGCCGAGCTCGTGGGCGCGGCGCGCGCGCTCGAGGCCGAGGCGCTCGGCGCCGAGGTCGTCGTGCACCGCCCGGTCGGCGAGGACATCGCCGTCGAGCGAGTCGGCGAGCGCGCGTGGGCCGTCGAGGGCCGGGCCGCGGCGCGCGCCGTCGCGCTCTCGGACCTGACCGACGACGCCGCGATGGCCGAGGTCCAGAAGCGCCTCAAGGCCCTCGGGGTCGACCGGCTGCTCAGCCGCGCCGGGGTGGCCGACGGCGACCTGGTGAGCGTGGGCGGGCTGACCTTCGAGTGGTGGCGCGACGCCGCGTCGGCGGGGCTCCAGGACGCGGCCCCGCGGCGGCCGAAGCGGGGCGGGCGTGGCCACGCGTAGCGCCGTCGTCAAGGTCGGCACGTCGTCGGTGACCGACGACGCCGGCGGCGTCGACGCCGCGGTCCTCGCCGCGCTGGCCGCGCGACGTGGCGGCCGCGCGAGCGGCCGGCTGGTCGGTCGTCGTGGTGACCTCGGGCGCGATCACCGCCGGCTGGGCCGAGGTCGGCGCGGGCCGGCCGCGGCCCCACGACGCCCAGACCCTCCAGGCGGTGTCGGCGGTCGGCCAGCCGCGCCTGATGTCGGCCTGGCGCGACGCCTTCTCCGCGGTGGGCCTGGCCGTCGGCCAGGTGCTGCTCGCGCCCCTGGACTTCTCGCACCGCGGGCAGTACCTGCACGCGCGCGACACCCTGGCCGCGCTCGACGCGCTCGGCGTGGTGGCCGTCGTCAACGAGAACGACGCCGTCGCCGACGAGGAGATCCGCTTCGGCGACAACGACCGGCTGGCCGCGCTGGTGGCCAACCTGGTCGGCGCCGAGCGGCTCGTCCTGCTGACCGACACCGAGGGGCTGCTCACCGCCGACCCGCGCCTCGACGCCTCGGCGACGCTCATCGAGGAGGTCGCGCGCATCGACGCCGTGCTGCTCGACCTGGCCGGGGCCAGCCGGTCGGGGGTGGGCAGCGGCGGCATGGCCTCGAAGCTGGCGGCCGCGCGCATCGCCACCTGGTCGGGGGTCGACGGCGGTCATCGCCCCGGCGCGCGCGCCGGCGCCGGTCTCGGCGGCGCTCGCCGGCGAGCCGGGCTTCGGCACGACGTTCACCCCGCGCCCGGGGCGCCTGCCCGCGCGCAAGGCGTGGATCGCCTTCGCGGTGGCCAGCCGCGGCACGGTCAGCGTCAACGAGGGCGCGCGCGCCGCGCTCGAGCGCGCCGGGCGCAGCCTGCTCGCGGTGGGGGTGACCGCGGCGACGGGGGACTTCGCCGAGGGCGACGCGGTCGAGGTCCTCGGGCCCGGCGGCGAGGTCGTGGCCAAGGGCCTCGCGCGCGTCGGGCGCGACGAGCTCGACGGGTACGACGACGTCGTGGTGCACCGCGACGACCTCGTCCTCCTTCGCGACCCGGACGCCGCCGTTACGCTGGACGGGTGAACGAGCGCCTCGTCGCCCAGGCCGCGGCCGTGAAGGCCGCGTCGCGCGAGGTCGCGCGGGCCTCCGACGAGCGCCGCCGCGCCGTCCTGGCCCACGCGGGCGACGCCCTCGACGCCCGGGTCGACGAGATCCTGGCCGTCAACGCCGCCGAGGTCGCCGCCTACACCGAGTCCGGCCCCGGGCGCGACCGCCTGACCCTGACCGAGGCCCGGCTCGCCTCGATGTCGGGCGCGCTGCGCGAGATCGCGGGCTCGCCCGACCCCCTCGGCGAGGTCGTCGACGAGGCCACCCGCCCCAACGGCCTGCGCGTCGAGCGCGTTCGCGTCCCCCTCGGGGTCGTCGGCGTCGTCTACGAGAACCGTCCCAACGTGACCAGCGACGTCGCCGGGCTCTGCGTGCGCAGCGGCAACGCGGCGTTCCTGCGCGGGTCGGCGTCGGCCCAGGCCTCCAACGCCGCGGTCGCGTCCGCGTTCTGCGCGGCCCTGGAGAAGAGGGGCTGCCGGCGGCGGCGGTCACCCTGGTCGAGGACCCCAGCCACGACGCGGTGCGCGAGTTCATGGGCCTGACCGACTACATCGACTGCCTCATCCCGCGCGGCGGGCCGAGCCTCATCGCGGCGATGCGCGAGCACGCGCGCGTCCCGTACGTCCTCGACGGCGACGGCAACTGCCACGTCTACGTCGACGCCGCCGCCGACCTCGACATGGCGCTGGCCATCGCGGTCAACGCCAAGACCTCGCGTCCGGGGGTCTGCAACGCCGCCGAGACGCTGCTCGTGCACCGCGGCGTCGCGGCCGACTTGCTGCCGCGCCTGGCCGCGGCCATGCCCCAGGTCGAGCTGCGCGCCGACGACGAGGCGCGCTCGTTCCTGCCCGGCGCCACGCCCGCGACCGATGACGACTACGCGCGCGAGTTCCTCGACCTGATCCTCGCCGTCAAGGTCGTCGAGTCGCTCGACGAGGCCGTCGGGCACGTCGCGCGCTACGGCACCGGCCACTCCGAGGCCATCGTGACCGGCGACGCCGCGGCGGCCGACGAGTGGGTGGCGCGCGTGGACGCGGCGGCGGTGCTCGTGAACGCGTCGACGCGCTTCATCGACGGCGGCGAGCTCGGCCTGGGCGGGGAGGTCGGGATCTCGACCCAGAAGCTCCACGCGCGCGGCCCGATGGGACCGCGCGAGCTCACGTGCCTCAAGTGGGTCGTGCGCGGCGAGGGGCAGGTGCGGTGACGGCCGACCCGCGCGAGGAGGTCGCGGCGCTGCTCGGCCTCGAGCACGCGCCGCCCGTGCACTTTGCGAGCCCGGGCGACGTCGCCGAGCGCCTCGAGGCCCAGCACTACCTCTGTGACGACGCCATCGCGTCGGTCACCTTCCTCGCCGACCGGCTGGCCAAGCCGGTCCTGGTCGAGGGGCCGGCCGGCGTCGGCAAGACCGCGCTGGCCGCGGCGGTGGCGGCGGCGGCCGGGGCGCGCCTCATACGCCTGCAGTGCTACGAGGGCCTGGACGAGTCCAAGGCCCTCTACGAGTGGAACTATCGCAAGCAGCTGCTGCGCATCCAGGCCGGGCGCGCCGAGGGCCAGGGCGCCGAGGAGTGGTCGCACCTGGAAGAGGACATCTTCTCGGCCGAGTTCCTGCTCACGCGCCCGCTGCTCGAGGCGATCACCGCCACCGACCCCGTCGTGCTGCTCATCGACGAGGTCGACCGCGTCGAGCTCGAGACCGAGGCCCTGCTCTTGGAGATCCTGAGCGAGTACCAGGTCTCGATCCCCGAGCTCGGGACCCAGCGCGCGCGCCAGATCCCGCTGGTCTTCCTCACGTCCAACAACACCCGCGAGCTCTCCGAGGCCCTCAAGCGCCGCTGCCTCTACCTGCACATCGGCTACCCGACGATCGAGCGCGAGCGCGACATCATCGTCGCGCGCGTGCCGGGCATCAGCCGCGCCCTGGCCGAGCAGATCGCGCGGGTCGTGCGCTCGCTGCGCGGGCTCGACCTCAAGAAGGCGCCGTCGATCTCCGAGACCCTGGACTGGGCGCGCACGCTGGTGGTGCTGGGACGCGAGGAGATCGGCGACGAGGACGCCGCCGCGACCCTGCACATCCTGCTCAAGTACCAGGCCGACATCGAGCGGGCCACCAAGGAGCTCCTGGGCGGACCGCGGACCGTTGCTTAGCCTCCTCGCCGGCTTCGTCGGCGAGCTGCGCGCCGCCGGGATCCCGGTCTCGCTCGAGCGAGCACGTCGACGCCGCGCGCGCCATCCAGTCGATCGACCTCTCGGACCGCGACCTCGCGCGCGACGCCCTGCGCGCGACCCTGGTCAAGGACGACGGGCACCTGGCGGCCTTCGAGCGCGCCTTCGAGGTCTTCTTCGCGCTGCGCGGGGTCGAGTCGCTCGGCCGACGAGACGCCCGAGGGCGCCCGCTCGTCGTCGGGGCCGCGCGGAGAGGGCGCTGGCGGCGCGGCGATGTCGGCCGCCGAGCTCTCGACCTCATCTACCGGTCGCTGCGCGACGACGACTCGGCCGGTCTGGCGCGCGGCGCCGGCGAGGCGGTGACGCGCTTCGCCGGGATGGAGCCGGGCCGCCCGGTCGGCGGCACCTACTACCTGTACCGGACGCTGCGCAGCCTCGACCTCGAGGCCCTCGAGGGCCGCCTGACGATCGCAGGTGGCCGAGAGCGGCGACGAGCTCGCGCAGCCGCCTGGCCGCCGACGACGCGCACGAGCGCGTCGAGCGGCTCAAGCGCGAGGTCGAGCGGGTGATCCGCGAGCGCCTGGTCGAGGACCGCGGCGCCGAGGCGCTGGCCAAGTCGATGCGCAAGCCGCTGCCCGAGGACCTCGACGTGATGCACGCCAACCGCGACGAGCTGGCCCAGCTGCGAGCGCGCGCTGCGCCCCCTTCGCCGCAAGCTGGCGGTGCGCCTCGCGCGCCAGCGCCGGCGGCGCCGGCGCGGGCCGGTCGACCTGCGCCGCACGGTGCGCCAGAGTCTCTCGACCGGCGGGGTGCCGCTCGACCTGCGCTTCAAGCCGCCGCGCCCGGCCAAGCCGGAGATCTTCGTCATCGCCGACGTCTCGGGGTCGGTCGCGTCCTTCGCGCGCTTCACGCTGCACCTGGTGCACGCGATCTCGTCGCAGTTCTCGCAAGGTCCGCAGCTTCGTCTTCGTCGACGGCCTGGACGAGGTGACGCGGCTCTTCGACGGCGTCGACGACCCCGCCGAGGCCGTCGCGCGCATCAACGCCGAGGCCGACGTGGTCGCCTTCGACGGCCACTCGCGACTACGGCCGGGCGCTCAGCGCCTTCCACGACGAGTTCGCCGACTCGGACTCACGCGGCGCTCGACCATCCTGCTGCTCGGCGACGCGCGCATACAACTACCACGCGTCCCACGCCGAGGTCCTCGCCGACCTGCGCCGCCGGTCGCAAGGCGCTCTACTGGCTCAACCCCGAGCCGCACGGCCTACTGGAACAGCGGCGACTCGGTGATCGTCGACCTACGCCCCGTACTGCGACCGCGGTCGTCGAGTGCCGGACGCTGCGCCAGCTCGAGACGTTCGTCGGCGGGCTCGCGTGAGCGGCTGGAGCGACCGATCCCGCCGGGGCTGCGCACCCGCGGCCGAGGACGTCGAGCGCGACGCGCGTCGTGATCATCCGCCACGGCGAGCCGGTCGTCAACCGAGCGCGGCGTCGTCGGCGGGCCGATCGGCGACACCGGGCTGACGGGCTGGGCCGCGCCCAGGCGCGACGCGCTCGCCGCGCGACTGGCCGCCAGCGCGCGAGCTCGTGGACGCGGCGGCGCTCTACACCTCGGTCCTGCCGCGCGCCGATCGAGACCGCCGAGCTGCTCGCGCGCGGCCCTGCCGCGACCTCGAGGTCGTCGCCGACTGCGACCTGTGCGAGCATGCACCCCGGCGAGGCTCGACGGGCTGACCTGTGGGCGGAGTACGTCGAGCGCTACGGCGCGCCCGACTGGGGCGTCGACCCCGACCGGCCCTGTCGGCCCCGGGCGGGGAGTCGCTGCAGCGGCTTCCACGAGCGCTGCGCGCGGCGCGCTCGACGCGACTCGCCGCGGCGCCACCGCGGCGAGACGCGTCGTCATCGTCGTGCCACGGCGGGATCGTCGAGCAGGCGATGAAGGATGGACCTTGGCGGCGACCCCGACGCGCGGCGTGCTGCCTGCCACCGAGAACTGCTCGATGACCGAGATCGAGCTCGCATGGCGCGGCGCCGGCTCCTGCGCTACAACGACCGCGCGCCGCTGCCGCGAGCGCGTAGTCGCGCAGGAACTCGGCGACGTGGAAGGCGAGGTCGAGGCTCTGGGTGCGCGTTGAGCCGCGGGTCGCAGATCGACGTGTAGTTCGACGTCGAGGTCGCCCTCGCCGAGGCGTCGACCCGCCGCCGAGGCACTCGGTGACGTCGTCGCCGGTCAGCTCGACGTGCAGCCCGCCGGGCCAGGTGCCCGAGCTCGCGGTGCACGTCGAAGAAGCCGCGGCCATCTCGGCCGAGGATGTCGTCGAAGCGCCGCGTCTTGTGGCCGTTCTCCACGACGAACGTGTTGCCGTGCATGGGGTCGCAGGTCCAGACGCACGGCGTGGCCCGCGTCGCGCGTCGGCCTCGACGACCGGGGCCGAGGAGCGTCCTCGACGCGCTCGTCGCCCATGCGCGAGATCAACGTGAGCCGTCCGGGCGCGGTTGTCCGGGTTCGAGCCGCTCGACGAGGCGCAGCGAGCTCGTCGGCGCCCATCGGTCGGGCCGACCTTGCAGCCCGAGCGGGTTGGAGACGCCCGCGAGCGAACTCGACGTGCGCGCCGTCGAGCTGGCGGGTCCGCTCGCCGATCCACAGCGAGGTGCGCCGAGCAGTCGTACCAGTCGCCGGTGAGCGAGTCGCGCCGCGTGAGGGCCTCCTCGTAGTTGAGGACGAGCGCCTCGTGGCTCGTGTAGAAGTCGACGCCCTGCAGCGCGGCGCTCGTCGTGCGAGGTCGATGCCGCACGCCCGCATGAACGCGCAGGGCGCGCTCGATCTCGTCGGCGATCACGCTCGTAGCGCTTGCCCTCGGTGGAGTTGGCGACGAACTCCTGGTTCCAGGCGTGCACGCGCGGCGAGCGTCGGCGAAGCCGCCGGTCGTGAAGGCGCGCAGCAGGTTGAGCGTCGCGACGCTCTGGTGGTAGGCGGCGAGCAGCCGCTCACGGGTCGGGGCGCCGCGCGGCCGGCCGTCGAACGCCTCGTCGTTGACGATGTGGCCGCGGAAGGCCTCGAGCTCGACGCCGTCGACGCTCCTCGATCGTCGCGGAGCGGGGCTTGGCGAACTGCCCGGCGATGCGCCCGACCTTGATGACCGGGACGCCCGTCGCGTAGGTGAGCGACGACGGCCATCTGCAGGATCGACCTTGAGCTTGTCGCGGATCGAGTCGGCCGAGCCCTCGTCGAAGGACTCGGCGCAGTCACCGGCCTGGAGCAGGAACGCGCGGCCCTGGGCGACCTCGGCCGAGGTGGTCGGTGAGCCGTCGCGCCTCGCCGGCGAAGACGAGCGGCGGGCGCTCGGAGAGCTCGCGCCTCGACGCGCGCGAGGTGCTGCGCGTCGGGCCAGGTCGGGCTCTGGGCGGCCGGTCGCGTCGCGCCACGACGCGGGGGACCAGCGTGCGGTGCTGCTCCATCCGACAAGCGTAGGCGGCTCCGGGGAACGCGCGCCATCGCGCCGTAGGCTCGGCGGGTGGCCGGGCGGCGCTCGGTCTCTTCGGGGGCACCTTCGACCCGCCGCACCTCGGTCACGTCGCCGCGCTGCGCGCCGCGATCGACGCCTCGGGCGCTTCGACCTGCTCGAGGTCACGGTCGCGGGCGACCCGTACCTGCAAGCGCGACCCGACGCTCATCGCGCGCGACCGAGCGCGCCTCGCGATGGCGCGCGCGGCCTTCGAGGGCCTCGACCTGGTCGAGGTCTCGGACCGCGAGCTCCGTGCGCGCGGGGCCGACGTACACGATCGACACGGTGCTCGAGCTGCTGGCCGACTTCGACGCGGTCGACCTGATCATCGGGGCCGACCTGGTCGGCCAGGTCGCCTCGTGGCACCGCGCCGACGAGCTCGCGTCCCTCGTCGAGGTGGGCGTCGTGCCGCGCCCGGGGGACGCACAGCGCCTCGGAGCGTCCTGGCGCGGCTACCGGATCCCGATGAGCCCGGTGGACCTTTCCAGCACGTACATCCGCGACCTCGAGCCCTCCGCGGCCGACCTCGCCGACCTGCTGCCCCCGGCCGTAGTTCCCCTCTTCCTGGCGTCGCGGGGCTAAGGTAGCCCCGTCATGGCGGTCCGGGCCTTCGACTTGAGCGCGTCGGCGCCGGCGCGTGTCGTCGAGCCGGCGCCGGGCAGAGCACAGCGCCGCCGCAGCCGGCGCCGCTGGTCGCTCATCGCCCTCCTCGCCCTCGCCGCCCCCTTCGCCGCCGCGCTGGCCGTCCTGGGGGCGACGCACTGAGTGAGGTTCCCCGCTGAGTGAGCCGGTGATCGGGGGCGGCCTCGGTCGCGGGCCCCAGAGCACCTACGTCGCCTCGGTGGCCGACGCCGCGATCGAGGCGGCCGACGAGAAGCTCGGCAACGACCCGGTGGTCCTGGACCTGCGCGGGGTGGTCGACACCTTCGACGCGCTCGTGGTGACCTCGGGGCGCAACGACCGCCAGGTGCGCGCGATCGCCGAGGAGGTCGAGCGCCGGGTCGCCCTGTCGGGCGCGCGGCCCGTGCACGTCGAGGGCCTCGACGACGCGCGGTGGGTCGCGCTCGACTACGGCGACGTCATCGTGCACGTCTTCGACGACGAGGCCCGCGAGTACTACGACCTCGAGCACCTCTGGGCCGCGCCGACGACCCGGCGCGCGCTCAGGGGTTGAGCAGCGCGACCTCGTCGGCGGCGGTCACCCGGGTCACCAGCTTGCCCGTGGGCAGCGGCAGCCTCTCGGGAACGCCGCCGACCGTCACCACGACCCCGTTGACCGCGCCGACCGCGTGGGCGGTCAGGGCGAGCTGGCCGACGGCCAGCACCTCCTGCTCGTGGGTCAGCGACGACAGCGGCTTGGAGAGCGCGATGGTGCCGACCCCGCCCTTGGTCGTCGCGGCCAGCAGGACGAGGCCCTTGGGCAGCGCGTTGGTGTAGCCGGCGAAGGCCTCGATCGACGTCGGGCCGAGGAGGAGCTCCTTGAGGACCGACTCGAGCGACGGCGGCGACGGGACGATGCGCGACGACGGCGCGAGGTGCAGGCCGGTCGCGTCGACGACGTAGACCGGCTGGGTCACGAATACCACCTTGCCGCCGTTGGTGCCGGGGATCGTCGGGCGCATCAGGCCGAACGGCACGTCGGAGCGCTCGACGCGCGCCGGGTTCGACCCGGTCGGCACCAGGGTGCAGCCGGCGAGCAGGAGCGAGCCGAGGCCGAGCAGGGTGAGCGCGCGCGCCCTCACGACGGCCCCCCGCCGCGCCGGGGAAGCGTGATCTCGAAGCGCGCGCCGCCCGCGGGGCTCTCGAGCGCCGCGATCGTCCCGCCGAAGCTCGTGACGTGGTCGCGCACCAGCGCCAGCCCCAGGCCGGTGCCGCGCGCCATCGACCGGTCGTGCGCGGCCCGGCCGCGGAAGAAGCGCTGGAAGACCTGGTCGCGCTCCTCGGGCGCGATGCCCGGCCCGGCGTCGTCGACGTCGATGACGACGCTCGCGTCGCGCGCCGCGACGATGACCGCGGTCGCGCCCCCGCCGTACTGCTCGGCGTTAACGATCAGGTTGGTGATCACGCGCTCGAAGCGCCGCCGGTCGACCGAGACGCGCGCGTCGCCCAGGTCGCCCTCGACGGCGACCTGGGGCTCGACCAGGCCGTGGCGCAGCGCGGCCGACCGCACGCTCTGGCGCACCAGCTCGACGGCCGTCACCTCCTCGATGACCAGCGACGTCGCTCCGGCGTCGCTGCGGGCGATCTCGAGCAGGTCCTCGACCAGGCCGCGGAAGACCTCGAGGTCGGCGGTGAGCAGGTCGAGGCTCTCCTGGGCGGCGGGGGAGAGCTCGTCGCGGTGCTGGGCCAGCACCGACGCCGTCGTGGTCAGGGTGGTCAGCGGGCTGCGCAGCTCGTGGCTGACGTCGCTGGCGAAGCGCGCGTCGCGCTCCATGCGCTCGACCAGCCGGCTGACCATCGCGTTGAACGACTCGGCCAGGACCTCGACCTCCCGGTCGGCCTGGCCCACCGAGAGCCGCGTGGTCAGCTCGCCTTCGGCGATGAGGGCCGCGGCGTCCGAGACCCGCTGCAGCGGGCGCACCGCGCGACGGCTCACCCAGAGCCCGGCGCCCAGGCCGAGCAGCGACACCGCGAGGGTCCCCGCGGCGAGCAGCGCGAGCAGCGTGCCGAGGGTGCGCTCGAGCGGGCCGAGCTGGAAGATCTCGAAGACTCGGGTCTCGACCGCCGGGATCGGCACGCCGACGACGAAGAGCAGCGAGCCGTCCACGGCGATCGTCTGCTGGGCGGCGTGGCCCTTGTCGACGGTCTCGAGGATACCGGCCGGCACGTCGGCGGCCACGGCGCCCTTGGACCGGCTGAGCCACTGGTTGTGGGTGCGCACGAGCACGTTGGAGGCGGTCGCGCGCTCGATCGAGTCGAGGAGGCCGCCGAGCGTGGTCGGGTTCTCGTAGAGGGTCGAGCGGATGAGCGCGGCGTTGACGAACCCCTCCCTCAGGTCGGTGCGCTGCTGGTCGTCGACCAGGACCTGGCGGACCCCGAAGAAGGTCAGCGACGCGAAGAGCGAGGACAGCGCGAACGTGGCCAACCCGAAGGTGACCAGCAGGCGCAGGCGCAGGCTCCTGCGCGGCACTAGTGCACCAGCTTGTACCCCGCGCCGCGCACGGTCACCAGGTACACCGGGTTGGCCGGGTCGGGCTCGATCTTGGTTCGCAGACGGCGGATGTGGACGTCGACCAGGCGCGAGTCGCCGAAGTAGTCGTAGCCCCAGACCCGCTCGAGCAGGTCCTCGCGGCTGAGCACCTTGCCGTTGACGCGCGCGAGGTCGGTCAGGAGCCGGAACTCGGTCGACGTGAGGTGCAGCTCGCTGCCGTCGCCGCGGCGCACGACGCCCTCGTCCGGCACGACCTTGAGGTCGCCGAGGGTGAACGAGTGCGTCCCCTTGTCGGGGCGGCGCCGCAGGTGCGCGCGCACGCGCGCGGCCAGCTCCTCGGGGGCGAAGGGCTTGGTCACGTAGTCGTCGGCCCCGGACTCGAGGCCCAGCACGACGTCGGCGGTCTCGTCGCGCGCCGAGACGATGACGATCGGCACGTCGGAGCGCTCGCGCAGCGCGACGCAGGTCTCGAAGCCGCTCATGCCGGGCAGCATGATGTCGACGATGGCGACGTCGCTGGCCATGCGCGTGAAGAGCGCGACGCCCACCTCGCCGGTCGGGGCGTCGTCGACGTCGAAGCCCTCCCCCTCGAACAGCAGGCGAAGCGCGGTTCGGATGTGGTCGTCGTCCTCGACGATCAGGATGCGCGGCACTCGGGCCTCCTCGCGGCACAGACTAGTGAGCGGCCCTCGGGCGCGGGGCGTCAGTAGCCTGGGCCGGTGGGCCGTGGACCGAACGACCCGTGGCGTCAGGGCGATTACGCGCGCACGCTGCGCGTGGCCGAGCGCTCGGCGGCGACGGTGCGCGCCTACGAGTCGGACCTGGCCGGGTTCGCCGCGTGGGCCGGCGAGCGCGGGCTCGACGGGCCCCACGGGTCACGCGCCGCGACCTTCGCGCGTACCTCACCGCGCTCACCTCGGCCGGCCAGGCTCGCGCGACCATCGCGCGTCGGCGCGCGACGCTGCGCGGCTACTTCGCCTGGCTCGTCGAGCGCGGGGTGATCGACGAGAACCCGGCCCAGCGCCTGTCGGCGCCGCGGCCGCACGAGCGGCTCCCGCGGATCGTGGCCCGCGAGCACCTCGACACGCTGCTCGACGACCCTTGGGGCGAGGACGAGTGGGCCGTGCGCGACCGCGCGATCTGCGAGGTCCTCTACGGCAGCGGCCTGCGGGTGAGCGAGCTCTGCTGGCTCGACGTCGCCAGCGTCGACTTCTCCGGCGGCCTGCTGAGAGTGATGGGTAAGGGTGCCAAGGAGCGCGTCGTTCCCCTGCACGACCGGGGGCTCGCCGCGCTGCGCCTCTGGGTCGAGGACGCGCGCGAGGACGTGGCGACCGAGGAGTCGCCGCCGGGGGCCCTCTTCTTCAACCGCCGGGGGCATCGCCTCGGGCCGCGCGACGTGCGCCGGATGCTCGACGCGCGCGTGGCGCGCGGCCACGTCGCACCCCCACGCGCTGCGCCACACCTACGCCACCCACCTGCTCGAGGGCGGGGCCGACCTGCGCGTGGTCCAGGAGCTGCTCGGCCACGCGAACCTGCGCACGACGCAGCTCTACACGCACGTCTCCAAGTCCCGGCTCCAGAAGGTCCACCGGACACCCACCCGCGGGGCTAGCACCGCCAGCGCTAGATGCCGGCCCTCCCGCGGTGGGAGGGCGCTGAGTTGCCCCCGTGGTCTCATTCGGTCGCCGTTCGCGGTGCTCCACGGGGGTCGAGCAACCGAACGGAGGACATTCGTGGCACTCGTCACCGTGCACCAGCTCCTGGACGCCGGCGTCCACTTCGGGCACCAGACCCGCCGCTGGAACCCCAAGATGCGCCGCTTCATCCTCGGCGAGCGCAACGGGATCTACCTGATCGACCTGCACAAGACCCTGGCCGGCATCGAGGCCGTCCTACGCCTACGTGCGCGACCTCGTCGCCAACGGCGGCATCATCCTGTTCGTCGGCACCAAGAAGCAGACCCAGGGCCGATCGCCGACTACGCCGCAGGCCTGCGGCATGCCCTACGTCAACCAGCGCTGGCTGGGCGGCATGCTGACGAACTTCCCGACCGTCGCGGGCGCGTCAAGCGCATGCAGGAGCTGCGCACCATGCAGACGCGCCGGCGACTTCGACAACATGCCCAAGCGCGAGGCGCCTGCGCCACGTCGCGAGCTCGAGAAGCTCGACCGCAACCTCTCGGGCATCGCCAACCTCGACCGGCGTCCCCGACGCGATCTTCGTCATCGACACCAAGAAGGAGCACATCGCGGTGACCGAGGCCAACAAGCTCGGCCTGCCGGTCGTCGCGGTCGTCGACACCAACTGCGACCCCGACGTCATCGACTACGTGATCCCGGGCAACGACGACGCGATCCGCGCCGGCGCGCTGCTGTGCCGCCTGATCGCCGACGCCGTCGTCGAAGGTCGCTACATCCGCGAGAACCGCCCGGCGGCCCAGCCCGCGCCGAGCGACCGGTCGCGCTGACGGGACCGCACGCCGCGTCGCGCCCCGAGCGCCCGCCGAAGCGGCCGACCGAGGCGCCCGCGCCGCCGCCGGACCGCGCCGTCGGCCGATGTCTGCCCGAACCCGCCCGAGGCCGCGCCCGTGGCGACGCCCGACACCCTGAGCCCGCTCGCGGCGCAGCGACGGAGGCCTGAGCGTGGCGACTTCACCGCAAAGGACGTCCAGGCGCTGCGCCAGTCGACCGGCGTCGGGATGATCGACGCCAAGCGCGCCCTCGAGGCACGACGGCGACATGGAGGGGCGAAGTGGCTGCGCGTCCAGGGCTCGCCTCGGCCGCCAAGCGCGCCGACCGCGAGGCCGCGAGGGGCGGTGGCCGCGGTGCGCGACGGCTCGTCGCGGCCCTCGTCGAGCTGCGCTGCGAGACCGACTTCGTCGCCAAGACCGAGGAGTTCGTCAGCCTCGTCGACGAGATCGCGGCGCGCGTCGCCGCCGAGGGCGAGGGCGCGGTCGACGCGTTCAGCGCGCGGATCGAGACGCTGCTCACGACGCTCAAGGAGAACATCTCGATCGGGCGCGTCGTGCGCCTCGAGGCGCCGGGACCGGCCAGGTCGTCGACACCTACCATGCACCAGCAGGCCGGGCGCGGCGTCAACGGCGTCGCCATCGTCGCTCGAGGGCGGTCGACGCCGAGAGCTCGCCCACGAGATCGCGGTCCACATCGCCTTCACCAGGCCGCCGTACCTGACGCGCGACGACGTGCCCGCCGACGACGTCGCCGCCGAGCGCGAGCGACGATCGAGGAGATCTCGCCGCAACGAGGGCAAGCCCGAGGCGGCGCTGCACAAGATCATCGAGGGCCGGCTGAACGGCTGGTTCAAGGAGCGCGTCCTGCTCGAGCAGGCCTACGTGCGCGACGAGAAGCAGACGATCGCCCAGCTTCTCGGGCGGCGCCGCGATCGTCGCGTTCGCCCAGGTCGTCGATCGGCAGGCTGAGTGGCCCGTCGCCGGCTCGTCCTCAAGATGTCGGGCGAGGCCCTCGCCTCGTCGGCGAGCGACGAGACCATCGACGCGTCGACGGTCGACCGCCTCGCCGCGGAGATCGCCGCGGCGATGACGCGGGCGACATCGAGCTCGCGGTCGTGATCGGCGGCGGCAACATCTGGCGCGGCGCGACCGGCGAGATGGCCGGGATCGACCGCGCGACCTCGGACACGATGGGCATGCTCGGGCACCGTCATCAACGCCCTGGCGTTCCAGGACGCGCTCGAGAAGCACGACCGCCCGACCCGCGTGCTGTCGGCGCAGCAGATGGACCAGGTCGCCGAGCCCTACATCCGGCGGCGCGCGATCCGCCACCTCGAGAAGGGCCGCGTCGTCATCTTCGCCGCCGGCATGGGCAACCCGTACTTCACGACCGACACCCCGGCGGCCCTGCGCGCCGCGGAGATCGAGGCCGAGATGCTGCTCAAGGGCACCCACGAGGGCGTCGACGGCGTCTACTCCGAGGACCCGCGGACTCGACCCGACCGCCGTGCGCTACGACGAGGTGTCGTTCGACGAGGTCCTCGCGAAGGAGCTGCGCGTCATGGACCTGACCGCGATCACCTTCTGCAAGGACAACCAACCTGCCGATCCACGTCTTCGACCTGATGGCGCCCGGGAACATCGACCGCGCCCTCGCCGGGGAGCTGTGGGTACGCTGGTGCGGTGATGGACGACGAGCTCGTCGACCTGGTGCTGCGAAGAGACGAGGGAGAAGATGGCGAAGGCCATCGAGCACGTCAGGGCGAGTTCGCCACGGTGCGCACCGGCCGCGCGTCGTCGGCCCTGGTCGAGCACCTGGGCGTCGACTACTACGGCACCGTGACCCCGCTGCACCAGCTCGCCAGTTCTCGGTCCCCGACGCGCGCATGCTCGTGATCTCGCCCTACGACAAGGCCGTCGATGGCGCCATCGAGAAGGCGATCCACGTCGCCGACCTCGGGATCTACCCCCTCCAACGACGGCGTCGTGATCCGCCTGGCGTTCCCGCCGCTGACCGAGGAGCGCCGCAAGGAGTTCGTCAAGATCGTGCGCCACAAGGCCGAGGAGGGTCGGGTCGCAGCTGCGCAGCGTGCGCCGCCACGCCCGCCAGGAGCTCGAGACCCTCGAGAAGGACCACGGGCATCGGCGACCGACGAGCTCGAGCGCTTCGAGAAGGCGCTCGACAAGATGACCCAGGACGAGGTGGCCGCGGTCGACGCGCTCCTCACGCACAAGGAGCAGGAGCTACTTGAGGTATAACGACGACGACGGGCGAGGAGCCGACTGGGAGCTGCCGGCCGCGTCCCCCGAAGACCCTCGGGTGACGATCACCGGGGCCGACCGCGCCGCCGACGCCGCGCCCTGGGTCGACGAGCAGACCCTCCTGCCGCACTGGACCGACGCGCCGACCGGCCAGGTCCCCGTC
The DNA here is from genome assembly GCA_963820815.1 of uncultured Actinomycetota bacterium. Lineage (GTDB taxonomy): Bacteria > Actinomycetota > Acidimicrobiia > Acidimicrobiales > RAAP-2 > RAAP-2. The sequence continues at coordinate 111,684 of CAWGBL010000002.1, read as the reverse complement.
GTCGTCGCGCGCGAGAGCGCGCCGAGCGACGACCCGTGGTCGGCGATCCCGGCGCCGGCGTGGCGCGAGGACGAGGCCGACTGGGTCGCCCACGAGGACCAGTTCGACGCGCCATCCTCGGCGACGACGCAGCGCGAGAGACGACGACGCCCGGCCCTGGGAGTTCGACGAGGCGGCCGAGGCCGCCGGCGCCGACCGAGGCGCCCCGGCCCGAGCCGCCCCGGCCCGAGCCGCGCGCCCGGGTGCGCCGCCCGCATGCCGGCCAACCCGCTGGCCGGGCGCGCGGTGCGCCAGCGCCCCGAGGGCTCGATGTCCGCTGGCCACGCTGACCGGGGTCGTGCTCGCGATGGTCGTCGTCGCTCGTCTTCATCGCGGGGCCGATGCCCGTCGCGGTCCTCGCGGTCGTCGGCGATCGGCCTCGCCGCCGGCGAGGCCTTCGCGGGGCTGCGCCAGGTCGGCGCCCACCCGGCCACCATCCTCGGGATCGTCGCGTTCCTGACCCTCATGGTCGCGGTCTACAACAAGGGCGCGGGCGCCATCGGCGCGGTGACCGTGCTGACGATCGTCTTCGCGTTCCTCTGGTACCTCTCCGGCGTGCGAGCGCGTCGACGTCCTCGACGGCGTCGGCGCGACGATCTTCGTCTACGTCTGGGTCGGCGTGCTCGGCTCGTTCGCGCTGCTGCTCGTCGCGCCGCACACCTTCGCCCACCGCCACGGCCTGCACTTCCTCCTCGGCGCGATCATCGCTGACGGTCGCCAACGACGTCGGCGCGCTCTTCATCGGGCGGGTCCTGGGCAAGCGGCCGATCACGCCGCGCTCTCGCCCAACAAGACCATCGAGGGCACCGTCGGCGGAGCGGTCGTCACGCTCATCGTCGGCGGGGCGTCCTGCCGCTGATGAGCCCGTGGACGCACCACTCGGGCCTGGAGGTGGCCGCAGCGCTCTGCGTCGTCGTGCCGCTCGGCGACCTGTTCGAGTCGATGTTCAAGCGCATCGCTCGGCGTCAAGGACATGGGCCGGATCCTGCCCGGCCACGGCGGGCTGCTCGACCGCATCGACGGGCTGCTCTTCGTGCTGCCGGCGACCTACTACCTGCTGCCACGTCCTCAAGCTGGGCTAGCGGTGGACCCGGCGCGCCGGCGGGTCGCCCTGCTCGGGCGCCACCGGCTCGATCGGCACCCAGACCCTCGACGTCCTGCGCCGCGAGCCCGACCGCCTTCGAGCTCGTCGCGTCTCAGCGCGCGCCGCGGTCGACGAGCTGGCCGAGCTCGCGAACGAGTTCGCGGTGGCGCGCGTCGTCGTGGCCACCGAGGACGACGCGCGCGCGCGTCGCCGCGCTGCTCGACCACCCGGCCGACGTCGTCGTGGGCGCTGAGGGCCTCGAGTCGCTGGCCGGCGACGCCGACGTCGTCCTGAACGCGGTCGTCGGCTTCGCCGGGGTACCGGTGACCCTGGCCGCGCTGCGCGCCGGGCGCCGACTGGCGCTGGCGAACAAGGAGTCGCTGATCGTCGCGGCCCCGCTCGTGGCCGCGGTGCGCGCGACGCCGGGCGCGTCGGCTGCTGCCGGTCGACTCCGAGCACTGCGCGATGCACCAGTGCCTCGCCGGGGCGGCCCCGGCGCGAGGGCTACCCCGACGTGCGCCGGCTCGTGCTCACCGCGTCGGGCGGGCCGTTCCGCGGCTGGGGCGCCGGGCGACCTGGCGCGCGCGACCGAGGCCGACGCGCTGACCCACCCGACGTGGTCGATGGGGCCCAAGATCACGATCGACTCCTCGACGCTCATGAACAAGGGGCTCGAGGTCCTCGAGGCGGCGGCGCTCTTCGGCGTCGGGGTCGACCGCGTCGACGTCGTCGTGCACCCCCAGTCGATCGTGCACTCGATGGTCGAGTTCGTCGACGGCTCGATCCTCGCCCAGCTCTCCCGGCCCGACATGCGCCTGCCCATCGCGTACTGCCTCGGGTCTGCCCGAGCGGTTCGACGACGGCTGGGGCGCGATCGACCTTTCGACGCGCCGCTCGAGCTCACGTTCGAGCCGCCGGACACCGCGCGCTCTTCCCGGCCTCGACCTCGCCTACGAGGCGGGGCGGCTGCGGCGGCACGGCGCCGGCGTGGCTGAACGCCGCCGACGAGGTCGCGGTCGAGGCGTTCCTGGACGAGCGGATCGCCTGGGGCGAGATCGTCCCGCTCGTCGCGTCGGCCCTCGACGCGTACGTCGACGTCGAGCCGGCCGACGTTGGGCAACTCTTGGGCGAGGACGCCGCCGCGCGCGCCGAGGCGACCCGGTTGCTCGCCTGAGGGGCCGGTAGGCTCGACCCCGGCATGGCCTCGCCCCCGACGACCCGCCAGGCCGTGGCGCGTCTGGCCGCGGGCGTCGTCATCGCGGTCGCCCTCCTGACCTGGTGGGGCGGGTGGGCCCTCCCGGTCGTCGTCGCCGCGATCCTGGCCATCATCATGCTCCACGAGTTCGGCCACTTCGTCACGGCCAAGCGCGCCGGGATGAGCGTCACCGACTTCTTCGTCGGCTTCGGGCCGGTCTATGGTCGACCACCGTCGGCGAGACCCGCTACGGGGTGCGGGCCATCCCGGTCGGCGGCTACGTGAAGATCCCGGGCATGACCTCGAGCGAGGAGGTCGACCCGGCCGACGAGCCGCGCACGTACCGGTCGTCGACCTACCCGCGCAAGGTCCTCGTCGCGTCGGCCGGCTCGATCATGCACCTGCTGATGGCCGTCGTCCTGGCGTGGGCGGCGCTCTCGTTCGTCGGCGCGCCTAGCGCGAGCAAGGTCGGCGTCGGCCGGCTTCACCCCCTGGGACGGCCACGCCCAGAACGCGGCGCAGATGGCCGGCGTTCGCGTCGGCGACCAGTTCGTCTCGATCGACGGCCGGGCGATCACCAGCGCCAACGAGCTGGTCACGATCATCAACCACCACTCCGGCCAGGCGCTCACCATCGTCGTCGCGCGCCACGGGACCGACGTGACCCTCCACGCGACCCCGGTCGACGGCCGAGGCCTCACGAGCGGCGGTCACAAGGTGGCGACGGGCACGACGCCCAGGGGCTACATCGGCGTCAGCCTGGAGAACCTCGTCGCGCACCAGTCGGTCGTGGCCGCCGTGCCCCACGCCTTCACCCAGGTCGGCTCGACGATCGGGTCGGCGGTGCGCAGCATCGTCCACGTCTTCTCGCCGGCCGAGTTCTCCAGCCTCTTCCACCAGGTGGCGTCGCCGGCCGTGGCGTCCGAGCCGTCGGTCCAGCAGAGCCGGCCGCTCTCGATCTACGGGGTGACGCGAATCGCGGTTCAGGCGGCCCAGAGCAACGCCGGCACGCTGCTCGAGATCCTCATGATCGTCAACGTCTTCGTCGGCCTGCTCAACCTCGTTCCGATGCTCCCGCTCGACGGCGGCCACGTCGCCGTCGCCACCTACGAGCGGCTGCGCAGCCGCCGCGGCCGGCGCTACCACGCCGACGTGAACCGCCTGACCCCCTACGCCTACGCGTTCATGCTGATCCTGCTGGTCCTCTTCGCGTCCACCCTCTACCTGGACATCGTGCACCCGGTGACCAACCCCTTCCGCTAGCCGTGCGCGGGAAGCCGAGGCCGCGCGCCGACAGCGATCCAGCGTGAGGAGTTCAACGGGGCGCGCCGTCGCGGTGGCCACGCTCTGCCTGACCCTCGGCGTGGTGCACGCGCCGTGGGCAGGCGCGGCCCCGGACGCGCGCATGGCGAGGTCGGCGAGCCTCTGCTCGGTGGCGACCCGGGTCACCGGCCTGGCGCTCACGCGAAGCCAGCCCCTCAACCCCGAGCGGTTTTCCTTCGCGCGTCGCGTGACCTCCTCCGACGCGATGGCGGTTCGAGCGCTCGCCCGGGCGCTGTGCGCGCTGCCGGTGATGCCCTCGGGCGTCTTCCACTGCCCGGCGGACTGGGGCGTCACGTACCGGCTCGCCTTCTCGCAGGGCGCCGGCGTCACCACGGGCGCGTCGCCCGAGGTCCGACCGGTGACGGTGGACGCGACGGGCTGCACGCAGGTGACCGGGCTCGGCGCCACGCGCCGCACGCTGGGCCGCGCCTCGTTCTTCCGGGCCTTCGGGGCGGCCATCGGGCTGGCCCACGCGACGGCCGCGACCTTCCGGGGGACGCTCGTCAACGGATAGGCCCGCGGGGGCCGCGCCGCGGGCACGGCAGAATGGCAGCGTGGACGTGACCGCCTCGCCCCTGACGCCACGCCGGGTGACGCGCCAGATCTCGGTCGGCTCGGTCAAGGTCGGCGCGGGAGCGCCGATCAGCGTCCAGTCGATGACGACGACGAAGACGGCCGACGTCGACGCGACGCTGACCCAGGTCTACGACCTGGCCGCGGCCGGCGCCGACATCGTGCGCTGCACCTGCAACGAGCGCGCCGCGGCCGAGGGCCTGGCCCAGATCGTCCCGCGCTCGCCGGTGCCCATCGTCGCCGACATCCACTTCCACGTCGAGATGGCCCTGGCCGCCCTCGAGGCCGGGGTCCACGGGCTGCGCCTCAACCCCGGAAACCTGCGCAAGCCCGAGGAGATCAAGCTCGTCGCGCGCGAGGCCAAGGACCGCGGCGTGCCGATCCGCATCGGCGTGAACGCCGGCAGCCTGCACCCCGACATCTACGAGCGCTTCGGCGGCGCGACGCCCGAGGCGCTCGTCGAGTCGGCGCGCGTCGAGCTCGCCTACTTCGAGGAGGTCGGCTTCTCGGACGTCAAGATCTCGGTGAAGGCGTCGAGCGTCGCCGACGATGATCGCCGCGTACCGACTGGCCAGCGAGGCCTTCGACCACCCGCTGCACCTGGGCGTGACCGAGGCCGGGCCGCTGCCCGGCGGGCTGATCAAGGGCACGGCGGGGATCGGCACGCTGCTGGCCGAGGGGATCGGCGACACGCTGCGCTACTCGCTCACCGCCGACCCCGTCGAGGAGGCGCGCGCCGGGCGCCAGCTCCTCGAGTGCCTGGGGCTGCGCGAGCGCAAGGGCCTCGACCTCATCGCCTGCCCGAGCTGCGGGCGCGCCGAGGTCGACGTCATCAAGGTCGCCACCGAGGCCCAGGCCGCGCTCGAGGCGCTGGAGATCCCCGATCCAGGTCGCGGTGATGGGCTGCGTCGTCAACGGGCCGGGCGAGGCCCGCCACGCCGACCTCGGCATCGCCGCGGGCAAGCGGCGCGGCCACCTCTTCATCCAGGGCCAGATCGTGCGCGTCGTGCCCGAGGACGAGATGGTCGCCGCGCTCGTCGACGAGGCGAAGAGGATCGCCGAGGAGGGGCTCGAGGCGCGACTGGCCGCGCGCGACGCGTCGGCCGAGGCCGAGGCCGCGGCCGACCGTGACGAGCTCTTCGCCGCGCGCGGCGCCGACGCCAACCGCTCGGGCGAGCGCATCGCGCGGATCCGCTCCCGCGCGCCGGAGTAGGGCCGGTAGGATTCTCCGACCGACCAAGGAGCGCCGTGGCCGAATCCGCCCTCACCTCGCCGGCTGAGGACTTCCCGCGCTGGTACCAGGACGTCGTCGCCAAGGCCGAGATGGCCGACAACGGGCCCGTGCGCGGCACGATGGTGATCCGCCCCTACGGCTGGGCCATCTGGGAGCGGATGCAGGCCGACATGGACGCGCGCATCAAGGCCTGCGGCGCGAAGAACGCATACTTCCCGCTGCTCATCCCCCAGTCGTACTTCGCGCGCGAGGCCGAGCACGTCGAGGGCTTCAGCCCCGAGCTGGCCGTCGTGACCTTCGCCGGCGGCGAGGAGCTCGCCGAGCCGATCGTGGTGCGCCCGACCAGCGAGACGGTCATCGGCGAGTTCATGGCCAAGTGGATCCAGAGCTACCGAGACCTGCCGCTGCTGCTCAACCAGTGGTCCAACGTCGTGCGCTGGGAGCTGCGGCCGCGGCTCTTCCTGCGCTCGAGCGAGTTCCTCTGGCAGGAGGGCCACACCGCGCACGCGACGTTCGCCGACGCCGCGGCCTACGCGCGGCGCATCCACCTCGAGGTCTACGACGCGTTCCTGCGCGAGGTGATGGCCGTCCCGGCGTTCCTGGGGATCAAGCCGCCCAGCGAGCGCTTCGCTGGCGCGATCAACTCCACGACCGCCGAGGGGATGATGCGCGACGGAAAGGCGCTGCAGCTCGCGACCAGCCACGAGCTCGGCCAGAACTTCGCGCGGGCCTTCGACATCTACTTCCAGAGCGAGGCCGGCGAGTCCCAGCTCTGCTACACCGCGTCCTGGGGCGCGTCGACGCGCCTGGTGGGCGGGCTGATCATGGTCCACGGCGACGACCGGGGGCTCGTCGTGCCGCCGCGCCTGGCGCCGGTCCAGCTCGTCCTGCTCGCGGTGCGCGACGAGCCCGAGCTCGCCGAGGCGGTCGCGTCGCTCGCCGCCGAGCTCGCCGCCGCCGGCCTGCGCGTCGAGGTCGACCGGGCGCGCGGGGGGTTCGGGCGCCGGGTCACCGACTGGGAGATCAAGGGTGTGCCGCTGCGCGTCGAGCTCGGGCCGCGCGACCTGGCCGCCGGGGTGGCCACGCTGGTCCGGCGCGACACGGGGGAGAAGGCGACGCTGGCGCTCCGCGAGGTGGCGGCGCGCGCGAGCGCGCTGCTCGAGGAGATCCAGGACGGCCTCTACCTCTCGGCGCGCCACTTCCGCGACGCCAACACCCACGACGTGACGACGCTCGCCGAGGCGCTCGAGGCCTCCCAGGCCGGGTTCGCCCGCCTGCCCTGGCGCCTGGTCGAGGGCGAGGGGGAGGCCGCGCTGCGCGCCGAGTCGGTGTCGGTCCGGGCGCTCCAGCGCCCTGACGGGTCGATCCCGGACTCTGACGACGAGCCCGACCTCGTGGCGGTCGTCGGCAAGGCCTACTGAGGCCCCGCCGGTACGCTCGGCGCGGGCCCGTCCGAGGGGGCGCGATGACCACTGACGCCGACGACGCCCGGCGCTCCGCCGCCCAGGCCGCCGGGCTGGGGCGCTACTTCCGCGCCGCGACGTCGGTCATGCTCACGCGGATCCTCGTCGCGTTCATCATCGTGGGCGGGCTCTGCGTCGGGCTGGCGGCGGGCGCGCACTCGCACAACGGCGTCGCCGCCGCCGCGCTGCTGAGCTTCGGCCTCGCGCTGCTCTGGGCGTTCGTGGTCGTGATGCGCTACCTCGGGATCCGCCGGCGCCTCGACCAGGACCCTGCGGCCGAGGTCGCGCGCCTGCGCGCCGAGCCCGGGCGCCACCAGCGCCGCTTCTTCGCCGCGGGCAACACGACGCGCTCGCGCACGCCGCCCGGCTCGATCAGCGACGACCCCGTCGCGACCGTCGGCGTCCCCTACGCCGAGATGCGCAACGTGGGCCTTGGTCCAGACGCCAGCCCCGACGGCGTCAACCGCACCGGCGACCCGGGCCTCGGCCCGGTCGAGTAGCCGCCGCGGGCGCCCGGGGCGCCCGGGGCGCCTCGGGCTCCCGACCTCGCCTACTGGCCGGTAACCGGCTCGCTCGATTGTGGCGCGGGGCCGTCCCTGCTAGACTGTTTGCACAGTCCGCCAAGGACGTGAGGACCGAGCGACGCGGGCCCCAGGGCCCGCGTTTTTTCTGTCCGGCGCCCTGGCGGCGCGGACGGAAGGAGCGGGAGTGGACCTCGAGACCCCCCTGCGCCCCCTGCTGTCCGGGCTCGGCCTCGACCTCTACGACCTCGAGCTGGCCGGCGGGACGCTCAGCGTCACCGTGACCCGCCCCGGCGGGGTCGACCTCGACGCCCTCACCGAGGCCAGCCGCGCCGTCTCGGCCTGGCTGGACGCGAACGACCCGATCCCCGGGCGCTACACCCTGGACGTCTCGAGCCCCGGGCTCGAGCGCCGGCTGCGCACCCCGGCGCACTTCGCCAGCGCGCGCGGCGAGATCGTCACGCTGCGCGAGCGGCGCGGCGCCGAGCCGACGCGGCGCCTCGAGGGCGTCGTGCTCGACGCCGACGAGGCGAGCGTGACGATCGACGACGCGAGCGCCGGGCGCGACGCCGGGTGCCGCTCGACGAGCGTCGAGCGCGCGCGCACGGTCTTCGCGTGGGGCGCCGGCGCCAAGCCGTCGCCGTCGCGCGGCGTCGCGGGCACGAGGAGGAAGGCTGACCATGGCGAACTTCGACTTCCTCGAGGCCCTCAGCCAGATCGCCCGGGACCAGAACATCGACGAGGGCGAGCTCCTCGAGTCGCGCTGGCCAACGCGCTGCTGGCCGCCTACAAGCGGCGCCCCGACTCGGCCGAGGACGCCGAGGTCGAGATCAACCCCGAGACCGGCGAGATCAAGGTCTGGGGGCTCGAGCTCGACGTCGAGGGCAACGTCACGCGCGAGTGGGACGCGACCCCCGACGGACTTCGGGCGCATCGCGGCCCAGACCGCCAAGCAGGTGCTGATGCAGCTCATCCGCGACATCCAGCGCCAGCAGATGTACGAGGAGTTCGCCAACCGCGAGGGCGACATCGTCTCGGGCACCGTCCAGCAGAACGACAACCGCTACACCCTGCTCGACCTCGGCCGCGTCGAGGCGCTGCTGCCCCAGGCCGAGCAGATCGCCTTCGAGCGCTACGAGCACGGCGCGCGCGTCAAGGTGTACATCGTCGAGGTCCGCAAGACCAACAAGGGCCCCCAGATCGTGGTCAGCCGCACCCACCCGGCGCTGGTGGCCAAGCTCTTCGAGATCGAGGTCCCCGAGATCGCCAATGGCATCGTCGAGATCAAGGCGATCGCCCGAGAGCCGGGCCACCGCGCGAAGATCGCCGTGGCCTCCAACGACCCGATGGTCGACCCGGTCGGCGCGTGCGTGGGCGCGCGCGGCAGCCGGGTGCGCAACATCACCAACGAGCTGCGCTCTGAGCGCATCGACGTCGTGCCCTACTCCGACGACCCGGTCGAGTTCATCCAGAGCGCGCTGCGCCCCGGCCGGGTCCGCGAGGTTCGCCTCGACGAGGTCGAGGGCATCGCGACGGTCATCGTCCACGACCAGCAGCTGTGCCTGGCCATCGGCAAGGAGGGCCAGAACGCCCGCCTGGCCGCGCGCCTCTCGGGCTGGCGCATCGACATCCGCTCGGAGAACGAGGGCCAGGACGAGGTGGTCGAAGAGGCCGTGACCGACGGCGTGACGACCGTCGACGAGACGGTGACGGTCGGCACCGACGCCGCCGGCGACGCGGTCGCGGTCGTCGACGAGGTCGTCACCACCGCCGACAGCCACGTCGAGGAGGTCGTCGTCATCGAGGAGCTGCCCGCCGAGGGCGGCGCCGAGGGGCCGACGGAGGCCTAGCCGGGCCAGGCACCCCGGCCGAATCCGCCGGGGCGGTGTGGAAGAATGGGAGGTCGCGCCCGCCGGGCGCGCATCACGAGGGAACGCGTTGGCGCTGAAGAAGATCCGGGTCCACGAGCTCAGCAAGGAGCTCGGCATGTCCTCCAAGGACGTCGCTCGCCCTCGCCGGCAAGCTGGGCATCGGGGCGTCGAGCCCGTCGGCGTCGATCGAGGACGCCCAGGCCGACCGCATCCGGCGCCGCGCCGACGCCGACGGCCTGCGCGGCGCGGTGGCCCCGGTCGAGAAGCCCGCCCGGGCGGCGAAGGCCGCCAAGGCCCCTTCGGCCGAGCCCGAGCCGGCGCCCTCGCCGGCGCCCGAGCCCGTCGCGGTCGCCGCCGCCCCGGCCGTCGAGGCCCGGATCCCGGCCGACGCCGACGTCGCCGCCGAGGCCGAGGCCCCGGCGCCGGCGGAGCCCCCGGCCAAGGTCGAGGCCGCGACCAAGGTCGTGCGCAGCCGCGCCGTGCCCGTGCGCCCCGCGCCCACGCGCGCGCCCTCGCCCGAGGGCCCGACCACCATCCGCCCGACCAGCCGCGGCGGCGCCGACGGCGCCGAGTCGACCCGTCGCCCGCCGCTGCGATCGACCGGCCGGCCCATCCCGCCGCCGCCCGGGCGGCCGCTCTCGCCGACCGGCCGGCCCATCCCGCCGCCCCCGGGGCTGCGCCGCCCGGCCGGGGCGCGCCCGCTGGTGCCCGGCGGCCCGCGCCCGATGAGCGCGCGACCCTCGAGCGCGCCGCGCCCCGGCGGCGTCGCGCCCGGCCAGCTTCGGCGGGCCCCGCCCCGGCGGCGGCCCCGGCGGCCCGAGCCGGGGCGCCCCGCCGCGCGGCGGCGGGCGGCCCGCGGGGCAGCCAGCGGCGCACGTCGCGCCGGCGCCGTCGCACCGATCGAGGAGCTCGAGCCGACCCAGATGACCACCTGGCAGCCGTCGACCGCGCCGGTGCCCGAGGGCGAGATCATCATCGAGCGCGGCTCGACGGCCAAGGACGTCGGCCCCAAGCTCAACCGCTCGACGGCCGACATCATCCGCTTCCTCTTCCTCCAGGGCGAGATCGTCACCGCCATCCAGGCGCTGAGCGACGACATGATCGAGCTGCTACGCGGCCGAGGTCGGCGCCAAGGTCCGCCTCGTCGACCCGGGCGAGCAGCAGGAGGCCGCGCTGCTGGCCAAGTTCTTCGAGAACGACAGAGGACGAGACGATCCCGGCGGTCGCCGCGGCCGCCCGTCGTCACGGTCATGGGCCACGTCGACCACGGCAAGACCCTCCTGCTGGACCGGATCCGCTCGACCAACGTCGTCGCCGGCGAGGCCGGTGGCATCACCCAGCACATCGGCGCCTACCGCGTCGAGTGGAACGGCCGCGCCGATCGCCTTCATCGACACCCCGGGCCACGAGGCCTTCACCGCGATGCGCGCGCGCGGCGCCAAGGTCACCGACGTCGTCATCCTGGTCGTCGCGGCCGACGACGGCGTGATGCCCCAGACGGTCGAGGCGATCGACCACGCGAAGGCCGCCGACGTCCCGATCATCGTGGCCATCAACAAGATGGACCGGCCCGACGCCAACCCCGACCGCGTCCTCCAGCAGGTCAGCGAGCACGGGCTCGTCCCCGAGAAGTGGGGCGGCGACACGATCTGCGTCGAGATCTCCGCCCTGCAGCGCCACCGGCATCGACGAGCTGCTCGAGCAGGTCCTGCTGGTCGCCGACCTGGCCGAGCTCTCCGCGCGCCCGACCGGGCGCGCCGTCGGCACCGTGCTCGAGGCCAACCTCGAGGTCGGGCGCGGCCCGGTCGCCACCGTCATGGTCCAAAAGGGCCTGCTCGAGGTCGGCGACCCGGTCGTCGCCGGCGCCGGCTTGCGGCAAGGTCAAGGCGCTCGTCGACTCGGCCGGCAAGACCATCAAGTCGGCCGGGCCCTCCACGCCCGGTCCAGGTGCTCGGCTTCTCCGAGCCGCCCTTCGCCGGCGACGAGATGCGCGTGGCCGACGACCTCGGCCCACGCGCGCTCGCTGGCCGAGGCGCGCGCGCAGCGCGCGCGGCTCATCGGCCACCAGCCGATCGCCGCGGCGTCGGGCGCGCGCCTCGAGGACCTCTTCGAGCAGATCCAGCGCGGCGAGACCGCGACGCTCAACGTCGTGCTCAAGGCCGACGTGCAGGGCTCGCTCGAGGCCTGCACCGAGTCGCTGCGCAAGCTCGAGCGCGACGACGTCAAGCTGCGTCCTCGTGCACCGCGGCGTCGGCGGCATCACCGAGAACGACGTGCAGCTCGCGCAAGGCGTCCAACGCGACGATCATCGGCTTCAACGTCCGGCCCGACCGGCGCAGCCGCGAGATGGCCGAGTCCGAGGACGTCGAGATCCGCACCTACGAGATCATCTACAAGCTGATCGAGGAGATCGAGGCCGCGATGCTCGGCCTGCTCGCGCCGGAGTCTCGAGGAGGTCGTCACCGGCGAGGCCGAGGTCCGCGAGGTCTTCCGCGTCCCGCGAGATCGGCGCGATCGCCGGCTGCTCGGTGCGCGAGGGCGTCATCACCCGTGGCTCGAAGGTCCGCTTCCTGCGCGAGGGCGTCATCATCTGGAAGCGGCACCATCACGTCGCTGCGCCGGTTCAAGGACGACGCGCGCGAGGTGGCGGCCGGCTTCGAGTGCGGCATCGGGCTCTCGGACTACCAGGACCTCAAAGAGGGCGACCTCATCGAGACCTTCGAGGAGCGCGAGATCCCGCGGATCGGCCTAGGCCATGGCGCCGCGGGTCCCACCACCCCTACCCGCGCACCGCGCGCGTCAACGAGATCCTGCGCGAGGTCGTCGCCGACGCCCTCGAGCGCCTCAGCGACGAGGACGACCGCCTCGGCCTCGTCACCGTGACCGGCGTGCGAGCACCGCGCCGGACCTGCGCACCGCGACCGTCTTCCTCGACTCGCTGACGGCCGAGCGCGGCCGAGGCGCTCGAGGAGCGCTGCGCGTCGAGCTCCAGGCCGACGTCACGCCCAGATCGCGCCTGAAGCGCACGCCGCGCCTCGCCTTCGTCGTCGACCCGGCCGTCGCCGCCGGCGAGAAGGTCGACGACGATCGCTGCCGCCTCGCCAGAGCCATGAGCGCGAGCCCTAGCGGCCTGCTCGCTGGTCGACAAGCCGCCGGGCACGACGAGCCACGACGTCGGTCGCCGCGGTGCGCCGCACCCTGTCGGTGAGGCGCGTCGGGCACGCCGGCACGCTCGACCCGCTGGCGACCGGGCTCGCTCGTCGTCGCCGTCGGCCCGCGACGCGGCTGCTGCGCTTCGCCCAGGCCCGGACCAAGCGCTACGTCGGGACCGCGCGCCTCGGCGTCGCGACCGACAGCCTCGACGCGACGGCGCCGAGGTCGACCGCGCGTCGACGGTGCCGGACCTCTCGGACGCCGACGTGGCCGCCGTGGCCGCCGCGCTGACGGGCCCCCAGCGCCAGATGCCGCCGATGGTCTCGGCGATCAAGGTCGGCGGGACGCGCCTCCACGAGCTCGCGCGTCGCGGCGAGGAGGTCGAGCGCGCCGCGCGCGACATCGAGGTCTACGCCTTCGGCGCGCGCCTCAGCGCGCCCGACGAGGTCGCCTTCGAGGTCGAGTGCTCGACCGGCACCTACGTGCGCGTCGCTCGCTCGACGACCTGGCCGAGCGCCTCGGCACCGTCGGGCACCTGAGCGCGCTGCGGCGCACGGCCATCGGGGCGCGACCGGGTCGAGGACGCCCTCACGACGGCGGCGCTGGCGCAGCGCGCCGCCGCCGGCCAGGCCGTTGTCCGCCCGCCGGTCGACCTGCTCGGCGACATGGCGCGCGTGACCCTCGACGACGAGCGCGTGGTGGCGGTGCGGCGTGGCCAGCGCGTGGCGGCGAGCGCCGCCGCCGACGAGGTGGCCGCGCTGGACGAGTCGGGCGCGCTCGTCGGCGTGCTCGAGCGCCGCGACGGCCGCTTCCAGCCCGTCGTCGTCCTGGGGCCCGCCGGGGCCGACGGGTAGGTTGGGCGCCGTGATCGTCGGTGCGCGACGCAGACGCGGCGCCGCCCGGGCGCCACGGCGTCGCCGTCGGGGTCTTCGACGGCCTGCACCGGGGCCACCAGCGCGTCATCGCGAGGCCCGCGACGCGGCCGGCGCCGACGGGGTCGCCGGTCGTCACCTTCGACCCGCACCCGGCCGAGGTCCTCGCGCCCGGCGCGCGCGCCGCTGCTCATCGCGACCCTCGACCAGCGCCTCGAGGGACTCGCCGCGCTCGGGCGTCGACGTCGCGCGCGTCGTCACCTTCGACGCCGCGCTCGCGGCCGAGTCGGCCGAGTCGTTCGTCGAAGCGCGTCCTGGTCGAGGACCTGGGCGCGTCGACGGTCGTGGTGGGCGAGGACTTCCGGTTCGGCCACGACCGCACCGGCGACGTCGCGCTGCTCTCACGCCTGGGCGTGCAGTGCGGCTTCGACGTGCGCGCGGTCGCCCCCTTCGGCGAGGACGGGCGCATCAGCGCGACCGCGGTGCGCGCGGCGCTGGCTCGCGGCGACGTCGAGGCCGCGCGCGGCCTGCTGGGGCGCGCCTTCACGCTGCGCGGGCGTCGTCGAGCGCGGCGACGCGCGCGGTCGCCAGCTCGGCTTCCCGACCGCCAACCTCGGCGTGGCCCCGCGCCAGGCCCTGCCGGCCCACGGGGTGTACGCGACGCTCGCGCTCACGCGCGACGGCGCGGCCTACCCGGCGGCCACGTCGATCGGGGTGCGCCCGCAGTTCTACGACGCCGCGGCCACGCTGGTCGAGGCGCACCTGGTCGGCTTCGACGGCGACCTCTACGGCGAGCCGCTCGACGTCGCGTTCGTCGCGCGCCTGCGCGACGAGGCGCGCTTCTCCAACGTCAACGCCCTCGTGGCCCAGATCGGGGCCGACGTCGGGGCCACCGCCGAGCGCCTCGCGACCGAGGACCCGGCGGCGCTGCTAGGATGGACACTCGGTCAGCGACGCTGATTGTAGGGGCCGTCAAGTGGGCGGCTCTACCGAGACGACCGTCTCACTGAAGGCACCAATCCATGGCTGAGAAGCAGCAGATCATCACGGAGTACCAGGCGCACACCACCGACACCGGCTCGCCGGAGGTCCAGGTGGCGCTCCTGACCGAGCGGATCGCCCACCTCACCGAGCACCTGAAGGCCCACCCCGGCGACCACCACACCCGGCGCGGCCTCATGAAGCTCATCGGCCAGCGCCGTCGCCTGCTCGACTACGTGCAGCGCGGCAACGTGGAGCGTTACCGGACCCTGATCGGTCGACTCGGCATCCGTCGCTAGCCGGCCCCGCCGCCGAGGGAATCGGCGGACGGCGTCCGGGTTCTCGGAGGCCAGTGGAGGACCGTCGCGCGAGCGAAGGTCGCCCACTGGGATCCGGTCGCGGGCGTCGCCAACGCAAGGAGAACCCTACATGACCGACGCCATCCTGTGGCGAGCCCCGTAACGGGCACCGACAAGACCCTCAGCTTCGAGGCCGGGCGCCTCGCCCAGCTGGCCGACGGCGCCGTCGTGGCGCAGCTCGGCGACACCATCGTGCTGGCCACCGCGACCGCGGCGCGCAGCGTGCGCGAGGGGGTCGACTTCTTCCCGCTGACCGTCGACATCGAGGAGCGCGCCTACGCCGCGGGCAAGATCCCCGGCGCCTTCTTCCGGCGCGAGGGGCGCCTGTCGGACCAGGCGATCCTCATCTGCCGGCTCATCGACCGCCCGCTGCGCCCGTCCTTCCCCAAGGGCTTCCGCAACGAGACCCAGGTCGTCGGCACCATCTTCTCCGCCGACCAGGAGAACCCGCACGACGTGCTGGCGATCAACGCGGCGTCGGCGGCGCTGATGATCTCGGGCATCCCCTTCGACGGCCCGATCGGCGCGGTGCGCCTCGCCTACACGACCGAGGGCGAGTGGGCGCCGCACCCCACCTACGCCGAGGGCGACGAGAGCTCGCTTCGAGCTCGTCGTGGCCGGGCGGTGCCTGTCCGACTCGGTCGACGCCGACGTCGCGATCATGATGGTCGAGGCCGGCGGCACCACCGGGTCCTTCGAGCGCTACGCCGACGGCGCGCCCAAGGTCACCGAGGAGGTCCTGGCCGACGGCCTCGAGGCGCGCCAAGCTCTGGATCCGCGAGTCGATCAACCTCCAGCGCGAGCTCGTGCGCGAGTACGTGGCCGCGCGCGGCCCGATCGAGACGATGGACTACACGCCCCAGCTCGACTACACCGACGACGTCTACGCGCGCGTCGCGGCCGTCGGCGAGTCGCGCCTGGCCGAGGCCAACGCGCTCACCGCCAAGGCCGAGCGCGCGGCGGCGATCGACGCGGCGACCGAGGCCGATCAAGGCCGAGCTGTCCGCGGAGTTCCCCGAGCGCGCGCGGCGAGGTCAAGGCCGCGGTGCGCTCCCTGACCAAGAAGCTGGTGCGCCGGCGCATCGTCGAGGACGGGCTGCGCATCGACGGCCGGTCGACCGGCCGACCTGCGGCCGCTCTCGGCCGAGGTCGACCTCTTCCCGATGACCCACGGCTCGGCGCTCTTCCAGCGCGGCGAGACCCAGGTCGTGAACGTGACGACGCTCGGCATGCCGCGCATGCGCCAGCAGCTCGACACGATCGCGCCCGACGAGTTCCGGCGCTACATGCACCACTACAACTTCCCGCCCTACTCGACCGGCGAGACCGGCCGGGTCGGCGCGCCCAAGCGCCGCGAGATCGGCCACGGGATGCTCGCCGAGCGCGCGCTGCTGCCGGTGCTGCCGAGCGAGTCGGAGTTCGCCTACACGCTGCGCGCTGGTCTCGGACGTGCTCCAGTCCAACGGCTCGACGTCGATGGCGTCGGTCTGCGGCTCGACGCTGTCGCTGATGGCGGCCGGCGTGCCGATCAAGGCGCCGGTGGCCGGGATCGCGATGGGCCTCGTCTACGACGAGGGCCGCTACGTCACCCTGACCGACATCCTCGGCGCCGAGGACGCCTTCGGCGACATGGACTTCAAGGTCGCCGGCACGACGGACGCGGTGACCGCGCTGCAGCTCGACACCAAGATCGACGGCCTCCCGGCCGAGGTCCTGGCCCAGGCGCTCCACCAGGCCAAGGAGGCGCGCCTCAAGATCCTCGAGGTCCTCACCGCGACGATCCCCGAGCCCCGGCCCGAGGTCAGCGAGGTGGCGCCGAAGATCGTCAGCCTCGAGATCCCGATCGACAAGATCGGCGAGGTCATCGGGCCCAAGGGCAAGGTCATCAACACCCTGCAGCAGGAGACCGGCGCGGACATCGCCGTCGACGACGACGGCGTCGTGGGCACGGTCACCATCGGGGCCAAGGACGGCCGCGCCGTCGAGGAGGCGCGCCGGCGCATCGAGATGATCCTCGACCCGCCGAGCGCCGAGGTCGGCGTCGTCTACACCGGTCGCGTCGTCTCCATCACCAAGTTCGGCGCGTTCGTGTCGATCCTGCCCGGCCGCGACGGCCTGCTGCACATCAGCCGCATGGCCTCGATGAACGAGGGCCGGCGCGTGGGCCAGGTCGAGGACGTGCTCGCGCTCGGCCAGGTGGTCGAGGTCCGCGTCGACGACATCGACCCGGCCGGCAAGGTCTCGCTGAGCCTCTCGGGCGACGAGCCCGAGGAGCCGCGCGAGCGCGCGCCTCGCGAGAGCCGCGAGCGCGACCGCGGGCCCCGCGAGGGCGGCCGCGACCGCGACCGCGGGCCGCGCGAGGGCCGTGACCGCCCGCCCCGCGACGACCGCCCGCCTCGCGACGACCGCCCGCCGCGCGAGAGCGCGCCGCGAAAGTCGGCGTTCGAGGACGCCTTCGAGGCCGAGCTGGCCACGGAGCTGGGCGACCTCGGGCCGAGCGGGCCGGTGCTGACCGAGGACGGCGACCGCCGCCCGCGGCGCCGCCGCTAGGGCGACCCCGGCCGCCTGAGTCGTGGGCGCGACCCTGGCCACCCCCGTGCGGTGGTGGCGGGGTCTCGCCCGCGGTGACCGGCGCTCGATCCTGACCCTGGTCGGGGTCCCGCTCGCGCTGTTCGCGGTGCCGGCCCTGGCCGGGCACCCGGCCATCGTCGCCGACAACCTCATCCAGAACTTCCCGCTGCGGGCCCTGGCCGGGCGCCAGATCCGCGGCGGTCACCTGCCGCTGCTGAACCCGTACTCGCAGTCGGGCGCGCCGCTGCTCGGCGGGCTCAACGCCGGCGCGCTCTACCCCACGACGTTCCTCTTCGCCGTCCTCTGGCCGGTCGCCGCGTGGGTGGCCAACATCACGGTCGTCTACGCGACGGCCGGGCTCGGCCTCTACGCGCTGGCGCGGTCCTTCACGCTGAGCGCGCGCTCGTCGCTGCTCGCCGCGCTCTCCTACGCCCTGGCCGGCGCGATGATGGGCCAGATGGTCCACCTCGGGGTGGTCCAGGGCTTCTCGCTGCTGCCGTGGGCGCTGCTGTGCGTCCTGGCCCTGGCGCGCCGGGTGCGCGCGGCCGAGGCCGGCGGGTCGGTGTGGCGCGCCGCGGCGGCGCCGGCGGTCGGCTTCGCCGCGATCTGGGGGCTCGTCGGGCTCTCGGGCGAGCCGCGCGCCATCGCCGACCTAGAGCTCCTGACGATCGTCGCGCCGCTCGCCGTCATCGCCCTGTCCTCGTCGTACCGGCCGGCGACCTGGCGCGGGCGCGGCGCCGTCGCCGCCGCGCTGGGCGTCGGCGTGGCCTGGGGGGCCGGGCTCGGCGCGGTCCAGCTGCTCACCGGCTCGTCGGTCATCGGCTTCTCCCAGCGCGCGTCGGTCTCCTACTGGTTCTTCGGCTCCGGGTCGATGGCGCTGCGCTGGACGCCGATGCTGTTCATGCAGGACCTCCTCGGGGGCAACGGGCTCATCGGGCCGCGCTACTTCGTCGGCTACAACCTGCCCGAGGTCACCGGCTACGTCGGGCTGCTCTGCGTCGTCGCGGCGGCGGCCTTCGTCGCGCGCCTCACGCGCCGGGGCTGGGTGGGCGAGTGCCGCGACCACGTCGTCTTCGTCGTCATCGGCGTCGTCGGCCTCTTCGCGACCTGGGGCACCTTCACGCCGGTCGGGCACCTCTTCCGGCTGATCCCGCTCTTCGGGTCGACGCGCCTGCCGAGCCGCAACGTGATCCTGGTCGACCTGGCCGGGGCGATGATGCTCGCCTGGTGGCTCGACCGCGTCGAGGCCGGGGCGCTCGACGAGGCGTCGCTCACCGGCGCGCGGCGGTGGTTCACCCTGTGGCCGGCGCTCTTCGTCGTCGGGCTCTCGACCGCGCTGCTCGTCGACGGCGGGCCGATCGTGACCTTCCTCGGGGCCCAGGCCGCCGACGCGCACCTCGTGCACGCCGAGTGGGCGTCGCTCGGCTGGCACCTGGCGCTGGGCGCGGCGGTCGTCGCGACGCTCCTGCAGATCTCGACCCCGTCGGCCAAGCGGTGGCTCGTCGGGCTGATCGTCGCCGACCTCCTCGTCTTCCTCGTCTTCAACTCGACCGGGCTCATCGCCGGGCACACCCTCGAGCCGTCGCGCGCCACCGCGGTGGCCGCGCTGGGCACGTCCGGGCGCACCGCGATGGTGGACGTGGGCGGGGCCAACGGCCGGGCCTACCAGGCCCTCGGCGAGGCCAACATGAACGTCTTCACCCGCCTGCCCAGCGTCCAGGGCTACGGCTCGCTCATCTCGACCATCTACGACAACGCCACCGGGACCCACCCGCAGACGACGCTCAACCCCTGCTCGCTGCGCCGGGGGACCTTCGGCCCGCTGCGCCTCTCGGCGATCGCCGTGGCCGCGGGCCAGCTCCTCACGAGCCCCGGGACCAACATGGCCGCGCCGTCGTGGTGCCTCGCCGTGCCGCGCACGACGTCGACCAACCGGTACTTCGGCGCGACGCGCACCGTGTCGTCGGTCACGCTGCGCGGCCCGGGCGGCAACGCGCTGGCGCGCGGCGACGTCACCGTCGAGCTCCTCTCGGGGTCCGGCGCGGTGGTGGCGAGCGCTCGGGTCGCCGCGCTCGGCTCGGTCACCGTCAACTTCGCGCACGTCGCCGCCGGCGGGCTGCGCGTGCTCTCGCCCACGGGGGCGGTCGTCGAGACGGCGCTCGTGACGACGGCGCGCCCGCGCGCGACCTACCAGCTCGACAGCCCCTTCGAGCTCGCGCTCTCGGGGTCGCACTGGCGCCTCGCGTCGAGCGCCGCCGGCTACCAGGTCTTCAAGGCCACGCGCGTCGCCCCGCCCGACTGGATCGCCGGGACCGGACCGGCCGGCCGAGCGCCGGGCCCGGCGCGCGTCACCAGCGTGCGCAACGCGAGCTGGGGCGACTCGTGGGTCGGCGTCGACGCGCCGGGCTCGGCCGTGACCCTCGTGCGCGCGACCGCCTTCCTGCCGGGCTGGCGCGCGACGGCGACCTCGCCGGGCGGCCAGTCGCGCGAGCTCGCGGTCGTGCGCCACGGGCTCGTCCAGTCGGTCGTCGTGCCCCAGGGCACGTGGAGCGTCCACTTCCACTACCACGCGCCGCACATCGAGGCCGGCCTCGCCGCCTCGGGCGCGGCGCTCGCCCTCTGGCTCGCCGCGGCGCTCGCGCTCGTGCGCGGCGCCCGGAGGCGCTCGCGGGGGGCCGGGTTAGCATCGGCGCGTGACCAACCTCGCCATCGTCGGCGGCGCGGGGCGCATGGGCCAGGCGCTGGCGCACGGCCTGTCGGCGCGGGGCTTTAGCGTCGTCGCCCTGGTCGACCGGGCCGAGCCGGCCGAGCTCCACGGCGCCGCCTGGACGACGACCCTGGCCGAGGTCGACCCCGACGGCGTCGACGCGGTCGTCGACTTCTCGAGCCCCGAGAGCGTCGTGACGAGCGCGGCGTGGTGCGCGCGCCACGCCCGCCCCCTCGTCGTGGGCACCACCGGGCTGAGCCCCGAGCAGCGCGAGGCCGTCGCCGAGGCCGCTAAGTCGACCGGCGTGCTGCTGTGCGCCAACTTCTCGGTCGGCGCGGTGCTGGCCGAGCGATTCGCCGCGATGGCCGCGCCCCACTTCGACTCGGTCGAGGTCATCGAGCTGCACCACGGCGCGAAGGCCGACGCGCCCTCGGGCACGTCGCTCGCCGCGGCGCGCGCCATCGCCGCGGCGAGGCAGCGGGCCGGGCTCGCGCCGATCGCCGACCCGACGACGCGCGCGACGATCGAGCACTCGCGCGGCGGCGAGGGGCCCGGCGGGGTGCGCATCCACTCCGTGCGACTGCCCGGGCTCACCGCCCACCAGGAGATCCTGTTCGGCGGGCCGGGCGAGGGTCTCTCGATCCGCCACGACAGCTACGACCGGGTGAGCTTCGTGCCCGGGGTGGCGCTCGCGCTCGAGCGCCTGCGCGCCGACTCGGGCCTCGTCGAGGGGCTCGACGCGTTCCTCTAGCCGGGGCGCAACGCGCGGGCGCTGGTACCGTGGGGCCATGACCGCGCGCCTGGGCGCCCTGGTCACCGCGATGGTGACCCCCTTCGACAGCGCTGGCGCGCTGGACCTGGACGCCGCGGCGGCGCTGGCGCGCCACCTCGTGGACACCGGCTCCGAGGGCCTGGTCGTCGCCGGCTCGACGGGGGAGGGCTCGGCGCTCAGCGACGCCGAGCGCCTCGACCTCTTCGCCGCGGTCGCGGCCGCCGTGCGCGTGCCCGTCATCGCCGGGACCAGCGGGCCCGACACCGCGCGCGCCGTCGCGCTGACCGCGCAGGTGGCGGCCACCGGCGCGGCCGCGGTCCTGGCCACGACCCCGGCCTACGCCCGGCCCAGCCAGGCCGGGATCGCCGGGCACCTGGGCGCGATGGCCGCGGCGACCGGGTTGCCGGTGATGCTCTACGACATCCCCAGCCGCACCGGGCGCAAGATCGCGGCCGCGACGACCGCCGCGCTGGTGCGCGAGCACCCCAACGTCGTGGCGCTCAAGGACGCGTCGGGCGACCTGCCCGCCGCCGCGCACCTCAAGGCGCAGCTGGGCTCGTCGCTCGACCTCTACAGCGGCGACGACGCGCTGACCCTGGCGTTCATGGCCGTGGGCGCGGTGGGCGTGGTGTCGGTGGCCGCGCACTGGGCCGGCCCGGAGTTCGCGGCGATGGTGCACGCCGCGGCCAAGGGCGACTGGGACGAGGCACGCCGGATCAACGAGCGCCTGCGCGAGAGCTGCCTCTTCGAGTCGACCGAGGACCACCCCAACCCCCTGCCGTCCAAGGCGGCCATGCGCCACCTGGGCCTGGGCGTGGGGCAGTGCCGCTGGCCGATGGGGCCCGGCGACGCCGCGCTCGACGCCGCGGCGGCCGCGGTCGTCGACGCCCTGGCGGCGACGCGTGGCTAAGGACACGGTTCGGGTCACCTTCCTCGGCGGCCTGGGCGAGATCGGCCGCAACTGCCTGGCCCTCGAGCAGGACGGCCGCATCGTCGTCGTCGACGCGGGGCTCATGTTCCCCGAGCCCACGATGTACGGGGTCGACCTGATCCTGCCGGACTTCCGGTGGCTCATCGACCGGCGCGACCGCGTCGACGCCATCGTGCTGACCCACGGGCACGAGGACCACACCGGGAGCCTGCGCTACCTGCTCAAGGACGTGAACGTCCCCGTCTACGGGTCGGCGCTGACGATCGGCTTCGCGCGCCACCGGCTGGCCGAGGCCAAGGGCGTGGGCGAGGTGACCACGATCGAGGTCGCCGACGGCGAGCGGCTCAAGATCGGGCCCTTCGAGGTCGAGTTCATCCCGGTCACCCACTCGGTGCCCAGCGCCCACGCGCTGGCCTTCCACACCAAGGTCGGCGTCGTCGTCCACTCGGGCGACTTCAAGCTCGACCTCACGCCGATCGACGGCCGGCGCACCGACGTCGCGCGCCTCGCCGCGCTGGGCGACGAGGGCGTCGCGCTGCTGCTCGCCGACTCGACCAACGCCGAGGAGCCGGGCTTCACCGCGTCGGAGCGCTCCGTGGGCGTGGTGCTCAAGCGGATCTTCCTCGAGCGTCCCGACCGGCGAATGATCGTCGCCTGCTTCGCCAGCCACATCCACCGGATCCAGCAGATCATGGACGTGGCCGTCGCCCAGGGCCGCAAGGTCGCCCTCATGGGCCGCTCGATGGAGGCCAACGTCAAGCTCGCGCGCAAGCTCAACCACCTGCGCGCCGACGCCGCCGACTTCGTGGACTTAGAGAACCTCTCGCGCCACCAGCCCGGCCAGGTCTGCGTCATCTGCACCGGCAGCCAGGGCGAGCCGCTCAGCGCTCTCTCGCGGCTCAGCCGCGGCGAGGCGCGCGGCGGCGTCGAGGTCACCAACCGCGACACGGTGATCCTCTCCTCGCACCCCATCCCGGGCAACGAGTGGTCGGTCGGGCGCGTCATCGACGACCTCATCCGCGAGGGCGCCGAGGTGATCCACTCGGGCGTCGAGGCCGTGCACGCGTCGGGCCACGCCCGCCAGGGCGAGCTGCGCACGTTCCACCAGCTGGTTCGCCCGCGGACATTCGTGCCGGTGCACGGCGAGTACCGGCACATGACGCACCACGCCGAGCTCGCGGTCTCCATGGGGCTGGCCGCCAAGGACGTGCTGCTGTGCGAGGACGGGGACCAGGTCGAGGTGTCGGCCGACGGAATCAAGCGCGTCGGCCAGGTGCCGGCCGGCTTCCACTTCATCGACGGCAGCGCCGGCGACCTCGACGAGCGGCCGCTCGAGGAGCGGCGCATGCTCGCCGAGTACGGCGTCCTGCAGGTCTCGGCCGGGGTCGACGCGCAGACCAAGGCGCTGGCCAGCCCGGTGCGCGCGACCGCGCGCGGCTGGTTCGACGGCGAGGGCGACCGCAAGCTGCTGGCCGCCGTCGTCGAGGAGGTGCGCGCCGCCATCGAGGACGCGCTCGGCCAGGGCGACGTCGACGAGGCCTCGCTCAACAAGGCCGCCCAGCGCGCGGCCGGCCGCCTGGTCGGCCAGAAGTTCCGCCGTCAGCCGGTGATCCTGACCGCGATCGCCGTCCTCTAGGCGCGCAGCGCGGCGAGGACCCGCTCGGCCGCCACCTCGGCGCTGACGACCGACGTGTCGACGACCAGGTCGTAGTCGAGGCCGTCGTGCGCGCACACCCACGTGCCCGACGCGAACCCCGGGTGGCGGTCGCCGCGCGCCGCCTCGCGCGCGACGAGCACCCCGACCGGGCAGGTCACGCCGACCCAGAGCGCGGGCGAGAGCACCTCGCGCGCGTCGTCGCGCAGCGACGCGTCGAAGAAGACGTGGTCGACCACGAGGTCCCACCCGGCCACGGCCAGCGCCGCCCAGTGGCGGTGCGCGTCGCGCATGAGCCCGAGGAGCGGCTCGCCCCAGAGCGGCACCCACGACGGCGCCGGGACCGCCCCGGCCACGATCCGGTACGCGGGAACGCCCTCGACGTCGTCGTCGGGCCCGGCGACGTAGGTCGCGGGCCACGCCGCGATCACCGTGTCGATCCCGACGCGCAGCATCGGCGCGGGCCAGCGCGCCTGGAGCGCGCGGGCGATCGAGGACTTGCCGGCCGAGCTCGCGCCGTTGACGACGACGACCTGGCCCACGGGGCTAGTCGCGCTCGGGCTCGCCGTTGTCGGCGTTGCCCCGCCCGGCGCGCCAGTAGGCCTTGAGGCTGACCGCGGCCTCGTCGAGCCCGCGGTCGATCAGCGCGGCGTGCAGCGCGCGCGCGACGTGGAACTCGCCGAAGAGGTAGGCGTGGGTCGCCGCGGCGTCGGCGTCGACGTCGGCCAGCGCGAGGAGCAGGCCGCGCGGGTCGTCGTAGCCGCGGCCGCGGCGCTCGACCATGACGAGGCGCGGCGCGACGACCTCGGCCAGCGGCGTGACGACCACGTCGGCGACGTCGTCGACCTCGACGCAGATCGTGACCGCGCCGGCCTCGACCGACTCGGCCATGCGCCACGTGGCCGCCAGCGACGACGCGTCGCCGCAGAAGAGGTGGTGGGCGGCGTCGGCCAGCGGGATCTTGCCGCGCGGCCCGACGACGTCGACGGCGTCGCCGGGGGCGGCCCCGACCGCCCAGTCGACCCCCGGGCCCTCGTGGTCGGTCGTGACCCACAGGGTGAGGGTGCGCGCGACGGGGTCCACCGAGCGCACGCTGAAGCGCCGGCGGGTCCAGCGCCCGGACGCGGCGGCGACGCGGACCATGACGTCCTGGCCCGGGACACCGCCCAGGAGCACGGCGTCGCCGGCGAGCACGACCTCGCGCAGGCTCGGGGTCAGCGGCGCCGACGAGGCGACCTCGCAGACCAGCGCGTGAGCGCCGACGCGCTCGGCCAGCTGGACCGAGGAGTCGTCGGGCGAGGCCACTGGACCACGATACGCAGCGTCGCCGGGACGCGAACTCACGTTCGGTAAGTTGGGGGGTTGTGGCAACCGCGCGACACGCGAAGCGCCCGGCCGCGACGCGCGCCCCGGGCCGCTCGGACTCCCTGTGGCGCCGCCACGAGCGCGACGTCTGGGTGGTGGTGCTCGTCGTCGCTGGCCTCTTCTGCCTGCTCGCCGAGGCCCACGCCCTCGGCCCCGTCGGCCGGGTCGCCGGGCGCGCCCTCGCGCTGAGCCTGGGGGTCGGGCGCTTCGCCCTGCCCCCGCTCCTGGTCGGCCTCGGGGTGCTGCTGGTGACCGGCGGCGTCGAGGTCGAGCGCGCGCGCCTCGGCTGGGGGCTGATCCTCACCGTGCTGAGCGTCTGCGGCCTGGCCCACCTGGCCGGGGGCCACCCCAAGCTCGACGCCGCGACCGCCCAGCTCGGCCACGCCGGGGGGTGGGTCGGGGTCCTCGCCGGCGGGGGGCTGCGCGCCGCGCTGGGGACCGCCGGCGCGGCCGTGCTGCTCGTCGCGGTCCTCGTCGTCGCGCTCATCGTCACCACCGGGGTCGGCCTGCGCACCCTGGCGCGCGGGTTCGCGAGGAGCGCGCGCTGGCTCGGCGGGTCGCTGCGCGACTGGTGGAGCGCGCGCCCGCGCCGCGTCGCCACCGAGGACGAGGAGGTCGACGGCGAGGCGGCGATCGTCGACGACGACGGGTACGAGGTCGAGGAGACCGAGCCCGAGTACGACGCGGCGCCGACCGGGCCCGAGCCGATCGCCGAGTTCGAGCCCTACGAGCCCGACGAGCCGGACGAGGAGCGCCCGCCCCGGCGCGCCCCGGCGGCCGCGGTCAGCCACGACTGGCGGCTGCCGCCGCTGTCGCTGCTGCTGCGCACCCGCGAGCAGCGCCAGGACCGCGCCGCGATCGAGGCGGCCGGCGACGAGCTCGTCGAGGCCCTGGCCGGCCACGGGGTCGAGACGACGCTCATCGGCTTCACCGTGGGCCCGACGGTCACGCGCTACGAGCTCGAGCTCGGCCCCGGGGTCAAGGTCGCGCGCGTCACCGCGCTCAACAAGGACATCGCCTACGCCCTGGCCGCGCCGGACGTGCGGATCCTCGCGCCGATCCCCGGCCGCTCGGCCATCGGCGTCGAGGTGCCCAACCGCCAGCGCAGCCTGGTGGCGCTCGGCGACCTGCTGGCGACCGAGGAGGTCACCGCGGCCGACCACCCGCTCGACGTGCCGGTCGGCCGCGACATCTCGGGCACGACCGTGGTGGTCAACCTGGCCGACATGCCCCACGTCCTCATCTCAGGCGCGACGGGCGCGGGCAAGAGCTCGGGGCTCAACTCGATCATCACGTCACTCGTCATGCGCGCGACCCCCGACCAGGTGCGCCTCATCCTCGTCGACCCCAAGCGCGTCGAGATGGGCCAGTACAACGACCTGCCGCACCTCGTCGTGCCGGTCGTGGTCGACCCGCGCCACGCGTCGGTGACGCTCACCCACGTGGTGCGCGAGATGGAGCGCCGCTACGACCTGCTGGCCACCCACGGCGCGCGCGACATCACGAGCTACACCGCGATGCTCGAGCGCGGCGAGCTCGAGCCCGGGCCGAGCGACCCCGAGCTGGTCGCCGACGCGATCTACGACGGCAGCGGTGTCGAGCTCGACGCCGAGCCCGAGCCCGAGCCCGAGCGCCTCCCGTACTGGGTCGTCGTGGTCGACGAGCTCAACGACCTGATGATGGTGGCCGCGCGCGACGTCGAGGAGTCGGTCGTGCGCATCGCCCAGATGGCGCGCGCAGTCGGCATCCACCTGGTGCTGGCCACCCAGCGCCCGAGCGTCGACGTGATCACCGGGGTCATCAAGGCCAACATCCCGAGTCGCATGGCCTACGCCGTCTCGTCGCTGGCCGACAGCCGGGTCATCCTCGACCAGTCGGGCGCCGAGCGCCTCATCGGCAAGGGCGACATGCTGCTGGTGACCGCGTCGTCCAACGTCGCGCGCCGGCTCCAGGCGCCCTGGGTGAGCGAGGACGAGGTCCGCCGGGTCGTCGAGTTCTGGCGCGCCCAGGGCGGCCGGGCCGAGGCGGTCGTCGCCTTCGACGAGGCGACGACGTCACGGCCCGCGTGGAACGCGGGGTCCGAGGACGACGACGACGCGCTGCTGGCGCGCGCGCGCCACATCGTGCTCGAGAACCAGGTCGGCTCGACGTCGATGCTCCAGCGCAAGCTGCGCGTGGGCTTCGCGCGCGCCGGGCGGCTGATGGACATGCTCGAGGACGAGGGCGTGGTCGGCCCGGGCGACGGGTCGAAGTCGCGCGAGGTCCTCATGACCCTCGAGCAGTACGAAGCCTCGCTCTAGGCCGTGGCCCGCCGACCCCAGCGCGCGTCGCGCGGACTCGCCACCCGGCTCCTCGGCCTGCTCCTCGGCCTGGCGGTCGGCGCGGGCGTCGCGGTCGGCACCCAGCTGCCTCTCATGGGTCGCGCCGCGAGCCTGGTCGTCACGGTGGCCCTGCCCACGGGCGCCGACTCGCCGCCGGCCTGGCCGAGCGGGGGCGCGGCCGCGCTGACCATCCCGTCGCTCGGCGTCGCCGTCCAGAACAGCCCCATCGTCCTGCCCATCGCCAGCCTGACCAAGATGATGACCGCCTACGTCGCGCTCGAGCACCTGCCGCTGGTCGGCGACGCGACGGGGCCGTGCGTCGTGGTCAACCAGGCCGCCTACGACACCTACCTGCACGCGGTGGCCTCGGGCCAGTCCTACGTGAAGGTCGCCGTCGGCGAGGAGATCTGCGAGCGCCAGCTCCTCGAGGGCCTCATCGTCGGGTCGGCCAACAACTTCGCGCTCATCCTGGCCGAGCTGGCCGACCACTCGGTCCCGGCGTTCGTGGCCGAGATGAACTCGACGGCGAAGTCCCTGGGCCTCACCCATACCCACTACGTCGAGCCCTCGGGCTACAAGCCCGGCTCGGTCTCGACCGCGCTCGAGCAGGCGCAGCTGGCCCAGCGCTTCATGGCCCAGCCGGTGCTGGCCCAGATCGCGGACATGACGAGCGTCGACCTGCCGGTCGCCGGCGAGGTGACGACCTACACGCCGTTCCTCGGTACCGACGGGGTCGTCGGGGTCAAGTCCGGGCGAACCGACGCGGCCGGGGGCTGCGTGGTGCTGTCGGTCGACTTCGCCTCCGGGGGGGTGGCGCGCACGCTCTACGTCGCGGTCCTCGACCAGCGCGGCGGCGACCTGCTCGGCCCGGCCGGCGACGCGGCGATCGCCCTGGCCCGGTCGGCCGAGGCCGGGGTGCGCTCGGTGTCGGTGCGCGCCGGCGACGTCGTGGGACGCGTCGGCTGGGGGCCGTCGAGCGCGCCGGTCGTGCTCGAGCGCGCGGTCACGGTCTGGTGGTGGGCCGGCGGCGCGGCGCCGCGCGTGAGGGTCCGCCTCGATCGCCTGACGCGCGCGGTGCGCGCCGGCCAGGTCGTGGGTACGCTGAGCCTGCGCGCCGGGACGAGCGCGCGCGTCGCCCTGGTCGCGGCCGACGCGGCCTCGCCGCCCACGCTGGCCGACCGCCTACGCTGACTGGCCATGTACGCGCGGGCCCCGGCGAGCTCGGCCAATCTCGGCCCCGGCTTCGACGCCCTGGCCGTCGCCCTCGAGCTCTACGTCGAGGTCACCGTCGAGGAGGCCGACGAGTTCTCCATCGTCTCGACCGGCGAGGGCGCCGGGCGCTTCGATGACGAGCGCCACCTGGCCGCGCGCGTCGCGCGCGACGTCCTCGGCCACGACCGCTTCGCCCTGTCGGTCGCCTCGGAGATCCCGCTCGCGCGAGGGCTCGGCTCCTCGGCCGCCCTGGCCGTGGCCGCGGCCGCGGCCGCCGGGTCGGTCGACGCGCTGGCCGTCGCCAGCCGGGCCGACGGTCACCCGGAGAACGCCGCCGCGAGCGTGCTCGGCGGGCTGGTCGCCGCCGGCTACGAGGGCGACGAGGTGGTCGCCGTCCCCCTGGCCCTCGACCACGCCTGGCGGTTCGTCATCGCGGTGCCCGACGCCGAGCTCGCGACCGCCGAGGCGCGCGCCGCGCTGCCGTCCGAGGTGCCCTTCGCCGACGCGGTGGCCAACCTCAACGCCCTGGCGCGCCTGATAGCCGGGCTGGCCGACGACGCGCACTTCACGCCCTCGGCGATGGGCGACCGGCTCCACCAGCCGTATCGCGCGGCGCTCGCCCCCTACTGCGCGCCGGTGATCGCCGCGATGCGCGACGCCGGCGCGGCCGGGGCCTGCTGGTCGGGCGCGGGGCCGACGACCCTCGCGCTGTGCGTGGAGTCGAGCGCGCCGGCCGTCGCCGCCGCGGCGAGCGCCGCGCTCGCGGCCGGGCCGGGCGGCCGGGTCCTCACCCTGGAGGCCGACCGGCTGGGCCTGGTCACGCGTTGACGCGGGCGAACGGCCGGGCGCTGTCGGGCGCCGCGTTCATCCTCGCCGGCGCGGTCGTCATCCAGTGGTCGGCCGCGGTCGTCCGCCCGGTCTTCGCCTCGATCGGCCCGTCGGCGGCCAGCGGGTGGCGGTTCCTCACCGGCGCGCTCGCCCTGCTCGCCCTCACCCGTCCGCGGGTGCGCGAGTGGGGCCGCGACCAGTGGGTCGGCGCGCTCGTCATGGGCGTGACGGTCGCGTTCATGAACGGCTGCTTCTACCAGGCGATCGCGCGCATCCCGCTGGGCGACGCGGTGGCCATCGAGTACCTCGGGCCGCTGCTCGTCGCCGCGCTGGGCCGGCGAACCTGGCGCCACGGCGCGCTCGCGCTGCTGGCCGCGCTCGGGGTCGTCGCGCTCGCGCGCCCCGGCGGGGGGATCACGCTCGTCGGCGCGCTCTTCGCCGCCGGCGCGGGGCTGGGGTGGGCCGGCTACGCCTTCGCCTCGGCGCGCGTGGGCCGGGTGACGACGGGCTTCGGGGGCCTGGCCGTCGCGATGGCGACGTCGGCGCTGGTGACGCTGCCCTTCACTCTCGGGCGCGCGCACGCGGTCGTGACCCACGCCGGCCTGCTCGGGCGCACGGCCCTGGTCGGGGTGATGGCCATCGTGGTCGGCTTCGGCCTCGAGCTCCTCGCGCTGCGCCGGCTGCGCCCGAGCGTCGTCGGCGTGCTGCTCGCGCTCGACCCGGCGGCCGCCTTCCTCATCGGCTGGCTCCTGCTCTCCCAGCCGGTCACCGGCGTCGACGCGCTGGGCCTGGCCGCGGTGATGGTGGCCGGCGCGGGCGTCACCTGGGACGCGGCCACCGGCGAGGTCGCCCTCGGCCAATAGGCTTTTCGAGATGGAACGGCCACGCACGTTCGCCATCCGCACCTTCGGCTGCCAGATGAACGAGCACGACTCCGAGCGCCTGGCCGGCGGCCTGGTGGCCGCGGGCTACGCGCCGGGCCCGATCGACGACGCCGACCTGGTCGTGCTCAACACCTGCACGATCCGCGAGAACGCCGACCAGAAGCTCTTCGGGGTGCTGGGGCAGCTGAAGGCGGCCAAGGACGCGCGGCCGGGGATGCAGGTGGCGGTGGCCGGCTGCCTGGCCCAGCGCGAGCGCGGGCGCATCGTCGAGCGCGCGCCGTGGGTCGACGTCGTGGTCGGCACCCACAACCTCATGGCCGCGCCCGGTCTGCTCGGTCGCGCCCTCATCGAGGGCCCGGTGGTCGAGGTCCTCGACGGCCCGGACCCGGACGCCGCGCGCGACTCCGCGCCGGCGCTCTACGCGGTGCGCGAGAGCGAGTTCTGCGCCTGGGTGACGATCCAGACGGGCTGCGACAACTCCTGCGCCTTCTGCATCGTGCCGAGCGTGCGCGGGCCCGAGGTCAGCCGTCCCCTGGACGACCTGGTCGCCGAGGTCGAGGCGCTGGCCGACCGGGGCGTCGTCGAGGTGACGCTGCTCGGCCAGAACGTCAACTCCTACGGCCGCGACCTCACCCGGCGCGCGCCGCTCTTCGCGCCGCTGCTGCGCGCGGTGGGCGGCGTCGACGGCATCGAGCGCGTGCGCTTCACCAGCCCGCACCCCAAGGACCTGCGCCCCGAGACGATCCGCGCGATGGCCGAGACGCCCTCGGTCTGCCCGCAGCTGCACCTGCCGCTGCAGTCCGGGTCGGACCGGGTGCTCGCCGCCATGCGCCGCGGGTACCGCGCGCGCCGGTACCTGGAGAGGCTCGCCGCGGCGCGCGCGGCCATCGCCGACCTCGCGGTCACGACCGACGTCATCGTCGGCTTCCCGGGCGAGACCGACGCCGAGTTCGACGAGACCCTGGCCGTCGTCGCCGAGGCCCAGTACGACTCGGCGTTCACCTTCATCTTCTCGGCGCGCGAGGGCACGCGCGCGGCCGCGATGGCCGACGAGTTCGTGGGGGCCGAGGTCATCCGCGAGCGCTTCGCGCGCCTGGTCGAGGTCCTCGACCGCTCGGGCCTCGCCGCGCACGCCGCGCGCGTCGGGCGCGTCGAGGAGGTCCTGGTCGAGGGGCCGAGCAAGACCGACTCCGCGATGCTCTCGGGCCGGACCCGCCAGGGCAAGCTCCTGCACCTGCGCGACGACGAGGCGGCGCGGCGCCCGGGGACGCTGGTCGAGGCGCGCGTGACGCGCGCGGCGCCGCACTTCCTCGTCGGCGAGCTGGCCGGGGTCGTGCGCGGCCCGCGGCACCGCACCCGCATCCCGCTCGCCGTCTCGTGAGGGCCGCGCTGGTCGGCGTCACCGCGGCCGGCAAGAGCGCGCTGGCCCACCGCGTCGCGCTCACGACCGGCGCCGTCGTGCTCAGCCTCGACTCGATGACCGTCTACCGGCACATGGACATCGCGACGGCCAAGCCCACGCGCGCGCAGCGCTCCGAGGTCGACTACCGGCTCCTCGACCTCGTCGACCCCGACGAGGAGATGACCGTTGCCCAGTTCCAGGCGGCCGCGCGCGACGCGGCGGCCGAGGCCGAGGCCGCCGGGCGCCCGGTCCTCTACGTGGGCGGCACGGGGCTCTACGCGCGCGCCGTGGTCGACGACCTCGAGATCCCCGGGGTCTACCCCGAGGTGCGCGCCCGGCTCGAGGACGACGCGCGATCGGACCTGGCGGCCCTCTACGCCCGGCTCGTCGAGCTCGACCCCGTCGCGGCGGGTCGCGTCGAGCCGGGCAACGCCCGGCGGATCGTGCGCGCCCTCGAGGTCACGCTCGGCAGCGGCCGCCCCTTCTCCGGCTTCGGCGAGGGCCTCACGACCTACGCGCCGTCCGCGGTGGCCCAGGTCGGCCTGGCCGTCGGCCCGGCCGAGGTCGACGCGCGGGTCGCGGCGCGCTTCGCCGCGTGGCTGGACGCCGGCCTGGTGGACGAGGTCCGCGCCCTGGCCGCTCGCCCCGGGGGGCTGAGCCGGACCGCGCGCCAGGCCGTGGGCTACCGCGAGCTGCTCGAGCACGTCGAGCGCGGCGCCGACCTCGACGACTGCGTGGCCCGCGCGGTCGCCCAGAGCCGGCGCCTGGCCCGGCGCCAGCGGCGCTGGTTCGCGCGCGACCCGCGCGTGGAGTGGTTCGACGACCCCGGCGCCGCCGGCGAGCGCCTCGAGGCGCTCTTGACCGACGGCGGGGCGAAGGTGCGAGACTGAGACGGTGAGACGGTCGCTGCAGAAGTGGCACGGCGCCGGCAACGACTTCCTGGTGGAGGTCGGCTCGCCGGCCGACGCCGCGTGGTGGACCCCGGCGCGCGCCGCCGCGGTCCTCGACCGCCACGCCGGCGTGGGCGCCGACGGCCTGCTACTGGCCACCATCAACGACGGCGTCGCCATGACCCTCTACAACGCCGACGGCTCGACGGCCGAGATGTCGGGCAACGGCGCGCGCTGCCTGGCCGCGGCGGTCGAGCGCGCGACGGCCGCCGAGTGGACCGAGCTCGCGATCACCACCCCGGCCGGCCCGAAGGTCGTGCGGCTCTTCCTCGAGGGCGACGCCGGGACCGGCGAGGTCGACATGGGGACGGTCACGCTCGGCCCGGCGCTCCCGGGCACGCTGGGCACGGCGGTGGTGGGCAACCCCCACGCGGTCGTGGCCGACGACCCGGCGTGGGACCGCGCCGAGCGCGAGTCGCGCGCCGCCGCGCTCTCGTCGGCGATGGGCGGGGCCAACGTCGAGTTCGTGACGGTCGCCACGCGCGAGCGCCTGACGATGACCGTGATCGAGCGCGGGGTCGGCTGGACGCGCGCCTGCGGCACCGGGTCCGTCGCCGCGGCGGCGGTCGCGCACGCCGCCGGGCTGGTCGGCGGCGAGGTGACCGTGGCCAACCCCGGCGGCGACCTGGAGGTCCGCCTGGTGGGCGAGCGCGCGACGCTCGCCGGGCCGGTCGAGTTCGTGGCCGACGTGACGTGGGGGGCGCGGTGACGTCGTACCTGCCCTCCACCCTGATCGACCGCACGATCCGCGAGCGGATCGTGCTGGTCGGCGTCCAGTTCCCCGGGACCAGCGCCGAGGACCTCGAGCACCAGCTCGACGAGCTCGCCCTGCTGTGCGACACCGCCGGCGCCGACGTGGCCGCGCGGATCGTCCAGCGGCGCGACGCGCCCGACGCCGCGACGTTCCTCGGCTCGGGCAAGGTCGCCGAGCTGCGCGACGTCTGCCTGGCCGTCGACGCCGACACCGTGGTCTTCGAGCACGCGCTCAGCCCGGCCCAGCAGCGGAACCTGGAGAAGATCCTCGGGCGCACCGCGATCGACCGGACCGCCGTGATCCTGGACATCTTCGCCCAGAACGCCCGCACCCCCGAGGGCCGCGCGCAGGTCGAGCTGGCCCTGCTCGAGTACCGCCTGCCCCGGCTGCGCCGGCGCGGCGCGTCGCTGGCCCAGCAGGCCGGCGGCGTGGGCGCGCGCACCCGCGGCCAGGGCGAGACCCAGCTCGAGGTCGACCGTCGGCGCCTGGTCGACCGGATCCACCACATCAAGCGCGAGCTCAAGTCGATCGACCACACCCGCGACGTCCAGCGCCAGGGCCGCGACCGCGGCCGCCACCGCGAGGTGACCCTGGTGGGCTACACCAACGCCGGCAAGTCCTCGATGCTCAACGCGCTGACCGACGCCGGGGTCGGCACCGAGGACCGGCTCTTCGCCACCCTCGACCCGCGCACCCGCCAGCGCCAGCTCCCCGGCGGCGAGACCGTCCTGGTCACCGACACGGTCGGCTTCATCTCGAACCTGCCCCACGAGCTGGTCGAGGCCTTCATGTCGACGCTCAAGTCGGTGCGCCTGGCCGACCTGCTGGTTCACGTGGTCGACGGCTCGAGCGAGCGCGCCGAGGACCAGATCGAGGCGGTCCACGCCGTGCTGGCCGAGATCGGCGCCGACCACGTGCCCGAGCTCCTGGTCATCAACAAGGTCGACGCGGACCGCGAGCGCGCGCTCGACCTGGCCGCGCGCCACCCGGGGAGCGTCTGGGCCTCGGCGCTGACCGGCGAGCACCTCGACGCGGTCGTCGCCGCGGTCGGCGACCGGCTGCGGGCCAACGACCGGGTGCTCACCCTGCGCCTGCCCCTCGAGCGCGGCGACCTGCTGGCCATGGCGCACCGCGAGGGCGAGGTCCTGACGACCGAGGTCGACGGCGACGAGGTCGTCGCGCGCGTCGTCCTGGACGAGGTCGGCGCGGCGCGCTTCGCGCGCTGGCGGGCGAGCGCGTGAGCTTCTCGCCCCCGCCGTACCCCTACGAGCGGCTCGACGGGCTGCGCGCGGCCGCGGGCCTGCACGAGGGCGGAGCGGTGGACTGCTCGATCGGCACGCCGTGCGACCCGCCGCCCGAGGCCGTGGTCGAGGCGCTGGCGCGCGCGGCCGGGCTGCGTGGCTACCCGCCGTCGGCCGGCACGCCCGAGCTGCGCGAGGCCGCGGCCGCCTGGCTGGCCCGGCGATTTGGCGTGGCGGTGGCGCCGGGCGACCTGGCCGCGTGCGTCGGCACCAAGGAGTTCGTCGCGTCGCTGCCCCAGTACCTCAAGCTGCGCGACGGGTCGCGCGACACGGTGCTCTACCCGGGCGTCGCCTACCCGACCTACGCCATGGGCGCGACGCTCGCCGGGCTGCGCGCGGTCCCGGTCGCCAGTGGCCCACGCGGCATGGACCTCGACTCGGTCGCCGACGCTGACGCGCGGCGAGCGCTACTGCTCTGGGTCAACTCCCCGTCGAACCCGACGGGGGCGCTCGACGACCTGGCCGCGGCGGCGGCCTGGGGCCGAGCGCGCGGGGTGCCGGTCGCGAGCGACGAGTGCTACTGCGAGTTCACGTGGGAGGGCGCGCCGCGCACGATCCTCGAGTCCGGGGCCGAGGGGGTCCTCGCGGTCCACTCGGCCTCCAAGCGGTCCAACCTGGCCGGCGCGCGCGTGGGCTTCTACGCCGGGGACCCCGACCTGGTGGGCTACCTGCGCTCGGTGCGCCAGCACGCGGGGCTGATGGTGGCCGGGCCGCTCCAGGCGGCCGCGGCGGTCGCCTACGGCGACGACGCGCACGTGGCGGCCCAGCGCGAGACCTACCGGCGCCGGCTCGAGGCGCTGAGCGCCGCGTTGCGCGCCCGCGGCGTCGACGCGCCGACGCCGGCCGGCACCTTCTACCTCTGGGCGCGCCGCGAGGGCGAGGACGGCTGGGCGTTGGCGCAGTGGCTGGCCGAGGCGGCCGGCGTCGTCACGAGCCCCGGCGAGCTCTACGGCGAGGCGGGGGCCGGCTGCGTGCGCGTGGCCGTGGTGCAGCCCGACGAGCGCATCGCGCTCGTCGCCTCCCGGCTGGCCGCGACCCCGGCCCCTACGATGAGCCGGTGACCGACCTCGAGGCGCGGGTGCGCGCCTGGTGGGACATGCGCGCCGACCTGGGTCCCGACAGCCTCGACGCGCGCCGCGACGTCGAGCGCGTCGTCACCGACCTCGACGACGGGCGCCTGCGCGTGGCCGAGGTCGACGGCGGCGGGGAGGTCGTCGTCCACGA
The DNA here is from genome assembly GCA_963820815.1 of uncultured Actinomycetota bacterium. Classification (GTDB taxonomy): domain Bacteria; phylum Actinomycetota; class Acidimicrobiia; order Acidimicrobiales; family RAAP-2; genus RAAP-2. The sequence continues at coordinate 76,140 of CAWGBL010000002.1, read as the reverse complement.
GTGGGTCCGCCTGGCCATCCTGCTCGCCTTTCGCACCTCGGGGCTCGAGGTCAGCGAGGTCGGGCCCTTCGAGTACCACGACCGCCTGGCGCTCAAGCACGACTACGCGCGCCGCGGGGTGCGCGTCGTGCCCGGGGCGTCGGCGCGCCGGGGCAGCTACCTCGCCCCCGGGGTCGTCCTCATGCCCAGCTACGTCAACATCGGCGCGTACGTCGGGGCCAACACCATGGTCGACACCTGGGCGACGGTGGGCAGCTGCGCGCAGGTGGGCGCCGACGTCCACCTCTCGGGGGGAGTCGGCGTGGGCGGGGTGCTCGAGCCGCCCAACGCGGTGCCGGTCGTGATCGAGGACGGCGCCTTCATCGGCAGCCGCTCGATGGTGGTCGAGGGCGCGCGCGTGGGCCGCGGCGCGGTGCTCGGCGCCGGGACGATCCTCACCTCATCGACGCTGGTCGTCGAGGCCGCGACCGGCGAGGAGCTCGAGCGCGGCCGGGTGCCCGACTGGTGCGTCGCGGTCGGGGCCAGCCGCAAGCGCCGCTTCAAGGGCGGCGACTTCTACCTGCCGTGCGTGCTGGTGATCCGGCGACTCGACGAGGGCGAGCGCCACGACAAGGCGGCGCTCAACTCGATCCTGCGCGACCACGGCGTGGCGACGTGAGCCGGCTGGACGCGGCCGCCGAGCTCGTCGCCATCTCGTCGGTCAGCGGCACCGAGGGCGCGCTGGCCGCCCACGTCGAGGCCCGGCTGCGGGCCAACCCGTCGCTCGAGGTCGAGCGCGTCGGCGACAACGTCGTCGCGCGCACGTCCGGCCACCGCGCGACGCGGCTCCTCGTCGCCGGCCACCTCGACACGGTGCCCGGCGACGCGGCCGGCGCGCGCGTCGAGGGCGACGCGCTGCGCGGCCTGGGCGCGTGCGACATGAAGGGCTCGCTCAGCGTGATGATCGAACTCGCCAGCGACCCGCGGCCGAGGTCCCACGAGGTCACGTGGCTCTTCTACGCGCGCGAGGAGGTCGCGCGCAACCAGTCGGGACTGCTCGAGGTCGGCGAGCTGCGGCCGGACCTGCTGGCGGCCGACGCGGCCCTGCTCGCCGAGCCGACCGGCGGCGCGGTCGAGGCGGGATGCCAGGGGAGCCTGCGCGCGATCGTGACGGTGTGCGGGGAGCGAGCCCACACCGCGCGGCCGTGGCGGGGGCGAAACGCGATCCACCGGCTCGGCGCGGTCATCGCGCGGGTCGCCGAGTACTCACCGCGAGAGGTCGCGGTCGACGGGGTGACCTACGTCGAGCAGCTCCAGGCGGTCGGGGTGGCCGGCGGGGTCGCCGGCAACGTCGTGCCCGACTCGGCGCGCGTCACGCTCAACCACCGCGTGGCCCCGGACCGCACGACGGCCGAGGCCGAGGCGTGGCTGCGCGGCTACCTCGGCGACCTGATCGGCGAGGGCGACTCGCTCGACGTGGCCGACGCGGCGCCCCCGGCGCCGCCCGCGCTCGGCGACGCGCACCTGGCGCGCCTGGTGGCCGCGGCCGGCGGCGCGGTGCGCGCCAAGGCCGGCTGGACCGACGTCGCGACGTTCTACGAGCGCGGGGTCCCGGCGACGAACTTCGGCGCCGGGGACCCGGAGCTGGCGCACCACCTCGAGGAGCGGGTCACCGAGGCCGAGCTCGACCGCTTCGCCGAGGTGCTGGGGGAGTGGCTGGCCTAGTAGCGGCGCAGGACCGAGACGACCTTGCCGTAGAGCGAGACCTCGCGGGCGTCGAACTCGAGCGGCTCCATCGCCTTGTTGGCCGGCTGGAGCACGACCCGGCTGCCCTGGGGGAAGTAGCGCTTGACGGTCGCCTCCTCGCCGGGGATCCCGGCGACCACGATCTCGCCCTTGCGGTACTCGCTGCGGGGCTCGACCACCACGTAGTCGCCCGAGAGGATCCCGGCGTCGACCATCGAGTCTCCGCGAACCTGCAGGGCGAAGCAGCCGTCGCGCCCCACGAGCATGTCGGGCAGGGCGAGGAGCTCGTGGGTCGTCTCGTCGGCGAGCACCCCGGTGCCCGCGGCGACGTCGCCGACGAGCGGCACGAGCCGGGTGCGCGCGTCGCGCGGCGCCTCGGGCTCGAGGCGCACCGTGAGCGTGCGCGGCTGCTGGGGGTTCTTCTCGATGTAGCCGGCGTCGCGCAGCACGTTGATGTGGTTGGCGACGGTGGCCGGGGAGGAGAGGCCCACGTGGTCGGCGATCTCGCGGATCGTCGGCGGGAAACTCCGCTCGGTCTGGCACTCCCGGATGTACTCCAGGATCTGGCGGCGCATCGGGGTGAGGACTTCGGCCACGGTTCCTCCTGACGAACAACTGTTCGCAGGCTACCAGAGGCCCGCGGGCGAATCAAACATCTGTTCGCTTGACCGTGACGGTTACGGTCGCGTGACTTTCGCGGGCCCCGAAAATAAAGGTTCTTTAAACGCTGATAACCTGCCGCAAGGCCAAACGGCCAGAGAAGATCGCTTTCGGGGGCCACCACGTGACGGCAACGTGACGTCGTTCACCCCTGAGGCGGAAGAGGGAAAGTTGAGGAGGACGAGCTGATGAGGCTTCGTTTGAACAAGGCAGTGGCGGTGGCGGGTGCCAGCGCGCTCCTGCTCCTCGCGGTGCCGGCGGTCGGCATGGGCGAGGCGGGGGCGGCGAAGGTGCCGACCTACACCATCGGGTACGAGGGCCCGCTCTCGGGCGGCAACCAGCAGCTGGGTCTGAACATGGTGTTCGCGACGCAGCTGGCCATCAAGTGGGCCAACTCCGGCAAGACGTTCGGCAAGCTGCCGTTCAAGCTCGCGCTGAAGTCCTACGACGACCAGGGTGACCCGACCGTCTCGCCGACCCAGGCGCAGTCGGCCGTGGCCAACAAGAGCCTCGTCGCGATCGTCGGCCCGGCCTTCTCCGGCGCCACCGCAGCGGCTGAGCCGTACTACAGCGCCGCGCACATCGCGACCGTGAGCCCGTCGGCCACCCGCGTGTCGCTGGCCTCGAGCGGCTGGAACAACTTCTTCCGTGTCGTCGCTGACGACGGCGTCCAGGGCCCGGCTGACGCCGACTACCTGGTCAAGAAGCTCAGCCTCAAGACCGTCTACGTGGTCAACGACGGCAGCGCCTACGGCGCGGGCCTCGCCCAGGCCGTGGCCACTGAGGTCTCGTCCGCTGGTGGGACCGCGACGTCGGTGACGGTGCCCGGGACCGCGCAGTGCCAGGACGGCACCGCGTCGGCGACCGAGTACTCGGCCGCCGCCACCCAGGCCGTCGCCTCCAAGGCCGCCGCGCTGTTCTACGGCGGGTACTACTGCGACCTCGGCCTGTTCCTGGGCGCGCTGGCCTCGGCCGGCTACTCCGGCACGGTCATGTCGGGTGACGGCTCGCTGTCCCCGGCGCTGATCCAGGGCACGACCCCGGCCTCGGCCGCGAACAACGTGCTGCTGACCTGCGCCTGCGCGAGCTCGACCAACTCGAAGTTCAACGCGGCGTACCAGGCGCTCAGCCACTTCAGTGCGGCCAACGCGACCTACGCGCCCGAGTCCTTCGACGCGACGAACGCGATCATCGCGTCCATGCAGTACCTGTCGAAGCACCACAAGAAGATCACCCGCGCGAACATCGTCGGTGAGCTTCACAAGATCAGCTACAAGGGCATGACCAAGACGGTGAAGTTCCAGTCCGACGGCAACATCGCGGGCTCGGCCATCTTCGTCAACAAGGTCGAGAACGGCAAGATCGTTCAGCTCGGCCTCGAGTAACAGCCATCCAGTTTCACCGGCCGGACGCCGGGGGCCTCGCCCCCGGCGTCCGGCTTTTTAGTACGCTCTCGCACCAGTAGAGGGGGGTGGGGTGAGCTCGTTCTGGCATTACCTGACGGCCCACTTCGACACGCTCAAGCTCGAGTTCTGGTCGCTCTTCGTCGGCGGGGTGGCCAGCGGCTTCGTCTACGGGATGATCGCCGTCGGCTACACGCTCGTCTACGGCGTGCTGCGCCTCATCAACTTCGCCCACTCCGAGGTCTTCACCTCAGGCGGGTTCGCCGGCTACTTCATCCTCAAGGCCATCATGGGCACCTCGGCGCCGACGGGGATCGCGTCGGTCGGACTCATCGTCCTGGGCGTGGTCGTCGGCGGCACGACCGGCGCCTGCGTGGCGACCGTGCTCGAGCGCGTCGCCTACCGCCCGCTGCGCCGGCGCAACGCGCCAAAACTGGCCTACCTGATCAGCGCCATCGGCGCGTCGTACTTCCTGTTCAACATGTACGGCAAGGAGTTCGGGCGCTACTCGATCTCGCTGCCCCAGCCGTACGTGAACCACACGGTGTTCCACATCTTCGGCGCCAACGTCCAGATGTACTACATCATCATCTTCGTCGCGTCCGCGATCATGCTCTTCGCGCTCGACCGCGTCGTCCAGACGACCAAGCTCGGCCGTTCGATCCGCGCGGTCGCCCAGGACGCCGAGACCGCGTCGCTGATGGGCGTCAACATCGACCGCACGATCGCCATGACCTTCGTGGTCGGCGGCGCGCTCGGTGGCGCGGCCGGCTTCCTCTTCGCCATGGGGACCGGCGTCGTCTACACGATGGGCTTCGTGCCCGCGCTCAAGGCCTTCACCGCGGCCGTCCTCGGGGGCATCGGCAACCTGCGCGGCGCGATGCTCGGCGGGCTGCTGCTGGGGATCGTCGAGAGCCTCGCGGTCGTCTTCGTCCAGGCGGCCTACATCGACGTCGTCGCCTTCGCGATCCTCGTCCTCGTCCTCATGTTCCGGCCGACCGGGATCCTCGGCGAGCGCCTGGGGCGGGCGGCGTGATCCGGGGGTTCATCGCCCGGCCGCCGGTCAAGCGGCTCCTCATCACGCTCGGCGTCACCGCGGTCGTCGAGCTCATGACCGGCCCCCCGGGCAGCTCGCTCGATCCCTGGGCCGGGATCCACGGCTCCTTCCTCGAGCCCTTCGGGTTCTTCGGGCTGTTCCACGCCGCGCGGTGGGTGGACTGGCTCATCGTCGCGCTCATCGGCTACGGCCTCATCACCGCGTGGCTCACCCAGCGCGACGTTGTGCGAAAGGGCGCGCGCGCGGCGCTCGCCGCGCCGCGACGGGCGCTGACCCGCGCCCCCGTGCGCCGCGGGGCGATGCTCGCGCTGCTCGTGCTGGCGCTCTTCCTGCCCCACATCATCACCGACCCGTTCTGGCAGGCCGCGATGGTCGAGCAGATCGCCATCTACGTCCTGCTGGCGACCGGTCTCAACGTCGTCGTCGGGTTCGCCGGGCTGCTCGACCTGGGCTACGTCGCCTTCTACGCCATCGGCGCGTACGCGACCGCGTGGATGACCGGGTCGCTGCCGACGCCCTCGCCGTTCCACATCCACTTCGACCCGTTCTGGGCCATCCCGGTCGCCATCGGCTTCGCGATGCTCTCGGGCATCCTGCTCGGCCTGCCGACCTTGCGCCTGCGCGGCGACTACCTGGCCATCGTGACGCTCGGCTTCGGCGAGATCATCCTCATCTTCGCCAACAACCTCTACGGGATCACCGGCGGGTCGCTCGGGTCGAACCCGATCCCGCACCCGAGCCTCAACCTCGGCTTCGTCCACTACCGGTGGGGGCTCGCGCCGGTGCCGTACTACTACCTCACCATCACGTTCGTGGTCCTCTTCCTCATCGCGTTCAGCCTGCTCGAGCACAGCCGGGTCGGCCGCGCCTGGACCGCGATCCGCGAGGACGAGGTCGCCGCCGAGAGCCTGGGGATCAACCCGCTCAAGTACAAGGTCATGGCCTTCGCCATCGGCGCGTCGACCGCCGGCTTCGCCGGGATGATCACGGCCAGCCAGTCCAACGTCATCCTGCCCACGCCCTTCACCCTCCTGCTCTCGATCAACATCCTGGTGCTCGTGATCTTCGGCGGGATGGGCTCGATCCCCGGGGCCGTGCTCGGGGCGATCGTCATCCAGACCGCCGCGGCGTACCTGCTGCACACCGCGCCGGCGTGGTACCAGTCGTCGGACCTCTTCATCTACATCGGCGCGCTGCTCATCGTGATGATGATCTTCCGTCCGGTCGGGCTCCTGCCGTCGAGGCGCCGCCAGCGCGAGATCAGCCTGTTCGAGAACCAGGGAGAGGGCGCGCTCAACGAGGTCCTCGAGGAGACCCCGCAGTGAGCGACCTCATCTTCGACGTGGCGGACGTGACCCTGCGCTTCGGTGGCGTGGTCAGCCTCAACGACGTCTCGCTGCAGATGAAGGCCGGCGAGATCCTGGCGGTCATCGGCCCCAACGGCGCCGGCAAGACCTCGCTGTTCAACTCGCTCACCGGCGTCTACACCCCCCAGGAGGGCGAGATCACCTTCTGGGGCCGCGACGGCCACCCGATCTCGATCATCGGCAAGAAGGCCCACCGGGTCGCCGGGGCGGGCATCGCGCGCACCTTCCAGGCGTCGCGGATGTTCTCGGCGCTCACCACCTTCGAGAACGTCAAGATCGGCGCCGAGAGCCACCGCGGGATCGGGGTGGTCGGCGCGATGCTGCGCGGGCCGGCGACGCGGCGCGGCGAGAGGCAGAGCGATGAGGCGACCGTCAGGCTGCTCGACTTCGTCGGGCTGCGCGAGAAGGGGAACGTGCTGGCGGCCTCGCTCTCCTACGGCGACCGTCGCCGCCTGGAGATCGCGCGCGGCCTGGCGACCGACCCGAGCGTGCTGCTGCTCGACGAGCCGGCGGCCGGGACCAACCCGGCCGAGAAGATCCAGCTGGCCGACCTGATCCGCCGGGTCCGCGACGAGATGGGCGTCGCGATCCTGCTCATCGAGCACGACATGAAGCTCGTCATGAGCCTGGCCGAGCGCATCTACGTGCTCAACTTCGGGTCGCGCATCGCCGACGGAACCCCGGCCGAGATCCGGGCCAACCCGCTGGTCATCGAGGCCTATCTGGGCACCTCGGCCGAGGACAAGGAGAGCGCCTGATGCTCGAGGTCTCCGACGCCGTCGTGCGCTACGGCGCGATCACCGCGCTGCACGGGATCACGTTCAACGTCGAGCAGGGCGAGATCGTCACGCTGCTCGGCGCCAACGGCGCCGGCAAGTCCACGACCCTGCGCATGCTCTCGGGGCTGCACGCCCCGGCCAGCGGCACCGTCACCTTCGACGGCGCGGACGTCACGCACACCAGGGCCCACGACATGACGGCGCTGGGCATCAGCCACGTGCCCGAGGGCCGGCGGATCTTCCCGCAGATGTCGGTCGAGGAGAACCTCGAGATGGGGGCCTTCGGGCGCAAGGGCTCCTACAGCGACGACCTCGAGAAGATGTACGAGACGTTCCCCATCCTCCGGGACCGCCGCAAGCTCATCGGCGCCAACCTCTCGGGCGGCGAGCAGCAGATGCTGGCCATCGCGCGCGCCCTCATGGCCCGGCCGCGGCTCCTGCTCCTGGACGAGCCGTCGATGGGGCTCGCGCCGATGATCGTCGAGACGATCTTTCGGATCATCGGCGAGATCCGCGCCGAGGGCACGACCGTCTTCCTGGTCGAGCAGAACGCCGCGCAGGCCCTGCGCCTGGCCGACCGCGGCTACGTCATGGAGAACGGCCGGATCGTCTTCACCGACACCGCGGCCAAGCTGCTCACCGACCAGCGGGTCCGCGAGGTCTACCTGGGCGAGGCGGCGACCGGGTCCTAGGCGACGGTCACGCCGCGCCCGGGGGGTGCGAGACTGGCGTCGTGGGACGAGCGTTCCGCCTGGCCCCGGTCGTCGCGGCGATCGTGCTCGCGGCCTGTCCGGCCGCGTCGGCCGCCACGCGCGGCCCGGCCTCGGCCGCCCCGGCGTCCACGACGACCACCCTGCCGGGCACGGCGGCCAACACGTCGAAGTGCGCGGTGGTGCTCGGCGCCGGGGTGCGCTGGATCAAGACGACGTCGCCGTGCGAGGTCGCGGTGCCGCGCGGGCTGACCGTGAGCGTCGACCTCTCGGGTCACTACCGCTGGGGCCCGCTGGCGACCAGCTCGCGCGCGGTGGTCGCGGTGACCTCGAGCCACCCCAGCGCCGGCGGCCTCACGGGCACGCTGCGCGGCCGCTCGCTCGGGGCCGCGTGGCTCACGAGCCCCGGGGCGCCGATCTGCCCGCCGGGCCAGGCCTGCCCGCAGTACGTGATGCTCTGGCGGCTCAAGGTCAAGGTCGTGGCGCCGACGCCGGTCGCCAGGTCGGTGACGGTGACCCAGGCCGACGCGAGCGCCCCGATCACCCTGGCCAAGGGCCAGCAGCTCGTCGTCAACCTCAGCGCCGCGGCCGCGTTCACGTGGAGCACGCCGGCGGCCGCCAACGCCACGATCCTGATGAGGCTCTCGGGCTCGCCGGGCCACGCCACCTTCAGGGCGGTCGGGGTCGGCTCGACCAGCGTGAGCGCGGTGCAGAGCCCCGACTGCTACCCGGCCTGCCTGCCGCCGTCCAAGCTCGTGCAGTTCCGCGTCATCGTCCAGTAGGCGGCGCCCGCTCTCGGCGTCCTCAATCCCAGAGGCGCGGCGCACCGAGCCCCGACCGTTGCGGGGCCCGACGTCGAGGAGCGACATGGAGAACCGGTGGCAGGGACCGTGCTGGCGCGACGTGGACGACGCCCTGTCGGCCGGGGTCGACCGCCTCCTCCTCTACGGGCCGCCGGGGACGGGCAAGTCCTTTGCCGCGCTCACCTTCCGAGTCGGCGGACCGGCTGAGCGGCTCGTCTGCACCGAGGACCTGACCTCCGGCGACGTGACGGGCACGTGGATGCCGGCCGACGCCGGGCGGTGGCGATGGCTTGACGGGCCGGCGATCCGGGCCTGGAGCACGGGCGATCGCGGCGGGCGGCTCGTCCTTGACGAGGTCGACCGCGCCGGCGGCGACGCGCTCGCCGCGCTGCTCGCGGTCACCGACTCGCCCGAGTCCGCACGCTGGCGCCACCCCGAGTCGGGGGAGTGGCGCTCGCCGGGCCCGGGCTTCTCCGTCGTCGCCACCACCAACGTCGAGGACCTCGACCGGGTGCCGGCCGCGCTGCGCGACCGGTTCCCGGTCGCGGTGCTCGTGGACCGGCCCCACCCCGCGGCCCTGGCGCGCCTCAGCGACGACCTGCGCGAGGCCGCCGCCGCGGGGTCCCTGGCCGAGCCCGGCCGCCGGGTCTCGCTGCGCGCCTTCTACGCCTTCGACGCGCTGCGGCGCGCCCACGGCGACGAGCGCGCGGCGGGCCTGGTCTTCGGCGCGGCCGCGGGCGACCTGCTCGACGCGCTGGCCGTCGCTCGCGTGGCGTGACGGCGTTCCCCGAGGTCGCGAGCGCCCGCGACGACGCCGACGCGGCGCGCTGGAGCGTGCGCCCGGGCACCACGAGGCGCGGCGGCGCGTGGTGCGACCCGTCGCTTCGCGAGCTCGTGGTGCCGCTGGGCGACGGCGCGGCGGCGCGCGCGGTGCGCGCCCACGAGCTCCTGCACGCGCGCGTCTCGCCGGTCGCCCCGGTCGACGTCGCCGACGCGCACCCGCGCGCGCTCGCCTGCGCCGAGGAGCTGCGAGTCAACACGCTGCTCGGGCGCCTCGGCCTGGGCGTCGAGCATCTCGCCGACGGCACCGAGCGTGACAGCGGCCGCGCGCTCGCGCGCGAGGGCGACTGGGCCGAGGCGGTCTGCTTTCTCCTCGCCGTCACGGGCACCAGCGCGGAGGCGCCGTTCCTCGCCGGGGTGCGCGCGGTCAGCGCGCCGTGGGCGGGAGCGCTGCGCGCGGTGCGCAAGCGCGCCCTCGAGGTGATGGCCGCGCCGACCGAGCGGCTCGCCTCCACCGGGCCCGGCGAGGACGGCGCGCCGCGCGGGTACCGGCACACCGTGACGCTCGCGCGCGTCGCCACGGCCGCGATGGCCGCGCGCGTGCCGCGCGGGCGCGCCGAGCTCGCGGCGTTCGCGCGCGGGCTCTCGGCCGGCGGGCGGCGGCCGGCGACGGGGCAGTTCGCGCCGCTCGCGCTGGCCGAGACCGAACTCGCGCCGGGCCCGGCGGCGCGCCTGCGCCGGACGCGGCGCGCGGCGACCACCGGCGCCCACCTGCGCTACCCCGGGCGCCTCCTCACCGACCCGCGGCGCCGCGCCTTCGCCGGCGCGGCGCGCGCGGGCGGCGGGGTCGTCGTCATCGACCAGTCGGGGTCGATGGACCTGGCGGCGGGCGACCTCGAGGCGCTGCTGGCGTGCGCGCCCGACGCGTTCGTCGTGGGCTACAGCCACCGGCCCGGCGACCTCGGGGCGACGCCGAACTGCTGGGTCCTGGCCGACCGCGGCGCCGTCGCGCGCGCCTGGCCGGGCGGCAACGTGGGCAACGGCGTCGACGGCCCGGCGCTCGAGTTCGCGCTGTCGCGCCGTCGCGGCCGCGAGCCGGTCGTCTGGGTGACCGACGGCCAGGTCACCGACAGCCACGACCACCCCGACCCGGGGCTGGCCCGGGCCTGCGCCGGGCTGGTCCGGGCCCACGGGGTCCGCCTGGCCCGGGGCCTCGACGAGATCGGCCCGGCCCTGCGGTCCGGGGCGCTGACCGGCGACCCGGGCCGGTTCGGCCGCCTGGGCCGGGCCCTCGGCGCTGTGACAGACCCTCCGTAGGTTGACCCTGGACACGAACACCCGTTCGTACTACACTGCGAACAGGTGTTCGTATAGCGCTAGGAGTCGGCATGGCGGCACTCGAGACCTGGGAACTGGTGGCGCGGCCCGAGCGGCCCGTCCTGCGCCTGGTGGGACCGGCCGGGCTGACTCCGCGCATCGGGCCGACGCTCGAGCAGCGCCGCGCGCGCCGCGCCGCCGCCAAGGCCCACCGGGCCCGGGCGCTGGCCGTCGCCGCCGTCGCCCTGGGGATCACCGTCCTGGCCTGGCCGGGCCACGCGCTCGGCGGCACCACGGGCAGCGGCCTGCCGACCGACCTGGCGACCGGGACCGCGCTGGCCTCGGGCAGCGTCTACGTCGTCCAGGCCGGCGACACCCTGGCCTCGATCGCCGCCGCGGTGAACCCGATCGACCCGCGCGCCGCGCGAAGCGCGCTGGCTCGCGAGCTCGGGTCGACGACGGTCGTGCCGGGCGAGCACGTGCTGATCCCGTAAGGGGCCCGGTGTACTGTGACGGGATGCGGTGCCCGTTCTGTTCGAGCGACGACGACCGCGTCGTGGACTCGCGCCTGGCCGAGGACGGGATCGCCATCCGGCGCCGCCGCGAGTGCGTCGCTGCCGCCAGCGCTACACGACCTTCGAGCGCATCGAGGAGGTCCGCGCTGGTCGTGGTCAAGCGCTCGGGCGAGCGCGAGCCGTTCGACCGGGCGAAGATCCTGGTCGGGGCCTGGCCGCGGCCTGCAAGAACCGGCCGGTGCCCGACGAGGCAGCTCGAGGAGCTGTGCGACGCGGTCGAAGAGTCGATGCGCCTGCTGCCCGACGACGTGACCTCGAGCGAGGAGATCGGCCGGTCGCGGTCCTCGAGCGGCTGCGCGAGGTCGACGAGGTGGGCTACGTGCGCTTCGCGTCGGTCTACAAGGGCTTCGAGGGCCCGAGGACTTCGAGCGCGAGGTCGGCATGCTGATCAAGACGACCGCGCCCAAGCTGCGCGGCTAGCGTGGCCGGCGTCCTGCGACCTCGCGCCGTCGAGCGCGCTCGCGATCTACGCGCACCCCGACGACGCCGACGTGGCGTGCGGCGGGACTCCTCGCGCTCGTGGGCGAGCGCGGGCGCGCGGGTCGACCTGCTCGTCGTGTGCGACGGCGCCAAGGGGTCGCACCGGCCCGTGGACGCGTCCGCGCTGGCCGAGCGGCGCGCGCGCGAGCTCCGCGAGCCGCGGCCGCGCTGCTGGGCGCGCAGGAGCGCCGAGCAGCCTGGGCATCCCCGACGGCGACGTGGTCAACGACGCGGGCCGCGCGCGGCGCTCGTCGCGCGCGTCCGCGGCTCGCCCCCGAGGTGGTCGTCGCGCCGGACCCGACGGCCGTCTTCTTCGACGGCGTCTACGTCAACCACCGCGACCACCGCGAGACCGGCTGGGCGGTGCTCGACGCCGTCGCGCCGGCCGCTGCGATGCCGCACTACTTCCCGGAGGCCGGCCCGCCCCACCAGGTGTCGCACCTGCTGCTCTCGCGGCACCCTCGAGGCCGACGTCGTGGTCGACGTCGACGGCGCGATCGACGCCAAGGTCGCGGCGGTGCTGTCGCACCGCTCCCAGCTCGGCGGCGACGAGGCGCAGGTGCGCCGCCGGTCACCGAGCGCGCCGAGCGCGCCGGCCGCGTGGTCGGCGTCGCCTACGGCGAGGCCTTCCGCCACGTCGCCTCGACGGCTGACGCCGACGGCTCGACGCAGGCGCCGGATCCTGCACGTCGACCTCGACGCGTTCTTCGCCTCGGTCGAGGTGCTCGACGACCCGACGCTGGCCGGCAAGCCGGTCATCGTCGGCGGCGACGGCGCGCGCGGCGTGGTGGCGAGCGCCTCCTACGAGGCCCGCCGCTACGGCGTGCGCTCGGCGATGCCGAGCGTCGAGGCGACGCCGGCTCTGCCCGGACCTGATCATCCTGCCGGGCCGCTTCGACCGCTACGAGGAGTACTCGGGACGCTTCCACGACCTCGTCGCCGACCTCACCCCGGACTTCGAGCCGCTCGGCCTCGACGAGGCCTTCGCGGACCTGCGCGGCCTGCGGCGCCTGCTCGTGGCGCCGGTGGCCGCGGCGCACGCGCTGCGCGCGCGCATCCGCGAGGAGCTCTCGCTGCGCTGCGGGTCGGCCTCGCGCGCAACAAGCTGTTCGCCAAGCTCGCGTCGCGCGAGGCCAAGCCGCGCGTCGAGGACGGCCGGCTGGTCGAGGGGCCGGGCGTGGTCTGGGTGTCGCCCGAGACGAGGCGCGCTGGCTCGACGAGCTCGACGTCCGCGACCTCTGGGGGGTCGGGCCGGCGACCGCGGCCAAACTGGGGCGCCTCGGGCTCACCCACGTGCGCGACCTGCGCCGCGTCGACGAGGCGACGCTGGCCGCGGCACGTCGGCCCGGCGCTGGCCGCCACGCTCTCGGCCTACGCCGTCGGCGAGGACCGCCGCGAGGTCGAGCCGGCCCGAGTGACCAAGTCGATCGGCCACGAGGAGACCTTCGCGGTCTCGTGCCTCGCACGGCCGAGCCGAGCGCCACGCGCGCGCGCGAGAGCGCGCCCGGTCGTCGCGCGGGCCCTGCGCGACCACGACGCTGGTCGCGCGCGGTCGTGACGCTCAAGGTCAGCTACGACGACTTCTCCCAGGTCACGCGGAGCCACACCCTGGACTTCGGCGTCGACGACGACGAGGCGATCGGCGAGGTCGCCGTCGCCCTGCTCGACGACGTCGCACCTGGCCGCGGCGGGTGCGGCTGCTGCGGCGTGTCGTGCTCGTCGCTCAAGGGCGCGCAGGGCCGCGGTGCAGCTCGCCTTCGAGCTCGCCGACGCCATCGACCCGCGCGAGCGCGCGCTCGCGGCGAGCCTGCGGCCCAGGGCGACCTCGACGCGCTGCGCGACGCCGTCGACGAGGCTCCGCCGGCGCCACGGGCGCGACGCGGTCGCGACGGCCGCGAGCTCGCGAGGACGGGATCGCGTCGAGCCGCGACGGCGCGAGGACGCGTGGGGACCGCGCGGGCGCGCCCGTTCGGCGCCCGAGGCGCCGCTAGGCCAGCGGACGGTGACGAGCGTGCCGATCGGCGTGTAGGGGAAGACCGCCTGGGCGTGCGCGTAGCGGCATCTCGACGCAGCCGAGGCTCTGGGGCCAGCCGTAGGTAGCCGCGGATGAAGCCGTGGAGCGCGTCGCCGCCGTTGAAGTAGCTGACCCAGGGATGCCCGGGTCGGCGTAGTGCGAGCCGTCGGGGTTGGTCCCGGTCATCGTCGTCGTGACGAAGCGCAGGTAGACCGGGTAGGTCCCGAGCGTCGGTCGGCGCGACGCAGATCCCGGTGTTGACGAGCGTGTGGAAGATCGGCCACGTTCACGTAGAGGGTGAGCGTCTCGGGCGAGCGCCATGGTGACGTCGACGTAGTCGTAGGGCGCGGGGTCGCGCGTGCCGCTCGCGGCCGCGGCCTCGAGCGCGGCGCGCGTCACCGCGTCCTCGACGCCGGTCGTCGCGAGGTGGTGCTGGCTCCTGGAAGGCCATCAGCGCCCCGGTGAGAAGCACGTTGGGCGCGCCGGCGCGCCAGAGCGACGTCAGGGTCGTCGGCAGCGACGGGTAGGACCAGGCGAAGGTGCCGGGCACCGACTGGCCCGGGGCGGCCGGGTAGGTGGGGGTGAAGGTGAGCGGCAGGTAGCCGAGCCCGGCGAGCAGCTCCTCGTCGAGCAGCGGGTCGGCCACGGCCGTCGCGGTGTGCGGTCGCGACGAGGTGACCGCGCAGGCGCGCGCGCACGTCAGCGCGATGGGCACCGCGATCACGTAGCGGGTGTTGGGCGAGATCCGGCCGGTCACGACGGCCTCGACGTCGCGCGCGCCCGTCTGGCGCCACTTCGTCGCGAGCGCCGGGCGCACGCGCAGCGCCGGCAGCCGCGACGCGACGACGCGGGCCGAGAGGTGCAGGCGCACCAGCGGCATCGCGGTCGTGACGACCGCGGCGGTGCGCGACGTGACGACCAGGCGGGTCGCCGATGTCGCGCCGGCGGGCACGGCCGCGGCCACGAGCGCCGCCGCGAGCACGACCGGGGCCAAGGCGCTGCGCGGGACCCTCACGAGCGCAGGCTACCGTCGTCGAGGGCGTGTCCCGGCACCGTAGGCTCGGGCCGTGAGGCCCAGATGCTGAAGACCGCGTTGCTCGTGCTCGCGGGGGTCGTGTGCGTGCTCATCGTGCTCACCGCGCTCGCCGCGGTCTTCTCGATCGTGCATTTCATCGTCGAGGTCGTCATCCTCTTCGCGCTCGGCTACCTCGCCTGGCACCTGTTCATCCGGCACCGGGGGTCCGAGGGGCGCCAGTAGGCTGGGCCGCCACGGGCGGCGTGGCCGAGTGGTTAGGCAGGGGCCTGCAAAGCCCCGTACTCCGGTTCGAATCCGGACGCCGCCTCGACTCGCGGCGCGCCGCGGCCCCCGTACTCTGGGCCGGTGACCGCCGTCCTGGTCGTCCTCGCCGTCGCCGTCGCGGTGGTCGTCGCGGTCCTGGGCGCGGCTGGCCGGGCCGGCCAGCGCCCGCGGCTCGAGGGCCGCTCGATCTACCGCGAGCCGCGCAGCCACGAGAACGTCGACGGGACGGCGAAGGTCGCCTACGCGACGCTCGAGGACGCGCGCCGCGCGGCCATCGCCCAGGGGGCGCGCACGGGCCGCGCCATGACGGCCTACGCGTGCCGCGACCCGCGCTGCGGGCGCTTCCACATCGGCCACGGATAGGCCGCCGTCCCGGCCCAGACTAGGGCGAGGCGACGCAGCCGCCGTAGGGGGTGGCGCTCGGGTTCAGCGCGAGCCGGCGGACCAGGCGGCCCGTCGCGGAGTACGCGTCGATCGTCGCACGCGGGATCGAGGAGACGTCGCCGGCGCGGTCGATGGTGCCGAGCGTCGCGAGGACCGCGTCGCCGCCGACGGTGGCCATGGCGTCCGAGGCCCCGTTGGCGTAGTGGACCGAGACGCGCGCGACGTCTCGTCCGGCGTAGACGATGACGACCGTGATCGGTTCGCCCTCGGCCACGCCGACCACGGCGACCCCGCCGTCGACCGCGGTCGGCCCGGCGGGCCGGCAGGCGGGGATACCTTCGAGGCCGAGCTGCACGGCGGCGCCGTCGGCCAGGTACGGGTAGAGCCAGGGCCGCGCGCCCGGCCCGGCCGTGATCGTGTGGCCGATGACGAGGACCCCCTGGCGCGTCGTGCGGGTGAAGGTCGCGCTCGACTCGCCCGGGAACTGGCCCCCCATCGTGGTCGGCGCGGGCAGCGCGGCCGTGGCGACCGTGGCCCCCGCCGCGTCGTACCCGGTCACCGTCCCTCCGGGGCGGGTCCCGGCGACCGCGACGACCGCCCAGCCGTCGACGGGCCGCATCGCGTCCACCGCGCCGGTCGCGAAGCGGGCGCTCACCCTGGCCACGTCGCGCCCGACGTGCACGATGACGGCGAAGCCGCCGCGCTCGCCTGAGCCGAAGACGGTCGACGACAGGGCCAGGACGTCGCGCGCCGGCGGAGCGCTCACGTACGTCGCCTGGACCAGGCCGGCCGCGCTCGGGGTCGAAGCGGGCCTGCACCACCCGGGCGTCGCCGGGCGGCGGCGGCACCTCGTAGAGGCGGACCGTCACGTGGGTCGCGGTCGTGCGGATGAAGAGCCGGGTCAGCACCGGGCCGGCGCGCAGGAGGTCGGTGACCGCGGCGCCCGCGCCCGACGCGATCGCGACCGACAGCGCCACGACGGCGACCGCGCGGTGGCGGTGCTGCCGGCGCCGGCGCTCGAGGGCCTCGGGCCGGGGGAGGGGCGGCGGCGACGGGGACCGGGCGACCAGGTCCCCCACCAGCGTGCGCAGCCGGGCGTCGAAGGTGTCAGCGTTCATCGGCGAGGTCCTTTCTGAGGCGGGCGCGAGCGCGCGCCAGGTGCTGGCGCACGGATCCATCGCTGATCCCCAGCAGCGACGCGATCGCCGCGGGGTCGAGGTCAGCCCAGTACGTCAGGACGATCACGCTTCGCTGGCGCACGCTCAGCGCGTTGAGCGCGGCGGTCACGTCGGCCGGCGGGTCGGCCTCGGGTGCGGCCTCGCGTGGAGCCCGGGCGCGCTCGCGCGACAGCCGGCGCGAGCGCGAACGGTGCAGGGCGCGCGCCTCGTTGAGGACCGCCCGGTAGAGGTACGCGCGGCGGTTCGTCACCTTGGCCCACCGGCTCGACGTGACGCAGCGAAGGAACGCCCCGGTGACGACGTCTTCGGCGTCGGAGGGGCCGACCAGCCCGGTGGCGAACCGGGTGAGCTCGGCGGCGTGCGCCGCGAAGAGCCCGGCGGCGGAGTCGTCCACACTCTTACAATGCCGCCGGCGCCCTCGCCGGGTGACGGGCGCGGGTGGCCCCTGGCACGGGGGGCGACGCGCCCTGGCCGGCCGCGCGGCGCGGGTCCTGGCGCCGCGGGGGCCGGAGGCCCCGTGCGAGGATGGCGGGCGTGACCGTGCGCAGCGAGGCCGAGCGCCTGGCCGACCTCGCGCGCCTGCGCCGCGTGCGCGACCGCATCGACCGCGAGTACGCCCGGCCGCTCGACCTCGAGTCGCTCGCGCGCGAGGCGAGCGTGTCGTCCGGGCACCTCAGCCGCGAGTTCCGGCGCGCCTACGGCGAGCCGCCCCACGAGTACCTGATGACCCGGCGCATCGAGCGCGCCATGGCCCTGCTGCGCCGCGGCGACGTCAGCGTGACCGACGCCTGCTTCGCGGTGGGCTACGGCTCGCTCGGCACGTTCTCGACGCGCTTCGCCGAGCTGGTCGGGGTGTCGCCCAGCGCGTACCGGCGCGCGTCGCGCCACGCGGGGGCCGGGCCGCCGGCGTGCGTGGAGAAGCAGGTGACCCGACCGGTCAGGAACGGAGAAGCGAGGCTCGCGCGCGCGCCCGTAGCGTGACCGCCATGGACCTGACGATTCACTCGAGCTTCCTGCCCCACACCGACCCCGAGGCCTCCCTGGCCTTCTACCGCGACACCCTGGGCTTCGAGGTGCGCCTGGACGTCGGCGGCGGCCCGATGCGCTGGATCACCGTGGGCCCGCCCGGCCAGCCCGACACGTCGATCGTCCTGCACCCGCCGGCCGTCGACCCCGGGATCACCGAGGCCGAGCGCGCGACGGTCGCCGAGATGATGGCCAAGGGCACCTACGCGATGCTGCTGCTGGCCAGCGCCGACCTCGACGCGGCCTTCGAGGCCGTGCGCGCGGCCGGCGCCGAGATCGTCCAGGAGCCGACCGAGCAGCCGTGGGGCGTGCGCGACTTCGCGCTGCGCGACCCGGCCGGCAACCTCCTGCGCGTCCAGCAGCGGCGCTAGGCCGGTCCGCCAGAGGGCCGGCGCGGTCGTAGCGTCGACGTCCGTGGCGGATGACGAGGAGCGGCTCCCCGGCGGGAACGTCTCGGGGCCGGTCGTTCGGGTGGGCGACACCGTGCGGCGCGCCCGGAGAGCCGCCGCGGCGTCGGTCGAGGCGCTGCTGGTGCACCTGGAGCGCGTCGGGTTCGAACACTCGCCCCGGTTCCTCGGAGTCGACGACCAGGGACGCCAGGTCCTGCGATACGCGCCGGGAACGGCGAGCCCCGACCCCGACGACCTCTCGACGAGCGAGGTTCGCGAAGTGGGGCGGATCCTCGCCGAGCTCCACGACGCGATGGGGAGCCTCCCCGACGCGCTGGCGAGGGACTGGGCCGTCTCGGTCCCCACTGGGCGCCGGGACCAGGTCGTGCACCACGACCCCGCGCCGTGGAACCTGGTCCGCGGGGCCGGAGCGATGACCTGGATCGACTTCGACGGGGCCGGCCCGGGGTCGCGCCTCGAGGACCTCGCCTACGCCGCGCACGGGTTCGTCCCGATCCGCCGCGACGCCGAACGGGAGCTCGCTGACCGCATGGCCCGGCTGTCGGCGCTGGTCGACGGCTACGGGCTCGACCACGAGGGGCGCCGCGAGCTTGTCGACACCGTTTCCCGGCGGATCGACGCGATGTACCAGGTCCTGCGCGACGGACACCTCGCTGGCACCCAGCCGTGGAGTGACCTGTGGCGCGCCGGGCACGGCGACGTGTGGTCGAGCGACGCGTCGGCCGCGCGCGAGCTCGGCCCGCCGATGCGCCGAGCGCTCGGCGTCGACTGAACCGAGAGCGTCAGTCGGACGGGTCGGGGGGTCGGGCGGTGGCCGGCTAGTTGAAGCTGCAGTAGATGGGGCCGGGCACCGGCGGGATCGACGGCCCGGGCCCGGCGTGGAAGATCCTCGCGACGGCGGGCGCGGCGCGGCCCACCTCGCTCAGGCTCGCGACCGAGCCGTCGCCGTAGAGCTCGAGGCGCAGGTAGGCCGAGGTCACCGCGGCCACGGACCTGAACGCCGTCGGGTCGGCCGCGTCGTAGGGCGGCAGGTGATGGGCGTGCAGGAGCTCGAGGAACCACTTGTCGGGCCCGGCCAGCGCGGCGTAGAGGTGGGTCGAGTTCCACGGGGCGTTGCACGTGTCGGTGGCCGACTGGACGACCATCATCGACGGGTCGGCGCGGCTCGGCGCGTAGGGGCCGGGGGAGAGCTCGCCGCCCTCCATGACGATGGCCGCGCGGATGTTGAGGCCCGCGCGCAGGCTCGCGTAGGTGATGCTCTGGGGGTCGCGGCCCCTCGAGGCAGCGAGCGCCGAGACGACGTCGGCGCCGTCGGAGTGGCCGGCCAGCGCGACCGCGCTGGGGTCGACCAGGCCGCGCAGGACCGCGCAGGCCCCCGAGCGCGACGCCGAGTCGCCGACCACCTGGCGGATCACGAAGGCGAGGTCGGCCGGCTCGTTGGGCAGGTCCCACTCGGTGTCGACGCCGGGCTGGCTGTCGATCGCCACCGGGCTCTCGTCGGGGAAGACCGGCGCGGCCACGACGAAGCCGCTCCTCACCCAGGCGTCGAGGAGGCGCTCGTAGGTGTCGGGGGTGACGTCGTAGCCGTGGGCGAAGACGACGAGCGGGTACCCGCCGGCGCGAGACCGCGGCCGCGCGCCTCGCTTGCCGGCGGCGTTGGGCGTGCGCTGGGACGTCGGGTACCGGATCTCGGTGACGAGGACGCGCTGGCGGGCGCGCACCCCCGGCGGCTTCGTCGCGTAGTCGGGCAGCGGTCGGGAACGGTCGACGAACGTGCACGTCGCGACGCCGACGCCGAACGGGCCGGTCGGCGGGGGCAGCGTGGTCGTCGTGGTCGAGGTCGACGTGGTGGTCGACGAGGGCGCCGTCGACGTGGTCGACGTCGCGACGGTGGTCGTGGTGGTCGACGACGCCTGGACCGGCCCGCTCCCCAGGGCGAGGGCGAGCGCGCCGAGGAGCGCGGCCGTGACGAGCGGGCGGGCACGGCCCATGGCGACCACCTTAGGGAGCAGCCGCCCGGCCCGGCCGCCACCGGGCCGGGCGGGGCGCGGGATTAGTCCTGGCCGGCGGACGCGCGCGCGGGGATGGCCTCGAAGGCGCTCAGCGTCTCACTGCGCAGGCCCAGGCGAATGGTCTCGAGGCTCACGACGTCGTCGCTCGCGATGTTGCCGAGGTTGACGTTCGGGCCCAGGCGCGTGACGAGGTAGCCCTGGAGGGTCGCCGTGGGCGCCTCGAACAGGAGCCGGTCGACGTCGACGCCACTGGTGATGATCTCCTCGACCAGGCCGTATCGCAGCTCGCCGTCGGGCCGGCAGATCCCCGAGCGCCCGCCCTCTCGGGTCTCGAGCGTGACCAGGCGCGCCCCGGCGGCGAGGTCGTCGTTGATCGCGCGGATCCAGACCGACGGCGGCATCGCCTCGGACCGGCGCGAGTCCTTGAGACCCACCTCGGAGACCACCCGGAAGTCCTCGGACAGCCGGGCGACGTAGTCGGCCTTGGCCTCGTCGCTCAGGTCGATGGTGCCGTTGGAGACCTCGACGTGGTCGCATTCGTAGAGGAGGCACATGAGGCGGAAGTCGTCGAACCGGTCCTGCAGGAGGTACTTCTCGAAGAGGGTCCCGCCGAAGTAGAAGCCGACGCCCTCGCCGCGCAGGACGTCGATCTTGCGCGCGGTGTCCTTGGCGACGACCGACGTCCCCCAGCCGAACTTGACGAAGTCGATGTACTCGCCGGCGCTCTCGATGACGTCGACGAAGTGGCGAAGCGGCAGCCCGCGGTCGATCACCATGGTGACCCCGGTGTCGCGGGGCCTCACGGTTCGGATCGGCAGGTCCAGGAAGTCGCGGCTCATGGTCATTCCCCTCCACCCGCCCCGGCGGCGATCTTCACCGGCGGCCACGGATACCTCAGTGAACCAGCGCGATGTTCGAGGGGGTGGAGAGCGGGCTGTGAGAATCCTGTGACGGGACTTTCGACCCCGGGCGGCCCAGCCCGCGCGCAACACGGGCCAAACGGCCCCCCGACCGGCGCGGGCGACGGACGTAGGCTTCCTCCCATGGGTAGTGGCTCCTCGCTCGCCACCGCCGACCTCCTCGACCGCTACCTGGTCGGCGACGGCACGGTCCTGCTCACCGGCGTCCAGGCGCTCGTGCGGCTCCTGCTCGACCAGGCGCGCGCCGACCGGCGCGCCGGGCTGGCCACCGGGGGATTCGTCACGGGCTACCCCGGGTCGCCCCTCGCCGGGCTCGACCTCGAGCTGGCCCGCCGCCTCGCCCTGCTCGGCGGACTCGGCGTCGTGCACCGCCCCGGCCTCAACGAGGAGCTGGCCGCCACCGCGGTCGCCGGCAGCCAGCTCGCGATGCTCCAGCCCGACCACCTCAACGACGGCGTCTTCGCGATGTGGTACGGCAAGGCGCCGGGCCTGGACCGCGGGTCCGACGCGCTGCGCCACGGCAACCTGATGGGCGCGGGGCGCACCGGCGGCGTGCTGGTCTGCGTCGGCGACGACCCGCGGGCCCAGTCGTCGAGCGTTCCGTCGACGTCAGAGCCGACGCTCTACTCGCTGGGGATGCCGATCCTCAGCCCGGCCGACCCCCAGGGGGTCCTCGACCTGGGCCTCCACGGCTACGCGATGTCGCGCGCCTCCGGGCTCTGGGTCGGGGTGCGCCTGTCCGCGACCGTCGCCGACGCCGCCCAGAGCGTCGAGGTCGGAGCCGGGCGGGTCGCGCCGCGCGCGCCGGAGGTCCTGGTCGACGGGCGGCCCTTCGAGCACCGGGTCAGCGCGCGGCTCCTGGGCGCGACGCTGCTCGAGCTCGAGGCGTCGCTCTACGGCGCGCGAATCGAGGCCGCGCGCGCCTACGGGGCGCTCAACGCGCTCAACCGGGTGACCGAGCGTTCCGACGACGACGTCGTCGGCGTGGTCGCCAGCGGCCCGACCTACCTGGCGGCGCTGAGCGCCCTGGAGGCGCTGGGACTTAGCGAGGGGCGCCGCGACGCGGCCGGGCTGCGGCTCCTGCGCGTCTCGATGCCGTTCCCGCTCGACGACGGGGTCGTGCGCGACTTCGCGCGCGGGCTGCGCGAGGTCGTGGTGCTCGAGGACAAGCGCGGCTTCCTCGAGGCCCAGGTGCGCGAGGCCCTCTACGGGGTCACCGGCGCGCCGATCGTGGTCGGCAAGCGCGACGAGTCGGGGCGGCCGCTCGTGCCCGCCACGGGCGAGCTCGACGCCGACGCCATCGCCCCGGTGCTGGCGCGCCGCCTGGCGGCCCGGCGCGACCTCGCGGGCGTCGCCGCCTACATGGAGCGCGATCGCCCCGCGCCGATGGCGCCGCTCGCCGTCGCGCGCGGCGCCTACTTCTGCTCGGGCTGCCCGCACAACTCCTCGGTGAAGCTGCCCGACGGCGCCATCGCCGGGTCGGGCAGCGGCTGCCACGGGCTGGCCATCCAGATGGGCCCGCGCCAGGTCGGCGCCGTGGTCGGGCGGTTCCAGATGGGCGGGGAGGGGGCGATGTGGAACGGCATGTCGCCCTTCGTCGCGCGCGAGCACTTCGTCCAGAACATCGGCGACGGCACACTGGCCCACTCCGGGTCGCTGGCCGTGCGCGCGGCGGTCGCCTCGGGCGTCAACATCACCTTCAAGATCCTCGTCAACTCGACGGTCGCGATGACCGGCGGCCAGGCGGTCATGGGCCCGCGCGAGCTGCGCGACCTGGTGGCCAGCCTTCGCGCGGAGGGCGTGGCGCGCGTCATCGTCACGACCGACGACCGCCGCAAGCACCGGGGCTACGGCCGCCTGCCGCGTGGCGTCGACGTGTGGGACCGCCGGCGCATCGTCGAGGCCCAGCGAGTCCTCGCCGCCGTCCCCGGGGTGACGGTCCTCATCCACGACCAGGAGTGCGCGGCCGAGCTGCGCCGGCGCCGCCACCGCGGCACCGCGCCGACCCCGCGCGACCACGTCGTGGTCCACCCCCTCGTGTGCGAGGGCTGCGGGGACTGCGGGGCCAAGTCGAACTGCCTCTCGGTGCGACCGGTGTCGACGCCGTGGGGCCGCGTGGTCGAGATCGACCAGGAGTCGTGCAACTTCGACTACTCCTGCCTGAACGGCGAGTGCCCGGCGCTGATGACGGTGCGCGTGGGGGCCCCGCAACCCAAGTCCCGCGCGCGAGCCGGCGACGACGGAGCGCTGCCTGACCCCACGGCGCGCGTGGACGCCGACGACTTCACGCTGCGACTCAGCGGGATCGGGGGGACGGGCGTCCTGACCGTGGCGCAGGTCGTCGCGATGGCGGCGCACCTCGACGGGCGCCACGTGCGCAGCCTCGACCAGACCGGGATCGCCCAGAAGGGCGGGACCGTGGTGTCGGACCTGCGCGTCTCGACGGCGCCCGCTGACGGGACGCACCGCCTGGGCGAGGGCCGGTGCGACCTCTACCTCGGCTTCGACCCGCTGGTGGCCGCCGACGAGCGGGTCCTCTCCCCGGCGGCCGCGGGCCGCACGTTCGCGGTCGTGTCGACGTCGACCACCCCGACCGGCCGAGAGGTCGCCGAGATCGACGTCGCGGCGCCGCCGCTGGCGGCGCTGCGCGAGCGCGTCGACGCGCGCAGCCGACGCGGAGAGAACGCGTGGCTCGACGCGCGCTCCCTGGCGACCGAGCGGCTGGGGTCCGACCGCTTCGCCAACGTGCTGCTCCTCGGGGTCGCGTTCCAGCGGGGCCTGCTGCCGCTGTCCGCCGACGCGGTCCACCGGGCCATCGAGCTCAACGGCGTCGAGGTCGCGGACAACCGGCTCGCCTTCGAGTCCGGCCGGCGGCTCGGCGTCCCGGCGGACGGCGCCGGCGCCGGCGGGGCCGAGCCCGGCGCCGACGCGGACGCGGACCTCGACGCGTTCGTCAGCGCTCGGGTCACGCGCCTCACGCAGTTCCAGAGCGCGGCCTACGCCGCCCGGTACGCCGCCCTCGTGGCCGCCGTGCGGGTCGCGGAGAGCCGGGTCGGCGCCCCCGACGGCCCCCTGTCGCGCGCGGTCGCGCGCGAGGCCTTCCGGGTCATGGCCTACAAGGACGAGTACGAGGTCGCGCGGCTCCACCTGGACCCCGCAGCCCGGTCGGCGATCGAGGAGGAGTTCGGGCGAGGCGCGCGCGTGACGTACCACCTGACCCCGCCGGTCCTCGCGGCCCTGGGCATGAAGCGCAAGATCCGGATCACGCGCGGGGCGACGACGATGTTCCGGATCCTGCGCGCGGCGCGCCGCCTGCGCGGGACCCCGCTCGACCCGTTCGGGCTCGGCGCGCATCGCCGCGCCGAGCGCCAGCTGAGGGACGACTACCTCGCCCGGGTCGCTGAGATGTGCGCGGGGCTGACCGAGCAGAACCACGCGGCGGCCGTCGCCGAGGCGGGCGCGGTGGCGGGCGTGCGCGGGTACGGCAGCGTCAAGGAGCGATCGCTCGCGGCGTACCGGGAGCAGTCCGCGGCGGTCGGGGCCCCGGACGGCCCCGTCTCGGCGAGCGCCTAGGCGGCGTGCCCGACGTCGCCGGCCGGCGCCTGCTCGGGCGCCGGAGCGGGCGCGCTGAGCTCGACCACCGGGGCGTCGACCGGCTCGGCCGGCGCGGCCTCGGGGGCCAGGGCGCCAGAGAGGATCGTCGTCATCGACTCGCGCGACTTGGGGTCTGACGCCTCGCGGTAGCGGTCGAGCTCGACGACCTCGCTCTCGTCCCGGACCCCGATCTCGTTGATGAGCATCGCCATCACCCCCGTGCTGTGACGTCCCGCAACGGTCGGGACGGGCGGCGCCGCCACGGCCCGCGCCGACACCTCGCCGCTGCGCCCATCGTACGAAAGGGGCGGCGCGGCGGCGTGGATGGCCCCGGCTAGAGCTTGTAGCCGAAGGCGCGCAGGAGCTGCTTGCGCGCGGCCTCGTCGTCGGGGCCCTCGACGCCGAGCGGCGGCCCTCCGTCGACGACGCCGACGACGGCCCGGCCGGCCTCGGTCTCGGCGACCAGCACGGTGAGCGGGTTCGCGGTGGCGCAGAAGATTCCGCAGACCTCGGGCACCTGCTGGACGGCCTTGAGGACGCTCACCGGGAACCCGTCGCGCAGCGCGATGAGGAAGGAGTGGCCGCAGCCGACGGCCAGCGCGTTGCGCACCGCGAGGTCGACGAGCTCGGCGTCGTTGCCCGACCTTCGCACCAGGCGCGGCCCCGAGGCCTCGCTGAAGGCGATCCCGAACTTGAGCGGGCCCCCGGCGAGCGCCAACGCCTCGTGCAGGTCCTCGACGGTCTTGACGAAGTGGGACTGGCCGAAGATGACGTTGACGTCCTCGGGCTTCTCGATGGCGACGGCGCTGAACTCCACGGGCACCTCCGGGCTGGGCTCGACCACACGATAAGGCGCGGCGCGCCGGCGTCCCGGGCCCGACGCGGCGGCGGTCCCGGCCCGGCGCCGTGGCCCTTCGTAGGCTGGCCGCGGGGCCTGGCGGCCCGAGCGGGGGTGTGGCGATGGTGCGCAAGCTGGGGGCCGAGTTCGTCGGCACCGCGATCCTGGTGTACGTCGGCTGCGGGGCGGCCGTCCTCACCCTGGGCAGCTGGCACAGCTCGTTCGGGACCGGGGCGGGGATCGTGGCCACCGCCCTCGCCTTCGGCCTCGTCCTGGCCGGGCTCGCGTACTCGATCGGCCCGGTCTCGGGCTGCCACGTCAACCCGGCGGTGACGCTCGGCGCGGCGCTGGGCCGTCGCCTCCCGTGGAGCGACGCCGTGGGCTACTGGGTCGCCCAGTTCGCCGGGGGCGTCGCCGGCGCAGGGGTCCTCGACCTGACGTTGCGCTCGAGCCCGCTGTGGAGCAAGGCCGTCGGCCTGGGCGCCGACGGCTACGGCTCGGCGTCGATGATCCACGTCTCGGCCGGCGGCGCGTTCCTCGCCGAGGCGATCCTCACCGCGGTCTTCGTCTTCGTGATCCTGAGCGTGACCGGCCGGGCCGCGCCGGTTGGCGTGGCCGGGCTGATGATCGGCCTCACCTTGACGGTCGTCCACCTCTTCGGGATCGCGGTCACCGGCACGTCGGTCAACCCGGCGCGCTCGCTCGGCCCGGCGGTCTTCCTCGGCGGCACCGCGATGCACCAGGTCTGGCTCTTCGTCGTCGCGCCGCTGGTCGGCGGGGCGATCGCCGCGGTCCTCTACCGCGGGCTCCACGGGACGACCGAGTAGCCGGTCCCTATTGCGGTTCGGCGTGGCGCCTCCCTACCGTGCTCGAGGGGCCGCGCGCGTGGCGCGCCCCGGCGAGGGGGTGAGCCGGTGAGCGATCGCGGGGCCGCCCCGGCCGTCGCCTGCCGCACGTGCGGGACGCCCTACGTCGGCGCCTACTGCGCGGTGTGCGGGCAGGCGCGCGACGAGGACCGGGTGGTGCGGCCCGACCCGGTCGCCGCGCCGGCCCCGGCCAGCGCCGTCGCCCCCGACGAGGGGGAGCCAGACCCCGCGGCCGATCGCCGCCGGCGCGGCCTGCGCGCCGAGACGCTCGTCATCCTCTGCGCCTTCTGGCTCCCGGTCACGCTGGGGGCGGTCGTCGCCTTCGTCCAGAGCAGCGCGGGCGACGTCACGACGCGGTTCCCGACGATCGTCTCGGGCCACCCGCTCGAGAACATGATCGTCTCGTGCCTCGCGTACCTGGCGACCGGCGCCGCGGTGCCGGTGACCGCCCTCCTGCTCGTGCGCTCGGGCGAGACCGCGCGCAGCCTCGGGGTCTGGCCGGTGTCGGCGCGTCGCGACGCCCTGCCGGCCGTCGGCCTGGCCGCCGGGGCGTTCCTCGCCGCGGTTCTCTTCGTGATGATCGCCTACCTGATTCCCGGGGTCGCCCACCTCAAGACCTACACGCCGGGAATCCCCCGGCTCCCCGCCTACTTCGTCGTCGAGGCCCTGGTCATCAGCGCGGTGACCGCGGTGGCCGAGGAGACCGTGATGAACGGCTTCCTCGTCACCCGCCTCGAGCAGCTCGGGCTGCGCCGCGGGGCGGTCTTCGGCACCTGCGCGCTCCTGCGCATGTGCTACCACTCGTACTACGGCTGGGGGATGGTCGTGACCGTGCCGTTCACCCTGATCATGACGGCGGACTACGTCGTGCACCGGCGCCTGGCGCGCGTGATCGGGGCCCACTTCGTGTATGACTTCACCCTGATTACGATCGCAATCCTGCGCTAGGAGGCACGAGTGAACTACTGCCCGAACTGCGGGGCGCAGGTCCCGGCCGCGTCGAACTTCTGCACGGCCTGCGGGACCGAGGTCTCGACCCGGGCGCGCTACTCGGGCTTCTGGCGGCGTGCCGGGTCGCTCGTGCTCGACGGCCTCATCGTGGGGATCCCCGTCGCGCTCGTCCTCGCCCCGACGGGCATCTCCGGGGTGGCCCGCGGCGTCATCGAGGGCCTGGTCTTCATCGGCTACGGCGGCACGCTCGTCGCCCGGCGCGGCCAGACGATCGGCATGCGCGTCGCCAAGATCACCTGCCTCATGGCCGACGGGTCGCTCGTCACCCCGAGCGCCGCCTACACCCGGGTCGTGGTGCGCGTCGCGCTCAACAGCGTGTCGCTGATCGCGATCGTCGTCGCGCCGCCCCCGTCGGTGGGCAGCAGCGCGACGATGACCGCCGCGCAGACCCTGGCCGAGCGCCACTTCCTCGGCTACGTCGCCCTGTTCTCGCTGCCGTACATCGCCGACCTGGCCTGGATGATCTGGAGCCCCAAGCGCCAGACGCTGCACGACCTCGCGGCCGGGACGGTCATCGTGCGCTCCGAGGTCGAGGTCCGCGCGCCGGCGCTGCCGCCGCTGCGGCCCTAGCGCGAGAGCGCGGCGGCCACGGCGTCGGCGTCGGGCATCGCGGCGACCTCGGCGGCGATTCCCCGGGCGCGCGCGGCCATGGCGGCGTCGGCGAGCGCCGTCGCGACCGCCTCGCGGATCGACGCAGGCGAGACCCGCTCGGGGCGCAGCTCGAGGCCGAGGCCCGCCGCGGCCAGGAACCCGGCGTTGGCGAAGTTGTCGGCGCCCTGGGGCAGGACGACCTGGGGCACGCCGTGGGAGAGGCAGCCGAACATCGTCCCGGCGCCCCCGTGGTGCACCACGACGGCGCAGTCGGGCAGCAGCTCGGCCTGGGCGACGTAGGCCTCGACGCGCGCGTTGGCCGGGGCCGGGAGCTCGGCCGGGTCGACGGCCCGCCCGGTCGTCACGACGACGTCGACCGGCTGGTCGGCGAGCGCCTCGAGGGCGGCGGCGAAGACCGCGGTCGCGGAGTTGAAGAATGTCCCCAGCGTCACGTACACCAGGGGCCTCTCGCGCGGCGCGCGCTCGCGTGCCGGAGGCGGTGACGGGCGCAGCCAGAGTCCGCCCCGGCCCCCGAGCGACGGCGGGCAGACCTCGATCGTCACTCCGTCGTCGAGCCCGGCGGCGCGCGGCGCGTCGAGCCCCAGCGAGCGCCACAGCGGCGAGACCGCGTCGTTGGCCAGCTCGACGACCTCGGCGGCG
The DNA here is from genome assembly GCA_963820815.1 of uncultured Actinomycetota bacterium. Lineage (GTDB taxonomy): Bacteria > Actinomycetota > Acidimicrobiia > Acidimicrobiales > RAAP-2 > RAAP-2. The sequence goes on along the minus strand of CAWGBL010000002.1, from coordinate 47,680 downwards.
AACGCCGGCCCGATGTTGTGGTGCACCGCGCGCGCGCCAACCAGGCGCGCGACCGCGGGCGCGCAGAGCGCGTAGCTCTCGAAGACGACGACGTCGGGACCGATCTCGCGCGCGGCCGCCGCGACGTCGTCGACCATGTCGTCGGCGGCGATCTCGGCGAAGAGCCGGGGCACGAAGTACTGGTTGATGCGCTCGGGCGCCAGGCCGTCGCCCGGCGCGCCGCGGGTGCGCTCGGCGAGCCGGGCGAACCACTCCATCTCGCCCGAGCCGCACTCGCGGAAGGTCGCGCCGGTCGGCGCGACCAGGTCGCGCGCCCCGGGCGCGGCGCAGAAGGTCACCTCATCGCCGCGCGCGACGAGGGCCGCGCTCAGCGGCAGGAGGGGGTTGACGTGGCCGGCGCCGGGTGTGGCGACGACCAGGGCGCGCACTCGGCGCTACGCCGGCTCGGCGTAGTGGGCCATGCCCGAGAAGTCGATGACGACGCTCGGCTCGTCGCCGATGACCCAGCCGTCGTGCCCGGCCGGGATGTAGATCACGTCGCCCGGCCCGAACTCGGACTCGGTGCCGTCGTCCATCCGGACCCCCTGGCGGCCGGTGAGCACGTAGCCCAGGTGCGCCATCTGGCAGCTCTCGGTCCCCGCGATGGGCTTGACGTGCTCGCTCCAGCGCCAGCCGGGCTCGAAGGTCACCCGGCCCACGGTCCCGCCGCCGATGTTCACCAGCTTGACGTGCCCCTTGTCGGCCAGCGGCCGGGTCTCGTCGGGCGCGTCGAAGGTCTTGCGCTCCAGGTCAGGCATCACCGTCCCCCGTTTCTCGTCGGCGTCGCGCGGCCGACGACGGGATGGTAGCGCCGGTGGGCGAGGGTCGCCCGGACCCGGCGCGACGGCGACCTCGGCCCGCCCCGGCGCGACGGCCCCGCCCCCTAGGGGATGGGGATCTTCGACACGTTGTCGGCGCACCAGTCGTCGAAGGACTGCAGGCCCGGGTTGAGTCGGCGCGCGAAGTCCAGGTCGCGCGCGTCGCAGTACTCGGCCGAAAACTCCGCGTTGAACTGGAACATGTTGCCCAGCTCCTCGGCCGCCGGGAACCCGAAGGACCGGTACGCGTCGGGGCTGACGGCGTTGTAGCGGACCTCGCGGCCCAGCGCCTTGCTCAGGCCCGCCGCCATCTCCTGGCCACTGAGGTGCCCGCCCGCGATCCCGACGGTCTGGCCGATGAACTCGGACCCGGCGGCGAAGATCCCGAAGGCGCAGCCCCCGATGTCGGCCGCGCCGATGCCGGCGAGCTTGTCGTCGCCGAGCGGGAAGGTGATGGCCAGGACGCCGTCCTCGCCCGCCTGGGGGCCCATGCCGAAGTAGATGAGGTTCTCCCAGTAGAAGGACGTGTTGAGGAACGTCGTGGGCACGCCCGCGTCCGTGAAGAGGTGGTTGGCCTCGCCCTTGGCGTCAAAGTGCGGCACCTTGTACTTGCCCTGGATGGTCGGCATGCGGTCGTCGTCGAGGGGGACGAAGTCGCGCACGTCCTCGAGCGTCGACCAGATGACGTGGGCGACGCCGGCGGCCTTCGCGGCGCGCGAGAGCCGGCCGGCCTGCTCGATCTCCTTGTCCGGCGAGAAGTGCTCCCAGAAGTTCGTCAGGCAGAAGGCGCCGTAGGCGCCCGTGAACGCCCGAACCAGGCTCGCCTCGTCGTCCAGGTCCGCCTGCACGACCTCGACTCCCTGTGCGGCGAGCGCCGCCGCCTTCTCCGAGCCGGGGTCGCGGGTGATGGCGCGCGCGGCGAGGCCGCTGCCGGGGTGGGCCAGGATCGCCCGGATCAGGCCGCCGCCCTGGGCGCCGGTCGCGCCGACCACGGCGATGATCTTGGTCTCTGAGTCGGTCATGGGTCTTCCTTCACTGGATCGGTGCAACGGGGTGGCTCGGGGGCGCGGTGGGCGGTCAGCCCGGCTTCGTTAACCGCGACTTACGGATGGTAATCGGCGCTGAACGTACTGGAGACGTGGCGAGGCCGCCGGGGCCGAGGGCGTCACCCGTGGGTGAGGAACTCGAGGTTGACCCAGATGGCCTCGACCGGGACGTCGCCGACGTTGGCCAGGCGGTGCGGGCGGCTCGAGTCGAAGGAGATCGAGTCCCCGGCGCTAAGGACGAACGTGTCGAAGCCGATCGTGACCTCGAGCGTCCCGCTCAGCACGTAGCCGTACTCGGTGCCGTCGTGGCGGATGAGGCGGCCCTCCATCGTCGAGCTGCCGCCGACGTCGTAGCGCACGAACATGAAGTCGGTCTTGCCGTTGCGCGTCGCGGTCAGCGACTCCCAGGTGACGCCCGAGTCGAGGACGAGGACCTTGCGCTCGGCGGGGTGGACGAGGGGCGACGACGCCGCGGGGCCGCCGTTGGCGGACGCGCTCATCCCGGACGGCTTGCGGCCCCTCGCGCTGGCGGTCGTCAGCCAGGCGTTGTTGCTCGCGTCGGTGCCCTCGGCGGTCGGGCCCTCGAGCTCCTCGGACGGGCCCTCGCTGTCGAACAGCTCGTCGGTGGCGATGTCGAGGGCGGCGCAGATGGCGAACAGGGTCGCCACCGAGGGCTGGGCCTTGCCCGTCTCGAGCTGGGAGATGAAGGAGGCCGAGACCTCCAGGTCCCGGGCGAACTGGCGCAGCGAGATGCCGCGCGCGAGGCGACGGGCGCGGATTCGGGCCCCGACCAGGCCCGGCGCCAGGCGGTGGCCGCCCCCGTTGGCCGGCGGGCCCACCGGGGCCAGCGCCTTGCGCGCCCGCGTCGACGTCGATCGGCTGGAGGCCGCGGACACCCGCTTCGGGGGAGGTGCGCCTTCAGGAATCGCCATCACTGCCTCTCTCGCCTGCCCGCTCCGTCAGCCTGCGGCGACTCCGGAGTGCCCCTCCGGGGCGCCGGCGCGCCCGTCCCCCCATTGAACACCGTGAATCTAACCCGACCGATCCAGCTTGGACGCGAGGTGCTCCCACTCGCGACTGAACCGGTAGGAGTGGCGCGCCGGCGGCTGGGGCGCCTGGACCTCGATCCACCGCACGAGGCCCGCCCCGCGGTTCTCGAACCCGTGGTCGGCGCCCACGCCGGCCCAGAGCACGTCGCCCGGGTGGAACACGTGGAGCTCCCCGTCGACCAGGGCGTGGACCTCGCCCTCGACGAAGACGTACGCCTCCTCGAAGGGGTGGTCGTGGGGGTGGGCGATGGCGGTGGGCTGGTAGTCGACGACGAACATCGTGTGGAGCTGGGCCCCCACCTGCTGGTCGACCAGCATCTTGACGCCGATTCCGCTGTAGGCGAGGAGCGCCGTCGCCATGCTGGGCGACACCGTCGGGGCGTTGACGTCGGACCCGCCGGCCAGGCGGCGCAGGTCCATCGAGCTCGGGTCGAACCGCACGGCGTTGCGGTTGCGCGGGTCGCGCATGTCGGGCAGCTCGGGCTCGGAGCCGACGAGCAGTTCGCCCGTGAAGAAGGTGTCGGCGCGCCGGCCGTCGTCGAGCTCGGCGGGCGACGCCATCTGGAGCCACCGCACGGGCCCGTCCAGGGGCGCCAGGGAGTAGGTGGTCCCGAGGGGGATGACGATGCAGTGGTCGGCGTCCAGGCGGGTCGTGCGCCCGAGCGTCGTGACCGCCAGGCTCCCCGAGAACACGTAGAGGCTGACCTCGAAGGAGTGCAGGACCGGGTCGACCGAGCCGCCCGCGTCGAGGTGACCGACCGACAGGGTCATGTGGGGCGAGCCGGTCTCACGCGAGACCAGGACCTGGCGCCGGTAGCCCGCGGAGTGGCCCGCGTGCGACGCCGGGGTCGTGGCGGCGGTGTCGTCGATCCGGGTGGCGTAGAGCATCGGCCCTCCTCTCCGCCGGCTACTTGAGGAGCCAGCCGCCGTCGACGGCGAGGTTGACCCCGTTGATCCCCGAGTTGTCGAGCAGGAACTCGACGGCGCCCACGACCTCATCCATGGTGACGAGGCGCCCCAGCGGGGTGCGGGCGATGATGTGGCTGTTGTCCTTGTTCTCCCAGAACGGGCTGTCGCCCACGATCCCCGGGTGGATGGCGTTGATGCGCACGGGGGCGAGCTCGGTGACCAGGCTGTGCACCAGGCCGACGACGCCGCCGTTGACGGTCGACACCGTCGTCGACCCGGGGTAGGGGCGCTGCAGGGCCAGCCCGCCGAACAGCACGACGGAGGCGCGGGGGCTGAAGCGCTCCTGGAGCGCGTGAATGGCCTCGGCGTAGCCCACGAGCTTGAGCGTGACCAGGCGCATCGCGCGCGCGATGTTGTAGTCCTTGATCGTGTTGGCGTCGCGCTCGATCGCGGGGATGACCAGGGCGTCGACCGTCCCGACCTCGGCGAGGGACGCGGCGATGGACTCGGGCTCGGAGAGGTCGACCCCGAGGCCGATGGTGCCCATTCCGATCTCGGAGGCCGCCCGCCTTCCCGACTCCAGGGTCCGCCCGGACAGGAAGACGGTCGTCCCGCGAGCGGCCAGGGACTTGACGATCTCGCGGCCGATCCCCTGGGTCCCGCCCAGGACGACCGCGCAGCCCGCGGCGCCCGCTGACTCGTGAGTTGCCACGTCGACCTCCTCGCGTCGTTCAGTAGGGATAAACATATCCGATACCGGATTCGGTCGCGCCCGGAGCCTCCTCGCCCCTCGGCGCTCGACCGACCGCGGTCCTTGCACACCAATCACTCGGGTTCTCGGGGCGCAACCCGAGTTGGACGGCCAATGGACGAGCCGGGACACGGTGCCCGGTCGCCGCCGCAGCGTCGACGCGCACGCGCCCACGACGGGGCGTGAAGCACCCCTTGACGCAAGTGAACACGGTGATACGCTCAGCCGGAATCTGGACAATTCACCCTGGGGGGGAGCATGAACAAGCCGATCAGCACGTCCGGCGAGTCTCTGGAGCACGGTCGATCGATCGTCTTTCGCAACGGAACCGTCCTCACGATGGACGACGCCCACCGCGTCCTCAAGGGCTGTGACGTCCTCGTCGTGGGCGGGGTGATCACGGAGATCGGCCCCAACATCAAGGCCCCCGACGACGCCCTGGCGATTGACGCGAGCGGCGGGATCATCATGCCCGGCATGATCGACACGCACCGGCACATGTGGCAGACGGCGATGCGCGCCTACGGCGCCGACTGGACGCTGTCGCAGTACTTCGTCTGGTACTACCTCGAGCACGGCAAGAAGTTCCGGCCCCAGGACGTCTACGCCGGCAACCTCCTGTCGGCCATCGAGGCCGTCGACGCGGGCGTCACGACCTCCGTGGACTGGTCCCACGGCCTGCAGACGACCGAGCACGCCGACGCGGCCGTCGACGCGCTGGAGTCGGTGCCCGCACGCTTCGTCCTGGGCTACGGCAACATCCAGGCCGCGCCGTGGGAGTGGACGGCCACCAAGGAGCTCCGGGACTTCTTCGTGCGGCGCTTCGACGGCAAGGGCGACATGCTCAAGTTCCAGATCGCCTTCGACGTGGTCGCCGGGCCGGAGTTCCCCGAGCGCGCCGCCTTCGAGGTCGCGCGCGACCTCGGCGTCTCGGTCAACACCCACGCCGGGGTCCTCGGCGCCAACGGGGACGACAGCATCCGCCTGATGCACGAGAACGGGTTCATGACGCCCGACACGATCCTCGTGCACTGCGCCACGCTGTCGGACGACTCGTACCAGCGCATCGCGGCGAGCGGGTGCTCGGTGTCGGTGTCGACCGAGAGCGAGCAGAGCGCCGGCCAGGGCTACCCGTCGTCGTGGAAGCTCCGGCAGTTCAACATCCCGATCACGCTCTCCCACGACACCTCGGTGTGGTGGAGCGCGGACATGTTCACCGGCATGCGCACCTGCCTGGGCGCGGACCGCTCCCGCCAGCACTTCGAGGCCCACCTCAAGGGCGAGACGGTCACCCAGCTCGACCTGAGGAGCGAGGAGGTCGTCGACTGGGCGACCCGCGGGGGCAGCCGGGCGCTGGGGATGGACTCCAAGATCGGCAGCCTCGAGGTCGGCAAGCGCGCCGACGTGGTCCTGCTCAAGAACGACGACTCCCCGGTGATGTTCCCGATCGTCAACCCGTACGGGCACGTCGCGATGCAGGCGCAGCGCGCCGACGTCGACACCGTCGTGGTCGACGGCAACATCCTCAAGCACGAGCACCGGCTCATCAACATCGACCTGGCCGAGGCCCGCAGCTCGATCGAGGAGACCGTGGCGTTCCTGGAGTCCACGCTCGGCCCCGAGGCGTGGGAGTCCGGGATGCACCCCGACCTGCCGCCCAAGAAGGAGATCGACAACCCGTACCACTACAACAAGTAGGTCCGGGTCCCGCCGTCCCGCCACCCCGCGGGGCGGTGGGCCGTGGGACACTGAGCCGTTGGCGCTCAAGTGTTCGATATGGATTGACACGTTAAGTGAACATGGGTAGTGTCATCGCGATTGGCCGTGAATCGGTCCCACGTCGGGGCGGCGGTCCTAAACCGGTCGTGCGAGGCTCGCACGGCCTCTTGAGGGGGAGAACATGGTGAAAGCCAGAATGCGCTGGGTCGTCGGCGTCGCTGCGGGAGCAACGCTGCTGTCGACGGCGCTGACGGGCCTGGGGGTCGCCCAGGCGACGACCAAGCACAAGACCTTCCACGTGGCGTACATGTCGTACGGCGTGGCCAACAGCTACGACGCCCCGATGCTGGCGGCGGCCAAGGCCGTCGCGGGCGCCAACGGCGTGAAGGTGACGGTGTTCGACTCCGGGACCTCGTACACCACGCAGGTGTCCCAGCTCCAGGACGCCGTCAACTCCGGTCAGTACCAGGGCATCCTCCTTCAGCCGATCTTCGGCGCGGCGCTGCTGCCCGAGGTCAAGATCGCCATCAAGAAGAAGATCAAGATCGTGAACATCGACCAGGTCCTCGGCACGAACTACGCCTCCGACCAGATCGAGGTCCCGGGCCTCTACGGCAACGTGGTCTTCTTCCCGTCGCGCATCGGCACCCAGCTGGCCACCCTGGCCAACCAGGCGTGCGCCGGGGCGAACCCCTGCCAGATCGGCCTGATCCACAACTACATCGGCTACGAGCCCGACAGCGCGATCACCACCGCGTTCAACACCCAGCTCGCAAAGTCCCCGAACGACTCGGTGGTCGCCTCGGGTGACGGGCTGTACGAGGCCTCGGTCGGGCTGACCGTCGCCCAGGACATGCTGACCGCGCACTCCGGGATCAACGTCATCGTCGGCGCGGACCAGGACTGCGAGGGCGCCCAGGCGGCCTTGTCAGCGGCCAAGAACACCTCGGTGAAGCTCGTCTGCTACGGCGGCAGCGCGACCGGGGTCACGCAGCTCAAGGCCGGCACCGGCCCGTGGTTCGCCGACGTGCTCCAGATGCCGGCCACCGAGGGCCAGGTCGGGATGTCGATGCTCATCAAGGCGCTCAAGACCGGCAAGAAGCAGGGTTCCAAGAACCCGGTCGCGGGACTGCCCAACAGCGGCATCCTCACCCCGTCCAACGCGTCCCAGTTCATCAAGGCGGGCTTCACCGGCGAGTGGCCGGGCTGAGCCCACAGAACAGAGGTACTCAAGAGCCCGCGCTGAGTGATCGGTCCTGATCGCATGTCGGCGCGGGCCCTTGAGCCTCACCCCCACCCGACCGCGGACACCCCCGGCGGCGACCTCGTCGTCGCCGGGGTGTCCAAGCGGTTCGGCGGCGTCCCGGCGCTGAGCGACGTCTCGATCACCGTCGCGCCGGGCACGGTCCACGCGCTCATCGGCGAGAACGGGGCCGGCAAGTCCACCCTGGGCAAGATCATCGCCGGGGTCATCGAGCCCGACGAGGGGACGCTGACCCTCGGGGGCCGGCCCCTGGCGCTGCGCTCGCCGCGCGAGGCGATCGCCCACGGCATCGTCACCATCGCCCAGGAGCTCACGATCGTCCCGGGCCTCTCCGTGGCCGAGAACGTCTACCTGGGCTCGGAGGTCGCCACCGCGGGCTTCGTGCGCCGGCGCGAGCTGCGGCGCCACTTCCGCGCGCTCGCGCGCGAGGCGGGATTCGACCTCGCGCCCGACGCCCCGGCCGGCAGCCTGAGCATCGCCGACCAGCAGAAGGTCGAGATCCTGCGCGCGCTGTCGCGCAACGCCTCCATCGTGGTCATGGACGAGCCGTCGGCGGCCCTGTCGAGCAACGAGACGGCCGCGCTGCACCGGGTGATCCGCTCCCTGGCGGCGAGGGGGAGCGCCGTGGTGCTCATCTCGCACTTCCTCTCCGAGGTGCTGTCGCTCTCGGACACCATCACGACGCTGCGCGACGGCCGCCTCATCCGCACCGTCGAGGCCGCCGGCGCGACCGAGGACTCCCTGATCGAGGGCATGCTCGGCCGGTCGCTGTCCTCGGCGTTCCCCGACAAGGTCTTCGTCGCCGAGGACGCGCCGGTCGTGCTCGAGGTGGACCACGTGAGCGCACCCGGGGTCACGGACTGCTCGTTCACCCTGCGGCGCGGGGAGATCCTCGGGATCGCCGGCCTGGTGGGCGCGGGGCGCTCTGAGCTCGTCCGGGCGGTATTCCGCGACGCCAAGGTCTCGACCGGCACGGTCCGCCTCGACGGCGCCGAGCTCGCCGGGCACAGCCCGAGCCGGTCGATCCGCCGGGGCCTCGTGCTGATCCCCGAGTCGCGCAAGGAGATGGGCATCTTCATGGGCCGCTCGGTGCGCGAGAACATCTCGCTCTCGCGGCTCGACAAGGTGAGCCGCCTGGGCTGGATCGCCGGGATCCGCGAGCGCCGCGCGGTCTCCGACCTCATGACGCGCACGACCGTCAAGGCGGCGAGTATGAGGCTGCCGGCGATGATGCTCTCGGGCGGGAACCAGCAGAAGCTGCTCTTCGCCCGGTCCATGATGTGCGCGCCGAACGTGCTGATCGCCGACGAGCCGACCCGCGGCGTCGACGTCGGGTCCAAGCGCGCGATCTACGACCTCCTGGTCGAGATGGCCCGCGACGGGATGGGCATCGTCGTGATCTCGTCGGAGCTCGAGGAGGTCCTCGGGCTGGCCCACCGCACCCTCGTGATGCGCCACGGCCGGTTCACCGCCGAGCTCACCGGGGCGGACATGAACGAGCAGGCCGTCCTCGCGGCCGCGTTCGCCGAGACCGGCGCCCACTGAGGAGAATCAGGTGACGAACCCGACCGCTGACGAGACCGAGGCCCTCGAGGAGCTGGGCGACCGGCCGCCGGGGCTGCGCCTGGGCGCGATGAGGCTGCTGGGGTCCTGGCGGACCGCGGGGATCGCCATCCCCTTCCTCATCTTGTTCGTCACGCTCTCGATCACGAGCGGGCCCTTCCTGCACACGACCAACCTCATCAACATCCTCGACCAGCAGGCCGCGACGCTCTGCATCGCGGCGGCCGGGACCCTCGTGCTCGTCGCCGGCGGGATCGACCTGTCGGTCGGCGCGACCTACGGGCTCGCCACCGTCGTCGCCGGCGAGATCGCGGCCCACCACTCGCCGGTGCTCGCCATCGTCGCGGGGATCGCCGCGGGGCTCGCGGTGGGCCTCGTCAACGGGATCATCGTCACCGTGTTCAAGATCAACGCGCTGATCTCCACCCTCGCCATGTCGTTCGTCATCGGCGGCATCGCCCTCAAGGTCTCCGGCGGGAACCTCATCGTCCTGTCGGCGACCTCCGGGTTCTTCAAGTTCGCCAACGCGCAGTTCCTCACCGTCCCGAGCGCGGTGTGGATGACCGTGGTCGTCATCGTCGTCCTGGGCCTGCTGCTCTCGCGCACCACCTACGGGCGATACATGGTCGCCTCGGGCGGCAACGCCGAGGCCGCGCGCCTCGCCGGGGTGCGCGTCAACCGGGTTCGGGTCGTCACCTTCGTCCTGAGCGGTGGCGCGGCCGGCCTGGGCGGGGTCATCGACATCTCGCGCCTGCTCAGCGCTCAGGCGGCGAGCGGCGGGAGCGCCCTGGCCTTCACGGTGCTCGCGGGCATCGTGGTCGGCGGCACGTCGATCGCTGGCGGGGAGGGCTCCGTCTGGCGCACCGCGATCGGCGTGCTCTTCATCGCGCTCATCGGCAACGGGTTCAACCTGCTCGGCGTCGACCCGCTCTACCAGCAGATCGTCCTCGGGCTGATCCTGCTGGTCGCGGTCGGCCTCGACGCGTGGGCCCGCCAGCGCCGCCGCTAGGGCCGTAGGGTCGAGACCAACACCAGGAGAAGAAATGGGAATCCACACCTACGGCAGCAACTCGGTCGACTGGGAGGCGCGCCTGGACATGCCCCGCCTGCGCGAGGACCGGCTGGCGCGGCTCTCGGCCGAGCTCGAGGCCTCCGACCTGGGGTCGCTGCTGGTCTTCGACTTCGCCAACATCCGCTACATGACCGGGACCCACATCGGGACCTGGGCCGTCGACAAGCTGATCCGCTTCGCGCTGCTGCCGCGCGGGGGCAAGCCGGTCGTCTGGGACTTCGGCTCGGCGGCGCGCCACCACCAGCTCTACAACCCGTGGCTGACCGGCGTCCAGGTCATGCCCGACGGCCAGACCGTGCCCTACGAGGGCGCGCGCGCCGGGATCTCGACGCTGCGCGGGGCGATCCCGCCCGGCGCCGACCGCGCCGGGACGGTCGCCGACAAGGTCTTCGAGGTCCTCGCCCAGTTCGGTCTGCAGGACGAGCCGATCGGCGTGGACGTGATCGAGATGCCGGTCTTCTCGGCGTTCTCGGCGCGCGGGATGACGCTCGTCGACGGACAGCAGGTCTGCCTGGCCGCGCGAAAGATCAAGACCAAGGACGAGATCGGCCTGCTCACGCACGCGGTCGCGATGGTCGACGCCGCGTACGAGGAGCTCTACGAGTTCCTGCGCCCCGGGGTTCGCGAGAACGAGTGCGTCGGCCTGGTGAACAAGGTCCTCTACGACCTCGGGAGCGAGCACGTCGAGGGGGTCAACGCGATCTCGGGCGAGCGCTGCTCGCCGCACCCGCACGTGTACTCGGACCGCATGATCCGCCCGGGGGACCCGGCGTTCTTCGACATCCTGCACAGCCTTCAACGGGTACCGGACCTGCTACTACCGCACCTTCGCGGTGGGCAGCGCGTCGGTCGCCCAGCGCGACGCCTACACCAAGTGCCGCGAGCTCATCGACACGGCGATCGCCATGGTGAAGCCCGGCGCGACGACGGCCGACATCGTCGCGCTCTGGCCCAAGGCCGAGGAGTTCGGCTTCGCCAACGAGGAGGCGGCCTTCGCCCTGCAGTACGGGCACGGGGTCGGCCTGTCGATCTGGGAGCGGCCGATCTTCAGCCGCATGATCTCCCTGGAGCACCCTGAGACGCTCGAGGAGGGGATGGTCTTCGCCCTCGAGACCTACTGGCCGGCCGCCGACGGCTGGTCGGCCGCGCGCATCGAGGAGGAGGTCGTCGTCACCGCCGACGGCTGCGAGGTCATCACCAAGTTCCCGGCCGAGGAGCTCCTCGTCGCGGGCAAGCGCTACTACTGGGCCGGTGGGGGGTCGGGCCAGCTGCGCGAGAGCCAGAGCCACCTCAACACCGCGGCGGGGCGCGGCGGAAGGTCAGAGATGGGCTTCAAGGCTCGCTGAATCGCGCGTGCGTTTGAACGTCGGCCCATTGTCGTAAACCCGCACAGATTTGTCGAGGCGTCAGTGGTGAATTGACCCTCATTTGAAGAGATGTCGCTCCTTTGTCAGCCACGCCCAAAGTCCCTGCTTCTCGTCTCTCGTCGGCTGCACCGGCGTCGACCTCGTTTGGGCGAACTTGTGTTCCGCAGGAATTGGAGCCTTTGGCCCGGTCATGGAAACGTGAACACTTGCTGGCGAGTCGCTGGTCTCTGCCCGATTCGCGACTTGATTCCAAACTGACGATTGCCCGCGCGCGGAACCATCAACGGCGCGCTGAGGGGCGGAGGCATTGCGATCGGACCGAGCCGCTGGATTGAGTGACCCCTGTCGGTCATAAATGGAACAAAGGATGCCAAGAGTGCTACCGAATCCAGCGAACACAATTGCGGCGATGATTCCGCCAGCGAGGACGAACCATGTCACCGGATCTGGGCTCCGCCGATCCCTATTTGTGTTCCAACCTGCGCAACCTGGGCCGTGCCCCAAAGCGTCCCGCCGAATGTCAATAGCGACAGGAGGTAGAAGATGACGCTGAACACGCGCGCGGTATCGCGTGTCCCGCCCATCGCTTCGGGACTCATGGGCATCGTTCCTCCTCACGGATCTTTCCACCACGATATTCAGCCCTCGTTGAGAGGTTGTTCGGACGGTGAACTCAAACCTGGACTTCAGTCAACCGGGAAGCCGCCGATGTGTGATAGCAGACGTGCTACTTCAAGCCGCCGACGATCGGTGTGGCGCTACGGCCGAGTCAGGACGAACGACGCGGTGGCGCGAGCGCCAACCCGGTGAGGCTCACCTTGAAGGTGTAGCGGCCGGCCGGGACGGCGACATCGGGATGACCGGTGCGCTGATCCCAGGTGAGCCGGTCTCGGTACGTGGCTCCCGGTGAGAGCGTGCGGTGGAGGAGGTAATAGGCGCACGGTGCGGGACCCCCGCCGAACCAGCACGAACCCCACACCGTGGCCCCGGCGGAGTTGGTGAGCACGAAGCTGGGCGAGAAGGGGCCGGTGACGTACGAACACGCGGTGGCGGAGTGGTTGTGAAGCGAGACGGTGACGTGCACCAAGGTGCCAGGGCCATAAACCGACTGGCCCGGTGAGGCTCTGAGCGTGACCTCGGCCGACGAGCAGTTGGACGGGGCCGCGACCGCTGGCGCGCCGGTCGTGAGAACGGGAACGGCAGAGATCGTCAGTGCCACAACGAGGAAACCCCTGTGTCGTCGCACGGACACCTCCTACAGCCGCTACCTACCCTCTGATGTCCGGCCGGTCCAAGGCCTTACGGATGGCGCCGAGTGAGTGGGCGCGACACCGCCAATCACCTCTTGAAGCGGACGGCGCGCGTCTCCGTGCCAACCCCGTTCGCCCGATGACAAGCTGCCGGTCCGACGGTATTGGGCCGCCCGGGGCCGCACGCTAGCGTCGGGCCGAGGAGGTCCCGTGGCCGAGGAAGCGCCCGAGATTCGAACCGCCCGTGACGTCGGGACCTGGCTGATCGACATGGACGGCGTCCTCGTGCGCGAGGACCACCCCATCGAGGGGGCGACTCGCTTCCTGGAGGGCCTCGACCGCCACGGGACGCCCTACCTGCTGCTCACCAACAACTCGATCTTCACCCGGCGCGACCTGGCGGCGCGGCTGCGCCACGTCGGTCTCGTCGTGCCCGAGGAGCGGATCTGGACCTCGGCGCTCGCCACGGCGAGCTTCCTGCACTCCCAGCGGCCCCACGGCAGCGCGTTCGTCATCGGCGAGGCCGGGCTGACGACGGCCCTGCATCAGATCGGCTACACCATGACCGACGTGCACCCCGACTACGTCGTGCTCGGCGAGACCCGCAACTACAGCTTCGAGCTCATCACGACCGGGGTGCGGCTCATCGATGCCGGGTCGCGGTTCATCGCGACCAACCCCGACGAGACCGGCCCGTCCAACGAAGGGTCGATCCCGGCGACCGGGTCGGTCGCCGCGCTCATCTCCAAGGCGACCGGACGCCAGCCGTACTTCGTGGGCAAGCCCAACCCGCTGATGATCCGCTCGGCGATGCGCCAGCTCGAGGCGCACTCGGCGTCCACGGCGATGGTCGGGGACCGCATGGACACCGACGTCGTGGCCGGGCTCGAGGCCGGCCTGCACACGGTGCTGGTGCTGACCGGGGTGTCCGAGAAGGGCGCGGCCGAGCTCTTCCCGTACCGGCCGAGCCGGGTGGTCGACTCGGTCGCGACCCTGGCTGACGAACTGGAAGACGCAGTAGACGTGGAGTGAGGTGAGTGCTGCCCGACAGCTTCTGGGTTTACGAGAACTGGACGCATCAGAGGATCCGGGTCCACCAGTCGACGTGCACCTACTGCAACGACGGCCACGGCTTCGGCCGAGGGGCCAGCGGACACAATGACGCGTGGTACGGGCGGTACCCCACGAGGGAGGCGGCGTGGAAGAAGGTGCGCGAACTTCCGAGCCGGCGGGCCAGCGGAGAGTGGGACATCTCTGACTGCCCAAGCTGCTCGTCAGTGATCCAGCCGTCACTGTTCGGAGCCAGATCAGCCATTCCTGGCTCCCGGGGCGCGAGGTGACACAGTCACGTCGTACGCCGGGGTCGGCGAAGGTCACGTGAGACAAGGAGGCCGTCCATGCCAGCTCGAGTGGGGAACATCACGATTGACTGCGCCGACGCCCTCGTCGTGGGTGAGTTCTGGTCACTGGCTCTCGGACGGCCCCTCGATCACGGTGGGTCGTCAATGTGGTGCGCCATCGGAAGCAACGACGCGGAGCGCTCCGAGCCCGCGTGGTTCTTCGAGCGGGTCCCCGAGGCGAAGTCGGCCAAGAACCGCATGCACGTCGACCTGATCGATCCCGACCCTCGCGCCGTGGACCGCCTCGTGGGCCTGGGGGCGACCGTCGTGGCGGACCACCAGATCGGGCAGGGCGGCCACCGGTGGACTGTCCTGCGCGACCCCGAGGGCAACGAGTTCTGCGTCGCCGAGAGGACCTACGTCGGTTAGCGCCGCTCTAGCGCGGCCCGGCCACTACTTGAGCGCAGTCTTCGGAGCCTCGGCCAGGTGGTGAGGGGTGATCGAGACCTTGCCGCGCCCGCCGGACAGGCTGCGCAGCTCGAGGCCGTAGCGGGCGAGCTCGGCCTCGGGCACGTGCGCCGACACCTTGGTCGCGCCGGACTCGTCGGTGTCCGTGCCCATGACCTTGCCCCGGCGGCCCGACAGGTCGGTGAGCACGTCGCCCAGGTTCTCGCCGGGCACGGTGACCTCGACGAGCATCACGCGCTCTAAGAGGGTCGTCCCGGACTTCTCGATGGCGGCCTTGAGCGCCAGGGACCCGGCGGTCTCGAAGGCCGCCTCCGAGGAGTCGACGGAGTGGTACTTGCCGTCGTAGAGGGTGGCGCGCACGCCGACCACCGGCTGGCCGTTGGGGCCGCCGTGGGCCATCGCCCTCTCGATCCCGTGCATCACCGCCGGGATGTACTGGCGCGGCACCGCGCCGCCGACCACCTGGTCGACGAACTCGAAGGGCTCGGTCGGGTCCTTGGGCTCGACCTTGACGTTGACGACGGCGAACTGTCCGTGGCCCCCCGTCTGCTTCTTGAGCCGTCCCTCGACGTCGCAGGGCTTGACGATCGTCTCGAAGTAGGGGACCGGCGGCCGGTCGGTCGTGACGCCGAGGGAGAAGCGGCGCTTGAGCCGCTCGAGGGTGACCTGCAGGTGCATCTCGCCCATGACGTCGATGACCTGGGTCCGGGTCGCCGGGTCGAAGCGGACCTTGAGCGACGGGTCCTCCTCGGCCAGTTTGTGCAGCGACGCCGAGAGCTTCTCGTCGTCCTTCTCGCCGGCCACGACCGCGACCGAGAGCGCCGGGGTGTGCGCGGCGATGTCGAGGGGCGCGAGGTCGCGGCCCTTCTTCTCGAGCACGTCGCCGACCTGGACGCTGGCCAATTTCGCCACGGCCACGACGTCGCCGGTGACGGCCTTGTCGACGGGCACGAGCTTCGATCCGAAGAGGTAGGAGAGGCCGTGGAGCCGCTCGTCCGAGCGCGTGCGGGCGTTGACCAGCACGGCCTCGTTGGCCACGGTGCCGCTCACCACCTCCATGACGACGATGCGCCCGACGTAGTTGTCGACGATGACCTTGAAGGCCCGCAGGACCGGGTCGCCGGCCGGGTCGCGGGCGAGCTCGACCACCTGGCCCTTCTCGAGCATGGCGATCGGGCGGCTCTCGGCGACCTCGTCGAGCAGGGTGATGAGGCGGTCGACGCCGACCGCCTTGGTCGCCGACGCGCAGGTCACCGGGAAGATCCGGCCCTCGACCATGAGCCGGCCGAGCACGCCCTCGAGCTCGTCCATGCTCGGGACCTCGCCCTCGAGGTACTTCTCGGTCATCGAGTCGTCGCCGATGACGATCGCCTCGATCAGGCTGTCGCGCACCCGGTGCTCGAGGTCGGCGAGCTCCTCGGGGACCGGGCCGCGCCTCGTCGCGCCGTTGTAGGTGATGGCCTCGTCGGCGAGCAGGTCGACGACGCCGGTGAACGTCGCGCCGAGGCCGATGGGCAGCTCCAGGGGCGCGAGTGCCGGGCCGACCAGCTTCTCGAGCGCGCCGAGCGTTCCCTCGAAGTCCGCGCGCTCGGCGTCGAGCTGGTTGATCACGACGACGACCGGGACCCGCTCGGACCGGCACATGTCCCAGAGCACCGCCGTGTCGGCCTGGACCCCGTCGACCGCGCTCACCACGAGCATGGCCACGTCGGCCACGTCGAGGGCGCGCTCGACGTCGCCGTAGAAGTCGATGAACCCGGGCGTGTCGACGAGCGTGAGCTTGTCCTCGCCCACCCACACGGGGGCGAGCGTCATCCCGAGCGACGTCTGGTGGGCCCTCTCCTCGGGGTCGCGCCCGCCCAGCGCGCTGCCGTCCTCGACCTTTCCGGCGTGGTGCAGGCCGCCGCCGGCCACGACCATCGCCTCGAGCAGCGAGGTCTTGCCCGAGCCGGCGCGCCCGACCAGGGCGACGGTGCGGGCCTTGGGGTGGCGACGAGAACTCTCCACGGGGACCTCGGCTTTCGTCGGTGAGGACCCCAACGTAGTCCTCCGGTCACGCGCCGTTCCCGGGGACGTCGGGTGCCCGCGACCTCCTCGGTGCAGCGTTAGGGTGGCCCCCGGCGGTCGACGGGGCCCGTCGTCCCCAGGTCCGCCGCGAGCCGCCAGGAGGCCCCGTGGTCGAGTCAGCCGGTCCCTACGAGGCGGCCCTGGCGCGCGCCGAGGTGCACGCCCGTGACTGGCTGGCCGGCGTCCAGGACCGCCCGGTGGGCCCGCGCGCCACGGTGGACGAGCTCGTCCCCCTCTTCGGGGACCTGCCCGACGGCCCCGAGTCGCCCGAGCGCGTCGTCGACCGCCTGGCCGCCGCGGTCGAGCCGGGCCTCATGGCGATGGGCTCGGGCCGCTTCTACGGCTGGGTGGTCGGGGGCACGCTCCCGGCGGCGCTGGCCGCCGACTGGATGGTGAGCGCCTGGGACCAGAACGTCGCGCTGCGCATGGCGACCCCCGGGGTCGTCGCGGCCGAGGAGGTCGCCGCGCGCTGGCTCCTCGACCTCTTCTCCCTGCCCGCCGACGCGGGTCTGGGCTTCGTCACCGGCGCGACCATGGCCCACTTCGTCGGGCTCGCCACCGGTCGCGACGTCGTCCTCGGTCGCGCCGGGTGGGACGTCGCGAGCCGCGGGCTCGCCGGGGCGCCGAGCCCGGTGGTGCTGGTCGGCGCCGATCGCCACGACACGGTGGACCTGGCGCTGCGCTTCCTCGGGCTCGGCCACCCGGTCGAGGTGGCGGCCGACCACCAGGGCCGGATCCGCGTCGACGCGCTGGAGGCGGCGCTGCGCGCGGCGCGCGGGCGCCCGACGATCCTCTGCCTGCAGGCCGGCAACCTGCACTCGGGGGCCTTCGACCCCATGGCCGAGTCGATCGCCCTGGCCCACGACGCCGGCGCGTGGGTGCACGTCGACGGCGCATTCGGCATCTGGGCGGCGGTGGTGCCCGAGATGGCGCCGCTGGTGGCCGGCATGGGCCTCGCCGACAGCTGGTCGGGTGACGCCCACAAGACGCTCAACGTCCCCTACGACTGCGGGATCGCCGTCGTCGCCCACGCCCACGCGATGCGCTCCTCTATGGGCGTGCACGCCGACTACCTCATCGCGGACGAGACCGGCGACCCCCAGGAGAGGGTCCCGGAGCTCTCGCGCCGGGCCCGCGGGGTGCCGGTCTGGGCGGCGCTGGCGTCGCTGGGGCGCTCGGGGGTCACCAGCCTGGTGCGAGGGCTCCACCACAACGCCGTGGCGATCGCCGAGGGGATCTCGGGCATCGAGGGCGCCCGGGTCCTCAACGACGTCGTCTACACCCAGGTCTGCGTCGCCTTCGAGGACGACGAGACCACGCGGGCGGTCACCGAGCGGCTGATGGCCGGGGGCGAGGTCTGGATGTCCGGGTCGCGCTGGCAGGGCCGCGACGTCCTGCGCGTCTCGGTCTCGAACTGGGCGACCGACGACGACGACGTCGAGCGCTCGGTCGCCGCGGTCGCGGCGGCGCGCGCCTCGCTGGGCTAGACAGGCGCCAGGACCCCGGGGGGAGAGATGAGCCACTACGAGGAGATCGAGGCCTACGGCCGGCGCTTCGCCGCCGCCTATCACGCCCAGGACGCCACGGCCCTGCACGCGATCGTCGACCCGGACTGCGTGCTCATGAACCCGGGGGAGCCGACCGTCGTGGGGCGCGAGGCCGTGCTCAGCGCGCTGACCACCCTCGAGCACGCCCCGCCGCTCTTCTCGTTCCCGATGGACAACTACTTCGAGTCGGGCGACCTGATCCTGGTCGCGGGCCACGTGGTGGGGCCCGACAGCCCCGAGACGGTCAGCCGCTACGTGGTCGCCTACCGCCGGCGCCCCGACGGCAGCCTCGGCCTGATCCTCGACGCCCCGGTCGCCGGCCCCTAGGCGGCTGACCAGGTCCGCCGCGCCCGGACGCGACCTTCTGACCTAGTGCCCTAAGGGCGGCACCCGGAGGGGTGCGAGCCTCGACGTGGAGGCTGAATGAACCGCGTCGTCATCCTGGGCGGTGGCACCGGGGGCACGCTGGTGGCCAACCGGCTTCGCCGCCGCTTCGACGAGCGCGACCTCCAGGTCACCGTGGTCGACCAAGACGACCGCCACGTCTACCAGCCGGGGCTCCTCTTCGTCCCCTTCGGCATGGCCCGCCCCGAGGACCTGGTGCGCCCGCGCGGCGAGCAGCTGCACGCGGGGATCTCGTACCTCGTGAGCCCGGTCGACCACGTCGACGTCGACGCCCGGGCCGTCACGCTCGCGAGCGGCCAGAGGCTCGACTACGACGCCCTGGTGGTGGCGACGGGATCGCGCCTGATGCCCGAGGAGACCGAGGGCCTCACCGGCCCGGGCTGGGGCGAGCGGGTCTTCACCTTCTACGACCTGGCCGGCGCGTCGGCCCTGGCCGGCGCCATGGCGGCGCTCGACGGCGGGCGGCTGGTCGTCAACGTCGTCGACATGCCGATCAAGTGCCCGGTCGCGCCCCTGGAGTTCTGCTTCCTGGCCGACTGGTTCCTCACCGAGCGCGGCGTGCGACAGCGCGTGGGCATCACCTACGTCACGCCGCTCGACGCGGCGTTCACCAAGCCGGTCGCGGCCCGGCACCTCGGCTCGATGCTGGCCGAGCGCCGCATCGAGGTCGTGACCGAGTTCAACACCGCCTCGGTCGACGGCGAGGGCGGGCTGCTCAGCGCCTACGACGGGCGCGAGGTGCCCTTCGAGCTGGCGGTCGTGATCCCGCTGCACGGGGGCGCCGCCTACGTCGAGCGCTCGCCGGGCCTGGGCGACGCGCTGGGCTTCGTCGAGACCGACCCCCAGACGCTCCAGGCCAAGGCCGCGCCGAGCGTCTTCGCCATCGGCGACGCCGCCGACATCCCAGCGTCCAAGGCCGGGTCGGTCACGCACTTCGAGGGCGAGGTGGTGGTCGAGAACCTCAGCCGGTTCCTCGCCGGCGAGCCCCTCGACGCGACCTTCGACGGCCACACCAACTGCTTCATCGAGAGCGGGTTCCACGAGGCGATGCTCATCGACTTCAACTACGACGTCGAGCCGGTCTCCGGGCACTTCCCCGGCCCGCTCGGCATGCCGCTGCTGCGCGAGAGCCGCCTCAACCACCTCGGCAAGCTCATGTTCCAGTGGCTGTACTGGCACAGCCTGCTCCCCGGGCGCTCCATCCCCGGGGTCGCGTCGAAGATGCCGTCGGCCGGCAAGCGCCTGGCCGAGGCGAGAGAGGAGGCGACGTGACCACCAACGTCCTCGAGGGCGTGAGCGTCGAGCTCAACGACGAGGGGTTCTTCACCGACCCCCACCAGTGGAGCGAGGCGATGGTGCCCGAGCTGGCCCGCCTCAACGGGGTCGCCGGCCTGACCGACCGCCACTGGGAGGTCATCCGGTTCATGCGCGCGCAGTACGACGCGAAGGGCGAGGCGCCGAGCGTGCGCGCGCTCTCCAAGATGTCGGGCGTCGGAATCAAGGAGCTCTACGAGCTCTTCCCCAGGGGCCCGGCGAAGCAGGCCGCGAGGCTGGCCGGGGTCCCCAAGCCCCGCGGCTGCATCTAGAGGAGGCGGCATGGAAAAGACAATCGAGAAGGTCTCGATCATCATCTCCAAGGGGTCGCTCGAGGGCGTCTACCCCGGGCTGATCATGGCCAACGGCGCGCGCGCCGAGGGCATCGAGGCGAACCTGTTCTTCACGTTCTTCGGCCTCGACGCGATCCACGCCCAGCGCCTCCACCACATCAAGGTGGCGACGGTCGGCAACCCGGGGATGCACATGGCGAGCCTGGTGGGCGCGCTGCCGGGGATGTCGGCGATCGCGACCAAGATGATGGAGAGGAAGATGGAGCACTTCGACATCCCGCCGATCGGCGAGTTCGTCGAGATGATCGCGGACACGGGCTGCGGGCTCTACGCCTGCAAGGCCAGCGTCGACCTCTTCGGCTTCACCCGCGAGGACTTCATCGCCCAGGTCAAGGACGTCATCACCGTCGGCGAGTTCTACGGGATCGCCGCCGGCGGCGAGATCATCTTCACCTAGCCGGGCGCGGCCCGGGCGTGCGCAGGTCGCCGACGGGTGCTCCCCGGTGACGGCCCGGTTGGGCCGCGGCGCTGTCACAATGGGGACCGCACGCGGCCGAGGCCGCCGGACGATGGAGACCGATGATGACCGCGACCCTGAGGGTGACCCACAAGGCGATCGGGGTCGAGGTCCGTCGCGGCGCGTACGACGTCGAGGTCGACGGTCGGTGCGTCGGCTCGGTCGAGATGAACTCCACCGTCGAGATTCCCGTCGAGCCGGGACGCCACACGCTGCGGGTTCGACGTGGCCGGAACTCGAGCCACCCCCAGGACTTCGAGGCCGCCGCGGACCAGGTCGTCGCCTTCCGGTGCACCGGCAAGAGCTTCCTGCCGATCTTCCTCGCGTCCTTCGTCGTCCCCAGCCTGGCGCTCCGGCTCCGCCGCGAGGACGGCGCTCGGCCCCGGTCGTAACGGCGCGGTCGGCGCGCTGACTGGCCAGCCGCGAGCACCGGCGTGGTGGCTTGGGGTGGAGACGGGATGCTGCGCGGGCTCGCTCGTGCGCCGAGCTCGAGCCACGGCGCCAGGGACGGACGCCTACGGGTCTCGCTCCTCGAGGCTCGATTCGACCTCGACCCCCTCGGGCGTCGAGCGCCCCGGGACTACGCGCCGAGGCTCGACCTCGCCGCGGCGGCGAAGACCTTGAAGGGCAGGACGCGCTTGGCGAGCGGACCGAGGCGCTCGAACGACTTGCCGGTCGTGACGCGCAGGGGCGCGCGCCGGGCCTCGAGGACGCGCAGGATCGTCCTCGCGCACAGCGCCGGGTCGGCGCCGTGCTCCTCGTCGGCGACCATCCGCCCGATGGCCTTGGCGGCGGCGGCGGAGTAGGGGCTTTCCGCGGGGATGGCGACGTCGCGCCGGGCGGCGGTGAACCCGGTCTTGAAGTTCCCCGGCTCGACGATGGTGACGCCCACCCCCAACGGCGCAGCCTCGTAGGAGAGGGCCTCGGCGTAGGCCTCGAGGGCGAACTTGGACACGCTGTAGTACGCCTGGTAGGGGATCGCCACCACCCCGGCGATCGAGCCGACGATGACCACCCGGCCCTTGGCCTCTCGCAGCGAGGGGAGGGCCGCCTGGACGACCCGGACGACCCCCCAGAGGTTGGTCTCGACCTGGTCCTTGGCGTCGGAGATTCTCGTGTCCTCGATCGGCCCGGCGAGGCCCCAGCCGGCCGCGGCGACCACGGCGTCGAGGCGTCCGTGGCGCTCGACGACGCCGCGCACGCCCGCGGCGACGGACCCGTCGTCGTCCACGTCCATCACGATCCCCTCCCAGGCGCCGCCGGTGCCGCGCCGGCTCGCGCCCACGACGGTCCAGCCGCGCGCGGCGAGTTCGTCGGCGGCGGCCCGGCCGAGGCCGGAGGACGCGCCGGTGACGAGGGCGATTCGCTGTGCCATCCCCCGACTCTGGCCGCTGCGAGCGGCTCGGTCAAACCCGCGTGTGGCGCCTGGCTGGCACAATGGCCCCGTGCGCAAGTGGAAGTCGGTGCCCGACCTGCTGGTCGGCTTCGACACCGAGACGACCGGGCTGTCGGTCGCCAGCGAGCGCGCCATCTCCTACGGCTTCGCCGTCTACCGCTTCGGCCGGCCCGCCGAGACCTACCACTACTTCGTCGTCCCCGACCGGCCGATCAGCCCGGGGGCCCAACGGGTCCACAAGCTGAGCCTGGCCGACATCGAGGCCAAGCGCGACACCCACACCGTCCTGTCGGTGGCGGCCGGGGTGACCCGGGCGATCCAGATCATCCTCGACTACCAGCGCGAGGGCGGCTACCTGGTGGGGGCCAACGTGGCCAACTTCGACTTAGAGATGCTGCGGCGCAGTGCGGTCTCGGTCGTGGGGACCGACTTCCGGGGGTCCGGGTTCGACCCGGCCGCACTGCGGATCATCGACGTGATCGACCACGACCTGGCCATCGAGGCGCGCAGCGCGCTCAACTACAACCGCAGCCTGACGCGGCTGTGCGCGAACTACGGGGTCGACCCCGGGGGCCACGACGCGCTCGAAGACGCCCGCGCCGCGGTCGAGGTGTTCTTGGAGCAGGTCGTGCGCAACAACGCCGGCCAGCGCCCGCTGGACCTGCTGGCGCCGCCGCTCGACGCGGCCCCGACCTCGATCGTCGACTAGCGCCCTAGCGCAGCTGTCGGGCCAGGCGGTTGGTCGAGAGCGCGAGCAGCGCCGCGGCGAAGGCCAGCAGGACGCCCAGCTGCGGGGCGATCGTCGTGACCGTCCCGTGGCGCGACAGCAGGTCCGTCCAGGCGTCGACGGCCCAGGCGTGGGGCGTGGCGTGGCCGACCTCGCGCATGATCGAGCTCACGATCGAGAGCGGCCACATGCACCCGCCGAGCATGGCGAAGGCGATGCCGAGGGTCGGGCCGACCGACGACGCCTGCTCCGGGGTCCTGAAGAGCGTGCCGGCGAGCAGCCCGGACCCGGCGCCGACGAGCGCCCACGTGACGACGAGGACGACCGGCGGCCAGCGGGTTGCCCCACGAGACGCCGAAGGCGACCGACCCCACCAGCGACGATGAGCAGGGACTGGACGAGCGCGATGGCGAGGTAGGTGAGCGCCTCGCCGAGCACGATCGTGCGCGCGCGCACCGGGGCGGCCAGCATTCGCTCGTACATGCCGAGCCGGCGGGTCTCGATGATCGTCGCGCCGCCGGCCAGGGCGTTGAGGAAGACGAAGAGCACGAGCTCGGTCGGCGCGCTGTAGCTGTACCCCTCGGGCAGGGTGCTCGCCGTGGAGTCGGCCTGGGTGGTCGTGACGGCCGACCCGCGGCACGCTCGCGTTCGAGCCGAGGCGCGGTCGCCAGGTTGCCGCGTCGTAGGGCGTCGTCGAGTGGGCGGCGGTGAACGTGGCGGCCTGGACCAGCGAGCCCTGGGCCAGGATCACCGCCGAGACCGCGGTGGCGGCCGCCTGCTGGGTGCTGTTGACCCGCTCGGCGTAGACGGTGACGGCGACGCGGCGCCCGGCGCGCTCGGCGGCGTCCAGGCCGGCGGGCAGCGACGACCCCGGTGCTCACCTCGCCGCGCGCCAGCGCGGTGGTCAGGTCCTTGGCGCTCGCGTAGCGAGACCACGTCGAGGCCGGGGGTGCGCTCGAGCGCGAGGATCAGCTGCCGGCCGGCGCGGTCCGGCCCCGAGGTCGACTCGACGCCGACCCGGAAGGTCGAGAAGCCGCGCACCGTCGCGCCGACGATGACGATGACGACGACCGGCAGCACCAGCAGGAAGAAGAGCGACCGGCGGTCGCGCGCGACGCGCGTGAGCGACGCCCGGGTGATGGCGAGGACCCTCACGACGACACCGCCCGCCTCGCCAGGGACGCCGCGACGGCGCCGGTCACGGCGGCGAAGGCGAGGATCGCGCCGATCGGCAGGGCGACCGTGGCCAGGCCGCCGCCGATCGTCGAGAGGTCGGTGAAGCCGCGCAGGGCCCAGCCGTTGGGCGTGAAGAGCGAGAGGGTGCGCATGAGCGGCGGGGACGAGGAGAGCGCGACGAAGTTGCCGCCCAGGAGCGCGAGGCCGAAGACGACGATGGAGGCGAACCCCTCGGCCTGGCGCTGCGTGCGCGACACGCCGATGACCAGGGCGGTGAGGCAGACGACCGAGATCACCATGGACAGGCCGAGCAGCGACGCGGCGAGCGGGTCGCCCCAGTGCGCGCCGAAGGCCGCCGACGTGATGACCCCGACGGTGCCCAGGCTGACGACGCCGTAGGCGAAGACCGACATGGCCTTGCCGGCCAGGATCTCGAGCGGCCGGACCGGGGCGGCGCGCATCCGCTCGATCATCCCCTGGGCCCGGTCGACGAAGAAGCTGCGCGACGTGAAGCTGATGGTGAAGAGGAGGAAGAAGATGGCCATCGCCGGGCTGAAGTAGCTGATCGCCGTGAGCTGGTGGGCGCCGATGGGCCGCTCCACGGTGGCCAGCGGGATCCGCAGGCCCTGGGCCAGGGCGCTCAGCTGGGCGACGGTGAGCGTCGGGTGGGACTCGAGGGCGGTGTAGACCGACAGCCGGTCGGCGTTGATCTGGGCGACGAAGGACGCGACGACGGCCCGGGTGACGTTGCCCGCGGTCGTGCTGTTGACGCTGGTGACCACCGACAGCGACTCGGGGTGGGCGCCCGCCACGGACGCGCTGAAGCCCGCCGGGATGACGAGGGCCGCGGCGACCTTGTGGTCGCGGACCTCGGCGCGCGCGGCGGCCGCGCTGGGGATCGACGTGACCGAGATCACCGAGCGGACGTCCTTCTGGTCGAGGGCGCGGACCAGCCCGGACGCGACCGCGCCGTGGTCGGAGTTCACGACGCCGAGGGTGAAGTGGAACGTCTCGGTCCCCTTGAAGGCGACGCTCATCACCGCGGCGATCAGCAGCGGCGCGATGACGCCGATCACGATCGCCGAGCGGTCGCGCAGTCGCTGGCGGAGGTCCTTTCGGGCGATGACCAGGGCCGCGTTCACGGCCGTCAGTCCCTCAGCGCGGTGCCGGTGAGGTGGAGGAAGACCGCCTCGAGGTCGGGCTCGATGACGTCGATCGCCTTGATGACGACCTCGACCCCCGCGGACGCGTCGAGCACGCGCGGCAGCATCTCGCGCCCGGCGGCGGCGATGACCTGGAGCGACTCCTCGGCCACCGCCACGCCGTCGACCCCGGGCAGGGCCCGGCACGCCGCGGCGAACCCCTCGAGGTCGCCGGTCGCCGAGATGTCGATCTGGTCGCGCTCGCCGAGCCGCTCGACGAGCTCGCGCCGGGTGCCCTCGGCGATGAGGTTGCCGTGGTCGATGATCCCCACGCGATCGCAGACCCGCTCGGCCTCGTCCATGTAGTGGGTGGTGTAGAGCACCGCCATCCCCGTCTCGCCGAGGGACTTCACGTGCTCGAGGATCGCGTGGCGGCTCTGGGGGTCGACGCCGACGGTGGGCTCGTCGAGGACCAGGAGCCGCGGATGGTGCAAGAGCCCCGCGCCGATGTTGAGGCGCCGCTTCATCCCCCCCGAGAACGAGTCGACCCGGTCGCCCGCCCGGTCGGTCAGGTCGCAGACCTCGAGGACCTCGGCGACGCGAGCCGTCAGCACGTCGGGCGCCAGCCGGTAGAGCCGGCCGATGAAGCGCAGGTTCTCCTCCGCGGTGAGGTCGGGGTAGAGGGCGATGTCCTGGGGGACGTAGCCGATCAGGTCCTTCACGCTGAGGTCGGTGTCGAAGCTGCGCCCGGCCACCGCGACCGAGCCCTCCTGGGCGTCGAGCAGGCCGCAGACCATCTTGATGGTCGTCGTCTTGCCCGCGCCGTTGGGGCCCAGGAGGCCGTAGACCTCGCCGGGGGCGATGGCGAAGGAGACCCCGTCGACCGCGGCGCGACCGTCGTAGCGGTGCGTCAGGCCGACGCACTCGAGCAGGGGTCCCGCAGCCACCGCCTCATGCTACGGAGCGTCGGACCGCGGCTGCACCGCCAAAGGTCACGGGTCCGCAGTCGGTGGGTCGCGCCCTCGGCCCCCGCCCGCCACTGCGCGGCGCGCGGGACGCTCAGTGTCGCGCGCGTGACGCCCGCGTGACGGACATGAGCCCGCGCGAACGGTCGGTGTCCGTGGTCGACCCGGACATAATGGAGCCGCGGCGCGCACGATCGACGGGGGAGCCGGGATGAGGTCGCTTCGCGACATGGCGGCGAGAGCCGAGGAGCCGGGCACGCGCAAGGTCCAGCTGGTCCTCGCGTCCGTCGCCGCGGGTCTCGTCGCGCTCGACGTTCTGGCGACGCTCGTCTTCCCCTGGTGGCGCCACCGGATGATCACCGACTTCTGGCCGGTCGACTCCTCGCGGATCGGCGAGAAGATCGTCGGGACCCTGGTTCAGGGCGTGATCGGGATGATCGTCGTCGCGGTCCTGTGGCCGCCGCTGCGTCGGCGCATCACGCGGCTCCTCGAGGCGAGCGGTCACCGGGCCGCGGCCGAGCTACACCGCGCGAACGCCGACCTCCACCGGCGCCTGGGTGAGGTCCACGGACGCCTCGACGAGGTCATGAGCCATCACGTCGAGCTCCACGCCAAGCTCGACCACATCATCCGTCACCACCCCGACGTCCCAGAGTTCCCCCGGCCCGACTCCGAGCCGCCCGACGACCGACGGGTCGCGGACGTCGACTGAGCCCGGGCCGCCCGTGGGGCGACCGGGCGTGACGGCGCGTCGCGCCGACCCGGGCCCCGGCTCGCTCAGTGGCCTCCGGCGCAGGCCCGAGCGGCGTCGCGGATCTTCTTCATCGGCGCGGTGTTCTGCTGGGCGAACCAGCTGCGCATGGCGGTGATCGCGCGCACGGCCTCGTCGGCGGCCGCGGCGCCGAAGGCCAGCACCTGGACCTCGCGCGGGTAGGGCACGACGCGGATGGTGGCGCCGTACGTGACGAGGAACCGCGACGGCCCGCGCACCCAGAAGCCGCCGGCGCAGACCTCCGTCGGGGTGCAGCTGACGTGCACGCGCACGAGGGGGCAGGTCATGGAGTAGTCGCCGGCCATCCGCGTGAGGTTGACGCGGCGGATGACCTCTTTGAGGAGGTCGACCGTGCTGTCCTCGAGCGTGGCGCCCGGGTCGAAGGCGCTGGTCGCCTGGCCGACCCCGGTCGTGAACACGTTGAGGGCCGTGTCGATGCTGACCGCCCCCGAGGCCAGGTCGCCACCGCTCTCGGCGAAGCCCTCCGCGAACTCCGCCAGGTCGACCACGGCCTTGAAGCGCTCGAACCCGCTCATCGCCGACTCGACGTCCTCGTTGGACATGGCGTAGACCCCCGACACCTGCAGGTTCACGAGGGCGAGCGGGAACATGTCGACGTCGAAGGCGTGCTCGGGCCCGTCGCGAACGTCGCCCTCGGTGCACTCCGGCTCGTGGGTTGACGGTGGCGGCGGGGGAGGCGGCGGCGGGGGAGGCGGCGGGGGCGGCGGCGGCGTTGGGGGAGGCGACGTGGTCGCGGGAGAGCCACCGGTCGTCGGAGGCGGCGGCGGGGGAGGCGGCGGGAGGCGGCGGGGGAGGCGGCGGGGCCGCGGCGGCCTCCGCGCACTCGGCCGCGGCGGCGCAGGCCGCGGCGGCCTCGGCCTGCAGCGCGGCGGCAATGCTTGCGGCGGACGCGGCCGCCGACTGCGCGTCCTGGGCCGCCTGGCGGGCCTGGGCCTCGGCCGACTGGGCGGCGCCCAGGGCGGCGTGCGCCTGGGCGCTCGCCTTCTGGCGCAGCTGGGCCTGGTACTCGGGCGTGTAGTCCGGGACCCCGCCGGTGGCGGCCTCGTCGGCGCGCTGGAGCGCCAGGTCGTACTCGGTGATGCGCCGACCGGTCTCGGGATCCTCGACCCACGATGACGACTGGTCGGGCCCGTCCACCACGTCCACGGCGTGCTGGGCGGCGTTCACCGCGCGCTGCGCCGCGGCGTCGGCCGTCGCAGCGGACTGCGCCGCCGCCGCGGCCGCCTGGGCGTTGGCTCTGGCCGCGCTCGCCTGGGCGCTCAGCTGCTCGCAGCGAAGGCGGAGCTCCTCGCAGTCGTCAGGGGTCGGGTGAGCGCCGCGCCGCCGGAGGTACGCGAAGCCCAGGCCGAGGACGACCAGGAGCCCCAGCACGTAGGGCCACCACGGTGTGCCCGACGACGAGCCCGACGGCGTGGTGGTCCCGGGTGCGGTCGACACGGGGAGGCTCGTCGCGGTGGTGGGCGTGGTCGAGAGCTGCGCGTCGGTCACCTCGACCCAGCAGAACCCCGGGCCGGCGACCGTCGACCAGGTCGCCGGGTCGGAGTCCAGGCACTGGTAGGAGCCGTCGAGGATGACGGGTGCGGTGTTCCAGTTCGGCTGGGTGATGACCCAGTTGACCTCGGGGGCGTTGTCCTGGCCGGAGCTGGTCGTGACGGCCTCGGGGGGCACCGACTCGCCGACGCCGCTCGGGCCGCTCACGCGCTGTAGCGAGATGGTGCCGGCGGGCGAGCCCGCGCCGTTGTTCCAGTGGTACGTGGCGGCCGAGTAGAAGCAGTAGGCCTGGCCGTTCGTCGTGAAGGTGGGCGGGGACCCGCCGTTCGAGACGGCCGCCGTGTTCCAGTTGTCGAAGAGCTTGAAGGACGACCCCGTGCACGTGTACGACACGCCGGTTGTCCCCTGGGCGGACGCCGGCGACGCGCCCGAGAGTTCGTTCAGGGCGGTCAGAAGCAGGGCGGGCCCGATGAGGGCCGCGACCAGGCGCCAGAGGACGCCACCCCCGCGGGTCACGCGGCCAGTCAAGCATCGGCCGGGGGCGCCGTCAATCGATTCGGCTGGGGCGCCGGACGCCGGCGCGGGGGTTCGTGGATGGGCGCTTCGGGCTGCTTCCTGGTCGGAGAATCGGACGTCGCCGCTCCTGAGAGCCGGTGGCGCAGTGGGGCCGCGCGCTCGCATCGCGCGCCTGAGGTCACAGAGTCGATTGCGGGCGGTCTCGTTGGGCTGCCTCACCCGAGATTGGCGCCTCGCCACGGTGACGATCACGGCAAGGGATGCCGGCGTCGACGCCATGACGGTGCGATCTGGCGCCTCTGTCGACTCCGGGCATCGCTCGGTACCCGTACGTACACTTCATCAATTGAGCTCTTGACGTTTCTATTCACGGATATCGAGGGGTCGACCACGCTGGTCCAGCGAGTCGGCACGGACGCCTACGCAGAGGTCACCGCCGTGCACGACCGGGTGATCCGCTCGACGCTGCTCGAGCACGGCGGCGACGAGCAGGGGGTGCGGGGCGACTCCTTCTTCGTCGTCTTCGCGACGCCGAGCGCGGCCGTGACCGCGGCCCTGCAGATCCAGCGGGCATTGGCCGCGGTGGAGTGGCCCCACGGCGAGCGTCTTCGGGTGCGGATGGGGCTGCACACCGGGGAGGTCTCGACGACGGCCACCGGGCTCATCGGCTACGAGATCCACAAGGCGGCGAGGATCGCCGACGCCGGCTACGGGGGTCAGATCCTGGTCTCGTCGGCGACGGCGGGCCTGGTCGAGGACAGCCTCGACGCCGGGGTGTCGCTGCGGTCGCTCGGGTCCCACCGCCTCAAGGACCTGGGCCGGCCCGAGGTGATCTTCCAGCTCGTCGCCGAGGGGCTGAGGAGCGAGTTCGCCCCGCTCCGGTCGCTCGACAGCCCCGACATGCCCAACAACCTCCCGGCGTCGCTGAGCCCGTTCATCGGGCGCGGCGACGAGGTCGAGGACGTCAAATCGCTCGTCCTCGGATCGCGGCTGGTCACGTTGACGGGCGCCGGTGGGTCCGGCAAGACCCGCCTAGCCCTTCAGGCGGGCGCCGAGATGCTCGACGGGAGCGGCGAGGGGGTCTGGCTGGTCGAGCTCGCGCAGATCACCGACGGGGCGAGGGTAGCAACCACGATCCTGGACGCACTCCACGCGGCGCCCGACGGGGCTGGCCCGGCGGATGACGCCCTGATCGCGGTGCTCAAGAACCAGTACCTGCTCCTGGTACTGGACAACTGCGAGCACCTGCTCGACGACGTCTCTCGCGTCTGCGAACGGGTGGGGCGGCTCTGCCCCCGGGTTCACGTATTGGCGACGTCGCGCGAGCCTCTCGGCGTCAACGGCGAGGAGGTCTACCGGATCCGGTCGATGTCGTTGCCGGACGAGAACGCGGTCGGCGCCGACCAGATCCGGCGCAGCGACTCCGTGCGGCTCTTTGAGGCGCGGGCCCAGTCCCACGACAAGGCCTTCCTGGAGCGGACGGGATTCCGATGAAACACGGCACTCCGACCGTGTGTGTGCCGGATCCAGAAAGGGGTCAGTGCGACCGGCCTTTCCACGACACCGCCGACGTCAACGGTGGCGGGCCGCATGGCCACCCCAACGCCGTGTCCGATGTCGATGGCGGCAAGATGGACGGCTTCGTTGCTCAGCAGCGCCAGGCCTCGTTGAAGTGCACCAACCCCAATGACGCCGCATGCTCGGTGAGTCGCACCCAGGTACCCGATGTCATGGGGTATCACACTGCGGCAGAGATCCCGAACTACTGGACCTATGCCAAGGATTTCGTGCTGGACGACCGCATGTTCGAACCGGTGAGTTCGTGGTCGGAGCCAGACCATCTCGATTTGGTTTCGGGATGGTCTGCCCGATGTGCCACAAGCTCGCCCAAGAGCTGCGTGAACGACATCGTGGGACCCTACGGCGTCAACCGGTTCGATCACGCCGTCACCCGGGAGCTGACCACGGGCCAGACGTCGATCGACCTCGCCTGGACCGACATCACGTGGCTGCTCCATCTGGACCACGTCAGCTGGGCCTACTACGTCCAGACGGGTCGGCAGCCTGACTGTACCGACGACTCCTCTGTCTCCTGCCCCCAACCCCCGCAGAGCTATCGGACGCCAGGCATCTGGAACCCTTTGCCTCTGTTCGGCGATGTCCGCCAGGACGGGCAACTGGCCAACGTGCAATCTGTCGACTCGTATTTCGTTGCGGCACAGAACGGCACACTTCCCTCTGTTTCGTGGATCACACCGGCGCAGGCGGATAGTGAGCACCCGCCGGGCAGCATCCATTCCGGCCAGGCCAATGTGACGTCAGTGATCAACGCCGCCATGGAGAGCCCTGACTGGTCGTCCACCGCTATCTTCTTGTCGTGGGACGACTGGGGTGGGTTCTATGACCATGTCGTCCCACCCCAAATTGACCAGAACGGCTATGGACTCCGGGTGCCGAGCATCGTCCTCTCGGCGTATGCCCGGCGCGGCTACATCGACCATCAGACGTTGAGCAGCGACGCGTATCTGAAATTCATCGAGGACGACTTCTTGAATGCTGCTCGCCTCAACCCCAAAACCGACCACCGACCGGATCCACGTCCCGACACTCGAGAGGATGTTCCTCGGCTCGGCAATCTCCTCAAGGACTTCAACTTTTCCCAGCCACCCAGGCCCCCGGTGTTCCTCCCGACGAATCCACCGAGCGATTCGCCAAGCGTTCCGGCCTACTTCACGGGCCGGTCGCCGTGCATCGGGTGTACGGCCACACCCCCCACGTGAGCAGCTCCGCCTCTGAGGTCACTCGGATGGGTTGGATTGCCATTCCAAACCGCCGGATGTTACCGAACCGTGAGTGTGAACGATTGCACAGCATTTGGGTTCACTCCGTTCGAGGCGGTGAGTGTGAGCCGGAAGACCCCAGTTGTCTTCGGGGTGCCACTGAAGACGTCGGTCGAGCGATCGAATGTCAATCCCGACGGCAGGTGTCCGGCGACCTTGATTGAGGCGCCAGGTGTGCCCGAAACAGTCGCCGTGAACGACCCGTAGACGCGGTAGGAGAATGTGACGCCGGCCTGGCTGGTGAAAGCCGGTGCTACTCGGGCTGGCGTCGTGGTGGTGGTCGTTGTCGTCGTGGTTATGGTCGTCGTCGTCGTCGTGGTCGACCGTGGTGGAACCGTCGTGGTCGTCGGAGGGGCGAATGTGGACGTTGTCGCCGGAACCGTCGTCGTCACATCCGACGTGGTCGTCGAGCCTGCTTGCGCCGTCGCTGAACTGCAATCGTTGGCGGTCCCAGTCGGTTGCGATGGGACATCCCCGCCAGAGGTGAGGACTTGCATCGCGCCGGATCCGTCGTTGGCCACCCAGATGGAATAGTTGCCCGCATTGGCGGGAGCCTGCTTGATCCATGGACCCACATCGGCGCTGCCGGTATTGGGTGATGTCGTACCGGCAACCAAGAGCTCGCCTCCGGAACGTGCGGCGTTGACGCCGCTGGGCACCTGGCCGGGAATCCAGCTCGGAGCCGTGCCGGGATCAGAATCGGTCACCACATCCGTACCGCTGCCTCCGAGGCCGTTTGGATACCCACCCATCTCGGCGCGGTAGGCGTTGAGCGCCACCGCTGTCGTAGCGAAGTCGGATTGACACGCGGCCGAAGCTGCCGAACTGCGGACGCTCTGTAGGGCAAGGACGACGGTCGAGCTCAGGATTCCGAGTACGACGATCGTGACGAGGAGCTCCAAGAGCGTGAACCCGGCGTCACCGCGTTCTCGCCCATTCGTGCCGGCCCTTGACGATGTTCTGCGCTCCATTTCCATCCGTGAACCCACTCACCTCGCCCATCCATCACCGCCCCACCGCTTCTGGATGGGGTGACAACACATGGTGTCGGTCCAAACAGGGTGGGAATTGAGCCCGAAGTTGCCTGGCCAGCGCCGTAGGCTGCGGAAATGAGCAGCGAGCGAGGCTCTGACGTCCGCCCTGGCCGACCTGGAGCGATCGATGGCTCAGACCCAGAGTGTGCTTTTAGAGGCCGGATCGACCTATGCCACCTTTCGCAGGCGGATCTCGAGAGGGACACCCGTGGCGAACGCATTCTCCGACATGGCCATGCCGTGGGCGCAGGTCACGACGCAGCTCGCTGAGGCTCGAACGCATCCGACACCGGGTGCGGACGGCCGTATTCGCCCTGGGACTCTCCGAGGGCATGACGATCGGCGAGCTCGGGCGGCTCTACGGCTTCTCCCGCCAGCTCGCAGCCCGAGTCGCACGCGAGGTAAGGGACGCCGAAGAAGCGACCTGAGTTGCGAAGCCAGAGTGTTGTCCTCCCTGTCGGTTCGTCGGCGAGCGCTCGGTTCCTCGCGGTGAATCGTTGGATCTCCGCGACCGGATGCGCCCCCTCAGCCCGACGATATGACAACATGTGGTGTCATGATCCGGAAGGAAGACGGTCGGTCCCACCTACGACTGCGGGAAGATGGTTCTGACCAAGGATGGCGGGCGCGCGCCGCCTGTTCTGGCCAGGATCCGAATGACTGGATGGAGGTCACCCGGATAGCCCGCGACGGGCAGCAGCGTGCCGACTACGACGAGAAGCGTGCGCTCTGCTGCAGCTGTCCGGTCGCGCGAGGAGTGCCTTCATGAAGCACTGGCGAACCCTGAGCTCGTCGGAATGTGGGGAGGGACCACCGCTGATGAGCGACGGAAGATGCGACGGGGAGTGGGCACGGCCCGACGGTGCTCCGCCTGATCCTCACGCAGATTGGGGCATCGAGGAGGCGTCGTCCCGATGGCGTGGCGGACCGGTCTATCTGGCAAGGATCGGGTGCCCGCCCAAGACGACGGCCAGACACATGGGGTCACGTGGGGCTCATCGATCCACGACCCCACCGATCACGTCGAGGGTGAGGGGGCTGTCGTCGTCGTCGTGGAGGTCGACGTTGCCGGCAGTCCACACACCACGAACGGCTTCATTGTCATTGAGACTCCGGCCCCGAGCGGGCCGGTGACGATGGCGACCGTTTGCCAATGCGACTTGTTGAGTGGAAACGATGAGCGAAGTTCCACATTCCGGTCGGCTTGCACACCTGGGGCGGAGACTTCGGCTCCACCCACTCAGGAGGAGCAGTCCGAACGGACACGATGTCCTTGCCACCAGTACGGTCCCGACGGCGGGATTGACAGCCGATGTGAGTGCAGACGCGGCGACGATCGACGTGTCAGCGATGGTGCCGGCCGGACCGGTCTCCCCCTTGGGGCCCGCGACGCCCTGAGGGCCGGTCGCCCCCTGTGGTCCCACGGGCCCCCGGGGGCCAGATGTCTTGGCCGGCATGGTAGCGAGCGCATAGGTCCCGACCCCCAGCCCAGCCAGTCCGACGACCAGCGCGCCGACAACGACCGGCGCGATCCACCGAGGCCGCCACCCGTGTTCCGCGGGCCTCGCTGGCGGCTGCTCAAGAAGCATCTCGGAAGTAGGTGGGTCCGACACGCTGTCCCCTCCTCATCAGTTTGATTGCACGAACTATTAGGATAACCGAATAACTTGAGGAGAGCAATAGTTCGTGTCACAGTGTGAACTGTGGAATCAGTCCGTCCTCCGGCCGAAGGCTCGATCAACCCGCAGGAGAACCTGCCTGACCACCTGAACGACGACCTCCTCCGGCTGAGCCGCATCTTCGTGGCGATTGCGGCGAACTCACTGGCGGTCGAGGACGGGGAGTTGTCGATCCAGCAGTACCGAGCGCTTGCCTTGATCTCGTCTCGAGCGGGCCAACGACCCGCGGATCCGCCCGCTCCCTGGGCGTCACTCCCTCGACAACAACGACGCTGTGCGATCGCCTGGTCCAGAAAGGGATGATCTCCCGACGGGCCGGGGCCGACCGCCGATCGGTTTCTCTCTTCGTCACCTCGCGGGGACGAGCGGAGCTTGCGAAGATCGACACACGACGGATCGCACTGCTCAGCGACATCTTCACCCAGATGCCGTCTGACATGCAGGTTCCGTTCGCCGCAGCGCTGTCTGCGTTCATCAAGGCGGCAGGAGAAGTCGGGATTGACGAGTGGTCGATCAGGGGCCTCGTCCCCAGTCGTCCGGATGACTGGATTCGACTTAGTGATCTTTGATGTCCGGTTCCGGTGTTGGCCCAACCAGGCTCCGGCGGTAGTCCTCTCGTTGCATTTGCTCCGCACTCGTCAGGACACGGCGTCGGGCTCCACTTTCGACTGCTCTTCAGCCAACCAGCCCGGAGCATGACGGGCGGCCCACGTCGTGGTGACCCAACCCCTGATCATGGCGCGCAGCGAGGCGGGGTGGGTGAGGGCGAACAGGACATGGCCGGCCACCACAACGAAGATGGCAAGGGCGAAGACGTCATGAACGAATGTGGCTCCGGTGCGCCATCCGACGGGGAAGAAGCGAAACCACTTCAGCATGGCACCGGTGGCGAGCATCACCACAATGGCGGCGCCGGTGAAGATCGCGTTGAGGCTTCTACCAGGGCATCGAATTTGTCCAGGACCTGTGGCGCCCCTCGGCCCAGGGACTTGAGCCAGGTCATCTCGTCGCTGCTCCAGACGTTGATCCGTCGGAGGTCACGGCGGAACTGGGCTCCCCAGGGGCCGACGATGGACACGATGAGGGGCAGCGGGAGGGCGATGCCCGCCCAGAGGTGAATCTCCTCGACCAGGGCGCGGCGTCCGACCAGGCCGGCGATCGATCCGAAATAGAGCGGCAGCGCCGTCGCCATGAGCACCCCAAAGAGCAGGGCATTCATCCAGTGCGCGGTCCGTTGCACGGAGTCGAACCGCACGATCCGTCGAGCGGTGCTCGGACGATCCGTGACGGTCGGTGTCACTCGGCGCTTCTCGTCAGGGAGGGGTCGGTCGCACCGGTCGACCCATCGATCCATCCGTCAACGGGGTAGCCGTTCTGTTCCCAGAACCCGGGCATCACGTGGTCCACGACCCTGATGGCCGACAGCCACTTGAGCGATTTGTAGCCGAACATGGGAGCGACGTAGAGCCGTACGGGCCCTCCGTGTTCGGTGGTGACCGGGCCTCCCAGCATGCGGTAGGCGACGATGACGTCGGGCAGGCGCGCCTGATCGAGCGTCAGGCTCTCGGTGTCGGCACCGTCGTAGGACTCGAAGCGCAGCGCGACGGCGCTGTTCCCTATGCCCACGTCATCGAGAATCTCCGACAGCCGCACGCCTTCCCAATGCACACCTGGGACGGACCAGCCGGTCACACAGTGGAAATCCTTCACGAATGTGGTTCGCGGCATCGACTCGAGATCGTCGACCGTGTAGGTCCGGGGCCGGTCGACGAGTCCGGTGACTTCGAGTCGGTACGCAGAACGTGAGACGACCGGGTACGAGCCGGTGATCGAGTAGATGCGAAAGCTCCCTCCCGACAGCAAACCTGCCAGCCCCGAACCGGTCACATGGCGGAGAGCACTCTGCACCTTGGCGCCCAACACGATCCCGGCGGCGCCCAGACCCACCAGTCCGAGGAAGACCCGCCGTCCCACGGGGACCCGTGGTTGGGCCTCCTGGCGACTCGATCCGGTCGGCTCCGGGGGTCACCGGTCGGCCACTCCTCGTGTGTGGGATAGCTCAGGCACTGCACTCCTCGCTATTCGGATCGCCACCTTCGGTAGAGCTCGGTCAGGTCCGCCTTTGCCTCGGGACTCAGGTCTTCGGGCTCGATGGGTCCGGTCAGCTCGATGGTCATCTTGATCTGCTCCAGGTAGGCGGCGCAGTTGGGGCATGCTCGGAGATGGGCCTCGAACCGGCGCCTCCCTACGGCGCGGCAGAGGGTTCCCTCCAAGTAGTCGGTCACCAGCTCCACCGCCTCTTGACACACGATGTCCCTACGTCGCAATGAAAGCATCGTTCAAGCCTTCGCTCTATGAGTTTCGAGAATCTCGTCAGGCCGGCGACTCCTGCCCCGGTGGAGCAGGAGTCGTTGATTCCCGGGACTGATGGCGAGAAGCTCGCACACCTCGTCGCCGGCGAGTCCCTCCATGTCACGCAGCACCACGACCTGACGTTGACGCGGAGGTAGATCATCGAGGCCAGCGTGGAGAGCTGGTCCCCAAGTGGCGGCCTCAAGGCGATCCTCACTGTCCTCGGTCCAGCGCTCGACAGGATCCGCCCACTGTCCGTCGATGTCGAAGCGGATCGGATCCACGGCATGATGCGGTTCGATCGATGCGTGACGCTGCTCTCGAACGCCAGCGGAGCGTGCCCGATTGATGAGGATCCGGAAGAGCCATGTCTTGAAGGCAGCGCGCCCTTCGAAGCGCTCGATGCCCTTGACCACACCCATCCATGTGTCCTGCACGGCCTCCTCGGCAACGGCGCGACTGGGGGCATACGTACGGGCCAAACGCAACATTGGCTGCTGGTATCGGGCCACCAGCATCACAAACGCATTTTCGTCACCATCTCGTAGCCGGGTCAGCAGCTCGAGGTCCGTGTCCACGGTTCGAATCGTAGGTCTGGGATGTCGATGGGATAGAGCGCCGGTCCGCCACGCTCGTTCCGGTTGCACCTCGGAACTCAGAGGAGAGATCGGGTTCGGGCCATACCCTTCTGTCCTGGTCGACTGGTGTTCCGTTACGGGCAGCTCAGAAGCTCGATTCACCGGAGCGGCGTAACGACTGAGAGCAGTGAGAGGACTGTGGGTTGTGGTGTACCCGTCCCCAGTGGAGGAGATGCAATGAGGAGATTCACCCGTCTTGCGGTTGGTGCCGGAGCGGTCGTGGGGCTGTCGACGCTGGCCGCACCCGTTGTCGCCGGCGCAGATCCGCCAGGACCACTCTTCTCCGGCGGGGCTGATCACGCGGTCTTTGTGCAAACCGACAATACGGCGGGCAACCAAGTCGTGGCCTATGAACGTGCCGACAATGGTGGTCTCACCCTGGCCGGCGCGTATAACACGGGCGGTCTGGGTGGACAGTTGACCGGCTCGGTCGTCGATCATCTGGCCTCGCAAGGATCTCTCACCTACGACCAGCACAGTGCCACGCTTTATGCGGTCAATGCCGGCAGCAACAGCGTCTCGGTCCTCGGGGTCCGGGGGGACCGCCTCGCGCTGCGTCAGGTGGTCAACTCCGGGGGCGCGTTCCCGGTGAGCGTGGCCACATTCGGAAGCCTCGTCTACGTTCTCAACGCCGAGAACGGTGGATCGGTCCAAGGCTACGTGAACTTCCTCGGCCGCCTCTTCGCCATCCCCGGATCAAACCGGGCTTTGGGCCTCAACCCGACGGCAACGCCGCAGTTCGTGAACACGCCGGGGCAGGTTTCCTTCTCGCCTGACGGTTCCAAGCTGATCGTCACGACCAAGGCCAACGGGAGCGACATCGATGTATTCGCGGTGGGGCGCTTCGGGCTGCTGTCGCCCAGCGCAGTCGTCAACTCCGAGCCCGGTGCAGTGCCCTTTGCCATCTCCTTCGACGCTGCGGGACATCTGGTGATCGCCGAGGCTGGCACCAACGCACTGGCCACCTTCACCCTCGACCCGGGGCACGGTGACCCCGATCGATGCGGTCGGTACCGCTCAGGCAGCGACATGCTGGGTCGCTCAGGCGCAAGGATTCTTCTACGCCTCCAACGCCGGGAGCGCCTCGGTGAGCAGGTACTCGGATTCGATCAGCGGTTCCCTGGGCCTGCTCGGACAGACGGCGACGGACCCGGGAACAGTTGACGCCTCAGCAACCATCGGTGGACAGTATCTGTACGTCCAGACGGGTGGGAACGGGATCGTCGACGAGTTCCGCTCGGTGCAAGTGGATCGCTGGCCGCAATCGGGTCCGTGGCCGTGGCGGGCGCGGTAGGCGGCGAAGGTATCGTCGCCTTTAGCCCCCGCACCAGGCGGCGGACGGTGTGTTCGGCAGTCCCCGGTGCGTGGTCCGGGCGTCTCAGGGGATCAGGAGTGAGACGTCGATGGCCAGTACACAACTACGCTCAAAGCGGTGACGGTTTCCCTGCTCGGCCACGAGATGAGCTATGTCATGGTCTGACGACAGTGGCGCCCAGGAGGACCAGTTCCCCCGCTGCGTCCCGGCCCCCCGCCGTCCCCAGGGCGGGTCCCTCGTTTCGCCCCGCACCTCACGGCGCCTCTGGAGGCTCAGCATCGTCCTTACGCTGGTGATAGCCGCCACCGATGCCGTGGTCGGGTCGCAGGTCATCCTCATCGGGCTGCTCATCGTCGGCCCGTGTTGCGCGCTCTTCACCGCTCAACGGGCTTGCGCGGCACAGGTGTGTGCTCTCGCGGTCGTCCTCGCCCTACTGCTGGCACTCCCGGACGGGATCTGGGACACCCCGGCCCAGCTGGCCTTCACCGGTGCCGTGTTGATGGTCGGGATCGTGTGCACATGGGGCGCCGGGATCGTCGAGTCAATGACCAAGCGCTGAGGGAGCCCCTCTCGGGCGGCCTCGCATTTTGGTCAAGTCCGCACCAGGCTGGCAGGATCGGCGCCAGGTCAGGCACACTTTCGGCGGCCCGGAAGCCGTGGAAGACTGCGGATACCTGATCGAAGCGAGGCGCTGATGGAGCGGTTCCGTCCGTATCGAGACCAGTTGGCGCTCGTTGCAGCCGTACGCATCCTGCCGCTCGGGATCTCGGCGGCCTTGATCCCGTTCCGGGCCGACTTCGCAAGGACAGCATCAGCGTTGATCCTCGTCGCCGTCATCGTCGCGGTGGCCGCCCTCGGCAACCGCTTCAGCGGCTTCGTGGCCACGGTGAGCGCCACCCTGTGGTTTGACTACTTCCTCACCCAGCCCTATGGGAGGCTGGCCATCACCCACCGTCCGGACGTCGAGACGGCGGTATGTCTCTTCGTCGTGGGGATCATCGTCACCGAGCTCGCGGCGCGGAATCGGCATCACCACGCGGTTGCGACCGAAGAGGCTGACTACGTCGGCATGATCTACGACGTCTCCGAGCTGGTCGCGTCGGGAGCTGCCACGGCTGACATTCTCGACCAAGTCCGTGCCGCATTGATCGCCCTGCTGTACCTCCGTGCGTGCCGCTACGAGGAGGGTCCCGCTGCTCGTCCCCTGTTGCGCTCGAGCACCGACGGGCACGTGTTGCTCGGCCGCTGGGACTGGCGTGTCGATCGCCTGGGGCTGCCCGGGTCCGAAATCGAGCTTCTCGTTCAGCATCGCGGTGAGACCCTGGGTCGCTTCGTCCTCACGCCCACTCCGGGCCACGGGATCCCACTCCGGCCAAGGGTGGTGGCGGTCGCGCGTCGCCGATCAGGTCGGAGCCTCGCTCCGCCCCCTGCTGCGGAGCGCATAGGGGGTCGACCGGCGAACCCACCAGTGGTGTGCGTTGGACCGGCCATCAGGTCGTGGCAAGCAGGATCACGACGAAGCTGAGGTAGGCCGCGATGATCGCACCTCCCGAAGTGCGCCCGAGCCCGCGTCCGGTGGAGGCGAGCAAGAGGGTCAGCGTGGTCAGACCGACGTACCAGCCCGCCACCAGCACCCCGGTTCCAGAGGGTCGTGCCAACCCCAGGACTGCCGCAGGGATCAAGAGGCCGGCGGCCACGTTGATGGAGTTGGAGTTGAGGGCAGTGCTCAGCGTGGCGGCGCCGCAACCTCTCCTGGCCAGGTACACCGCCGAGACCGTGTGGGCAGGCTGGTGACCGTGGGCAAGCACGAGTCCCCCCAGGATGATCGCGGGAATACCGAAATGCAGACCGAGCGTCGATGCGCCACGCTCCATGGCCACACTGGCCAGCACCACGACGACCAGCGTGCCGGCAGCCAGTGCCGCGTCGGTGCCGGTTCCGCGCCGAGGACGGATCGCCTCTTCGAGCTCGCTCTCCTCTTCGACGATCGCCGCCGTGACCCACTTCGACCAAGACTCCGGCAGGCGCAAGCGGCGTAAAAGGCTGCGATGCGCACCGAGGAGCGCCACGTAGACGAACAGGACGGCGAGGACCACGCTGAGTCCGGCCTCTGCCGACATCTGACCGCCCACGCTCAAGAGGCACGCCGCCCCAACAATCATGGCAACGGTCCCTCCCAGGATGACGACCTTACGGTGCAGGTTGATCCGGCCGGCCACCACGGCGCCAAGGCCGAGCAGTGCCGCCAGGTTGAACACGTTCGAGCCCAGGACGACGCCAGCGCCAACCGCCTGCTGGTGGTGGGCCAACGTGGTCACGGCCGCCGTGATTTCCGGCGAGTATCGGCCGCCAGGGCAACAACCACGCCGAGATTGGCTTCCGAGAACCCGAGGCGCTCCCCGACGGCCGTTCCAACCGTCGCCAGACTCACACCCAGCTCGTCGCCAGGCTGACCGCAGCCCCAATGACGAAGACGACGCCTGCGGAGCCAACCGTCACGGGCTCTTAGGTCCGATACGTCCACCTCTGAACGCATGCAATACGACAGATTGGATGGGGGAAACCAAATGGCACATTTCAACTCCTCGCGGGTCGCGTGGTGCTTGTGCCGACCAGGCTTCCCGGCTCTCCGTCGGTCAGTGTACCGATGACATCGCCCGCCCTTCCCCGGCGAGCCCATCCGGCGCGGGGAAGAACGGACCGGGGGATCGGGGCCAGATGCGCTCCCAGCGGAAGCGTCTCCCACGCACTCGATGGCGTGAGGAGGTTCAGTACGATCGATTGCCATGCGACGGAAGGCCGCCTCGCCCATTCCGCCCGATCCAGCCCTTGAGGTCGTGGAACAGCCAACGAATCAGAGGGGCAACGAGGCCGGCCACGATGGCCGGCCCACGCCATTTTCTTCCGTGCACACACTCCGGCTGGTCAAGGGCCGGTGCGGGCCGCCGCTTCGCTCCGTGTCCTCCCTAAGCCTTCGGCTTGCCCTTGACCACCCTGGCGCCACTCCGGTCTGTCCTCGTTCGACCGGGCTGAGTATTCAGAGCTGGGAGAGTCCGGGAGGGGGGACATTGCGGTGCGGGGACGCGTCGATCTG
Source organism: uncultured Actinomycetota bacterium (assembly GCA_963820815.1). Lineage (GTDB taxonomy): Bacteria > Actinomycetota > Acidimicrobiia > Acidimicrobiales > RAAP-2 > RAAP-2. Next base: position 5,724 of record CAWGBL010000002.1, on the reverse strand, counting down.
TCCCAACTCCGTCCCAACAACTGGGTGCCGAGCTGTCCCGGACGATCCGGCTGGATCTCACCTGGATCGCGGGACACCTTCCTGGCCAGGACTGATTGCGACGTCGTGGTACGTGGCGGCACTGGCGAAGATCTCCGATGGCTCCCCTCGTAATGCGCAGGTCGTCGGTTCGAATCCGACCTCAGGCTCCAGTTCAGGGGGTGAGTTTGCCGAAGCACACCCGCCAGAGCCGACGCCAAAGTGACTGATCCCGACAATCAGCCAACGTGTTCTCCAGAACGTGGCCACGACGCCATACGAGGGGGCGTTCCCGCACGACCCGGCCGGGTCGAGACCCTCGTCCGCCGGGTTGACGCGTTCCAGCAAAGACACACCGTTCTCGGGTTTCCCTTCGCCGTCCTTCAGAAGTTCGGCAACGATCAGGCGGGTAGCAAGGCAACACTCATTGCGTATTACGGCCTCTTCGCCGTCTTCCCGCTCATGATGCTGTTCACCACCATCCTCGGCTACGTCCTGCACAACAACGACCAGCTTCGCAAGGACCTCGTCGACGGCGCTCTCGGGAGCTTCCCGATCATCGGCCCTCAGCTGCAATCGCAGATCCACGGCCTGAGCGGGAGCGTCTTCGCGGTCGTCGTCGGCGGTGTCCTCCTCCTCTACGGTGCCATCGGTCTGGGCTTGGCGACCCAGAGCGCGATGAACAAGGTGTGGAACATCCCCTACGTCGACTGGCCGTCCTTCCCACTGCGCTATTTGCGAGGGTTGGCTGTCCTGGTCCTGCTCGCCGCCTCCACCGTCGGATCGACGCTGCTGACGGGATTCGCGACCGCTGGCATCTCACGACGAGGCTTCGAGGGTGCTCCTGCTGGTCGGTTCCCTTGCGTTGAACTTCGGGCTGATCTTGCTGGCGTTCATGGTCATGACGGCCGTGAAGTTGAAATGGCATGACGTCATTCTCGGAGCGGTGTTGGCGACGCTGTTCTGGCAGACACTGCAACTCGCCGGAAGTTGGTACGTCGGCCGGAGCTTCGCCACGCCACGGAGACGTATGGCTTCTTCGGCATCGTCCTCGTCTTGTTGGCCTGGATCTACCTCGGGGCACAGTTCTTCCTCCTGGCGGGGGAGATCAACGTGGTCAAGCGCTACCGGCTCTGGCCGAGATCCATGACCCAACCACCGCTCACCATGGCGGACAGGCTCGTCTTCGAGCGCCTGGCGCGGATGGAGGTCCGCCGACCCGAGGCGGAGGTCCAGATCGAGTTCACTCCTGCGGCTGATCTCGATCCCCTGCATCCGTCGCTGGTTCCGGTGGAGGATGGCACCCAGGAGTGAACGAAGCGTTCCGTGACCAGGACGGATGGAAATGCAGATGTCGTGAGTCGTCAGGGACCCTGTCGAGACTCGCAGACAGCGTGGTACCGTACGGCCGCAGCACACGTGCTGTATGGAGTACTGCCCCTGAGGGGAAGCCGGTGAGAATCCGGCGCTGGTCCGCAACCGTGAATGGTGCGCCCAACAGGCGACGCATGAGCCGGGATACCTCGAGGTCAGGAGAGTTCCCACCGTCGAGACACAAGGACGGGGCTCGGTGTGACCCCGTGATGCGGAGTTTCCCGGGTCGAGGTCCGGGAAGCGAGAACCGTGCACATACCCGCCGCACCCTGATGGGTGCTCCGCCGCTGTCGGCTGGCCACGTTCTGGCGTCCGCCACCATGACCTCTCTCCGCCACCGCCGGTGCGGCGTCGGCGTCGCCGTCGCCGTCGCCCCAGATCCCGCAGTTCGCGGCGGCACAGTCGGCCGCCACGTGGGTGGCCGGCCAGCAGACCTCGAACGGCAGCATCGGGGGGCCCTTGTCGGCCACCGTCAACGGCATCCTGTCGCTGGCGGCCGCCCATGTCGACACTGCCGGCCGCCGAGTCGCGCTCGGCCTACGTGGAGGCCAACGTCAGCTCCCTACGTCACCGTGGACGGGGCCGACGGACCGGCCAGCTGGCGGCGCTCATCCTCGATGCGCACGCCATGAGCGTCGACCCGACCAACTTCGGCGGGACCAACCTGGTGGCGCGGCTGCTGGCGACGGAGCAGACCACGGGCCCGACGCCGGGCTGTTCGGGACTGAGCCCAACTGAACGACTTCTTCGTCGGGACCTACGTCCAGGGCCTCGTGTTCACCGCGCTCAAGGCGGTCGGGCAGACGGCCGAATGCCGCCGCCGTCAGCTGGCTGACCAACCAGCAGTGCCCGAACGGCGGCTGGACGATCCCGAATCAGGCCGTCGGCGGTGGTGCACCGAGGATCCCACCAAGCTTCGCCGGGCCGGACAATCAGACGACTTCGGTCGTCGTCCAGGGGCTCACCGCCCAGGGCGCCCTGACGGCGCGGATCCAAGCGAGCGCGCTCGTCCTTCTTCACCGGCGGACAGGACGCCGACGGCGGGTGGAGCTACTGCCCCAACACCGTCGCCCAGCCCCAGCAGACCGACTCGCAGTCCACCGGCCTCGTGATCCAGGCGCTCCTCGCCCTCGGCGCTCTCTCCGACCAGTGCCACCTTCACCAGCTCCGGGCGCTCGCCTGTCACCGCGCTGCTTGTCCTTCGTCGTGACGTCCGGGACCGACACCGGGTGCGCTGGGCTATCAGGACAACACCTCGCGCAAACATCCTCGCCACCAATCAGGACGTGCCGGTCCTGGCCGGCCTGATCTACGGCTTCGGGCCGACCAACTCCTACTGGGTGGCGACCGTCCACGGCGTCGGTCCACGCGTTCGGTTCGGCGACGACCTTCGGCTCTCTGTCCGGCACGCCGCTCAACAAGCCGATCGTCGGCATGGCGTCGACGCTCAACGGGCTCGGGTACTGGCTCGTCGCCTCCGACGGCGGCATCTTCAGCTACGGGAACGCCGCGTTCTTCGGCTCGCGCGGGCGGCCAGCCGCTCAACAAGCCGATCGTCGGCATGGCGGCCACGCCCGACGGCGGCGGCTACTGGCTGGTGGCCTCCGACGGCGGCATCTTCAGCTACGGCGACGCTGCGTTCTTCGGCTCCCGGGGCGGCCAGCCGCTCAACAAGCCGATCGTCGGCATGGCGGCCACGCCCGACGGCGGCGGCTACTGGCTGGTGGCCTCCGACGGCGGCATCTTCAGCTACGGCGACGCCGCGTTCTTCGGCTCGCGGGGCGGCCAGCCGCTCAACAAGCCGATCGTCGGCATGGCGGCCACGCCCGACGGCGGCGGCTACTGGCTGGTGGCCTCCGACGGCGGCATCTTCAGCTACGGCGACGCCGTCTTCCAGGGTTCGACGGGAGGCATCGTGCTGAACAAGCCCATCGTCGGCATGGTCGGCGACCCGTGACGGCGGCGGCTACTGGCTCATCGCTTCCGACGGCGGCATCTTCAACTACGGCGACGCCGCTGTTCTCGGGCTCGGCCGCTTCGCTCGGCGATCAGCGATGCCGTGGGCGGAGCGAGTCAGCGCCTCGTAGGTGCGCGCGCGTGGGAGCCCGGGCCCGGGTGGTCATGTGGGGGCCTCTTCCTCGGTGCGGCGGCGCGCGGTGCTCGCCCCCGTCGGGCCCGGGGCCCTGGTCCCGCTCAAGATGGCCATCGCGTCGGCGGACTCGGTCGGCAACGACGTCTACGTCGCCGTGGTCGTCGACTTCGGGAACGGGTCGTCGATGCCCACGATGTCCAAGTGCGTTCCGGTGCCGTCGAACGCCCACGACGCTGACGCGCTGGCGGCGGCCGTCGGGTCATCCAACGTGGCGCTACGCCAGCTCGGGACTGCTGTGTGCCATCGACAACTACCCGGCGAACGGCGTGCAGAACTGCGGCCAGAGCGTCGGGAACGGGGACTACGACTACTGGTCCTACTGGCACGGGTCCATCGCGGGTCCTGGGTCTACGCCAACAACGGTCCCACCGAGCAGTCGGTCTCGAATCCGTCGAACGATGTCGAGGGCTTGCGGTTCCAGATCAACGAACCGGACAATGGCAGCGACCCGCCACCCGGGCGTCGCGCCGTCGTACGCGCAGATCTGCAACGCCTCCGACCGAAGTCCCGCCGGCCCAGTCGTCCTCCGCTGGCGGCGACCACGACCACGACGCAGGTGCAGACACACGAGGTACCGCCTGTGACGCCGACAACCGGAGCGGCCAACCCCGGCCCGGGGGCGCCGACCACACAGGGCACGACGGTCACCGCCACGCCGCAAGCCGGGGAGTCGCTTCCACCGGCACCACCGACGTCCTGCGGCGAGCGGTGTCACCACGACCTCGACCGCCGGCGCGGTTGCGACCGCTGCAGGCGGGAAGCACGGGTCCTCCGGTACGCGCACCGGATCACCGGTGCGAACGCCGCTGCGCATGCGACGAGCGGCGGGAGCTCGTCCGGCAGCGTGCTCGCCGTCGTCCTCGTCGTGCCGTCGGTCGTCCTCGCGCTGGGCGGCCTCGCCTTCTTCCGATGGCGACGGAGGCCGGCCGAGGAATGACCCGGGCTGCCGTCCCTCGGCGCCGCATCCCTGCACCCGGTGGCGTGGTGGTTGTGGGCGGCCGGCTCTGGCCATCTGCGCCATGCGCACGAACAACCCGTTCCTGCTGGCGCTGATCGGGGCGGTGGCCTGCGTGGTCGTGTCCGCCCGACGGAGCAGCGCGCCGTGGTCGCGCTCCATCGCGTTCTTCCTGCGCATCGGGGTCTTCGTCATTGTCGTCCGGCTCGTGATCGAGATCCTCTTCGGGCAACGCGGTGCATCCCCGGTCACGTCCTGTTCACCCTGCCGCACGTGCCACTGCCTTCGTGGGCCGCAGCGGTGAGCATCGGCGGTCCCGTCACGCTGGAGTCGATCCTCAACGCCTTCGTGCTCGGATTGCAGCTCGCCGTGATCCTGCTCTGCTTCGGCGCGGCGAACTCGTTGGCCAGTCCGTACCGCCTTCTGCGCTCCCTCCCGGCTGTGCTCTACGAGACGGGCGTGGCGGTGACGGTGGCGTTGTCCTTCACCCCGGAACTGGTGCAGTCGATCGGGATCGTGCGCCAGGCGCGTCGTCAGCGCGGGATCCCGATCAGGGGCTTGCGCGGCATGCGCGGCGTCGCGGTGCCGGTGCTGGAGAGCGCACTCGACCGGTCGCTCCAGCTCGCGACCAGCATGGATGCCCGCGGCTACGGGCGACGGATCGCCGTCGGGAGGACCTCGCGGCGATTGGCCAGTGGGGCGACCATCGGCGGGTTGTTGCTGATGGCGGCGGGGATCTACGGCGTGATCGACTCAGGATCGCTCTTCGGTTTGGGACTGCCGGTGCTCGCCGTCGCCGCCGTGCTTGCGGCGTTGGCCTGACCCTGGGCGGACGGCGCACGGCACGCTCGCGCTACCGCCCGACCCGTGGCGTGCGGCCCGAGTGGCTCGTGGCCGGCTCCGGCCTCGCGGCCTCGTGACGATGGCGGTGGCACGTGCACTCGATGTGCCGGGGCTCACCGTCTCGTTCTCCCGCTTTGCTTTCCCGCGTATCCCGGTGCTCCCCGTCGTGGGGATCCTCATCGCCGCGGTCCCGGCGATGGCGGCTCCCCGCCCGGTGAGTTCGTCGAAACGGCCCCGCATCGAGAGCGGTGCCCGCCGCGCTCCGGTGCGCCCTGGGCCGGAACGCTCGTGAGGCGCCGTCGGATCTCTCGGGGGCTCCGGCATGATCCGGTTCGCCGAGGTGTCCTTCACTTAAGCAATACGCTGAACGAGTAGAGGACAC
>CAWGBL010000001.1:0-105807 GCA_963820815.1 uncultured Actinomycetota bacterium | reverse complement strand
GGCCCTGTCGGTGACGGCCAACGACGCCTCGATGAAGACCCACGGTGGCACCTACCCGACGCTCGACGCCACCTTCGGCGGGCTGGTCAACGGCGACACCCAGGCCAGCGAGAACGCGCTGACCGTGTGCACCTCGGTCCCGGCGAACTCGCCGGGCGGGCGCACCTACGCGATCAACTGCGTGACCACTGACCCGAACTACGCGCCGATCAGCTACACCGCGGGCACGCTGACCATCAACCCGGCGGCCCTGTCGGTGACGGCCAACGACGCCTCGATGACCTACGGCGGCACCTACCCGACGCTCGACGCCACCTTCGGCGGGCTGGTCAACGGCGACACCCAGGCCAGCGAGAACGCGCTGACCGTGTGCACCCTCGGTCCCGGCGAACTCGCCCCGGCGGGCACCTACGCGATCAACTGCGTGACCACTGACCCGAACTACGCGCCGATCAGCTACACCGCGGGCACGCTGACCATCAACCCGGCGGCCCTGTCGGTGACGGCCAACGACGCCTCGATGACCTACGGCGGCACCTACCCGACGCTCGACGCCACCTTCGGCGGGCTGGTCAACGGCGACACCCAGGCCAGCGAGAACGCGCTGACCGTGTGCACCTCGGTCCCGGCGAACTCGCCGGCGGCAAGCACCTACGCGATCAACTGCGTGACCACTGACCCGAACTACGCGCCGATCAGCTACACCGCGGGCACGCTGACCATCAACCCGGCGGCCCTGTCGGTGACGGCCAACGACGCCTCGATGACCTACGGCGGCACCTACCCGACGCTCGACGCCACCTTCGGCGGGCTGGTCAACGGCGACACCCAGGCCAGCGAGAACGCGCTGACCGTGTGCACCTCGGTCCCGGCGAACTCGCCGGCGGGCACCTACGCGATCAACTGCGTGACCACTGACCCGAACTACGCGCCGATCAGCTACACCGCGGGCACGCTGACCATCAACCCGGCGGCCCTGTCGGTGACGGCCAACGACGCCTCGATGACCTACGGCGGCACCTACCCGACGCTCGACGCCACCTTCGGCGGGCTGGTCAACGGCGACACCCAGGCCAGCGAGAACGCGCTGAACCGTGTGCACCTCGGTCCCGGCGAACTCGCCGGCCGGCACCTACGCGATCAACTGCGTGACCACTGACCCGAACTACGCGCCGATCAGCTACACCGCGGGCACGCTGACCATCAACCCGGCGGCCCTGTCGGTGACGGCCAACGACGCCTCGATGACCTACGGCGGCACCTACCCGACGCTCGACGCCACCTTCGGCGGGCTGGTCAACGGCGACACCCAGGCCAGCGAGAACGCGCTGACCGTCTGCGCCGGTACCTCGGTCCCGGCGAACTCGCCGGCCGGCACCTACGCGATCAACTGCGTGACCACTTCGACCCGAACTACGCGCCGATCAGCTACACCGCGGGCACGCTGACCATCAACCCAGCGGCGGCCCTGTCGGTGACGGCCAACGACGCCTCGATGACCTACGGCGGCACCTACCCGACGCTCGACGCCACCTTCGGCGGGCTGGTCAACGGCGACACCCAGGCCAGCGAGAACGCGCTGACCGTGTGCACCCCGGTCCCGGCGAACTCGCCGGCGGGCACCTACGCGATCAACTGCGTGACCACTGACCCGAACTACGCGCCGATCAGCTACACCGCGGGCACGCTGACCATCAACCCGGCGGCCCTGTCGGTGACGGCCAACGACGCCTCGATGACCTACGGCGGCACCTACCCGACGCTCGACGCCACCTTCGGCGGGCTGGTCAACGGCGACACCCAGGCCAGCGAGAACGCGCTGACCGTGTGCACCTCGGTCCCGGCGAACTCGCCGGCGGGCACCTACGCGATCAACTGCGTGACCACTGACCCGAACTACGCGCCGATCAGCTACACCGCGGGCACGCTGACCATCAACCCGGCGGCCCTGTCGGTGACGGCCAACGACGCCTCGATGACCTACGGCGGCACCTACCCGACGCTCGACGCCACCTTCGGCGGGCTGGTCAACGGCGACACCCAGGCCAGCGAGAACGCGCTGACCGTGTGCACCTCGGTCCCGGCGAACTCGCCGGCGGGCACCTACGCGATCAACTGCGTGACCATCTACCTGAACTACGCGCCGATCAGCTACACCGCGGGCACGCTGACCATCAACCCGGCGGGCCAAACCATCATCCCGCCGTCCGCTCCGACGGGACCCTGGACTTCGACGCTCAGCGTCTACACCATGGCCAGCTCGGGCCTGACCGTCACGTATGACCTCGCCGGCGGCTCGGCCAGCGGGTGCAGCGTGACATCGGGCGGGGTCGTCTCGGCCACGGGAGCGGGGACCTGCGTGATCGACCTCAACCAGGCGGGCAACGGCAACTTCAACGCCGCGCCCCAGATCCAGGTCACCGCGACGTTCACCGCGGTCAATCAGACCATCACCCCGACGTCCGCTCCAACGGGATCCTGGACTTCGACGCCGAGCGTCTTCACCTCGGCCAGCTCGGGCCTGACCGTCACCTACAGCACCGCCGGCGGCAGCGCCAGCGGCTGCAACGTGACAACGGGCGGGGTCGTCTCGGCCACAGGCGCGGGGACCTGCGTCATCGACCTCAACCAGGCGGGCAACGGAAGCTACAACGCCGCGCCCCAGGTCCAGGTCACGGTCACATTCACCGCGGTCAACCAGACCATCACCCCGCCGTCGGCCCCGAGCGGCCCGTACACGTCGACGCTCAACGTCTTCACCACGGCCAGCTCGGGCCTGACCGTCACCTACACCCTCGCCGGCGGCAGCGCCAGCGGGTGCAACGTGACCTCGGGCGGGGTCGTCTCGGCCACGGGCGCGGGGACCTGCGTCATCGACCTCAACCAGGCGGGCAACGGCGACTACAACGCAGCGCCCCAGATCCAGGTCACCGCGACGTTCATCAACAACACCGTCACCGTGACCTTCGCCAACGGCGGCGGGTCCGGGTCGATGTCGCCCGAGACGTTCACCAGCGGGATGCCGCAGGCCCTGACGCTCAACACGCTCACCCGCGCGGGCTACACCTTCGCGGGCTGGGGAACGGCGCCCAACTCGTCGGTCGTCTACTTCGACCAGCAGACGATCACGATCACCTCGAGCGTGACGCTGTACGCGGAGTGGACGCTCAACCCGGTGGTGACGTTCAACGCCGGTGGCGGCACCGGGTCGATGGCCTCCGAGACGTTCATGAGCGGTGACCCGCAGGCGCTGACGCTCAACGCCTTCACCCGCGCGGGCTACGACTTCGCGGGCTGGGGCACGGCGCCCAACTCGTCGGTCGTCTACTTCGACCAGCAGACGATCACGATCACCTCGAGCGTGACGCTCTACGCGGAGTGGACGCCGGTGACCGCGACCTACACGGTGACCTTCAACGCGAACGGCGGCTCGGGGACGATGTCCAACGAGACGTTCACGAGCGGGGTCCCGCAGGCACTGACGCTCAACGCCTTCACCCGCGCGGGCTACACCTTCGCGGGCTGGGGCACGAGCTCGGGCGGCCCGGTCGTCTACACGAACGGCCAGACGGTGACGATCGGCGCCACCCAGACGCTCTACGCGATCTGGACGGCGGTGCCGACCTACACGGTGACGTTCAACGCCAACGGCGGGTCGGGGTCCATGTCCAACGAGACGTTCACCAGCGGGGTGCCCAAGGCCCTGACGCTCAACGCCTTCACCCGCGCGGGCTACACCTTCGCGGGCTGGGGCACGAGCTCGGGCGGCCCGGTCGTCTACACGAACGGCCAGACGGTGACGATCGGCGCCACCCAGACGCTCTACGCCATCTGGACGGCGGTGCCGCGACCTACACGGTGACCTTCAACGCCAACGGCGGGTCGGGGTCGATGTCCAACGAGACGTTCACGTCGGGCGTGCCCAAGGCCCTGACGCTCAACGCCTTCACCCGCGCGGGCTACACCTTCGCGGGCTGGGGCACGAGCTCGGGCGGCCCGGTCGTCTACACGAACGGCCAGACGGTGACGATCGGCGCCACCCAGACGCTCTACGCCATCTGGACGGCGGTCCCGACCTACACGGTGATCTTCAACGCCAACGGCGGCTCGGGGACGATGTCCAACGAGACGTTCACGCAGCGGGGTGCCCAAGGCCCTGACGCTCAACGCCTTCACCCGCGCGGGCTACACCTTCGCGGGCTGGGGCACGAGCTCGGGCGGCCCGGTCGTCTACACGAACGGCCAGACGGTCACCCTGTCGGCCAGCGTGACGCTGTACGCCCAGTGGACGGCTAGCACGGCGCCGACCTCGACCTCGGTGTCGGAGAACTACAGCACCCGCACCTACGGGGACGAGGACGACGTGGCGCTTGACCGCGACGATCACCGGCATCGGGGCCAACGCGCCGACCGGGACCGTGACGTTCAAGGCGGGGTCGACGACCCTGTGCACGACGTCGACCTTCCACCGGGTCAACTCCTCGACCTACACGGCGAGCTGCGGCCTGAGCCATCACCGACGCTGCCGGTCGGCTCGTACACGGTGACCGCCACCTACTCCGGCGACAGCCACTACACCGGGTCGACGAGCGGCGGGGATCGGCCTGACGATCACCAAGGACTCGAGCCACGACGGTCGCCGGCGAGTCGGCGTCGCACGCCGCTCTTCGGGTCGGAGGCGCTCGGTGACGTTCAGCGCCACCGTGACCACCGGCAACGGCGAGACGGTGCCGGCGGGCGAGTCGGTGACGATCCACGTCGGGTCGGCCAGCTGCACGGCCACGACGAACGGGTCCGGGGTGGCGTCGTGCTCGATCGCCAACTCGGCGCTGCCCACGGGCAGCTACAGCGTCTCGGCGACCTACGCCGGCGACGCCAACGTCACCGGGTCGACGTCGAGCAACTCACTGACGTTCGCGGTCTGGGCCAGCCGGTCTTCACCAGCGCCAACAACGCGTCGGCCCGGGTCCACCACGCCGTCAGCTTCACGGTCACGACCACCGGCAACCCGGCGGCCACCTACACGCTCACCGGGTCATTGCCCTCGGGGGTCACCGTCAACGGGGCCACCGGGGTCGATCTCGGGTACCCCGGCCGGCGGCACGGCGGGGACGTACCACGTCACGATCACGGCGACCAACTCCGCCGGGTCGACGACGCAGTCGTTCACGCTGACGGTCACGAACTAGGGGCGCACCCGCGCCCCTAGTTCGTGACCGCTACTCGCGCGGGCGAGTGGTGGTCGAGGTAGTGCTCGATGCGCCGGTCCGGGATGAGCCAGACGAGCGCCACGACGGCGAAGACGACCACGCCGAGGTAGTGCCAGGCGAACGTGAGCGGGATCGACAGCGCGTAGGCGGCGATCGACCCCTTGCCCTTGAGGTCGCGGCCCAAGAGGTCCTTGAGGCTGGTGTCGGGCGCCTGGGAGGCGATGATCACCTGCTGGAGGGTGTAGTAGGCGGCGCCCGCCGCCATCAGCACCACGCCGTAGGCGACGACCGTGTCGCGCGCGAAGTGGTTGGTGGCCATCCACCGGGTGCAGAACGGGAAGAGCGAGAGCCAGAAGAGCAGGTGGAGGTTGCACCAGAGGATCGGCCCGGTCACCCGTGCGCACGGTGCGCAGCATGTGGTGGTGGTTGTTCCAGTAGATGCCGAGGTTGAGGAAGCTCAGCACGTAGGCGAGGAGCTCGGGGTAGACGGGCCGCAGGCTGGCGAAGCTCACCCCGTGGGGCTGGCGCAGCTCGAGCACCATGATCGTGATGATGATGGCGATGACGCCGTCGCTGAAGGCCTCCATGCGCCCGGCGTTCACCGGGACACTCTAAGACGGGGCCCGCGCGCGGGACTGCCCCGGCTCGGACCGCTTCAGCCCTCGCCCGGGTCCGCCGCCGCCCCGGCCCAGCGGTAGCCGACGCCCGGCACCGTCTCGATGAGCTCGCCGGCCTCGTCGCCGAGCTTGACCCGGAGGCGGTGCACGTAGGCGTGGACGTAGCTGGCCTCCTCGCGGTACCCCGGTCCCCAGACCGCGCCGAGCACCATCTGGTGGGTGCAGGTGCGCCCGGCGTGGCGCACCAGGAAGGCCAGCACGTCGAACTCCTTGGCGGTGAGCGCCACCGGCTCGCCGGCGCGCCGGGCCTCGTGGTGCACGAGGTCGACGACCAGGTCGCCCGAGGCGAGCTCGGCCGGCTGGTCGGGGGCGGCGCCGGCGCGCGCGCGGACGGCCGCGCGGATCCGCGCCTCGAGCTCGGGCAGGGAGAACGGCTTGGTCACGTAGTCGTCAGCGCCGCCGTCGAGGGCGGCCACCTTTCGGTTCTCGGCGCCGTGGGCGCTGAGCACGATGATCGGGACCTCGGAGAACCCGCGCAGGCGTCGGCAGACCTCGAGGCCGTCGATGTCCGGCAGCCCGAGGTCGAGGACGACGACCTCGGGCGACGCCGTCGCGGCCATGGCCAGGCCCTCGCCCCCGGTCGTCGCGCTGGCCACCTCGTGGCCCCCGGCCTCGAGCCCGAGGCGCAGGGCGCGCGCCAGGCTCGGGTCGTCGTCGATGACCAGGACGCGCGCCACTACGGCTCCCCGGCGTCGAAGCGCGCGACCGGCAGCTCGACGACGAACCGGGCGCCGCCGCCCGGCGCGTCCTCGTACCAGACGCGCGACCCGTGGGCCTCGACGAACGTGCGCGCGATGGTCAGCCCGAGGCCCGTGCCGCCGCCGGCGCCCAGGCGCGTGAAGCGGTCGAAGACGGCCTCGCGCATCTCCGGGGCGATCCCGGGGCCCTGGTCGGACACGGCCAGGCTCACGGTCGCGCCCGCGACGCTCCCGGTGACGGTGATCACGCCGCGCTCGGGGGAGTGGCGCGCGGCGTTGTCGAGCAGGTTGATGATGACCTGGCCGACCAGCAGCGCGTCGACGTCGACCTCGGGCAGCGACGAGGCCACGTCGACGACGACGTCGAGGCCTTCGAGGGTCGGCCCCATCACGGCCACCGCCTCCTTGACCAGCTGGGCCGGGGCGACCGGCGCGCGGTGGACGGCGAAGACCCCGGCCTCGATGCGCGTCATGTCGAGCAGGTTGGTCACCAGGCGCGTCAGGCGGTCGGACTCGACCTCGATGAGCCGGTAGAGCTCGGTCGCCTGGGCCTCGTCGAGGGTCCGCCACCGGTTCGACAGCGTCGAGGACGCGACCTTGATGGTGGCGAGCGGCGTGCGCAGGTCGTGGCTGACCGCGCCCATCAGCCCCTGGCGGAACCGGTCGACCTCCTCGAGGAGCTGGGTGCGCAGCGCCTGCTCGCTCAGGCGCGCGCGCTCGATGGCCAGCGCCGCGTCGTTGGCGAAGGTGGTCAGCACCGCGCGGTCGGTCGCGGCCTCGGGCAGGCCGCGCAGCGCGAGGATCCCGACCGGCCGGCCCGACGCGACGAGCGCGATCGTGCGCAGCTCGCCCGGCTCGCCGGCCGCCACCCCGAGGCTCACCGGCACGCCCGAGCTCGGCTCGAGGCGGCCGAGCTCGTCGGGGGTGAGCGGCTCGCCGGCCGTCGCGGCGACGCGCAGGGTCCCCTCGTCCAGGACGAGCAGCGCGACGCTCGGCACGGCGAAGGCGGTGTGGATCGCCCCGACGATCGTCGTCAGCAGGTCGCCGACCGGTCGCTCCCCGACCAGGAGCTCGGAGAGCTCCGAGAGCCGCCGCGCCGCCGCGCCGCCGCGCTCGGCCTCGACCCGGCTGGTGTCGAGGCGCGCGACGACCCTCGCGACCAGGAGCATCACGACGAGGTAGACGAAGAGCGCGACCCAGTTCTGGGCGGACCCCACGTTGAGGGTCCCGTACGGGGGGATGAAGAAGAAGTCGAAGACGAGGAAGCCGGCCGCGACCACGGCCAGGCCGGCGACGAAGCCGCCGATGGCCGCGGCGACCACCACCGGGATGACGAGCACCAGCGCGGTCGTCGAGACCGCCAGGTGGCTGCGCAGGGGCAGCATCGCCGCGCCGAGCGCGGCCACGCTGGCCAGTCCGGTGAGGCTGCCGACGAGTCGCGCGCGCACGTCACAGTATGGTCCCGGGCCGCCCGGGGCGGACCGGGGGACCTTGGTCCCGGGCCGTGAAGGAATTATGAAGGCGGGCCGCGGGCTTTTAAGAACGCGGTAAGGGGGGCCACCCCCAGACTGGTCCCCATGGGAGATTTCTACGCGGTCCTCGGAATCGTCGTGTTCGCGCTGGCCATGCTCGGCCTGATCAAGGTGCTGGAGAAGGTATGAGCGCCAGCCAGGTCACGCTGTTCGTCCTGTCGGTCGTGATGTTCTTCTACCTCGGCTACGCCATGTTCAAGCCGGAGAAGTTCTGATGGGCCTCTTCTGGACCATCGTCGTCCTGGTGGTGGCCCTGGGGATCACGTGGCGCTACCTCGGCTCCTACATGGCCGACGTCTTCGAGGGCCGCGTGCGCTACCTCGCGTGGATCGAGCGCCCGTTCTACCGGATGCTCAACACGAGCCCCGACCAGGAGCAGACCTGGCAGCGCTACGCCGGGGCCACCATCGTCTTCTCCGCCGTCTTCATCGGCGTCGGCTACCTGATGATGCGGATCCAGGGCTCGCTGCCGCTCAACCCCCAGCACCTGGGCGCGGTGGGGCCCGCGCTCAGCTTCAACACCCAGACCTCCTTCGTCACCAACACGAACTGGCAGAACTACGGCGGCGAGACGACGATGTCGTACTTCACCCAGATCGGCGCCCTGACCGTTCAGCAGTTCGTCTCGGCCGCGGTCGGGATCGCCGCGGCCATCGCGATGGCGAGGGGCTTCTCGCGCCGGAACTCGCCGACCATCGGCAACTTCTGGGTCGACATCACGCGCTGCATGCTCTACATCCTCCTGCCGATCGCCTTCGTCGCCGGCGTCATCCTGGTGTCCCAGGGCGCGGTGCAGACCCTGTCCGGGACCGTCACGATCCACGACGCGCTCAACGGCGTCACCCAGACGATGGCCCGCGGGCCGGCCGCGTTCATGGGGTCGATCATGCAGCTCGGCACCAACGGCGGCGGGTTCTTCGACGTCGACCTGGCGCACCCCTTCGAGAACCCGACGGCGCTGACCAACCTCCTGTACATCTGGCTCACGCTGTCGATCCCCTTCTCGCTGACCTACACGTTCGGCAAGATGGTCAAGAGCATCCGCCACGGCGCCGCGCTGCTGGCCGTGATGGTGCTGATCTTCGGCGTCTGGGTGGGCTTCACCGCCGCGGCCGAGCACCAGAACAACCCGGCGGTGGCCGCCGCCGGCGTCCACTCGACGGTCGGCAACATGGAGGGCAAGGAGGTGCGCTTCGGCGACACCACGAGCGCGCTCTTCAACGTCTCGATGACCCAGACGTCCGACGGCGCCGTGGACTCGGCGACCGACTCCTACAACCCGATCGGCGGCATGGGGCCGCTCACCGGCATGATGCTCGGCGAGGTCACCCCCGGCGGGGTGGGGAGCGGGCTGTACACGCTGCTCGTCTACGCCGTCATCGCGGTGTTCATCGGGGGGCTCATGATCGGGCGCACGCCCGAGTACCTGGGCAAGAAGATCCAGGCGCGCGAGGTCAAGCTCGCCGGGCTGGCCGCGCTGGTCATGCCCATCACGGTGCTCGTCCTCACGGCGATCGCGGTCTCGCTCGGCGGCGGGGCGCGCCGGGCCCCTCAACTCCGGCCCGCACGGCTTCACCGAGATCCTCTACGGGTTCACCTCCCAGGGGAACAACAACGGGTCGGCGATGGCCGGCCTCACCGGGAACACGCCCTTCTACAACGTCCTCGGGGCGATCGCCATGATGATCGGGCGCTTCGGGATCATCATCCCGGCCCTGGCGCTCGGGGGCTCGCTGGCCGCCAAGAACACCGTCCCGGCGTCGCTCGGCACGTTCCGCACCGACAACGGGATGTTCGTGGGCCTGGTGATCGGCGTGATCATCATCATCGGCGGCCTCACCTTCTTCCCCGCCGTCTCCCTCGGCCCGATCGTCGAACAGCTCAGCCACGGAAGGTTCTTCTAATGACGCTCACCGCCACCACCCCGGCCCCGGCCCCAGGGCCCCGCGGGGTCGCCGAGGCGCGAAGCCTCTTCGACCGCGAGATCCTGCGCCAGGCGCTGGTCGGGGCGTTCGCCAAGCTCGACCCGGCCCAGCAGGTCCGCAACCCGGTCATGTTCGTGGTGCTCGTCGGCTCGGTCGTCTCGCTGTTCGAGGCGATCGCCCACCCGGGCGTCTTCTCGTGGTCGATCACGGTCTGGCTGATCCTGACCGTCCTGTTCGCCAACTTCGCCGAGGCGATGGCCGAGGGCCGCGGCAAGGCCCAGGCCGACACGCTGCGCAAGATGCGCTCAGAGACCGCGGCGCGCCGCCTGCGCGCCGACGGCTCCGAGGAGTCGGTCGCGGCCGCGGAGCTGGCCAAGGGCGACGTCGTCGTCTGCGAGGCCGACGACGTCATCCCGTCCGACGGCGAGATCATCGAGGGCATCGCGTAGCGTCGACGAGTCGGCGATCACCGGCGAGTCGGCCCCGGTGATCCGCGAGTCGGGCGGCGACCGCTCCGCGGTCACCGGCGGCACCAAGGTGCTGTCGGACCGGATCGTCGTGCGGATCACCGCCGAGCGCGGCCAGACCTTCATGGACCGCATGATCCCGCTGGTCGAGGGGGCGAACCGCCAGAAGACGCCCAACGAGATCGCCCTGACGATCCTCCTCGCGGTGCTGACCGTCGTCTTCATCCCGGTCGTCGTCACGCTGGTGCCCTTCGGGAACTTCGCCGGCGCGTCGGTGTCGGTCGTCGTCCTGGTCGCCCTCCTCGTGTGCCTCATCCCGACGACGATCGGCGCCCTGCTGTCGCGCCATCGGCATCGCGGGGATGGACCGCCTCGTCCAGCGCAACGTCCTGGCGATGAGCGGCCGGGCCGTCGAGGCGGCCGGCGACGTCCAGGTCCTCCTGCTCGACAAGACCGGCACCATCACCCTGGGCAACCGGATGGCCTCGAGCTTCCTGCCGGTCGCCGGGCGCGACCGAGCAGGAGCTGGCCGACGTGGCCCAGCTCGCCTCGCTGGCCGACGAGACGCCCGAGGGCCGCTCCATCGTCGTCCTCGCCAAGGAGCAGTTCGGCATCCGCGAGCGCGACCTGGGCGCCGAGCACGTCTTCGTCCCGTTCACCGCGACGACGCGCATGTCGGGGCTCGACACGGGGACCGCCAGATCCGCAAGGGCGCGGCCGACTCGGTGAAGCGCTGGGTGGCCGAGCGCGGGCGGCGCGGTGCCCGCGGACCTCGACGGCGATCGTCGAGACCGTGTCGCGCGCCGGGTCGACCCCGCTGGTCGTCGCCGACGGGACCCGACATCCTCGGCGTCATCGAGCTCAAGGACGTCGTCAAGCAGGGCATCCGCGAGCAGTTCGCCGAGATGCGCCGATGGGGATCCGCACGGTCATGATCACCGGCGACAACCCGCTGACCGCCGCGGCGATCGCCCAGGAGGCCGGGCGTCGACGACTTCCTGGCCGAGGCGACGCCGGAGACCAAGATGTCGCTCATCCGCCAGGAGCAAGAGGGCGGCACGGCTCGTCGCGATGACCGGCGACGGCACCAACGACGCCCCGGCCCTGGCCCAGGCCGACGTGGGCGTGGCGATGAACACCGGCACCACGGCCGCCAAGGAGGCCGGCAACATGGTCGACCTCGACTCGAACCCGACCAAGCTCATCGACGTCGTCGAGATCGGCAAGCAGCTGCTCATCACGCGCGGGGCGCTGACCACCTTCTCGATCGCCAACGACATCGCGAAGTACTTCGCGATCATCCCGGCGCTGTTCGTGGCGACCTACCCCGCGGCTCAACACGCTCAACATCATGAAGCTGCACAGCCCCCAGAGCGCCGTGCTGTCCGCGGTGATCTTCAACGCCCTGGTCATCATCGCGCTCATCCCGCTGGCCCTGCGCGGGGTCCGGTTCCGGGCGACGGGGTCGGCGGCGATCCTGCGCCGCAACGTCTGGATCTACGGCGTGGGCGGGATCGTCGCGCCGTTCATCTTCATCAAGCTCATCGACCTCATCCTCGTCGCCCTCCACGCCTACTGATCGGACCCGTCATGATCCTGCACCTGCGCCGCTCGCTCATCGCCATCGTGATGATGACCGTCGTCTTCGGGTTCGTCTACGCCTTCGCCGGCACGGGCGTCGCCCAGCTGCTCTTCAAGCAGCCAGGCCGACGGCTCGCTCACGCGCCAACGGCTCGACGCTCATCGGCCAGAACTGGTCGGCGACGAAGTGCCCGGGCCACCCCGACGGCAGCTGCGTCTTCCAGGGCCGGCCCGACGACCTCGGGCCCTACGCCGCCAACCCCAAGACCGGCGCGTCCGGCGGCGACAACCCGCTCGTGGCCAACGGCGTGAGCGGCGAGTCCGCCGCGACCAACCTCGGCCCGCGCTCCAAGACCCTGCTGGCCAACACCCGGGCGCTGGTCGAGTACTGGCGCGCCCGGGGGGTGGACCCGACGCCGGACCTCGTGACGACCTCGGGCAGCGGCATCGACCCGGACATCACCCCGGCCGACGCCCTGGCCCAGATTCCCATGGTGGCCAAGGCCACCGGGGTGCCCGCGGCGGCGCTGCGCGCGCTGATCGCCCGCGAGACCCACCCGGCCCCGTGGGGCTTCCTCGGCTCGAGCTACCTCGTGGTGTTACAACTCAACGAGGGGCTCGCCACGCTGGAGCACGCGGGGTAGGGAGGGTCATGGCCGTCGGACACCGCCACCGGGCGTCATGGTACATCCCCGTCGCCGCGCTCGCCCCGGTGGCCGTGGCCGCGGGGATGGTCCCGGTGCGCTCGGTCTACGCGTCGACGGCCGCCGCGCTGACGATGGCCGCCCTCATCGCCGCCGTCGCGGTCGTGGGCACGCGCCTCGCCGGCTGGGTCGCCACGGCCTCTTCGGTCCTCTGGTTCGACCTCTTCCTGACCGAGCCGTACTACCGCTTCACCATCAGCCACCGGCCGGACCTCGAGACGACGATCGGCATCCTGGTCGTCGGCGGCCTCTTCACCGAGCTGGCCGAGCGCAGCCGGCGGCTCGGGGCGAGCGCGCGCGCCGCGCGCGCGGAGCTCTCCGAGGTGACCGGCGTGGCCGCGATGGTCGCGCGCGGCGCCGACGCCGCCGACGTCGTCGCCCGGGTCGAGGCCGCCCTGACCGGCCTGCTGGGGCTGCGCGAGTGCCGCTTCGACCCGTCGCCCGAGGAGCCGCCGCTCGCGCGCGTCGAGGTCGGCGGGGCGGTGACCCACGTCGGCCTGCACTGGCCGACGCACGACATCGGCCTGCCCGGGCCGCGCTGCGAGATCCCCGTGGTCTGGCACGGCCGGTTCGCGGGGCGCTTCGTCCTCACCCCGACGCCGGCGCGCCCGGTCGCGCGCGACGCCCTGGCCGCCGCGGTCGGCCTGGTCGACGCCGCGGCCGGGGCCATCGACTCGCGCCACCGGGTGGGCTAGATGGCCCGGGGAGTTCTGCGGGTCTACCTCGGGTCGGCGCCCGGCGTCGGCAAGACCTTCCGCATGCTCGACGAGGGCTGGCGGCGCAAGGAGCGCGGGACCGACGTCGTCGTCGGCTACGTCGAGACCCACGACCGGCCCCTCACCCGGGCCCAGCTGCGCGACCTCGAGGTGGTGCCGCGCGTCACGCGCGAGTACCGCGGCGCGATGCTCGAGGAGATGGACCTCGACGCGGTGCTGGCCCGGCGCCCGGCCGTCGCCCTGGTCGACGAGCTGGCCCACACCAACGTGCCGGGCGGGCGCCACGAGAAGCGCTGGCAAGACGTCGACGAGCTGCTCGACGCCGGGATCGACGTGATCACGACGGTCAACATCCAGCACCTCGAGAGCGTCAACGACGTGGTCGAGAAGATCACCGGGATCGTTCAGAAGGAGACGATCCCCGACGCCATCGTGCGCCGGGCCGAGCAGATCGAGCTGGCCGACATCACCCCCGAGGCGCTGCGCCGGCGCATGGCCCACGGCAACGTCTACACCGCCGACAAGATCGACGCGTCGCTGTCCAACTACTTCCGGGTGGGGAACCTCTCGGCGCTGCGCGAATTGGCCCTGCTGTGGCTGGCCGACCGGGTCGAGGACGCGCTCCAGCGCTACCAGGACGCGCACTCCATCGAGGCCACGTGGGAGACCCGCGAGCGCCTGATCGTGGGCGTGACCGGCACCGACGCCGACGAGGCGCTGCTGAGGCGCGCCGCGCGCATCGCCAGCCGCTCGGGCGCCGAGCTCTTCGCGGTGCACGTGGTGACGACCGACGCGACGCGCCACTCGGGCGGCGACACCGAGCTGGCGCGGGGCCTGGTGCGCGAGTTCGAGGGACGCTTCGAGGAGGTGGTCGACGACGACGTGGCGACGGCGCTGGTCTCGTTCGCCCGCAAGGAGCGCGGCACCCAGATCGTGGTGGGCGCGAGCCGGCCGCGCCAGGCGTGGCGCCCGCCGAGCGGCGTGGTCGAGAAGGTGCTGCGCCACGCGCGCGACCTGGACGTCCACGTCATCGCGGTGGGCGGACAGCGCCCCGATCACGTGCACGAGCGCCGGCGCGTCGAGCGTGTGACCCTGCGCCGGCGCGTGACCGGCCTGGCCGGCGCGGCGCTCCTCCTGCCGGGCATCACGGCGGCGCTGACCACGGCGCGGTCGCACGTCTCGCTCTCCACCGTGGTCCTGTGCTACCTGGTCGTGGTGCTCGGCGCGACGACCTGGGCCGGGGCCGCGGTGGGGATCGCCGCGGCGCTGGCC
Organism: uncultured Actinomycetota bacterium; assembly: GCA_963820815.1. GTDB lineage: Bacteria > Actinomycetota > Acidimicrobiia > Acidimicrobiales > RAAP-2 > RAAP-2. The sequence goes on along the minus strand of CAWGBL010000001.1, from coordinate 91,025 downwards.
GCGTCGGGCCTCGAGAACTACTACTTCGTCCAGCCGCTGCACACCCTCCGAGTCGCCCGGCCCGACGACGTGGTCGCCCTGATCGCGTTCCTCGTCTTCGCGACGGCCGCGGCGGTCGTGGTCAGCCGGTTCGCCCAGCGCACCGCGCTGGCCGAGCGATCGCGCGCCGAGGCCGAGATCCTGGCGCGCGCCGCCGCCTCGGTCGCCACCAGCCACGAGGACCTGCGCCCGCTGCTCGACTCGGTGCGCGCGGTCTACGACGCGCGCGCGGTCGCGCTGCTGGCCCGCCGCGCGGGGGTCATGGCCCCCGACGTGGTGAGCGGGGCCGCCGACGAGGGCTTCGCCGGCGCGGTGGAGTTCGAGATCGACGAGGACCACCGGCTCGTCATCGTCGGCGCCACCCTCGTCCCCCAGGACCGCGCGCTGATCGACGCCTTCGCCCGGCGCGTCGCCGCCGGCCTGCGCGCCCAGGTCATCGGACACGACGCCGCGGAGTTCGCCGCGCTGGCCGAGGCCGAGAGTCTGCGCGTGGCGCTCTTTCGCACCGCGGCCAACGACCTCGTCGGGCCGCTCGAGGAGATCAAGGCTCGCGTGGCGACGCTGCGCGCGGGGCAGCCGGCCTCCGCCGACGACGTGCTGCTGCGCGACATCGGGTCGCGCGCCCACCGCCTGGCGCGACTCGTGGCCAATCTGGTCGACGCCGGGCGCCTCGAGGCCGGCGAGATCACCCCGTCGCCTCACGCGGTCACCGTCGACTCGATCGTGTCGGGCGCCCTGGCCCAGGTCGACCGGCGCGAGCGCGCGGTCGAGGTCGACGTGCCCGACGACCTGCCCGCGCTGGTGACGGACCCGGCGCTGGCGACGCGCATCGTGGCCAACGTCGTCACCAACGCCTGCCGCTTCTCGCCGCTCGACCAGCCGGTGCGCATCCGCGCCGGGCGCGTCGGCAACGTGGTCGAGATCCTCGTCGTCGACCGGGGCCCGGGGATGACACGCGACCAGCGCGCGGTCGTGCTCGCGCCCTTCGACCACCTCTCGGGCGCCCAGCTGGCGGCCGGGCTCAACCTCACCGTCGCCTCGGGCCTCGCCCAGCTCCTCGAGGGCCGGCTCGAGTTCGAGGACACGCCCGGCGGTGGGCTCACGGTCGGCGTCGAGCTCCCGCTCGAGTCCCCGTCGCGCCCGGACGGGCGGACCTAGCGCGCGGCCGCCGGCCCCGTGTCGTGGTAGCCCCCCGGCCCGGGTACGGCGAGCCCACTGGCTAGCGGGCGGCGCCCGACCGACACTGGGGCGTCCGGGAATGACGGAAGGGGTGCCGTGGGACGACTGTTCTCGGTGGCCGGCTTCCGCTTCCGGGCCACGCTGCGCTCGCGCGGGCGCGGCTACCTGGGCGTCGTCGTCCTGATCGCCCTCGTCGGCGGGGTGGCGATGGCCTCGGTGGCCGCGGGACGGCGCACGCAGTCGGCCTACCCCCTGTTCCTGGGGCGCACCAACCCCTCGGCGCTGGAGGTCAGCGTCGCCCTGCGCGACGCGACGCCCGCCACGAGCGCCGCGCTGACCCGTCGGATCGCGCGGCTGCCCCACGTGGTCCACGCGGCCACCCTGCTCGGCCCGAACTTCGAGCTCCTGGGCCTGCCGCGCGGCGCCCGGGCCGGGGAGGTGCCGGCGGTCGGGAGCCTCGACGGCCTGCTCGCGCGCCAGGACCGGATGACGATCGTCGCCGGCCGGGCGGCGGACCCCGGGCGCGCCGACGAGGTCGTCGTGACGCGCACGGCCGCCGCCCTGCTCAGGGTGCACGTCGGTGACGAGTTCGACCTCGGACTGCTCCCCGGCGTCTCGACGTACTTCGCGCTGACGCCGTCGCCGTCGCCGGCGAGCCCCCACTACCTGCTGCGCCAGCGGGTGCGCGTCGTGGGCGTGGCGGTGCTCAACAACCAGGTCATCCAGGACGACGTCGACCGGACGTTCGGCTACCTCGTCGTGACCCCGGCCCTGCTGCGCCGCGCGATCGCGCGCGCACCCGGCGCGGCCGTCGCGGTGCTCTACGGGCTCCAGCTCGACCACGGCGACGCCAGCGCGGCCGCCGTGGAGGGCGAGATCATCGGGGCCGTCCCGCCGGGGGGGACGTACCAGTTCCACGAGACCGCCCGCATCGCCGCCGCCGCCGAGCTGTCGGTCAAGCCCGAGTCGGTCGCCCTGGGCGGGTTCGGCGCGATCGCCGCGCTGGTCTGCCTCGTCCTGGGCGCGCAGGCGCTGGCGCGCCAGGCCCGCCGCGGCGCCGACGAGCGCCGGGTCCTGCGCGCCCTGGGGGCGCGCCCCGGCCAGATCATGGGCGAGGGCCTCATCGGGTCGCTCGGCGCGGTCCTCCTGGGGGCCGCCGGGGCCGTCGCGGTGGCCCTCCTGCTGTCGCCGCTCGGCCCGATCGGTCCGATGCGCGCGGTGCTGGGCTCGGTCGGGTTCGACGCGGACCCGGCGGTCCTGGCCGTGGGGGCGGGGACCCTGGTCGCCGTGCTGGGGGCCGTCTGCGCGCTCCAGGCGATCCGCCAGGCCCCCCATCGGCCCGTGGCGCGCGCGGCGCGCGGCCGCGGCCGCTCGATGCGCGTCGCGCAGGGAGCCGGCCTTCCGCCCGCCGGCGTGCTCGGGGTCCACTTCGCGCTCGACTCGTCGCGCGGGGGCGACGACGTCCCCGTGCGCTCGGTCGTCGCCGGGTCGGTGGTGGCCGTCGCGCTGGTGGTGGCGACGATCACCTTCGCCAGCGGCCTCTCCACGCTGATCTCGCACCCGCGCCTCTACGGGTGGAACTGGACGTACGTGCTGACCTCGAGCGAAGCGGTGCCCCCGTCGACGCTCTCGGCGCTCGGCGCCGACCCGGACGTGGCCGGCTGGTCCGGCTTCATCCCGGTCAACGCCCAGATCGACGGCGTGAGCGTGCCGATGCTGCTCATGTCCAACCGCGCGGCGGTCGCCCCGCCGCTGCTGTCGGGCCACGGCGTCGACGCGACCGACCAGATCGTGCTGGGCGCCGAGACCCTGGCCCAGCTGCACACGGCGGTGGGCCGCGTCGTGACCGCGTCCTACGGGTCGCCATCGAGCGCGCCCGTCTACGTGGCGCCGACGCGCCTGCGCGTCGTGGGCAGCGCCACCTTCCCGGCGGTGGGCTACTCCAGCCTCCTGGCCGACCACCCGTCGATGGGGGTGGGGGCGATCATCTCCGAGGGCGTCCTGTCGCCGGCCTTCGTCCGGGCGATCACCAACCCCGACCCGACCCTGAGCGGCCCGCCGGACGTCTTCGTGCGCCTGAAGCCCTCCGTGGGCGTCGCCGCGGACCGCGCGGACATCGAGCGGATCGTCCGGGCGGCCGACCGGACGCTGAACGCGGACCCGCGCGCCCGGGGCGCCTACGTCGTGGCACTCGGCGTGCAGCGCCCGGCGCAGATCGTCAACTACCGCTCGATGGGCTCGACCCCCGAGCTCCTCGCCGTCGGGCTCGCCGCCGGGGCGGCGGTGGCGCTGGGGCTCACGCTCGCCGCCTCGGTGCGCCGGCGCCGCCGGGACTTCGCCGTGCTCAAGTCGCTCGGCGTCACGCGGCGCCAGCTGGCCGCCGCGGTGGCGTGGCAGGCGACCGTCGACGCGGCGCTGGGCGCCGTCGTCGGCGTCCCCCTCGGCGTGGTCGGCGGCCGGGCGCTGTGGACCGTCTTCGCCCGGAGCATCAACGCCGTCCCCGACGCGACCGTGCCCGTGGTCGCGGTCGTCGTGGTCGCCGCGTGCGCCCTGGCCTTCGCCAACGTCGTCGCCGCGCTGCCCGGCCGCCTCGCGGCGCGCACGTCCGTGGCCGCCGCGCTGCGCGCCGAGTAGGGCCCCCGCGGCCCGGTGGCCGGGCCCGGGCGCGCCGGGGGCACCGGTAGAGTCCGGTCCGACCAGGGAGGTGCGATGGGCCGGCTGCTGTACTCCGCGTCGGTGTCGCTCGACGGGTTCGCCGCCGGCCCCGGCCAGGGGCCCGACCAGCCGCTCGGGGAGGGCGGCGAGCGCCTCCACGAGTGGGTGCGCGAGCTCGCGGCCTGGCGCGCCGACCACGGCGAGGAGGGCGGGGTCGAGAACGAGTCGACGCAGGTCTACGACGACGGCGACGAGGGGGCCTTCGTCATGGGCCGCGGGATGTTCGGCGGCGGCCCCGGGCCCTGGGACGAGTCGTGGCGCGGCTGGTGGGGCGAGGACCCGCCCTTTCACCTGCCGGTGTTCGTCCTGACCCACCACGCGCGCGAGCCCCTCGAGATGGAGGGCGGGACGACGTTCACCTTCGTGACCGAGGGCGCTGGCGCGGCGCTCGACGCCGCGCGCGCCGCCGCCGCAGGGCGCGACGTCGCGGTGTGCGGCGGCGCGTCGACGGCGCGCCAGTACCTCGCGGCCGGCCTGGTCGACGAGGTCACGCTGCACGTCGTCCCGGTCCTGCTGGGCGATGGGGTCCGCCTCTTCACCCCCGAGCTGGCGGGGTTGCGCCTCGAGCAGGTGCGCGCTGTCGCGGCCCCCGGGGTGGTGCACGTCACCTACCGCGTCGCGCGCTGACCCCGGAGCCTGGCTACTACAGCCTGTAGGATTCGCCCGTGGTCCGCCGAGTAGCGCTGGCGCTGGTGATCGCCGCGTCGCTGGCCGCCGGCCTGGCGCCCGAGGTCGCGCCGGCCGGGGCGGCGACGCGGGTGACCGTGACCGGCGTGACCGTCACCGCGGCGCGCGCCCACGGCTCGTCCGCCATCGTCCTCACGTTCCGCAACGGCTCGTCGGGACCGGTGTCGCTGACCGCCGTGACGTCGAGCGTCGCGGGCCGGTCGATGATCGACTTCGACGACAACATGTGCCAGGGCAACCAGATGATGACGTGGCTGGGCAACATCCTCGTCCCGGCGCGACACACCCAGCTGCTCGGCTACCGGAACCAGGGGGCGATGCTCTACCAGCTGCGCCGCGACCTGGTGGCCGGCACCACGATCACCATCACGCTGCACTGGACGAACTTCTCGGCGCCGGTCACGACCGTCGTGCGCGCCCGGGTCGTCGCCGCGCCCAAGGGCCTGCGGTTCCTCATGGCTCCGATGCGCATGTAGCCCCCGGTCGGGGTGGACTCCTACTACGCGCCGTAGTATCGTCGCTACGACACGTCGTAGGAGAGGGGTCCCCGTGGCTCGTGGGGTGAGGGCGGCCGTGGCGGCCGCGAGCGTGGTGGTCGGGGCGTTCGTTGCGGCGCCGGCGGGCGCGTCGGCGCCGGCCCAGCCGCCGGCGTCGGTCGGCGTCCCGACGGTCCAGAGGGTGCCGGCGTCGGTGCTCGACGCGAAGTTCGTCGACCAGCGCGGCCAGGCCGAGACGCTGGGCTCCCTCAAGGGCCGGCTGGTCTTCGTCGTGCCGCTGCTCACCCTGTGCGGGGACACCTGCCCGTTCACCGCGGGCAACCTGCTCCAGCTGCGCAGCCGGCTCGACGCCCTGCACGCGTCGAACGTCGCGGTGGTCGCCCTGGACGTCGACCCGTACCGCGACACCCTGGCGCGCATCCGCGCCTACGCCGGCCTGTTCAACGCCAACTTCCAGATCTGGACCGAGCGCGGCCCCACCTCGAGGCCGGTCCTCACCGCGGCCGAGCTCAAGGCCAAGAACCCCGTGGGCACGGGCGACGTCAACGCGAACCTCCTCGCGGTCGAGCGGTTCCTCGGTTGGACCGTCCAGGTCGTGCCCCAGTCGAGCCCGCCCAACACCGACTGGCTGGCGCCCCACGAGAAGCTGACCTACGACATCACCCACTCCGACGGCTTCTGGGTCATCAACGGCGCCCAGCAGGTCCGTTTCGTCAGCGGCACCAAGCCGGCCTTCACCGGTCATCTGTCCAAGGTCCTGGCGACCTTCATGGGCTACAAGTCCAACATCTACAAGCACCCGGTGTACAAGCCGGGCTGGACGCCGGCCGAGGCGATCCAGGCCCTCGAGTGGGTGGCCGGACGGACGTTCTAGCGCGCTAGAGGCTGGCGGTCAGCGCGTAGGCCATGACCAGGCCCATCGCCGCCGCCGACACGACGTCGACGCGGCCGTGTCGGCCGGGCGCCGCCGACATCGCGCCGGGACCGCTGCCCGCGTGGGCCACGTCGAGCCCCGTGACGGTGGTCGTCACCCGCCAGACGGCCGTGACCGTCAGCGCCCCGGCGAGCACGAGGGTCGCGACCGGCCGGGCGATCGACGTCGACCCCGCCATCGCCATCGCGGCCATGGCGGAGCCGCCGGCGCCCATCGGCCCCGAGGGCATGCCCAGCGCGTACATGTAGACCATCGCGGCGTACATCGTCGCGTGGGTCGTCGAGTGCGCGGGGGCGCCCGGGCCGCGCGCCGCGCGCCAGGGCGCCGCGCGCAGGATCGACCACGCGGCGGCGAGGGTGAAGAGCGGCGCGCCGAGCGCGGCCGGCACCACGTTGACCCGCGGCTCGAGCATCCCGGCCATCGCCACGCCCATCAGGGCGCACGCCGCCTCGGCGAGCGCGGCGTCGCGGTCGCGCCGGCGCAGCGCGCGCACCGCCCCCGCCGCCGCCGGGACGGCCGACAGGGCGCACAGGACGGCCAGCGGCAGGGCGATCGCCGCGGGGGTCAGCGCGACCTCGCAGTCGAGTCGGGCCCCGGCGCGCTCATCGAGACCTTTCTACTACGAACAGTAGTAAGAGGCAAGCAGCCCCGCGGCTCAGGCCGGCGAGCCCAGGGCCTCGCGCAGCGCCCGCGCGCCGTCGCCGTCGAGCCCGGCGACGAACGCCGCCAGGGCCGACTCCGGGTCGCGCGTGGCGTTGAGGACCTCGCGCATCAGGGTCGCGGTGTGCACGGCCCGGGTGCCGGTGGCGCTGTAGCGGTTGACGCGGTCCTCGGACCGGCGCACCAGCAGCTCCTTGCCCACCAGCCGGTCGAGCACCGTCGCGACGGTCGTGTAGGCGTACTCGTCGAGCCGGTCCGCGACGTCGCGCGCGCTGCGCTCGACGTCGGGCGCCTCCCAGAAGACCTCCAGGGCCCGGCGCTCGAGCGGCCCGATCCAGAGCATCCCGCACCGGCAGGTCGGTCCGCAGGTGCACACGACGCAGGTGCACTTGGGGTTCGGGCAGTCGGCCACGGCGCCGGCCTAGGCGAGCGCCCGGGACGGGTACCCGAGGCCGGTGATGGCGGCGGCGACCTCCGCGGCGCTCACGCGCGCGGGGTCGAAGGAGACGGTCGCGCGCGCCCCCTCGAGGTCGACGCGGACCTCGGGGATCGCCGGGTTCTCGACCAGCGACTCCTCGATCAGGGCCGCGCAGGACCCGCAGTGCATCCCCTCGACCGCGAACTCCAGGGTCGTGGTCGGCCGCTCGGCGCCCATCGGGCGCATTCTACAGTTGGGCGCGTGAGCGGGGACCGGTGAGCGCGGGCACGGTCGAGCGCGAGAGCGCCGTGACGCTCGCCATCGGGGGGATGACCTGCGGGGCCTGCGCGGCGCGCGTCGAGCGCCGGCTCAACCGGATCGACGGGGTGAGCGCGAGCGTCAACCTGGCCACCGAGCGGGCCCGGGTCGTGGCGCCCGGCGACCTCGACGTGGCCGACCTGGTCGTCGCGGTCGAGTCGGCCGGCTACTCGGCCACGCCGGTCGAGCCGGGCGAGAGCCCCGACGAGCAGGTCGCCGAGCTCGACGCGCGCGTGCGCGACCTCGGCCGGCGGCTCCTGGTCTCGGCCGTGCTCTTCATGCCGGTGGGCGACCTGTCGCTCATCTTCTGGCTGTTCCCGCACTGGCGCTTCGCCGGCTGGCAGGCGCTGCTCACCGCGCTCACCGCCCCGATCGTCACCTGGTGCGCGTGGCCGTTCTACCGGGCGGCCTGGCGCCACGCCCGCCACCGCGGGGTGAGCATGGACACGCTGGTGTCGGTCGGCGTCGTCGCCTCGACGGCGTGGAGCCTCTACGCGATGTACTGGCTCGACCGGGGGCGCTCGGGCGCCAACGCCAGCCTGCACCACCTGCCCGGGGGCGCCATCTACCTCGACGTCGCCGCCACCGTCGTCACCTTCCTGCTGGCCGGCCGGCTCTTCGAGGCGATCGCCCGGCGGCGCAGCGGCGGCGCCCTGCGCGCGCTGGCGTCGGTCGCGGCCAAGGACGTGAGCCTCCTCGGCCCCGACGGCGTCGAGCACCGCGTCGCCGCCGCCGCGCTCGAGGCGGGCGACCTCTTCGTGGTCCGCCCGGGCGAGACCGTCGCCACGGACGGCGTCGTGGAGTCGGGCCGCTGCGAGGTCGACGCGAGCGCCATGACCGGCGAGTCGGTCCCGGTCGAGGTCGCCGTCGGCGACGCTGTCGTCGGCGGGACCGTCGCCGCCGGCGGGCGCGTCGTCGTGCGCGCGACGCGCGTGGGCCGCGACACGCAGCTCGCGCGCATGATCGCGCTGGTCGAGGAGGCCCAGAGTCAGAAGGCCGGCGCCCAGCGCTTCGCCGACCGCGTCGCCGCGTACTTCGTCCCCGGGGTCGTCGTCGTCGCGGCGGCGACCCTGGCCGTCTGGCTCGGCAGCGGGGCGTCGGTCGAGCGCGCCATGAGCGCCACGCTGGCCGTGCTCATCATCGCCTGCCCGTGCGCGCTGGGCCTGGCCACGCCGACCGCGCTCTTCGTGGCCTCGGGCCGGGCCGCGCAGCTGGGCGTCTTCTACAAGGGCTACCCGGCGCTCGAGGCGACGCGCCAGGTGGACACCGTGGTCCTGGACAAGACCGGCACCCTCACCGAGGGCCGGCTCGAGGTGGTCGACGCGCGCGCCGCGACCGGGAGCGCGGACGACCTCCTCGCCCTGGCCGGGGCGGTCGAGTCCCACTCCGAGCACGCCGTGGGCCGCGCCCTGGCGCGCCGCGCCGCCGGCCTCGGCCCGCTGCTCGACGTGGAGGGCTTCCAGGCGAGGCCCGGATCCGGGGTTAGCGGCACCGTCGGGGCGTCCACGGTCGAGGTCGGTCGCCCCGACGGCGTCGGCGAGTGGCCCGCCGACTTGTGCGACGCCCCCGGGGCCTGGGCGCGCGACGGGCGCACGGTGGTCGCGGTGCGCGTCGACGGCGCGCTGCGCGGCGCGATCGCGCTGGCCGACACGCCGCGGCCCGACGCCGCGGCCGCGGTGGCCGAGCTGCGCGCGATGGGGCTGCGGGTCCTGATGGTCACCGGCGACCAGCGCGCGACCGCGCTCGCGGTCGCCGCGGCGCTCGGGGTGGCCGAGGTCGAGGCCGAGGTCGACCCGATCGGCAAGGTCGAGGTCGTGCGTCGCCTGCAGGCCGAGGGCCGCTCGGTCGCGGTCGTGGGCGACGGCGTCAACGACGCGCCGGCCCTGGCCAGCGCCGACCTGGGGGTCGCGGTGGGCGCGGGGACCGACGTGGCGATCAACGCCGCGGGGGTCGTCATCGTGCGCGACGACCTAACCGCGGTGGCCCAGTCGATCCGCCTGTCGCGGCGCACGCTGGCCACCATCCGCGGCAACCTGGTGTGGGCCTTCGCCTACAACACCGCGGCGATCCCGCTGGCCGCCGCCGGGCTCATGAACCCGCTCATTGCCGCGGCGGCCATGGCGCTCTCCTCGGCGTTCGTGGTGTGGAACAGCTCGAGGTTGCGCCACGCCGGCGGACCCGGCGCGACCGCCCCGGCCCCGGCGCCGGCGGCCACGACCGCGGCGACGCCGGCGGTCCGCGTCTAGCCTGGGCGGCTCACCGACGAGGAGGTCGCCATGACCGCACGAGACCGCGCGCCGATCGGCCAGCCCTGCTGGGTCGACCTCCAGAGCGCCGACGTGGAGATGGTCCGCGCCTTCTACCCGGCCGTCATCGGCTGGGAGGCCGGCGAGGCCTCCGATGAGTTCGGCGGTTACTTCCAGTTCTTCCTCGACGGCGCGCCGGTCGCCGGGGGCTCGCCCAAGATGGACCCCTCGATGCCCGACGTGTGGACCGTCTACGTCGCCGTCGAGGACGCCGCGGCCCTCGTCGAGCGCGCCTCGGCGGCCGGCGCCCTCGTCTACGCACCGGCCATGCGCGTGGGCGACCTGGGCACCATGGCCGTCGTCGGCGACCCGGCCGGGGCGGCCCTCGGCGTGTGGGCGCCGGATGGGTTCCAGGGCTTCGGCGTCGTCGACGAGGTCGGAGCGCCGACGTGGTTCGAGCTCTACAGCCGGGACTTCGCCGCGTCCGTCTCGTTCTACAGCGACGTCTTCGGCTGGGCGACCGAGGTGGTGGGCGACACCGACGAGTTCCGCTACACCGTGGCCACCGACGGCGAGCACCAGTTCCTCGGGATGATGGACGCGTCGGGCTTCCTGCCCGAGGGCGTGCCCAGCAACTGGGGCGTCTACTTCGGCGTGAGCGACGTCGACGCCGCCGTGGCCACCGCCGCCGGGCTCGGCGCGTCGGTGGTCATGGCCCCGACCGACACCCCCTACGGGCGCCTGGCCCAGCTCACCGACCCCGGCGGCGCGGGCTTCCGGCTGATGAACCGCTGATGTGCCGCTCCATCACCGCGCTGCGCGGCCTCGAGCCGCCGGCCACCGACGACGAGGTCGAGGCCGCGGCGCGCCAGTACGTGCGCAAGGTCGCGTCGCTGACCTCGGGGGCGCAGCTGGCCTGGCCGGGGGTCGAGCGCGCGGTGGCCGACGTGGCGGCCGCCACCCGGCGCCTGCTCGCCGAGCTGCCCGAGCGAAGGCGCCCGCCGGCGACCGTGCCGCCCACGCGCCGACACGGGCGACCGTTGGGTTGAGATGTCGCTTGATGGCACTAGCCTGTCTTACGAACACGTGTTCGTAAGACAGGCGCAGTGTTCGGCGTGACAGGGAGCTAGATAGCGTGGAGCCGGTGGCGGTGGGCCAGGGCGGACAAGCCCTCTTGGCGGCAGACAATCAGAGCCGTCACGCTCTGATACTCGCGGTCGCCGAGAACCTCTCACCCCACCTGAACGGCCCCACGTCCTATCGATTGGCTCAAGTCGTGGAGAGCCTGGGGCACGGGGTCGCGGCGTTCACTGGCGTGGACAGTGACTGGCTCTCCGAGGGGCTGACACGTGTGGAAGACCGGCGCGTCGCGTTCTGGCGGGCGGAGCTCATTCGGTTGTCCGACGCCGGGGTGGAGATGATCGACACTCGCGATGAGGGCTATCCCGCCAACCTGAGGATGGTGCATAACCGGCCGCCGTTCCTCATGGTTCGCGGCGCACTTCAATCGGGTGACGTGAGGGCAATGGCCGTCGTCGGCACGAGACAGTCGAGTCGCGAGGGACGGGCCGCCGCATTCCAGGTCTCGCGCGAGTTGGCGACGCGCGGAATCACCGTGGTGTCGGGTCTCGCGAAGGGAATCGATACGGCTGCCCACGAGGGTGCACTCCACGGCGGGGGCCGAACGATTGCCGTATTGGGCACGGGGATCAACGTCGTCTACCCGGCTGAGAATGTGACGCTGGCAGCTCAGGTCAGCGCTTCTGGTGCGTGTGTTTCGCAGTTCTGGCCAGCGATGAGGGGAACACGATGGACGTTCCCAGCGAGGAACCTGGTCACGTCGGGCCTCTCAATTGGGACGGTCGTCGTTGAGGCGGGGGAGACCTCCGGTGCGCGGCTGCAGGCCGAGGCAGCACTCGATCACGGTAAGCGGGTCTTCCTTATGCGACGACTGGTCGATAGCCAGTCCTGGGCGGTTGCTGCCGCTAAGCGACCCGGCGTCGTCGTGGTCGAGTCAGTGGACGAGCTCGTCGACGGCGTCAATCTCGAGCTCCAGGCTGACACCGCGACCGTGATGTAGCGGTCGAGACGGTGGACGCACTCGCCGCCATCACTCCGCTTCGCCCAGGGCTGATGCCCGTGCCCGCGGTACCTCAGGTCGGTGTCTGCGAGCTGTGCCACAGCAGCGCCGCCGCCGGACTCCGCCGATGCTCGCCGTGCGCGAAGGCGCAGTCCCTGGCCCCGCCAGAGGTCCTCCCGATAACGATGGCGGTTCACGGAGGACTCGTCCATGACCACCTCTGGGGGTACAAAGACGCGTCCGACGAGGGTGTTCGACGTCGAAAGAGCACACGTCTAGCGGGGCTGCTCTCCGTCTTCTTTGCGAATCACGGCCGCTGCGTCGGCTCCTGGGAGGTGGCGACCTGTGTCCCCTCGGCGCAACGGGTGGCCCTAAGCGGCGTAGTGGCTCGCGTCGGCGTGATTGCCCCGACGCTTCAGCAGATCCTGATGGAGGCACCCGGCAGGCCGGCTCGGGATAGGAGCGCGGAGCGATTCTCCGTCACGCGCGACGTGTCCGGAGCGCGGGTGCTTCTCCTCGATGACACCTTCACCTCCGGATCCGCTGTGTTCAGCGCGGCCGATGCGATAAGCCGGGCGGGGGGGATCGTGGTGGGTCCCGTCGTCATTGGTCGGTACGTCGAGCCGGCGTGGCCGCCTAGCGCGGAGCTGCCGGAGTGGCTTCACGCTCGGGAGTGGGATGAACGGCGCTGTGCTCGGTGCGCCGGCGAGTTCCGCGAGGGCAGGATGCTCTGACTTAAGGCGTCGCCTCGGGGAGCGCCCGGGCGACGGCGGGTGCGAAGTGGCTACGCGTCGCGGCGCACTAGGAGCACGCCCGCGACAACCAGGGCCACGGCGGCGTAGCCGCACAGCAGCGCGAAGCCGACCCACGGGTTGAACTGCCCGGGGTCGAGCGGGCCGGTCGAGACCATGACCCGGCCGATCTCGGCCGGCAGGAACCGGCCGATGTCGAGGCCCAGCTGGGCCGGCAGGAGGGCGGTGATGATCGGCAGGACGAACAGCGCGCCCACGAAGGTCGAGATCGACGCCGCGGTGTGGCGGATGATCGTGGCGAGGCCCAGCGCGATCAGGCCGAGCACCAGGACGTAGAGGCCGGCCGAGATGACCGCGCGCAGGACCCCGGGGCCCGAGAGCGACGCGGTCGGGGCCCTGCCCGAGAGGATCGCCTGGCCGACGAAGAAGGCGGCGAAGGAGACCGCCTCGACGACGGCGAAGGCGACGGCCGAGAAGACGATCGCCTTGGCGCTCAGCACCCAGAGCCGGCGCGGCGCCGCCGAGAACGTGGCGCGGATCGTCCCGGTCGAGTACTCGGCGCTCACCACCAGCACGGCCAGCACGCCGATCGCCATCTGGGCGAGGAAGACGCCGGCCAGCGACGCCCGCGTGGGGTCGAAGCCGAGCCGCAGTCCCGGCCCGGCGTTGCCGAAGTGCGACGCGCGCGCCGAGGTGACGATCGCGCCGAGGCCGACGCCCAGCAGGGCGGTGACCAGCAGGCTCCAGGTGGTCGAGCGCACCGAGCGCAGCTTGACCCACTCGGACGCGACGACCGACGTGAACCGCACGTGGCCCGGGTCGACGGCGGCCGTCGTCACGGCGCCTGCGTCGGCTCGGCGACGTGGTACTCGAGCTCGGACTCGGTCGACTCCATGAAGGCCTCCTCCAGCGTCGTCGCCGTCGACGTGAGCTCGTGCAGCGCCACGCCCTCGCGCGCGGCGAGGTCGCCCACCGCCGGCGCGTCGAGGCCGCGCACGCGCGCGGCGTCGCCGTCGGTCTCGACGGTCGCCCCGGCGGCGCGCAGCGCGGCGGCCAGGCGCGCGAGCTCGGGCGAGCGCACCCGCACCTCGCGCCCGCCGCGCGACGTGAACTCCTCGACGGTGGTGTCGGCGAGGAGCCGGCCCCGGCCGATCACGACGACGCGGCTGGCCGTCTGGGCCATCTCGCTCATCAGGTGGGACGAGACGAAGACGGTGCGGCCCTCGCGCGCGAGGCGCTGGAGCAGCTGGCGGACCCAGCGGATGCCGTCGGCGTCGAGCCCGTTGACCGGCTCGTCGAAGAGCAGCACCCCGGGGTCGCCGAGCATGGCGACGGCGATGCCGAGGCGCTGGCCCATCCCCAGGGAGTAGGTGCCGACGCGCCGGCGCGCGACCGAGGTGAGCCCGACCATGTCGAGGACCTCGTCGACGCGGCCGCGCGCCAGGTCATTGGTGCGCGCGAGCATCCAGAGGTGGTCGTACGCGCTGCGCCCCGGGTGGATGGCCCGGGCCTCGAGCAGCGCGCCGACCTCGCGCAGCGGCCACGCGAGGTCGTGGTAGCGCCGGCCGTTGACCGTCGTCGACCCGGCGTCGGGGGCGTCGAGCCCCATGATCACGCGCATCGTCGTTGACTTGCCGGCGCCGTTGGGGCCGAGGAAGCCGGTCACGGCGCCCGGGCGCACGTCGAAGGTGAGGTCGTCGACGGCGACCGTCTCGCCGAAGCGCTTGGTGAGCGAGCGGACCTCGATCACGGGGTCGGGTCGCTCGAGGGCGGCGGCTCGCCCGGCTCCGGCGGCCACGGGGGCTCGGCGGGGGTCGGATGTGCGCCCGGAGCGCCCGACGAAAGGGGGGTGTTGGGGTTCGACGGGCGCCAGTCGTCGATCACGGGCTGGCGCCGCTCGCGACGGCTTCGCACGAGCATGACGGCGAGCGCCACGACGACGGCGAGCAGGACCAGGAGGACGACGAACCGCCCGCCGCGGTGCGCGCGCATCCCCAGCGCCGCCATCTCGGTCGCGGTCACTGCGCCCATGACCTCTCTTTCGTCTCCGCCCGGGATGTTAGCATAGTCAGCGCTATTGCGATAATCTAGGTTCGTGGAAACCGGCGGGGGCGGCCGCCTGACCAGGGCGCAGAGCAAGGCGCTCACCCGCCGGCGAATCCTGGCCGCCGCCGCCCGGGCCTTCAGCCGCGACGGCTACGCCGGGGCGTCGGTCGAGGAGATCGCCGAGTCGGCCGGCTACTCGGTCGGCGCGGTGTACTCGAACTTCGAGTCCAAGGAGCACCTCTTCGCCGAGCTCCTCGCCGACCAGCGCGCCGAGCGCTCGGCCCGGCTGGCCCGCGCCCTCGAGGAGCCGGGGGGGCGCGAGGAGCGGCTCGCGCGGCTCGCCCGATTGGTCGTCGAGTTCGCCGACGGCGGCGCGGCGATGGCGGCGTTCGGCGGCGACGTCGGGCCGCGGGCCTTCCGCGACCCCGAGCTGCGCCGCCTCGTGGTGGAGCGGCTGCGCGAGGGCGGCGCCGACCTCGGGTCGGTCGTCGCCGAGTGGCTCGGGCGCGAGGGGATCGTCGAGCCCGGTCAGCGCGCCGACGCTGCGGTGGCCCTCGCCGCGCTCGTGCAGGGCCTCGTCCGGCGCCGCCGGCTCACTCCCGACGACGTGGGCGAAGCGACGATCGCCCGGTCGCTGGGCTGGCTGGTGGCCGGGATGTCGCGGTGAGCGACGGGTACCGGCGCGGTCGGCCGGCGGACCGCGCGTCCCTAGAGTTGTCCGACGTGGCCGACGCGATCATCGAGACCGAGGGGCTGACCAAGGTCTACCCGGGCATGGACGTCGCCGCGCTCGACTCGCTCGACCTCACCGTGGGGCGCGGCGAGATCTTCGGGCTGCTCGGGCCCAACGGCGCGGGCAAGACGACGACCGCCGGGATCCTCACCACGCGCGTGGTGCCGACCGGGGGGTGGGCTCGGGTCGCCGGCATCGACGTGAAGCACCATCCCGCGCTGGTCAAGCAGCTCACCGGCATCGTCAGCCAGCAGAACACCCTCGACCGCCAGCTCACCGTCGAGGAGAACCTCTACTTCCACGGCCGACTCTTCGGGATCGCCAAGCGCGAGAGCCACCGGCGCGCCGCCGAGCTCCTCGAGGTCTTCTCGCTCAGCCGGTGGGCGACGGCCAGCGTCTACGCGCTGAGCGGCGGCATGGCCCAGCGCCTGATGGTCGCGCGCGCGGTCTTCCACAACCCCGCGGTGCTCTTCCTCGACGAGCCCACCAGCGGCCTCGACCCCCAGAGCCGGCTCGCCCTGTGGGAGATGCTGCGCACGCTCAACGCCGAGGGCCAGACCGTCCTGCTGACCACCCACTACATGGAGGAGGCCGACCAGCTCTGCGACCGGGTCGCCATCCTCGACCACGGGCGGATCCTCGCCATGGACACCCCGGCGGCGCTCAAGCGCTCGACGGGAGCCGACACGGTCGTCACGGTCAAGGTCGACGGGCGCGGCGAGGAGCTGGCGGCGCGGCTGGGCCGCGAGAGCGGGGTCGTGGCGACCCGATTCGCCGACTCGACGGTGACCATGCACGCGCGCGAGATGGAGCGGTTGGTGCCGCGCGTCGTCGACGTCGCCGAGGAGGTCGGCGCGGGCGTCCTCGACCTGGCGGTCGCCGAGCCGACGCTCGAGACCGTCTTCATCAACCTGACCGGCAAGGAGCTGCGCGAGGTATGACGACGACCGCCTTCTCGACCGAGACCCGCGGGGTCGTGGCGGCGAGCGCGACGGCGCTCAAGGGGCTGGTCCTGCGCGACCTCACCGTGCTGCGCAAGACCCTGCGCGAGTTCGTGCTGCGCACGCTCATCCAGCCGTTCCTGCTGTGCTTCGTCTTCCTCTACGTCTTCCCGAAGATCGGCCAGGCGGTCGGGGGCGGCCACTCCGGCGGCGAGGACTTCGCCACGGTCCTGCTGCCCGGCGTCGTGGGGATCTCGGTCATGTTCCAGGGCGTCCAGTCGATCGCCCTGACCATGGCCCAGGAGTTCGGCTTCACCCGCGAGATCGAGGACCGGGTCCAGGCGCCCTGCCCCATCTGGCTCGTCGCCATGGCCAAGGTGCTCTCGGGCGCGGCCCAGGGGCTCATCGCCGCGCTCATCGTCTTTCCCATCGCCGACTTCGTCCACGCGCGAGGCGTGACCGCCCAGATCTCGATGCACTGGTGGGTGGCCGTGACGTTCGTGCCGCTGGCCTGCGTGGCCATGGCCGGGCTCGGGCTGCTGCTCGGGACCATCTTCGAGCCGCGCAACATCGGGCTCATGTTCGGCTTCATCATCCTGCCGATCACGTTCCTCGGCGGCACCTACTACCCGTGGACCCACCTGGCGCCGGTCAAGATCGGCTCGTTCCACTGGCTCCAGACCCTGGTGCTCGTCAACCCGCTGATCTACGTCAACGAGGGGATGCGCGCGGCCTTCACCGACGCGCCGCACATGCACCTCTACATCGTCTACCCGGTCATGGTGCTCTTCGGTGCCGGGTTCCTCACCGTCGGGCTGACCTACTTCCGCAAGCGCGTGCTCTCCTAGCGGACCGCGCGAGTCGCCCGGTGCCGTCGATCCTCTCGCGCGCCGACGGGGTGACCGGCGTGCGCCGCCGCGCCGACGGCCACGTGCGCGAGGGTCCCGCCGGGCGGGCAGGCTAGGCCGAGGCCGTGTAGACGAGCGTCACCGTCGTCGTGGTGGTCGAGTGGCCGCCCCCGGCGTCGCTGGCCACCGTGGTCAGCGACGCTCTCACCCGGCGGTGCTTCTTCATCGCCGCCAGGAGGGCCGGGCTGACGGAGAAGGACTGGGCCGAGCCGTCGCCCGCGGCCATCGTGAAATGACCCGTGGCCAGGGCCGAGCGCGAGAGCGTCGGGGCTCGCAGGGTCATCGTGCCGGTGCAGGTCGTGACGGCCAGGGCCGGGCAGAGGAGGTCGAGCGACCCGCGGCCGCCCTTGGTGGCCGGCGCCGACGAGAGCCGAGGGGCGAGCCTCAGTGACGCGCTCGCGCGGCCCCCGGGGCCGACCGGTACCGTGCCCGAGGCGGGCGCGACCCCGGCGGCGGCCAGCCCCGGGGCCTTCGCGTTGAGCGCCAGGCACGGCGAGAACTCCGACGTGTCGCCGCCCGCCGAGGTCGCGGTGAGGGTGATGCCGTCCTGGCCGGCCGTCGCCGCCGGGACGTCGATGGAGAACGACTGGTTGCCCAGGGCGCTCGTGACGATGGCGCTGCCGAGGTACGTCTCGCCCTGGCTGGCGCCCGGGTGGAACGGGCAGGCGGCCTCGGAGTAGACGTCGAGCGTGAAGACGCCGACCTGGTCCATCTTGCCGGTGACGGTCACGCCCGACGCGCCCGACGCGCCCGACGCGGTCGACCACACGACCGGGTACTGCTGGTCGCCGTTGGGCACCGGCGTGCCCGACGGCGTGACCCCGTTCGCGACGTAGCCGTCGCCCAGGGCGATCCCCGCGTCGTTGCCGGTCGTCGTGTTCTGGGTGATCGTGTCGCCGTCGGACGCCAGGACCATCACCGCGGCGTCGGCGTTGCCCACGAACGCGTTGTGCTCGACGGAGACGCCGCTGGCGTCGACCAGGTAGAGCGCCCCGCGCGGCTGCAGCGGCGTCTCGGCGATGTCGGTGAACCGGTTGCCGTCATCGGCGACCGGCCCGCCGACCGTCGCGTGGGGCGCCGAGACGAAGACCCCCGACTCCATCGCGACGTCGTGCGGGTCAGAGAAGAGGTTCCCCTGCACGCTCGCCGCGCCGTTGGCGAGCTCGAGCTCGGCCGCGGGCGGATAGTGGTCGCCGCCGTCGGTGGTCGGCTTGAAGACGTTGCCCGGGCTCGACCCGGGCACGGCCGTCGGGCCGCCGACGGCGGCCGCCCCGGTGACCTGGACCTCGCCGTAGAAGGTGTTGCCCTGGAGCGAGGACGCGCCCATGATCCGGGCCTCGACGACCTCGTTGCCGCCGGCGTCGGTCGGCGAGCCAACGTAGTCGGCGCCGTCGAGCCAGAGCCCGGGCTCGACCTGGCTCACGTCGGACAGACCCGGCGGCACGGCGGTGACCATCATGTCGGTCGACCCGGGGTAGACGCCGACGGAGTTGCCCTCGACGAAGTTGCCCCCGCCCGTGCCGCCCTCGTAGATTCCCGCGGCCTCGCGGGTCTCGTCGTTGTGCCCGGATCCCTTGAACCAGGTGACGCCGATGACGTTGCCCTGGCCCTCGGCGGTGCCGCCGATGGTGTTGCCCGTGCTCTCGATGTCGACGCCGATCTGGGCCAGCTCGAAGAAGGCGGCGTTCTCCTTGAGGGGGTTCCAGTCGAGCTTGTCCCCGTGGGCGTTGGTGCCCAGGTCGTCGCCCTGGACCGTCGTGTCGCCCCCGGCCAGCGTGATCTGGTTGCTGAAGCCGTTGATGGTGAGCCCGGTGATCGTCGACCCGGCGGCGCTCGCGGTGACGTCGAGCCCGCTGGTGTACGGGCCGTGGTAGGGCTGGCCGGCCGAGCCGGAGATCTCGACGCGCCCGCCGGCCGGCTGGGACGCGCCGTCGATCGTGGTCGGCGCGTCGACGACGTACGACGAGTGGTCCGCCGCGCGGATCTGCGGGATGGTGCCGTCAAAGGTGTTGCCGGCCTTGGGGATGTTGAACTTGATCGTCGCGCCGCCGCGGTCCTTGGAGATCAGCAGCGCCTGCTCGAGCGTGCAGGTCGGGGTCTTCTGGCTGGGCGTGATGTTGCAGACGTCGTCCATCGCCTGGGCGTCGTCGACGCCGTTCTTGGTCGAGTTGACGACGAGGTCGCCGCCCAGCGTGAAGAGCCACTCGTTGGTCCCCGTGCCGTTCGGGCAGACGCCGACGACGCTCACCATGGCCAGGCCCGTGTCGGTCTGCGAGACCGTCGCGTACAAGCTCGGGGACACGGGGCCGCCGAAGTTGACGAACGTGACCTGGTCACCAGACTCCACGCCGCTGCCCACCGAGGCCCCGCCGTGGAACGACCAGGTGAACGCCCCGGTCGAGGTGTTGAACCCCGAGACCTGCATCGGGTAGGGGCCCTGGGGCGCGCCGCCCTGGCAGGCGACGTCGGTCAGCGTGACCGACCAGTTGCCGTCCAGGTTGTACGCCGGAGCCGCCGCGCCGGCCGGCGCCGCGACGAGCGCGGCGGCGGCGACCGCCAGCGCCGCGGCCGACGTGCGCAGGCGGCGGGTCAGCTGTGGTTCGTCCACCACGCCTGGGCGTGCGCGAAGGTCGCGCCGGTCGACGCGCTGATCAGGTACGCGCAGACCCCGTGCACGCCCGGGTGGGCCGCGCCGAAGGCGTCGGTCGCGCTGAACGTCCCGCTGGCCGCGGCGTCGGCCCAGAAGGTGATCTGGTAGGTCGAGTTGGCGAGGAACTCGCGCGCGCTCTCCCCGGCGAAGCTCGGCGAGCAGCCCGAGGACTTGTTGAACTGCTCGAAGGAGACCTCGCGGTTGGCCGCGCCCGACGCGGTCCCGCTCACCGTGTAGTTGAAGTTCGTGCCCATGACGTTGGACTTGGGCCCCGAGAGCGAGATCGAGTCGCCCGCGGCCCCCGCGCGGTGCGTCGCGATCACGGCGAGGCCCGCCGCCAGGATGAGTGCCAGGGCCGCCGCGACGCCGCGGCGGCGAATCGTCAGCGCGCGCTCCACGCCGTCCCCCTCTCGCCGGTCACCCGGCCGGGCCGTCGGCCCGCCGGGCTGGGGCCGACCCTAGACGCGCGGCCCGCCACGGCGCCGGTCGCTACTCGCTGCGCAGGGCCAGGGCCGCGGGGACCCGGGCCGCCGCGCGCGCCGGGAGGAGTGCGGCGGCGTTGGCCAGGGCCAGGGCGGCCAGCGCGACGTAGGCGAGGGTCGCGAACGGCAGCGCCGGGGAGTCGACGACGTGGACCTGGCCGGCGAAGAGGCCCCAGAGGGCGCGCCCGGCCAGCGCCCCGATGGGCATCCCGACGACGATCCCGATCAGCGCCACGGTCGTCGCCTGGGCCGCGACGGTCGCCACCAGCTGGGAGCGGGTGAAGCCGACGACGCGCAGGATCGCCAGGTCGCGCCGGCGGCGCCGGACCGACGACGCGAGGGTCAGTCCGAGCGCGCTCAGCGCCCCGGCGGTCGTGAGCGCGGCCAGCGCCGTCGGGATCGACGTGGACGACCGGTAGTTGACGATCTCGGCCGGGCGC
The DNA here is from genome assembly GCA_963820815.1 of uncultured Actinomycetota bacterium. GTDB lineage: Bacteria > Actinomycetota > Acidimicrobiia > Acidimicrobiales > RAAP-2 > RAAP-2. The sequence goes on along the minus strand of CAWGBL010000001.1, from coordinate 70,300 downwards.
AGGAGCGCGACCGTCCCGCCGTACGCGCCCCGATCGCCCTTGACGGTGTCGAGGATCTTGCCCAGCCGGTTGATGTCGGCGCGCTCGGCCGCGAGTGACACGTCCGGCCGGTAGCGCAGGAGGATCGCCTGGGGCCCGGGGATGGGGTTCCCTTGGAGGTTGCGCAGCTTCGGGGGGATCAGGGTGTAGGGCACCAGGGCCCCCGAGGCCATCTCCAGGTGGCTGCCGGCGCCGCCGCCGCCGTTGCCGACCGCCGGTAGCACTGCCGTGCCAACTACGCGCAGCCGGATCGGCGCGCTGCCGCGGACGCTGACCGACAGCGTCGACCCTAGGTGGACGCGCAGGAGCGCCAGCGTGTCGGCGCCGAGCACGACCTGGCCCGGGCCGTCCACGCCGTGGCCCGACAGGATGGGCGGGGCCACGTGTGCTCCGGGGGTCACTCCGATCGCGGGGACCCGCACCCCGTCGACCGAGAGGCCCTTGAAGTACACGCCGCTCCAGGCCGCCACGAGGCGGTCGTGGTCGAGGGCCGCGGTCGCCTGGGGCCCGGGGAGGTCCTCCTCGGCGCCGTATCCCCCGAGCATCATCGCCGACCAGTTCCAGCCGTAGAGGGCGGGGTGCGACACCAGGCGGTCGAGGCTCGCGCCGAAGGTGAGCGTGGTCGCGAGGATCGCCACCGCCGCGACCGCCCCGACGATCGCCGACCGCACCGGGACGCCCGCGTCGGGCCCGCCCGGGTCGAGCGCCAGGCGCAGGCCCTCGACCCCCGGCGCCGCGAGCCCGGACGACGCGGCGCGCGCCGCCACCCGAGACGCCGGGCGCCACCTCCGGTGCTGAGCGCGCCGTCCCTCGCGCCGGACGTCGAGCAGGACGAGCCCCAAGAGCACGCCGAGCGCGGCCGCGGAGCCAAGCAGCAGGGTCACGGCGTCGAAGTGGACGCCAGGGTTGGGGTAGACCGCCCGGACCTCACCGATGGGCGCGAGCGGCGAGAGGGCGGTGGCCACGGCGAGGGCGACGACGACTCCCAGGACCACGGAGATCGCCGGGAGCGCCGCCGCGTCGATCGCGCGCTCGGCGCGCGACGCGCCGAGCGCGCGCAGCACCCGGCGGTCGACCGCGCCGTTGCGCCGCAGCCGCGTGAGGAGCTGGGCGGCAACGAGCAGCGCGGCCAGCCCCGCGACGACCCCGAAGACGTAGAGCGCCGAGGACACCGGGCGCAGCGCGCGCGCCGCGCGCTGGTCCGTCGCGGTGACGACCGACCCGGTGCCGCCTCCGCCGACCGCCGAGAGGTCGGGGAGGACGCGGCGGCTCTCCGCCGCGAACCGCCGGACCCCGGCGTCGCCGCCGGCGACCCGGACGGCCACGCCGCTGGCGAACGCGCAGCACGGCGCGAGTCGCCGGGTGAGCTCGGGGGACATGATCACCGCGGACCCGCCGAGGGTCTCGATGTCGTCGGTGACGACGTCGGAGTTGATCACGACGATCCCGACGACGCGCAGCGTGACGACGGCGACCGGCGGGGGGTTGGTCGCCGACGACAGGTTCTCGGCGTCGGAGAAGAAGGCGATCCTCATCGTGCCACCGAGGCCGAGGCGCAGCTCGCGGGCGGCCGACGCGTTCATCACGACCTCATCGGGGTGCCCGCGGGTGAACGGGTGGCCCGCGACGACCGTCACGCGGTCGAGCCGGGTGAACTCCCCGTTGGTGCTGCCCTGGATGGTCGGCGGGGACTGGCCGGGGGCGGGGTAGAGGCGGGCGGGCTTGAGCAGGTTCATGTTGGCGTTGAAGATGACGACGTCGGCCCACGCGCGCACGCCGGGCAGCCGGCCGACGAGTTCGTTGCGCGCCGGGACGTACCCCTGCGTCATGCCGACCTGCGGGTCGGCGATCGCGGTGAAGGTCCTCGTGTCCGCGGGGCGGGTGCTGGCGAGGTAGGTCGCGAACGACGACTGGGTGCGCTGGGCGCCGGCCACGGCGGCGAGGCTCAGCCCGGCCAGGGCGCCGAAGACGACGGCGACGGCGGCGTAGCCCCGCCCGTGGCGGCGCCAGTCCGAGCGCGCGCGCAGGCGCGCGAGCGTCATCGACGGACGGACCCCCACGGCCTCAGTCTCGGCGCCGGGGGTCCCTCGCGCGAGGGGGGCGCCCGCCGCACCCGGTGGTGCTAGCCCCCCGGCGGTGACGTCGGGGATCAGCGGGCCCGGCGGTACGATTCAGCCGGCTCGAGAGGAGTCCCCCTGGCCCTGCGGAACGCCCTCTACCGCGTCTACGAGCGCCGGCTGGAGTCGGCCCTGCCGGCCGACGCCCTGCCGCGCCACATCGGCGTCATCCTCGACGGACATCGCCGCTTCGCGCGCGAGGAGGGCGGCGAGTACCGCGCGAGCTACGAGGCCGGGATGGCCAAGCTCGAGGAGCTCCTCGGCTGGTGCGCTGCGCTGCGCATCCGCGCGGTCACCGCCTGGGTGCTCTCGACCGAGAACCTGCGCCGGCCCCCCGACGAGCTCGAGCCCTACTTCGAGGTCCTGGCCGAGCTCTTCGACCGGCTGCCGACGCTCGCCAAGCGGCTGCGCTTCACGCTCACCGTCTCGGGCAGCCTCGACCTGCTGCCGCCGCGGCTCGCGCTCGCGGCCAAGGAGGCGGTCGACGAGGTCGAGGCGCTCGCCATCGCGCGCCCCACCATGTCGGTCAACATCGCGCTCTGCTACGGCGGGCGCCAGGAGATCGTCGACGCCTGCCGCAGCCTGGTCGCCGACCTCGCCGCCTCGGGGGTGGACGCGGCCGACATGGCCGAGCGCGTCGACGCCGACAGCCTGAGCGCCCACCTCTACGCCGCCGACCTGCCCGACACCGACCTGGTGATCCGCACCAGCGGCGAGTCGCGCATGTCGGGCTTCCTGCTCTGGCAGAGCGCGTTCGCCGAGTTCGCCTTCGTCGACCCCTACTGGCCGAGCTTCCGGCGCGTCGACCTGCTGCGCGCGCTGCGCGACTTCACCCGGCGCGAGCGGCGCTTCGGCGCCTAGGCCCTCGCGACCAGTTCCAGGACCTCGCTGGCGACCCACCACTGGGTCGGGCGCCCGCGCGCGGCCACCCGCAGCGGCGCCGGCTCGAGGACGCCCAGCTGCGCCGCGCGGTGCAGCGCGTGGCGCGCCGCCTCGTCGGTGACGCCGCACTCGCGCGCGACTAGCGCGATCGAGACGACGGGGTAGGCGGGCAGCAGCTCGAGGAGCCGCCACAGCGTCGCGCCGGCGCGCGTCGCGCGCCCCGAGTCGTGACCGGCGCGCCGTCGCCAGTCGGCCAGCAGCGCCTCGATCCCCTCGACCAGGCTGGCCGCGGCGATCGCCGAGCGCTCGAGCGTGGCGGCGAACCACCGCACCCACGCCGCGCCCTGGCCCAGGCGGTAGAGGGTGAGGCCCGAGAGGTAGCCCCCGGCGTCGCGCGCGATGAAGACCGACAGCGGCGGGGGCACCGGCACGTCGAGGCGCCGGGAGATCACCCACGCGATGAGCACGCGCCCGAGTCGGCCGTTGCCGTCGGCGAACGGGTGGATCGACTCGAACTGCGCGTGCGCGACCGCCGCCTGGGTGACGGCGTCGACGTCGGTGCGATTGCAGTAGTCGACCAGGTCCTCGAGCAGGCCCGGGACCAACTCGGGCGGGGGCCCGACGTAGGCGGCCGACTGGGGCGTCGCGCCCCCCACCCAGACCAGCCGGTCGCGCAGGCGCCCGGCGCCGAGCGGCTCGGCGTGGGCCATGAGGCGCGCGTGCCAGGCGAGCAGCGTCGCGACCGTGAGCGGGCCGGCCGGCGCCGCGGCCACCGCGTCGGACACGGCGGCCAGGTTGTCGGCGACCCACGACGACGGGCCGATGATCAGCGGCTCGACCTCGGCCGCGGCGACCTCCTCGATGGGCGCGCGCACCAGCTCGACCGCCGAGCTGGCGACGCCCTCGCTGCGCAGCAGCAGGCGCGCCAGCGGCTCCCACGCCGCGGGCAGACGGTCGCGCGCGCGCGCGACGGCGGCGATGGCCCGCTCGGTGGCGCGCGCGTCGGCCGCGGTGAGCTCGATCTCGAGCTCGGCGATGCGCGGGGGGACGGTGGCGCGCACGCGCCGGCCCTCCCAGGTCGTGCCGACCAGGGCGAAGGGCTCCGGCGAGGGGTCGCGGCGGGCAATAAACCAAGTGTAACGCCAATACCATTGGTTTATCCGGGCGATTGACCAACGCTGGCCCGAGGGGTCGACGGGTCCGGGAGGTACCACGAGGGGCGCTCGCCGGTCAGCCCCCTGTCGCGCGGCGCCGTCGTGGCCCAGAGTGGGGGGCGTGAGCGGGGCTCGGGACGCGCGGGGGCCGGGCCGCGGCGCGCCGACCCTCGCCCTGGCCCGCCTGCGGCTCCGCTCGACGGTCCGGCGGCGCTGGCGCGGCCTGGTCGCCGTCAGCCTCGTCGTCGGGGTGGTCGGCGGGCTGGGGCTGGCGGCGGTCGCGGGGGCGCGGCGCACGCAATCGTCGTTCGCGACGTTCCTCGCGAGCACCGACCCGGCCGACCAGATCTCGATGGTCGCGTCGGTCGTGCCGACGTCCGGGATGGACCGGGGGTACGCGCCGGCCGTCGCCCGAACGATCTCGCACCTGCCCGGGGTCGCGTCCGCGGCCACGGTCGTGGGCTTCGACGGCAACCTGCAGGTCGCGCCGCCGTCGCGCCTGCGCCTCGGCGGCGGGCAGTCGCCGGTGGTCGTCGAGGGCAGCCCCAACGGCGAGTACACGCGCCAGGACCGGGTGACCCTGGTCGCGGGCCGGCTGCCGTCGGCCGCGTCGCCCGACGAGATGGTGCTCAACGCGCTGGCCGAGCGCCAGCTCGACGCCCACGTGGGCTCGGTCGTCCACGTCGCGCTCTACACCGACGCCGAGCTCCTCACGATCCTGGCCGGGGGGAAGGCCGCGCCGAGCTACCGCGTGACCCTGCGCGTGGTCGGAGTCGTCGTCTTCAACACCGACGTCGTGGTCGACGACATCGAGCGTCTCGGCTCGGCCCACGCCCTCGTGTCGCCGGCGTTCACGCGCCGGTACGCGCGCTGCTGCGCCCAGTACTCCTACGTCGCGTTCCGCTGGACGAGCCCCGCCGAGGCGCTGCGGGTGAGCCACGAGGCGGCCCGCGTGACGCCGCGGCTCGCGCAGCTGGGCGAAACGGCCGGGGCGAGCAGCGTGACCTCGGTCGTCGAGGCGCGCGCGCTGCGTGCGCTGCGTCCGACGTCGACGGCGCTCGCCGTGTTCGGCGCGCTGGCGATCCTGGCCGCGCTGGCCCTCGCCGTCCTGCTCCTGACGCGCCAGCGGCGCGCCACGCGCGACGAGAGCGCGGTGCTGAGGGGCCTGGGAGCGGTGCGGCGCGAGGTGGTCGCCGACGCGACGCTCGCGCTGGCGCTCGCGGTGGCGGCCGGCGCGGCGCTGGCGGTGGCGCTGGCCGTGGCGCTCTCGCCGGTCGCGCCACTGGGCGAGGTCCGCCCGGTCTACCCCGACGCCGGGGTGAGCGTCGACGGCCTCGTGCTCGGCCTCGGGGCGCTGGTGCTGGTCGCGGTGCCGGTTGGGCTGCTCGTGCTGGGCGCCGCGCGCGAGTCGCGGCGGCGCCCGGCGCCGCGGCGCACGTCGGTCGCCTCGCGGCGCGCGGCGTCGTGGGGGCTGCCGCCGTCGGTCGTCGAGGGCGTGCGCTCGGCGTTCGGGGGGTCCGAGGCCGGGGCGTCGTCGGGCCGCTCGGCGATCGGGGTCGCCGTCGTGGCCATCGCGCTGCTCGGCGCGTCGCTGACCTTCGGGGCCAGCCTCGATGGCCTCGTCGCGCGCCCGCCGCTCTACGGCTGGAACTGGGACGCCGCGATCATCGGGTCGTTCACCGGGATCGAGGACCTGCCCGGGCCGGCCGCCACGCGGGCCCTGAGCCACGACCCGCTCGTGGCGGCCTGGAACGCCGGCAACTTCGGGGGGGTCACGATCGACGGCCGGGCGATCCCGGTGCTGGGCCTCACCCCCGGCGCCGCGGTGCAGCCGCCCGTGCTGCGCGGCCACGCGCTCGGCGCGCCCGACGAGATCGTGCTCGGCGCCGACACGCTGGCGGCCCTGCACGCCCACGTCGGCCAGTGGCTCTCGGCGTCGACCGGGACCGGCCCGCCGGTCCGGCTGCGGGTCGCCGGCGTCGCGGTCCTGCCGGCGATCGGCAGCGGCAGTGGCCCGGGCGGCCACCTAGAGATGGCCTCGGGCGCGGTCGTCGCCGACTCGGTGATCCCGGCGGCGGTGCGCAACGTCTACGACAGCGCGGTGCCCGGGCCCCAGGTCATCCTCATCCGCTACGTCGCGGGCACGAGCGCGGCGGCGCGCGCGAGCGACCTGGCCCGGCTCGCGCGCGCCATGAACGCCGTCCCGGGCGACCGGGGCAACGTCGGGGGGGTGATCCCGCTCCTGCGGCCCGCCGAGATCGTCAACTACCGGACGTCGTCCGAGATCCCCTTCGCGCTGTCCGCGCTGGTCGCCGCCGGCGCCGCGGTCGGGCTGGCCCTGGGCCTCGCGTCCTGGGTCCGGAGCCGGCGCCGCTCGCTGGCGATCCTGCGCGCGCTCGGCTTCACGCGCCGGCAGGTGAGCGTCGCCGTGGCGACCCACGCCGCGCTGGTCGTGGCCATCGGCGTCGCCGTCGGGGGGCCGCTCGGGGTGCTGGCCGGGCGCGAGCTGTGGGCGTGGTTCTGCTCCGACGTGCACGTCGTCGACCACACGGTCGTCCCGTGGGCCCGGCTGGGCGTCGCGGCGCTCTCCGGTGCGGCCCTGGCCGCCGCGGCGACGGTCGGCCCGGCGCGCGCCGCGGCGCGCGTGTCGCCCGTCGCGCTGCTGCGCGCCGAGTAGGCCGCGTGCTCACTCGGTTGGCGCGGGCCGTGGGAGCGGCGAGTTCATTACGATTTGACGATTACTCGCCATTTTCCTGTATAATCGTCAAATAGTAACGAACGTTGGGTGAAGGCCGATGAGAAGTGTGTCCGATCCGAGGCCCACCGAGTCGGTGGCCCACGCCATCGACCGACTGCTCGCGGCCCAGCCGTCGGTGGCTCCCCGGGAGATCGCACACGCCGCCGGCGTCACGCGCCAGGCCGCCCACCGGCACTTGGTCGCGCTCGTCGCCTCCGGTGAACTCGTTCGCGAGGGGGCGGGACGATCGACCCGCTATCGGCGCCGCGCGCTCCTGTCGCACACCTATGACCTGGCCGGCCTGCGCGAGGACGAGGTGTGGGCGGCCGAGCGGCGGGCGCTGACGGAGCGCGACCCCGACGTGCTGGCGGGGGGGACCGTCAACCAGGTTCTGGGTTTCGCACTGACCGAGATGGTCAACAACGCGATCGACCACTCCCGCGGAAGCGTGGTCAGCGTTCGGTGGTTCGTCGATGACGCCACGGTGGCGTTTGAAGTCGAAGACGACGGCGTGGGCGCCTTCGCGACCGTGCGCGAGGAGTTCGGCCTCGACGACGACTTCCAGGCGATCGGCGAGCTCTCCAAGGGCCGTCAGACGACCCAGGCGAGCCGCCACAGCGGGCTGGGAATCCTCCGGACCTCCCGGCTGGTCGACGAGTTCACCCTCGCCGCCGGCCACTACGTCTGGCGGGTTGTTAGCGCGCGCGGGGACTCCGCCATCGGCTGGCTGGACCCGGCGCGTCGCGGCACGCAGGTGCGCGCCGTCGTCGAGCGCGCGACCACGGCGACGCTGTCGCGGGTGATGGACGACGTCTCGGGGCCGTCGTCGCAGGGGCTCGACCGCACGTCGATCCGGGTCAGCCTCTTCTCCACCGGCGACTTCGTCTCGAGGTCCGAGGCGAAGCTCGTCGGCTCCCGGCTCGAGCCCTTTGGCGTGGTCGAGCTGGACTTCACTGGCGTGGACGCGGTCGGCCAGGCGTTCGCCGACGAACTGTTCCGCGTGTGGGCGCTCCAGCACCCGGGCGTCGACCTCGTGGCCGTCCACACGAACCCGGCGATCGACGCGATGATCGCCGCGGCGCGCCGGGCGAGCCCCGGCTAGCCCTCGCGCACGGCGCCTTGCCGGAAGCGCTGCGCGGCGAGGAAGACCGCCAGGTCGGCCGCGGCGAAGGCCGCGACGCAGACCGGCACCGCGCGCACGCCCGCCGCCGAGACCGCGGCGCTGGTGATGGCCGGCCCGACGACGCCGCCGGCCATCATGAGCAGGATCAGTAGGGCCAGGCCGTCGCCGTCGCCCGGGTTGACCTCGGTGAACCAGATGAGGCCCATCGGGTAGACGAGCGCCAGGCTGAGCCCGGCCACCGGGTAGGCCACGGGCGCGAGGCCCCTCGACAGCGCCACCAGGGCGAGCCCGGCCGTGCCGGCCAGGCCGGCCAGGACGATCGCGCGCTCGCTGAGATGCCGGTGCAGCGGCCCGGCGAGGAGGCGCCCGACGGCGAGCCCCAGCCAGAAGCCGGCCGTCGCCGCCGACCCGACCGACTGGGAGTAGCCGACGCGGTGCAGCTGCGGGGCGATCCATCCGGCGGCCGACGACTCGGTGGCGACGTAGAGGACGTAGGCGGCGACGAAGGTGGCGACGATCGCGCGGCGCCGCGGGTGGTGCGGGCGCGCGCGCGCCTCCGAGAGCGGCGGCGCGCTCACGCCGCGGCTGCTCGCGGTCAGCGCGAGCGCGGCGAGCCCGACCGACGCGAAGACGAGGGGGTAGTGGTAGGGCCGCGCCGCGATCACCAGCAGCGGCCCGACCACAGATCCGATGCCGTAGCCGGCGTTGGCCACGCTGAGCCGGTGCGCGCGCCCGACCTCGGCGGTGCGCACCAGCAGCGAGTTGAGCGAGAAGTCGAGGCCGCCGAACCCCAGCCCGATGGCGACGACCGAGGCGAGGAGCTCTGCGAAGCCGCGCGACAGGGCCACGCCCGCGGTCCCGACGGCCATCGTCGCGAGGGACCCGGACAGCACCGCGTTGCCGGGGAAGCGGCGCAGGGTGACCCAGCCCAGCGGCACCCCGAGCAGCGCGCCCAGGAAGTGGACGCTCACCACTGTGGCCGCCGCGGGCAGCGACACGTGGAACTTGTGCGAGAACGTGACCAGGAGCGGCCCGTAGAGGGAGGCCGTCGCCCCGAAGACGATGAAGGTCGCCGTCGCCCCGGCGAAGGCGGCGCGCGAGAACGCGACGTCGCCGGCCGCGCCGGAGTCGGGCGTGGGGGTCCACTCCACCGGCGGCGCCGGCGGGTCAGGCCGAGCCGGGCGGCTCGGACGTCGGCGAGAGAAGCGGTCGCTGGCGCGCCCGGTCGGCCTCGTAGCGCTCGCGCGCCGCGCGCGTCGAGTCGCGCGACGAGACCTCGGCCACGGGAACGTCCCACCACGACGCCGAGTCCGGCGCGCGCGATGCTCGGGTCGGTCTCGACGACCACGACGGTGGTCTCGGAGGCGGCGCGCGCCTCGGCGAGCGCCTCGGCGAGCTCGTCGCGGGTCGACGCGCGGATCGCCCGGGCGCCCAGGCTGGCCGCGTTGGCCGCGAAGTCGACCGCCAGGGTGTCGCCGTCAAGCCCGGTCGCGGTGCGACGGCGGTACGCCGTTCCGAAGCGCTCGACCCCGACCGACTCGCTCAGGTTCCCGATGGAGGCGAAGCCGTGGTTGACGACGAGGACGACGACGAGCTTGATCCCCTCGGCGAGCGCGGTGACGAGCTCGGAGCTCATCATGAGCCACGAGCCGTCGCCGACCATGACGACGACCTCGCGGCTCGGGTCGGCCATCTTCACCCCGAGCCCGGCGGCGACCTCGTAGCCCATGCAGGAGTAGGCGTACTCGACGTGGTACCCCTTGGGGTCGCGCGCGCGCCAGAGCTTGTGCAGGTCGCCGGGCAGGCTCCCGGCGGCGCCGACGACGACGTCGCGGTCGTCGGTCGCCGCCTCGACGAGCCCGATGACCTCGGCCTGGGCGAGCGGCGAATGGGGCTCGGCGTAGGCCGAGGTGACGGCCGCGTCCCACTGCGCGGCGAGCTCGCGGCACCGCGCCTCGAAGGCCGCGTCGACGCGCCAGCCGGACAAGCGCCCGGCCAGCCCCTCGAGCGCGTCACGCGCGTCGGCGACGACGGCGAGCGCGCCGAGCTTGGCGGTGTCGAACGGGGTCACGTTGACGTTGACGAAGCGCACCGCCGGGTCGGCGAAGGCCGAGCGCGACGCGGTGGTGAAGTCGCTCCAGCGCGTGCCCACGCCGATCACCAGGTCGGCGTCGCGCGCGACCGCGTTGGCGGCCGTGGTGCCGGTCGCCCCGAGCGCTCCGAGGCTCGCCGGGTGGTCGAAGCGCAGCGCGCCCTTGCCGGCCTGAGTCTCGGCAACCGGCAGGCCTGTCGCGTCGGCGAGGCGCGCGAGCGCCGCGCTCGCGCCCGAGTAGAGGACGCCGCCGCCGGCCACGATGAGCGGGCGCCTCGCCGAGCGCACCATCGCGGCGACCGCGTCGAGCAGCGCCGGCTCGGCCGGCGGCCGGCGCACCCGCCACACGCGCGGCTCGAGCAGCCCGTCGGGCACGTCGAAGGCCTCGGTGGCGAGGTCCTGGGGGATGGCGAGGGTCACCGCGCCGGTCTCGGCCGGGTCGGTGAGGACGCGCATCGCGTTGAGCAGGGCGGCGGCCAGCTGCTCGGGGCGCCACACCCGGTCGAAGTAGCGCGAGACCGGGCGCAGGCAGTCGTTGACCGAGACGTCGAGGCTGGTCGGGTCCTCGAGCTCCTGGAGGACCGGGTTGGCCCGGCGCGTCGCGAAGACGTCGCCGGGCAGCAGGAGGACCGGGATCCGGTTGGTCGTCGCCACCGCGGCGCCGGTCACGAGGTTGGTGGCGCCCGGACCGATCGACGTGGTGCAGGCCATCGCGCGCAGGCGGTCCGACATGCGCGCGTAGCCGACGGCGGTGTGCACCATGGCCTGCTCGTTGCGCGCCAAGTAGTAGGGCAGGTCGTCGCCGGCCTCGAGCAGGGCCTGGCCCATCCCGGCGACGTTGCCGTGCCCGAAGATGCCCAGGCAGCCGGCGAAGAACCGGTGGCGCTCGCCGTCGCGCTCGACGCTCTGGGCGCCGAGGAACCGCACCAGCGCCTGGGCGACGGTCAGCCTCACGCGGGGCCTTCGTGTGTGGTCATGGGCAGCCTCGGGTCGACGGCCCGGTCCCGCCACGACTCGCGGACCCAGGCGTGGGCCGGGTCGTCACAGAATGCCATGGTCTGGCCGAGCGCGGGGCCGGCCAGGACGTTGAGGAAGTAGAGGTCGTAGCCCGGCGCGGCCATGGTCGGCCCGTGGTAGCCGTAGGGGATCAGCACGACGTCGCCGGTCTTGACCTCGGCGACGACGTCAACCTCGCGGCCGGGGCCTGAGGTGTAGACGCGCTGGTAGCCGCCGGGCCCGGGCGAGCCGGCCCCGGCGCCGCCGGCGACCTCGAAGTAGTAGACCTCCTCGAGCTGGGCTTCGCCGGGGCGCTGCTCGTCGTGCTTGTGCGGCGGGTACGACGCCCAGTTCCCCCCGGGGATGAGGACCTCGACCGCGACGAGGCGGTCGGTCTCGAAGGCGCCCGGCGCGCAGAAGTTGTTGCACTGCCGGCTGGCCGAGCCCGCGCCGCGCAGCTCGACCGGCACGTCCTCGGCGGCGCCGTAGCGGAAGGGCAGCGAGCGCTCGCTGAGCGCGCCGCACAGCGCGACGCGCGCGCCGGCCTCGCTGGTGAGGGTCACGCCGGCCCCGCGCGGGACGTAGGCGAAGTCGGTGACGCGCGCGAAGACGCTGTCGCGGCCCTCGAGGTCGAGGGACCGGCCGTCGCACAGCACCCGCAGCGACCCGGCCAGGGGCAGGACGACCCACTCGGACCCGCCGGTGGAGAACTCGTAGGCGCCGTGGGGCGCGATCGTGACCACCCTCATCGACGAGTACGTCCAGCCGGCGTTGGCCGGGCTCACGTTGACCACGACCCCGTTGGCGTCGGGCGCGAGCGCCGGCCGGTGGAGCCGCGCGCTCACAGCAGGCTGGCCGCGGTCTTGACCGCGGCGACGACGTCGTCGTCCTTGGGGTAGAGGAGGTTGCGACCGACGACGAGGCCGCGCACCCCGGGCTGGGCCAGCGCGCGCTGCCAGCGCGCGAACATCTCCTCGGGCCGGTCGCTGCGCGCCCCGCCGAGCAGGACGAGCGGCAGGGTCGTCGCCCGCGCGACCGGCGCCATGTCGTCGATCACCGGGACCTTGAGCCAGGTGTGCGACGAGGTCTCGCCGAGGGCCGAGGCGATCGTCATGGAGCGCACGATGGCCTCGGGCGAGAGGTCGCTGACCGCGCGGCCGTCGACGCGCCGGCTCATGAACGGCTCGATCATGGCGACCTTGCCCGCGGCGGCCAGCGCCGAGACCGCGCCGGCGCAGGCGCTCAGCGTGTCGGCCGTGGCCGGGTCCTCGAGGTTGATGCGCAGGAGCATCTTGCCGCCGTCGAGGCCGAGGCGCGCGACCGACGCCGCCGAGTAGCCGGTGAAGCGGTCGTCGTACTCGAAGGCCGAGTTGGCCAGTCCCCCGCGGTTCATCGAGCCGAACACGACCTTGTCGTCGAGGGCGCCCAGCAGCAGGAGGTCCTCGACGATGTCGGGCGACCCCAGGACGCCGTCGACGCCGGGAACGGCCAGCGCGGCGACGAGACGGTCGAGCAGGTCGTAGCGGTCGCCCATCGCGACCGGGTCGTCGCCGACGTCGATGACGCCGCGCGCCGCGTGGTCGGCGGCCAGGATGAGGAGCCGGTCGGCGCCCCACCCGGGGCGCGTGACGCGCCGGGCGGCGGCGTCGGGAATCGCCTCGGGGTGGTGGAATCGGGCCTCGGACAGCCGGCGGCGCTCGTCGTCGTTCACGTCGTCCCCCTCGTGAGTACCTCGTCGACCTCAGCGACCGTGGGCATGGCCTCCGAGCAGGCCAGGCGCGACGCGACGATCGCCCCGGCGGCGCTGGCGAAGCGCAGCGTCGTCGCGAGCGGCCAGCCGGCGAGCAGCCCGTGGCAGAGCGACCCGCCGAAGGCGTCGCCCGCGCCCAGACCGTTGACCACGCGCACCGGGACCGGCGGGACCTCGACGCGCTCGTCGCGCGTCCTGGCCAGGACGCCCTCGGGGCCGAGCTTGACGACCGTGAGGTCGAGTCCGAGGTCGAGCAGCCGGTCCGCGGCGACGTCGGGGTCGCGCGCGCCGGTGGCCACCTCGACCTCGTCGACGTTGCCCACGGCGACGGTCGCGTGGGCGAGGGCCGCGCGCGTCGCCCCGGCGGCGGCACCGGCGTCGGCCCAGAACGACGGGCGGTAGTCGAGGTCGAGGACGGTGTGGCGCTGGCGCGACCGGCTCTCGAGCGCGGCCATGGTCGCCGTCCGGCTCGGCTCGGCCGAGAGCCCGCTGACCGTCGCCCAGAACAGGCGCGCCGCGCGCACCGCGTCCAGGTCGAGCTCCTCGGGGCGGATCACCATGTCCGGCGCCATCGGCGACCGGTAGAAGTAGATGGGGAAGTGGTCCGGCGGGAACGTCTCGCAGAAGACGACCGGGGTCTGCAGCCCCTCGACGGGGCTGACGTAGCGGTCGTCGACGCCGAACTCGCGCAGCGCGGCGTGCACGTACTCGCCGAGCGGGTCCGGCCCGGTGCGCGTGATCACGGCGGCGCGCTCGCCGAGGCGCGCCGCGGCGACCGCGACGTTGGTCGGGCTGCCCCCGAGGAACTTGTCGAAGTGCTTGACCTTCACGATCGAGCCGTGGGTCGTCGGGTAGAAGTCGACGCCGACGCGCCCCATGGTGAGGACGTCGAAGCCCGCGGTGGTCACTCCGCCCGCCCCGCCCACGGCCGCGTCACGGAGCGCGCGGGGCCCGTCGAACCCACCCCCGACCGCATATGTCCGGACAATAGCACTTCCACCCCGTTTGCGGTATAGGCTGCCAGCCACCGCGCCACGAAGGACCCGCATGCCTCGAACCGCCGGACCGGCGTACAACCCCGCGGGCACCATCGCGCTGGACCGCGCGAGCCCGGTTCCCCTCTACTTCCAGCTCGCCCAGTACGTGGAGAACGAGATCCGGTCGGGGTCGCTCAACTCCGGGGACCGACTGGAGAACGAGGTCAAGATCGCCGAGGACCTCGGGCTGTCGCGGCCGACGGTGCGCGCGGCGTTCAGCTACCTCGTGGACCGCGGCCTCGTGCTGCGCCGCCGCGGGCAGGGGACGATCGTCACCACGGGCAAGGTGAGCCGCTCGGTCAAGCTGACGAGCCTCTTCGACGACCTGGCCGACGCCGGCAAGCGCCCCACCACCCGGGTCCTCCACAACGAGGTCGTCAAGGCATCCGACCTGGTCAAGGGGGCGTTAGGTTTGGACGACGGCCAGCTCGTCCTCTACCTGGAGCGCCTGCGCCTCGGCGAGGGCGAGCCCATCGCGCTGATGCACAACTTCATCCCGACGTCCCTGGTCACGCTGAGCAACGACGTGCTCGAGGACCACGGCCTCTACGAGATCCTGCGCGCGGGCGGGGTCTACCCGGCGCGCGCGGTCCAGCGGATCTCGGCGAAGAACGCCTCGGCGACCGAGGCCCGCCTGCTCGAAGAGCCCCGCGGCACGGCGCTGGTCACGATGGAGCGCACCACCTACGACGACCGCGGCCGAGCCATCGAGTTCGCCCAGCACGTGTACCGGGCGTCGCGCTACTCGCTCCTCAGCGCGGTGACGGCCGACGAGCCGGGCCGGCGGCTCTCGTGACTTTGATAGTAGTTATTGACAAAGAAACGGAATCGCGCTACGGTCCCCCGCAGTGCGCCACGGGGGCGGTTACGCCAGACTTTGCGGGTCGTGCCGCGGCCCGGTCATGGCCGGCGGGCGCGTGAGGGGGGACGTGGACGACGCGCGCAGCTCGCTCGACGCGGGATCGACGTCGTGTCCGTCACGCCCCCGTCACCCGGGGGGACGCGCGTGAGCGGGATCCGCTTCGAGAGCGTCTGGAAGTTCTTCGAGGGCAACCCCGTCGTCACCGACCTCAACTTGGAGGTCAAGGCCGGCGAGTTCATCGTGCTGGTCGGCCCGTCGGGCTGCGGCAAGACGACGTCGCTGCGCATGCTGGCGGGGCTCGAGCGCCCCAGCCACGGCCGGATCTACATCGGCGACCGCGACGTCACGGACGTCCCGACCGGCGAGCGCGACATCTCCATGGTCTTCCAGAGCTACGCGCTCTACCCGAACATGACCGTCTACCGGAACCTCTCCTTCGGCCCGAAGGTCCGCAAGGAGCCCAAGTCCACCCTGGACCAGCGGGTCAACGAGGTCGCCGACCTGCTGCAGATCCGCCACCTGCTCAAGCGCGCCCCGGCCGCCCTGTCGGGCGGCCAGCGCCAGCGCGTCGCCCTGGGCCGGGCGCTGATCCGCGAGCCGCGCGTCTTCTTGATGGACGAGCCGCTGTCGAACCTCGACGCCGCGCTGCGCGTCCAGATGCGCGCCGAGCTCATCCGCCTCCACCACCGCCTCGAGGAGACGACGACCGTTTACGTCACCCACGACCAGGTCGAGGCGCTCACCATGGGCGACCGCGTCGCCGTCCTCAAGGACGGGGTCCTGCTCCAGGTCGACGGCGCGAACGACCTCTACGAGTACCCGGGGTCGGTCTTCGTCGCCGAGTTCATTGGCTCGCCCAAGATGAACGTGATCGAGGGCACGCTGAGCGCCTCGGGGGGGCGGGTGAGCGTCGAGGCGCTGGGGGTGAGCGCCGACCTGACGGACCACGTGGCCGGGCGACTGGCCGACGGGGTGACGAGCGGGCCGGTGCTGGTCGGGATCCGCCCGCACGACCTGCGCCCGGCCGAGGGCCGTTCGGGCGAGAGCCCGCGCATCGCGGCGCGCGTGGACATCAGCGAGCACACCGGGACCGAGGTCTTCGCCACCATGGAGGTCGGCGAGGCCCACGTGATCGCCCGGCTGCCGCGGACGCCGATCCCCGAGCCCGGGGACCGGGTCGACCTCGCCTTCGCGGTCGACTCCGTCCACCTCTTCGACGTCGAGTCCCGCCTCAGCCTGCTCGCGCGGGCGCGCCAGCGCGAGAGGGTGGGCGCCGTCGAGACCTCGCAGTAACAGTCAAACAACAGAGAAAGGCAACTGGGGGAACCATGAAGCATCTGAAGAGGGTCAGGCTGTCGCGGGTGGTGGCCGCGACGGCGTTCCTAGCGGCGAGCGCGACGGCGGGGATCTCGGCCGGCGTGTCATCGGCGGGGGCGTCGGCGAAGACCACCATCTCCGTCGCCTACGCCCACGACACAACCTTCGACACCGGTGATCTCGCCACGAAGTGGTGGGGGGCGCTGAAGAAGGAGTTCCAGGCGAAGTACCCGAACGTCACGCTCAAGCTGATCCCGGTGCCGGGCGGCGAGCCCGACTTCCTGACCAAGCTGGCGCTGCTGTTCAAGGGCTCCAACCCGCCGGACGTCGTCCAATTCCCGTCGACGGAGATCGCCCTGTACCAGTCGTCGGGGTACCTGATGAACCTGAACAGCTTCCTCGCGGGGTCCGGCTCGAGCTGGTTCAACCAGTACCCGACCGTCATCAAGAACGAGGGCAAGATCGGCGGCAAGATCTACGCCGTCTCGTGCGGTGAGAACAACAACGGCCTCTACTACGACAAGGCGATCCTCCAGAAGGCTGGGATCAAGCTGCCGTGGCAGCCCAAGACGTGGGCCGACATCATCACCGCCGCCAAGGCGATCAAGAAGGCGGAGCCCAAGATCATCCCGCTGTGGACCGACGCCGGAACGAGCGCGGGCCCCAACGGCGCTGGCTACGGCATCTTGAACCTGCTGGCCGGCTCGGACACCCCGACGATCCAGACTGCCTCGGGCAAGATGGTCGTCTCGTCCAAGGGCCTGCTCGAGACGCTGAACTTCTACCACACGGTGTTCGCGGACAAGCTCGGCGCGCCGACCTCGCAGCTGTTCAGCGAGAACAACGCGCCCAACATCCCGTCGGCGGACTTCGCCAAGGGGACGCTCGGCATCGCGGTGGCCGCCAACTTCATCGGTGGCAACTGGACCAAGCAGGTGAGCTTCCCGTACTGGCCGCAGGCCAGCACGGCGATGGGCATCGCCGGTATTCCGAAGATCAACGGCGGTGGCTACGCCTCGACGCTCTCGGGCTGGGACTTCGGCGTGTCGTCGAAGACCAAGAACGCGACCGCGGCGGAGGAGCTCGTGAGCATGATGCAGGAGCCGACCAACATGATCGAGGCGGCCAACTGGGCCGGCTGGGTCCCGCCGGTCAAGGCCTACTGGTCGAACCCCGCGTACGCGAACTTCGACGCGCCGTTCGCCCAGGAGTTCGGCAAGCTGCTGCCCTGGTCGAGTGAGCTGCCCAGCAGCTCCAACTACAACGTCTGGGTCCAGGCGATCGAGCAGGCGTCGGGCACGCTGGCCCAGACCCCGAGCACGACCGGAGCGGCCGCGATGGCGACCATGAAGTCATACGTGACCAACCAGTTGGGCGCGAGTTCGGTCGTCTCGCTCCCCTAGGCGAGCTGACTCTGTAAGAAGGCGGGCCCGGTGACGGTGTCGACAATTGGTGCTGACACCGTCGCCGGGCCCGACCTCGCCCATCTGTGGAAGACGCGCCGCGACCGCGAGCGCTTCGAGTGGAGCTCGATCGCCCTGATGACGCCGGCCTTCGGGCTGATCATCATCCTCTTCCTCATCCCGATGGGGTACGCGATCTACCTCGGGCTGACCAACCTGACCCTCGTCGGGCCCAACTCGGTGAAGTGGGGGTACACCGGGCTCGCCAACCTGAATCGAATGCGCCAGGACACGTCGTTCTGGCAGTCGCTCTGGGTGACGGCGGGGTTCATCGGCGGGTCGATCGTCGGCGTGGTGGTCGCCGGCTACTGGCTGGCGTCGCTCCTCATGCGCGCGCGGTCGTGGATGCGGATCGCCGTCGGCGGGATCGTCGTGGTGTCGTGGATGATGCCCGCGGTCACCGCGGGCATGACCTGGTACGCGTCGACGACCCAGGGCGGCGCGCTCGGCACCCTGACCGGGCTGAAGGGCACGAACTTCCTCGACAACTGGCCGCTCCTCATCGTGACGCTCGCCAACGTCTGGTCGATGACCGGCTTCTCGATGCTGGTCATGGGCGCGGCGCTGCGCAACATCCCGTCGGAGGCGATCGAGGCGGCGCGCGTCGAGAACGCCTCGGCCTGGCAACGGTTCCGGATGATCGTCCTGCCGCTACTGCGGCCGACGGTCATCGCCGTCGTCCTGCTCACCGCGCTGCTCAGCCTGGCCAACTTCGGCCTCATCTACATCATGACCCAGGGCGGCCCGAACGGCGTCACCAACATCCTGCCGCTGTACTCCTACCAGCAGGCGTTCAGCTTCAACAACCTCGCCTACGGCGCGCTCATCGGCAACGTGATGGTCGTCATCGCGACCGTCTTCGGCGTGCTCTACGTGCGCGTGGCCCGGCCGAGGCCATGAGCGCCACCGTCCTGCCCCCGAGCGCGCCGCCCGAGCGCGAGATGCCCGCGGAGAACCGCGCGACCCAGTCCACGCGGCTGCGCGCGACCGGGACGCACCTGGCGCTCATGGGCTTCGGGATCCTCTTCGTGGTGCCGGCGCTGTGGCTGCTGATCTCCTCGGTGGACCGCAACGCCAGCTGGGGCATCGAGTGGCCCCACTTCTCGCTGGTCAACTTCCACCACGTGCTGACCGGCCACCTCTACCACTCCCTGTGGAACAGCGTCGTCCTCTCGGTCGTGTCGACGGGGATCGCCTCGGTGACCGGCGTCTTCGCCGCCTACGCGCTGTCGCGCCGGCGGATCCCGTTCAAGACGTCGCTGCTGATGTTCATCCTCTTCTCGTCGGGGGTCCCCCTCGCCATCATGGTGATCCCGGTGTACGAGATGTTCAGCCGGTACAACCTGCTGACGATCTTGCCGACCGCGATCTTCCTGTCGGTGACCTCCCTGCCCTTCGAGATCTACCTGATGAAGAACTTCATCGACGCGGTGCCGACCGACCTGGAGGAGGCGGCGCGCATCGAGGGCGCGAGCACCTTCCAGGTGCTGCGCAAGGTCGTCGTCCCCCTCTCGCTTCCGGGGATCGCGGCTGCGTCGATCTTCGGCTTCGTCAACTCCTGGGGCTCGCTGGTGGTGCCCCTCATCTTGATCAGCCCCATCGACCAGCAGCCCGCGCCGATCGCGATCTACACCTTCCTCACCCTGCCCAAGCCCCAGTACGGCAACATCGCCGCCTACTCGCTGCTCTTCTGCGTGCCGGTCTTCATCCTCTACGCGGTCTCGTCACGGCTCTTCCGCGAGGGATTCGTGCTGGGCGGGGGCGTCAAGGGCTGATGCGCGCGTCAGCCCAGGGGGTGGCACCGTGAGCGGCCGGCTGCGCGTCGGGGTCATCGGGACCGGGGTCATCGGCCAGGTGATGCACCTGCACTTCCTGCGCGAGCTCGCCGACCGCTTCGAGACCGTCGCGGTGTGCGACCTCTCGGCGGCCAGCGCCGCGGCGGCCGCGCGCGACTACCACGTCGCCCGGGTCCACACCGACTGGCGCGACCTGGTGGCCGACGACCTCGACGCGGTCCTCATCCTCACGTCGGGCAGCCACGCGCCGATCGCCATCGCCGCGGCCCGGGCCGGCCGCCACGTCTTCACCGAGAAGCCGATGTGCTTCTCGACCGGCGAGGCGCGCGCGATGGTCGACGCGGCCGACGCCGCCGGGGTCGCCCTGGTGGTCGGCTACCCGAAGCGCTACGACCCGGCCTTCGCCCGATTCAAAGACGAGGTGGCGGCGCTGGACGGGCTGCGGCTGCTGCGCGTGACGACGACCGAGTCGCCCTTCGTGCCCTACGTCGGCCACTACCCGCTGAACCCGCCGGCGACCGACGTCGACGCCGGGGTGCTGGCCGAGCTGCGCGCCGACGCGCGGTCGCGCCTCGTCGCGGCGATCGGCACCGACGACGAGTGGCTGGTGGGCCAGTACTCCAACGTGCTGCTCGACACCCTGGTGCACGAGATCAACACCACCCGCGGCGTCCTGGGCGAGCCCGACCGGCTCGAGTACGTCGAGATGCGCCCCGGCGCGCTGACGGCCGTCCTGGCCTTCGGCGACGTGACCGCGGCCATCCACTGGGTCGACGTGCCCGCGATGACCCGCTACTCGATGGAGTTCACCGCGATGGGCGCGGGCGGGCGCGCGACGCTGACATTCCCCTCGCCGTACCTGCGCAACGCGCCGACGACGCTCAGCGTCGAGGGCGGGCCCGCCGGCGAGGCGGCGTCGTGGCGGCGCGAGGAGGTCACCTCCTACGAGAGCGGCTTCAAGCGCGAGCTGGTCGCCTTCCACGCCGCGGCCACCATCGGCGAGCCCGCGCCGACCGACGGCCGCGACGCCGGGCGCGACGTCGCGGTCTGCCAGGCGATCATCCGCAGCGTGGTCACGCGCGCCCCGGTCGACCGTCCGTCGGACTACTAGGCCGGCGTCGGCCAGAATCGAAGGACCAGAGTGGAAGGGACCCCCCGATGGACGTGACCATCGCCAACGCGCCGATCAGCTACGGCGCCTTCGAGCTGACCGTGGGCGTCGACCCGTCGGTGCCGGCCGCGACCCTCATCCTCGACGAGGTCGCGGGCGCGGGCTACGCCGGCATCGACCTCGGCCCGGTCGGCTTCCTGGGCGCGGGGACCGAGCTGGCCGAGCGCCTGGCCAGCCGGGGCCTCGGCCTGGCCGGGGCGTACCTGGAGTTCCCGTTCTCGGACCCGGTGGCGCTGCCCGCCCTCTACCCCGAGCTCGACGCGATGCTCGACACCTTCGACGCGGTGCGCGGGCGCGTCCCGGGCCCCGACCCGCGCCCGACCATCGCCGACGCCGGCGCGCCCGAGCGCCGCGCCGCGCCCGCGCGCAGCCACGCCGACCGTTCGAGGGGCCTGGACGCGGGGGGCTGGGCGAGGTTCGGCGAGGGCCTGCGCGCGGTCGTCGCGAGGTGCCGCGACCGCGGCTACGAGCCGACCCTGCACCCCGAGACCGGGACCTGGGTCGAGGCGCCCTGGGAGGTGGAGGCGGCGATGGAGCTCTGCGACGTCGGGGTCTGCCTGGAGACCGGCCACCTCTACGTCGGCGGCGGCGACCCGGCGCGCCTCGCGCGCGACTGGTCGGGGCGGATCAACCACGTCCACGTCAAGGACGCCCACCGGGCGGTGATCGACGCGATCGTCGCCGACGGCGAGCCCAACACCGCGATCTGGTCGCGCGAGGCCTTCTGCGCGCTGGGCGACGGCGACGTCGACCTCGGCGGGGTCTTCGACGCCCTGGCCGCGGACGGCTTCGCCGGCTGGATGGTCGTGGAGCAGGACATCTTCCCCCAGGCGCCCGAGCGCTTCGCCCAGGCCATCGAGGACCAGCGTGCCAACCGGCGCTTCCTCTCCGCGCGTGGCCTCTGAGCCGTTCCGCCTCGGCCTGGTCGGGGCCGGGCGCATGGGCGCGACGCACCTGCGCGCGCTCGCCGGGTCGAGCGCGACCCCGGTGACCGCGGTCGTCGAGCCGGTCGCCACGCTGCGCGAGTCGGTGTCGGCGGCCCACGGGATCGCCGCCTACGAGTCGGTGGGGGCGCTGCTCGAGGGCGGCGGCGTCGACGGGGTCCTGGTGGTGACGCCGAGCCCGACCCACGTCGTGGTCGTCGCCGAGGTGGCCGCGGCCGGGCTGCCGGTGCTCTGCGAGAAGCCCTGCGGGGTGACCCCCGACGACGCGCGCGAGGCGGCGCGCCTCGCCGACGCCGCCGGCGTGGCGCTGCAGGTCGCCTACTGGCGGCGCTTCGTGCCCGAGCTCGTCGCGCTGCGAGGTCGCATCGCCGCCGGCTCGCTCGGCGAGCTCCTGCACCTGACCTGCCTGCAGTGGGACGGGTCGCCGCCGGCCGCCCGCTTTCGCGCGACGAGCGGCGGGATCTTCGTCGACATGGGCGTGCACGAGTTCGACCAGGCCCGCTGGCTGACCGGGGGCGACCTCGAGGGCGTCGCGGCCACCGCGTCGAGCGTCGTCACCGACCCCGACGCGGGGTCCGACGCCGACGCCGCGCAGGCCCTCGCGCTCTCGAGCACGGGGGCCACCGTCTCGGTGAGCCTCGGGCGCTACTACCCGGGCGGCGACGTGGTGAGCGTCGAGGCCTTCGGCACCGCCGGCCACGAGTACTCCCTCTTCCTGGACCCGGCCACCGGCGAGGCGGCGCAGCTGGCCGCGCTGGCGGCCCAGGCGGCCGCCTTCGCGCGCTACGCGCGCGGGGGGCGCTGCGAGGGAGCGACCGCCGCCGACGCCGTCGCCGCGCTCGAGCTGGCCGCGGCGGCCGCCGCGGCGGCGCGCGCATGAGCGAGCGGCGCGTCGGCATCGTCGGCTACGGCGTGATGGGCCGGGCCCACGCCTACGCCTGGCGAACCGCGCCGCTGATCCGCCCCAGCGCGACCACCTTCGTGCCCGTCGCGATGTCCGGGCGCGACGCGGGCCGCGTCGGCGCGGTCGCGGGCGGCCTCGGGCTCGAGGCCGTCGCCGACTGGCGCGCGCTCGTCGAGCGCGACGACGTCGACGTCGTCGACGTCTGCACCCCGCCGGGCACCCACGCCGAGGTCGCGGTCGCCGCGGCCGCCGCCGGCAAGGACGTGGTGTGCGAGAAGCCGCTCGCGACGACGCTCGCCGAGGCGACCGCGGCGCTCGACGCGGTGACGGCGGCCGGCGTGCGCCACGCCGTCGGCTTCAACTACCGGCGGCTGCCGGCGCTCGCGCTGCTGGCGCGCCTGGTCGCCGAGGGCGCGCTCGGCCAGGTCCGGCTGTGGCGCGCGACGTGGCTGTCGGACGAGTTCGTCGACCCGTCGACCCCCTTCGACTGGCGCTTCGAGCGCGCGATGGGCGGGACGACGATCGCCGACCTCGGCAGCCACCTGATCGACCAGGCGCTCAGCGTCGTCGGGCCGATCACCGAGGTCTCGGCCACGTCGGCGACCTTCGTCGCCGAGCGCGCCACGCCCGCGGGCCCGCGGCGAGTCGAGGTCGACGACGCGTCCTCGGCGCTGATCCGCTTCGCCTCGGGGGCGACGGGGACGATGGAGGTGGCGCGCAGCGCGCCGCGGCGCCCGTGCGACTTCACCCTGGAGGTCAACGGGTCGGCCGGCACCGCGTTCTTCGACTACGCGCGGCTCAACGAGCTGTGGGTCGGGTCGACCGACGACGACCCCGGCCTCTACGGGCTGCGCCGGGTGCGCGCCGAGCACCCGAGCCACCCCGAGACGGCCGGGTGGTGGCCGATCGGCCAGGGCGTCGGCTACGACGCGAGCCTGGTCAACCAGGCGGCCGACCTCGCGGCGACCCCGGAGGGCGAGCCGTGGGACCCGGGCTTCGACCGGGGCGCCGAGGTGGTGGCGGTCTGTGACGCGATGGAGCGATCGGCGGCGATCGGCGCCTGGGTGGCGGTCGACGCCTGAGCCGGGCCCGTTGCGCGGGCCCCTTCGTATGCTCGGGCCGTGCCGGGCGAGCCGATTGAGCGCTCCGAGGAGATCGAGCGCATGGTGGCGCGCGTCTTCGAGGCGATCACCCACGCCGACATCGAGGCGCTGCGCGACGGGCTGAGCGACGACCCGAGTCTCGTCTTCATCGGGACCGACGACGAGGAGTGGTGGGTCGGCAAGGCGGCGACCCTCGCCATCATGCAGGCGCAGGCCGACGAGTCGCCCGGGGAGAGCTACGCGTCGGCCGTCGAACTCGAGGACATCCACGCGTGGTCCCAGGGCAGCCTGGGCTGGGCGGTGGGTCGCTACACGGTCACGTCGGCGGTCGGCTGGCAGTTCCGGTTGCGGTTCACCGCGGTCCTCCACCTCGAGGGCCTCCGGTGGCGGCTGGTGCACGTCCACGGCTCCTCGGGGCAGCGCAACGAAGACCTCTGGGGGTTCTCGGTGCCGACGTCGCCCGACGCCATCGCGGTCGCGGTCGACGCCGAACGGCCCGACCTGTCGGGCGTGGCCGCGCGCGACGGGACGGTCACCATCGTGTTCACCGACATCGAGGCCTCGACGCAGATGGCCGAGCGTCTCGGCGACTCCGCGTGGATGGACCTCCTGCGGTGGCACGACGGCGTGGTCGAGGGCGAGGCGGGGCGCCACCGCGGCCGGGTGGTCAAGTCCGAGGGCGACGGCTACATGCTGGCGTTCGCCACCGCCACTGGGGCGCTCGACTTCGCCCGGGGCCTCCAGGAGAGGACGGCGGAGGGATTCGACGGGGAGGTGGTGCGCGTGCGCGCGGGCGTCAACGCCGGCGACGTCATCTCCGAGCGCGACGACTTCTTCGGCCACGCGGTCATCGTGGCGGCGCGCGTCGTCGCCAAGGCGCGCGGGGGAGAGACGATCGTCACCGACCCGGTGGCGGCCCTCGTCGCCGGGACGCCGCGGTTTCGATTCTCCGAGCCGCGCAGCGTGGAGCTCAAGGGGCTCGCCGGCGAGTACCGCCTGCGGACCCTCGTCGGCCCCGCCTAGCGGTGGCCGAGGATCTGGTGGGGCCGGTAGGGGGCCTCGAGGCGCTCGACCTCGGCGGGCTCGAGGGTGACCGTCGTCGCGGCGACCGCGTCCTCAAGGTGGTGCGGCTTGGTCGCGCCGACGATCGGCGCGACGACGCCGTCGCGGCCGAGCAGCCAGGCCAGCGCGACCTGGGCCGGGGGCGTCGAGCGCTCCTGGGCCACCTCGAGCAGCGCGTCCGCCACCGGGCGGTCGGCGTCGAGCGTAGAGCGCGTGCCCGAACTCGTCCGTCTCGGCGCGCGCGGTCTGCGGTCGTCCCAGGCGCGCGCCAGGCGGCCCGCGCGCCAGCGGGCTCCAGGGGATCACGCCGATGCCCTGGTCGGCGCAGAGCGGCATCATCTCGCGCTCCTCCTCGCGGTAGAGCAGGTTGTAGTGGTTCTGCATCGAGACGAACCGCGTCCAGCCGTGGAGGTCGGCGAGGTAGAGGGCCTTGGCGAACTGCCAGGCGTACATCGACGACGCGCCGATGTAGCGGGCCTTGCCGGCCTTGACCACGTCGTGCAGCGCCTCGAGCGTCTCCTCGATCGGCGTGTCGTAGTCCCAGCGGTGGATCTGGTAGAGGTCGACGTAGTCGGTGCCCAGGCGCGCGCAGGCTGGCGTCGATCTCGGTCATGATCGCCTTGCGCGACAGGCCGCCGCCGTTGGGCCCGTCGCGCATCACGCCAAGAAGACCTTGGTCGCGATCACGACCTCCTCGCGCCGGGCGAAGTCGCCGAGCAGCGCGGCCCGGTGATCTCCTCGCTGGTGCCGTCGGAGTAGACGTTGGCGGTGTCGAAGAAGTTGATGCCCAGGTCGAGCGCCTGCGCGAAGAACGGCCGGCTGGTCGCTCGTCGAGCGACCAGGGGTGGTTGCCGCGCTCGGGCACGCCGTAGCTCATGCAGCCGAGGCAGATCCGCGAGACCTTGAGGCCGGTGTCGCCGAGGTTGACGTAGTCCATGACGGGACCCTAGGCGCGCGGGTCGCGCGCGAAGTCGGCGAGGTCGGCCGCGGCCGCGCGGCTCACGTCGGGGCAGACGGTCGGGAACTGCTCGATCGCGTGGGTGGTGCCCAGAGCGACGCGCCCGCGCGCGGGGACCCCGGCGGCCAGCAGCAGCCGGTAGAAGGCGACGCCCTCGTCGCGCAGCGGGTCGAGCTCGTTGACGCTGATCACTGTCGGCGCCATCCCGGCGACGTCGTCGCGCGCAGCGAAGCCCGGCCAGGCGAGCGGGTCGCGCGCGTCGAAGGCGGCGAGGCCGTAGCCGACGCGGCCCCGGTTGGAGTTGACGTCGCTGAGCAGGCTCGCGTACTCGCGCGACGACGGGTAGCGCTCGTCGGGCCAGGCGCCGAGCAGGAACGGGCAGAAGGCGTAGAGGCCGGCGGCGAGGGCTCGGCCCTCGCGCGCCTGGCGCATCCCGAGCGCCAGGGTCAGGTTGCCCCCGCCGCTCTCGCCCGACACCACAACGCGCGCCGGGTCGACGCCGATCTCGGCCGCGTGGCCGACGACCCACGCCAGGCCGGCGGCGCAGTCGTCGAGGCCGGCCGGGTACGGCGCGACTTCGGGGACGCTCGAGGGCGCGACGCAGTTTCGGTAGTCGACCATCACGACGGCGACGCCGCGCGCGGCGATCAGCCGGGCCCACGCGCGGTAGCTGCCGTAAGTGGCCGAGAGGTAGGCCATGGCCCCGCCGTGGACGTAGTAGACGCACGCGAGCGTCTCGTCGGTGTCGGGCCGGGTGACGAACAGGCGGATCGAGTGGCCGGCCGGCTGGGCGAGCGTGTACGCGCTGAGGCGCAGCCCCGTCGAGGGCGCGACGGACTCGTCGTCGCCCTCCTCCATGAACGCGGCCTCGGCGGCGAGCGCGGCGCGCCCGGCCTCTGACGCCGCCTCGGCGAGGAGCTCCTCGCGGCTCGACACGTCGGACGTCGCGGCCGGGGGCTGGGCCGCCACGAAGGCGGCGACGCGCGGGTCGAGCATCGCGACCAGGGGGGACGGGATCGCGGTCTCGGGCGCCACGAGCGCCACGCTACCGAGCCCGGGCCCGGGCTACGAGGGGAGCCGGCGCGCCGCCCCCGGCTCCTGCGTCGGCATCGACTGGGGGGCGGACAGCGGGTAGGGCGCCATGCCCCCGTCGGCCTCGGCGAGGTCGGCCGCGACGCACCCGCCGGGGTGGCGCACCCGGGCCGGGTAGCCGGCGGTCGAGGGGAGGCGCGGCCGCGTGGTGTCGCGGTGGCCGAGCCGCAGCGTCGACGTGAGGTCGCCCACCGTCGCGCGCCGCCACGCCGAGATGTTCGCGCAGCGGATCCCGAAGCGGTGCTCGAGGAAGCGGATCTGGGAGGTGTGGTCGAAGACGTCCGAGGAGAGGAAGCCGCCGCGCGCGAACGGGGAGACGACCAGCGTGGGCACCCGGAACCCCAGGCCGACCGGGCCGGCCGTCCCGGCGGCGGCCGCCGGCAGCGGCGACACCGTGAGGTGCTCCCCGGGCGTGCCCGCGGGCGGGGTCGGGGGGGCGACGTGGTCGAAGAACCCGCCGCTCTCGTCGTAGGTGACGAAGAGGACCGTCGACCTCCAGGTCGCGGGGTTGGCCATGAGGGCGCGCAGCACCTGGTCGATGAGGCGCGCGCCGTAGAGGGGCGGCGCCGGCGGGTGCTCGTCCGAGCCGTTGGGCGGCACGATCCACGACACCGAGGGCAGGGTGCCGGCGCGCGCCTCGGCGACGAAGTCCGCCGGGAAGCGCGGCAGGAAGGCGCGGCGGAAGAGGTCGGTGGAGGGCCGGCGGTAGGCGGCGAAGTACTGCAGGATCGAGTCGCCGAAGCCCGCGGACGGGTCGTCCGGCAGGTAGCCCTGGCCGGGGGTCGTGTAGGTCTTCCACGACACCCCTCGGTCCTCGAGGAGCTCGGGGACCGAGGTCCATCGAGCGCTGGCGATGATGCCGGGCGAGGCGCTGGTGGTCAGCACCGGGCCGCCGTGGCGCCCGGCCGGGTCGATCGTGCCCGACAGGGCCATCAGCCGGTTGGGGTGGGTGGGGCCGAGGACCGAGTGGAAGTAGTGGTCGCACAGGGTGAAGGCGTCGGCCAGCGCGTAGTGGTACGGCAGGTCGGCGCGCGCGTAGTAGCCCATCGTCAGCGGCCCGTTGACGGGGCCGTCGGACGAGTTCGCGCTGTGGGCGATGACGAACCGGTCCATCGCGCCGGAGTCCCAGCTCGCGTGCATGACCGCCCAGGTGTGGTCGATGTCGTGCGTGCACTCCCCGTGGCCGCTCGTCGAGTCGAGGCGGAACGGCAGCAGCGCGCCCGTGGGCGCGCTCGCCGCGTTGGCCGGGTCGGGCTGGGCGAAGACGCCGTCGGAGCCGGCCGGGTGGTCGGCGAACCCGGCGACGCCGCGGTACGAGCCGAAGTAGTGGTCGAAGGAGCGGTTCTCCTGCATCAGGAACACGACGTGCTTGACCGCGCCGAGGTCCGACCCCGCCGGGGTGGCGGAGCGCGCGGCGTCGATCGTCCGCAGGGACGCCGGTCGGGCCAGGCTCGCGCCCGCGCCCAGGGCGACCAGCGACCGCAGCGCGGTGCGTCGGCTGATGGGGGCGCCGTGCGGGGACGATGGTGAGGGCGTCTCGCCAGTCTCCCAGGCCCCGCGCGACGCGCGGCGGCGCACCACTCGTGCAGGGGGCGGCCGGTACGCTGCCGCGATGGCACGGCCTCGGTGGTGGCCTCGCGCGGTCGCCCTCGCCGCCCTCGCGGTGGCCGGCGCCGTCGCGGTCCCGTCACCGGGGTCCGCGGACTCCACGACGTCGACGACGGTCCCCGGCACCACCACGACGACCCCGTGCCACGGCGCACCCGTCGTCGCGACCCCGGCGGGCGTGACCCAGCTCCTCGTGGTCGACGCCCGGACGGCCCGGGCGACCACCGCGACGCTGGCCGCCGACGAGCTGATCGGCGGGTGCTGGGTGCGGGTCATGGGTCCGTTCTTCGCGCGGGTCGGTCGCCACGGCCTGCGCCGCCATCGCCGCGAGGGCGACGGGACCACCCCTATCGGGGTGTTCGCGCTCGGCGCGCGACTGCTCGGCGTCGGGCCGGACCCCCACGACGCCTACGCGTACCGTCGCCTGGCGTGCGGGGACTGGTGGGACGAGGACCCGTCGTCAGCCTCCTACGACGAGCTCGTCCACGTGCCCTGCGGGGTCACGCCGCGGTTCACCGGCGAGCCCCTGTGGCTCGAGGGCAACGCCTACCCGATCCTGGCGGTGATCGGGTTCAACCCGCGCCGGGTCCCCGGGCTCGGCTCGGGCATCTTCTTGCACCTGGACTTCGGGCAGCCGACCGACGGATGCGTCGCGCTCGAGCGCCGCGCGCTCTACCGGGTGATGGCGTGGCTTCGCCCCGGCGACCGCCCCGAGATCGACATCGCGGTCGCCCGCTAGCCCGTGCGCCGCGGCTACCGCCAAGCGTGCACCGGGCAGGCGGGGTCGCAGGCGACTTCGCCGCCGTCGCGCGACGGGCGCTCGTGCTCACAGCGCTCCGGGCAGGTGCAGTCGTCGTCGAGCGTGTCGTCGGCTTCGGTGAGGTCGTCGGGGCCGGGCACCGCTCCTCCTAGGGCGACGTGGTCGTGGTCGTGGTGGGCGGCGTCGTGGTGGTGGTCGGCGGGGGCGACGCGGTGACCTT
This sequence comes from uncultured Actinomycetota bacterium, assembly GCA_963820815.1. Lineage (GTDB taxonomy): Bacteria > Actinomycetota > Acidimicrobiia > Acidimicrobiales > RAAP-2 > RAAP-2. The sequence goes on along the minus strand of CAWGBL010000001.1, from coordinate 41,113 downwards.
CAGGCGCAGCGAGAAGGTGCCGACGTCACCGGTCGCGTCGCTCGTCGTCCCGGTGACCTGGTACGTCCCGGCGGCGAGCGGACCGCTCGTCGTGATGAGGCCGCCCGGGCTGACGAGGAGCGTCGGCTGTCCGGTGGCCTGGGCGAAGGTGACGGCGCCGACGTTGCCCGAGACCAAGAGCTGGAGGGCGAAGGCGGCCGAGGCGCTGGCCGGGACGGTCACGGTCGTCGGGGGCAGCTGGACCAGCTGGCCCACGGTCAGGGTGAAGTGGAAGGCCCCGGAGTCGCCGGCCGAGTCGCTGGTCGTGCCCGTCGCCGCGTAGGTCCCGGCGGCGAGGGTGCCGTCGGTGGTCACGAGCCCCGACGCGCTGACCTGCAGCGAGGGCTGGCCGGCGGCCTGGGTGAAGGTCACCGGGGCGGCGCCCCCGGTCACGGTCAGCTGCGCGGAGAAGCTCGACGACCCCGACACCGTCACCGCGCCGGCCGTCGGCGCCGCCTGGGCGATGATCCCGACCCGCAGGGTCAGCGAGAACGTCCCGGCGTCCCCGCCGGGGTCGCTCGTCGTCCCGGACGCGCGGTACGTGCCGCGCGCCAGCGGCCCGCTCGTCGTGACGGCTCCCGTCGGGCTGACCGCGATCGACGGCGACCCGGCCGACTGCGTGAAGGTGACCGTCCCGTCGCTCTTGGCGACAGCGAGCTGGCTGTGGAATCCGGCCGCCGCCGCGATCGTGCTCGACGCCGACACGTTCACGGCCTTGAGCCCGCAGCGGTAGTCGCCGTCGTAGCCGCGCGAGGGGTACTGCGTCATGGCGACGAAGCCCCCGGTGAACGACGTCGTCGCGCAGTTGAGCACCGCCTCGGGCAGCGACGCCGAGCCCGGGACCCACACCGGCACCGTCGCGAAGGTCTTGGCGCTGCGGCCCATGATCGCGCCCCACATCGGGACCGAGGAGTAGATGCCGACGTAGGAGACGCCCTGGGACCGCAGGTAGGCGATGGACCCCAGGATCGCGGACTGGTCGACGAGGTGGGAGTGGTGCGACGGGCCGTAGCCGGCGAGCCAGGACTCCCACGGGTTGGCGACCTCGACGTCGAGCCACCACCGCGCCGTCGTGGCGAAGACCCGTGGCGACGGGGTGTGGCGGTGCAGGAGGGCTCGCAGCACCGAGGCGAAGGAGGCTCGAGTGCTGTTCCATCCGTAGTCGTAAGCGCACAGCGTCGAGTTGGCCCCCCGGCACTCCCGGGGCTCGCGCTGGCGCCGCGGCCAGTGAGGGTCGCCCGGGCCGGGGGCCCCGGTGTTGACGTAGAACGCCCGGCCAGTGGTGGGCGCACCGACCACCCAGCGCAGCTCGCCCTCGAGGCAGGGGTTGGTCGAGAACGAGTGGCCATGGTTGACGCCGACGACGCCGAAGCCGGGGGCGGCCGGGAAGGCGCGGCCGCACTGGGGGTAGCTGATGTCGAACCCGACCGACGCCGACGGCACGACGGGTGCGGTGGCCACGGCGGCCGTCGGCGCGGCGACGACCAGCGCGGCCGTGGCGAGGCACAGCACGATTCGTCGACCCAACACAAGGATTGAGCCTAAGGAGGTGCCGACGATGCGCGGAACTCACCCCCGTCGTCCCTGGTCCAGAGCGCGCGGACGACGGATTCGGAGCGGGCGACGGGAATCGAACCCGCGTTCTCAGCTTGGGAAGCTGATGTTCTGCCGCTGAACTACACCCGCGAAGGTGACCATGGTAGCGCTGGGCCCCTTGGCGGCCGTCTCCGGTGGTGGTAGCCATCCGGGGCTCCGCGCGCTAGCACCGTGCCGCGGGCGCCGGCCGGCGGGGACAATGGGCTCGTGCGCGGTCGGGGGGCCTGGTCCACGAGAGTCGATGGGGGCGCGTCGTGAGCGAGGCGCTGCGCCTGGTGAGGTACCGCTTCGCGAGGGCGCTGCGGCGCTCGTGGGCGAGCGCCTTGGCCATCACGGTCCTCGTTGCCGCGACTGGCGGCGCGGCCCTGGGCTCGCTCGTCGCGGCGCGCGACACGGCATCGTCGTACGCCACGTTCCTGGCTCGGTCCCACAACTCCGACTTCTCGATGCTCATCCCGTCCGCCAGCGCCGCGCCGCTCTTCGCCAAGCTCCCCGGGGTCGAGAGCGTCGTGACGTCGTGGGGCGCGGTGGCCGCCTTCCCGATCTCGAAGTCGGGCAGGGCGTACTTCCCGCCGGCCTACGTGAACGGCTCGGTCAACGCGATCGGGGCGGCCAGTGACGAATTCTTCACGCGTGACCGGGTCGCGGTGGTCGCGGGCCACCGCGCCAACCCGCGCGACCCCACGCAGTTCATGGCGACCGCGGACGCCGAGCGGCTCATGGGGTGGCGCGTGGGCGAGCGGGTGAAGTTCGGCTTCTACTCGTGGGCCGAGGTCAACAACGCCACGTCGGTGGCGGGGCTCCGGCCCGTCCACGTGTACACCGAGACGCTGGTGGCCACCATCGTCTTCAACGACGAGGTCGTTCGCGACACCACGGACAGTCTGCCGGCACTCTTCATGTTCACCCCCGCCGCGCTGCGCGGCACCACCGCCGGGCTCCAGTACGTGGACTACCACTTTCGCGTCGCGGGTGGGTTCGCGGGGGTCGCCCGGGTGGAGCGCGAGATCATCAAGGAGCTCCCCCCGGGCACCACGTACAACTTCCACGACTACTCCGCCGTCGCGGCCAAGGTCGACCTGACGAACCGGCCGGAGGCGCTGGCGCTCCTGGTCTTTGGGGCGCTGGCGCTCCTGGGCACCGTGCTCACCGCCGTCCAGCTCGTGGCGAGTCGGCTGCGCGAAGGTCGCGAGGACAGCGCCGTGGCGCGCGCGCTCGGCGCTCGACCGAGCGCCGTCGTCCTGGACGCCCTGGCGGTTCCCCTCGCCGCCGTCGTCGTCGGCGCGGTCCTCGCCGTCGCCGTCGCGATCGCGCTGTCGCCGCTGTCGGTCATTGGACCGGTGCGCGCGGTGCTGCCCGAGGGCGTCCACCTCGAACCCGCGATCGTCCTCGGCGGGGCGGGGGCCATCGTGCTGATCGCGACGGCCGTGGGCTGGGCACTCGCGTACCGCTGGGCGCCCGGGGCACGCGCGCGCCGGGCGCGCGCGCCCCGCTCGCGCGTCGCGGCGTGGGGTCGCGCCACCGGCCTGCCCACGCCGGCGGCGGTGGGGCTGACATTCGCCCTGGAGCCCGGCCGGGGCCGGACGTCGGTCCCCGTGCGCTCCGCGCTGGTCGGCGTGGTCGCGGCGGTGGCGCTGGTCGCCGCGACGCTCACCTTCGGCGGCGGCTTCTCGACGCTCGTCTCGCACCCGTCGCTCTACGGCTGGAACCTCGACAACGCCCTGACCGGGTCGAACGACGTCCCGCCCCAGGCGATCGCGGTGATCGCCAAGAGCCCGCTGGTGGCCGCGTGGGCCGGGGTCTCCTACGGCGACGCGCAGATCGACGGCCAGGAGATCCCGGTCCTGCTCATCCGGTCGGGCTCGAGCTGGGAGCCGCCGCTGATCGCCGGCCACGAGGTCCAGAGGTCCGACCAGATCGTCCTGGGGGCGGCCACGATGGCCGAACTCCACACCCACCTCGGCGGCACCGTGCGTGGTGGCTACGGGTCCAAGCGCGACTACCCGGTCTACATCCCGCCGCGGACCTACCGGGTCGTGGGCGTCGCCACGCTGCCGGCCATCGGCCGCAGCGACGTGCTGCACCCGTCGATGGGGGTGGGCGGCGTCCTCGACCCCGCCATCGAGCCACCGGCGATGGTCAAGGCGATCACCACCCCGTACGCCGCCCTCAACGGCCCCCAGCTCCTCGCCGTCCGCTTCAAGCCGGGCGTGCCGCGCGCGCAGCGCACCGCGCTCCTGCACCAGGCGATCGCGGCCGGCAACCGGGCCTTCGCCGCCGTCCCAAACGGCCAGGCGTCGGGCGACCTGATCGCGGCGCTCGGGGTGCAGTACCCGGCCCAGATCATCAGCTACCGGTCGACCGAGAAGACGCCGCTCATCCTGTCCCTCGTGTTCGCGGCCGGGATCGCGGTGGCCTTCGGCCTCACCATGGCGGCGTCGGCCCGACGCCGGCGCCGCGACCTGGCGCTGCTCAAGTCGCTCGGACTTCGTCGCCGCCAGCTGGCGGCGACGGTGGCCGCCCAGGCCACCGCGTCCGTCGCCATTGGCCTCGTCGTCGGCGTGCCGGTCGGGGTCGTGGCCGGCCGGTGGCTCTGGGATCTCTTCGCCAACACCATCTACGCGGTCCCGCGCGCGACCGTGCCGTGGGGCGCGCTCGCCTGGCTGGTCCTGGGTGCCATCGTCCTGGCCAACGTCGTCGCGTACCCGTCGGGGCGCACCGCGGCGCGCTCGCCGGTCGCCGAGGTGCTGCGCGCGGAGTAGCCCCTTCAGGGCGCGCAGCCCCGGGGCTAGCGTGGCGGTCGACATGGTGCTGTCCGACCGCTCGATCCGCGAAGCGCTGGCCAGCGGCCGAATCGTCATCGACCCCCTGGGCGAGGACTGCATCCAGCCCTCGTCGCGTCGACCTGCACGTCGACCAGCTCTTCCGGGTCTTCCGCAACCACTCGCGTCGGGTCATCGACGTGCGCGAGGCGATGGAGGACCTGACCGAGCTCATCGACGTGGGCCGACGGTTCCGCCATGATCCTTCACCCGGGGGAGTTCATGCTGGGCTCGACGATCGAGCGCGTCGCCCTGCCCGACGACCTCGTCGCCCGGCTCGAGGGCAAGAGCTCGCTCGGGCGCCTCGGCCTGCTGATCCACTCGACCGCCGGCTTCGTGGACGCCGGCTGGGACGGCCACCTGACCCTCGAGCTCTCCAACGTCGCCAACCTGCCGATCACGCTCTACCCGGGCATGAAGATCGGCCAGATCAGCTTCTTCGAGATGACGACCCCGGCCGACCGCCCCTACGGCTCGCAGGGCCTCGGCTCGCAAGTACCTGCGGCCAGCGCGGGCCCACGCCGAGCCGCTACCCGAGAACTTCGCCAAGGACCGTGAGAGCGGTGCTCGCCCGGATCCTCATCGGCCTGGCCGTCACCGCGCTCTGCTTCGCCATCGCCGGGCGGCGCTTCTGGTGGCTGAGCCGGCTGATCCGCGCGGGCCAGCCGGCGCCCGACCGCCGGCGTGGCGCGGGCGCCGTCACCGAGGTCGAGGTCGTCGAGGTCGCCGGCCAGAGCAAGCTCCTGCGCTGGACCGTGCCGGGGGTTGCCCACTTCTTCACGATGTGGGGCTTCACGATCCTGATGCGCGACCATCGTCGAGGCCTACGGGTCGCTCTTCGACCGCGACTTCCACATCCCGCTCATCGGCACGCAGAGCTGGCTCGCCTTCGTCGAGGACTTCTTCGCGACGGCCGTCCTCGTCGCCCTCGTCGTCTTCGCGGTCATCCGCTCGTCAATGCGCCGTCACGCAAGGAGCGGGCCAGCCGCTTCTACGGCAGCGCACACCAGCGCCGCGTGGGCTGGTGCTCGGCATGATCGCGCTCGTCATCGTGACCCTGCTCGTCTACCGCGGCGCCCAGATCGACACGGGCACTTCCCGTTCAGCCGCCTGATCATCTTCCACCATCCTCCCGGATTCATCGCGAACACGACGACCAACGCGGGCTTCGCGTCACCGTGGGCGTTCGCCTCCAAGGTCGTCGCGTACTGGCTCGCGCCCGCTCGGGCGTCGGCGTCAACAGCGTGATCGAGACGGTCTTCCTCCTCGCCAACATCGCGGTCATCGCCGCGTTCCTGGTCTTCGTCTCGTACTCCAAGCACCTGCACATCTTCCTGGCGCCGGTCAACGTCGCCTTCAGCCGCCGGCCGCGCGCGCTGGGCGGGCTCGACAAGACGCCCGACATGGACATGGAGCAACGTGACCGAGGACACCGTCTTCGGCGTCGGCCACGTCGAGGACTTCACCTGGAAGCAGATGCTCGACTTCGCCACCTGCACCGAGTGCGGGCGCTGCCAGTCGGTCTGCCCGGCCTGGACGACCGGCAAGCCGCTGAGCCCGAAGCTCCTCGTCATGGGGCTGCGCGACAACATGTTCGCCTCGGCCGACCGGCTGCTCTCGGGCGACCGGCCCGCGGCGACTCGCCGACGCTGGTGCCCGGCGATCATCGACCCCGACGTCCTGTGGTCGTGCACGACGTGCGGCGCTGCGTCGAGCAGTGCCCGGTCGACATCGAGCACGTCGACGCGATCATCGACATGCGCCGCTACGAGGTGCTCATGGAGTCGCCGCTTCCCGTCCGAGGCCGGGCTGCTGCTGCGCAACATGGAGAACCAGGGCGACCCGTGGGGCCTCGGGTCGTCCAAGCGCACCGAGTGGATCGGCGCGCCTCGACTTCGAGGTGCCCGGTCGTCGACGGGACGATCCCCGCCCGACGTCGAGTACCTCTACTGGGTCGGCTGCGCCGGGCGCGCTCGACGAGCGCGCGCGCAAGCAGGTCGTGTCCACCGCGCGCATGCTGCACCGCGCCGGCGTGACCTTCGCGATCCTGGGACCGCGCGAGTCCTGCAGCGGCGACCCGGCGCGGCGCATCGGCAACGAGTACCTCTTCCAGGAGATGGCCAAGGCCAACGTCGAGACCCTCCACGAGGTCGGGCGCGACCAAGATCGTCGCGTCCTGCCCGCACTGCTTCAACACGATCAAGAACGAGTACCCGGCGCTCGGCGGCGACTTCGAGCTCATCCACCACGCCCAGCTGCTAGACCACCTGGTGCGCCGCGGGGCGCCTGACCCCGGGCGTCCACTACACGGGCACCGTCACCTACCACGACCCCTGCTACCTGGGGCGCCACAACCGCGTCTTCGACGAGCCGCGCGACGTGCTCGTCGGCGATCCCCGGGGTCACCCAGGTCGAGATGGAGCGCTACCGCGAGAAGCGGGTTCTGCTGCGGCGCCGGGCGGCGCGCGGATGTGGATGGAGGAGACGCATCGGCAAGCGCGTCAACATGGAGCGCACCGACGAGGCGCTGGCGACCGGCGCCGACGTCGTCTCGACGGCCTGCCCGTTCTGCATGATCATGCTCGACGACGCGGTCAAGGCCCACGGCCGCGACGACGTCGAGGTCCTCGACATCTCACAGGTCGTTGAGAGCGTCTCTGCAGCGCGCCGGCGCCCTCACGCGAGCAGTTCACGTCCCGAAACACGTCGCTAACGGCGGCGAAACGCGGCCCCGACATCACTGGGGCCACACCGAGGCCAGCGTCGTCCTCACGAATCGAGGAGAGGACGTGCTCGACGCGGCCGCGAACATCCCCTACCCGCACTGGCTGAACCCGGCGGACAACACCTGGCAGCTGGTGGCGGCCACCCTGGTGGGCCTCATGAGCCTGCCGGGTATCGCCGTGCTCTACGGCGGCCTGGTGCGCAAGAAGTGGATCGTCAACACGATGATGATGACCTTCTGCGGCTTCGCCGTCGTGCTCGTCGTCTGGATGCTCTGGGGCTACAACCTGGCCTTCGGGCAGGCTCTCGCACTTCGGGCCGACGGGGTCGTTCTGGAGCGGATTCATCGGGCACTTCACCGCCGCTGGGCGACGCCGCTTCCGAGCAGGGGCAGGCCGTCTCCGGCGCCAACACGGTGATCCCCTTCCACTTCCCGACCGTCGACGCTCGCCTACTTCCAGTTCGTCTTCGCCGCGATCACGCCGCTGCTCTTCCTCGGCGGCCTGGTCGGCCGGCTCAAGTTCAAGGCGTGGCTGCTGCATCGTGCCGCTGTGGATCACGCTGGTCTACTGCATCAACGCCGCGCTGCTCTGGGGCGGCGGCTTCTTCGCCCAGAAGGGCGCGGTCGACTACTCCGGCGGCTACGTCATCCACCTGGCGGCCGGGCGTCGCGGCCTTCGTCGGCGGCGGCCATCGTCGGCCCGCGGCGCTGGCAGGACCGCGAGAACGCCTTCCCCAGCAACCTGATGATGGTGGCGGTCGGCGCCGGGCATCCTCTGGCTCGGCTGGAACGGGTTCAACGGCGGCGACCCCTTCTACGCCGGCGTCGACGCCGCGTCGCGCGGTGCTCAACACCAACGTCGCCACCGCCGTGGGCGGTGCTCACCTGGGTGGTGATGGACATGTACTTCTCGCGCCAGAAGAAGCCGACCTTCCTCGGCGCGATCAACGGCATGATCTGCGGCCTGGTGGCGATCACGCCCTCGGCCGGCTGGGTCAACGGGACCGGGGCGATCTTCGTCGGGCTGATCGCTCGACGATCGTCGTCTGGGTCGCCTGGAACTTCGTCTCGAAGCTCCGGCCGTTCCGCCTGGTCGACGACGCCCTGGGGGTGGTCTACACCCACGGCATCGCCGGGCTCACTCGGCGGACTCCTGGTCGGGATCCTGGCGGACCCCGCACATGACCGAGTACGGAGTGGCCGGCAAGAACTACAAGGGCGTCGGGCGCCTTCAGCGTCCGGGGCTGGTTCTACGGCCACTCCTTGCACCAGCTCTGGGAGCAGTTCCTGGCCGCCTCGCTGGATCATCGTCTTCACCGCGGTCGGCACGGCCGCCGTGTTCTACCTGGTCAAGTTCGTGCTAGGAGGGTTGCGGGAGACTGACGAGGTCCTGGCGCATCGGCGACATCGCGATCCACGAGGAGGAGGCCTTCCCGGAGCCGACCTTCGGCGAGCCGATCGCTGACCCCGAGCCACACCCACGCCGACAACGTCTAAGGAGAGAGAGTGAAGCTGGTAACCGCAGTCGTCAAGCCGTTCAAGCTGGACGAGGTGAAGGTCGCCCTCAAGTCCGCGGGCGTGACCGGGATGACCGTCAGCCAGGTGCGCGGCTTCGGCCGCCAGGGCGGCCACATCGAGATCTACCGCGGGCGCGAGTACGAGTTCGACTTCGTCGACAAGATCCGCATCGAGGTCGCCTGCACCGACGAGCAGGTGCGACTCGGTCCTCGACGCCATCGTGACCGCCGCGCGCACCGACACCGTCGGCGACGGCAAGGTCTGGGTCACCGACATCGAGAAGGTGGTGCGGGTGCGCACCAACGAGCGGGGCCCCGAGGCGCTCTAGCCGGCCTGGCGCGCGACCGCCGCCGCCGCGGCGCTCGCCGCGGCCGTCGGTCGCCGAGGTAGCGCGCCTCGATGACGCCGAGGTCGTCGTCGAGGCGCACGCGGTAGGGGATGCCCGTCGGGATCTCGAGGTCGACGATGTCCTCCTCGCTGATGTGCTGGAGGATCATGCGCAGCGCGCGCAGCGAGTTCCCGTGGGCGACGACGAGGACCGCGCCGCCGCGCACGCTCTCGGCGCGCAGGTCCTCGGCCAGCGTGTCGCGAAGGTAGGGCCCGACGCGCGCGACGACGTCCTTCAGGCACTCGGTCGCGGGCAGGAACTCGGGCGGCACGTCGCGGTATCGCGGGTCGAGCGCCACCGAGCGAGGGTCGCCGGGCGGCATCGACGGCGGGGCCGTCGCGTAGCTACGCCGCCACACGGCCACCTGGTCGAGGCCGAACTGGGCGGCGGTCTCGCGCTTGTCCTTGCCGGTCAGGTCGCCGTAGTGGCGCTCGTTGAGCCGCCAGGTCCGGCGCACCGGCAGCCAGCTGCGCCCGGCCGCGTGCAGGGAGATCTCGGCGGTGCGGATCGAGCGCGTCAGGACCGAGGTGTGCAGGACCCGCAGGTCGAGGTCGGGCTCGGCCGCCAGCAGCGCCCCGGCGGCCCCGGCCTCGGCCTCGCCGGCCGCGCTGAGGTCGACGTCGGTCCAGCCGGTGAAGCGGTTCTCGGCGTTCCAGGCCGACTCGCCGTGGCGCAGCAGGACGAGGTCGGGCACGCCCCCAGGGTACCGAGGGGCGAGCAAAGGCCGTCGGTCGCCTGTCATCATGGGGAAATGTTCCTGGACATCCCCGAGAGGGTCGCCGCGCGGATGCGCGAGCTCGAAGCGATCGACGAGCGCGACCGCGGCGACGGCACCTCCCACTCCCAGCGCCTGCGCCAGGTCCCGCCCGAGACCGGGCGGTTCCTCGCGATCCTGTGCGCGGCGGCCCCGCCGGGCCACGCGATCGAGGTCGGCACCAGCGCCGGGTACTCCGCGCTCTGGCTGAGCCTGGCCTGCGCCAGCGAGAGCCGGACGCTGCGCACCTTCGAGGTCGACCCGGCGAAGGTCGCGCGCGCGCGCGAGACCTTCGCCGCGGCCGGGGTGGACGGCACCGTCGACCTGATCGCGGCCGACTTCCGCACCGCCGGGGCCGACCTCGGCCCGGTGGCGTTCTGCTTCCTCGACGCCGAGAAGGACGTGTACTCCGACTGCTACGACCTGGTGGTGCCCCAGCTGGTCCCGGGGGGGCTGCTGGTGGCCGACAACGTCATCAGCCACGCCGACGCCCTCGGGCCCCTGGTCGAGCGGGCGTACGCCGACGACCGGGTCGACGCGGTCGTCGTGCCGATCGGCAAGGGCGAGCTTGTGGTGCGCCGGCTGCCCGGCTGACGTGGCGCGCCCGGCCGATGTCGTGACGCGCGACGAGGTCGCCGTTCTCTACCTCGCCGGCCCCGACGACCAGTCCGGGATCGCCGCCGTCTGGGACTGCCTCGAGGCCGAGGTCGGCTCCCTGCGGGGCCGCCACTTCTTCGGCACCCTGGACCCAGCGACCGGGGAGTACCGGGCGTGCGTCGAGGCGCAGCCCGGCGACGCCGACGCGCACCCCTCGCTGGTCCCCGGCCGCCTGGTCGGCGGGCGGTACGCCCGAGTCCGGCTCTCGGGCCCGCCGCCGGGGATCTACCAGTCGATCCGCCCGACCATGGAGGAGCTCGACGCCCGCCCCGACCGCGACCCGTCACGGCCGGTGATCGAGCACTACCGACGGTTCGACCAGATCGACTGCCTCGTCCCGGTCGTCTGACCCCGTGAATGACCTGATGAGAGGCGTAACGGGTCGCGTCACCTAAGAATTGCGTCCCTCTGTCTAAGTTTTCTTGACAAGATGGGACTCAACTTGGTATCCTTGGTTCCGGACATCTCGCCCCCGGAGGGTCCGCGGGCGGGCGAAGGAGCATCTGCATGGCTAAGGCAGTAGGCATCGACCTGGGGACCACCAACTCGGTGGTCAGCGTCCTCGAGGCGGGCGAGCCCGTCGTGATCCCCAACGCCGAGGGCGGTCGCACGACCCCGTCGGTCGTGGGCTTCTCCAAGACCGGCGAGGTCCTCGTCGGCGAGGTCGCCAAGCGCCAGGCGATCACCAACCCCGACCGCACCATCCGGTCGGTCAAGCGCCACATGGGCGACAACGCCTGGTCCGTCGACATCGACGGGACCAAGTACACGGCCCAGGAGATCAGCGCGCGCATCCTGATGAAGCTCAAGCGCGACGCCGAGGCCTACCTGGGCGACTCGGTCGCCCAGGCGGTCATCACGGTGCCGGCGTACTTCAACGACGCCCAGCGCACCGCGACGAAGGAGGCCGGCCAGATCGCCGGCCTCGAGGTCCTGCGCATCGTCAACGAGCCCACGGCCGCGGCCCTCGCCTACGGCCTCGACAAGGGCACCCACGAGCAGACCGTCCTCGTCTTCGACCTCGGCGGCGGGACCTTCGACGTCTCGGTCCTCGAGATCGCCGAGGGCGTCTTCGAGGTCAAGTCGACCCACGGCGACACGTTCCTCGGCGGCGACGACTGGGACGACGCGGTCATGGACTGGCTGGTCAAGACCTTCAAGGACACCGAGGGCGTCGACCTCTCCAACGACAAGATGGCGGTCCAGCGCCTCAAGGAGGCCGCGGAGAAGGCCAAGATCGAGCTCTCGACCGTCCAGGAGACCCAGGTCAACCTGCCGTTCATCACCGCGACCGCCGAGGGCCCCAAGCACCTCGACGTCAAGCTCACGCGCGCCAAGTTCAACGAGCTGACCAGCCACCTGGTCGACAAGTGCCGCGGCCCCTTCGACCAGGCGATCAAGGACGCCGGGCTCACGCTCGACCAGATCGACCACGTCATCCTGGTCGGCGGGTCGACGCGCATCCCCGCGGTCCAGGACCTCGTCAAGGCCCTCACGGGCAAGGAGCCCCACAAGGGCGTGAACCCCGACGAGGTGGTCGCGGTGGGCGCGGCGGTCCAGGCCGGCGTGCTGAAGGGCGACGTCAAGGACATCCTGCTGCTCGACGTGACCCCGCTGAGCCTCGGCATCGAGACCAAGGGCGGAGTGATGACGCGCATCATCGAGCGCAACACCACGATCCCGACCAAGAAGAGCCAGATCTTCACGACGGCCGACGACAACCAGCCGAGCGTCGAGGTCCACGTCCTCCAGGGCGAGCGCGAGATGGCGAACTACAACCAGACCCTGGGCAAGTTCCAGCTGGTCGGCATCCCGCCGGCCCCGCGCGGCGTGCCCCAGATCGAGGTGACCTTCGACATCGACGCCAACGGCATCGTGCACGTCTCGGCCAAGGACATGGCCACCGGGACGAGCCAGTCGATGACCATCACCGGCGGGTCGGCGCTCGGCAAGGACGAGATCGACCGGATGGTGCGCGACGCCGAGGCCCACGCGGACGACGACCGCCAGCGCCGCGAGGAGGCCGAGGTCCGCAACAACGCCGACACCCTCGTGTACTCGACCGAGAAGCTCCTGCGCGAGCAGGCCGAGAGCTTCCAGGGCTCGGAGAAGGCCGACGTCGAGTCGGCGCTCGGCGCGATGAAGGAGGCGCTCGCCGGCACCGACGTCGACGCCGTCAAGGCCGCGACCGAGAAGCTGCTCACCGCGAGCCAGGGCTTCAGCCAGCGCCTCTACGAGGAGGCGGCCAAGGCCAACGCCTCGGCGGGCGCCGGGGCCGGGCCCTCGGCCCAGAGCGACGACGACATCGTCGACGCCGAGATCGTCGACGAGCAGTGAGCGACGAGCGCGCCGGGGGAGCCGACGACGGCGTGACCCCGGCGCCGAGCGACGCCGACCTGGCCGCCGAGCTCGACGAGCTCGTGGCCGAGGTGGCCGACGCCCGCGGCGAGGCCGAGCGCCAGCGCGACGAGTACCTAGACGACGCTCCAGCGCCTCCAGGCGGAGTTCGAGAACTACCGCAAGCGCGTCTCGCGCGCCAGCGACGACGCCGCGGCGCGCGCCGCCGGCGACCTCGTGGGCAAGCTCCTCGTCGTCCTGGACGCCTTCGACCTGGCCGAGGCGCACTTCGCGACGCTCGAGGGCCACTCCGCCGAGGCCGTCGCCCTGGCCCAGGCCGCGTCGCTCATGCGCTCGACGCTCTCGGTCGAGGGCCTCGAGCGCGTCGGCGTGGCCGGGGAGGCCTTCGACCCGACGGTCCACGACGCCGTGGCCCACGAGCCCGGCGACGACGGGCCGGTCGTCGACGAGGTGCTGCGCGCGGGGTACCGCTGGCGCGGCGCGACGCTGCGCCCGGCGATGGTGAGGGTGCGGGGGTAGATGGCCGAGCGCGAGTGGTTCGAGAAGGACTACTACAAGGTCCTCGGGATCAGCGACTCCGCGACCGACAAGGAGATCACGCGGGCCTACCGCAAGCTGGCCAAGGCGCTGCACCCCGACACCAACCCGGGCAGCGAGGAGCGCTTCAAGGAGGTCTCGGTCGCCTACGACGTGCTCGGCGACGCCGACAAGCGCAAGGAGTACGACGAGGTCCGCCGCCTCGGCCCGGCCGCGGCCGGCGTCGGCGGCCCGGGCGGCTTCAACTTCACCACCGGCGACTTCACCGACCTCGGCGACCTCTTCGGCGGGCTCTTCGGCGGGCGCCGCCGCGGCCCGGCGCGCGGCGCGGACCTCGAGACCGCGCTGCACCTCTCGTTCGCCGACGCCGTCGCCGGCGTCACCACCACGGTCACCCTGCCGAGCTCGGAGGCCTGCCACACCTGCGGCGGCAACGGCGCGGCGCCGGGGACCGGGTTCGTCGCCTGCGAGCGCTGCGGCGGGCGCGGGGTCCTCAACGACGACCAGGGGCCCTTCGCCATGTCGACCATCTGCCCGGTCTGCCACGGGCGCGGCGGCACGGTGGCCACGCCCTGTCCGACCTGCCACGGCACCGGCCGCGAGCCCTCGGCGCGCCGGGTCAACGTGCGCATCCCGCCCGGGGTCGTCGAGGGCCAGCGCATCCGGCTCAAGGGCAAGGGCCAGCCCGGCGGCCACGGCGGGCCGGCCGGCGACCTCTTCGTCGACGTCCACGTGACGCCCGACGCGCGCTTCGCCCGCAAGGGCCGCCACGTCACCACGACCGTCAGCGTCCCCGTGACCGCGGCCCTGCTGGGCACGACCGTCGAGGTCCCGACCCTCGACGGAACGGTCACGCTCAAGGTCCCGGCCGGCACCCAGCCGGGCACGACGATGCGCGTGCGCGGGCGCGGCGTGCCGGCCTCGGGCAAGCACGGCGCCGGCGACCTGCTGGTGACCGTCGCCGTCTCGGTGCCCGAGAAGCTGACCAAGGAGCAGCGAGGAATCGTCGAGCGCCTCGCGCAGAGCCTGGGGGAGAGCGATGGCTGAGCAGCCCACGACCCACGTCTACGTCATCTCGGTCTTCGCCGAGCTGGCCGGGGTCCATCCCCAGACCCTGCGCAACTACGAGCGCAGCGGTCTGCTCTCCCCGCACCGCACGTCGGGCGGGTCCCGGCGATTCTCCGACGAGGACCTGGCCGCGCTGCGGCGCATCCAGGAGCTGACCAGCGAGGGCGTGAACCTAGAGGGCGTCAAGCGGATCATGGCCCTCGAGGCCGAGCTGGCCGAGGCCCGCGCGCGCCTGGCCGACGTGGCCGGCGAGGCGCGCGCCGGCGTCGAGGCGGCGCACCGCCAGTACCGGCGCGACCTGGTGCCGGTCTCCAACGCCATGGCCGTCTTCGTGCGCGCGTCGCGGGAGCCCTCGTGAGCCTCGACCCCCAGCGTTGGACGGTGAAGACCCGCGAGGCCTTCAGCGCCGCGACCACCCAGGCCGCCGCGGCCGGCAACCCCTACGTCACCCCGGCGCACCTGCTGCTCGCCCTGCTCAACCAGCCCGAGGGCGTGGCCCGGCCGCTGCTGGTCGCGGCCGACGTCGACCCCGTGGCCGCCGCGGCGGGGCTCAACGAGCGCGTGGCCGCCGAGCCGCGCGCGGTCGGCGGCAGCCAGCCCGGCCTCTCGCCCGAGGCGCGCCGGGGCCTTGAGGAGGCCGACGCGCTGCGCGCCGACATGGGCGACGAGTACCTGAGCGTCGACCACGTCATCGTCGCGTGGGCCGACCAGCTCGGCACGACCCGCGAGCGGCTGCTCAGCGCGCTGCGGACCATCCGCGGCTCGGCGCGCATCACCAGCGAGGACCCCGAGGCGACCTTCCAGAGCCTCGAGAAGTACGGACGGGACCTCACCGCGCTGGCGCGCGCGGGCAAGCTCGACCCGGTCATCGGCCGCGACGACGAGATCCGGCGCGTCGTCCAGGTGCTCAGCCGGCGCACCAAGAACAACCCGGTCCTCATCGGCGAGCCCGGGGTCGGCAAGACCGCGATCGTCGAGGGGCTGGCCATCCGCATCGTCGAGGGCGACGTCCCCGAGAGCCTGCGCGACCGCCGGCTCATCGCGCTCGACCTCGGTGCGATGGTGGCCGGGGCCAAGTACCGCGGCGAGTTCGAGGAGAGGCTCAAGGCGGTCCTCAAGGAGATCACCGACGCCCAGGGCGAGGTCATCACCTTCGTCGACGAGCTTCACACCATCGTCGGGGCCGGCGCGGTCGAGGGCGCGATGGACGCGGGCAACATGATCAAGCCGATGCTCGCGCGCGGCGAGCTGCGCCTCATCGGGGCGACGACCCTCGACGAGTACCGCCAGTACATCGAGAAGGACGCCGCGCTCGAGCGCCGGTTCGCGCAGGTCTACGTCGGCGAGCCGAGCGTCGAGGACACCGTGGCGATCCTGCGCGGGCTCAAGGAGCGCTACGAGGTCCACCACGGCGTGCGCATCCAGGACGCCGCGCTGGTCGCCGCCGCCACGCTCAGCCACCGCTACGTGGCCAACCGGTTCCTGCCCGACAAGGCGATCGACCTGGTCGACGAGGCGGCGTCGCGCCTGCGCATCGAGATCGACTCGATGCCCACCGAGCTCGACGTCGTGACCCGGCGCATCCGCCAGCTCGAGATCGAGCGCGTGGCCCTGGCCGCCGAGACCGACGAGGCCAGCGCGGAGCGCCGGGCGGGCCTCGACGAGGAGCTGGCCGACCAGGGCGAGCGCCGCGACGAGCTGGCCGCGCGCTGGCAGGCCGAGAAGGCGGCGATCGAGCGGATCCGCTCGGCCAAGGGCGAGTTCGAGGAGAAGCGCCTCGACGCCGAGCGCCTCGAGCGCCAGGGCGACCTCGCCGGCGCGGCGGCCCTGCGCTACGGCGAGCTGCCCGGGCTCGAGAAGTCGATCGACGCGGCGACCACCGATCTGGCCGAGCTCCAGCGCCACGGCGCGTTCCTCAAAGAGGAGGTCGACGCCGAGGACATCGCCCAGGTGGTCAGCCGGTGGACCGGCGTGCCGGTGGCCAAGCTCATGGAGGGCGAGGTCGAGAAGCTCGTGCGCATGGAGGAGCTCCTGCACAGCCGCGTCGTGGGCCAGGACGCGGCGGTCGCCGCCGTCGCCAACGCGATCCGCCGGAGCCGCGCCGGCCTTTCGGACCCGAACCGGCCGATCGGCTCGTTCCTCTTCCTCGGCCCGACCGGGGTGGGCAAGACCGAGCTGGCGCGGGCGCTGGCCGAGTACCTCTTCGACGACGACCACGCGATGGTCCGCCTCGACATGAGCGAGTACATGGAGAAATTCTCGGTCTCGCGCCTGGTCGGCGCCCCCCCGGGCTACGTCGGCTACGACGAGGGCGGACAGCTCACCGAGGCGGTGCGGCGCCGGCCCTACGCGGTCGTGCTCCTCGACGAGATCGAGAAGGCGCACCCCGACGTGTTCAACATCCTCCTGCAGGTCCTCGACGATGGGCGCCTCACCGACGGCCAGGGCCGCACGGTCGACTTCACCAACGTCGTGCTGATCATGACGAGCAACCTGCCCGGCGACCCGCTCGACCTCTTCCGTCCCGAGTTCGTCAACCGGATCGACGACATCATCCGGTTCCGGCCGCTCACCCGCGAGGACCTCTCGGTGATCGTCGGCATCCAGCTCTCGCGGCTGCGCCAGCGCCTGGCCGAGCGCCGCCTCGTCCTCGACGTGACCCCGGCCGCGCTCGCCGCGCTGGCCGACGAGGGCTACGACCCGGACTTCGGCGCGCGGCCGCTCAAGCGCGTGATCCAGCGCCGCCTCGAGGACCCGCTCGCGCTCGCCGTCCTCCAGGGCGTGTACCGCGACGGCGACACGATCACCGCCGACGTCGCGGACGGGGCCATCGTCTTCTCCTGACGGCGGTGGCCTACGTTGGGCGCGTGAGCCAGCGAACGACCCCCCCTCGCGTGCTCGTCGTGACCCTCGGCGGCACCATCGCCGCCACCGGCGACGGCGCCGTCGCCCCGCGACTGCCCGGCCGCGACCTCGTGGGCGCCCTGCCCGGGCTGGGCGACGTCGCCGACGTCACGGTCGCCGAGGTCGCCCGAGTCCCCTCGGGCGACCTCACGGTCGCCGACCTCCTCGAGGTGGCGGCGAGGGTGCGCGCCGCGCGCGAGGCGGGCTCGGCCGGCGCGGTCGTGGTCCAGGGGACGGACACGCTGGACGAGACGGCGTTCGCGCTCGAGCTGCTGGCCGGCGACGCGGGCCCGATCGTCGCCACCGGGGCCATGCGCCCGCCCGGCGCGCCCGGCGCGGACGGACCGGCCAACCTGCTGGCCGCCGTACGGTTCGCGGCGTCGCCCCAGGCCCAGGGACTGGGCGCGGTCGTCGTGATGAACGACGAGGTCCACGCGGCGCGCTGGGTCTCTAAGACCCACGCGTCGAGCCTCGCGGCCTTCGCGTCGCCCGGCCGTGGGCCGGTGGGCGAGGTCATCGAGGGCGTGGCGCGAGTGTGGGCGCACCCCGCGCCGCTGCCGGTCGTGGCGACCACCGCGGGCTCCCCGGTCGCCCTGGTCGCCGCGGTCCTCGACGCCGACGGCCGCGCGGTGGTGGGGCTGGCGGGCCTCGGCTTCCGGGCCGCCGTCGTCGAGGCGTTCGGTGTCGGGCACGTCCCGTCGGCGATGGTCGACGCCCTGGAAGCGCTGGCGCGCGAGATGCCCGTGGCCGTGGCGACGCGCACCGGCGCGGGCCGGGTCCACCGGTCGACCTACGACTTCGTCGGATCAGAGGGCGACCTGGGCGACCGCGGCCTCCTGTCGGCCGGCGCGCTGAGCGGCCCGAAGGCCTGCGGGCTGCTGTCGCTCCTGGTGGGGTCGGGCGCCGCGCGCGACGAGGTCGAGCGGCGCTTCGGCGAGGTCGTCGCCCTCGTGTAGCTAGCGCCGCGCGTTCTCGCGCAGGAAGTTGGCCACGAAGTCGAGGTGCGCGGTCATCGCCTCCTGGGCCGCCCGACCGTCCCGGTTGCGCAGGGCGTCGAAGATCGCGACGTGCTGGAGGTACGAGAGGCGCCGGCGGTCAGTCGAGTCGCCCCGACGCTTCATCGAGCCCCACAGGTCGCCCTGGCGCGCCGCCTCGATGAGGTTGTACATGCGCAGCAGGAGCGGATTGTGGGTGGCCTCGATGAGGCTCCGGTGGAACGCGAGGTCCCACGTCTCGAAGGCCTCGTAGTCCGGGGCCCGTTCGCAGCCGTCGACGCACTTCGCGATCGCCTCGAAGTCCGCCTCGGTCGCCTCGGCGACGGCGAGGTGCAGGGACATCGGCTCGACCGCCTGGCGTGCGGCCATCACGTCAAACGGCCCGATGTCGATCAGCACGGCCGCCGCGGTCGCCGCGTCGCTGTCGAGCGTGACCAGGCCGGCGAGCGGCTCGCAGCGCAGGTACGTTCCGCGGCCGACCTCGCGCGAGACCACGCCCTCGGCCTCGAGCATCGCGAGGGCGCTCCTCACCGTCGAGCGCGTGAGCCCGTAGAGGTCGGCGATCGAACGCTCGGTGGGCAGCTGGCCCCCGGCGCCGAGCCCGCCCTGGGCGGCGTCGCGAAGGACCACCTCGGCCACGTCGCGGATCTGGTCCTTCGACATCGTTCGCACCGCTCATCCTCCCCGCGTCGCGATTGGTGCGCACCAATCATACCAATCCGGTCGAACGCGTCGGCGAGGTCGATGCTGCGCCCGCCGACGCTGGGCGCCGCCGGCGCTCTCGGCCGCGAGGTAAACCGGCGCAGGGCCCGGACGCCGGCGTCGAAACCGCGTCCGCTCGCACCACGGTGAGCGGGTGGCAACCCTTGAAAACAGTTCAGCGCCGGGTGATGTTGACAGACCCGGGGGGTGACAGTAGTGTTCCTCCGAACTGGAGCAACCAATTTGGCCATTCGTGCCAATTCGGGGGGGACATGCGATTCGCGACGGTACGGACCGACCGCGGGGAACGGCTCCACGTCCTCGGTGCTGACGGTTACGTCGATCTGGCCGACGCGACGGGCGACGAGCGATTGGCGTCCCTGCTCGGGCTGGCCGAGGGGGGCGGGGGCGCCCTGGGGGCCGCCCGCGAGGCCGCGAAGGGCGCCGGGGTGCCGGTGGAGCGCGGTCGCCTCGGGCCGGCGGTGCCCCGACCGAGCCGCGTGCTGTGCCTGGGGGTCAACTACGCCGAGCACGCGATTGAGGGTGGGCGAGCGGTGCCCAAGTGGCCCGAGTCGTTCGTGCGCGGAGCCGGCAGCGTCATCGGGCCGTTCGACGACCTCGTCAAGCCGGCGCTGTGCGAGCGATTCGACTACGAGGGGGAGCTCGCCATCGTCATCGGCCGCGGCGGGCGCTACCTGCGCGCCGCCGAAGCCTTCGACGCGATCCTGGGCTACGCGGTGATGAACGACGGGTCCGCGCGCGAGTGGCAGCGGATCGCCACTCAGTGGACGCCGGGCAAGAACTTCGAGGGCACCATGCCGATCGGTCCGGAGGTCGTGACGGTGGACGAGGTCGACGTCACGGACCTCGCGATCCGCACGACCCTCAACGGCACGGTGATGCAGGACGCGCGCACCAGCCAGATGATCGTCAGCGTGGCCCAGGCCGTCGAGTACTTCTCCGGCTTCACCACGCTGCAGCCCGGCGACGTCATCGCCACCGGCACCCCCGGCGGGGTGGGCTTCGCCCGCACCCCGCCGGTGTGGCTCCAGCCCGGTGACCTGATCGAGGTGGAGGTCGAGGGGATCGGCGCGATCGCCAATCGGGTCGTGGCCGAAGAGGGCGGGCCGGTCGACTGGCCGTGGCAGCCGCTGCGAGCGGACACGGCCACCATTTGAGAGATCTGCGTTAAAGCAGGCGGCGAAACCAACAGCAAAACCAAGGGGGGACACATGAGGGGAACCGCAAAGGCGTGGTGGCGGGATTCCGTCATCTCGCGGAACAGGGCGCGAGTGGCGACGGCACTGGCCGCGTGCGCCCTCGTGGCGACGACGGCCGGCCTGCCCGGGGGCGGCACGCCCGCCGGGGCGGCGCTGAAGGGGTCGATCACCATCGGAGTGGTGGCGCCCTTTACCGGCGCCGACGCGGCGCTCGGGCCGAAGTACCAGACGGCCTGCCTGCGCCGCCTCCCAGGCCATCAACGGCCAGGGCGGCGTGCTTGGGCAAGAAGGTGGCGTGCAAGATGGTCGACACCCGCGGTGACCCCGCCGACGCCGTGCCGGCGGTGCGCCAGATGTACGCCACCACGTCCAACCTGGCCCTGGTCATCGGCTGCACGTCCGACGAGGCCTCCACGGTGGTCCCGATCTTCGACGCGCACAAGACCGTGTCGTTCTGCATGACCGGCGAGTCGGAGTTCGACTCCATCCACTTCCCGTACTTCTTCCGGCTGGTTCCGCCGGACGCGGCGGACTCGGTGGCCATGGTGGCGATCGCCCAGCGCCACAACTACAAGAACATCGCGCTGGCCTTCGGCAACGACGCCGGGTCCCAGACGTTCGTCCAGCCCGCTCAGAACGCGATCAAGCACGCGGGGATGAACGTGGTGGCCAACCAGACGCTCGACATGAACGCCACGACCTTCCAGACCGAGGCCCAGGCGATCGTCGCGGCGCACCCGGACGCCATCCTCATGGAGGCGCTCGGCGCGGCCGGGCGTGGCCCTGCTGACCGAGGTGTACCAGCTCAACGGCAACAAGATGATCCCGGTCGATCGGCACGTCGGCGATGATCGACCCGGTCTTCTTCTCGGGCGTCACCAGTCGGGCCCATCGGCACCCAGAACTTCATCAGCAGCTTCGACGCGGACAACCAGACCGTCAACTTCGGCGGCCCGGCCTACCCGCTCTACAAGAAGCTGGTGCTGGCCCAGGCCGGCAAGGTGTCGGGAGTGCCTAGCTTCCCCGGCCTGCTGACGGCCAACGGCACGGTCCACCTGTACGACGGGATCAACCTGGCCGCGCTGGCCATGGTGATGTCGCACTCGACCACGGGCCAGAAGTACAAGGCCGACATCCTCAAGATCGCCCAGGGCGTTCCGGGGGCCGTGTCGGTGTCGTCCTTCGCCACGGGCGTCAAGGCGCTCAAGAAGGGCAAGAAGATCCACTACCTGGGCGTCGGGGGCTCGTACAAGTTCGACTCCTACCAGACGGCCTTCGGCCCGTTCGAGGACGACCAGTTCAAGACCGACGGGACGACCGTCGCGGTCGGCGGGTCGCTGGGTTACTGCAACCTGACCGTCTGCAAGTCCACGCCCTAGCGCGTCGCGATCAGCTGTTGGCCCGGCGGGCGTCACGCCCGCCGGGCCGGCAACTGGTCTATCCGCGTGACCCATCGGTCGAGGAGGACCACCCCGCGTGAGCGTCTTCATGTCGTCGCTCGGCTTCGGCCTGATCTCGGCGGCCGTCCTGGCCCTCGCCGCGGTGGGGTTCACCATGCAGTTCGCGGTGACGAACGTGCTCAACCTGGCCTACGGCTCGGTCATGATCAACAGCGCCTTCGTCGCCTACTACCTCAACGTCGCCGGGGTCAACGCGTGGGTCGCGCTCGCTCGGCGGCGTGGTGACCGGCGCGGTCGCCTCCTGGGCGCTCAACAGTTTCATCTTCACGCCGTTCCAGCGGCGCAACCTGGCGGCGATCACGGTGGTGATCGTGGCCCTGGGGGTGGACCTGATCGGCACCTTCGGTCTCCAGGCGCTGGTGGGCGGCAGTTACGTCTACTTTCGACAGGCGACCGGGCGTGAGTGGCACTTCATCGGCATGTCCCTGAGCGGCCTGCAGCTCATCATCATCGGGATCTGCTTCGTCGTGCTCGGGATGGTTCACTGGCTGCTCAAGTACACGCGGCTCGGCAAGGCCATGCGCGCGACGTCGGCCAACGCGACGCTGGCTCGCGCCAGCGGCGTGCGCACGAGCCGCGTCATCGCGCTCACCTGGCTGATCTCCGGGGCCCTGTGCGGACTGGCCGGGACGGTCTTCGCCATGAACAACGGGGTGTTCGACGCGACCAGCGCGCAGCTCTACATCGTGCTCGCTGCTGGCGGCGATGTTCCTGGGCGGGCCGGGCGAGCCCTACGGCGCCATGCTCGGCGCGGCGACCATCGGGATCGCGACCGAGATGAGCGCGGCCTACCTCAACCCGGAGTACAAGGAGGTCGTCGCCTTCGTCGTCCTGCTGGGCATGCTGATGTTCCGACCCTACGGGCTCTTCGGCAGCGAGAAGACCCGCTGATGACCCAGTACGCCTTCTACCTGACGACGATCATCGTCTACGGCGCGGTCGACGCGATGGCGTGCCTCGCGCTCAACGTCGAGTTCGGATTCGCCGGCATCTCGAACTTCGGCTTCATCATCTTCCAGGCGACCGGCGCCTACGTCGCCGCCGTCCTCTCTCTCCCGCGCGCGTCGACCTTCAACGGCGGCTTCGAGCACTACGTGCTCGGCTGGAACCTGCCGTGGCCGCTGCCGTGGATCGGCGCGGCGCTGGCCGGCGGGCTCGTCGCGCTGCCCTTCGTCTTCCTGGTCGGCAAGCGATTGCGCGGGGACTTCGCCGCGGTGGGACTGCTGGTGTCGGCCGTCCTGCTCAACGTCCTCACCAAGAACTTCGTGCCGCTGTTCAATGGCGACGCCGGCGTCTCACTGGTCCCGGCGCCGTTCCAGGGCCACTGGGACCCCCAGGCGCTGGGCTACCAGTTCGCCTACGGGGGGGTCGCGGTCGCGCTGACCGTGCTCGTGTACTTCGCGCTGCGCCGCGTCACCGAGTCGCCCTACGGGCGCAGCCTGCGCGCCATGCGCGACAACGACGTGGTGGCCGACTCGCTGGGCAAGAACCTTCGCGTCCAGCGAACATCGATGCTCGTCCTGGGCGGCATGGTGGCCGGCCTCAGCGGCGCGGTCCTGGTCGGCTTCATCAACCTGTGGGCGCCGGGGGCCTGGGGCTACGCCGAGACGATCGTCCTGTTCGCGGCGATCATCGTGGGCGGCGCCGGGAACCACAAGGGCGCCATCCTCGGCGCCATCCTCGTGCCGCTGGGCTTCGAGGAGATCACCCGATTCCTGCCGCCCGTCGGCAACCCGACCCTCGTGCCGGCGCTCGAGTGGGTGGCCATTGGGCTGCTGATCATCCTCTTCCTGTGGTTCCGGCCCGACGGCATCCTGCCCGAGCGGCGCCGGGTCCTCGGCGTGGCGCCGCCCGTCGCGGTGGCGGCCACCGGCGCTGCCGGCGACCCGGACTCCGACGCCATGGTCCAGCTGGGCGACGTCGACAGGCTGGACTTCCACCGCCTGCTGCGCCGGGGCGAGGAGGTCAACGACCACCGGGTGATCCTCGAGACGCGGGGCCTGACGCGCGCGTTCTCCGGCGTGACGGTGGTCGACGACGTCTCGATCCAGGTCCGCCAGGGACGCCTCACCGGCCTCATCGGGCCCAACGGGGCCGGCAAGTCCACCACGCTGGCGATGCTCGCCGGGACCCTCGCGCCCACCGGGGGTCGGATCCTCTTCGAGGGAGCCGACATCACGAGGACGCCGTCGCACGAGCGCGCCCGCGCCGGCATCGTGCGGACGTTCCAGCTGGCCAGCGAGTTCAAGAAGCTCACCGTCCTGGAGAACCTCGTCAGCGCGATCCCGCGCCAGCCGGGCGACTCGTTCTGGGGCGCCGCGCGCGGGCGGCGCCACTGGGGCCGCGACGACGCCGAGAACATCGCCCGGGCGCAGGAGATCCTGGGCGGCTTCGGCCTGGCCCAGTACGCCGACGCGTACGCCGGGGGGCTGTCGGGCGGCCAGCGCCGCCTGGTCGAGATCATGCGCGCGCTGCTCGCCGAGCCCACGGTGCTGCTGCTCGACGAGCCGATGGCCGGGATCCACCCCAACCTGGCCCACCGGATCGGCGACCAGCTGACCCGGCTGTGCGAGGGCGGCATGACGATCCTCATGGTCGAGCACGAGCTCGCCATCATGGACGCGTTCTGCGACCCGGTCACCGTGCTGGCCGAGGGCCGGGTCCTCGCCGAGGGCACGATGGCCGAGCTGCGGGCCAAGGCCGAGGTGGTGGAGGCGTACCTTGTCGGTTGAGCTCTCGACCCCGGGTCGGACCCTGACCGTCGCCGGCCTCTCCGCCGGGTACGACGGGCGCCCGATCGTCCACGAGATCGACCTGGAGGCGACGCCCGGGCGCGTGGTGTCCATCGTCGGGCCCAACGGCTCGGGCAAGTCCACCCTGCTCAAGGCGATCGTCGGCGTGGTGCCGGTCCTGGGCGGTCGCGTCGACGTCGACGACGTCGAGATCACGCGCCTGCCCCCCGAGCGGATCGCCACGATGGGCGTCGGCTACGTGCCCCAGGTCGACGACGTCTTCCCGCCGCTGACCGTGAAGGAGAACCTCGAGATCGGCGGCTACCTCCTGGGCCGCCACCAGATCGCCGAGCGCGTCGCGGCGGTGCTCGACTTCTTCCCGCGGCTCAAGACGATGCTGACGCGAAAGGCCGGCAAGCTCTCCGGGGGCGAGCGCAAGATGCTCGCCATGGGCCGCGTGCTGATGCTCTCGCCCTCGGTGCTGGTGCTCGACGAGCCCACGGCCAACCTGGCCCCCCTGGTCGCCGCGCAGCTGCTCGACGAGTACATCCGCGGATTCGCCGACCACGGGTCGACCGTCCTGCTGGTCGAGCAGCGGGCCCGCGCGGCGCTGCGCATCTCGGACTGGACCCTCGTGCTGGGGGGCGGGCGCGTCGTCCTGACCGGCGCGCCCGCCGACCTCGCGGACAACCCGGCCTTCGTCGAGTCCTTCCTCGGCGGCGCGGCGCGCCACTAGGGATGGGCGTGGTCCACGAGGTGGACACCGTGGCCCAGGAGCGATTCTGGACGTCGCGCCGGCGCCGCGACGCGCTGGTCATCGTGCTGACGCTGGTCACCGGGTCGGTCGACGCCATCGGCCTGCTGCGCCTGGGCGGGGTGTTCACCAGCGTCATGACCGGCAACATGGTCTTCCTCGGAATCGCCGCGGCCCACCACGACGGGTCGATCGCCCTGCACACGGGGGTGGCGTTCCTGGCCTACGTCGCCGGCAGCTTCGTCGGCGCGCGCGTGGCCGGTCACGCGCACGACGCCGACGGGCTGTGGCCCCGGCCGGTGGTGTGGGCGCTCAGCGTGGAGCTCGCGCTGCTCGGGGCCTTCGCGGCCTGGTGGGTGGCGGTGGCCGGGTCGCCCGGCACCGTGACCGCGTACTCGCTCCTGGGGCTCAACGCCGCGGCGCTGGGCGTGCAGAGCTCGGCCGTCCTGCGCTTCGGCGTGTCGGGCCTGTCGACCACCTACCTCACCGGCACCCTGACCCAGTTCATCGCCGGCCTGACGCGGCGCGGCGCCGGGCTCCAGGTGCGGTCGGCGCTCATCCTGCTGGCCCTGATCGGCGGGGCGGGCCTCGGCGCGCTGGTGGCGTTGCAGGCCCCTCGCGCCGCCCCGGCCGTCCCGGTCGGCGCGCTCGCGATCGTGGTGGTCGGCGCGTGGCATTCGTTCCACCGCGCCGGCGCCTCAGCCGAGGGCTAGCCGCACCGTCGTCGCGACGCCGGCGCCGATCACCACGAGGCGCACCGCGGTCGGCGCGAGACGTCGCAGCGCCCGCGCGCCGAGCCACCCGCCCACGAGCGTCGACGCGGCCAACACGACCACCGCCTGGACCGCGAGGTGGCCGCGCACCAGGAAGACGGCCGCGGCGAGCAGGTTCGTGGCCAGCCCCAGCGCGATGCGCAGCCCCTGGAGGGTGAGGATCGCCTCGTCCAGGGCGAGGGCCAGCACGGCCAGCAGGACGATCCCCAGCCCCGCGCCGAAGTAGCCGCCGTAGGCCGCGGCCACCAGGACCCCGGGGCCCAGCAGCGCGCGGCGCCGGCCGTCGGCGGTCGTGCGCGCGGCCAGCGCCCGCGTGATCGCCGGCGCGAGGGCGAAGACGACCGTCGCGCCGCCGATGAGCCACGGCACGGCCGCGCGGAACGCGCTGGCCGGGCTGCCCAGCAGCAGCGCCGTCCCGATCGCGGAGCCGGCGAGGCACCACGGCGCGGCCGCGCGGAGCGTCGAGCGGTGCTCGCGCAGCTCGGCGCGAAAGACGCCGACGCCGCCGAGCACGCTCGGCACCAGCCCGACGGTCGACGAGACGTTGGCCTGGAGCGCCGGGACGCCGAGCGCCAGCAGGGTGGGGAAGGTGATGAAGGTCCCGCCACCGGCGACGCCGTTGGCCACGCCCGCGCCGACGCCGGCGACCGCCAGCAGCACGACCCGCCACGCCGCCGCCACCGCGCCCAGGGCCATCGAGCGACACTAACAACGCCGCCCGCGCCGCCCGGCCCGGGGCGGTGCGCGACGAACCGTAGAGTGAAACTCGGGATATCGAGCGCCCCGGAGGTGCGGTGCCCTACGACGACATGGACGTGGCCGCGAGCCCGCTCGAGCTCATCGGGCGCACGCCGATGGTGCGGCTCGGGCGCATGGGCGAGGGCCTCGCCGCGCCGGTCCTGGCCAAGCTCGAGACCACCAACCCCGGCGGCAGCTCCAAGGACCGGCCGGCGCTCTACATGATCGACGCGGCCGAGCGCGACGGGCTGCTCCAGCCCGGCGGCACGATCATCGAGCCCACCAGCGGCAACACCGGGGTGGGGCTGGCCATCGTGGCCGCCCAGCGCGGGTACAAGTGCGTCTTCGTCATGAGCGACAAGATGTCGCCCGAGAAGGTCGACGTCCTGCGCGCCTACGGGGCCCAGGTCGTGGTCTGCCCCACGGCGGTGCCGCCCGAGCACCCCGACTCCTACTACTCCACGGCCGAGCGCCTCACGCGAGAGACCCCCAACTCCTTCCGGCCCGACCAGTACTCCAACCCCCACAACCCGGAGTCGCACTACGCGACGACCGGCCCGGAGATCTGGGAGCAGACGCGCGGGCGCGTCACCCACTTCGTCGCCGGCGCCGGCACCGGGGGGACGCTCTGCGGGGTCGGGCGGTTCCTCAAGGAGCGCAACCCCGCGGTGACGGTCATCGCGGCCGACCCCGAGGGCTCCGTCTTCTCCGGCGGCGCCGGGCGGCCCTACCTGACCGAGGGGGTGGGCGAGGACTTCTGGCCGGCCAACTACGACGCGAGCCTGGTCGACGAGGTGATCGCGGTCAGCGACGCCGACGCCTTCGAGACCGCGCGCGCCGTCACCCGGCGCGAGGGGATCCTCATCGGGGGCTCGGGCGGCACGGCGGTGGCCGCCGCGCTGCGCGTGGCCGGGCGCCTCGACGGGTCGGCGGTCGTCGTCGTGCTCATCCCGGACTCGGGGCGCGGCTACCTCTCCAAGGTCTTCAACGACCAGTGGATGACCGACTACGGGTTCCTGCGCCCCCACGACCAGCTCGACGTCGGCGACGTGCTCGCGGCCAAGCCGCGGCGCCAGGCCCACCGGCTCGACGACCTGGTGCTGGTGACCGAGGACGTGCTGGTGCGCGACGCCATCGCGCTGATGCGCGCCGACGACGTCTCCCAGCTCCTGGTCACGGTGACCGACGAGCTCCCGCTCGCGGCCAAGGAGGTCTCGGGGTCGCTCAGCGAGCTCGGCCTGCTCGAGGCCGCGACGCGCGACCCCGGGCTGCTCGACCTCACCGCGAAGGAGGCCTGCGACCCGCCGATGCCGATGGTCGGCGTCGGCATGACGGTGACCGAGCTGACCCGGCGCCTCTCGACGACGGCCAGCGTGCTGGTCATCGACGGCGGCCGACCGGTCGGCGTGCTGACCCGCAGCGACCTGCTGGGGTTCTTGGAGGAGAGGAACGCGTGAGCGGATTCAACACCCGGGCGGTGCACGTGGGGTCCGAGCCCGACCCGGTCACCGGGGCCGTCAACCCGGCCGTCTTCTTCACCTCGACCTACGCCCAGGACGCCGTGGGCAAGCCGAGGTTCACCGACTACAGCCGGGTCGACAACCCGACGCGACAGGCGCTCGAGCGCTGCCTGGCCGGGCTGGAGGAGGCCCGCTACGGGGTCGCCTTCGCCTCGGGGCTGGCCGGCGAGGACGCCCTGCTGCGCACGCTGAGCCCCGGCGACCACGTCATCCTGGGCAACGACGCCTACGGGGGCACCTACCGGCTGATGACGCGGACCTTCTCGGACTGGGGGCTCAACATCTCGTGCGTCGACCTGGCCGACGAGTCGGGAGTGCGAGCGGCGATGACCGAGGCGACGCGGGTCCTCTGGGTCGAGACGCCGAGCAACCCGATGCTCAACGTCGTGTCCATCGAGCAGATGGCCGACCTCGCCCACGAGCGAGGCGCGCGCCTGGTGGTCGACAACACGTTCGCGACGCCCTACCTGCAGCGGCCGCTCACCCTCGGCGCCGACGTCGTCGTGCACTCGACGACCAAGTACGTCGGCGGCCACTCCGACGTCATCGGGGGATTCGTCGCGACCAACGACGACGAGCTGGCCGAGACCCTCAAGTTCCACCAGATGGCCATCGGCGCGGTGCCCGGGCCGATGGACTGCTACCTGCTGGTGCGCGGGCTCAAGACGCTCGGGGTGCGCATGGACCGCCACTGCACCAACGCGGCGATCGTCGCGGCGTTCCTCGTGTCGCACCCGGCGGTCGAGCGCGTCAACTACCCCGGGCTGGAGTCGCACCCGGGCCACGAGGTCGCCAAGGCCCAGATGGACGACTTCGGCGGGATGGTGAGCTTCACCCTCAAGGGCGGTCCGGAGGCGGCTCGGCGAGTCTGCGAGACGACGCGGGTCTTCACACTCGCCGAGTCCCTCGGCGGCGTCGAGAGCCTCATCGAGATGCCCAGCGAGATGACCCACGCCTCGACGCGCGACTCCGTCCTCGCGCCGCCGCCGAGCCTGGTGCGCCTCTCGGTCGGCATCGAGGACGCCGAGGACCTCGTCGCCGACCTCGAGCGCGCGCTGGGCTGACGGGCCCGCTCGCGCGCGGGCGTAGAGTGGGGCTGGACGAGCCTGAAGGAAGACCCGTGCCCGCAACCGTCGTCGTCGGGACCCAGTGGGGGGACGAGGGCAAGGGCAAACTCACCGACCTCCTGGCCCGGGACATGGACCTGGTGGTGCGCTACCAGGGCGGCCACAACGCCGGCCACCGAATCGTCGTCGACGGCGAGGCCTTCGCCCTCCAGCTCGTTCCCTCGGGCGTGCTCTACCCGCACATCACCCCGGTCATCGGCAATGGGGTCGTCGTGGACCCGGGCGTCCTCATCGAGGAGCTCGACGCGCTGACCGCGCGCGGCGTCGACCCGTCGCGCCTGGTCGTGTCGGGCAACGCCCACCTGATCATGCCGTACCACCGCGAGCTCGACCGACTGACCGAGCGGTTCCTCGGCAAGAACGCGCTGGGCACGACCAAGCGCGGGATCGGCCCGGCCTACGCCGACAAGGCGTCACGCGTCGGGCTGCGGGTCCAGGACCTGCTCGACGAGAAGATCTTCAAAGAGAAGCTCGACGTCGTGCTGCACGAGAAGAACCTGGTGCTGACCAAGGTCTACAACCGCCTGGCGATGAACCCGGCCGCTCGCGCAAGACGTGGGCACCGGCCACAACATCGTCGCCACGGTGTTCATCGAGTGCGGCTCGATGTACCGCGCCGACGGCCCCGAGGCGATGAGCCCGTCGGCGAAGTCGAGTTCGTCAACGGCGTTGCCGCGATGAGCGCGAGCGGCCGCTACGGCAAAGACGCGGCTCTGCGCGGGCATCATCGGCCATGCCGATCTGACGCTGGGCGATGGCGCGCAGGCCGGTGCTGGAAGCGCTGATCGCCGCGGGCAACGGGCGCTTTCGCGGCATACGCCACGGCGTGACCTGGGATACCGGCAACGCCGCCAAGTTCGGCCGGCGCCAGGTGCCGCCGCATCAGGTGCTAGATCCGGTCTTCCGCAAGGGCTTTGCGCACCTGCAAGCCGCTCGGGCTCTCATTCGAATCATGGCAGTTCCACCCGCAGCTGCCCGACGCCGCGGATCTGCTGCGCGCGTTTCCCGACACCAACGTGATCCTCAATCACTGCGGCGGGCTGCTCGGCATTGCGCCGCACGACAATCGCGACGAAGTGTTCAAGGTCTGGCGCGACAATATCCGCGATCTCGTGCAGTTTCCCAACCTGACCGTCAAGGTCGGCGGGCTGGGCATGACTCTACTGCGGCTGGGATTTCCACCTGCGCGACGCGCCGCCGTCGTCGGAGGAACTGGCCGCGCGTGGCGGCCCTACTCGAGACCTGCATCGAAGCTTTCGGCCCCAACCGCTGCATGATGGAAAGCAACTTCCCGGTGGACAAGCAATCGTGCCGGCTACGGCGTGCTGTGGAACGCCCTGAAGCGCATCACGCAGGGCTGCACGGCGGCGGAGAAGCTGGCGATGTATCGCGACACCGCGGCGCGGGTCTACCGGCTGGCGGTCTGATCGCGCGCGCTGCATAGCGCGTCGAGGGGCGGAGCAGGGATCGGCGGAACCGCGGAGCAGGGGCCCCGTTCATGGGGATGCGACCGTGGAGCCGATCATGGGCGCGTCGTCCAACGCCGATCCCATGCGCGTCTCCGGGGTCAGATCCCAGAGGGGCCCCTCTTCCGCCCGTCGACGCGCCCCGGTATCCGGGGATGCGACCCTGAGGTTTCCCCGCATTTTATGCCTGCACGCATGCGCTGATGGCTTGTGCACGTGTGGGTGGAATGGCCGCCCAAGGCGCCAGGCGGTCGAGCCACAGCGCCGGGGAGGCCGATTGCAGGATCCGGCGAGCCAGCGTCAAGACCGAGATTTCCGGCCGCGTTGTGCGCCGTGTAGCCATGAAGTTGAGTTCAAGCTGATGCGCCTTTGCCTGTTCGCCTATCAGCCGTTGCACGAATGCGGCCAAGTGCCCGATGAGCAGCAACATCTGCAGCCGCTCACGGGTGCGCGAACGCGTCGTGTGCAAGCCTTGACCCCAGCGCAGGTTCTTGGTGTCGCGAATGGATTGCTCAATGCGCATACGCTGCGCGTAAAGCGCAACGATACTGGCGGGTGTCAGATGGTCCAGTCCCGAGGCGGCAAGCAGCCACGGCTCACGTGCGGCACGCGCGCATTTCTGGGTGCGCCCGGCGCGGCGACGCCCGTAGATATTGAGTTGACGCCGGCCACGGCGTGGTCGTTTCGCGAGCACAAGGCGCACAGCTACCGGATTGGTGCGGGCGTAGGTATGCGCTCCCAATTCGCGCGGGTGTTCCGAGGCTTGCCGGTAGAGCGTCTTGGCCTGCATCCACGGTGCGCTGCCGCGGCGCACCAAGTCGCGGTTACGGATACGCCCGACAAAGGACCAGCCGCGGGCGCGTACGGCCTTGAACCAGGTGGCACGAAATCCGGCATCGGTCATCACGATCGGCTCACAGCCCGGTGGCAGCAGTTCGGCCACATGCGCCAGAAATTGGCGATGCACCCGCAAGTTACCCAACCGACACTGTGGATGGACCTCCTCATACAGCGTCAGGCTACGACCTTCCACCGCAACACTGGCACGCAACCAGTGCCAGCGCTGATCGGGCGTGAGATCCGACCAGTCGATAACCAGCAACAGTTGGCGAACGCCACTGAGCCAACGTCGTGCCAGTGCACCATAGAGTTCGCCACGTACCGCGTGCAACGCGGCGTTGCCAAGCAACCGATCTACGCTCTTGACCCGATGTCGGTATCCGGCTGCCGAGCGCATGACCAACCCGATGGCCGACAGAGTCAACGCAGCCCCAAGCACTACCGCAATTACCGCTCGCTGACACGCTGCCGCACGCTTGGCGTGCAATCCGCTCAAGCACGGCCCTACCACTCGCGCTACGATACTGTGCGCATGCATGGCACGCTCCGCCTGTTCGTCTCGACAACAACAAGCTGAGCACCGAAGTGCCATGCATGCTTTGTTTTTGCTGCACGCTACTCCACAATATGCTGATGTACAACAGCTAAATGCGGGGATACCTCAGGATGCGACCCCCGGTGGCGCGCCGCGGCCGAAACCATGATCTTGATATCGCCATGTCCCTGCTGAGGCCGCAGGGCGACGGCCCGCAGGATAGCGGCGCCGCCGCCGCGGAGGACCGGCGCGACCGGCGCGCCTCGCTCGGCGCCGGGTTCTTCAGCAACGGCGTGTGGGACATGCTGACCGTGCTCGTCCCGCTCCACGCGCTTGCGGTCGGCCTGAACGCCGCGGAGATCGGCCTGGTGGTCGCGGCACGCTCCGTGCTGCCGACCGCGCTCTCGATCCACGGCGGAATCGTGATGGACGAGCTGGGCACGCGCCGCGTGCTGTTGTGGGTCGCGGCCGCGACGGCGACGTTGCCGCTGCTGTTTCCGGCCTCGGGCTGGTTTGCGCTGCTGGTGGCGCTGCAGCTCTTCCTCGGCCTTGCCTCCAACCTCGCCATGGGCGCGTCGCAGACGTGGAGCCTGCAAACGAGCCGCGGCGAAACCAGCGAGCTCGCGCGCTTCAGCATCGTCACGCGGATCGGCACCTTTCTCGGCCCGGTCATCGTCGGGGCGACCTGGGACGTGCTCGGCGCGTGGGCGGCGTTCGCCTGCGTGGCGCTATGGG
The DNA here is from genome assembly GCA_963820815.1 of uncultured Actinomycetota bacterium. Lineage (GTDB taxonomy): Bacteria > Actinomycetota > Acidimicrobiia > Acidimicrobiales > RAAP-2 > RAAP-2. The sequence goes on along the minus strand of CAWGBL010000001.1, from coordinate 8,150 downwards.
GCGCCGGGACGGTGGTGTTCGCGGTCTACGGCGCGCCTCGCGATCTCCGGGGGGAGCACCGCCATGCGCCGCCGGGGCCGGCGCGCAGAGCGGCGGCTGCGGTGCTCCTGCCTCGCTGGGAGCAGCACAAGCAGGCCATCGGGCTCGCCGCGATTCCGGCGGTAGCGTTCGTGCTGGCCGTGAGTTTCCTGCGCCAATGCCCGGGCGCGGTGCAGGGCTCGCTCTATGTCGTGTATCTCGCGGACAGCGGCCTTTCCGGCACGATCATCGGCGCGCTCGTCGCGCTCGCCGAGCTTTCGGGCGTATTCGGCGCGCTGGTGGCCGCGCCGATGGAGCGGCTGGTGCGCGCGGACCGCCTGGTCATCGCATGTGTCGTGGTCTCGATAGCGGCGATCTCGCTTACGCCGCTCGTCGCCCACGCGGTCGCGCTGCTCGTCACCGCGGCGGCCGTCCGCCGGGGCGGCGCAGGGCATGAGCCAGCCCCTGATGTATTCGATCCTCGGCCGTGCCGTGCCCTCCGCCATGCACGGCGCGGGGGTCGGGCTGCGCCATGCAGTCACCCGGTTCGCGTCCATGCTGGTTCCTGCCGGCATGGGCATGGCCGCCGAAGCGTGGGGCATGAGGCGAGCTTCTACGTCGTCGGCGCGGTGCTCCTCGTGGCGACTGCCGTGATCGCGCTCGCCACCCGCGGCGCCCTCGTGAGCGCCGAGCGGCGGGCGCCGGAACGTCGCCGTCAGCTGCGCGGGATGAGCGACGAAAGTTTGAACTCGTCATTCCCGCGCAGGCGGGAATCCATGGTGATCAACGGAAAAATGGATCCCCGACTTCCGGGGATGACTTGTCCGGAGGTTTCCCCGGATCAGAGCCACGCGAGGTCGGCGCCATGAGCGTGGGCGTGGGCGAGGAGCTCATCGCGCCGCTGCCCGTTCGTGAATAGCGTGCGCGCAAGCAGGTACCGAAGCTCGCTTTGCGGTGGCGCCAGGGCGGCCACCTCGGGAACGACGCCGGGCGGCTCATTCGACAACCACACGATGTCTCTCTTCCTCGACGCATCGGCAAGAATGCCGGCGAACGCCTGTCTGACGATCGGGCTTCACGTAGGTCAGCACCGCTGAGTGGAATACGACGAGTTGGGCGTCGTTCGGTACCTCGTCCAGCACGGCAGGGAGATCATCAACCAGGTCGCCGGCACTAACTACGGGAGGCTGGGCCCTCGCCAGGCCGATGGCGGCTTCGAGTCGTCGCCGACGCTCACGATGATCCGGATAAACGCACGCCAGCAGCCACCGGATCGCATCATCGTCATGCACGTCGATCGGATCGATATCCAGACCGCGTCGCCAGACAACCCGCGGGACCGCGGAAGGAAGGGGGACGGGCCCGGCGCTCGCGCACCGCAAGTGAACAGGCGAGGACGGCTCGCCGATGGAAGTCGATCCCAATTCGGTAATGAAACCGGTCGAGGAGCAGGCACAGGCCTGCGCTCGCGCCGACCTCGAGGAGTGCCAGGGGGCCGGACGGCAAGGCCGGAAGCAACACGGCACAGCGTCCGACCTCGTTGGTCTGTGTCCGGCGCGACCGCATCACCTCCCCGATCTCGCGGCCGCGCCGGTGCACGAATGCCCGCAATTCGGAGCCGGTCTTCGGCATGCCGTCGGGCCCCGTGAGAAGCTGGATGGAGGCAAAGAAGAGGTTCGGCTGGATTACGGGCATTGCGGCGATGAAGCCAACCACTTCATCGTCCTCGGACACGGCAAGCGCAAGCCCGTAGTAAACGTCGGAGTAACCCTTGCACTCCGTGTCGGCGAACTGCCGATACCGTCGCTTGATGCGTGCCGGGTCGTTCATCGGGGCCTGCCTGTCAACGCGGAAGAATCATGCGGCGCAAAGACTATTGCGCGTCCTGGATCTTCGCCTCCTTCATCACGCGGCGCCATTTTTCGACATCGCGCCGGATGAGCGCGCGAACTCCTCGGGGGGCCGCCGGCGGTTTCCAGGCCTTCGGCGCCGCACGGCTTTCATCTCGTCCGTGCGGAGCACTTTCGCCACCTCGTGGTTCCACCGCGTAACGATGGCCGCCTGCGGCATGCCCTTCGGCCCCAGATGCCGTACCAGTGCACGACTTCGAACCCGGGCACGGTCTCGGCAACGGTGGCAGGTCCGGCATCGCGTTCGAGCGCGCGGGCGTGGTGATCGCGAGCGCGCGCAGCCGGCCCGCCTTCACATGCGGGAGGATTGCAACCAGGCTGATCGTGGTCAGCTGCACTTCTCCCCCGACCAGCGCGATCAACGCGGGGCCGGCGCCCTTGTAGGGAACGTGAACGATCCTGATTCCCGCCTGCAGCCTGAACAGCTCCTGCGCGAGATGGGGGACGCTGCCGGTGCCGACCGACGCGTAGTTGAGCCGGCCCGGATGCGCCCTGGCATAGTCGACGAGCTCCTTCACGCTCCGTGCCGGGATCGACGGGTGCACCGTCATTACCAGCCCGGTCGTGCCGATCAGGATGATGGGCTGGATGCCGTGGATCGGGTCGTACGGCGGCGGGTCATAGCCGCGGAAATCGCGGCGTAAGTGCTGGCGACCATGATGATCGTATAGCCATCGGGCGCGGCGCGCGCCACAAAGTCGGCCCGATCGTGCCGCCGGCGCCCGGCCGGTTGTCGACCACGACGGGCTGTCCGAACGCTTCGGACACCGGCGCCGCGATTGCCCGCGCCAGTATGTCCGTGCCGCCGCCGGGTGCGAAGGCCGCGACCATGCGCACTCGGCTTGGTCGGGATATCTTCTGCGCCGTGCCCGGCTCCGGCGCCCAGCCGGATACCAGAGAACGGCAGCCACAGACAATGAAGCGCCTCAGATGAGCGTCTCAGGTGAAGCGTCTCGATGTCGTCGCTGATGATGCGGCTCAGATGAAACGTCTCAGGTGAAGCGTCTCAGATGCGGCGTCTCAGATGAAGCGTCCCAGATGAAGCGTCTCAGGTGACGCGTCACTGATAGGGCGTTTGAGATGAGCCGATTCCGTTCCGCAAAGCAGTGGTACGCGACTCACTTTCGCGCCGGGTTGTCAGGGGGTCGTTGAGAGACGCTTACCTGTCATTTCGTATCTGGACTTAGTCACCTAATACACTTTGTCTAGACGATCAGACCGGGAGGCGCCAGGAATTTCGCGCGTGCTCGCCGTTGACGATGTCGAACTTGATGCCGTTCGGGTCGAGGTACTTGCGCTGGTCCTGCTGCCGGGCCTCCGCCTTGACCTTGCCGTCTTCCATCTGGCCGCGGTTCGCGAATCGTTTCGCGACATTCTCGGCCTTGTCCGCGTAGACCGCGCCGCTTTTCTCGGCTTGCTCCGCGGCCTCATCGACGTTGTCGGCGATGAAGCCGACGTGGTGCAGGCCGTTGTGGCCGAGCGCTTCGTGGCTCATCCTGTTGTCGAGTATCGCGAGGCTGATCACGCCGTCCGACAGCAGGATCGCGCTGGACCGACTCGCGCACCCGCTTCATGCCGAACGCCTGCTCGTAGAACTTCGCGCGTCTCGTCGGTGTTCGGAACGGCCATGGCAATGTGGCGCAGCTTGCCCATTCTGTGCTCCTTCGAAAATGGGGCGGCGCGAAAAATGCGGTCGGTTCCTGGCCTCACGAATTCAGAAACCAGACACGACCGCATTTTTCAAATAAAACAAACTTCAATTCCGGAATTGAAGTCCGAGTGTAATTGTAAAAATGGGGTCGTCCAACGCTCACGGATTCACACGGCTCGTTACGACCCCATTTTTACTGCGGTTCGGGGATTTCGCGCGTGAAAGTCGATGACTAGACGTCGCCGGAAAATACCACTACGAGGCGGCTTTGCTTGCCCAGCCCGTACTGCGGGTCTTCATCAATAAAACCATGAAGGGCGGGTTGGGCCGGTGTAGTAGGCGTCAGTCCATATTTCCTCTTCCTTGCCCCCCTTGCGCAAGACGGGCTTCCCGAGCTTTCCAAGAACTTCGGTCTTGGTCGTCTCGCCGGCCTTGATCTGCTGGGCATATCCTTCATCGAAGCTGCGACCAAGCCTGGTCGCGCAGGCGGTGAGCATGAATGCCAGTAGCACCGCGATGGCCGCGTTGATGGTCGTCTTGGTCATGTCCGTCTGTCCCCTCAAACACGATGCGCCGGTCCCCACCTGGCCTGCTGCGCCGAGCTGACCATACGCATCAGATTGATTTTCCGCAAATTTTCCACTTCCGGGCGTATGCTGTCAAGATCGAAAAATGGCGGCGGGCAGTTTTCTGGAGAGCACACGTCATCTCCGCGCCCCATTTTTACACCCGCAGGAACTGAACTGGCGGATTAGAACAACCAGGAGGAGGGCTGATGAAGGACCCAGCGTTTTACGCCGTGCGGCCAACGCTCTGATTGCCGGTGCTTGCGTTTTTGCCTCAGCGCCGTCGGGCAGCGCGGACTATCCCGCCCGCTCGGTCCGCGTGATCGTGCCGTTCGTTGCCGGGGGTGGTACCGATCTTCTCGCCCGGCTGATCTCGCCGCGCTTAACGGAGCTCCTGGGACAGCAGATCGTCGTGGACAATCGCGGCGGCGCAGCCAGCATCGTCGGCACCGACCTGGTGGCGAAGGCCCTGCCGGACGGCTACACGCTGGGGATCTTCGACACCGCCTTCGCGATCAATCCGGCTCTCCAGGAGAAGCTGCCTTACGACAGCCGGCGCGACTTCGTTTTCCCTTCGATCATCGCGACCTCGCCCACGCTGCTGGTGGCGAGCTCGGGATTGAAGGTGCGCACGATCAGGACCTGATCGCGCTCGCCAAGGCGTCGCCCGGCAAGATCCGCAGTGCGTCCGCCGGTGTGGGGTCTTCCTCCCACCTGACCGGTGAAATGCTCAAGGTAGCCGCCAGGATCGACATGACCCACGTGCCCTACAAGGGCGCCGGGGCGGCGATCATAGACGTGGTTGGCGGACACGCCGATATCACCTTCGTGGTGCCGGGTACGGTTAAGCAACATCTGCAGTCCGGCACGATGGTCGCGCTTGCCATCAATCGAGCGTCGGCCAACCTGCCGTCCGTGCCGACATTCGCGTCGGTCGGACTGCCGACGGTCGATCCCGGGAATTTCCGGTTCATGGCGGCGCCCGCCGCCCTGCCGGCGCCTATCCTGAACAAGCTGATCGCGACGCTGCGAACGGCTCTGGGCACGCCGGAGCTGCAATCGCGGCTCAGGGACAACGATTACGATCCGACGTTCCTGCCTCACCCGGAATCCCGGGGCTTCATCGAAAAGGAATGGAGCAAGTGGCAGATCGCCGTCAAGAGCGCGGGGGCGAAGGCAAACTAGGGAAGCCCTGGAAAAGGCCCGCTCTGTCATTCCCGAGCAGGCGGGAACCCATGCGGTTTGGTTCGGTGCTGGATCCCCGCATTCGCGAGGATGACTTTGGTTCGGAGATTCCTCAGTGGAACCATCGATGGATCCGAATGACGGGTCAGGAGTCCGCTGGTGTATGCTGACGGCAACCGCGGGCCGGCTCTCCCGCAGCCCGGTAGAAAAGGCCGATATGACGACGTTCCTCATCGTCTTCGCCGCGATCGCACTGGCCTGGATACTCGCCTACCACCGCCTGCCCGCCGTCGTGTGGACCGTGGTGTTCGCGATCGGGCTCGGGCTCGTGACGCGTTACTCTGCGCTGGCCGCCACCGGCTCATCGTCACGCTGTGGATGGCGTTCATCGTCGCCGCGCTGCTCGTCAACCCGACGCCGCTGCGGCGCGCGCTGCTGAGCCCGCCGCTGCTCGCGCTGTTCCGCAAGATCCTCCCGCAGATGTCGCAGACCGAGCAGGAAGCGCTCGACGCCGGCACGGTGTGGTGGGACGGCGAGCTGTTCAGCGGCAACCCGGACTGGAACAAGCTGCTCGCCTATCCCGAAGCCGACGCTGACGCGCGGAGGAGCAGGCGTTTCGTCGACGGCCCGGTCGAAGAGCTGTGCGCGATGGTCGACGACTGGGAGATCACGCACGAGCTGCACGACCTGCCGCCGCACGTCTGGCAGTTCATCAAGGACCAGGGTTTCCTCGGCATGATCATCCCGAAGCAGTACGGCGGGCTCGGGCTTCTCCGCGCTCGGCGCATTCCGAGGTGGTGATGAAGCTCTCCACGCGCAGCGGCACGGCCGCGGTGTCGGTGATGGTGCCGAATTCGCTGGGGCCCGCCGAGCTGCTGCTGCACTACGGCACCGACGCAGCAGAAGAACCACTACCTGCCGCGGCTCGCGAAGGGGCTCGAGATGCCGTGCTTCGCGCTGACCAGCCCGGAAGCCGGGTTCGGATGCCGGCGGCATTCCCGACTTCGGCATCGTCTGCCGCGGCGAGTGGCAGGGCAAGCAGGACGTGCTCGGGCATCCGCCTCACCTGGGAGAAGCGCTACATCACGCTGGGGCCGATCGCGACGCTGCTCGGGCTCGCGTTCCGGCTCTACGACCCCGACCACCTGCTCGGCGACAAGGACGACCTCGGCATCACGCTCGCGCTGATCCCGACCGAGCACGCCGGGCGTGCACATCGGCCGCCGGCATCTGCCGCTCAACGCCGCGTTCATGAACGGCCCGAACTGGGGCAAGGACGTGTTCATCCCGATCGATTACGTGATCGGCGGCGTCGGACTACGTCGGCCAGGGCTGGAAGATGCTGATGAACTGCCTCGCCGCGGGGCGCTCGATCTCGCTGCCGGCGCTATCGGCGTCGGCATCGGCCAAGCTGTGCGCGCTGACCACCGGCGCCTACGGGCGCGTGCGCCAGCAGTTCAGCGTGTCGATCGGCCGCTTCGAAGGCGTGGAGGAAGCGATCGCGCGCATCGGCGGCAACGCCTACATCATGGATGCCGCGCGCGTGATGACCGCGGGCGCGATCGATCTCGGCGAGAAGCCGTCGGTGGTGTCCGCGATCGTGAAGTACCACCTGACCGAGCGCGGGCGCGCAGGTGATCAACGACGCGATGGACGTGCACGCCGGCAAGGGCATCTGCATGGGGCCGAACAACTACCTCGCGCGCGCCTACCAGCAGACGCCGATCGCGATCACGGTCGAGGGCGCCAACATCCTGACGCGCTCGCTGATCATCTTCGGCCAGGGCGCGATCCGCGGCCATCCCTACGTGCTGAAGGAGATGCTGCGCGACGCGCGAGCCCGACCGCGCCAAGGCGCTGCGCGATTTCGACGCGGCGTTCTTCGGCCACGTCGGCGTTCGTCGCGTCGAACAAGGCGCGCGCGTTGTGGATGGGGCTGACCGCGCGCGCGTCTTCGTGAGCGCGCCGGGCGACGCGCACACGCGCCGCTATTACCAGCAGCTGACGCGGCTGTCGGCGCGCGTTCGCGTGGACGGCGGACGTCTGCGATGTTCGTGCTGGGCGGCTCGCTGAAGCGCCGCGAGCGGCTGTCGGCGCGGCTGGGCGACATCCTGTCCAATCTCTATCTCGCCTCGGCCGCGCTGAAGCGCTACGAGGACGACGGGCGCCCGCGGAAGACCTGCCGCTCGCTGCACTGGGCGATGCAGGACGCGCTCGTCGCGCATCGAGGAGGCGTTCTACGGCCTGTTCGACAACTTTCCCCAGCCGCTTCATCGCCTGGGCGATGCGCGGGCGTGATCTTCCCGTTCATCTATCCCGTACGGACGCGAATTCGCGCCGCCGCGCGACCGCCTCGGGCACGAGGTCGTGGGCCTGCTGCTCGCAGCCCGGGCCCCGCGCGCGAGCGGCTGACCGCCGGCGTGTACATTCCGAAGGACCCGAACGAGCCGGTCGCGGCGCTGGAAGCGGCGCTGCGCGCGGTGATCGCGGCGGAGCCGGTCGACGCCAAGATCCGCGCGGCGCGCGAGCACGGGCAGATCACCGCCCGCTTCGCCGACGCAGATCGTCGACGAGGCGCTCGCGAAGGGCGTGATCACGCAGGCAGGAGAAGGCCGCGATGGAGCGGGCGAAGACGCTGCGCCGCCAGGTCATCATGGTGGACGATTTCCCGCAGGACCTCGGCAAGACCGAGATCTACCAGACCACCCAGCCGGTCACGTTCGAGGAGCTGCGCGCTTCAAAGGCGTGATACGCGATAGGTGATACGTGATACGAGCCTGCTTCGTGCAAGGGCGGGTGTTTTACATCTATCACTTGTCA